>NZ_KE387239.1:243728-404927 GCF_000430765.1 Peribacillus kribbensis DSM 17871 | reverse complement strand
CTTCATGTGAAGGAAAGTCATATCCGGTATTAGCTCCGGTTTCCCGAAGTTATCCCGATCTTAGGGGCAGGTTGCCCACGTGTTACTCACCCGTCCGCCGCTGATCTCAGGAAGCAAGCTTCCATCGATCCGCTCGACTTGCATGTATTAGGCACGCCGCCAGCGTTCGTCCTGAGCCAGGATCAAACTCTCCGAAGAATGTTTGATGTAGCTCATAAAAGTTTAAAACTTGTTTTTGTATTTTCTCGAAAGAAAATAACGTTGGCGTCTTGTTTCGTTCAGTTTTCAAAGAGCATTTTGTCTCATAAGCGACTTTATTATCTTATCATGCAGCCTGTTAACCTGTCAATAACTTTTCCGAAATAATTATTCGTTGTTATTTTAATATTTCATGTTTATTCGGCTGCTGTCTTAGCGACGAAATATAATATACCACGGTCGTATTTTTATTGCAATACCCTTTTCGGAAGTTTTTCTAGAAAAGTTTCTCTCTCCATTATTTTCTTGGAATAACAACCTGCTGAACTGAATAGTAGTAACTATACTTGCCATAGAGGGAGCAATAATATGGAGCTTAGACTGATTGGTTTTCTAATTGCCTTCACAATGTGCTTGCTGCTTATTTGCCTTGCCTATTCAGAAGCAATTAAAATAAGCAATTCAGAAGGAAGGGTTGAGGGGACAACACTTATTTTTGCAGTTCCTTCTGCATGTGTATTTACCATTTTCACGTTTATTTTAAGTTAAAACTTCAATTATAAAGCAGCAAAGCATGTCGCTTTACTGCTTTTATTAAACCATCTCAAAGTGTCTGAACAGCCTGTTCTTTTTTTAGTTTAGTCCGGATTCTTCCCTTACGGTCATCCCTGATAAATAACACGATACCTAAGAGAACAATCACCCCGCCTGCTGCCTGAGTCCAAAGAATTTTCTCGCCAATAAGATAGTACGCCAGTATAGAGGCGCCAATCGGCTCAAATAAAATCCCCATAGAGATTGTACTTGCGCTGAGCCATTTGATGGACCAATTGAAAAGTGTATGACCTAATATAGTAGGGACAACCGCCAAAAGGACAAAACAAATCCAATTTGTAGAACTGTATGGCCCAAGCTTCTGACCGGCAGCTGTAATATAAGCAAGTAAAACAAGCGAGCTGACTGAGTACACCAAGAAAGTATACGTTATTAATGATACTCTTTTCCGCACTGTCTGGCCAAACAGCATATATATTGTAACAAGAACACAGGCAATCAGCGCCAGAATATCTCCCCATAATGCTGCTCCACTGATCCTGAAATCACCCCAGCTGATCAGAACGCTGCCTCCAACAGAAATTAGGCCGCTAAGTATCGCTATTTTTGTATACCGTTCTTTAAAGAAAATAAAGGTACCGACAAAGGCAAACAAAGGCTGTAAAGTGACCAGTACGGTCGAACTTGCGACAGATGTGTAATTCAGGGATTCAAACCACAAAATAAAATGAAATGCGAGAAATGTTCCCGACAGCAATACAAACATCCAGTCCCGTTTTGTAATCTGCTGTATCTCACGACTATGCTTCATTAAGAATACGGGCAGGGTCAATAACGCGGAGAAGAACATTCTGTAAAATGCGATTACACCAGAAGGAGCACTAGAGAATTTAACAAAGATCGCTGATGCAGATACAGAGATCACTCCGATTGCCATTACAAAGTAGGGGTTGATTTTTGGCTCTTGCATGTATACCTCCCAATTAAAGTCCAGTTTTGCATTTCTTTCGTTTAATAAAAATAATGCGTGGTAAATAAAAAAACTGTACCATTTTTTCATTTGTGCTAAACAGAGCGAATATACCATCTTCCATTATAACACTTGAGGCGGCGGTGAATGATAAAATATGGAACTCCCCATTGACCATAATATATTTATAAAACTTGGCTTCGCAGCCATTCTGGGTTTAATCATCGGACTTGAGCGCGAAATAAAGAGAAAGCCTCTGGGATTAAAGACATGCCTGGTGATTTCCATTGTCAGCTGCCTGCTTACTGCCATATCGATTGAATCTGCCTATAAATTCCCCGGGGACGGGCAGGTAAATATTACGATGGATCCATTAAGGCTTGCCGCACAAATTGTTTCGGGTATTGGATTTTTAGGGGCAGGAGTTATCCTGCGCAGAGGGAATGATACCGTGACAGGCCTTACGACGGCTGCCATGATCTGGGGAGCTGCAGGAATCGGGATAGCAGTAGGGGCAGGCTATTATTGGGAATCCACCGCAGGGGTCATCATGATTATGATCAGCGTTGAATTCATCCCCTATCTGATGCACTTCATTGGCCCCAAACAGCTTAGAGAGAAAGAAATTCTTTTACGATTGACTGTGTCTGAACAAAAAAAGATTGAGTCAATTATAGAGAAGGTCAAGACCAAGGAAATTGAGATAAAAAATGTCCGAATTAAAGACTTGAGCAACCAAGAATTCCTGATACAATTAAAAATCACAGTCCACCAAAAGCGCTCCACCACAAATGTATATACCTCCATTACAGAAATTCCCGGTATAAAAGCTGTGGAGATTGAAAGTCTTGGTTGAGGGCTCAAGCCGATGGCTTCCCTCTCTCCTATCCGCTATATAAAGAATATTTTCGTGATATTGTCAGGAATCAAAAATGTTGTTAATCAGGAGGTCAAGTCATAAGTCAATCAGGTCATGGGAAGAAATACGCCCCATGTCCTGCCCGCCTTATGCTTGGTCTACACCGTGGAAAGCAAACCATCAGCCAGCTTTTTAAAATCAAAATGCATTGAAACAACATCATTCCATTTAGGTTGGATCTGCCTGAGCAAAGGAATAAGGCCGTACTTCTTCTTTTTCCTTTACCTTGTCAATTTTATCAACAAACATTTGAAATACTCTCTTCTTCTCTTCCAATTCTTTTATGTATTCTTTCAGCTCATTATATTTAGTCTCGAATGGTTCATGATAGAGTTCCCGAATCTTACGGTTAAGCTCTGCATTGGAGGTTGATTGAACAACCTGCTTAGTAATGCTGAATTTGTACATATACACCTGAAGTTCTTTTTTCACCTGGTCGTATTCATCATCAATTTCATTCAGGAGCACTCCTATCTCCTGCTTCCATTCTTCAAGTGAATTCTTGACGTGTAATTCCATAAGTAAGTATCCCCCTTTTATTATTGAATCAAGGCCAGGAGCCATTCCACTATCTTATCAGAGTCAGGTTACAAAGGGTTTTCTTCAATGTTACATACAATTACAGCAGTATAATAATCTGTTTACCAGCCACAGAAATTTTTTTATAGCTATAAAAAGAAAATAATTTTAAAAATATGGTTGTATTCTTATTTAATATCCTATATAATAAAAAATGTCTTAGGACATCATACTAATTTCGGGGGCTTAGCTCAGCTGGGAGAGCGTTTGGCTGGCAGCCAAAAGGTCAGCGGTTCGATCCCGCTAGTCTCCATACTCTCAAGAAACCTTGGCATTAGCCAAGGTTTTTTTCTATTTCCCTCCACAATAGGATTTATTCCGAGACATTAAATTTCCCGCCTCCTAATAGACCACTTCTTTTAAAGGATTAGTCACTTCTCTTTAGAAATGGAATCCCTTCCTGAATGAACCTTCGTAAAAACATTTTTTATGCTTATCAGTCACTTCCCCTTCCTCATACATATAATTTGGTAGACGCTTTAATCAGGAAGGGTGGAGTAAATGATCTTTATCAATGATAAAGCATGGAGTATCACCGTTGATGCAGCTTTATCTCCCGAACAGTCCAGGATCGCGGACCTTATGGAGAAATATAACAAGAAGTACCATTATGATAGTGTGAAGGAATTTCAATTCGATCTTGAAGTTAAAACTCACATTACCAAGGCTGCCAGACTGCTTGCTAAAAGCGGAGCTGACTTTGAACCGTTTAAAAAATCACGCTGCAATCCTGATTTTTGGGCTCGGTTAGAAAATGGGGCCTTCCTCCTTAAATCAAAGGTTTCCCCTCATGAAGCCCTTTTAGATATTTTTACGAACGGCTCTTTGTATGCCTTTGAATGTGCCACAGCTATGGTAATTGTATATTACAGGGCCGTGCTCGAAATAACTTCTCCCCTCATTTTCGACAAGCTTTTCTCGGATTTATTTTTATTCGATTGGGAATATGATAAAAACTTGGATTTACACACTGCCTTACGTACCGATTTTTTACCTGGAGACTGTGTGTATTTCAGCAACCCTGATTTTGATCCTGAGACGCCTGAATGGCGCGGAGAAAATTGTATAGTATTGGAAGAAGATTTATATTTTGCTCATGGAATGGGTATAAAAACGGGGGAGGAAATCATGGATATCCTAAATGAGCTAAGAAGGAGTAATCCTGATGAACCCGCCTACCTGGAGCCGCAATTAACCAGACTCCAGTCATTGCGTTATTACAAACTGAGAGGAGATTTATCAGCCTTTCATTCTGCCTGACCTTTTTAACAAAGGAGGCTGCCTCAGCTAAAAATTGAGACAGCCCTTAACGTTAAATTCCCATTTTAAAATTCGATTACACCTTTGCTCTTATAGCATTGTGTCAGGAACTTCCCTTTCCATGGTTTCGTTTTCTCCTCTAAATTTCTGCAATAATCCTCTGTAACCTCATGTTTGCCGGTTTTCAATCTTTGATCCTGAAAATAATAAATCAAATCTCCATTATATTGGTATTCCGTAATAATAAAAGCCTTATCCAAGTGAGTGAATTGAGCAAAACGGAGGAAATCCGGTTTCCCTTTTTTTACATTTTCCAAAAACGTATTAATTCTTTCCCTTTGCTCCTTTGTGATTTTGGAAGGTGTGATATCACCATTTTCCAGGGACTCTGCTCTTGTATAAGGAGTTGGTGCCTGATTCGTCTCTTTTTTCCCAAATTCTTTAATTCTTACTTCCATGGAAGGTTTTGAATCTGCAGAAGCCTGTTTGGTTTCACCTAACATAGATAAGAGACTGCCGCCCTGGCTGAAAAAGAGAACTGCAATAAGGAGAAAGCCGCCAATAATGTACAGGTGTTTAGTTTTCATTCACTATATACCTCACTCTTGTATTTTTTATTCTATGAGTTAGACGCGGCAGACCGGGGAAAGGTTCCCTGTCCCAGGAAATACTCTCCTTTATATGCAAAAAGGCCCGTTCAATAGAACGGACCTTAGGGAATGCATACATCAAATAATTTATACAAAAGCCATCATAATAAATAAAAAGGCTGATAACCCCAGATAGCTCAGGCCGGAATACTCGATAGAGCTGCTTTCCAAGTGGGAATGGACGACTGAACTTCCAAGAAGCATATCCAGTCCGACAATAGCTACGATAACCGGAATAGCAAAGTACGATTTCCTTCTAATGAGCATAATAGCCCCGCCAATTCCAATAATATAAAGCAGCCCAATAAGATATACCATACTTTCCCCTCCTGTTGTTTTTTAGCTAAGTAATAGTGACTCATCATAAAATAAAATCATGTAAATTATTTATATTCCATTTTCCCTTGATCGATAACGGCTAAACAGAAAATGGGATAACCCTCTATTCTCTATTTGCTGCTCAGGCTTGCAAGCCCATCAAGCTGTTCCTTTACATTCTCCTCACAAAGGCCGCCATGGTAACTGATCACTTTCTCAATATCATATTCCTTGAATTTCGCAAGTGATTTCAAGGCCGTTTCCTTATCAGGTGTTACTCTTTCAACAGGCCCCTTCATTATTCCATTTTCACTTACAGAAGCATCACCCATCACCAGGATCTTGCTCTTCTTTAAATAAAGGCTTATGTGTCCAGGAGTATGCCCCGGGGTAAAAATGACCTCAATTCCGCCAAAATAAGGGAGTACCTCTTTGTCCTCCAGCGTATCGGTTATTTTTGCTTTAGGAGAATTATTAATGATATCCTCCATTTCTTTTCTGACCTTAAGCAATGGGATATCTCCTTCAATATAAGGTTTATCCAGTTCATGGGCATAAACCTTTATATCCGAAAACTGGGATACAACCTCATAAAGACTGCCGATATGGTCAAAATCCTGATGTGTGAGGATAACGGCTTTCAGATGGTCAAAAGGAACTCCAGCCTCTTCCATGGCCTCTTTTATATCATCCAGCTGCCCAGGCATTCCTGTATCAATTAAAATGGCAGATGTTTCATCCCATATCAAGGTTGGATGGATAACCATTCCCTGCATCTTAAGCTCAAGCATCGAAACTCCTTCCGAAACGAACATACCCTCACTCCTCCTGTGCGACTTTTTCGCACTCATAAAGATTTCTCTGTTCCACCCCGAATTTCCTTCTAATGGGCGGAACTAACATTTTTTAAATAATTTTTGGCTGTAGAAGCGACGATGATCCCGAGGATTACTGCTCCTGCACCAAAGAAGAACGGTACGTGCGGATTATACCATTCTGCCAGCTTACCAGCCAGAAATGGTGCTGCTGCACCTCCAATGAAACGGACAAAACTGTAGGCTGCTGATGCGATGGATCGCTCTGCAGGAGATACCTCCATAACAGCGGTTGTGATCAGTGTATTATTGGTTCCAAGGAACGCACCTGCTGCAATGGTTGCAATAATGACGGTTACCAGGGAATTCGTCCACGTACCCATGACTGCCAGATCAACTGCAAATAGCAGCAGCGCAATGATCATGGATACTAATGTACCAAATCGTTTTTGAAGCTTAGGAGCCACATAAACGGAAGTAAACGCGAGCATCAGCCCCCAGCCGAAGAATACAAAACCAAGTCCATGCTCATCAAGGTTCATCACAAAAGGGGTATACGCCATAAGAGTAAAAAATCCAAAGTTATAAAGGAAAGCTGTTACAGCAAGTGCAAACAGGCCTCTATGGCTTAATGCCCTGAAGGGATCCATGATGGAGCTGCGTTTTGCAGGTTTCGGGATTTCCGGCAAAATAAAAATAATGGCTACAAGAGCGATGGCCATTAAAACAGCAACCCCAAAGAATGGGCCTCTCCAAGAAATGGATCCAAGTTCTCCGCCAAGTAATGGGCCAACGGAAATACCAAGACCAAGCGCCGCCTCGTAAAGGATTATGGCTTTTGCTGTTCCTCCGGTAGAAACTCCCACTATGACAGCAAGAGCCGTTGCGATAAAGAGGGCATTACCAAGTCCCCATCCGCCCCGGAATCCGACAAGCTGGTTAATTCCATTTGAAAATCCGCCAAGCGCTGCGAAAAAAATGATAAAAATAAGGCCCAGCAGAAGTGTTTTCTTTTGGCCGATCCTGGAAGAAACTACTCCTGTAATCAGCATAGCCAGCCCTGTAATTAAATTATAACTGGAAAATAGCAGGGAAACCTGGCTCGGAGTTGCATGAAGGTTGGCGGCGATGGCAGGAAGAATCGGATCCACCAGGCCAAGCCCCATAAAAGAGATTACACAGGCAAAAGCCACTGCCCAAACCGCGATGGGCTGTTTCGCTTTCGGCTTGTTAACGTCCATCTGTTTATAATCTTTTTGTTGTGCTTGCATTTACTCACCTTTATTCTCGTTAATCTGGCGAACCTTATTCAAGGCGCGCTCTTTCAAATCTTTTAATTCCATTTGAACACGTTCAAACTTGATCAATTTCTCTTCCAGCAGTGCAAGCTGTTCATCTACAACCACTACAAGCTGCTCCAGGCTATCCTTCTGCTCCTGCATGCCCTTGGCGCTTCGGTAGCTGCTTTTTGTATTTTCAAGGGAATCACTGATCTGGATGAACCGTTGCAGCTCCTGGAGGGAAAACCCCAATACTTCCTTGGCTGTAATCATTCTTTTTAAGTATTCCGCGTCCTCTGTGGTATAGAGCCTAGTACCTCCCTCTGTCCGGTTGGGAGGAGGTAGAATTCCGATTTCTTCATAGTACCGGATGGTTCTTTTAGTCAAGCCGGTCATTGTTGCGATTTCGTCAATTTTTAAGTAACCCATTTAGCCCTCCTGTTCTTTAGGAAGTTATTATTTTGCGATGATTACAGGACACTCTGCCTGCTGGATGATCTTATGGCTGACACTTCCTAATACGGCCTCTGAGATCACACCTAGCCCCCGGCTACCCACTACAATGTAATCATGAATCTTTGCTTCAGTAAGTATCATTTCTGCAGGGTCGCCAGAGACGGCTTTGACATGGCAGTCTGCCCCTTTAGAATTCAGGTGATTCCTGGCATCAGACAAAACCTGGCTGCCTTCCTTGTCAAGAGCAGTCTCTACATCCACCTCTGTAAATCCTGCGGGATCCACAAAAGGAATGCTCCTGTTTACATACAAAACAGTGAGCTCAGGGGTGTGTTCAAATTCCTCTATAAAGGAGATCACTGTATCAAGGACTTTTGCTGTCTGGCTTCCGCCATCAATCGCTGCCAATACTTTTTTACTCATCCAACCCCTCCTCCCTAAGAAGTTAACGTAAACGTCAACTTTAACAATTTCCATTTTACTCCTGCTGACATTTAACGTCAACGTTAAGTTTTTATCATATCTAAGTTAAGTACCCTAAATAGACTTAAGGAGAAGGCCGAGTATTTGACCCCTCTTCCCTTCTGGTTTGTCCATCAGCAGGGGGCGGTGCAGGCGGTCTCGGTGTTTTGGGCGGCAGGTTAATCCCCCCTTTTTTTATCTTAGCCTGCTTAGGCTGGCCCTTCGCCATAATATTCACCCCCGCTTTGAAATTCAATCTGAAGCTGTGTATGATCCCTTGTCGTATATAAACCCGGGACATCATATAATTTCTTTCCGCTCTTATTTTCATAAACAATGACGTCTCGAAGATACAGCTCGTTTTCCTGGTAACTGTCTGAGTAAAAGGCTACCCACCCTTGATACATCCGGTCTTGTTCATAATCGCGTATAACTACCCACGGTGTTCCCTCCATATTGAATAATTCAGACCATACATCCTGTTCATGGAACTGTTTAGAAATCCAAAGGCGCCTGGCAATCCGCTGCATCCATTTATACCGATAAGCATATGACCAGAGAATGGCGAGACATAGTGCAACAACACTGCCCAGCACAATATCTCTGATTGCGATAGGAGCGGCTGAATCGAATAAATAGGTAAGGAACGTGATCTGGGCAAGAGGAAGATTGACCATGCGGAGAAGCTCTATCAGAATATATAAGGTAAAATAACAGAGGAATCCCATGACAAACGAATAGGTGATAAATACATTGTAATCCTGCTTTTTACGCTGTGTAAATATATTGAACACAAGCGTCGCCAGCATGCCGGGGAAAAATATGATTAATACCCTTACAGCGAATTCAGTAAATTCCAATGCAGACAGCTCCCTTTGCTATTTCAATTTCAACGCAGACCTACTTGCATATATAGTTAGATAATGATTCGGAAACTACCTTCCTACTTTCGCCTCATTTTTGACAGTTTGAAAATAGGCCAAAGGAAACTTTAATTTCTAAAAGCATCACCTACAATGAAATTGAATCAGGTACTCCACTCCGATATAAGAAAGCGGGGAGAATGAATGAGAAAAGCACTGCTTGTGGGAATCAACGATTATCCAGACTCACCTCTTTCAGGCTGTATAAATGATGCCAGAAAAATGGCTGATATCCTTAAAAGGAATGAAGACGGTTCGCCGAACGTTCACTGCCGGCTTTTATTATCAGATAAAGAGCCGGTAACCAGGACAAGGCTGAAATCTGAGATCCAGGAGCTGTTTATGCATGATGCGGATTTGGCTTTACTCTATTTCTCCGGTCATGGAACCGTTAATAATCTGGGGGGATATCTTGTTACCCAGGATGCAGAAGCCTATGATGAAGGAATCTCCATGGATTCGATCCTGAAGATGATCAACACCTCACCCGCCAGAGAAATCGTCGTGCTATTAGACTGCTGCTATAGCGGGGCTTTCGGGCAGGCACCTCCAGTCCATAATGACAAAGCGGTGATTAAAGAAGGGGTGTCTATCCTAACTTCAAGCCGTTCCACACAGGCTTCGTATGAAGAAGATGAAGGAGGAATTTTTACTTCATTAATTTATCATGCACTTGAAGGCGGTGCAGCCGACGTTTTAGGCAATATTACTGCAGCCAGCATGTTTGCTTATATAGACCAGGCACTCGGCCCCTGGGATCAGAGACCTTTATTTAAATCACATGTTTCAAAGCTCACTCCTATAAGAAAGTCAGCACCGGACATACCGGCTGAATACCTCAGAATGCTTCCGCAATTTTTCAACAGTCCTAATGAAGAATACCAATTAGATCCCTCCTATGAAAAGTATTTCGGAATGAACAACAAGGAAAACGAAAAGATCTTCAGTATATTTCAAAGCTATAGAAATGCCAGGCTATTAAAGACTCTTGGAGCCAGCCATCTATTTTCAGCAGCCCGGGACGGAAAATCCTGCTGTCTCACCGCACTTGGCCGATATTACTGGAAGCTTGCTTCCGAGGGGCTGATCTAAACCTGTCCGAAGCGAGTCTATCTTCGGACAGGTTTAGATCAGCTGATGATGGAAGTTGTCCGAAGGCTTACCGCCCGCCCAGCGGAAAGCGAAGTGCATGGAACGGAAATTAACGGCCTCTATTCGGACTTATTATCATTGATTTAATTAGATAGGATAGGCTGAAATCCTATAATTGTTGTTTTTCGTATACGACCGAATTAATTAAACTGACTATGTTTATAAGTCTTAGTTGATCTACGTTTCAGGCACGAAAACCCCTGCGGGAGCAGTGGGACAGGCGAGACCCCACATGCGCAGCCGAGGAGGCTCACTGCCCGCCCCGCGGAAAGCGAACCTGCCTGGAATGGAAATCAAGGCCCCTTTAAGACTCAACATTCATTTAGGTTGAGAATTTATCATTAGAAACAGGAATTTTCAAGGAATTCCTGTATTTTTTTATTGCCCAAGAAATTTCCCTTCCCATCTTTTTTGAGATCCATGGAATATCACTTATTTAATAGGGAATATTACAATTAGTTTTCGTTGACTTTTACCTCGTGCTGAATTAACCTATTAACATTGTTTAGAAATCCTATAAAATTAGTGGGGGTTACATCATGAAGAAATTTTTAGGCACATTATTTGCCCTTATGCTCGTATTGGCTCTTGCCGCTTGCGGAACCAATGACAAGAGCAAAGACAAAGATAACGGGGGCAAAAGCTCCTATGATGCCATTAAAAATAAAGGCGTAGTTACGATTGGAACAGAAGGTACATACGCACCTTTTACATTCCATGACAAATCCGGAAAGTTAACCGGCTTTGACGTTGAAGTTGCCCAGGAGGTTTTCAAGCGTTTAGGTATTAAGCCTAAATTCGTTGAAACGAAATGGGATGGTATGATTGCCGGCCTTGATGCCAAGCGTTATGACATGATAGCAAATGAAGTAGCAGTACGTAAGGACCGCCTGCAGAAATATGATATGTCTGATCCGTACATTGTTTCAAAAGCAATTCTTATCGTGCGTAAAGATAATAAAGATATCAAATCGCTTAACGATCTGAAAGGCAAAAAAGTTGCACAGTCCCTTGACAGCAATTACCGAAAGATTGCTGAGGCTCACGGCGCGACAAATACAGTGGTGGATGGCTTCAACCAGTCTATCGATTTAATTACTTCCGGCCGCGTTGACGCAACTATCAATGACAGCCTTTCTTATTTAGATCTTAAGAAGCAGCGCCCTGAACTGCCGATTAAATCAGTATACGAAGAAAAGGAAGCTACCTCAAACGCATTCATGTTCCGCAAGGATAATAAAGAGCTTGTGGATGCTGTAAACGGCGCACTGGCTGATATGAAAAAAGACGGTACGTATTTAAAGATATCTAAAAAATGGTTCGGAACAGACGTATCAAAGTAAAGGAAGAGAACGAATATGTTTGGAGAACGTACAGATCGAATTATAGGAATCCTTAGTGATTCCTTTTTTCCTATTTTAAAAGCAGGATTGCAATTTACCATCCCTTTAACACTGATTACCTTTGCGCTCGGACTTATCCTGGCATTTTTTACAGCTGTAGCCCGTCTTTCGGCCTTTAAGCCCCTTGTTCTTCTGACAAGATTTTATGTGTGGATTTTCAGGGGTACTCCCCTTCTTGTGCAGCTGTTCATTATTTTCTACGGTCTGCCGAGTGTTGGCATTACCCTGAATCCATTTCCGGCAGCCGTCATTGTATTTACCTTAAATAAAGGGGCATACAGCTCTGAGATCATCCGGGCAGCTATCCTCTCCATTCCTAAGGGACAGTGGGAAGCCGCCTATTCCATAGGAATGACTAAGGCTCAGGCTCTGAGGCGGGTTATCCTTCCTCAGGCAATCCGTGTATCTCTGCCTCCCCTCGGGAATTCATTTATCTCCCTGGTTAAGGATACATCGCTGGCTGCCACCATCACAGTGACCGAGCTGTTTCAAAAAGGGCAGCAGATTGCAGCAGTCACTTATGAACCGCTCTGGCTGTATATAGAAGTAGCCTTTATTTATTTGATATTCAGTACAATTCTGTCCTATCTGCAGGATAAGCTGGAGATACGCTATGGACGCGGGATTGCTAAATAAGCGGGGGTCTTCCATGATTAACATACAAAATCTATATAAACGTTTTGATAAACTTGAAGTCTTAAAAGGAATAGACCTATCGATTGAAAAGGGAAAAACAGCCGTCATCATTGGGCCTTCAGGTTCAGGGAAAACCACTCTTCTCCGCTGTTTAAATCTATTGGAGATTCCCGATCAGGGAACGATCGCGCTGGGGAAACAAACCCTTAAGATCACAGAATCAACCAAACTTAAACAAGCAGAAATAGTGGCATTTAGAAAACAGACCGGAATGGTATTTCAAGGCTACAATCTGTTCCCTCATCTGACTGCATTGGAAAATGTCATGGAGGGTCAAATTACGGTTCTCAGACGGTCCAAAGAGGCTGCCAGAGAGAAGGCTATGAGTCTTTTGGAAAAGGTCGGCTTAAAGGACCGGGCTGAAATGTATCCATTCCAGCTTTCCGGCGGGCAGCAGCAGCGTGTTGGAATTGCCAGGGCGATGGCTATGGATCCTGAAGTGCTTTTATTCGATGAACCTACTTCCGCCCTTGATCCTGAACTTGTTGGAGAAGTGCTGAAGGTCATGAAGGATTTATCCAGGGAAGGCATGACCATGGTAGTCGTCACTCATGAAATGAAATTCGCCAGCGAAGCGGCGGATCAGGTGATTTTTATGGATGGCGGTGTTGTGGTTGAAAAAGGAACGCCAAATGAAGTTATTAATGAAACCAAAAACCCAAGAACCCTTCAGTTCCTTAACAAGGTAGCGGAAAGATAAAAATGAAAAAGCGCTCATTCTTGAGCGCTTTTTTCATTCAGCTGTATACCACCATCATGCCTAGACCTGTCCCATTCCCCCCCTTTGTCGAATAATATGGTTCACCCAGTCTTTTCAGCTGCTCAGGCGACATGCCGATTCCTGTATCCATGATTTTAATTTGGACATATCCTGATTTGCAGAATGAAGTAACCCTCAGTTTCCCTCCTGAAGCCGTCGCCTCCAGGGAATTTTTTATCATATTCAACATGCACTGCTTAAATTTGCTTTTGCTGAAAGCAAAAAAGACTGTAAACAAACTCATTTCTTAGTTTGCTTACAGTCTAAGCGGTACACGAATTGTATGTTGGACAACTGAGTTAAAGCACTTCAGCAGGAACGGCCCCACCCACGAATGATTCAGTCCAGCTCTCAAAAGCGCCGGCAGTTTGGGGAGCCGAATAGAAATATCCCTGAATAATGGCTGCATCTGACATCTTCATTAAAAACTCCACCTGCTCCCTGGTTTCTACCCCTTCTACTACCACATGTAAATCGAGGGACCTGCATAAAGCTGTTATTGCCTCTAAAATGGAAGCGTCTTTCGCAGAATGCGGCACATCATCCACAAAGGACTTATCAATCTTTAACGTAGTGATAGGCAGAAGCTTTAAGTAAGAGAGGGAAGACACTCCGGTCCCAAAATCATCAAGCGCCACAGAAAAACCATGACTCCGTATCTCACCGATGGACCGGGCAGCTTGCTCAATATGATTCACCACGCTGGTTTCGGTGATCTCTAATTCTATATTCTCCGCCTCAATGCCATTTTTATTGATTCCCTCCAATAAAACCTTCACTAACCTTGGCGAAGTGATGTAGGGACCCGGAATATTGACGGCAATGGCTGAAGGACGGTTTTGTTTTTTCCACACTGCTGCCTGTATACAGACCTTCTCTATAATCCAGTCCGTTACATCAAACATTTTCTTTCCCTTTTCCAATGCAGGTATAAACAGAGCTGGAGACAGCATTCCATAGATGGGATGGTTCCACCTTAACAGTGCCTCCACTCCATGCACCTCTCCTGTCCCCGGCATCACCTTCGGCTGATAGACCAGATAAAGCTGTCCATTATGCATAGCCTCATCAATCTCCATCACAAGCTTTTGTTCGAGGTTATACGTATGGATGGAGGGATCATACACGATGATCTGATTCATATAAGTAATGGATGGATGATGCAGGACTGCAATGGCATTTGTGTATAGGTGAGCTGCCGTTTCGCCTGGCTGTTTTTCAGCCAGAACTGAGATAATTTCCAGTACAGCCCGCTGCTCCTGGATAATGATGTCTTCCTTTGCGGCTTTCCCTGCCCGCTCCATAATAGTCTTCAGGTCCCCCGGCCTGCCCAGCATGGCAAATCTGTTGCCTTCTATGCGGTAAAGCTCGGCCCTGGATGCTGCCGAATTTTTCAGTATCCCGGCCAGCATGGAAATCAATTCATCCCCGAAATTATAGCCGTAGCCTGTATTCCATTTTTCAAGGCCATGAAGATGGATGATAGACAAGGCCTGATGGGAATCGGCCTTAAGACTTTGTTCAAAAAGCCTTCGGTTGGGAAGTCTCGTCAGAGGATCGATATAGTTAAACCGATAATTCACATATTTATCAAAAACACCTGAAAGCCCGGACAAACCAAGGAAAATGGCTACTACAATTCCAATTCCTATACCAAGCATCATTACATTCATATGTGGAGAATGATGCACATGTACGCTGTCCTCCAGCTGGTAAAACACAATGGCTTTCATACCTGTATAATGCATGCTCGCGATAGCCAGGCCCATGATGATGGATGTGGCCGTTTTGACCAGGCGATTCGACATATATTTCTGCAGCGTGGAGAAAATATAAAGTGCAATGATTGAAACAATGACGGCAATCAAAACAGAGGCCGTAAATAAAAGCGGTCTATAGGTGTACCTCGCCTCCATTTCCATTGCAGCCATTCCCATATAATGCATGGCTGCAATCCCCAGCCCCATAATGCTCCCAGCAAGGATAAAAGTAAGAACGGACCTTCTGACCAGGTTTGCTATGTAGAAAGCTAAAAAAGAAGCGCACAATGCAGGGAGGACTGACAAAATGGTCAGCGGAATATTAAAGCCCATCCTTACCGGAAGCATAAAAGCGCTCATTCCGATAAAGTGCATCGACCAAATGCCCGTCCCCATTGCGATAGAAGCAAGGGAGAGCCAAAAGTTTTTTGAAAAGAAGCTATGATACTGAAGTCTCTCATTCATAGAAAGAGCGTTATAGGAAGATCCGCAGGCTATCAGAATAGAAAGCAGGACGATCCATGGCGAATAGCTCCCCTCCAGAACCACAATGGAACGGTCATGATAATTAAAAATGGAATTGGCCTCCCTAAAAGAAATTAAAAGACAAGGCGAGAAAAAGCCCCAGACCTTTTATATCGGAACAAACTGGGCATTCTTAATGCATGGTTTGTTAAAAAAAGCCCTCCTGAAATTATTGGAATTTTCCTTCAGGTTAAATGTCGTATGGGTGTTTCCCGGGCAGTTTTAGCGGAGACAAAAAAAACGCCCTTTTGGCACGGGCGCCTGGATCGTACATGTTTATTTTATAGCTGCGCCCACTTCTTCCCAAAATTCTTGCTGCAGGGAAGCAGACAGCTGGGCAGATTCCTGGATAAGTGTCTCTTGAAGGAGGTCACGATTTTTGTAGAACTCAGGTTCTGAAGATTTATAATAATAGCGGACAGAATTTGCCGATGGGAAGTATTTTTTTCCTGTCTTTAGAAGAAAAGTGACAGGAAGTGAATCTAGCTGCGGTATTTCTTGTTCAGCCTTATGTAGTCTTTCAGCTTTACTATCTCCAGCCGGTTTGTTTAAATCCTTTGTTTCAACAAGTAATGCAGCTTTCTTAAGCATTTTCTTTTGGTGTCTCTTTTTTTTGGATCGTATCATAACGTTTATTGTTTGTATTTCATTCATTTTAAGCTTAAAACTCCTCTTAGATGTATAGATTTAATAATATAAAGTGAAAACTTCCCCGCAAAGTGCCTCACCGCAGGAGACAGCCATTCATCCAGCACTTGTTTTTCAGCCTGCCGGGACGTCAAAACATGATTTTACCATACTGAACGTAACAGTAAAAACAATCCCTAAAATATTATATTAGCATACTATATAAAAAAAGAAAGGATTCGGAGGGAAATTCCACTTATTCACTTATAAAAAAAGATCATTCTCTGATAAATTCGAAGAGAATGATCTATGCTTGTTGGATCAGCTTCTATTTTTTACCTGTGCAGGACGGGGAGTCTCTTCCCTGGTGATCCCGCTTTTATCTTCCCTATCAAATTCTGAAAGGTCTTTTCCTGCACCTGGCGCGGTATGCGGCATAGGCAGCGCATTCAGCTCGTCTCCTCTTGGCATTTTTTCACCTCGCTTATAAAAAAAGAAGAATGGCATATGCCATCCTTCCTTAGGTTTTCCTTACTTGATATTCGTGATGCGTCCTTCAATTCCCGCGGTGATTTTGCCTCCATTGAAAGCAGTCTTGACATAATCCACGAACGCATCAAGATCTACTGCTCCATAAGTGCGGGCCTTATCTTTCAGCACTGTGTAGTTGTCTCCGCCGCTTGCCATGAAGTCATTAACCACGGCTGTATACACTTGCGTATCCTCGATAGGCGTCCCATCTGTTTTAGTCAATTCGACCACTCTCTCTGAGACTGGTTTTGAGAAATCAGCTTTATATTTAAGTCCTGCAATTTGCAGGGTTTTCGGGCTGCCCTCGATAACCCATTGCTGCTGAAGCAGAGTTTTAATGTCAGCACCTGTGAGATTCAGCTTCACAAGAACATTTCCAAATGGCTGAATTTTGGCCAGGTCCGCATAGGTAATGGTTCCCTGCGGAAGATCGGCACGGATACCTCCTGGATTCATGAAAGCAAAGTCAGAGTTCATGCTCCATTTCATTGAATCTGCAATCAGATTACCTAACGGGGCTTCCTGTGTATAGGCATTTTCCCTAGTAATCTTTGCATCTGTTGTTCCAAGCGGCAGGGTAAGCTCTGGGAACATTTTCAGATACTTATCAATAAATTCAGTAGTGCCTGGATCAGGGGTGATCTTTGATTGATCGACTGTTACGATTTCCGCAGACTTTTTCACAATATCCTTTGTGGCTGGATCAATTTCGAGATCGATATCCGAGAAGGCAGTGCCGTATGAGTAAGATTGGACGACAAGCTTATTGTCGATCAGATTATTCAGCTTAGCGTGATTATCGCCCGCAAAAATGACGTCCACTTCATCGTCTACCGCATTCGCAAGATCCGCCACTTCCCCTGTCACTACCCCGTTCTTATCAGAACCCGGATCGTGGGAAACGACGACGATAGATTTTACGCCCTTTGCTTTTAACTCATCAACTGCTTTATTAACCGCTTCAGCCTGGGGAATAAATTCAACTCCCTCGATGCCTGCAGGACTTACCTTTGAAGGAGTCGCGTTGGTAACGACACCAATAAAGCCTACATCCACTCCGCCCACATTTTTAATCACATAAGGATTTAAGATTGGTTGTTTCGTATCCTTGTAGACCACGTTTGCCACAACATAAGGGAATTTCAGCCCTTTAAATGTCACATCAGGATTGGTTGGAGATTTCCCTCCTTTTATTTGTGCCATCAATGTGGCGACGCCTTTATCAAATTCATGATTTCCTACTGTACCGATATCGAATCCCATATCATTCAAAAATTCTAGCGTCGGTTCATCCTGAAGCTTGGAGGAAACTGGAGCGCTCGCTCCAACCGCATCCCCTGCTGTTACTAAAAGAGTATTTTCTGGGTTTTGCGCTTTCCTTTGCTTTAGGTAAGCAGCCAAATAGTCTGCACGGCCCTGCTTGACGCCGCCGAATTCTGATGTGGTATCCAGCTGTCCGTGAAGGTCGTTTATGCCAAGCAGCTGAAGCTTAATGTTCGGTTTAGATAGTTTCAGTTTAAAGATTCCAAAGCCTTGTGCATCGGTTCTTCCGGTATAGGTGATTTTTCCTCCAGGAGCTGTAAAGTCTGCTGCTTTTGGAGAGGTCGTAAATGTGACATTTACATCCTTGTCAATTGGGGCAATTGACCAGTTATTATCGATGGAAGGGTTAATTTCCTTCACTTCTGAAATGTAATCCATCAGGATCTGGCGATTTTCGTCCGGTGAATCATAGACAAACTCACTGCCCTTCACGCCTGGGAAGTTCCCTCCCCCGCCAGCCCGATAATTGTTTGTAACCACGATGAAGTCCTGATTGGGATCGACCGGCTGTCCATTATACTTCAAGTTGATAATACGGCTTGAATCAGAAACCTTAGTGCCATCCTTATCGTAGCGATTCGGTTTTGTTACATCAATCTGGTAGGTTACACCATCGATGACATCAAAGTTGTAAACAGGAAATCCTGAATTTAGAAGAGGCTGTTCTTCAATCTTATTCGGATCAATGGTATTAAACTTGCCGGCTGACATTTCAAGCCATTCTTTGACCACAGAGCCTTTCACTTTGATGGCCTTCAGAGTATTGTCATACAGATAAAGGTCTCCAGCACTGCGGATGGTTAGGTCGCCCGCTTTAATATCTGTATACTCTTCCACACCATTCCTTCCTGCTTTGAATGGGGCGCCGACAGACAAGATTGGCAGGTTTTGATATTCTGGCTTGTTATTTGCGATATATTTTTCGATATACCATTTTTGGGCATTGGTCACGACCTGTACGGATGGATCATCCTGCACTAGGGAAAAATAACTGTGAATCGGGCCAGTCGTTTTTCCGATCGGCGTATTAACATATTTTACGGTTGCATTATGATCCGGCGTTACAGCGTTGACGACTCCTTTGTCATCTGCCACACCGGCAATGCTTCTATTGGAAGACTGCGAGTGTGCTGCTTTCCATTTTCCCTTCACTTTAGCAAAGATCAGGTCGATCAGGCCGAGATTGTTGCCTCCATAGCCTGCCTGGACTGCAGGAATACCATTGATGGTCCCTTTTGCATTATCCACTCCAGGAAGCGGCTTGCCGCTGCTGTCTTTAAATAATGCATCAAGCTTGGACTCATCCGGTGCAGGAAATACCTTATGAGTATGGGAGAAAGTGATTGCGTCGATACCTGGCACTTTGCTGAGCGAATAGACTACATCCTCAGTGTTATTGAGATTGCCGTTGAATCCAGTATGTGCCATTGCAATAACAACATCAGCACCGTCCTTTTTCATTTGAGGGATGAACTTTTTCGCGGATTCTACAATTCCTTTAGTAATGACTTTTCCATCAAGGTTTGATTTATCCCAGTCCATGATTTGAGGAGGAACAAATCCTATATAGCCGATTTTGACCTTTACCGTTTTACCCCTAGAATCTACTACCTTTTTCTCTACTATTTTATAAGGCTTGAACTCATTTTTATCGTTGTTTGGATTTTTATCATGATCATCTTTATAGACGTTTGCATTCACATAGGGGAAGTTCGCATCATTAATGGCTTCGTTTAAATAATCAAGGCCATAGTTAAATTCGTGGTTTCCTAGGGTCGCTGCATCATATCCCAGCTGATTCATAGCCTTATAGACCGGATGGACCTCGCCGGGCTTTAGTGGAGCAATTTTCGCTTTGTATGTACCAAGAGGTGTGCCCTGGATCAGGTCTCCATTGTCAACAAGGACTGTGTTCTTTTTCTCTTTTTTTGCCTGGTTGATCAGTGTGGCTGTACGGGAAAATCCGACTGCACTTGTGGGAGCGTCCTTGTAATAATCATAGGCTAGTAGATTTGTGTGGACATCGGTCGTTTCCATGATCCGCAGCTCAAAAGAATCCGGATGCACCCATTTGTCTTTTTCCTTGGCAAGCGCGGGGATGGAAAGCTGAGTTGAAAAAACTCCTGCGGCAACGGTTGTGGCAACAATCGCTTTAATTTTGTTTTTTTTCATACATCTCTACCTTTCAATGGATTAAGAGCATAGAAAATATAACACACTATTCATTAAGCTAGGGTAAAAGTTTCATACATAATTCGTAAACTATTACATGCTATTTGGATTATTTTAGCGAATTATGCAAAATATAATAAAATTACCTAAAATATTATATATTTTTTTCAGAAAAATCTCTCTCCTTCAGAAGTCCTCTTTTATCGACAAACAAGGAAACTCCCTTTTTGACGGAAAATGCTTAAAAACCTTACTCCGGCAGGTGCCTGACTTCACTCTTCCTTTTTTTGAGAGTTCCCTGCATTTAGGAAAAAAGAACTGGTCCTGGTTTTTTATACGATTAAAAAACTGCAATTTATATAAAAGCCGGCCGGGTAATGATATTGTCGAAAAGTATTTAGGTCCTTAGCAGGACTTTAATAACCCATGTGTGGAAGTTAGCCTTCCCAAGCTTTGAGGTAAGGGATAGATAGGAACGTCTAAAAGTGAAGGTGGGTTTGCATGCATAAAGAGTTCAGCCAGACCTCGCACCGGCCCTACAGCCTGCCGGAGGAGCCGTGGCTGTTAAAGCAGGAATGGAATGACCTGTTATTTCTTCATTGGCCAGTATCTTCTGAAAGCCTGAGAAGCTTGATTCCCGAAGAATTCCAGCTTGATGTATTTAAAGGGGATGCGTGGCTTACACTAACGCCTTTTAAAGTGACCGGCATGAGGTTTCACGGTCTGCCCCCCATTCCAGGAATGACGAGCTATCTCGAACTGAATGTCAGAACCTATGTGAGGTTTAATGGGATTCCGGGTATTTTCTTTTTTAGCCTGGATGCAGATCTTTTCCCTTCCGTATTCGGTGCTAAAACATTTTTTTCCCTTCCGTATAAACTCTCTAAAATGAGCTTTAAGTCCGGAGAAGACTTTTTCTTCAGGAGCAGCCGCAGATTTACCGGAAGGAACCTGCAGAATTTTGCTGCCTTTTATCACCCTGATCATGAAGTCTTTAGACCGGATGAAGGAACCCTGGATCAGTGGCTTCTTGAACGGTATGCTCTTTTCACAAAGCGCGGGGAAAAGCTCTGCCGGGGAGATATTCATCATGTTCCATGGTCCGTCTCCCGCACTGCAGTAAGACTGGAAGAAAACACCCTATTTCCCTGCTATACGGATATTTTTCTCCAGAAGAAGCCCATATGCCACTATTCCCGATTTCAAAAGGTTTTCTTTTTCCCATTGAAGGAAGTGTATTAAATGAACATGTATTGCCAGGTTGCTTCATATGATTGTGATAGCATCTGCATGCTTTTAGGAGGGGGAAAATGCAAATACATGTGGTTTCACGCAATCAAACGGTATCTTCTATTGCCAGGCTTTATGGAGTTACAGCCCAAGCCATCATTTCAGCTAATCAGCTTCCAAACCCGGATGATTTAGTCGTCGGCCAGGCCATGGTAATCCCTATAAGGGGGAGCTATTATTTTGTCAGGAGGGGTGACAGCCTTTGGGAGATAGCACGGCGCTTTGGACTGAGTCCGGCCGAGCTGGCCCGGGTTAATGCGCTTTCCGAATCACAGCCGCTTGCCATTGGCTTACGGCTGTACATTCCTTCCCGCCCCAAAAGGCAGGCAGAATTCAATGCTTATGTCGAACCAAGGGGAACTTCTGTAGCACAAGCACTCATAACCGATGCAAGAAGGGCAGCCCCCCATTTAACATATCTTGCCCCATTCAGTTTTCAGGCACAGAGGGATGGAAGCCTTAAGCCGCCGCTGCTTGATAATTTTCCGGAAATCGCAAGAGAAAACCAGAATGTTTTAATGATGGTGATTACAAACCAGGAGCAGGACCAATTCAGTGATGAGCTCGGAAGAATCTTACTCAATAATATGGAAGTTCAGGATCGTTTTTTAGATAATATCGTATCCACTGCCACACGGCTCGGGTTCCGGGATATCCACTTTGACTTTGAATTCCTTCGGCCCGTGGATCGAGAGGCCTACAATCGCTTTCTCCGCAAGGCAAAAGCTCGCTTCGGCCAGCAGGGCTGGCTGATGTCAACCGCACTTGCGCCAAAAACAAGCAGGACCCAGCAGGGAAGGTGGTATGAAGCCCATGATTACCGGGCACACGGTGAAATCGCCGACTTTGTCGTGCTTATGACCTACGAGTGGGGCTACAGCGGCGGGCCGGCACAGGCAGTATCGCCGATCGGCCCTGTCAGGAAAGTCATTGAATATGCCTTAACTGAGATGCCTTCTTCAAAGATTATGATGGGACAGAATCTGTATGGATACGATTGGACGCTTCCTTTTGTGCAGGGCTCCACTGCAAGGGCTTTGAGCCCTCAGCAGGCAATCTCCCTCGCTGCGCGGGAAAATGTAGAAATCCAATATGACAGCAAAGCACAGGCACCATTTTTTTACTATAATGATCCATCGGGAAAGCGGCATGAAGTATGGTTTGAGGATGCCCGTTCGATTCAGGCTAAATTTGATTTGGTGAAGGAATTGAATCTTAGAGGAATGAGTTACTGGAAGCTCGGGCTCTCCTTTCCACAAAACTGGCTGCTGATAGAAGATAATTTTACAGTCACAAAAAGATAAAATACCCGCTGCGCTCCGGTGCGGCGTTTTATTATGCAATTCATCGCAAAAACTCTGTGAAATTTGTCGAAGAGTTTATCAAAGTTATTTTTTGAATTTTCTGCAATAAGGTATTATACTAATTTCGTAACCGCTTACATTTCTACATAGTCATTTTCTATTTAAGAGGGAGGAATAAAAATGTCCAACGCTACTCTTGAAGTTAACCAAAGGCTCAGCCGATTTTTACAGGGATCCAAAAAATTTTATGTGAATGGTGAGTTTGTAGAAAGCGCCTCAGGAAAGACATTTACTACCCCAAATCCTGCCACAGGAGAAGTTCTTGCGACTGTTTTTGAAGGCAGCGAGGAGGACATAGACCGCGCTGTCCGCGCAGCCAGAAACGCCTTTGATAAAGGAGCATGGTCCAGAATGAGCGCCGCGTCCAGAAGCAGGCTCATGTATAAGCTTGCGGATTTAATGGAGGAGCACAAGGAAGAACTTGCACAGCTGGAAACCCTCGATAACGGAAAGCCTATTTCAGAAACAACTAATGCTGATATTCCTCTGGCCATCGAGCATATGCGCTATTATGCCGGCTGGTCTACCAAGATTACAGGACAGACCATTCCGGTCAGCGGTAACTATTTTAACTACACCCGTCATGAAGCGGTCGGTGTTGTCGGCCAGATTATCCCATGGAACTTCCCGCTCTTGATGGCGATGTGGAAGCTTGGTGCCGCACTTGCGACCGGATGTACCGTGGTGCTGAAACCGGCAGAACAAACTCCGCTTTCAGCCCTTTACCTTGCAGAACTTATTGAAGAAGCAGGATTCCCTCCAGGTGTGGTCAATATTGTTCCAGGCTTCGGGGAAACAGCAGGACAGGCTCTCGTAAACCACCCGCTGGTTGATAAAATTGCATTTACTGGTTCAACTGAGGTTGGAAAGCTGATCATGAGATCTGCTGCCGGCTCATTGAAGCGTGTCACACTGGAGCTTGGCGGGAAATCTCCGAATATCATTCTGCCGGATGCCGATCTGACTCGTGCTATTCCAGGCGCCCTGTCAGGGGTGATGTTCAATCAAGGCCAGGTCTGCTGTGCAGGCTCCCGTGTCTTTATCCAGAAGAAGCATTATGATAATGTCGTAGCAGACATGACGTCCCATGCCCAAAAAATCAAACAGGGTGCAGGACTGGATCCTTCTACCCAGATCGGTCCGCTGGTTTCAGAGGAGCAGCACAACCGGGTTCTTGGATACATCGAAAAAGGGAAAAGTGAAGGAGCGGAAGTGGTTGCCGGCGGAAACAATCCGTACGAGAACGGCTATTTTGTATCACCGACCATTTTTGCTAACGTAAACGATGAAATGACCATTGCGAAGGAAGAGATCTTCGGTCCTGTCATCGCAGCTATGCCGTATGAGGATCTCGATGAAGTAATTGCCCGTGCAAATGCCAGTGAATACGGTCTTGCTGCAGGGCTGTGGACCCAGGACTTAGCCAAAGCCCATTATGTGGCCAGTAAGATCCGTGCCGGTACAGTCTGGATTAACTGCTATAATGCCTTTGATGCTGCTTCTCCATTTGGCGGATATAAATCTTCCGGTATGGGAAGGGAAATGGGCTCATATGCATTGAATAACTATACTGAGGTGAAGAGCGTCTGGGTTTCATTGCAGCAATAATGCGAACAAAAAGGACTGTCCAAATAAGTCCATAAAATAAAGCAGGCGGAGAAAACGAAATATTTCTCCACCTGCTTTTGTTTTGTTCAACTGGTTTCTATCCAGGATTTTATTACAGACTCCCCTTAACGGTGTGACTATGCTCTTGAAGAATTTGGCTCACCCATTTACAGGCATCTTCTAAAAAAACATGCTTCACTTCATCCGGAGGGCTCATCCGGCTTTCTTTTTGGGAAGCGGTACCTATTTCGCCCCCACAGATTGTGTTCCTTCCCCTTTGTTCGGCAATAAAGACTGAAAGATTCATGAGATCCACATCGCTTAACGGGAAATCGGTACTAAAGAATATATTCATTTTGCCTGAGGAAGAGGACAGCAATAGGAGACAATGACTTCCTGAAAGGTTTTGAGCGTTAATACATGTGTCAGATAATCGGGAAGTTTCCCAGCAAATGAAATCCCTATCAGGCTCTTTTTGAGTGCCGCAGAAAATTCCTTCTGCCCATGCAAGACCACTGCCCTTATCCCCCAGTGTGAGTGCTCTAAAAGAGCCGTGGAAGTGGATAGTAATTGAGTACTCATCCCTCTCAATGCTGAAAGGATGTGTTGGGCTTCCGGCCAGAAGGGTCTCCTCCTGGCCGGGCATATACGTTACCAGCATACGATCCAGCTCAGGATGGGGGAAAACATACAGCTGTGTTTCATAGACATCTGACAGGATCCTGTTATCTTCCATCCCAAAGCCCGGCTGCACGCCAGCCATTTTCCCTTTGTGGAGAAGACCTATTTGGTCGGCATACAGGCTGGCAATGTTTAAGTCATGCAGGATGGCGAGTACAGTCAGCTCTTTCTCTCTCTGAAGCTTTTTAATCACATTTAAAACTTCCAGGGTATGCTTAATATCCAAATGATTGGTAGGCTCATCCAGGATGATTAATTCAGGCTCCTGTGCGAGTGCCTTTGCCAGGAGCACTCTTTGTTTTTCTCCGCCGCTCAGGGACATAAATAGCTTATGCCTAAGATGCCGGATACTGGCCAGTGAGAGTGCTTCATCAATTGCAGCCCTGTCCTGTATGGTTTCTTCCTGAAAGAACCGTCTCGATTGGTAGGGATATCTGCCGAGTGCGACAATTTCCTCGACAGTGAAGTCGACCCCAACCTGGTTTTCCTGGCTGAGTACACTCACCTTTTTTGCAAGTTCGAGCGGCGTATATTCAGAAATTGGCCGGCCGTCCAGCAGGACACTGCCGCTCTCTGTTGGCATTATTCCCATCAACAGCCTGATAATCGTGGTTTTCCCGCTCCCATTTGGCCCTATCAGGGCAAAGAAGCTGCCTTTCGTAATCGAAAAGCTGACTTCCCTGACTGTAGGATGCTTTTTATCATATCCACCTGTCAGGCTCTGAACCTTCAGCATTTATAATCCCCTTCTTCTCATTCGTTCTTTAATCAGGAGCACGGTGAAAATCGGCGCTCCAATCAACGCGGTGACCACTCCAATCGGAAGCTCCTGAGGCGAAATAATCGTCCTTGCCGTCAGATCAGCAAGGACCAGGTAGCCGCCTCCTATTAACATGGAAAGCGGAAGTAAATGTTTATGATCGGCTCCGGAAATAAGCCGGACCAAATGAGGGATAACGAGGCCCACAAAACTTACTGCACCTGAAACTGCTACTGCACCCCCCGTTAAAAGCGAGGCTCCGATTAATATCAGTCTTTTTCTCTGCTGAACATTTATTCCGCTGAATTGGGCAGCCTGATCGCCTAATGCCATTCCATTGAGCTCTCGGGTCTGTGTCAGCAGCATAAGAGCTCCTACAATGAAAAATGGAGCGAGCAGACCTGCATCATCCCAGCCCCGCATAGACACACTGCCCATCAGCCAATAAAAAATCTGTTTGACATCTTCTCTTGTGGACAGGGACATCAATAGGGATACAAGGGCTCCTGTAAAAGAAGTCAAAATAATTCCTGCTAGAATAATGGTTTCATTGGCCAGTGTACTGCCTGCCAGTCTGGTGATTCCAAAAACCAGAAGCAGCGCAGCCGCCCCTCCTCCGATTGAGAAAAAAGGAAGCGTAAATCCTCCCAGCCAGACAAAATCCAGCTGAAAATAGATAACCAGCACAGCTCCGAGCGAAGCACCTGATGAAACTCCAATCGTGTAAGGATCTGCCAGCGGATTTCGGAGCAGTCCTTGAAAGGCCGCTCCGGCCAGCGACAAAGAAGCTCCGACCAGGAAAGCAAGAACCACCCTCGAGAACCGTATTTCCCAAATGATCATTTCTGTGCTCTTTGGTCCATGATAGACAGAGAGTGACGTAAGATGCTGAATAATAATCCTAATAATATCAGGAACGGTTATTGAAACCGTTCCTGCGAACACTGCGATAATCATCGAAGCTATCACAAAGATGATGCTCCCGATGTACAAAAGCGTGATTCTTTTACTTTTACTTGAATACATCCGGGTAAACCGCTTTTCCAAGTGCCGCCACTCCCTCTATAAGGCGGGGCCCCGGACGCGTGACCGTATCACTGTTCACATCAAAAACCTGTTTATTTTTCACCGCTGGAACTGCGGCCCACCCTTTGCGGCTCATGACCTGCTCCGCAGGGTTTTTCACATAATATCCATACGTCGTAATAATAACATCCGGATTGTATTTGACTGCTTGCTCTTCACTTACCTTTGCCCATCCCTGCTGGTCCTGGGCGGCATTTTCCGCACCTATGGCATCAAGCATTTCCTGCATGTACGTGCCTTTTCCTGTTGTATAAATCTCTGGCTGCGGGGATACTTCCACCCAAACCTTTTTCTTTTCTTTGACGGCTTTTGCTTTTTCCTTGATTTCAGCCAATTGATTCTGCATATCTTTTACAATGGCGTCCGCCTTTTTAGTTGTGCCGGTCACCTCTCCTACCAGCTTGATGGAATCATAGGCTTCCTTAAAAGAATTTTTGCTGCTGTTAATAATGAAAACGGCAATTCCCGCATCCTGCAATTTTTTTATAACATCCTTATGTGATTTATAATGAGTATCATCAAGTAAAGCCAGGTCCGGCTGCAGTGACAATACCTTTTCCAGATTGATGTCGACTGCTCCTACCTTCTCTTTTTTCGTTACTTCCGGAGGGTAATTATCATAGTCTGATACCCCTACAACTTTGTCTCCGAGCCCGAGAGCATATACAATCTCCGTGGTGCTTGGAGTAACAGAGATGACTTTCTCCGGTTTCTTCTCAATTGTTACCTTCTCGCCTTCATCGTCTGTAAGAGTAACGGGATATGTATCTTTTGTTGTGGCCGTCTCAGACTTTTTATGTTCGTCATGGCCTGCGCCATTTGAGCCGCATCCGGTCAGGATACTTAAGGTTAAAAACAGTAGAGCTGCAATTATACTGACTAACTTGTTCGCTTTCATTCGTTTAATCTCCGTTCTATATTCATTTATTGGCTTGACTAGCTTCCATTACCTGCACATGTCATTCTCCCCTCACTCCTATTTTTCTCCTCCTTCCGTATGCCTGATGGTATATAAGCGCCAGCATGTATGGATGTTTTTCGCCTCTCCATAAAGACAAAAAAGCCCTTGACATAAGTCAAGGGCCGGCCTGCAAAATGAATATCCCGCGTCTTGGCTTATTCTTCCCACCGAAGCATAAGTACTTCTTTCTTTAAAAGCAGGTCTCCTGGCTCAGCGCGGCTTTCTTTCCAAAGCCTAAAAGCCTTCCCGGTTTGGCCCGGTGGCTTTATCATTCTTTAACACGCTTACAGTAGCGGGGGCTGCACCGGATTTGCACCGGTTTCCCTATTATCCCTATCATGAGGGCACTCTCAAAGATATTCAGTTCATGTCCATTTTAATGGATAAGTCTGATTTTGCATAGCTTCATTTACTAGAAGAGTATTTTTAAGAAAGAAAACAGGTGCATATTTTTTGTATGTACATTAGGCAGCGTTGAGGCTGAGGGAGGAAATCTCCCCCCATCCTCCAATCGGCATCAATCCAGTAATAGCGACTCTAATTCCTGGACAAGCGATCTTCCCAGCCCCACATACTTTTCAGGAAATTCTGCATCAGGATCTTCAGGTTCCTGGAATTGATTAAATGCGGCAGATACATTCCCAATGTTGGAATGATCATCAAGTCCACCTTCATATCTATGGGCAAGCAGGAAGGGCCTTTCCATTTCAACCGCGGCTCCCCTTGAGTCCAGCTGCCCGCTCTTGGTACGGAAAGGAACCCTTAAAAATTGATATCCATGACTATCGTCAATTTTATAATCAAAATATCCGTGTTCGTAATCCCAATTTCCGCCGATTGTATAACCTATAGGCTTCAGGCTTTGTTCTAAATCGAAAAGCGAAAATATTTCCCCTTCAATTCGGGAAGCAATTTTTATCATAGAACACACCCCTTGTTCCAGGTTAATCTTAGGATACCCCAAGGGACTGGATTATCTGTGCTTACTGTGGTGTTTATTCTAGCCAGTTTTCCCACAAACGGACAATAAAAAGAGCCCGGAACGAGAACATTCCGAACTCTCTCTATCACACCAGCTGGATCTCAGGTAGAATCCCGCGGGCTTTTTATCAGACTACAGGCGCTTCTCAAGTTCTGCCTTTTTCTCTTCAAATCCAGGTTTGCCAAGGAGAGCAAACATGTTGACTTTATAAGCTTCCACACCTGGCTGATCGAATGGATTGACTCCAAGCAGATAGCCGCTGATGCCGCAGGCTTTTTCAAAGAAATAAACCAGATACCCGAATGTATAAGCGTCCATCGCAGGGATGGTAACAACAAGGTTTGGAACTCCGCCATCCGTATGGGCAAGCAGGGTGCCCTGGAATGCCTTATTGTTTACAAAATTCACCGTCTGCCCTGCAAGGTAATTCAGGCCATCCAGGTCATTTTCCTCTTTTTCGATATTAAGGGAGTGACGTGGCTCTTCCACCTTAATGACCGTTTCAAATAAATCTCTGCGTCCTTCCTGGACATATTGACCAAGCGAATGCAGGTCAGTTGAAAAGTTAGCGGAGGAAGGATAAATGCCTTTTTGGTCTTTCCCTTCACTTTCTCCGAATAGCTGCTTCCACCATTCAGAGAAGTACTGAAGTCCCGGTTCATAGTTGATAAGCATTTCAATGGTTTTGCCTTTGGCATAGAGAATATTTCGCACGGCGGCATATTGATACGCCATATTTTCTTCGATATCTGGCTTGCTGAACTCCTCGCGGGCATCCGCTGCCCCTTTCATCATGTCTTCGATGCTGGCTCCGCTTACGGCAATAGGCAGCAGTCCGACTGCAGTAAGGACAGAATATCTTCCACCGACATCATCTGGAATGACAAAGCTTTCATAGCCTTCCTCATCTGCCAGAGTCTTCAGGGCGCCGCGGGCTTTATCCGTTGTTGCATAGATCCGCTTTTTCGCCTCATCAGCACCATATTTATCCTCCAGGATCTTGCGGAAAATACGAAAAGCGAGGGCCGGCTCTGTTGTCGTACCGGATTTAGAAATCACATTAATGGAAAAATCCTTTCCTTCCAGCAGGTCCATCAAGTCTCTCATGTATGTAGAGCTGATATTGTTTCCGGCAAACAGAACCTGGGGAGTTTTTCTCTTTTCCTTCGGCAATGCATTATAAAAGCTGTGCTGAAGCATATCCACGGCTGCACGTGCACCCAGATAAGAACCTCCGATCCCGATCACGATTAAAATGTCGGAATCCGATTTAATTTTTTCCGCTGCTTTCTGAATCCGGCTGAATTCCTCTTTGTCATAATCGACAGGAAGATCAATCCATCCTAAAAAGTCACTTCCCGCACCTGTTCCCTCATGAAGAGTTTTGTGAGCCGTCTTAACTGCATCCTTTAGATAAGAGACCTCGTGCTCCCCGAAGAAAGAGAGTGCGCTTGAATAGTCGAATTTTATATGCCCCATCTTAATCCTCCTTTTAACGGCTGTCTTGAATGGCCGCCCTAATAATATAAGTTACCCTGTTTAGTCTTCCGAATTCTTATGTTTTAAAAAAAGCACACATTTTATAAAAAATGTGTGCTCTTACCCGGTTGTATTATAAAGAAGCCCTGTATACCGCTAAAACATCGTCACGGTTCAGCTTTTTAAAGTTGCCGAATTCCCCGTTAGCCATAGCCTTATCTGCCATAACCTCAATTTTTGACTCATCAATATCATAGTCAGCAAGGCGTGAAGGAGCTCCTAAGCTGCTCCAGAAATCGCTGAGCTTCTGGATGCCTTCAAGAGCTGCTTCTTCATCAGATTTACCTTCCGGATCAACACCGAACACCCGGACTGCAAGCTGTTTGACTCTGCCGACATTTTCATTCATCACATGGCGGATATAATTAGGGAACAGAATGGCCAGACCGCCTGCATGCGGAATGTCATAAACCGCCGAGACAGCATGCTCCAGATTGTGAGTAGCCCAATCTCCGCGGATCCCCATAGAAACCATACCATTCAATGCAATGGTTCCGGAATAAAGAATGGTTTCCCGGGCCTCATAATCCTCAAGGTTTTCAAGCAAAACAGGTGCAGTTTCAATAACCGTCTGCAAGATGGATTCACACATTCTGTCTTGCAGAACTGTGTTCGTTCCCTGATGCAAATAAGTTTCAAGAACATGCGACATCATATCGACCATACCATAAATCGTATGATTCTTAGGCACGGTAAATGTATTTTCCGGATCCAGGATAGAAAATTGCGGGAATGTAAGCGGGCTGCCCCAGCCGTATTTCTCCTGAGTTTCCCAGTTCGTTATAACGGATCCTGAATTCATTTCAGAGCCTGTAGCCGCAAGAGTCAGGACTGTTCCAAATGGAAGGGCCGCTTTTACTTCTGCCTTTTTAATGACAATATCCCATGCATCTCCATCATATTTAGCACCCGCAGCAATGGCTTTCGTACAATCGATTACACTTCCTCCGCCAACAGCGAGGATAAAATCGATTCCTTCAGTTTTACAGATGTCTACACCTTTCCGGACCGTTGTAATCCGGGGATTAGGCTCAACGCCGGAGAGCTCATGAACCTCTACGTTGATGTCTTTAAGAATCGTCATGACTTTATCGTAAAGACCGCTCTTTTTAATGCTTCCTCCACCATACACAAGAAGAACTTTTTTTCCGTAAGCCGGTACTTCGTTTTTGAGCTGATCCAGCTGATCCTTGCCAAATATCAATTTAACAGGATTTTTAAAAGTAAAATTTAACATATTTTTCAGCCTCCTTCGCTCTTTATTATGCTAAATTTGCGGGACAATATCAAAAAATTAGATTGAAAAAAGAATGTTTTTCGATCTCTCAGTTCTAAATTCTAAATTCAGTGGAGGAGAATAATTTCCGTCATGTTATACAATCTATAAAATGAACCATCAATTAAAGGAGGGTATAACATGAGTGCTATTCAACGAGTTGCCCTAGTACTTACTATAATAGGTGCCATCAACTGGGGATTGGTGGGTTTTTTCCAGTTTGACCTTGTTGCTGCCATTTTCGGAGGCCAGGATTCAGCACTTTCCCGGATCATTTATGGTCTTGTGGGAATTGCTGGTCTGGTAAATATCGGTCTTTTATTTGTACGAGATCCACAGGAACGGACTGCAAGAGACCCGGAAGCAAGACCAACCCGTTAAAAAAAGCCTTGTTTAAACAAAACATAGCCCAAGCATTTGGGCTATGTTTTGTTATTCTATCTAAAATGCATAAATATTTGCCTGGCTGGGGATTAAGACAGTACTTTTTTGATTCGCTCGATTGCCCAGTCCAAATCTTCTTTGGAGATGATTAAAGGAGGGGCAAACCGGATGACCGTATCGTGTGTTTCCTTGCAAAGAAGACCTTCCTCCTTTAACTGCTCACAATAAGGCCGTGCAGGCCCGCTAAGTTCAACACCGATGAATAAGCCTCTTCCCCGGACTTCCTTAATCATCGGGTTGTTGATTTCTTTTAGTTTCCCGGCAAAGTACTCGCCAAGCTCAAGGGATCTCTCTGCAAGCTTTTCCTCGACAATTACATCAAGTGACGCAATCGAGACCGCGCATGCCATAGGATTTCCTCCAAAGGTTGAACCGTGTGACCCAGGATTGAAAACTCCCAGAATGTCTTTGTCTGCAACTACGCAGGAAATCGGAAACACTCCTCCTCCCAATGCCTTTCCTAATATATACATATCCGGCTCGACATCTTCCCACTCGCAGGCGAACATTTTGCCTGATCGCGCTAAACCGGCTTGAATTTCATCTGCAATGAATAAAACGTTATGTTCATGGCATAAATCCCTCGCTGCCTTCAAGAAGCCTTCCTTAGGGATTATGATGCCTGCCTCCCCTTGAATGGGTTCAATCAGGAAAGCAGCTGTGTTAGGAGTGATTGCATTCTTTAAAGCATCAAGATCGCCGAATGGAATCAGTTTAATTCCGGGAAGCATAGGTCCGAAACCACGCTTATATTCCTCTTCGGATGAGAGCGAAACTGCTGTCATCGTCCGTCCATGGAAGTTTCCAGTACAGGCAATGATCTCGGCCTGGTTATCGCCCACTCCCTTTACGTCGTAAGCCCATCTCCGGGCAGCCTTGATCGCCGTTTCCACTGCTTCTGCCCCGGTATTCATCGGAAGGGCCATATCTTTGTTTGTAAGACCGCAGATTTTTTCGTACCATGGTCCCAGCTGGTCATTATGGAAGGCACGGGAAGTCAGGGTTACCCGGTCTGCCTGGTCCTTCAGCGCCTGGATGATCTTCGGATGGCGGTGTCCCTGGTTAACCGCGGAGTAGGCACTCAGCATGTCCATATACCTGTTTCCTTCCGGATCCTTCACCCAAACTCCTTCCGCTTCTGAAATAACAATCGGCAGGGGATGATAATTGTTGGCTCCGTACTTATCAGTCTGCTCAATCACACGATTTGACTTCGTCTGCACTGTCATCTTTTATTCCTCCATTCCGAAACTTCTCCTTTATTGTACATGGTCATCAGGGATAAAAAAACCAAAAGTTAAAAGCGCTTTCGAGGAATAAAAAGGTATGCCGCATATTTATGTTTTTCAATTTATGAATATAGAAAAGAGACTGATATTCCCTTTCTCATTTAATTGAGGCGGAAGGTGGGTAACGTTCATAATCCTTAAAAATGTGGATGCAAACAAAAAACCGGCTGTTTCAGCAGGACTCATGTCTATGGATCGTTCCATCCTTAGAGCATGGCCCGTGCTGTACAGCCGGAATTCATGTAAGCTTATTACTTCTTGATCAAGTCCTCGCGCTGTGACTGATCAATCCACTCTTGCAGCTTGTCCTTTAGAGTGTTGAAGCCTTCTGTGCTTTCAGCAACAGTTGAAGACTTAACTGTTGCCTGGCGTTTCTTCGGTGCTTTTTTCTGTACCTGAGGACGCTCAGGGGCTTCCTCTGTCGCACGGATGGAAAGGCCGATTTTACCGGCATTTTCATCAATAGATAGGACCTTTACATTTACTTCATCGCCCACTTTAAGATGCTCGTTGATATCTTTTACAAAACCGTGAGTAATTTCAGAAATATGAACCAAACCTTGTGTAGAATCGTCGAGTGCAACAAATGCACCATAAGATTGAATTCCCGTTACCTTACCTTTAACTACTGAACCTACTTCGTATTTTTCAGACATGAAAACACTCCTATATATTTATATTTTTTCTCCTTATATACGCAATTAAAAATTATAACACAAGCCCGTCCTTTAATCAAAATTATCTTAGATTGTACTGCACCTTTCCTGGGTTCCGCTAATAAAATAGTACACACGTCTGGTATATTGGAGGAATGCCTATGTCACAGCTGGGTCAAAACATAAAAATTTTAAGGGAAATGAGAAAGTTAACGAAACAGGAGTTAGCCTTGAAAATACAGGTTGGGACTCATGTAGTGGAAAAATATGAATCGGGAGAAAAGGTTCCTGATTTGCTTGCACTATTACGATTGTCCAATGTACTTGAAATCCCCGCAAGTGAGCTTTACACAAGCGGCACGGTCCCTTATGTATGAGCCTCACGATAATCATCCAGGATATTTCTCCTCTGAATTTCTTCAAATGTTTCAGATTTTTTGTATAAATATTGATGAACTGGAAATAATGTGTGATAAGGCTTTCTAGCTTTCTAGTATTCCCCCCCTTTATTTGAGGCTTTCTTTTAGTTTCTGTCTATTTGACACCTGGAATGAAAATTCCAGGAAGCTGGTCCCAGCGAAGGAACTTGGAAGACAGCCTCCTTTTTTTGGTTTCAAGGCCGCCCTTTTATTTTTTGATACCAGCTGGCCGGATTAACCCAGCGTTTATACGACTTTGCCGCTTCCTTTCCAGCTAGCAGCACCCCTATCCAAAACAAAATTTCTGCTGTCACGATCAAAACCGCCGATAAGCCTGCTTTCCCTCTTCCAGAAAGGTCTAAAAAGGGAACAATAAAAGGAAAACACCAAATTAATGTGGAAACTGCCATTAATACAAGACCTATGATTAATGGAGATTTTTGTTTGAGTTTCATCTTTCGGCTCCATTTCTTTTTATTTTTCTTCCAATTTATATGAGAGAATGATTCCATCATCAAAAGGAACATTATGAAAGACTTCAAAATTTTTAAGAAGTCATTCATCCATACCCTCTATATAGAGCCTTTAAAACTAGAAGGAAAGGAGAAAATCGATGTCCCGAAGAAGGAACCGCATTCTTGTGCCCGAAGCCCGGCGGGCACTTGACGACTTGAAGGCAAGAACTGTCCACGCCGATATTCCAGAGAATGCTAAATACGAAGCAGCTAAAGAAATGGGTGTACCTTTAGAAAAGGGCTATAATGGCCGACTTACTTCCAAACAGGCAGGTAAAGTGGGAGGAAGGCTCGGCGGAAGCATGGTAAAGGATTTAGTCAGGATGGCTCAAGAAAGTTTGACCAAAAGAAATAGCTAAGTGAATAATACAAAAATGCAGAAGTCCCCGGCAGGCCGCCTGGGATTTTTTTATTAAACCATTCTTGCCTATTAGAGAGAGTTTTTATCACGGGAAGGGTAAAATATTTGTAAAACAAGGAGGGGTAACTATGAAAGCCTTACAAACTTCGGAAAACACGGGCAGGAGGATGACCATCTTAGGCCACGACATTTATTATGAATACTATCCACAGAATCCTTCTGCACCAACCATCATGCTAATCCACGGTTTTTTATCATCCTCCTTCAGCTTCCGCAGGCTGATCCCTTACCTCCGGCAGGAATATAATATTCTATCTATGGATCTCCCTCCTTTTGGAAGCAGCGGAAAAAGCCAAAAGTATCTGTATTCAAGCCGCAACCAGGCTCTTCTTGCCCTTGAGCTATTAAACTGCCTGGGTATCAAAAAAGTACTTTTGGCAGGCCATTCCATGGGCGGCCAAATCTGCTTGAATATGATGCAGCAGGATTCTGAAAGAGTGGAAGGGGCAGTCCTTTTGTGCAGCTCGGGGTATATGCAGAAATTAGGCAGACTCCTCGTAATGAGCAGCCGCCTCCCTTTTTTTCACCTGCTTGTAAAGCGCTGGCTCGAAAAGTCAGGCGTTGAAGAAAATCTTCGAAGTGTCGTGTTCAATCAAGAAATGATCGACCAGGATATGATTGATGGATATATGGAGCCATTTCTTGATGACCAAATATTTAAGGGGCTTACAAAAATGATAAGGGACCGTGAAGAAGATCTTAACACAGAGGATTTAAAGCAGATCCAGACTCCCTGCCTTCTTATTTGGGGAGAGCAGGACAAGATTGTTCCCCTTAGGGTCGGCCAGCGCCTGGAGAGTGATCTTCCACATGCAAAGCTGATTGTATTTAATCATGCAGGCCATCTTTTACCAGAAGAAGAACCGGAAAAAGTATTCACCTGCATAAAAGAGTTTATAGATGGAGGTATCAATTAGAAAAGTTTATAAAGAACAGGATATATCATTTTTCAACAGGATAAGTGTATGGGCGGCTTCCAGGCACTTTTCCGTACTGGGTGCTTCACCAAATGAGAAGTCGAGAGTTTCCTTTATTTTCTGGGCTACGATCCGCGGATTATCCGTTACATACAGAATCCCCATGATGTCTGCCTTTTCTGTATCATAAGAGGCTTTCCCGATGTTTAATGGATCCCATTCTTCCAACCACTGAGTTAATTGTATGGATTTAGGCTGTTTATTCAAAAAATTCACTCCATTTAGTGTTTTTAACAATAATAAACGTCCATTATATAGTATCATAAATAAATAATCATTTTTAATGGGGTGGTATACATGCTGGACATCGATTTTCAGGAAATTATAGAACGAAAAAATACCTCATCCTTAAAGTGGGATGCAGTGGGCGAAAGATTCGGCGATTCCAGTCTTCTTCCTATGTGGGTAGCAGACATGGATTTCCCGGCACCTGCAGAAATCGCAGAGGCATTAATACATCGGGTGAATCACCCCGTATACGGATATACCATGCCAAGGAAAGGACTCTACCAGACTATTACTGAATGGATGGCAAAACGCCATAATTGGAAAATTGAAGATTCATGGATCCAGTTCAGCGCAGGTGTAGTGTCCGCTTTAGGTATCTGCATCCAGGCATTGACTAAGCCGGGAGATAAAGTATTAGTTCAGTCACCTGTTTATGCACCATTTTTCAACATGGTTAAGAAAAATGACCGCGAGCTTGTAAACAATCAGCTAATCTATGAGAACGGCCAGTACGCGATAGACTTCAAGGACTTTGAAGAGAAGCTGAAGACCGGTGTCAGGCTTTTCCTTTTATGCAGTCCCCATAATCCCGGAGGCAGGGTTTGGAGTGCCGCTGAATTGAACAGGATCGGGGAGCTATGCCGTAAACATGGGGTTATCATCGTTTCTGATGAAATTCATGCAGATCTGGCTCTTGGAGACCGGGTTCATATCCCGATTGCTTCTCTAAGCAGGGAAATTTCAGAGATTACAATCACTGCCATGGCTCCAAGCAAAACCTTTAATATCGCTGGCCTTCAAGCTTCTGTTGTCATTTCAGAGAATGAAGAACTCCGCCAGAAATTCCAGGATATCCAGGATGCACGGGGCTTTGACGGATTAAATATTTTTGCCCTGACCGCTATGGAAGCAGCCTATCAAAAAGGGGCGCACTGGCTTGATTCTATAACCGGCTACATTCAGGAAAATGCGATAGCTGCAATGGAGTTCATTAAGAACGAGATTCCACATGTATCCTGCATGGCGCCTCAGGCCTCCTTTCTATTATGGATTGATTGCAGAGATTTACATATGAGCGATACTGCCCTTCAGAAACTTCTGATCGAAAAAGGCCAGCTCGCCCTTGATCCGGGTACGAAGTTCGGCCCGGGCGGAGAAGGCTTTATCCGCATGAATATCGGCTGTCCCCGCGGGACACTGACTGAAGGCTTAAACCGGTTAAAGACAGCCCTGACCGACTAAAAAAACATTCATAAACGAGTGAATATGGAGAGTGGGCCGAATGAAGCTGGCTTTTATATTGGTGATTATTATAGGAGTCTTTTCCCTGGTCGGAACTTTTATGCTTGGCGGGAAAAGCGATGAACATTACAGTACGGCAACACGGGGAAACTTATCCAGACTGACATGGCTGTATGTGATTCTGGCACTCGTACTTTTAGCCGGGATCGGCATTTATGTGATCATCTAAACTCAATTTTTAAAGTCTTGTGAATGCCAGTCAAGCATGGGCATACACAAGACTTTTCCGTTTTTTACCAGAGTTTTAAACAGACGCTTACATAAGCTAACGGAAAAAACATAGGAGGAATTTTCATGCCCCGTGACAAGGTGGATTTCTTTAATAAGGCTGCCATTGCTTTTATCCTGATGATTTTACTCGTCTTAGCTGTGTATTCTTTTTTGAGATGATACTTTCACGAACATAACTCCTTATCTGCGGGGTGATCGAGATTCCCCTCCTGACATTAGACTGAATGTATAGAATGAAGCTTAAGTTCTTCATGGATAAGTTTTGAAATGGTAGTTTTCCCTGATCCGGGAATTCCTTCAACCAGAATCAATTTTACTGCCATAAACTTTGCCCTCCAATCCTTTTGTTGTAAAACAAAAAACCTCTCTGATGCCGGAGAGGTCTCGAAGGATTAATCATAACGCAGATCGCCCTTGTTCAAGGTTTCACATGAATGTCACATAGAAGGGCTAAAAATGGGAGCACTAATCCTATTTCTCCAGCATCCTTTTTACAGGCTTCTCACCAGCCTCAGGTAAAAGCCTTAATAAAAATGCATCCAGATCATAAGATTAGAACTTCACTGCAAGCACCCTTCCCTTGTTTACTTAAGTTGGATTTTATATTAAAATCCCACTAATTCCAAACATTTCTTAGCAATTGTCGCATCATTTTATATTTAGACACGATGGACTCCTTAATTGTTATCTTTAAAGTTAGCTGTTTTGGAATGAATTAACAAGATGCCAGAAAGTTTCTTAAGCGAAGAAATGCTTTTCTTTTCGATGATTAAATAATCAAATTTCTTGCCACACAGTTAAATTCATTTATATAGGACTGCTTAGTATGCCTAAAGAGATTTCTTATACTGCCACACTAATTTTCCACTCCTGCCTGTGCTACGTTCCAGGTGTGAAGACTCATTGATCCAGCTGCGAACTGAGCCCCTCGAGACATAAGTCAAGCAGGCCATGGGAAGAATAGCGCTTCCCACGGCCTGCTCGCCTTATGCTTGTCAGGCCTCTGCTTTTCAACGAGTAATGTCTCTTGAATAATTATGCGGCTCATTCTGCTTAACTTTTATGTGGTCTGAAAAGCACCGTTCTCCGCTTTTCTAAGCGGGATTAGCGGGACAGGTGAGACCCCACAGGCGAAGCCTAGGAGGCTCACCACCCGCCCCGCGGAAAGCGAAGCACCTGGAACGGAACTCAGGCAGCCTCATTTTCAAAACAGACCTAATTAAAAACGGCAGACAAACTCGACTTCCCTTGAGTTCAACTGCCGTCAGAGACCTAAGATTATGCTTTTATCACGAGGCAGCCCATCCCATTTTCTAAAAAGGAGAATGTAGGAACAGCCGGGATTATTGGGCCTTCCTTTTTTTCATGATGCTGTCTTCCATTTCTTTAGCCTTGGCTGCTTCATGCTTAGAGACCTTGATGATCAGGCGCATGGTTAATAACGCGGCAATAAGAAAGATGATACACGTAATGGCTGCAGGGATATATTCAGATTTATCGTCAGGAAAATAAAGAAATAAGCCTAGCATGCTATGTAGAGATAACATAAACAGCATCCTTTCTTGCAGCAGCTGCTGCCCCGTATAAAAAACTTAATCCTTAATGACTGTTATTTTGTTAATCTTGATCTTCCCATCAGGGCGTCCCTGCTTGTCGGTAGGGAAAGATGCAATCTTGTCAACGGTATCCATGCCTTCAATGACTTGTCCGAAAATCGTGTATTTTCCGTCGAGCCACGGAGCTCCGCCTCTCTCTTTATACGCTTTAATCACAGCGTCAGGAAAGCCGGCGTTTTTCATTCCATCTTCTTGCTTCTGATCTATTTTATTATTCTGGACAATGTAAAATTGGCTTCCATTGGTATTGGGTCCGGCATTAGCCATGGCAAGTGCCCCGCGGAAATGATACAGCTTATTGGAAATTTCATCTTTGAAGGGTTTCCCCCAAATGCTTTCTCCTCCTGTGCCATCACCCTTCGGATCTCCGCCCTGGATCATGAAATCCTTAATGATGCGGTGAAAAGTAAGTCCGTCATAATATCCTTTTTCACTATGCGTAATAAAGTTTTCTACCGCTTTTGGAGCATATTTCGGAAATAATTTAATCTTGATATTCCCTTTGTTTGTTTCCATTTCAACCACTTTTTCGTTTTCCTGGACCTCTGCTGTAAGCTGAGGGAGATCCTTGGCTGAAACAGGCTGCTCTGATTTTGGCTGAGCATTTTCTTTGCCTTTTGATGTCTTTGTGCCTGAATCCCCATTTCCGCCGCATCCTGCTAGAAGCAGCAGACAGGAAATAAAGAGCAGAATGTTCTTCATGAATGTACACCTCCATCCTTCACTTTACATGAATATCCATCAAAAATCACTAATAACCTATTCCTCCCTATCATTGCCCAAGAATCGTTTGGTAGACAGATCCCTTTGCTTTTTTTATGATAAACTAAACCAACAAATGTAAAAAGGAAAGGAATGGAATGATGACAGCTGAACCATTTTCTATCGGAAAGCTTGTAAAGGCATTTTATAAAACTGGAACGTATATCGGAGAAATAACCGATATCCGGCCGCAGGGCTATCTGGTCAAAATTTTGGCCGTAGTAAAGCACCCCATCCAGGGTGATCTCCACAACCCCAAGCAGGCGGACGTACAGTTTTTCCATCAAAGGAGGGCTCTTGCCTACAGAGAGCAGACCAATGTACCCAATAACATGGTCAAGGAATTTACTGGAGAAGTCCCTTCCTATACGGAGTCTCTAAAGGCTGCCCTTACACTGGCGATGAAAGATTTAAAAGACAAGGAGGACCCTTGGAGCAAAAAGAGCCTTTCTTCCCTTGAGGAGCTTGAAACAGATTATTTCAAGTAAGACGGCGCGGATGCTGATTAAAGATCAATTAAAAAGCCAAATCTGTAACATGCAGATTTGGCTTTTTAGGCGAACTTATCCAACACCTTGGATAAATCAATCCGGTCCCCTATGGTTGTAGGCTCGGGCTTATCTAAATACTTTTTGTCCTTTTCTACCAGCTTAAAGATATTATATGTGGTTAAAGCGTCATCCAGGGCGCGATGGTGCTTGCCAGTGCCCTGTTTGCCGTATTCCTGCACGGCTTTCCACAAGCCAGTCTGGTTTTGGTCGCCAAAAAAGCGCTTATACTCCATGGACAAATCCAGTAAGGTACCGCAGAAAGGAAAAGGAAGGTTTGCTTTTGCACACGTATTCTTCAGGACTTTCATGTCCATATTCCCCCATGTCACCACGGTGACACGCGGGTATTCCGCTTCAAGTCTTTGGAGGAAAGCCACCAGCTCCTTGAAAGAAATCCCCCCATCAACCTGTTCTTGGGATATATTAAGAAATGTCTTGCATCTTTCAGTTAAAGCGGGAAAACGTTCTGGAGATACAAATGAGGAAAATTTATGGGTGATTTTTTCATTAACAACCGATACAAGACCTACTTCAACAATCTCCGGATAAAAACCTTCAGGCTTTGCTTTGCCCTCCGGCATGGTGAACTCAAAATCAATAAATAGATATGGATGATCGATTCCCACTGACAACCCTCCTTTTTTATTTTCTATGTCTTCACAAAAATGCTTATATACCGGACTTTTTAGAATATTATAACAAATTTAGAGCATCAATATAGGCGTTTTTCTAAGAATCTCATGTTTTTTTCAAAGAAGCTCAGGTGCTTCCAAAAAATTTGCTGTAAATCCCTCTCTCTCATGGTAAGATATTCTTTATCTTTTTATAGTAAGGAAGTTGAATGTGCGTACGTTTACAGGTTATCTTATTCTCCTTCTGCTTCTGCCTATCCTGCTGTTTCTTCTTATCATGGCAGACAGGGCCTTCACAGACACACAGCATGCTCAGGAGGAGATCCAGAAAAAGCTGGATATTAAGAATATAAATCTTCCCCAAAACAGCAAATTGATGGCTGCTGACGGGAAAATCTTTACCGAGTTTCACGAAGCTGGAAACCGTATTTACATAACTGACCCGCAGATACCTGTGTTTCTTAAGCAGCTTTTTGTTGCCACAGAAGATAGGCATTTTTATACGCATCATGGTTTTGACGCCATGGGTATCAGCAGGGCGGTGATTGCCGATTCAAGATCCGGCTCACGCGGCCAGGGAGGCAGCACCATCACTCAGCAGCTCGCCAGGAATTTATTTTTAACACAGGAAAAAACATTTAATAGAAAGCTTGCTGAATTACTTTATTCGCAAGCTCTTGAGAAACATTTTTCTAAGCAAAAAATTCTAGAATTATATATCAATACTATTTATTTTCAAAATGGCGCCTATGGCATTGAAGCTGCCTCACAGCTTTATTTTGGTAAAAGCACCGGAAGCCTGTCTAAAGCTGAGCTGGCTTTCCTTTCAGCTATCCCTAATAATCCTTCGCTGTACGATCCATTCACTCATTTCAATCTGACTAAAAAGCGGCAGGAACGAATGGTAAAGCAAATGTACAGCCAGGGGCTGATTTCAGCAGCGGAATATAAGAGCATCATTTCTGCGCCTGTCGTGTTAATGCCTGAAAGAAAAAAAGCGGATCTATACCCGGATTACACGTCTTATGTCCGAAAGGAATTTACAGATTTAGTAGCTGAGGAAGAAGGATATACTAGTTTTCTAGAGAGCCCGGATACTGAAGTCCGGAATGCGTATGCTGCCAGACTGAACCGGCGGGTAAAGAAACTGCTTGATTCCGGCATTGTCATCCATACTGCCCTTAATACCCGAATTCAGGATAAAGCATTGAAATCTATTAGAACACATCTCCCTGATAGAAATATAGAAGGATCAGTGATAGTTATAGAACATCATACGCATAAGCTTGTCTCTTTGATTGGGGGAAAATATTATAAAAATTATTCTTTTAACCGCGGATTTCAAAGTTTCAGGCAGCCTGGTTCAGCGATCAAGCCCTTGCTTGTATACGCGCCGTACATTGAAACCCGCCAGCCGTCCCTCCAGCAGAAGGTGAGTGCGAACCAGTTTTGCAGCGGAGGCTACTGCCCGCATAATTATGATAATAAAGAGCATGGGATGGTAACACTCGAGCAGGCTTTTGCCCACTCTTATAACACACCTGCAGTGAGGCTGTTCAATGCTGCCGGAATTGAAAAAGCCTTTTCCTATATCACCCCCTTCCGCTTTAGCAAAGTGACGAAAGAGGATCACCGTCTTCCAGCGGCTGTGGGGGGATTTACTTTTGGAATGAGTCCGCTTGAACTGACAGGAGCTTATACCTCCTTCGAAAATGGCTACTATCAGCCTCCGAGAGCCATCCTTGAGGTAACCGGAGCAGATGGGGAACTATTATATAAATGGCATGACAAGGCCGCCAAAGTGTGGAGCAGCCGCACGGTTTCAAAAATAAGGATTCTTCTTCAAAAGACCGTGACGGATGGCACAGCACGCAAGGCGTATTTTCCCTCAGACTTTATCGGGGGAAAAACTGGTACGACCAACGATTACAAGGATTTGTGGTTTATCGGCCTCACCGATCAATACACTGGAGGGGTATGGGTCGGGAAAGATCTGCCCTCAAGCATTGAATCCCAAAAAACCAAAGCTCCACACCTATTGATTTGGAAGGATACTTTGGAACCATAACAAAGGCTGCCTCATCCGGACGGGTCCCTGAAGGCAGGGTCTTGCTCGAATGAGGCAGCCTTTTTCATGATATATCTAACTAAGCCGGTTTTAGATGGGAAGGCTGGCCAGAATGCTGTTATACAGCTTAAGAATCGAAAAAGCTGTTACAGACAATAACGATGACCAGATCAGCGTATGAAAAAAAATAATACCGACCAGCCCTGCAAGAGTTAAAGCAGGGCTTATCTTATAAATGAAATAGATAAAGGCGGAAATTACGGCTCCTAAAAAGCTGAAGAAGATTCCCGCCATCCAGGAAGAACACAGGATGGAGAGGATTCCGCCGACAAAATAGATCACCGAGCACAGCCGGAGATATTCCCTTACATCAAGCTTGTGATTCTTTGAAAAAAACAGCAGGGAAATCCCGAGAATCGTATCGGCTATCAGTTTTAAGGCAGCAAAAAGCATAAAAAAGACCAGAAAAAAGGCTAAAAGCAGAACAAGCTTCATACCTGCCTCTGAGAAGACCTCTTTCATGCCATCGTAGATACCTGCTGCCTGCAGCCAATTAAGCGACGTTTTCTCAACAAAAACGGCAAAGGATAAACTAAATAATATAACTGAAATAAACGGAAAATATCCCGCCAAATATGTATTTTTCATGATTGTACAATCCACCGTCCTGGTTTGATCTGGCTATTCTATCACTTCAGGGCTGTCCAGGAACAGAAATTATTAAAGAATAGTCCTTTATTTATTCACTTTAATTACAGCCAGCGTGCATCGTGAAATGCAAATCAGCTTAGCTTGTTCATCTGTGATTTTGATTTCCCAGACCATGGTGGTCCTGCCCCTATGCAAAACAGAGGCTTCCGCATAAACGGTCCCTTCTCTTTTTCCCCGGATATGGTTTGCGTTGATCTCTAGTCCCACCACCGCTTCCGTTTCTTTATCGACTAATTCATAGCCGCCAAGGCTGGCGGCTGTTTCCGCCAGAGCAACGGATGCTCCTCCATGCAGCAGGCCGAATGGCTGACGTGTCCGTTCATCAACGGGCATAGATGCCTTCACATATCCAGGGGATTGCTCAAGAATGGATATCCCCAGTGACTCCATTAACGTATCTTTCATATTCTTCATCCTTTCTGTTGGTCCATAGACTGAAGCGGCTCTTGGGCGGCCGACTTTTCTTCTGCCTGCCTCTTCCCACGCTGTATCTTTAGAATAATATAGCTCAAAGCCAAAAAGATAGATAAAATCACAATTTCTTTCAGATTCTCATTCAAGGCGGTTAAAAATAGTCCGCCGAATCGGTATCCTCCGAAAAATATAATAGAGAGCCATGCCAGAACCCCTGAACAGCTATAAAACAAAAATCTCCTAAAAGAAAGGAGATACAATCCGGATAGAAAGGGAACAGCAAGCCTCAATCCAGGGATAAAGCATCCAATGAAGAGTGAAAAGGCATGATACCGCTTGATCAGCCTTTCTGATTTTCCAAACAGACCCCTCGCCTTTCCCCTGCCTTGAACGATTGATAATACGCCTCGTCCGGCGTACCTGCCTGCCATATAGCTCGTTATGAAAGCAGCAATAACCCCGCCATAGGCGGTAAAAAAAGCGGCCCCGCCTGAAAAGTATCCCGCCGATACACCATATGCCAGGGAAAGGACCATGATCTCATTAGGAACCGGAAGGGCGATGACCCCAAGCCAGATATATAAAAACAAGCCTCCATAACTATAATCACTGAGTAAATTCCATACTTCACTGCCAGTCATTCCTCTCCCTCCACCCGGTCCTGCCCCTTCATTAAAGCATGGGCCATTCATTGTCAATATATATATAAATATGGAAATTCCATTGAGTTACAGGGTGTCTGAACATGCAAGACAGCTGTCTCTTTCTATACCCCCATCCCGGTTTGGCACACCCGCACGGATACAGGTTTTCTTTTCTGTAGGCTGCCGGCATTCAATCCCGACTCGTATTTAGGGAGCAATCCTCTGAATGCTCCCTTCTTCCCCTCACACGAGTGGTCTTTTACTGTTTCAGCTGATGTTTTCTTCTTGCGCTGTGCTATGTCAATAAAAAGGGGCTGCCGGTGTTCCTCCAATGCCCCCCGCAATGCCTGGATAGCCTCCAAATGCCCCATAGCCTGCCGCTGGGAAAGCTCCTGCGGCGTATGGATATGGATATGGTCTCGGCCTTAAGACCGCACTGCCAAGCAGGCCTCCTACAAGCCCTCCTAAAAAGGGCGCCCCAAGACCCCAGCCGCCCCAGCCGCCTCCCCAGCCGCCGCCTCCTCCCCAGTAATATGGCTTCCTGCCAAATCCGGGAGAACCGTAATAAGATCTGTAGTCCACGCGAATAACCTCCTCTTTATTTGTCTTGATATTTCTTTATTAGTTAATGCCAGGCATGCTGGAAAGGCGTGGGCTGCACAGGGAGGCATCCTTAAAGAAGTAACCACAATAAAAGGCTGGCCAAATGGCCAGCCTTGATCTATATCATCTTTAAAAATCTGATTCCTTACACTTCAAAACGTTCTACAAGCAAAGCCAGTGTTCTGGTCATGACTCCGGTTGCCCCTGCTGTACCAAGCTCGCTGTCTTTCTTCGTTGTCGCTGTTCCTGCAATGTCCAGATGCACCCATGGCGTTTCCTCTGCAAATTCTGCTATGAATGCTCCGCCCATGATCGCATGGCCCTCCCGGCCTGGAGAATTGTTCAAATCTGCAATTTTGCTGTTTCTCACACGCTTCTGATCTTTTTTGGTATATGGCAGTCTCCAGATTGGTTCCCCTGCTTCTGCAGAAGCCTCCAGTACCTGTTCAAAAAAGCTTTCATTATTCGTCATGGCACCAGTCATTTCTGAGCCAAGAGCAATGATCACTCCGCCGGTCAGGGTAGCTACATCCACTAGATAGCCGGCCCCATGCTGCTTGGCATATGTGACAGCATCAGCCAAAGCAAGTCTGCCTTCCGCGTCCGTATTCAATACTTCAATGGTTTTTCCGCTCATCGCAGTAATCACATCATCCGGTTTAAACGCGTTGCCGCTGACCATATTGTCAGTGGAAGGAATGACCGCCACTACATTCTGGCCGGGCTTCATTTCTCCGATAATTTCCATGGCGCCTAAAACCGCTGCCGCCCCGGCCATATCCGATTTCATTCCAACCATACTCTCGCGGGGCTTCAGAGAATATCCGCCTGTATCGAAGGTAACCCCTTTTCCCACAAGACCGATGACATCGGTCCACTCTTCTTTTCCCTGGTATTTCAAAACGATCATTCTTGGTGGTTCAACAGAGCCCTGGTTTACAGCTAAAAGAGCGCCCATCCCCAGTTTTTCCATTTCTTCCTTTCCAAGGATTTCAATTTCAAAATTATATTTTTCTCCAAGTTTTCTTGCATATTGGGCAAGATCGTCTGCAGTCAGCATATTAGGAGGCAGGTTGACAAGGTTTCTGGCAGAATTGGTTGCACGTCCAAACACATAGCCGACAGTAAGGGCAGCTTTAACCTCATCCTGGTCTTCTTTAGAAAACACTTGTACTTCCTCGATAAATGTCTCAGGCTCATTGGACTTCTGCTTATAGCCCTCAAAGTGATATGTGGCTAAGGCAAAGGCCTCGCTGATGGCATGGGCTGCATCACTGCCTGTTACGTTTGCTCCGATAAATGAATCTAAGTCCACAGCAGCTGAGGAAGACTTGGCTTCTTTTGCCAGTTTGAAGGCTTTGCCTGCTGCTTCGCGGACAGATTCGAAGTCAGCCGTTTTTTCTTTTCCTAAACCAATGAAAATGATTTTTTTAACACCCATTTTTCCAAGGGTATGAATCTTGGCAGCTTTTCCGGCTTTGGCCGAAATTTCCCCTTCCTTTAAAAGCTGGGTAAGCTGCCCCTCCAAAAGTTCGTCTGCATCTGCAGTAAAGCCAAAAAATTTTGAAGCATGCTCATAAATTCCGACAATCAGGCATTCAAGCTTGCTTCCAGTGGCAAGATTGTTATGTACTTGAAACATAATGTCCTCCTAATAAAAAAATAAATTTGTTTTTATTTCGAATTAAAAAATTTTTGTTCTCTAAATATAATTTACCCCTTTAAGGCATCATAGTCTAGGATATTCCTTATAGAAAGGAAAAAATTCAGCCAGGAAAAGCTTCAATTCGTAAAATCATGTTTATCCTTCATTTGATTGGTTTAAAGGAATAGATATATACAAAAGATATAGACAGCTTTTATTCCGTTACTTCATTCCCTCTTTTAGATTTTGAAAGGGGAGGGAATTTAAAGGAGAATAGACATGCAGATACTAGATAATTTCCCCTTGATTTCTGCCCTGATCGCAATCTTTTTTGCCCAATTCATTAAAGTTCCGATTCATTATATCGTTCTTCGAAAGCTGGATTGGTCATTATTGAACAGTACGGGCGGAATGCCAAGCTCCCATTCCGCGGCGGTGACGGCATTAGCCACCGGAGTTGCGCTTGAAAGCGGACTCGGTTCCAATGTTTTTGCAGTAGCAGCCCTGTTTGCCATTATTACCATGTTTGATGCAACAGGGGTACGCAGGCAGGCAGGGGAACAGGCTGCCGTATTAAACAAACTGGTCATTGATTTCAGTAAATTTACAGCGGAAGCAAAAAGCTGGCCTCAAAAAGGGCCAAAAGAAAAACAGAAGGAGCTGAAGACGCTCCTTGGCCACAAACCCATTGAAGTTTTCTTTGGCGGGCTGACCGGCATCCTTCTGACTCTTGTCTTATATCAATTATTTAAGTGAAGGTGACCCATGAACATCATCTCAATATGCCCCAGCAATACCGAGCTTTGTACCTTTCTGGGAATTGAAGAGCATTTAGTGGCTGTCGACGATTTCTCTGACTGGCCTCTTTCGGTCAAGGATCTGCCGCGTCTGGGACCGGATTTATCCATCAATATGGATCAGGTGGAGAAGCTTATGCCTGACCTGGTTCTCGCTTCCTTGAGTGTTCCGGGCATGGAGAAAAACGTGGAAGAATTAAAAAGAAGGAACATCCCGCATATCGTCTTAAATCCCCAATCCCTTGATGATATTGCGGCGGACATCATTCAAGTCGGCAGGGCCCTTGGCATGGAAGCACTGGCATATGATAGAGTGAGAGCCTATCAAGCTATCCTTTCTTCTTTTAAGGAAGTGTCCCAAACGATCACGAACCGGCCTTCCCTGTACTGGGAATGGTGGCCAAAGCCTTTGTTTACACCAGGACAAGTGAATTGGCTGACGGAAATCAGCCATCTTGCCGGAGGGGAAAATGTATTCGGTGATGTTGAGCTGGCCAGCGTGCAGCCTTCCCATGCAGATGTTATACAGCGTGCGCCTGAGTACATCTGCATGGCCTGGGTAGGAGTCCCACAGAGAAAAATGCAGCCATCCCTCATTAAGAAGCGGGAAGGATGGCAGGAGCTTGAAGCTGTTAAAAATGATCGAATACTGGTCCTGGAGGAGTCTTTATATTGCAGGCCGTCTCCGCGCCTGATCGATGGATTGATCAAGCTGGCAAATATTCTACATCCCGAAAAGTATCAGCATCTAACAGCCGGCGGCCTCTGGCCCTGGCAGGAAAACCATTGAAAGAAAATGGAGCAGCCCAAGAAAAACAGGGACTGCTCCATTTGTTTATGTATGCTATTGCCTATGTTTTATGATCTGCTGTCTGAATACCTGAAGGTTCTTTTGCTCATTCAGCATGGCAAGGCCTTTTTCATCAAGTGAACCGCTGCCTTTTTTTATGATATAAACGTCCAGGGTCTTTTTACCCCAATATGTATAAACATCATCGACACTATCAAAAAACAGATCCAATTCATGACCTTTGATAGCCCCGCCCTTATCCGCCACTACACCATATCCATAGCCTGGAATAAACAAGATGGTGCCAATAGGGAAAATCGATAAATCAGCAGCAATGGTAGAGTACATATCCCTTTTAACCTTAACTCCTGAATAAGTAATCCCGTAGGCGGGATTGTCTGCTTTTTTCCCGGTCGACTCAAATCCTGCGGTATAGCCTGTAGCGGTCACCGACGTTTTGGGATAGCGCGACCAGTCCAAATCATCAAGGCTTTTGGGCTCAGACACGGTAGAGGAGGCTAATTTCAAATCTGGCCGGATCGTTTGCAGCTCATTTCCAGTCAAGCTGACCGGCCGCCATCCATCCAGTAAAGAAGGATGCATCCCTGATGTGGTATCCTCCGGCATCATCATCCGGGCACTTACTCCAGTAAGGCTGTAATAGGTCGAGTGTAAAGCAAGGATGAGCAATAATATAATAAAAACTCGATATGTAAAGATCTTTAGCTTTCTCAATATAAAATTCCCACTCCTCTCAATATGTATTTCTTTCCCACATTTATAAGAAATATTCCTAATCGGAACAAAAACTTGTGGCAAGAGGCCGTTCAATCCTTTGTTTCCTGAAGCGGTAATAAATGAAATAAACCCTGATTCAAAAGAATCAGGGCTGAACACACCGATGATAAAGATGGGGAGAAAAGATTACAAAAGGTTTGTTAAGATTAATGTATCTAGTAATTTACTAATTATTCGAGGTCGGCATTTTGGGCAAAGGAAGGATTAAAACATCCTATAGCCTCGTTCACGAAGAGTCCTAATCGTCATCCCTGCCCCTAAAGCACCCATAAAGCCGAAAAGGAGGATTAAAAGGTCAGCCAGATGAAGAGACTGGATTTTATGGCCAAGCTGGGGAAACGCCGTTCCCGGTTCTCCATAAAAGCTGGAGATTTTCTGATCGTTTATAAACATCAATGCTATAAGCGGATAAACGATGGCCACCACCCAGGTCTTGCGCAGCAGCATATTAAGAATAAACCCTATACCAAATAACAATACAAAAAATAACACCATTGATATAATTAAAACCGCTATATTCATGGAAAATTTGCCCTCCTAGAAGCATCATTTACTAGTTTACTGAAAGAGCTTCCAACCGTCAATCCTTCATTTCGGAGGATTAGAAAGAAAGATCTGCCGGGAATGGGCAAAAAAAAAACTCCATATCGTCTACATGGAGTTTAAGACTCGGTCTTTTCTTTCCCGCTTCCGTCACAGCAGGCACACGTTTCAGAACCGCCAAGCAATAATTGAAAATACCCTTTCCCGGCACAGTACGCACATTCATTCTGCTTTTTCATTGTCGTCCTCCTCATTAGTGATTTCTGATAATATAACAGCTTTTCCTTCAAAAAGAAAACCCCGATTTCTCTCGTGTAAACGCATACAAGTACCTCAAACTCGATTTATCTTCTATTTTTACAAAATTACAGAATATTTGGATAAATTAAAAAATACAATTTCAATCTCTACCTCTGTAATATAGCCTGTATCATGTGGAAACTATTTACTTGGTCCGGGCACAGACTGGCTTCGGACCACTTTTACCGGGTTCCTCCTCAACCTGTCCGAACACAGACCCACTTCGAGCTGCTTTTCCCTGTCGTTTCTCTCATTCAGTCGTTACTCCGCGTGTCGTGCCTGTCCAGACACAAAGTGAAGGACCCTGACTTTGTCAGGGTCCCAGGTAACTGCCATTCGCATAAAAAGACCGCAGAAGCTGCGGTCTTTCCATAGGATTAAAAGAATTTAAATTTTCCTTTTTTAAGTGTCAAGCCCACACCGCCAACCATGAATAATGCACGGTTGTCGACCATTTTCTTCATGAAAGAAGCCTTGGCACCCTTAACCTTTTTACCGAACACAACCCCGATTGCATCGTCTTCGCCGAGGGAGCAGACGGTTCCTTTGTTATCAAAGACAAAGCTTTCCAATCCTTCCTGGTGGCGAATAAGTGCTGAAAGGTTTTTAGCCACTGTTACACCCTGCTGCATGGCAATTTGTGCAGTCGGAGGATATGGGCGGTTAATTTCTTCATTGATCACCAAGGAAGAGTCACCAATCACAAAAATATTTTCATGGCCCGGGACGCGCAGGTTCGGATCGACCTTTACACGGCCGCGCATCGCTTCAATACCAGACTTTTCAATGACGGAATTACCGCGGACACCTGCAGCCCACACAACGGTTCCTGCTTTGATCTCCTCAACTTCATCCTCACCCTTGCCGACAATGATTCCTTCAGGAGTGGCTTCCTTAATGGCGGTTCCAATTTTAAATTCGACCCCTTTTTTCTCTAGGACAGATACAGCATACGTTACAAGCTCTGGATCAAATCCTGGGAGTACCATAGGAGCGGCTTCAACACAGATGATGCGGACTTTATGGTAATCTACATCAAACTCTTTGCAGAGTTCCGGAACACGGTTCGTTAATTCTCCAAGGAATTCGATACCTGTGAATCCTGCCCCCCCCACTACAATAGTCAGGCGCTCATCTTTTTTCTCTTCTTCATTATGATACGTAGCAAACTGATATTCAATATGCTCTCTGAGCTGCCGTGAGGTATTTACGTTGGAAATGGTAAAAGCATGCTCTTTTAGTCCTTTAATCCCAAATGTTTCTGACTCTCCCCCAAGCGCAACGACAAGATAATCATAGTCGGCTTGACCGTTTTCAAGGATAACTGTATTTTCATCTGTTTTAATCTCCACAACAGAATCCTGTACAAAATCCACCTTATTTTTATCAATAACATCACTGACCGGGTAACGCACGCGGTCAGGGCTTAAAGTACCAGCAGAAGCCTCATGCAGCCAGGTTGTTTCATAATGGTAATCGTTTTTATTGACTAAGACGATATCCGCTTCATTAACTCCTAAAGATTTCTGCAGTCTAGTGACAGTCATTAAACCGCCATAACCGGCTCCAAGTACAACAATTTTTGGCTTTCTCACGAGTATCAAATCCACCTTTTATATTTTTATTTATAGTGTGTCAAATCAAAGCAAATCTTAACGATAAATTGTTAAAAGTTTGTGATGTAATTCACGTATGAGTTCAAAAAAACGTTAAAGATTTGTCACAAAATATTAATACTCTTATTCTCCATCTTATTCCCTTTTATGCTATATTTCAAGATTATTCTCATGAATTTTTTTCTAATTTCTCCAGAAATCTTCCTATATCCTGAAAAAGTATCAGAATTTTCGAACTTAGTGACTTTCGAAGAGACTATCATTTTTATTTTGTGTTAAAATAATAAAAGATTTTATTTACATAGGAGGCTTATCAGTGAGAGAAGATCAAAACGTTTATGATATAACCATTATTGGGGGCGGGCCGACCGGGCTGTTTACAGCTTTCTACGGGGGAATGCGCCAGGCTTCCGTTAAAATTATAGAAAGCCTTCCTCAGCTCGGTGGACAGTTAACTGCTCTATATCCTGAAAAATACATTTATGATGTAGCCGGCTTTCCCAAAGTCAGAGCCCAGGAGCTTGTAGATAACCTTAAAGAGCAGATGCAAAAATTCGAGCAAAAGATCTGCCTTGAGCAGGCTGTCGAAAAAGTTGAAAAACAAGCAGATGGCGTATTCAAGATAACAACTAATGAAGAAATTCATTTTTCCAAGACCATTATCATTACAGCAGGAAACGGAGCATTCCAGCCCCGGAGGCTTGAACTGGAGAAAGCAAAGGAATATGAGGGGAAAAACCTTCACTATTTCATTGATGACCTAAATAAATTTGCAGGCCAGAAAGTCGTGGTCTTTGGCGGAGGAGATTCTGCAGTAGACTGGGCACTTATGCTAGAGCCCATTGCCGAAAAAGTATCCCTTGTTCATAGAAGGGATAAATTCCGGGCACATGAGCACAGTGTGGAGAACCTGATGAATTCCAAGGTTGATATAAAAACTCCGTTTGTCCCTGCTGAAATCATTGGAGATGAAGAGGGCATCAAACAAGTTGTTCTTGAGAATGCAAAGGAAGAAACAAAAGAAGTTCTGGACGTAGATGCTGTCATTGTGAACTATGGCTTCGTTTCCTCACTCGGACCAATTAAAGAGTGGGAACTTGAGATCGAGAAAAATTCAATTGTCGTAAACTCAAAAATGGAAACCAATATTCCTGGAATTTACGCTGCGGGAGATATCTGCACATATGAAGGCAAAGCTAAGCTTATAGCTACCGGATTTGGCGAAGCACCAACTGCTGTAAACAATGCAAAATCTTACATTGATCCAAAAGCAAGAATTCAGCCGCTTCACAGTACTTCCATGTTTAATTAATTTTTATACCGAGTAAAGACTGTTTTAAAGGAGTCTGCCTTCGCCTGTATGGTAGTTTGAACTGCCAGTTCTGCCGTACAGCAAGGCAGGCTCCTTTGTTTTTGAAAAAGGAGGAATTATCCTTATATTTTCCGCACAAGCTTTCCGTTCTCTACTACAACCTCCCCTTCCTTGATGACGGTATGGACATGATTGACACCAAACTCATACTGCAGGCGCAAATAATTCGGGACATTAAACAAGACAATATCTGCTTTTTTCCCTTTCTCTATGGATCCGATATCCCTTCCCCGGTTAATGGCATGGGCAGCATTGATCGTGGCTGCAGCCAGTACTTCTGCGGGGCTCATTCCCATCCTTAAGCATCCCAGGTTCATGATGAGCCCCAGGGATACGGTCGGGGAAGATCCCGGGTTAAAATCTGTTGCCAATGCTACAGGTACCCCCCTGTCAATCATCTTCCTTCCGTTAACCGGATCGGTCATTAAAAAAAGGGCAGTTCCTGGCAGCAAAACGGCAGTGACACCTCTTTCCGCCATCTTTTCAATTCCATAATCGGATGCTCTGAGGAGGTGGTCTGCCGAGATAGCCCCCATCTCTGCTGCGAGCTCCGCCCCTCCATATGGTTCTATTTCGTCTGCATGAATTTTAGGGATCAGCCCGTGTGCAATTCCCGCTCTTAAAATTTTTCTCGTCTGCTCGGGTGTAAATACCCCTCGTTCACAAAACACATCATTAAATTCTGCAAGCCCTCTTTTGGCTATTTCAGGGATCATTTCTTGTGACACAAGATCCACAAACTGATCGGGCTTATCCTTGTAGCGCTTCGGGATGGCATGCGCCCCCATAAATGTATGAACAATATCGATAGGATGCTGACAGGAGAGGCTTGCTGCGGCTTCCAGCTGCTTGATTTCCTGCTCAAGTGTCAGTCCATATCCGCTTTTGGCTTCCAAGGTTGTGACCCCATGGAGAAGAAAAGAATCAAGCCTTGCCAGACCTTCGCTGATGAGCTGGTCAATGTCCGCTTTTTGTGTGGCAGCAGCTGTTGCATGAATCCCTCCGCCGCTCTCCATAATTTCCATATAGGAAGCCCCGTGGAGCCTCCTATTAAATTCCTCTTCCCGGGTGCCGCTGTGAATTAAATGGGTATGGGGATCCACCAAGCCTGGTGTGACAAGCTTCCCTTCGGCATCTATGACGCTGGCCTCGTGGATGCGGTCTTTAAACTTTTCTGCAAGAATGGAATCCTCCCCTGCATCTGCTATCCGCCCCTTTTCAATCCATACACTCCCATTGGAAAGAATCATTAGGTTTTCCATAGAGCGGCCTGTCAGTGGAGAATGTGAACTTCCTTTAAAAGATACAAGCTGGTTTGCGTTCCTAATAAAGATAGGCTTATTCATCCGCGCTGCTGCCTCCTTCATATGAGAGCATGGGCATTTTAATGCCATGTCTTTTAGCTGCGTCCACCGCCTTTTCATATCCAGCATCCGCATGCCGGACAATTCCGATTCCCGGATCCGCAGCGAGCACCCTTTCCAGGCGCCGCTCCGCTTCCTTTGTCCCATCAGCGACAATGACCATGCCTGCATGAATGGAATACCCCATTCCGACACCCCCGCCCTGATGGACCGAAACCCAGCTGGCCCCTCCTGCACAATTGATAAGGGCATTCAGGATCGGCCAATCTGCAACTGCATCACTGCCATCCTTCATATTTTCTGTTTCCCGGTTGGGAGAAGCCACAGATCCAGAGTCTAAATGGTCGCGTCCAATTACAATCGGGGCCTTTAGTTCTCCAGAGGCCACCATGCTGTTGATGATCTTCCCAAACCTCGCTCTTTCCCCATACCCAAGCCAGCAGATCCGGGCTGGCAATCCTTGAAATTGGATCCGTTCACGCGCCATCTTAATCCAGCTGCACAGCTGGTGATTGCTGCTGAATTCCTTCAGGATGACTTCATCCGTTTTATAGATATCCTCGGGGTCCCCCGATAAAGCCGCCCATCTAAAGGGGCCTCTTCCTTCGCAGAACTGGGGCCGGATAAATGCAGGGACAAACCCCGGAAACCGGAATGCTTCCTTTACCCCCTGATCGAAAGCTGCCTGCCGGATGTTGTTTCCATAATCAAAGGTAACGGCTCCCTGCTCCTGCATCCTCAGCATGGCACTTACATGTTCAGCTATGCTTTTCTTTGCCTTCTCCACATATGCCTTTGGATCACTGGCTCTCAGCTGGGCCGCATCTTCAAGGGAAAGTCCGGCAGGATTATATCCGTTTAACGGATCATGCGAGGAGGTCTGGTCTGTCAATATATCAGGGATGAAATTCTCCGCCAGCATAGAAGGCAGCAGTTCAGCCGCATTGCCTGCAATTCCTATAGAAAGGGCCCTTTTCTCTTTTTTAGCCCTTTCAGCCATGGCAATAGCCTCCTGAAGGTTTTTCGCCTCTACATCTAAATATCCTGTATCGATCCGCCTCTTGATTCGTGACTTATCCATTTCCACATTGATGCTTACTCCCCCATTCAGGGAGACTGCAAGCGGCTGGGCCCCTCCCATGCCTCCAAGACCGGCTGTTACTGTAAGGGTGCCGGCAAGTGACCCATTAAAATGCTGTCTTGCACATTCCGCAAAGGTTTCATAGGTTCCCTGGACGATTCCCTGGCTGCCGATGTAAATCCAGCTGCCAGCAGTCATCTGCCCGTACATCATCAGCCCCTTCTTATCGAGCTCATTAAAATGCTCCCAGTTTGCCCAGGCAGGAACCAGATTGGAATTTGCCAGCAAAACTCTGGGTGCATCTTCATGGCTTTTAAAGACAGCCGCAGGCTTGCCGGACTGGATAAGGAGTGTTTCATCATTTCCAAGCTCCTTTAGTGACTGAACAATGGCATCGAAGCATTCCCAGTTCCGGGCAGCCTTTCCGATTCCTCCGTATACCACCAGATCCTCGGGCCGTTCTGCCACCTCGGCATTTAAATTATTATAGAGCATCCTCAAGGCCGCTTCCTGAACCCATCCTTTTGTATGGAGCTCTGTGCCGGAAAAATTCGTTATTTTCCTTCCCTGTCCCATAGGTATTCCCGCCTTCCCATTTCTTTTCTCTCTTCTTGATTTTATGGGAGGAAGTCATGGGAAAATAGATGATGAATATTTGAATTCAGCAAATAATTTTTTGTTCTTGACAGAATTATGGATGTATAGCTGAGTCTAAAGGAGAAAAATTTACGTTTTTAGCATTTTCTTTTGGTTGCGGTATTCTCTCGGGGTCAAGCCGACACTTTTCTTGAAGATGCGGCTGAAATAATTCGCGTTGTCAAAACCAGACTTGCTGGCTATATGCTGTATCGGCAGCAGAGTTTCCCTTAATAGCCGTTTCGCTTCTTTCACTCTTGCATAATTCAATGCATCTCTAAAAGGAATTCCATATCTCTTAGAAAACTGGGAGCTTAGGTAGGCCTGGCTTCTTTCGACATGTGAAGAGACGTGCTCCAGTTTTAAATGAGGATTTTGAAAATGGGATTCAATATATTGATAAGCAAGCTCCACTATATCTCTTCTTGACCGCTCCTTCTGAGAATTAGCCAGGTCCAGGACATCAAGTATGAATAAGTAAAATTCCTGGACGATGCGGTAAAGATTGGGGTTATATAGTATAATATGAAACACTTTATGGTAGCTTTCCAAATTTTCCCCGCCGTCCGCCAGACATGTTTTCATAAATCGGCTGACCTGGGCCAGAATGCTTGTGAGCCTGATCCGTGTAAAACCCGGCTCAGGGTAAGGCTCTTTCTGATTCAGAAATTCGCCGTACATCCATTCCTTTATTTCCTGCCTCTTATCTTCATTAAGCATCGCAATCCAAAGCCTTTGCTCCGAAGGGGTTAAAAAAGGGTCTTCCCGTTTCCACTCAGGGCCCTGTGTGACATAGAACAGCTTGCGGCTTCCCTGATAAAACTGATAATCGAGCGCCCCCCTGGCAATTTCATATTGCTCCTGCAGGGACAGATTCTTTTCTCCATTATAAATCACAAGAGAAATCGTTTCGGAAAAACGATTCTCCCAATCCTTTAAGAAACGGTTGCCGCATAAAAGCAAAGAGCGCTTAGCATCCTTTTTTAAAAAAGAAAACAGGCAGACTACCACATCATTTAGCGGCAGGATAACTGGAGGGGACGGAAAACTGTAATTTTCTACAAAAGAATGAAGCATCTCTTTCTTTTCAGGGTTTTCCAGCTTAATCAGCAAGATTTGGTAACAGCCAGTTTCCTTTTCACGGCTATTAAATAAAGAATGATAGGAAATGGGCTTTGTGCCAGCCGGACCCGATTCTTCTGGAGGGGCAGGAAGCTTGACGCTCCGGGCCAACACGCGCTTCACAATTTCCGGTGTGAGCGGCTTCAGCCATAAATCCAGGGCCCCAAGCTGGATGCCCTGATAGGCCCTCTCATAGGTAGCCTCAGCTGTCATGACGATAACAACAGCAGAATATCGGGTGACCAAGCCCATGAATCCTTCCCATTCTCCAGGCTGAATCATATCCAGCTCCACACAGATGACCCCAGGAAGCTTCGCTTCTATCACACGGAACAGATCGGACATTGAGTCAGCCAAAAGGACTTCATCAAAGGGAAGGGCATAGGACTTTACCAGCCAGCTTATCCCTGCAAGTTCATTTCGGTCCCTGTCGGCAATTAATAATTTTACCAATTGAGATTCCTCCAGTATTTTTTGGTGCATCCGGAATCATGCCTGCTATTGTTATTCGGCTTTCCTGCGCTCCTTTCCTGCCCAAAAAAGCCAAAGAAAAAAGAGGCGTCTTAACACAAGTTTTTAATTATTGATACTTGGATTAGCAGTAACCGACATAAACATTTAAGGGGAAAAGCACAAGAGGAGGGAGTTAAATGGCACAAGAATCTGATAAACGTGATTTGCAACAAATAAAACAAATGCAACAAATGTTTCTAGAGAACATGAAAACTCAGCCTTATCCGATGTACCCTAATTATGGAAAAATCACACGCTATCAAGAAATCCCAATGAATTTACCAGAACAACGTCAACTTCGTCATCCTGGTTTAGAAAGCTTAATGGTACCACTTCCAATCATTGAAAATCCTAATTACAAAGGGAGTGGTAAGTTAGCAGGAAAAGTTGCTCTTATTACAGGAGGGGATAGTGGTATTGGTGCAGCAACAGCCATTGCCTTCGCAAAGGAAAGTGCTGACGTTGCCATTGCATACTTAGATGAACACGAAGATGCTAATAGAACAAAAGCAAGAATCGAAGAACTAGGACAGCGTTGTATATTAATGCCAGGAGACTTGCGAGATAAACAACAATGTATCGCTATTGTAGAGCAAACAGTAAAAACCTTCGGACGCCTGGATATTCTTTGTAACCACGTAGGGATCCAATTTCAACAACTCAGCCTTCTTGACATTACAGACGAACAATTCGATGACACCTTTAAAGTCAACATATATTCACATTTTTACACAACGAGAGCAGCGCTTCCTTACTTAAAACCAGGCAGTTCTATTATCGGTACTTCTTCTGTCGTAACGTATGTAGGTGAGCAGCAAATGATTGATTATACGGCCACAAAGGGTGCAATTGTTGGCTGGACACGTGCTTTGGCTAAAAATGTTGTGAAACAAGGAATTCGAGTAAACGCAGTTGCTCCAGGCCGAATCTGGACGCCGCTGATTGCAGCAAGCTTCTCGTCTGACCAAGTGGCTGTCTATGGGGCATTTAACCCAATGGAACGAGTTGCACATCCATTTGAACTTGCACCAACATTTGTTTATCTAGCTTCTGATGATTCACGTTTTGTTACAGGCCAAGTGCTGCATGTTGACGGTGGCGAATCCACACATTCCTAATATAAGGAGGTTCTTGCATTGAGATATGAATTTAATCGAGAAGCAGAGTTATTACTTGTGAACCATTCAACGGAAAAAGTTACTATGAGTTATATTGAGGATTCATGGCCAATGCCTAAAATAGGACGCAGACCGCCTTATTATTGCTACCCGAAATATGAACTGAATTATCCAATAATTTAAATAGACAAACAAAAAGACTTCCAAAACAAAGATGGAAGTCATTTTTGTTTATAATAGAAATTACGGGTATGGACAAATGAGTAAAAGGCTGGCTCTCCTTCATAAAATCACAGTTTTATTTAAGCTTCCGAATCCCTTTGAATCAAAGATACAAAGTTTCACAATCCTATAATTCCTAAGGATTCTTTATTACCCCCTAGCACTCTTCCCCGCTAAAACCAAGTCAATCGCTTAACTGATTAGACAACTTTCCAACTGCTTTTTTCCTTATCCACTTATTTAGCGAGATAGAAAAACCTCCTCAGATAGTTAGTTTTTCAAAACTATCGAGAAGGCATGTAATCACAATCTTGATTCCTGGCTTTAAGGGTTGTTAACACATTATTTTGGGCTTGTTACACTCAAAAAACCAATGTGATTTTTAACCCTTATTAGCATTCCTCAGGCGTTCCCGCAACCTTAGCCGTACGGAAGGATGAACCGCATCCGCACGCTGCGATGGCGTTCGGATTGTCGATGGTAAACCCGCCGCCCATTAAAGATTCTTTATAATCTATAACAGTCCCTCTAAGTATGGGGGAGCTTTCATTATCAACCAGGATGACAAGGCCATGCTGGTCGAGCCTTGTATCTTCTTCACCAATTTCATGGGCAAATCCCATCCCATAGGACAGGCCGCTGCATCCGCCGCCGTTAACCGACACGCGCAAATAAGCATCTTCTTCTTCATTATGCTTCATCATATCCTTGATATGCAGCGCAGCAGCTTCAGTCAGAGTAATCAACTCACTCATCGTTTTTCCGCCTCCTTTTTAAAATGGTTCCATACTATAGTATATACCAAACGAAACAGAGTGCTCAACTAAGTTGATTTTCACAATCCATCCACCAGAGAAGAAAAATAGGTATTTACTCCCTTGATTTATTATAAAATAGATGAATGAATATACCAAAAGGACTATAATGGTAAAAAAACACCTACAAAAAACAGGGAGCGCTGAATATGGAACCACTATTTGACCGGAACCTCATCTGTAATTTGTTCAGCAAAAGCTTTACTGCAAAGAGCATTCGGTCAAGATTTATACGAATGGATGGGATGGATACCGATTTCAGGCCGATTTACGCGGACCCGCTGCTTGACCCTTCACTTTATACTGCAGTAGTCTGTCCCCATTGCGGCTATTCATGTTCCGGCCAATTCTCAGCCCATTTTCCTCCTGGTACAAAAGAAGAGCTGAAAGAAAAGGTATCTGCCTTCTGGGTTCCCCGTGAGACCGGGAAAGAAAGAACACAGGAGCAGGCGATTACTGCCTACAAGCTGGCCTCTTATTGTGCTGGGCTCAAGAAAGAACCGCATTGCATTATGGCCGGAATTTTTTTGCGAATTTCATGGCTGTACCGCGGACTTTCAATGGAAGATCAGGAGCTCCGTTTTATCACACTTGCGCTTCATGAATACGAGAGGTCCTACTATGAAGGAGATTATCGCGGCACCAAGATGTCTGAAATCAAAGTGTTATATCTGATCGCTGAGCTCTCCAGGAGAACAGGGGATGTCAGCAAATCCGCCCGGCATTTTTCCATGGTCCTTGAGAAACAGCGCACTACAATAGAAACCAAGATTATCGAGATGGCAAAAGAGCAGTGGCAGCTCATAAGAGAAAAGCAGCGTATAGCCAAATAAAGCGGGGCAGATTATGGACTGCCCCGCTTTTATATATAGATTCGATTACTGAGACGACAGTAACCAGCTGATTAAAACATTGGGTTTTCTTCGATAAATTCATATATGCTGGAAACCAGCTCTTCTGCACTTTCTCCAGTGACCACTTCCCCGTTAACGAGGGCAAAGAAACTGCTGGCACATTTACCGCAATAGCCCAGACATCCATATTCAACAATATCAAGATCCGGATCTCTTTCAAGCACCTCCAGCGCTTCCTGTGAACCGCTCGCCAGGTTGCTGATGCAGAATTCTATAATAGGCTTCAACCATCTCACCTCACAGTTTAACGACCTAATCCTACCTCTTTTTTCCCTCTCAGTCAATTTCAGATTCTTCAAAAGCTCGTTTTCTTTATAAAAAAAGGGGTAGTCTATCTACATAAGTGATATTTAGGCCATCCTTTTTAGGATTTAGTTTACCCGTACGGCCCTCAATAGAATTCATGAATTTTCAGAAAGGCAGTATTTTAAATGCCCTATAAGCCGGCTCTTGCGGAATTGAATGGATGCTTTGATTAAGATTTGGTTCTCCAGAATTCTATTGAGATTTCATATGAATTTCGCTATACTTTTTAATGGTATTTAAATATAACATTTTGAAACTATGAAAAATTGACACTAGTAAAAAATCTGCATCGGCTTTCCAAAAGAACTCTGTAGAATGTGCTGGAAAGGAAGATGTAAGCGCTGAATCCATGAGCTACTATTTGAGGCAAAAGGGGTTAAAACTATGAAAAATTTAGTTGTTTTAGGTGGGGGCTACGGCGGAATGAGGATACTCCAAAGAATTCTTCCTCATCTTCCAGAGGATCGGACCGTCACCCTGATCGACCGGTCACCATACCATTGTTTAAAGACAGAATATTATGCATTAGCTGCAGGAACCGTTTCGGACCAGGAAGTTCGTGTTTCTTTTCCAGAACACGAGCGCCTAACGATTGCTTATGGGGAAATTACAGAAATCAGCCTGGAGGAAAGAAAGGTTTATTTGAATGATAAAGAACCTGTAAGCTATGATGATCTTGTGATCGGTCTTGGCTGTGAGGATAAATATCATAATGTACCTGGGGCCGATGTGTATACTCTAAGCATTCAGACCATTGAAAAATCGCGTACAACGTATCAAGTACTGAACAATCTGGCACCTGGCGCCAGAGTGGGAATCGTAGGTGCGGGCTTGAGCGGTGTAGAGCTCGCCAGCGAGCTTAATGAAAGCCGCCCGGATTTGAATGTGGTTCTCTTTGACCGCGGTGAGCATATATTATCCGCTTTTTCTGAGCGTTTGAGTAAATATGTGCAATCCTGGTTTACAAAGCATAATGTGGAAATCGTAAACAAGGCAAACATCACAAGAGTGGAAGAAAATCTGCTGTATAATCATGATGAGCCGCTTCCATTTGATGCTATTGTATGGACGGCCGGCATCCAACCGAACAAGCTTGTCAGGGACCTTGATGTGGAAAAGGATAGACAAGGCCGTGTTATCTTAACTCCACAGCATTTCCTTCCAGGACGTGATGATGTATTTGTGGTTGGGGACTGCGCGAGTCTTCCTCACGCTCCTAGCGCACAGCTTGCAGAAGAGCAGGCAGAACAAATTGCAGATATTCTAAAAAGGAAATGGGCAGGAAAACCAATCCCAGAAACACTTCCTTCCATAAAGATGAAGGGTACCATGGGCTCTCTGGGCAGCAAGCATGGATTCGGACTTGTCAACGACACACCAGTAACCGGCCGTGTTGCCCGCCTGATTAAATCGGGGATCTTGTGGATGTATAAATATCACAACGGGTAATAATTTTTTAGCTTTTTTCTATTTTTGTAAAACCTTTATCCATCAAGGGGTTTCCCCCATTACAATAGAGAAAAAACACGCAGTTTTTTTCAAACTGCGTGTTTTTTGTTAAGTTTTAATGCTCAGTCCGGATAGAAAGCCAAATTTACTACTCATAGGATATGAGATGAAATCAGTTCACTATCATTGGTTGGGTCAAAAACTTCAAACATCTTATAGGAGGGTTTGTTGCTTGTGTATTTTTGGACCGCCTTCTCAAGAATAGGAAACAGAATAAGATTGGCTTGTTCTGCATCTTTTTTAGTATCCCAATAATTCAAAGCCCTATATTCACAAGATGAATCGTCCATAAAATAAACATTTCCCCTAAAGCCGGATAGCTGTCTGTTCATTTTGTCCAGTTCCTTGATGAGCTGCTCTGCAGCCTTTCTCTGTTCCGGAGCCAGTTTAAATATGACCAAATGAGCGTAGAACATGAAGATCCCTCCTGCTTTCTGTTGGTAATACTATATGAAGGGAAAATAAATTAATGAAAAATCCTCAGGCTTTTCTCTTGAATTTTAGCATTTATTCTATAAATAATAGAGTATAATAACCACATGAAATTAAATCAGAAAGAAGTAAGTGACATTGAATAAAAAGTTCATTCTAGCCTTTGCGGCAGCAGTCATCATAGTCAGTTTGGGGCATCAGCCCAGTGGAGGATACAAAGATCCCCGCAAAGGCCGTCCCGGCCCTTTTAAGAAAAGCTATTTCCGCCGCATGTAAAAGATGGGCGGAACAGCTTTACTAAGCTTAGCATGCCGCCGGCTAAAGCTCTTCCGGCCATCACTTTGGAAAAGAAAAACCTACCTACAGACCTCTGATATACTGGAGTGCCTGCGTCATCTGTCCGAATGTTTTGGTGTTTGTGAGGGTGGATCCCAGTGTGAACCAGCTGGATCGCCACCTCTGGCTGGATACCGGAAATGATGACTTCGATTCCCATCATTTTGAAGCCTTTCAATGCATTTGCAAATCCCGGTATATTGTTAAGCATTTTTCAGCATCGGCAAATGGGGAGCATCCAGGATTAGATACTTCAGCTTCAGATCCATGGCCTGCTGCAGTACTAGTAAAATCCCTGTCGATCGCCATTACGGCTACGATCAAATGAACAAAACAAGTGCGTACCATTCGTTTCCTCCAAAAAATATGTAATGCTTAAGTATACGTTCTACTGCCCTATTCCGGCAGCTGCCGGTAGCCGTACTTCTCCATTTCAGCAACGATTGTCTTCAGCTTTGGATTTCCTTCACCGACAATTTCGGATTCTATACGCACAACCGGATAAAACATGTCTTCCTCCACGACTCTTAGTGCAAAGGCACGTTTTTCTTCATCCTCTGGCGGATTTTCTATGTCAACATAGCTCACCGAAAAGCGCTGCCCAGGAAATTTACGCCCCAGTGCTGCCTCAAGCCAGTCACGGGTTTCTTTGGAAGATGGCAGATTCACACAGCTTGCACATATAATTTCAGCTCCATATACCTGGACTTCAATTTCTTTTTTCATTACGATTCCGCCCTTCGCTGGAAATTCATTTTTTTCGCTTAATCCCATTTTAAGTTTACCTGATGCTGTCCCTTTATAAAAGCTGTATTCATACTAATGGATATTTTCAGAAAGTTTGTGAACCAATATGGAACATGATACATAGAAAGCCAGACAGCTTCAAATAAGCCCAATTTAAAGATAAAATGCGATTCCATGTATCTTTTCGGTTAATTCGGATAGCTTTTTAAGCACATAGTGATTATAATAATACTAGGAAAGGAGTGGATAGGTATGTCTGAACAAGCAATGACAGAACAGGTTCAAGAGGTCCTTGATAAGCTTCGTCCGTTTCTTCTTCGTGACGGTGGAGATTGTGAGCTTGTAGATGTAGAGGACGGAATTGTAAAGCTTCGTTTGCTGGGTGCATGCGGCAGCTGCCCAAGTTCTACTATTACACTAAAAGCAGGAATCGAACGTGCCCTGCTCGAAGAAGTTCCCGGTGTTGTGGAAGTTGAACAAGTATTCTAAAGCATAAAGATAAATGAAGAGACTGTCTCAAAATAAGGAACCAGCCCCTGCCTGTATGGCAATTCACCATACTGCAGCCAGGGCCCCTTATGAGACAGTCTCTTTTTGTATGCTTACAGCTTCAGTGATGCGGAATTCAGCTTCTCGACAGTGCTGCCGATATTGTCTATCGCAATCCGCATAACGCTGAAACTTGGAAACTCTTCTTTCAGCCTTTCCTCTGCTTCCGTGCAGCAGCTTTCATCCACAAAACATAGGACGGTCGGTCCCGCACCGCTCAAGGCTGTCCCGAAAGCGCCTGCTTTTTTTGCAGCAGCCTCTACACGCTCCAAATGCGGCACCAGTTCCCTTCGGTATGGCTGGTGAAACAGATCCGCTCCCATCATCTTACCCGCCAGCTTATAATCTTTTGAAAGCATGGCAGCCAGAAAGGTGTTAGAAACAGCACTTGCCTGGACTGCTTCGCTAAATGCCAGGGAAGAAGGAAGAACCTTTCTCGAGTCTTCTGTCGGAAGCTCGTATTCAGGTATGACGGCGATTATTGAAAGGTCATCCAGCTTAAATGACAGCAAGTCTGTCCCAAGGTCGGTATGCCTTCCTACTACCAGCCCCCCGCAGACAGAAGCCCCTGCGTTATCGGGATGGCCTTCATATTTGGAAGAGAGCCGCACCTTATCCTCCCTGGAGAGACCCAGTCCTCCCAGTGCATCGGCAAGCTCGATCCCAGCCACTATGGCTGAAGCGCTGCTTCCAAGGCCCCTTGTAAGCGGTATGCCGCTTGATATCTGTAATCGGCAGGGCTTCAAGCCAGCACCGAATTGAGCCGCCGTTTCAAGGGCAATCCGGCAGATGAAATGAGTTTCGTTCTTAGGAAAGATTTCGAGTTCCTTTGTCAGCGGCACCACTTCCCAGGTGTCTGAAGGAGCTGCCTCAAGCTCCAGATACAAACCCAATGCAAGGCCGATGGAGTCAAATCCGGGTCCCAAATTTGCCGTGCTTGCAGGGACTCTGATCCGGAACATTTCTGCTTCTGTCATTTACGTGCCACACCCATCATATGCCCGGCGATAGCCTGCTCATCTGCCGGAAGGAGAATCGGGGCTATCTCGCTGTAATCCACCGCCGTTTCAGGGTCCTTCAATCCATTTCCTGTCAGCACAGCTGCAATTTTGGCTCCTTTAGGGATTTCTCCGCTTTTCACCTGTTTTATGATCCCAGCTATGGAAGCACAGGAAGCAGGCTCAGCAAAAATCCCTTCTTTTTTTGCCAGGAGCTTATAGGCACTCAAAATCTCATCATCCGAGACTTCATCAATTTTCCCATTAGACTCTTCAGCAGCCTTTACGGCAAGTTCCCAGCTTGCAGGATTTCCGATCCGTATGGCTGTCGCTATCGTCTCAGGCTCTTCAAATACCCGGTTATGCACAAGGGCTGCTGCTCCTTCTGCCTCAAACCCTCTCATCTGCGGGAGTCCAGTCCCCCTGCGTTCGTGATATTCCTTGAACCCTTTCCAATAAGCCGAAATATTCCCCGCATTGCCTACTGGAATGGCCAAAATATCTGGAGCAGCACCAAGAGAATCACATATTTCAAATGCTGCCGTTTTCTGTCCCTCCAGGCGATAAGGATTTACAGAATTGACAAGCGAAACAGAATGCTTTTCGCTGATGCTTCGAACAAGCCGCAATGCTTCATCAAAATTCCCATCAATCGCTACAATTTCAGCACCATACATAATCGCCTGGGCAAGCTTCCCTAGTGCGACTTTTCCGTTTGGAATCACCACATAGCACTTAATTCCTGCTCTTGCGGCATAGGCTGCAGCTGCGGCGGAGGTATTGCCGGTGGAAGCGCAGATAATCGCATCACTTCCTGCTTCTATGGCTTTTGCCACTGCCATGACCATTCCTCTGTCCTTAAAAGATCCGGTGGGATTGAGTCCCTCGTACTTTACATAAAGATCTACATCCAAAAGGCCGGACAGGTTTTTGCAGTGAATCAGAGGCGTGTTTCCTTCATGCAAGGATAAAGAGGGTGTTTCCTCCGTCACAGGAAGATATCCCCGGTATTCTTCGATCAGGCCTTTCCAGCTCATATGATTTTGTCTCCTTCCACCCGGTATGTACTTTTTACAGATCGTACCATGTCATAATCCTGTAGCTTTTGAAGAATCTGTTCAAATCCTTGAAGCGTCGCTTGATGCGTAATGACGACAATTTCGGCCAGGTCTTTTTCTTTAATAGGCATTTGCAGAATTTTTTCAAAGCTTACGCCATGTTCAGAGAAGATCGAAGTGATGCTCGCAAACACTCCGACTTCATCCTTCACATGAAGCCGCACAAAATATTTAGCCGTGATCTCCCCAGGTTCCTTAAGCGCCTTTTTGAACTGAGGTGAAATAGCACTGTTTCCCGTAACACCAAGGCGCATATTTTTCATGACCTCTACGACATCGGACACGACTGCCGTTGCTGTGGGCAGACTTCCGGCCCCCGGACCGTAAAACATCGTTTCGCCCACTGCTTCCCCATACACATAAACAGCATTGTACTCATCATTGACGGAGGCAAGCGGATGGGAATCCTGAAGCAATGCCGGCTGGACACTGACTTCAACCTTTTCTCCGCTTCTTGAGGCAAGGCCGATTAATTTCATGGTATAGCCTAATTTCTTGCTATAGCTGATGTCCTCCTCAGTGATCCCTGTAATTCCCTCCACCTTTACATCCGAAAGGTCAATCGGCATGGAAAAGCCAAGCGTTGAGAGAATGGCCATCTTCCTGGCAGCATCCAGGCCATCCACATCTGCGGCGGGATTCGCTTCCGCAAATCCAAGCTCCTGTGCCTCCTTCAGTACTTCCTCATAAGGAGCTCCATGATTATTCATCTTGGTAAGAATAAAGTTTGTGGTACCATTCACAATGCCCATCATTTTTGTAATCCGGTCAGAGGCCAGGCCCTCTACAAGGCTTCTTAGAATGGGGATGCCCCCAGCGACGCTTGCTTCGTAAAACAAATCGCATTTATTTTTAGTTGCTTCGGCCAGGAGTTCATTGCTGTGTAAGGCCATCAAATCCTTATTGGCCGTGACGACATTTTTTTTATTCCGCAGGGCCCTTAGCAAGTAATCCTTTGTTTCTTCAATTCCCCCCATCACTTCTATAACAACATCAATCTCAGAGTCTTCCAAAATTTCCTCGGGATTGACCGTAAGCAGACCGGGGTTAACCTGTACATCTCGTTCTTTATTCATATCTTTAACAAGGATTTTCTTTACTTTGACAGGACAGCCTATTTGGTGCATTAATTTGTCCTGATGATTCTCAATGATTTTTACAACGCCGGAACCAACGGTGCCAAGGCCCAGCAAGCCAATAGAAATTACATTCACACTTGTTACCCCCTTCTTTTGTCTTCCTAAAAAGAACAATTGTTTATGTATAAAAGACATTATAGTATTTATCCTTAATTTTTACAATAGTTAGAATTTTACTATACTCCCTGGAACCGCTTACCATCAAGGAATAGAAGGGAAAATAATAAAATAGTCTTAAAAGCCTAAAAAGCCATCCTAAAGGACGGCCAAAAACAACCATTCATCGAGCTTTCATTCATATACAGCTCCTCTGTTTATTTACAGCCAATCCAGCTTAGGCAGTTTGAGTGCCCTGGCAGGAATTTCGGATGCCTCATAAAAACTTTGAAGGAATGCCTCGTATAAATGCGATCGGTTAATCATGGTTTCCAATGATTCCTGCAGTTCATTCTGCTTGGACTCTGCACCAGCTATAAAGTAATTTTCAATCGTTTCATAATAATGGATGGGAAATAGGAGCCTGGAATATAAGAGTCTGGCAGAAAAAGCGGTGAGTGGGGAGGTTCGCTGATAATGGGAAACAAAATCCTTCATCTGCGGCTGATACGTATGGGGATTTAGCAGATAATGCTGCCTGATCCATTCGGAAATATCTCTGGATCTATGATCAAAGACCCACTGGAAAGGATTTCTGACCAAGTATTTCCCCGCCCACGTTTGCTTGGAGAATCTTTCATGGGAGACCGTACCGGCATCTGGTTCCCCCGGCTGCTCGTCGATTTCCGTATCCACCAGATACTGGATAGCATTCTCCCCCAAGGCCATGTAATAGGGGAAACTTTCAACAAAGATTCTTTCCACTTCATTATTGGGATGGGACTGCAGCTTTTCCCTCCACACCGTTTCAAGCTGGTCAATCCTTTGCTCCCACATTCCTTTCCACTGTCCGATTCTCGAGCATTCCTTTACCTGGGAAGGATAGCTCCTCCCTCTTATATGAAATCTGGCAAGCTTCCTGCCAAGATGCAGATCGCGGGGTTCCTTTAAAAGTGGATTGGATAATAACAGAAAGATCGTGCCATCTGCTTCTGAGATATACGTCTGGTTTTTAGACATGACAAATGAAGATACATATTTATCTCCCTGCATTTTTAGATGCTCTGACATCCCCAATCTCTCTTTAAGATCCGCCTCGTTGATTTCCTGGAGCGGTATAATACTGAATAGAGTATCCCTAGAAATAAAAGCGTGATATCCCCCCACTGGCTCCTGTCTTTCCATCTGGATCCCATAATTTTCATATATCGCCTGTTCAAGCATACATTCACCTCCATAAAAATAATGGGCTTATATAAATGGGTTTCCTTCATATATATGTAAGGAGGAAACGTTATTTGTATGAATTGTTCAAAATGAGAGTCTTTGTTTAGAAATCCATAGGAAAAGGTGAGTCTGACATGGGGAATGAAAAGAAGGAAGATGTATCTGAAATAGCAGCAAGGAAGTTGCTGGAGGACAGAGGGATAAAAATCAAGGATATTGCGGAGCTTGTCATGTATCTGCAGCAAAAATACCACAAGAATTTAAAAATGGAAGACTGCATTTTCAATGTAGAACGTGTTTTAAGCAAGAGAGAAGTGCAGAATGCCATCCTGACCGGCATTCAGCTTGATATTCTGGCGGAGAACAACCTTCTTCAGGAACCGCTTCAATCCATCATCAAAGCGGATGAAAGCCTTTATGGCGTCGATGAAATTCTTGCCTTTTCCATCGTCAATGTCTATGGGTCCATCGGCTTTACTAATTATGGGTACATTGATAAACAAAAGCCCCTGATCCTGCAGCATTTAAATGATAAAACCTCCGGCAAGTGCCATACTTTCCTTGATGACATTGTCGGCGCCATAGCTGCTGCAGCCTCAAGCCGTCTTGCCCACCGTTCTGCCCGCTCAGAATAAAAAAACGAGGCTGCCCTTCAAGGAAATATTCCGGGCAGTCTCGTTTTTTTCAGGAAGAAGATGCGGCAGATTCTATAGCTGTCAGCTTAAGGATTAGGGCGGGAAGCCATTCGCTAAGCTCGTCAAATTCAAATCCCTGGCTGGCGGCCTTCGAATGGTCCATATACCAGGAGTTCTCCACACCATACGGCGACATCTGCTCATCTGGTGCCTGCACGGTCACATTTGCCTTATTGCCAGTGGCTGATTCGATCTCTTTCACTAAGTCTGCAAGCGTGATTTCTCCGTGTGAGCAGGCATTCATGGGTCCTGCTGCCTGCCGCTCCCCCGTCCAGAACAGAAAGCGGGCTGCCTCATCGGAGTTTATGAAGGACATCTTCGCTTCCATATTAGGGACACCGATTTGTTTCCCTTTGAGAATGGAGCGGATATGAAAGTGCAGTCTCTGGGTATAGTCATCTTCACCCAGCACGATCGGGAACCTGACAGCGCAGACCGGAAACTGGGCTCTTTGGAAAAAGGCGGCTTCGGCAAGCCTCTTTCCTTCCCCGTAGGAAACCTCTTGCTCCTCCTCAATCAGTTTATATTCATAAGGATCGAATTCCCCTTCTTTCATCTTTGAACCATAGCCGTAGACGGAAAGAGTAGAAGTAAAGATATACCGTTTCACTCTTCCCTTGAAGATCCGGCAGGCCTCGAGCGCAGCTTTCTGTGAATAACAAATATTATCATAGACAAGATCCCACTCCTCTTCATTAGCTGCTCTCTGCAGATCCTCGGGTTTCGTCCGGTCTCCCGTGATTCTTTTCACTCTGTCTCCAAACGTGTCCTTTTGGTTTCCCCTGGTCATGACCGTTACCTCATGCCCTGCATCAAGCAGCAGGGATACTAGCCTCTTTCCAAAAAAACGTGTTCCTCCAAGTACAAGAACTTTGCTCATCTTACATCCCCCCTTACAAATGTTCACTTATACATCCACTATGTCACTTTTCTGAATAAACTGTCAACCGAACCAGAAAGAGACAAATAAAAAAACAGCCGGCATTTCTGCCAGGCTGTCATAAAACCATTTTTAATCCATAAACTTCCACAGATCCAGTGTATGGACGGTATAAGTAGGCTGTTGATCGTAATTCCCCAGCAGTTCAGGAGTGGTTACACCTGTATGAACCAGGAGAGTATCGATGCCCGAATTGATCCCGGCCAGAATGTCTGTATCATAATAATCCCCAACCATAAGGGTCTCCTCTTTCGGGGTGCCCAGCACCTTCATGGCTTGATCGATGATGACTGCTTCAGGCTTGCCGATAAAAATTGGCTTTACCCCGGTAGAAACAGAAACGACGGAGGTGATGGAACCATTTCCCGGCAGGAATCCTCTTTCTGTCGGAAGAGCTATATCAGCGTTTGTGGAAATGAGGACGGCGCCCTTCCGCACGGCGAGGCATGCTTTCGCAAGCTTTTCATACGTGATTTCACGGTCAATCCCCATCACGACAAAATCGGGATCGTCTTCTTTAAAAAAGAACCCCTTCTCCTGAAGAGCATTTTGGATTCCTTCTTCACCGATTACATAGACAGAAGCCCCCGGCTTTCGTTCATGGATAAAGTTCGCGGTCGCCATACTCGTCGTAAACACCTGATGATCCTTTGCCGGGATTTTGAAATCCCTCAGCTTGGCAGCGACCTGGCCCGGCGTCCTTGAAGAATTATTGGTTACAAACAGATAAGGAATCCCCCTGCTCCTAAGACCCTCAATGAAGCCGCCTGCTTCCTCAATCACCTCATTCCCTCTGTAAATAGTGCCGTCTAAATCGATTAAATATCCTTTATATCTTTTCAATTCAAACCCCTCCTGTAAAACCGTTAATTCCAAAGTATCATATATGCAGACATCGTTCTATTATGGTGCCCCCGGATGGATTTAATACGAAGGCTGTTTTCGTAAACATTTTGGCTTGGAACAAGTCGGTTGATTTCCGTTCCAGGAGGCAGAGACCCGATAAAGAAGACTTGCCGATTGGCGAGCGATAGCGAAGACAGAAGCTTAGTCGCAGTTTAAAGCTTTGGAGCTGGATCAGGAGTCTCGCACCTTCCGCTCCAATCAACCTGTTTTTACAATGGAATTGCCTCACATACTTTAAAAAAGCAACAATTTCTTAGAACAGAGCCAATACAAAAAAAGGAATGAAGGAGCCCTGCAAAAACCGCGTGCTCTTTCATTCCTTTTCAACCTTACTCGTTTTTGAAGGCAGATACTGGCCCCAATTCGTCAGTAAGGTACTTTCTTATTTTTTCCGGAAACGCTTTAAATGCAGAGAAAGATTCCTTCATTCCGCTTCTAAGCTCGTCCCTTGAAATATCTATATAGTTCTGAACAAGCATCTTCCGCAGCGGAATGGTCTTTTTAAAGGAAACAGCCATTTCACTTGTGATAACCTTTTCATCTTCCAGAATATCAATAATATCCTCAAAGCTCCCTGGATCTCTCATAATGAATCCATCAATCATGGCATTCCCAGAATCCAGGACAGAATCGATCATGATCTGGGAGACCCTTTCAAAAGCAAGTGCTTCTATGGATGCTTCCAGGCTTCCCTCCGCAAGCTTTTCAAACAAATTGATTTGGTTCTCCAGGCAGCGAAGAGTATTCTCAATCTTTTCGCGGTCTACAAAATACATAGCAGCATATCCTTTCCGGTATTGATCAGGATCAGCACCCGATTCACAAAGGAACCCCTGCCTGTTCGAACCTTGCCGGCCTTGCATAGAAGTATCCCTGGGCGAGGTCCACCTTGTTCCTGTGCAGGACCTTGGCCTCCTCCTCGGATTCTATCCCTTCGGCAACAACCACCGACCCTGCTTCTCTTGCAATCAGCAGGAGTCCTTTTAACATTGATTCCTTCACTGTGCTGTGATGAATATCCTGAATGACAGTACGATCAATTTTAATGATATCAGGCATTATTTCACTGATTGTATGCAGGCTTGCATATCCTGCCCCTGTATCATCGACGGCAATCCTAAATCCCATAGACCTCAGGCTCCTTACATTTTCTGCAAGGCCGCTGATTTCGTCTATGTCGTCCCTTTCAGTAATTTCTATGACGATCTGGCCCGGTTTTACATTTCCGTATTGTAACAGCACCTTCTCCATGTCCCCGATGAATCTTGAGTTTCCCAGGGTAATGGGGGTGAAATTAATGAAAACATCACTTGAGAAGTCATTCCTGGAAACCTGCTGAAAGGTTCTTTCTAGTACAACCATTTCTAAATCATACAGCATACTTGTCTGTCTGGCTACGGAAAACAATCTAAGCGGGCTTTCAAGCATGGAACCCTGCGGACCTCTCGTCAGTATCTCATAAGCTTTAATATTCTCTGTCGCCACATCCATAATAGGCTGTGCAAGCAGGTGAATGTTCTTTGTCTCAAGCAGCTTCTGCATCTGAAAAAGCATTTCATTAAAGGCGGAATGAATTCTTTTCTCCGCCATGGCAGCTGCCTGCTGGTGCGCCTTATTAAAGGCTTCCCGGACAGGGTCACCATTCTTTTCCACAAACATATATCCAGTTTCGATATCCGGAATAACCTTAGGATAATTCAGGATGAGCCTTTCTTTAACCTCCTGCAGAACCAGCAGTGAAATATGCTCCGCCTCCAGAAGGCTGTGTTTTTGGGAATCCAGCTTCAATAGGAGAGTGATACACTCATAATTATAATCGTGAAGGGCAAGAATGTCCTTTTTCGGCACTTTATCCTTGATAATTTGGGCAAAGCTTTCTTTTAGAACCTGGAGGTATACATCATGCTCTGTTTTTCCGATTTGTTCGTTAATCTGCCGTAAATTCTTTATATTATATACAATAACCGCTACTTCACCGCCCTGCCTTAATGCCCGCTTCGTACACGAGACAATGGTATCCCGCAGGATGAATGGCGGCGGATAGTACCGGATCATGGAATGCGGCAAAAATAACTTTAGCCATTGTGCTATTTTGTATGTATTCTTGGAATGCCTATGAGTCATTTCACCTATTCCTTTCCATATTTCTTAGGGTGTCATAGTCATATTATCACATACAGGGAAAATTTTGTCTCCTTTCTCTGAATTCGCAGGAAAATAATTCTGCATAATAAAGGTTTTTTCTACAGGGCTGTATAAAAGATATAAGGAGCCAGGAGTACTACTTGGTAATGGAGGAGGGTAACATTGGGAGAACGTTTATTTTTATATGATGACCTTTTAAACGCTAAAACAAGATTCGTCAGTTTTATGGGGGATAATTCCCGTTATGATCTGGCCATCATCTCGACAGACCGCTTTTACGGCAAGCAGATCGTCCTGGATCTCCAGAGCAGCCATTTTGCTATCATAGGAAGCGATGATCTGGAAGAGGAAGGCTACATTGAGCATGTATTTAAACTTTCAGAAGAGGAAGCGGCTGAATTGATTTCCTTTCTGCATGAGGTGGTGTAATCATTTTCGCAGGCTATTGGGGCATACTATCCAAAATGCTCTGGAGGCAAAAAAATGAAAAATGATTCCTACCATGATTTTGCTAATGTTGAAAAAACGGCACAATACTTAATTCCGGAAGAATTTCCGGAAGGAGCCTACGGCGCTCCCATGAATGCAGCTGAGGCTGTCCAAAATAAAAGCACTGCCTGGAAGAAAGGGCAGCGTCATTATTCAGCTTTTAATTATGAAAACAAAACCCTGCATGAAAATAAACCACGACAGATGGAGGGCGCACATCCAACCCATGATGATCCAGAAAAAGGAGAACAGCCCCCATACACCCAGACAGGGAACAGCTGAATCACCTCTTCGATAAAAGGCAGCCACTTAAGGGTTCGAGCCCCTCAGGCTGCCTCTTTTCTATTCCCACAAGAAATCGGTTCATTTTTTAATCTTCTTCACTACAAAATATGGGCACCCGAAATTACAAAACTCATAGAGATACTCGGAAACAGTGCTTATCTTTGTATCAAAGGCCGCTTTCTGGTTCTGATCATCAAAAAAACCCTTCAGCCTTAATTGTCCGTAGCCCCAATCCCCAAGAATATAATCATATTTATTTAAAATCTCGCTGTATCTCGCTCTAAAGGCCTCTTCATTAAAGCCATCGCTTCTTTCATCCACCAGCTCATAGCAAATATTATTGATCTCGATCACGTCTATCACCTCGCCTAACAAAATTATAACGTATTCCCCATGAATTTCTAAACGATATTTACAAAAAAGTGGCTTTTTCTGCTTGTTTTCCATAATTTATCCCACATGAAAACAGAATGCAAAGGCGCAAACTATTGTCATCTATTCGAAAGGGGTGTGGAGGTGCGTTTACTCTTTTTTATCCTTACAGCTGGGACTGTTTTGTTCAATAGTTTTTTTATGCTTCCGTCTGATATGCACGCCGCCTCATCTGTGCCCAATGACGCGTATAAATTGAAAACAAGAATGAGCTTGTATCAGTTTGTCGAAACAGCTACACAGCTTCCATGGTATTTAATCGCAGCTATAGATCAATATGAACATAGCAGAAGAAATGCAAGAAGAGATCTTCCCGATTCCACCGGACCCGTCGGAATCTATATGACAAGAGAAGAATGGGCCGGACTGCTTAATCCTGATAAAAATGATTCAAACCCTGCTTCCATTCAATTCTGGGGAGGCATGGGAACGGACGGGAACGGAGATGGCCGTGCGAGCATGACAACTAATGAAGACCTCCTGTTTTCCATTGCACACTATTTAATGAACTACGGGCATGATGAAGGAAACATACGGATTGGATTGTGGCATTATTATAGGCGGGATAAGGCAGTGGGAATCATCATGGGAAATGCTCGATTATTTAAGAAGTTTAAAACCTTAGACCTCAATAAAAAAGTATTTCCTGTACCTGTACGGACCCATTACACCTATAGAGGAACCTGGGGGGTGGCAAGGGGATGGGGAGGCCGCCGGACACACGAGGGGACTGATATCTTTGCAGATTATGGCCTTCCAGTGCGTTCTACCTGCTATGGCATTGTAGAGATGAAGGGATGGAACAAATACGGCGGGTGGAGGATTGGAATCCGCGATATTAATAACACCTATCATTATTTTGCCCATCTCAGCGGCTTTGCAAAGGGCCTTAAGACAGGACAGGCTGTCAGCCCAGGTACTTACATCGGAGGTGTCGGAAGCACCGGCTACGGTCCTCCGGGCACATCAGGCAAGTTCCCTCCGCACCTTCATTATGGACTTTATAAGGATAATGGTTTGACAGAATGGTCCTTTGATCCCTATCCATTATTGCGGGTCTGGGAAAGAAACGATTTAAATGCCAGAATCAAAAGAAAATAGAGGCCCTCGTATGGGCCTCTATTTATGCTTGAAGCACGAACGAGCCGGTATCGCAGCCAGTAATGATGACATCTAATTGGGCTTCAAGGTCTACTTCATAAGTTGATTCCAGAAGTTTTCCTTCTTCCTCAAAGATCTCGACCACCGGTCTGTCGCTGACATCGTGATTCTGTCTGCTTACCACAGCCTTCCTGCCGTCATTTAATCTGACCACAAGGCTGTTCGGATAGATGGCCACTGATTTCCTGAAAGCTTTTACGATATCTCTATCAAATTGTGTTCCTGCACCTGCATATAGGATCTCCAAGCCTTCATGCGGAAGCATGGCACTCCTGTAGCTCCTATTGGAGGTTACGGCATCAAACACATCTGCTACCGCAATGATTTTCCCAAAGTGATGGATATCCTCCCCTTTAAGTCCCCTTGGATAACCGGAACCGTCCAGCCGTTCATGATGCTGATAGGCGCAATGCGCTGCAATAATTGGAATAGAAGAGATATCTTTTAACATCTTGAAGCCATTCTCAGCATGATTTTTTATCTCGCTGAATTCTTCCTCTGTAAGCCGGCCAGGCTTTAAAAGAATATCCAAGGGAACAGCAAGCTTCCCAACATCATGGAGCAAGGCCCCTAAAGCAAGCGTCTCCAGCTTGCACCTGGTGAGCTTTAATTTAATCCCTACTGCAATGGTGTAAAGAGTCACATTGAGCGAATGTGTAAAAATATAACTGTCATACGTATATACATCTGTCAGTAATTGCACAAGATCTTGATGTTTATGTAATTCTTGAACAAGCTCTGAGACAAGGCCCTTGAAATGTCTTGTCGTTTTTTCGAGTACCACTGTCGTACTCATCTGCGGCTCCTCCTGAAGCTCTCGAAAAGCAGAATAAATGCTGCTTACAGCCTTCCGCCTTAATTCTGCAGATACAGTTTCTACAACCTTAATGTGGGAAGTAAGCGGATCAAAAATATGTACAAAGGGTATATTAAGCTCCTTCAGACGGATGATATGCCTGTCTGTCAGGGTTACCCCTTCATTAAGCAAAGCTTTCCCTCTTTCATTATATATACTTCTCCCCAGGACAATTCCTGGCTTCAATAATTCAGTGGACATCAATCTCATAATTTTCCCCTGTCCTCTTCAAACTTCATATTGCCCTTGAGGCTGGCCCTTTATCGGACTCCTTCAGGTCTTTAGTCCTGTTTATTCCCCTAGATTATATCGACATTTTTACAAAAACTTTAACCGTTCAATTAATGATCTGGACAAAAACTAATGTTAGGTTTCATGACATAAAAATAATTTTCAGAATATTTTACATAAAAATCTCTTGTAAAAATCTTATTTTACTTATAAGATATATTTTATAACAAATCCATGTAATAAAATATAACATAACACAAAAGGGGTAATGAAGATGAATGACAGTGTATTTATGTTTTTTTGTACTCTTTTAGTCTGGATCATGACACCAGGGATCGCCTTGTTTTACGGGGGAATGGTCAGGAGCAAGAATGTCCTGAGCACTGCGATGCACAGCTATATTCCTATGGCCATTGTCTCTATTCTATGGGTTTTGATTGGCTACTCCCTTTCCTTTTCTCCTGGTTCCCCGCTAATCGGAAGTTTCGACTGGGCGGGTTTAAAAGATGTCACCTTTAAAGCAAATCCTGATTATAGTGAAACCATCCCTCACAATTTGTTCATGATGTTCCAGATGACCTTTGCGGTTTTGACCTCTGCACTGATTGCAGGAGCCGTGGCCGAAAGAATGAAATTCTCCGCATTCACCATCTTTACTATCCTGTGGTCTTTATTGGCCTATGCTCCGGTCGCCCACTGGGTATGGGGAGTCGGCGGCTGGCTTAGAGAGCTGGGTGCACTCGATTTTGCCGGCGGTAATGTTGTACACATCTCTTCAGGAGTGACGGGTCTGATTCTTGCCATCTATTTAGGCAAGCGCAAGGAATCAAATACAAGTACGCCGCACAATCTTCCGCTTACTCTGCTCGGCGGCTCCTTAATCTGGTTTGGATGGTACGGATTCAATGTAGGAAGCACACTGACCTTAAATGAATTAGCTATGACTGTATTTATTAATACCGCAGTTGCAGCAGCAGCCGGCATCCTCGGCTGGATCCTCATAGAATGGAAAATCAATAAGAAGCCTACTATGCTTGGCTCCATTTCAGGTGCCGTGGCGGGCCTTGTAGCGATCACACCAGCCTGCGGATTTGTCACACCAGCCTCTTCCATCATAATTGGGTTTGTAGGAGGAGCGGTCTGCTTCTGGGGAGTTTTCTCTCTGAAGAAAAAACTTGGATATGACGATGCTCTGGATGCATTTGGGCTTCATGGAATCGGCGGAACCTGGGGAGGAATTGCAACAGGATTATTCGCCACCACCTCTGTAAATTCAGGGGGGGCAGACGGAGTATTTTATGGAAATTTCACACTTCTGCTTAAGCAGCTTGCAGGGATCGGTGCCACGTATGTCTTCATTTCCATTGTTACCTTTATCATCATTAAGGTGATCCACACCTTTATGCCAATCAGGGTGAATGAAGAAGAAGAATACCTCGGGCTAGATCTTTCCCTCCATGGAGAAAAAGCCTACCATGAATCAAACATATAGGAGCTGGTAAAATAATGAGCGAAACATTAACGAAGATAGAAATCATTACCCGTCCGTCTAAATTTGACCAGCTCAAGCTGGAACTTGCCAAAATCGGCGTCAGCGGCATTACCGTCACCGACGCTCTCGGCTGCGGAATTCAAAAAGGGTTCGTTGAGCATTATCGGGGAGTAACAAGAGAAATCAATATGATTGAGCGGATCAAAGTAGAAATCGTGGTCTGCAAGGTTCCAGTTCAATCGGTAGTAGATACCGCCCGGAAAATCTGCTATACCGGAAAACCAGGCGATGGGAAGATCTTCGTCTATGAGCTGGCAAACGCCATTAAGATCCGTACAGGAGAAGAAGGCTGCGATGCACTGCAGAATGATAAATAATCCTTTTTGATTCTCCCGGTATGGAAACACTCCTTTTCACACAAAATAACTCCATATTAGTGCGGGGAGTGATAACAGTGGATCAATCACTGGGATATCTGAGAGAAATCCTGTCCGGCCATACAGGACAGGATGCGGTCGGGAAAAGATTATATGCCCGTCTATCCAAAAAAAATTATCCAGACGAAACAGCATTTGTCGATGAATTAACTGCTGAAGAAAACGACTATTTAAACAATATCCTTAAAGAAGCCATCGATTATTCCGATCAGGAAAAAGATTACGAACGTTCCAAACAGCTGAATGAAGTATACGAACTGCTAATGACCTATTGAGAAGGGCTCCTTTTAGAGGAGCCCTTTAGTTTCAAGAAGTATTAGTTGTCCGTCTCAGGCTGGAACGGTTGATTTCCGTTCCAGGCACTTCACTTTCCGCGGGGCGGGCGGTGAGCCTCCTCGGCATCGCCTGCGGGGTCTCACCTGTCCCGCTGCTCCCGCGCAGAACTATTCGGGCTATAAAATTTAATACGCAGATTTTTTAACGCTTATAGGGCTCCTTATTAGGAGCCCTTAATTTATTGTTAACTCCTGCCCGTAACACCCGGCGCATAATCCGTCTTTTTGTTATTAGAATGAGACTTGTTCGCTGGAGCATGTTCATCTTTTCCTTCGAGATACACCGATTTATGCTTCTCCTGAAGCTTATGGAATTTCGAAAAATCCTGGTTAACCATACAACCCCTCCTAAAATGCAAAATGGTTCCGCTCATATAGTATGACTCCTGCTCACCCTGATCATGCCCTTCACACTGCTGTTTCGCAGGTTGGAAAATGTTATTGCTTACATAATAACAGGATGTTTAACTGAAAATAAATTATAAATACAATTACTAGACGTCTTATCCATTATAGATATTAATGACCGCCGGACTGTCATTTTTGATCAATGCAGCGGCAAAGGAAGGAGTTCAATCATGGTTTCGCCTGCACAGACAGAACAGTTGAAGTCCATATTAACCGAGCAGAAAAAAAGCATCGAGGATCGATTTCAAATAAACAATTCATTCGGAATGGAATGGAGATTCCCACAGGAAAGTACAAGCGAGCTATCCGCATACGATAACCATCCCGCTGATCTTGGGACCGAGCTGTATGAAAGAGAAAAGGACCTTGCCTTAAATGAGCGTGAAAAGCTGGAATATTCGCAGATCAATCGTGCCTTGGAGGCCATACAGAACGGTACGTACGGCAGCTGTGAGGTTTGCGGGGATGACATCCCCAATGAGAGGCTCGAAGCGGTCCCAAGCACTACATTTTGCATAAAGCATGCCCCGCAGGCGGTCTCTCATGACCGGCCGGTAGAAGAAGGAGTTTTAATGCCTCCCTTTGGAAAATTTGATATGGATGAAATGGATGAAGACACCGCCTATGATGCGGAGGATTCCTGGCAGGATGCCGCTGAGCACGGCACTTCGAATTCACCATCAGATTTTGCCAATCCAAAAAATTTGTATGGAGATATGTATATTGAGGCCGAGGAACAGATCGGGTATGTAGAGTCTTATGAAAATTTTATCGGAAATGATATGTATGGTCAGAATATTACCGTTTACCCAAATGAGAGACACGAGGAATATGAAGCCGCACTGGATGAAGAGGGCATTATGACTACTTTCGGAGACCTTCATCCATATGAATTAGATCCTTATGTAGAGCCGGATGAGAAAAAAGCTGAAAAGGATTGGCCTTAAGCGGAATTCGATTACGTCCCTAAAAATAACGCAGGTGCAGAACAACGAAAACGTTTCTGCACCTGCTTTTGTTTGGTTAGACCAGGATCAGCTTATATACCCGAGCCCGGCTGATACATAGAGGGAGGGAAATTCCCCTTTCGTAATGATGAGTAAAATGAGCATAAATAGAGGTGAAAATTCCCTCTATCGACTGGAAAAACACAAAAATACTTTTTGGTTACCTCACTTAAGGACAACCCTTATTAACTGGGACTGCTAGAACGGAACCCTTTATATAGTTTTTTCAGCCAATGAGTAAAAGGGCATCTCTCACAGACATCCCTGGGACTACTCCTCTTTTTTCAGCTTCATAGGTGGCAGACTCAATCGTGCCCTCAAGCAGTTCGTCGAGCGTCTTCACCCCTACAGCTCTGCCTGCTATAATGCCTCTCTCCCTCAGCTTTTCGTTTAATAACCCAATGTCCAGGGCACCGCACATTACATATCCATTTTGGCCCGAAATAGCCAGAAGAGAGGTTTTCGGAAGCTCAACAGCCGTTCCGATGAACGTTTGCCCTCCAATCACAATTGCCTTCATGGTAACCATTTCTACCCACCAAGCCTTTTTTCTTATCCATATGAAAAAGAGCAGGCAGTGGTGAAGGGTTATAGTGATATTTTTTTCAGCTTGCTTTCCAGTACATCCCGTAAAAACTCGGGCATCAGATATCTCTTTGATGAGAGATGCTTTAATGACGGAAAATACCGGCCAAACGTAAACATATCTGGAATAGCCAGTTTGTACATTTTCTCCGGATTCAGGAGAGCCCCCTGAATCAAAATCTTCTCATTTTTAAATTCGATGGAATCGTACAGCATCCTTCCCATAATCGTACCTCTGAAGCCAAGCCCTTTAATCTGCATGCCCGGCCAGGATTCATCCCTGGATATCTCAAGGATCTCCTTCAATTCACTCCCTTTTATGTCCGCAATACAAGGATTAATCGGATGCGGACATATACGGTGTATATCGAATTTTGTAACGGTTCCTTTCGGCAGAGAATCCAGGATAAGACCCGCATTCAAAAAGGCACAGTCTGCTCCGCACCATTCCCTCAGCCCCTCACAAAGCATCTGCGGAAGCTGGGAAGGCTCATACAAGTCGGTCTTAAGTTCAAAAGGGAGTTCTGCCGATGGAATGCTTAATTCCCTTTTTCCCAATGAGTATAGGTGTTCTGAAAATTCCTTTTCGCCCTCTGCCGGAGGAAGCGAGGGAGTCTCATAGACAAATGCCCTGCTTCCAGCAGCGCTTAAAACGACATGTCCTATGTAATATCCATACTTTCCTGCGGCACAAATCAGGGTATGATCCATCTGTTTTCCTTCCGGGAGCACATGATGGGTATGGGCACCTAATATTACGTCAAGTCTGGGAAATCTGGAAGCCATTTTTTCATCATCAAATATCCCCAGATGAGAAAGGAGAACCAAGGAGTCAGCCTGCCCCTGGAGCCTGGCCATTTCTGCACGGACTGCTTCAAAAGGGTCTGTAATCTCCCAATCCAGCACTTTGTAGTAATTTGGATAACTTGCTGTTACCCCGATGAAGCCTATTTTCAGTCCATTTTGACATGAATGGATAAGCGATGGCAGGGCCCATGATGGGCGGTTTCCATCCAGCTGAAACAAATTGGCAGTAAGGACCTTAAACTCTGCTTTTGAATATAAAGAGTCCAGTTTATCATGAGGCATCGTAATTCCTTCATTATTGCCAATGACCCCATAATCATAGCCTGCGTCATTCAGGATCGCTATGTTTCCCTCTCCATACGTTCCCTCAGTATATGGATGGAAGCGGTCAATATGATCCCCTACGTCAATGACGATCATTTCCTCCCCTGCTTCTTGATGCATCCTTTTTCGCTGCTTGAGAAACTCTCTAATTCTCGGCCAATAATCAAAGTGGCTGTGCAGGTCGTTTGTATGGTAAATGTGAATATCTTTTTCCACAGCCTGTTCTCCTTCTACTCTGCCAGGATTCTAAGGAATGGCCTTATGACTTAAAACAGCCCCAGCTGCCTGGAAGTCAGGCCTTTATATTCCAGCCCTAACAGTTCAATCATTTCTTTAGCATTCGGCGCAGCATCTCCGCCGGAATTGTTATTAAATAATACATATACATCCTTGCTCTGCCTGTACAGATCCAGGATATGGCCCTTTAACTCTTCCAGCTCTTCACGGTTATAACGGTATAAGTATCTTACCTCACGCCATTCCTCCCCGGAAGCCTGACGCGTCCAGCCATGCACATTTCTCCCATGCAGCCGGAGCAGGGTTTTATCACTGCAGGTAGCAGTAACTTCCAAAGGGACCGATCCCTCTCCAGACTGCGGCTCATCACAGACACTGTGAATCCAGCCTTCCTGTTTCATGAAGTCCAGGGTTTTTTCTTTATATTCGTCTCTGTACCAGCTCTGGTTCCTGAACTCAAGCGCTGCAGGTATCCCTTTCAGCTGATTTTTGCAATATCGTAAATACTCTACATTTTCCTTTGTGCAATCAAACCATGGCGGGAATTGAAACAGAACCATTGCAAGCTTCCCAGCCTCCATATAGGGTTCAACGGAAGCCCGGAACGCTGCAAACATTTCCTCCCTGCTGGAAAAAGGAATCTTTCCCCGCTGATGTCCAGTCATCCCCTGATACGCCTTGACAATGAATTGGAATGAGGCAGGAGTTTCGCCTATCCATTTTTCGACATTCCGTTTTGGCTGAATCGCATAAAACGCTGCGTCTACCTCGACAGCGGGAAAATGCGAGCTGTATTCCTTCAGCTTATCCCTTGGTGCTAGTTTATCCGGGTATAACGAGTCATGGTCTCCCCATCCTGTAACACCGATAAAAATCATACAGTTACCTCTCCAGATTTTTTATATTCCCTGCTAAATATGAACATTTAATGTGCTGCCGTAAACAAGTCAGTCTGTATAAATAACCACATAAGACTAAGCTTTTTTAGCCGGCTAATATGGATTTATTATAGCACAGGGCAGGATAACTCCCATCTAATCGGCTCTCCCAAGTAAGTCCTAAAGTCTTCCTATTATTTCCCCTGCATTGGTTCATTTACCCTGATTTCAGCGGCTTTATTCTTGCCCTTATTTCGTTAGCAAATTTTGATAGTTATCCCAAGGGTTTCACCGGGTATTTAACACAGGTCTGGCCCGAATGTTCCAGAGGGGGTATTTTATGTTTGGCATCAGTGATCTAGGCACATTCTTTGCTGCATTTTTCATTGTGGTTCCGCTCGTGACTTTTATCCATCTGGCAGGACATATTTTTTTTGCAGGCTTGTTTGGAGGAAGTGAGAAAAGAATCATCATCGGATGCGGTAAAAAACTGTTTTCGTTTTGGAAAATAGAAATACGGCTGTTTTATTTCTGGAATGGCGGCTGTGAATTCACCTCCCTGAAATACAATAACCGAGTCTCGAATACACTCATATTTCTTGGTGGTGCGCTTTTTAATTTGGCGAGCATCCTTATTTCCAATGTAATTATAAGACTTGGCTATCTGGAAGCCAGCGGTTACACCTACCAATTTCAATACTTTTCATTCATCACCATGTTCTTTTCCCTGTTTCCCATGCATTTCCAGGATGGAATACCCAGTGATGGCCGTGCCGTCTGGCTCTTATGGAGAAATAGGATTAAAGACAAATATACAGCTGACCTTGCCTTCAAGCGAAAAGAGGAAAGAGAAATGGATATAACTACAGAAACCCGTAATAAAGAACAGCATGGAAATGCGCGGCATGGAAGTAAATGACCTTCTCTGCCGCGCTTATTTATGATTTCTCCTTCTGCAAATAATGACTAAGGCACAACAAGGGAAAGATATATCGGTAGCTATGGTAGTGAATGTAGAAAAAATTAGCCATTCCCTGACCAGCAGGATAGGCAATGGTCCAATCCTCTTTTCCACCCTCATTGACAAGCCAGGCGATTGCCTTTTCAACTTGCGGCAGCCTGCGTCCATACAGCGCAATCAGCGCGTCTGCGGCCCAGGCTGTGTGAACTGCCGTACTGCAGCCAAGAGGCTCATATCTTCTGTTTATATCACTATAGCAGGACTCTCCCCAGCCGCCATCAGGATTTTGAATTTGCAGGAGCCAGTTAGCTGCTTTTTTGATTTGGGGATGCAAAGGTGATTCTCCAGCAGCCATTAATCCGGTCAATGCAGCCCAGGTTCCATAAATATAGCAGATTCCCCATCTTCCGTACCAGGAGCCGTCCTTCCTCTGATGCTTATAAAGCCATTTGATTCCTTTCTTCAATTTCCTTTCCCCTGTCTTGAGCCGCTCATACCTGCCAAGAAACTCCAGCGTCCTGCCGGTTAAATCAGGTGTTGAAGGATCTGTAAGAATATACTCTGCTCCCTGGATCGGAAGAAGATGCAGGAGCTTTTTATCCACATTTCGTTCAAACGCCGGCCAGCCGCCATCGTCATTCTGCATGGACAGCGTAAAGCTGAAGCCGCTTCTGAAGGATTCCTTTACATTTCCCGCTTCATAGCTGCTAAACAGCGCCCTTAATGAGGCAGTGGTATCATCGACATCCGGGTTGATTGTATTGGAGTCCGAAAAACCCCATCCGCCAGGGAATGCATGGGGATTGTGTAGAATCCAGTCTCCATATTTATTCTGCTGGCGCGAAAGCAGATAGGCGTTTGCCCTCCTGACCGACTCATCCGCAGCTGGCAGCCCTGCCTCCTGCAGGGTATAGCTTATCAAGGATGTATTCCATACATTTGCTGTTGTATATTGCATATGTACCTGGCCGTCAATGCGGCAAGCCATGGCTTTCAGGCCGTTAACCGCACGCAGGATGACTCTGTCCTCCTTCGGATAGCCCAGCGCAAGCAAAGCCATGATCATATAAAAGGTTGAGCTGAAATAGCTATAGAGCGTTCCATCCGATTCCATGTGCCCAAGCATATAACGCTTGATCCCTTCTATTGCTAATGAATGCAAATGATGAGGAAGCCCAATCAAGGCCTTGACTCCATGTTTTACCGTATTAAAGAAATTCCCCAGCCCGCCCCTTTCAAATTCTTCCCAGTCCTCCTCCTCCCTCCCCTGGGATAACTCCTCAAGGGAAGGAGAAGCGGCTGTCATCAATTGAAACTTTTTATTCCCAAGCAGCAGCAGCGGGATGATATTCGATCTGCCAAACACTGAAATATCATAGATACTTATCAGAAACGAGGAAGGGAGGAGCACGACCTCGATCGGAATCGGAAAAACTGCCGGCCATTTATACTGCCCGGTCACCGCCAGCAGAATTTTCGTGAACATCGCCGCCTTCCTAGGCCCGCCATTATCAAGGATAAACTGTTTAGCCGCCAGCATATGCGGATCCGTTTTCTGCCTGATCCCGGAAAATAAAAGAGCATAATAGCAGTCAATGGTCAAAGAGAGATTCCCTTCCTTTTCATCGTAAAACAGCTTCCATGCCCCGTTATCTTCCTGTCTGCTTTCTATTCGGGCCACAAGCTTTGCAATAAGTTCCTCCTCTTTCCATTCTAAAAGCCTAAACAAGATAATCATATAAGCATCTGTAATAAATCCAGTTTCAAATGGATAAGCCCAAGAACCATCCTCTTTTTGATCCCTTTTAAGGATCGCAATGATCCGCTCCACCTCTTTCTGTACATACTGCATATTTCCACCGCCCGCAATTATAATTTATTGCACATTCTATTTTATTAGGGACTGCCTGGCCATTAAGACAGAAATGTTAGTCATAACTAACTGTACTTTTTGCGGGCGGTTAAACAGACAAAATCCTCTTTTTTTCTATAAAACCCCATGATAATAATAAAAACGCCGGGCTTACCGTTAGGCCCGGCGTTACTTTAAATAGCCATAAAGGTTTTATAGGCTCTTATAACTCGGATTAATCTCCGTTCCTGCTTGCTGTTGGATACCATGCATTCTCTTTTCACCAGCAAACTTATAATACAGAAAGCAGGCAATCATAAAAGGAATACCGCAATATAAAGAAATTCTCTGCTCTGGAATAAATGCCAGGCTTACAATCACTGCACTATTAAGAATTATTGCAAGAATAGGCACGATCGGATATAGAGGTGTTTTATATTTCAGCTCTTCCACTTTTCCCCCTTCTCTGAGGAACTGTTTTCTGCCAAGAAGATTGGAAACTGAAATAGAAAGCCAGATAAATACTGCGCCAAATCCAGCGATAGACAAGAGCCATAAATAGACAGTATCTTTTGCATAAACGCCTGATAATAAGGACAGACAGCCGACAGCCATACTTACAGTCAGTGCAAGCATAGGCACTCCCCGCTTATTCAGTTTTCCGAAAGCCGGGCTGATCATTCCCTTCCTTGACATGGACCAGAGCATACGTGAAGTAGCATAGAGGCCGGAGTTTGCCACAGACAAAACAGCGGTTATGATTACAAAGTTCATAATATCGGCTGCATAAGGAATCCCAATCCCATCAAACACTTCTACAAAGGGACTCTCTACCAAACCAGCCTTTTTCCACGGGAATAAAGCAGAAAGAATGAATATTGAAAGTATAAAAAAGATAAGAATTCGCCATACCGTGTTTTTGATTGCTTTAGGAATGGTTATTTCCGGTTCCTTGCTTTCCCCGGCAGTTATACCTACAAGCTCAGTGCCCTGAAATGAAAAATTAACGGCGATCATGGTGACTACAATGGCTCCCAGACCTTTCGGAAAAAGCCCTCCATGCTCTGTAAAGTTCGTAAACATGGGAGCCGGTTTTCCATGTAAGTGGAGAAGGCCAAACATGACTGCTCCTCCTACTAAAATAAAGGCAATAATGGTAATGACCTTAATGCCCGCAAACCAAAATTCAACTTCTGCAAAACTCCGGGTAGACAGGGCATTGATTGCAAATAAAAGCACTGCAAAAATGATGCACCAAATCCAAGTTTGAACATGGGGAAACCATCTTTCCATCAGCAGGCTGACGGTTATAAGCTCAAGCCCGATTGTAACAGCCCAGTTTAACCAGGACATCCACCCGACCACATATCCTGCAGAAGGAGAAATGTACTTAGCGGCATAACTCTGGTAAGAGCCTGCATCAGGCATTCTTACCGCTAATTCACCCAGGCAAAGCATAGTGAGATACATGACAAAACCACCCCAAATATAGGCAGCCAATGCACCTCCAGGGCCTGCTTCATGAATGGTAAAACCTGAACTCATGAATAACCCTGTCCCAATGACACCACCCAGTGCAATCATCAATACATGCCTGTTGGTAAGTTCCCTCTTTAATGTGTTTTCTCCCATATGTATCCCCCTTTAGAGTAAACTGCGAATCATGTAAGCGCTTAAAAAACTCTGCGGTTTATAAGAACTTGATTCTTTTATTCCCACCTTCAATTTTTATTATTTTCTGATAATTAATACCTTACAAGATTTTTTAAAAAGATACAAGAGAAAACCATGAAAAATCCAGTTTTAACAGCAGTTTTTTAGGTTTTATAAAATTTGGTTATTTATACATCTGTTTAATTAAATATACAAATATAACAAATGAATGTAAGACTCCATAAAAAAATGGTGAGGGCAGGAATTTTCTTTAAGGGAAATTTTGCCCACTTTGTTTTATAAATATTTGTTACAGCCACGTTCATTCTGTCGGAAATATCCATAACTGGTTATACTAATTATTTGAAACATTCCCTCTGCTCTAACACTTTCTGCTCTTTCATGTAAATCATATAACTATTACCAATTGTTTTCCCCTAATGAAATAAAATAGTATTTTAAAGATTAGAACAAATATAAATAAAGTATGTATTTAATAAAAAAGACCACTTCCGAAGAAGCAGTCTTTTAACTAAATTAAATATTACTTTATACTCTAAATCTGATGTTCAACTGTCTCCAACAGAGCTTGACCCTGCTGTTTATAATAGACATTAGTAGATACCATGTCCAACCCCATATCAGTGTTGAACTAGGAATATAGAACTGCTATTTGGGCTAGGTCTGCTTTATTATTAGTTTTTTCAATTGAATTATTGGTTTATCGGTTCCCGAACATTTAATGAGTAAAATACTGTCCGAATCTAAGTGCTGCTTAAGCAACGGAAGTACACCTTTGATGTTTGGAAAGGAGTAAACGTTACCGCGCATCCCGCTTGCTTCAGCTTGTTTACCTAACTCTGCTGCCATAGGACCCACTGTAATCAGTATGTCTACCCCGGTGTTTGCGATCATTTCACCTGTTTGATGATGAAGTTCCAAACTTAGGTTCCCCAAAGCCTTAATATCTCCAATTAGGGCTATTCTTTTCTTTCCTTTGGATACTCCGGTTAATGTTTCGAATGCAGTCTTTAAAGAAGTCGGGTTTGAATTCCATGTATCGTCCAGAATAATGGCTCCACCCATACCCTTGCTATATTCCAGATGAGAAGGGAGATTTTTAAAGGTAAGCATCCTTTGGGCTGCTGTTTTAAGGTCTACTCCCATTTGGTGGACCGCAGCAATGGCGGCCAAAAGGTTAAGAACCTGGTGTCGTCCATAGCCGGGAACAAAAAAGGGATACTCCATTCCCTGGAAATTAAGCATAAACTTCATTCCTTGATGGGAATATTCAATGCTGTTTGCCATATAATCAGCTGGTGAATCAATTCCAACGGTTATAACTCGGCCATGAAAGCCAGCTAATTGGATTTTTTTAATGTTTTCATCATCCATGTTTAGAATAAGTGTGCCAGTCTGCCCAACAGCCTCAACCATTTCTGCTTTTGCTTGAAAATAGGCTTCCGGTGTTTTACAGCCATCAAGATGGGTAATACCGATGTTGGTAATAATTCCAATTGTCGGCTTAAAGTATCTTGACGCAAGTAATACATCCCCCGGTTTTCCTACCGCTGTTTCGAAAACTGCAGCGTCTGTTGATTTGTCAATCGAAAGCAAGTAAGTAAAATGGTGGGTCCTTGAATTTGCCGTTGATATTGTCGCAGCAACCTTATGGTCAAAACTTAAAATATGCTTAATCATTTCTTTTGTGGTTGTTTTCCCACTTGTTCCGGTTACCGCTACAACAGGAATATTAAATTGGCTTCTATAAAAGCTGGTGAATCTCCAAAAAGCCTTCTCGACATCTTTAACCTTAATAACTGTGCAATTTTTCATTTTTGAAAATTGATTATAGATTGTATCCGTTACAATGACACATGGTGTGGACTTTTGGATCCTTGTCCAATCGATTTTCCACCTCTGTCTTAAAAAAAGGAGTTTGTCAGGCCCCATCTTTACTGTAAATAAAACAGCATCCTTAATTATAAAATCCCTCGAACCTTGAACCACTTCGCCATCAAGTATTTCACAGATATCCTTTACTGAATAAGAAATCATTAATCAACCCTCTTTCGCATTTCCGAATTGCTAATTAACCCTTTTTTGGATCTTATCCAAAGTCATTGACCCCATTCACTCGATTCTTCCAAAGCTTTTATAAACTATACTATGTTTCATATCTTGGTGAATCTATGATTCTAGGTATTTATTATAGTTAACTAAAGTGTGCGCAAGCTCTAAATCCTACTAAAAGAAAAATCTGGTTCAATCAAACCAATTAAGAACCAGGATTCCTTTATTCACATTTAAAATTCATTGAATACTTCAGTTTCGTCTGAGTAATAGTTAAGTAAAAATTCCACTGTCTCAAATAGATTTTGCTTGCTTGATCCTTTTACAAGAATGATTGTTCCCGGTTCTACTGCCTCTATAATTGCCTTATGAAGTTTTTTTCGGTTTAATCCGGTATAGTGCTTTGCTTTATCTTCTCCCATGCCTGCCGATAAAGCGCCTTCTGTAATATATTTTGAAAAGTTTCCATAGGTAAATAATTGACTAACCCCTTTAGTTGCCACGAATTTGCCAACGTCCAAATGGGCCTCCTCCATCAGTACACCTTGTTCACTCATACTCCCCAATACCGCTATTTTTTTATTTCTTCCTACCTGCACAAGAACTTCAACGGCAGCCTTCACAGCAGTTGGATGAGCGTGAACGGTATCATCAATCACGGTAATATCATCTTTTAAATGGTAAAAATGCAATCGGTGCTCTGGCCCGATGATGGAGCTAAGGCCATTTTGCATCTCTTGTGGTGAAAATCCCAAAAGATCTGCCACTGCAATAGCAAATAATGCATTATAAACATTATGGTGACCGTAAACAGGAATTATAAAGGGGTATTCTTTCCCATGCAAACGTACAGTAAACCCCATTCCTTCTTCATCAAAACGAACGCTTTCTGCATGAAAATTTCCTGGCTTCTCAATACCGACAGTCACGATTTTGCCTTTAAATGAAGATGTATGCAGCAATTCAGAGTTTTTATCATCCTGATTGATAAACAGAACCCCATCCTGGTCCATGCCTTTGATTATCTCAGATTTTTCTGCTGCCAGCTTTCCCAATTCACCATTAAAATTCCCAATATGCGCCATTCCAATATTTGTTATAACTGAGATATTAGGCTGGATAATGGAACAATGTTCAGCAATTTGGCCCGGAAAGCCCATGCCATATTCTAAAATTGCAGCCCGGTGGATGGGTCCAATCTTTTCTTTGTGCTTCGGCGTATTTTCAGTCGTATTATGATAATCGGGTGATTCAAAAACAATCCACTTTTCTCTTAATATGGAACTGATCATGGCCTTTACAGTCGTTTTACCGGCACTGCCTGTGACACCGATAGTTGGTTTTATTTTTGTAAAATCGATGGTCATTTAAGCATCCCCATTCTTTTCAAATAAAAGTAGAACATCTTTGAAGTGCTTTCTTACGAGTTCAACTACCTCAGTTTTCCATTGAATTTCATCCACCCAGATTTGCTTTAAATCGTCAAATTTTACATATAAAGAAATCTCTCCAAGTTCCCTGTATGTCTCTTCCAGGCTGCGGAGGAATCGAAAACAGAAGGTTTGAAAATTTCTTTGTGCTAAATTGGAAAAATTGTAGAAAGGATGCCCTAAAAAAACAGAGTTATCGTGTTCGTCTAAATACTGTTGATTCCTTAAATAAAATCTTGGAACAATCGTCCAAATTTCCCATTGGCTCTGCTTGTTTTTCTTAAGGCTTACTTTGAAGTCAAATACCTCTCCATCAACGGATCGATATAACAGATGCGGCTGAATGATATGTGGTTCCTGCTTTTGCAAGTTAATAATGAACCTGCTTAATTCTTCCTTGCTTTTCTCGAACGTATTCCCATCTCCTGTTACAAAAAAACGATTTCCTTTCTGTTCGACGGCATAATGTATAGAATTTGCAGCAGACTTTATCAAAACTTTTCGATACTCTTTCAAAATCCGGAAAAAATGTCCGGATGATTTTATTTTTTCTGAAGGAATCAGCTCCTGACGGAACTCGCCGTTTTGAAGCATCTCAAAAATGTCCCATCTATCCTTTCCAAGATGCCCCTGAATCGGGGGAAATACCACTGAATCCGCCCATCGCGGGTCTCCTTCTTTTATAAATTTTTCTTCCAATTCCATCAACAAGTTAGGGAGAGCTGAATGTGCCTTATGCCACCTTCCTCCCTCGAAGATATAACCCTCTATTGTCTTCGTGCTCCAATTCACTGCTTCCATTGAAAAGAAAATCAGTTCTATACCCAGGGCACTTGCTTCATTGGCATACAGTGGATACAGCTGATTTTTTAGAAGTCTCCCTTTCGGATATAACATCCCAATTTTACTCATTCGCTTCACCTCGCTGGATCATATATCTGATTAATAGCACTCTGGTAAGGTGCACGTTATTTTAAAAAAATGATTATTTATACCTTGCTGTCTTAATATAGGCAGCATTTACTCTTCTTCAAACGCTGAGTTATCTTCACCGAGAATAGTGGAGTTTTAGAGGATATCTCTACGTTTCATCATTACTTCTTATATGAAACTTGATCATCCCGGCTGCCTCCTTTGCAGCATCGCTTGCTTTGACGAGTGTGTCCCCTTTGGCAATCACATATGCATATCTGTGCCCCATCGATAATGGAGGAGTCAATTGCGCTCCCTTTCTAGGTTTAACATAAACTTCAACCACACCGGGTACTTTTCGTGCCTTTTGTTTTCCAGTTATTTTCTCTAACACACCCTTTTGGTCAACAGTCACATGTTGCGTAAACACAAAGTTATTGGTTTGTTTTTTGAGATTAGGAGTTTCACCAGCCAGCATTTGAATCGTTTCACGTACTAAACTATAACCAAAGGCAGCCTGAATCATTCTGTTCATGGCACCGCCGGATATTCTTGGATTAATCTCGATTAGTTTCCATCCCTTTTGAGTCAGCCTTAACTCCAAGTGGAATGCCCCAAATTTTATCTTCAAGGAGGAGACAATCGATCGTATGATTTCCCCAATGCCGTCTTCCAGGTCAGCGTCTACTTCTGCCAACACTCCGTACCCTGTTACAATGAACCGCTTTCTTCTGGTAATTTCTTGTTTAACTATAGCAGCTGTCAGTACTTCTTCATTAAAAACAAGGACCTCCACTAAATATTGGTCTCCCTCAACATACTCCTCGATAATAATCGTTTCATATGGATACTTTTCTTTAATCCTCGATAGGTTTTTCTCCAATTCCGTCCTATTTTCAGCAAATAACACATCCTTGGAACCGGTTGAAGTTGGAACCTTAACCATAACTGGATATGTTAACGTTTCCTGGAGGTGCTCTATCGGCAGATTTGTGTTTTTTTCAATGATTAAGAAAGCCGGAGTAAACTGTTCACTTTTAAAAAATTTCCTGGTCTCCTCCTTATTCTCCATGACGAAAATAGCTTCAGTGGACAAATAATTATGGCAAAATTCATCGGACAAAGCAGAAGCTATGTGAACATGCTGATCAATAAAACTTGTGATGACAACAATATCGTGTCCTTGATACTTTAGCACGTTAATGTGATTACTGATTTCTTCTCTGTTAATCGAATCTACCAGTATTAGTTGATGTACATCCGGGTATTCCTTTCGTTGTTCTAATTGCTTCTTTTGATTTGTAAAAACAACGGTATAATAGCCTAAATCGACTGCTGCTTTTACGGCGTCTCTACTGGAGCCAGATTTATTTATTCCGATAAAGATGATTGTTTTCACAAATTTCCCCTCCGTTTATTACGCACCCCTGAATCATTTATATAGTATGAGATATTTAATAATACGCCACATACATGTGCGGAGTTTTAATGGTATAGGGACGGAATTGTTATTAGAAAATTTTGATCAGCGCCTAATTTTTAAGTTCATTCCTCTCCGAAAAACTCCACATTTATCCATACCCCGAGGGTCGCAAAAAGCATATTCTATAGTTGAATTGCAAGAGGGGGACTATTTATGACTTTAATAGGCATGCTTCACCATCGAAAAGATCCTAAAACAGTATTAAAATCCTATGCTTACGCGGTTGTGGCAATGGCAGAAGGGGCGGATTTTGTTTATTTTTCACCTAAAGGAGTAAATTTCGCAGAGAAAACCATAAAAGGATATGTATATGAAAAGGGAGCATGGATAGAACGAATTACACCCTTTCCTGATGTTATTTACAATACAGGGAGTCCTGAGAAGTTGGAAAAGGCCAGAGATATTATCCTAACACTGCAAGATACAATTCCATTTACGACAGTCTCAATCGGAAACAAATGGAGTGTAAATGAGCGGCTAAAAAAAGGAAAGGAATTCGTTAAATATCTTATACCTTCGAAAATACTAAAGGAATGGAAAGATCTTTACGAATTTCTACTTGCCTATCACGATGTTGTGGTAAAACCTTTGGATGGAAGAAAAGGTCAAGGGATTTATTTTATCAAAAGAACAGAAAATGGTTTTATTGTAAATAAAGATTCGAAGGATGTTTTCTACTCCCAGGAGGAATTACACCCGTTTTTAAATCAGTTACTCGAAGAAAATATCTATATTGCTCAGCCATATATTTGCAGTAAAACTAAATTTGGCCAGGCGTTTGACCTTCGCCTCCATGTACAGAAAAACGGGCAGGGCAGATGGGTTATCACAACAATCTACCCGAGAATCGCTCCACCCGGAACGATCATTACGAATATAAATAATGGCGGTTACACCAATTATTTAGAGCCTTTTCTAAATCAGGAGTTTGGTGCGGAGTCTGCGTTTAATATGAAGCAGACACTCGAATATTTTACCCTTTCACTCGCCCGTCACCTTGATGAACTTCAAATGCTAGAATATGAAGAAGTCATTGATGAAATTGGCATTGATATTGGTTTAGACCAAAATCAAAAAATATGGATTTACGAAGTAAATTGGCGCCCCGGCTGTCCGCCCGCCTTTTATTTAGAAATGGATGTAGTACAAAATACCATTCAGTATGCCATCTATTTAGCGCATAATCAGGACAAAATTAAACACGAAATCCAAGAGGTAAGGAAAAAAGATCTGACTAAGCGGAATATCCCGATTATTGCGGTTACGGGGAGTTCAGGAAAAACAACCACCAAATCCTTTATTGCCTCTGTTCTAAATACAAGAATGAATATATATGAATCCAGGGATTATTGGAACACGACTGACCATACAAAAATGCATGCAAAGGAAATCGACTCATCGCATGAAGCAATTGTCCTCGAGTATGGTATGGCCTATCCAGGGGTCATTACGGAGCATTGCAGTATTATCCAACCAAACATTAGTATTGTCACTAATATCGGATTAGCACATATCGGCAATTTTAACGGTGATATTAGAGGTATAGCTCATGCTAAATCGGAGTTAATTCATGGCATGAAACAAAATGGAGTCTTATTTATTAATAGTGATGATGAAAACTCCAGATATCTTGAAACCGATCGATTTAAAGGCAAAATACTCACTACAGGCATAAGAACTCCATCTGACTATCGGGCCTACGATGTGTCGTATGGCGAGAATGGCATGAACTTTAAAATGCAGCTTAGCGGTGAAGAACATTCATTTTTTATTCCGATTTTTGGCGAGCACCATGTTTACAATGCCATAAATGCCATTGCAGTTGCGGATTATTTAGGAATGACACCACTTGAGATAAAATCAGGCCTCCTATTTAAAAAACCCCCCCGCCGAATGACAGTCTACCATTTAAATCAATCTGTAACTGTGATCGATGATACCGTTCATTCCCAGCCGCAAGCAGTATTTGCTGCGATTGATGTTCTAAGAAATATTGGACCTGCAAGGAAAGTCGCCATCCTTGGACAAATGCGGGAACTGGGCAATTTATTGCTGGAACAATACCAAAAAGTTGGTAAATATCTTGTTGAACAAGGTATTGATCATTTAATCACTTACGGGTACAGAGCGGATACAATTGGGCTGGGAGCGATTAATGCCGGGATGCCGTCTGAAAATGTCAGACATTTTGCGGATAAAGATTTGATGCATCGTTATTTATTAGAACTCATTCAAGAAAACGATGCCGTTCTGGTAAAAGGTGCAAGCAAAACCAATATGTTTGAAACCGTTGAGTTTATCGTTTCTGCATTAGGTGAAATTGAGGCAGAAGCAAGTAAAGGTGTCTAAGTTAATCACGATAAAGAAGAACCCATACCTGTTTAATAGATATCGGTTCTTCTAATTTCATATCACAGTCAAAAAGATGTAGAAGGAGGTGAAAAATAAATGGGTTTAAATCCATGCCCTTGTAAGTTTCGTTTAGATATTCAAGGGAATAAAGCCACAGCAACGGCGGTAGTAGTTAACTCTGGTGGAGTGGAAACTCGATTCACAGATACAATAAACTTCAGCTGAGGAATGTTTTACTGGCTGCCCAAATTGTAATCCTCATGTTGATAACTTTAATGTGAATATGGAAAGGGGGTTTTTAAATGAGTAAACAAATAAGAGGAAGATGGCGTCAGTATCAAAAACTCTATTCTATTGAGGCCATAAGACCCTTTTTATTAAAAACGGAATTGTTTGATGAAAAAACCTTTTATCGTAACCTGCCCTCTCACCTAACCTTTAAGCCTTGCTATGGCCAAAGGGAAATCATTATATCTAAATTGGATTACTACGATGAGAAATATAATATAGTTGATAATAGTGTTACAACCACCGTAAGCGGAAAAGCAGACGTCCTTGATTACTTAACTGGAGTTTGCAAAGAAGGGCAATATTATCTGCTGCAGGATACAGAGTTCCTATACAAAAGGGAAGGTGAAATGGTTGAACTGCTGGCCACAGTACAAAGAGATTTAAATTCAGTATGGCAGGTTACAGACATTCTTGAGGAGCAGGGAAATTTAAAAAATAGAATTACCGGGTTTTCCCGAAAAAAAATAGCTGAAATCGCTATTGAAACGGCAATAAGTATTGCAGGTGATGACCCCGCATGTTTCACCGTTTTAGTTGAATTAGGATTATTAGACCAACACCTATGGATCAAAGACATCGAACTGCACACCCCCAAGAGCAAGTGGAGCCAGCATCAAATCTTATCATCTGTTAACGAATTGCCTCCTTTTCTCCCCCATACCGAACTTGCCACCCCGGATACCATCTTTCATTTTTTAATGAAATATCAAGAAATCATGCTAAAGCCTTGTTTGGGTCAATGGGGGATTGGCATTGTAAAAATATCCTGGCAAAAAGCGGATAGTTTCGAGTTACATCACGAAAGAGGAAAACTCAGGTTTAAAGGCGTCCAAGAAATGATTAATTACCTGGAGGCCAATTTTTTGTCAAAACAAAGATATATCGTCCAGGAAAGAATAGATTTGGCAAAGATCGATGATTCTGTCATTGACGTACGTGTTATGGTCCAGCGGAATCATAGTGGCAATGAATGGGAAATCACTGCAAAGGCAGTGAAAGTGGCTTTCAAAGACTATGTGGTCACCAATGCAGCCAAAACCATTATGTCTCTGGAAGAAGCCTTAGAATCTTCTACAATTAAAAGTATTAAGGAAAGTTCACTGTTAACAATGGATAAGGTTTGTACGATTTGTTCAGACGTATTGGGAAAACATTACCTGAATGTTACGGATATCGGCATAGATATTGGTATCGATAACAGAGGTAATTTTTGGATTTTCGAAACGAACCTCGTTCCCGATATTTCACTATTTTTAAGATTAGAGGACAAAAGTGTGTATAAAAATGTAGTAAAAAAGTGGAATGGCTGGGTAAGAAAGCAATCTCCCCAATAATTCCGCTATTGGACTACTGCGCACGTCCAAAATATTTTAATGTACCCCCAAATAGATATTGTAAGCATTAAAATATCTCTTGCTAGGTACCTAATCCTTTTCCAACATCCTGGCCTACAGGAGATGAAATGAATATGGGAGTAACAACGTCTGCGCCGGTTTTAGTTACTGTCTGTCACCTTAACTACCCTTTCAGGCAGCGAATCTGCCACGGTAGCAGTACCTGAAGCAGGTGGACTTGTGAGTGTTAACTTCACACTGCTCGGGTTACCTATCAGTTTACAAAATATTCCTTCCTACAATGGCACCAATTACGATGGACTTTACAGGAATAGCTGTTATCACTGTAAATGCGTCTTATTAGATTCATTCTCAGCTGGACTAGAAGGCAGGATAGCTGAAGCCTCCGAAGAGAAAATCAACAAAGAACCTATATCCATTAAAAGATACAGGTTCTTTGAAAAATAATTCCGCAGATAAGAATGTCGGTTCAAAATTTTTTATTGTACCACATGTTTTGCTGAAAATATTGATCGCTTTGTATACATATACTATGCCCGTATCAAATGTGTAAATACCAAAGCATTGTCGCCTCGCTCTTGTTGCCAAATCCACCCTTTTTCATATTACAACTCTTCATTTAGAATTCCCTACCGTGGTTTTTGCCTCTTGCTTCAGAGGGTTTGAAGAATTGAAACATAGAATGGTGGAACAAGGTTCCGAAGGCCCCCCTCCTACTGACCATAAGAGATACGTCTTGCTGTAAGGAATTGACTAGCACCGCCAGCTCTTTGGAAATCTGATAGCACTCTAGTATTCGCCTTACCGTTATAAGCATAAACTATTCTAGTATCTCCTGTGTAAATGCCTACAGAATAGGCTGTAGTCCCATTTGAACTTAAGAAGACCAGGTCGCCTTTTCGGAGCTTTGATGGGACTGAGATAGTAGTACCCATTCTCATTAGACCAGTTAGAGTTGTTGCACTAATAGGGGTATTGTACTTATTAAATACATCCTTCACGAAACCGATGTGTGTTAGACTAGAAGCTGGCAGTTTGCTTGCATTATTCAACTCACCGTATGCTATATCTGAGATGTGATCTCCGAATGTAGCTGGGTTAGCATCCATTAGGCTAGGCAATACTCTTCTAGCTGTTATATAGTTATTAATCCAGTAAGGTGTAGTAGTAATGTCGGTAATACAAATATTCTGCTTCGGGTCTGCCATCTGTATTATTTTGTTGTTCCCTATATACATGGCAACATGGTTAATCTTACCTCCGGGGGTTGCGGAAGAGAACACTAAGTCTCCCGGCTGTAACTGATTTTTTGGGACGTAATACCCCATTTGTGCATAGTTACTTTCATCATATGTTGATAGGTTAATCCCATTTTGTCCAAAGATAAAGTTTATATAACTTGCACAAGAAAACTCATATGGATATGTCTTTTTATACACTGTGTTACTGTAAGTTGCTTTTCCTATTAATGACTTCGCAGTATTTATGATAGCCTGCGCTTTAGCATTTACGGCAGTTTGGTTATTATAGGGGTTTGGTATAAGAGTTGCGGCCTCTGCTTTATGTGTTGCCTGTAGGGTAGGAACCTCGAAGCTGAATGCAGAGAATAGAATGGTTGTTGCTACTGCTGTTTTTATCATACGTTTTTTCATAAGTACCTCCTGCTTATATCAAGATAATTTTTTTAGAAATAATAAGTCAAATAGGACTGAATCTCCGACCTCTGATTAAAACCACACTGCAATGATTGTTTTAATGTTATTTACCATTTTTAGACTTCCATTTCCTGTGTTGCAGACATATCTTAACATGGATTATTTCGCAAAAAAATAACAGGGAGTTGCAAAATCAATTACAAAAATGACAATTATATTACTATAATATTTCTCGGTAATTGAAAAATCAAAATAAGGTTCTATTAAAAAGTGAAATAAAATTGTATTTTTTAATTAAAAATTCAGGAAAGCGTTGCAACTATAGGCTTCTTTATGATAGGAAAAAAGTTCCTTTGACATTAAAAATTTTCACTACCCTCCCGGCCTTCACTCCCTTTTTCGTTTTAAAACCATCCAAGAATTGGATGGTTTGTCATTAGTGATTACGGCCGGTTTACAGTGCGGAAGTGGTAACTTTAGGATGAACTGTGAACCTATGTAACCCTTGTAATAATAAAAGAGCGGAAAACCCTCGCTCTTTTACCCTTTTATGGTTTTAGATTCCACTACTTTCAGATAACCGGGTCGTATTTATCTTTTTGTAATCTGCCAAATGCCGTTACCAACATATTTTTTCTGCATATATTGGCGAGGAATACCAGTTAAAAATAAGATAAAATAGAGGGAAGGGGATTCTTGTCAATATTAATGATCTTAATGCTAAATCAGTAATTCTCGTTCACTTAAACAGCGGAGATATTCTTTTTCAAAAAAACGCAGACCAAAGGTTGCCGAACGCCAGCCTTACTAAGATTATGACAGCCCTTCTGGTCATTGAAGAAGTCCAAAAGGAAACTATTCATCTCAATGACCATGTTAGGATAAATTATTATGCCGAATCTATAATTGGTTCACGACTAATGCTTAAATATAACGACACTATTTCTGTAAACGATTTGCTAAAGGGGCTTATGATTGCTTCGGGGAACGATGCTGCAGTAGCACTTGCTGCCCATACAGAGCCAAGCATAGAAGAATTTGTACAAAAGATGAACCAAAAAGCTAAAGAAATAGGGCTTGTCAATACTCATTTTACTAATCCTCATGGGCTGCATTCATCTGAACATTATTCATCTGCAAGAGATATCGCTACACTTTCCCAAAAACTTATTGAATGGAAACCAATACTTCAAATTTCAAGTCTGCCTACAGCAAAAATTTTTATAGGACAAGCACCCAAGACGATAAAAAATACAAACCCATTAATAGGAACCTATAGAGGTGCAGATGGGTTAAAGACTGGGTATACGCCACAAGCAGGTTTCTGTTTAGTTGCTACTGCTATGAGAAATAATCATAGAGTACTTGCGATTGTGCTGGGCGAACCCTCACGAGAAGTAAGGAACAATGAAACCATAATGCTGCTTGATTATGCTTTTTCGTTATTAATTACTGATTAACTATTGTTTTCTCTTGGATAATCTTACATTTTATCGGAATTATTTCTTAGGCAGTAAGGAAGTAATAAGCCAAAGTATTAAGGACTTTGGCTTATTGTGCTTAATTACTGTAAAATAAGTTAGCTTTTTCCCTGCAGCATTCTTCATTACATTTCTTATAATATTAGTGCTATTTGAAGAAACTGTAATACACATTAATACGTTTTAATCCATGATTGATCTAAAGCAAGGAAAGATTAACACTTGTTATGTTTACAATCCGGAATAGGACGGTTGACTAATTCACGTGGCAATATTTGCAAACCGCAAAAGTGATTTAGAGACACTGTAATTAAATGGTCAGTTTCTAAAAGGGAATAAAGAGGGCCGGGAAATTCAACTGTACATCCATCGATACCGACAGGCTCAAGTAAAGCGAGGACAGCACAACAGTGCTTTTCATCTACACTTTTCAAAATAAAAAATGGTGAAGTGAAATACCCCGTCAACGCTATCCCTTCAAAAGGATTGCCACTATTTTTAAAAAGAATAAACGGAGTTGGTTTTTCATTCTCATCAAACAGAAACAAAAGTTTTTCTTTAGTAAAAAGATCATTGATAAAATACTGTTCAGCTAAACTAAATTTTAACGAGTCGTATAAATGATCTTCATGGTGACGGTGCATTGTAATACTCCTTTTCAAAAATATTCATTCATTTCATTTAATGTGAAATTTGATTAAGCTTGCAGCATCTAATGCTATGGTCTCTGTTTCTGCCTTAGAACTACATTTAGCTAATACATAACCGCAACGATTTCCCATCGATAAAGGGGGCATTAAAAAGTCCCCTTTTTTCGGTTTAATAAATACTTCTACAACACCAGGCACGTTTGATGCTTGATTTCTTCCTGTTACTTTTATCAGTTCCCCAGCTGAGTCAACTGTCATAAAATGAGCACAAACTGTATCTTCTCTGTCCCTTGTCAATACTGGCTCACTGCCCAAATAAACCTTAATAATTTGTTCCGCATAATCTATTCCATATGCCTCTTTTATCAGGTTGTTCATTACCCCTCCTGAGATACGAGGATTTGCTTCAATAAGCTTCCAATTTTCACTGACACATCTTAACTCAAGATGACAGTTTCCATTCACTAACCCTAAATCCCGGATAATTTCATGAGAAACACTCATAAGGGAATTATATGACACTGGATCTAATTCTGATGAAATACTGTATCCGGTAACAATAAACCTCTCACTTTTTGTAATTTTCTGTTCAATGATTGCTGCAATATTGATGTTTCCTTTATGGACAATTGCTTCTACAATGACTTGCGGCCCATCAAGGTATTCCTCTATCAGTATGTCAGTCTCCGGAGTTTTTTTCTGTATATTCTTTATTCGATACCATAACTGTCTTTCAGAGGTAACAAGAAAAACATCCTTTGACCCGCAAGATTGGGGCAATTTTACAATCAAAGGGAATTTCCCCCTCGCCTGTTTGAGCAAGTTGGGAATAGTGTCATTTTTTTTGAAAATAAAATACATGGGGGAATAAGGCTTACCATGAAGGAATTGTCTTGTTAATAATTTGTCTTCCATGATTCTCATTGAATCAATTGAAAGATTGGTTTGACAAAATTCATTAGATAATGTGGCTGCAAGATGTACAAAGGAATCCAAAAAACTAATGATACAGGTAATTGATTGTTTTGAGTGAATCTGTAGAATGGTCTCTATTATTTTTTCAGTATCCTTTAAATCCACTAGATGAAACTCATCTATTTCGGAGAAGTCCTCCTTTTGTGTTAAAAATTTTTCTTTTTCAGTGAGCACGTGGACATTAAAACCAAGCCTTTTTGCAGCTTTTATACCTTCAAGGGATGAACCAGTTTTGTTCGTGCCTATAAAAATAATTGATTTCAAAACCATACACTCCCATACACTCAGAAAAATTACAGATATCCTAACCTCCTGTCATAATTCAAGTTATTCAACCTATCCATTAAAGGTTTGGGCTAAATTGAAAGAATTACCGTTTAAGTAACAGGGTGAATATTATAGTTTGTGACTTTTAAGCACTATCCGCCTATACATAACTATTTTATGAGAATTATATAATTACTACCATAATTGTTATTTAGCTAGGTATTACTGACGAAGAAGACTTAAAGGTATTCAAAGTAATATGCAGAGAAATCACAACGGAGAAGAAATGTTCTAAAAATAGGCATATATCGTCCTTATAAAAGATCAACCGTCCGTTTGATTAGAAGTTGACTAACATAAAAAATTGAGACACTAAAAAACACCTTCGAAATGGTACACTCAATACAAGTGCCCAGATTGGAAGTGTTTTGCGTGGGCAAAAATATATATTCAAGGGAAACTAAATGGACAGTAGTGAATTATCTGGAACGAGAATGAAGTAAATCAGTTTTTAAAAAACCGCAAAAGGTAACAGATTATATCCATTCTTTGGTGTTGGTGGTCGATCTATGGGTAGAAGGATTCTTTGAGGTCTTTGAAACAGTGGTTATGGCTTTCCAATTTACAAGAATGGGGTGTTATTGGAAATTCGTACGGCTGCCTCTTCCGTCTTGTTCTCTCAACGATTATCTTTTGGTTGGAGGAATCATAGGAACCCTTCCATCACTTGTACATTAGTGGCACAGCTACTGGTGTAATTGTTTATGCCTTAAGTGCGCGGGAAGTTGTTCCGCTCGTGCTCATTGGCTTTTGAAGCATATATAGATCTAACTAGAAGCCGTGCAAAGCTTGGGTAAAAGCTATAAATGCAGTAATGGTATTAGGGGGTAATCCGATGCTTTTTGATGATTGTATTACGTCCAAGGGGTTTCCTCCACTTTCTTGCTGGAACAGGGCAATGATAACCGGAACTTCCTGTAAAACCCCATCTGAGTACAGCCGGACAGCATTTGTTATGAAAAGACAGACTACTAAACAATCTCTTCAAGTAATATAACTTTTTTACCACTACAGGCAAAACCGAAAAGTGAACATTAGTAATAAAATAAAGAAAATTTTATGCTCTTTTATTATTATCTTTTAGGTTATGAAGGTCATCAAAGTCCTATATGATCTTAAACTAAAACCAAAAAATGATTGCCGGCGCAATCATTTCTTAAGCTCAATCATCAATAAGTGTAACTAAGTCACCCTAATGTATAAAAGTTTATTCCTGAAGTACGTTTTTTAAAAAATGTTACCTCCAAATTGAATAAGTGTTTACAGCAGCAACTTCTAAGCGCCCTTCCTCCATCATCATATATATATATTTGCCTAATTCTACAGTTCTTTTTTCAATCGGATCCCTTTTTTTCCTTTAATTTTGCCACTAACCTCTTCATTCCCCTGCTTACCATGTCTCCTTTTAGTAATATCAAACTATTTTCATCTATTTTTTCAACTAATAAATTATAGGCTAGAGAGTAACCGAAATCGTCAAACATATGGACTTCACAGCCGATTTCTTGCTCCGCGACATAGGAACCAGTTTTTCCCGCAAGCCAACCAATTGTAATGAGGATATCAACCCCGTAGTGACAAATGATTTTTCCAACTTCCATTTGCATTATTATTCCCCATGCTCCTAAATCTGTCATGCTGTCAATAACAAGGATTCTTTTTCTTCCGTTGGAAAGTTCATTTAATACTTTAACCGCAGATTCTAATGAAGTACTTGTTATATTCCAGGAATCATCAAGAATCGTTGAGCCTTTAATTCCTCTACACTGTTCTAAATGCCTCGGCAAATTTTTAAAGGACGTCAACTGATTAATTCCATCTGGCAAAGAGACACCAATCTCATTAGCGACAGCTAAGGCAGCTAACGAATTGTAAACCTGGTTCTCCCCAAATCCCGGAACGTATACATCATATTGGTTAGTGCCAACATTCAAAGTATACTCCATTCCATTTTTTGAATATCTAATATTAGTCGCTTGGTATTGGGCATGCTCAGTCAAGCCAAATGTAACCACTCTTCCTGAAAAATTAGCTAAGCTCAACTTTCTGGTATTTTCATCATCAAAATTTAGAAACAATACTCCCTCATCCGGTAAAGAATCAATCAGTTCACCCTTTGCCTTAATATACCCCTCCTTCGTCCTACAGGTATTTAAATGATGGCTACCGATATTTGTGATAACTCCCATTGTCGGTTGAAAATATTGACAAGCATGAGATATGTCCCCTGGTTGACCAACAGCCGTTTCGAACACAGCAACCTCCGTAGACTCATCAATTCCTAATAAGTAACTTATATGGGCTGTGCGTGAATTATTGCTGAACCCTGTTGCTTGAACATTTAGTTTGGACCTTAGAATATGTTTGATCATTTCCTTTGTCGTGGTTTTCCCCGAAGTACCTGTAACGGCAACAATTGGAATCTGGAACTGGTTACGATAAAAACGGATGAACTTCCAAAAGGCAGCTTCTATATCATTTACTTTAATAATGGCTAAAAGGTTTTCATCTTCTACATTGTCATAAAAATGTTCAGTCACAATAACTAACGGAGCATACTTATTTAATTTATTCAAATCTACTAACTTTACACTTTTTCTTAGAAAAAAAATGGTATTTGACCTTTTTATCTGCTTTAAACGATAGGCACCATAAAGAATTTCTATTTTTTCTGATCCTATTGTTAATTGACCATCAATAATAGGAAGAATCTCTGAAACTATCATTGGCTTCATTTTGTACAAACCCCCCTTATCTGTTTATAATATGTTAATGGAAAAAATGATGTGTCTTTATGGACAGATTCGTAAAAAATGTACATTAGTTTAGTGACTAAAAAATCTCCCTACAGGAAAATCACCTTATAAAAATGGTTGAACCTGATAACCCCTACTGTGGATTGAAAATTTTTTGGGATGTAAAAGCGAAAGAATTGATCAAAGGTATCATTTCAGCCTTCGTTTTCCATTCTGCTACAACGATTTGTATTCATCATCCTTCTTTTTGAATTGCCGTGAATACAGCTTGTCCACTTTCCGTTAAATGGCTGGTGAGGAACACCAGGTCATTACTGAGTATCCTAAGGTTGAGGTACCTTTCCGTTTTAAAAAGTATATTCCACTATGCCGTACACGAGTTAGTAGTGCTGGAAAAGAATCCTGCTTTAAAAGTCCCTGTGCAGGACAGTGTAGCATTGAAGAAAGATGTGAAATATTTCAGCCTTAAAGAACTAAATATTCTTTTGGAGTACATGATGTCCTATAAATATCAACGGTTTCCAGAATATCAACTTTACTATATGCTAATGTATTTTTTAAGTAGGACAGGTTTACGTATCAGTGAAGCCCTAGCATTAAAGTGGTCAGATATTGATGGAAATAAAATATCGGTAAATAAACAGACAAGAAGAACTGATAACAATGAAGTGAAAATCACCACGCTAAAAAATTCATCTTCTTATCGTACAATCCAAATGGAAGAAGAATTAGTACATGAATTAAGGAAATTTAAATTAAAGCAAAACGAAATGATTTTAAGTTACGAGGGCTTCCAAATAAATAAGGATGGCATCATTTTTCAAAATTATCTAGGGAACTACTTAACGCCTTCAACTGTTCGAGATTCGATTCGTGATTACTGTGCAAAAGCCGCCGGTGTAGAATATAAAGGCACGGACGGATTTAGGCATACACATGCAGTGCTTCTGCTTGAATCTGGGGCTAGTATTAAATACGTATCACAACGATTAGGGCACAAAACGATTAAAACAACAGCTGATACATATTTGGATATTACCGAAAAAATAGAAGAAGACGAACTTAAAAAGTTCGCCTCCTACACTGCAAAGAAACCCTGAATCGGCACAAAATCGGCACATTCATTTTTCCTTGCATTATCAAATACTCTCAAACGTTTATATAACAGTGTTTTAGAGGATTAACCAATAGATCCTTCCATCTCAAACTTGATCAGACGGTTCATTTCAACGGCATATTCCATAGGAAGTTCTTTTGTAAATGGCTCGATGAAGCCCATTACGATCATTTCAGTTGCTTCCTGCTCGGAAATTCCGCGGCTCATCAGGTAGAATAATTGCTCCTCAGATACCTTAGACACTTTCGCTTCGTGCTCAAGGGAGATATTGTCATTCAAGATCTCATTATAAGGAATGGTATCAGAAGTGGAACTATTGTCCATGATTAATGTATCACACTCAATGTTTGAGCGGGCACCTTCTGCTTTGCGGCCGAAGTGGACGATTCCGCGGTAGGTAACCTTCCCGCCCTGTTTAGAAATTGATTTTGACACGATGGTTGAAGATGTGTTTGGAGCTAAGTGGATCATTTTTGCTCCGGCATCCTGGTGCTGGCCTTTTCCTGCAATCGCGATGGAAAGAGTCATGCCTCGGGCGCCTTCACCCTTCAGGATCACGGCTGGATATTTCATAGTCAGCTTGGAGCCGATATTCCCGTCAATCCATTCCATTGTCGCATTTTCCTCACATACCGCACGCTTTGTAACCAGGTTAAATACGTTGTTTGCCCAGTTTTGAATCGTTGTATAGCGGCAGTATGCGCCCTTTTTAATGATGATCTCAACGACCGCACTGTGAAGGGAGTTAGTCGTATATACAGGAGCTGTACATCCCTCAACGTAATGCACGCTTGCATCCTCATCCACAATGATCAGGGTACGTTCGAATTGTCCCATGTTTTCAGAGTTAATGCGGAAATAGGCCTGTAATGGCGTATCCACCTTAATACCCTTTGGAACATAAATGAATGATCCGCCAGACCACACTGCAGAGTTAAGGGCAGCAAACTTATTATCAGTCGGAGGAATTACTTTTGCCCAATGCTCACGGAAGATTTCTTCATTTTCCTTCAAAGCAGAATCTGTATCCTTGAAAACAATTCCCATTGCTTCAAGATCTTCCTTCATATTGTGGTAAACAACCTCTGATTCATATTGAGCAGATACACCCGCAAGGTATTTCTGTTCTGCTTCAGGGATTCCAAGCTTATCAAACGTCTGCTTGATTTCATCTGGAACTTCATCCCAAGACTTTTCAGACTTCTCGGATGGCTTTACATAGTACGTAATTTCATCAAAGTTCAGGCTGTTTAAGTCACCGCCCCATTGAGGCATTGGCATATTATAAAAATGCTCTAATGATTTCAGACGGAAATCAAGCATCCATTGTGGTTCACTTTTCATGCGGGAAATTTCTTCAACGATTTCCCTGGTCAGACCGCGTTTTGAACGGAAGATCGATACATCTCTATCAGAAAAGCCGTATTTGTAATCCCCGATCTCAGGCATCTTTTTAGCCATTGCTCTTTTCCTCCATTCCTGGGCCGGAAGCCAAAGCCTCCGGCTGCTGTTATTTTGTTTCCTTCAGGCCCTTTTCCATGGCCTTCCATGCCAGGGTGGCACACTTGATTCTAGCAGGAAACTTTGATACCCCCTGAAGTGCCTCTATATCGCCAAGATCAATATCTTCATCATATTCATTTCCCTGCATCATCTCCGAAAAGATGGATGACAACTTAAGGGCAGTATCTATATCTTTGCCTTTAACAGCCTGGGTCATCATCGATGCGGATGACATAGAGATGGAGCAGCCTTCACCTTCAAACTTGGCATCCTTTACGACTCCTCCGTCTACATTCATCGTTAAGCGAATCCGGTCACCGCAGGTAGGATTATTCATATCAACCGTAAGATTCCCATTATCCAGGATCCCTTTATTTCGGGGATTTTTGTAATGGTCCATGATCACCTGACGATACAATGTATCTAAATTATTAAAAGACATTGCTGAAATACTCCTTTGTTTTGACAAGTCCCTGTACCAGCTTATCGATATCTTCCTCAGTATTATATAGGTAAAAGCTTGCCCTTGCTGTGGCAGACACCTTCAGCCAGCGCATTAATGGCTGGGCACAGTGATGTCCGGCACGCACGGCAATTCCGTCTGCATCCAGAACCGTCGCAACGTCATGGGGATGAACATCCGAAAGGTTAAACGTAATCACTCCGGCCCGCTGTGCAGCAGATTTTGGACCATAGATGGTCATGCCGTCGATCCCTGACATTTGTTCCAGAGCATAGGCAGCTAGCTTATGTTCATGTGCTTCTATCTCATCCAGCCCGATACTTTCAAGGAAGTCAATGGCAGCCCCAAGACCGATGGCACCCGCAATAATCGGTGTGCCGCCTTCAAATTTCCACGGCAGCTCCTTCCATGTGGACTCATATTGATCCACAAAGTCGATCATCTCACCGCCAAATTCAACCGGCTCCATGTTTTCCAAAAGCTGCTTCTTCCCATAGAGAACACCAATGCCTGTCGGGCCGCACATTTTATGTCCAGAGAATGCAAAGAAATCGCAGTCCAGATCCTGGACATCCACTTTTAAGTGCGGTGCAGCCTGAGCGCCATCCACCACCATGACAGCCCCATTTTCATGGGCAATCCTGGCAATGTCCTTTATCGGATTGATGACACCAAGCACATTGGATACATACATGATCGATACAATTTTAGTATTGCCAGTGACCGTGTTCCTTACATCATCCAGAGAGATGGTGCCGTCCTCCTGCAAAGGAAGATATTTAAGCACGGCCCCCGTCTGTTTGGCAACCTGCTGCCACGGGATGACATTGCTGTGATGCTCCATATAGGATATCACAATTTCGTCTCCCTGTTTCAGGCTGGCTCTTGCATAGCTCGCAGCAATGGTATTGATGGATGTAGTGGTTCCTCTAGTGAAAATAACTTCTTCGATAGAGGATGCATGGATAAACTTACGAACCTTTTCGCGTGCACCCTCATACCGGTCCGTCGCCATAGTCCCCAGTGTGTGTACGCCCCTGTGTACATTCGAGTTATATTCACGATAATACTTGCTGACCTCTTCTATCACAGAAATCGGCTTTTGTGATGTAGCTGCGCTGTCTAAATACACTAGAGGGCTTCCATTCACATTCTGGTCCAATATCGGAAATAACTTTTTGATTTCATGGGCATTCATTATCTTACTTTCCTTTCAATAACCTCTACCAATCCCTTTTTAACCGCTTCGATTGGCAGCTGGTTTACTACCGGTGCAAGGAAACCGTGAATGACAAGTCTTTCCGCTTCCTGCTTAGGAATACCGCGGCTCATCAAGTAATAAAGCTGAACAGGATCGACCCGTCCCACTGATGCAGCGTGGCCGGCTGTCACATCGTCTTCATCGATCAATAGAATCGGATTGGCATCGCCGCGTGCTTTTTCACTCAGCATCAATACTCTGGACTCCTGCTCGGCATTGGATTTTGTCGCACCTTGTTCAATTTTTCCGATTCCATTGAAAATGGATGATGCGCTGTCCTTCATAACGCCATGCTTCAGGATATATCCTTCGGAATTTTTGCCCCAATGGATGATTTTCGTTGTAAAGTTCTGAGTCTGTTCTCCGCGTCCTACAACAACTGTCTTAGTGTCGCCGAAAGAACCGTCTCCCACAAGGTTTGTCACATTCTCAGAAACCGTGTTTCCATCATTCATCAGACCTAATGCCCACTCAATTTTAGCGTCGCGCCCTGCTCTTCCGCGGCGGTTCACATAAGTGGTAATGCCGGCGGAAAGGTTATCCACCGCCCCGTATGCAACGCGGGCATTTGTGTTTGCAATAACCTCTGTGACAATATTTGCGATTCCAGGCTCACCCGTTGTAGAAATATAGTTCTCTACATAAGTCAGCTGGCTGTTATCTTCCGCCACTACCAGCACATGGTTGAACAGTGCAGCCTGGGGATCATCATGCAGGAATACAGCCTGAACAGGCTCCTTGATTTCTACATTTTTCGGAACATATACAAATACTCCTCCGTTAAGGAAGGCTGCATGCAGAGCGGTCAGGCGGTGCTCATCCGCTTTTACTCCGTCCTTCATGAAGTACTTCTGAACCAAATCAGAGTGCTCTCGGGCAGCTGTAAAAATATCAGTAAAAATAACGCCCTGAGATTTCAGTTCCTCGGAAAGCACGGAAAACGCAGGTGTTTGATTTCGCTGTACATATAAATTTTTATTTCCTGCTTCTGTGTCAATCAGCGCTTTAATATCTTCAGGCAGTTCTTCGATGGAAGAGAAAGCCTGGCTCTGAACAGTATGCGCTGAAAACTGAGTGAAATTCCATTTATCTATTTTGGTTTTATCCGGGCGCGGCATTGGAAGGTTCTCATACGCTTCAAGAGCGGCTCTGCGGACCTCCTGCAGCCAGCCTGGTTCATTATTTTGCTGTGAATAGGAGCTGATATACTCCTGATCAAACGGCAGTTTAGTTTCCGTGGTCATTGCAATCCTCCTAACCTTACGCCTCTTGGCCTACAGTTTCGTCTTCAATACCGAGTTCTTGTTTAATCCAGTCATAGCCTTCTGCTTCCAGGCGCTGAGCCAGTTCAGGACCGCCGGATTTAACGATTCTTCCCTGCATCATAATATGGACGAAATCTGGAGTAATATAGTTTAACAGACGCTGGTAGTGAGTGATGATCAAGCATCCGAATTCCTCACCGCGCATTTCGTTAATACCCTTAGAAACGACTTTAAGCGCATCAATATCCAGACCTGAATCGATTTCATCAAGGATTGCAATTTTAGGTTCAATCATCATAAGCTGAAGAATCTCATTGCGCTTTTTCTCACCGCCTGAGAAACCTTCATTCAGATAACGCTGAGCCATATCCTGATCCATTTCAAGGAAGTCCATTTGCTTATCCATTGTACGGATGAACTTCATCAAAGAAATTTCATCGCCTTCTTCTCTGCGCGCATTGACCGCAGAACGAAGGAAGTCCGCGTTGGTAACCCCTGTGATCTCACTCGGATACTGCATTGCAAGGAAAAGACCTGCACGGGCTCTTTCATCTACTTCCATTTCGAGTACATCTTCACCATCGAGTGTAACCGAACCACTGGTTACTTCATATTTAGGGTGCCCCATAATTGCAGAAGAAAGAGTGGATTTACCGGTACCATTCGGTCCCATAATCGCGTGGATTTCTCCGCCCTTAATCTCAAGATTGACTCCCTTTAAAATTTCCTTATCTTCGATCGCAACATGCAGATCCTTTATAGTTAAAGTTGAACCAGCCATCATATTACCTCCGTGATATAAATAATTACCTCAAAAAACCCGGAAAGCGTCCGAGTATGTAAAATCAAATCTGAATATCAGGCTAAAAGCCCTCTGAGAACAACTTCATTCTCAATTTATTCTCATTACAATATTATAACAAATCCAAACACAAGGCAAATTCTAAAAGCGGAAAGCGGTGCCTTTCAATTAAAAAATTAATTATAGCAGAATGATGCTCTAACTTCATTTTTGACTAAGAATAGTTGAAAGGCAGAGAGCCGACAAGCATAAGACGAGCAGGCCGTGGGAAGCGTTTTTCTTCCCATGGACTGATTGGCTTATGACTCGAGGGGCTCAGCTTGGAGCTGGATACCCCTAAAAGCGGAGAACGTGCTTTTCAGATATAGCTTTATTATTGGAAGAATGTACATTCAAATTCATTAGAGTTTCCTTACTAAATTGAAAATCAGCCTTCCGACTAGCATAAGACGAGCAGGCCGTGGGAAGCGCTTTTCTTCCCATGGACTGATTGGCTTATGACTCGAGGGGCTCAGCTTGGAGCTGGATACCCCTTAGCGGAAGCAGTACCTGCCGCAATTATGACTGAAAACGACGCAAATATCCATAGTTTCGACGCATTTATCGGTCAACAGACGCAATTCCCTTAAATTTTGACGCAATAACCAAACTTACGAGGATATACCTATAAAGATATATAAAAACCAGCCTGGTCCCCCTGGCTGGTTCCTATTGGTCAAATGTGTGCTTTCCGGCTTAATTCTTCAGTTATTTGATGACTTTTCGAATAACTTCTCTCCCGTTTCCTTTCTACTTCAAGACGAAGATCCAGGTTGCGGCTGTATTCACTGTAGCCTATTCCATGATTTTGCTGCATAGCTTTTTCCATGTCATGTGTTACGTGCAAGTGTAAGTTATTAATCAGTCTCAAATCCTTTCTGTTTTTAATACCCGAATATTGTAGCACTGGGATTTCCAATCTGCAAAAGCCATATTCCCTCATATTATAGGAATATTTTAAATATAAAAGCGTCTGCGCTGCTGCAAGTTGGATTCTATAGTATTCCTTATCTTTCTTCCCGAATCCGGCTGTATTCAATCATGATAGGGATGAAGAATCATTAAAATCTTCAATTGTATCCTGAACAAGGGTAACAGCCTGGCTCATGGCTGCTCCTCCTCCAAATGCCGCTGCCACTCCGACAGCCTCCAATATCTGTTCTTCCGTTGCTCCCTGGTCCAGGCAGCCCTTAACATGGTAGATGATGCAATATTCGTCCTGTGAATAGAGGCTGATTCCAAGAGCGATCAGCTGCTTATCTCTTTGGGAGATGCTTCCCTCCTGAAAACACGCTTCTGTAAATGCATTGTAATGCTGTGCGAGCTGAGGCATTTTCTTCATAAAAGCCCCCAGGCCGGCCTTATAGTCCCTGATCGCCATTTCAGAAGGATTTGTCGGTACATGCGGTATATGTTCCATCAATCTGTCACTCCCGTAAAATTAGTCCCTCTTATTATGGGCAAACCCTCTCTCCCTATCCTGTTTTATTTTATATAAATCGGCCGACTTACTTGGATTCTCAGGTCTATCTGCATTCATCTTTAGAAATCAGCCAAATAAAAAAAGAAGCAGCCCGGGGGCCGCTTCTTCTCAAATTATTTAGATACAGGCACAACTGCGCCTTTATATTCTTTTTTGATATAATCCTGGATCTCTTTTGAATGAAGGACTTCCACAAGAGTTTTGATTTCCTTCTTGTCTTCATCGCCCTTTCTAACTGCGATTACATTCACATATGGTGAATTTGAGTTTTCAAGCGCAATCGCGTCTTTTACAGGATTCAGACCAGCGTCAATCGCATAGTTTGAGTTAATCAAAACTGCATCGCCTTCATTGTTTTGATATACCTTAGGAAGAAGAGATGCTTCAATATCTGTTTTGAATTTAAGGTTCTTCTTATTTTCTACAATATCTTTAACAGTAGCAGTCGTTTTGTCAATGCCGCTCTTTAATTTGATCAGGCCTTGAGCTTCAAGCATAGACAGGATACGGCCATGGTCGGCAACTGAACTGCTCATGATGATTTCAGCACCTTTTGGCAGGTCCTTCAGACTCTTGTATTTTTTAGAGTACACACCGATTGGTTCGATATGGATACCGCCGGCATTCGCAAATTTATAGCCGTTTTCTTTCATTTGAGCCTTGAGGTAAGGGATGTGCTGGAAATAGTTAGCATCAAGATCGCCTTCAGCAAGAGCTTTATTCGGCATAATATAATCTTGATATTTTACAATTTTCAGGTCAATGCCTTTATCCTTTAGGATAGGCTTGGCTTGTTCAAGGATTTCTGCATGCGGAACATTGGATGCCCCAACTGTTAATGTCTTCTCATTACCTTTACTGCCTGAGTTCCCGTTGCCAGTGCCGCAGGCAGCAAGAACAACAGAAATTACAAGAGCTAATGCTAAGCTTACATATTTTTTCATAATGCTTGTCCCCTTATCTTTTATCTAATTTTGATGTTATAGCATCTCCAATAAATTGGATGATAAACACAATAATTAACACTACAACTGTAGCCGCAAACGTAACATCATTACGGCTGCGCTGGAAACCATCCAGGTAGGCAAGGTTTCCAAGCCCTCCAGCTCCAACCACACCAGCCATGGCCGTATAGCCAACCAGGGCTATCGCTGTAACGGTAATCCCTGACACAAGCGCTGGCAGGGATTCCGGGATCAGGACCTTCCAGATAATAGTCGTTACTCTCGCACCCATAGACCTGGCAGCTTCAATAACGCCTTTATCGATTTCACGAAGAGCAATTTCCACCATTCTCGCATAGAAAGGAGCCGCTCCTACAATCAGTGCAGGAAGAGCCGCTTTAGGCCCGATCATCGTATCTACAATGGCCTTTGTAAAAGGAATTAGCAGGACGATCAGGATAATGAATGGTATAGACCGGAATATATTAACAAAGGCACCGATGATTAAATGAACCGGCCTGTTCTCCCAAATATTCCCCTTCCCTGTCAGAAATAATAGCAACCCAAGGATGATTCCCAGAATAAAGGTGGCCACGACCGAAATGCCTGTCATATATAATGTAGTAAGGGTTTCTTGGAGAAGGATGGCCCAGTCAACATTCGGAAATAACTTTTCAAGCATTTTCAATCACCTCTATTCCGATCTTGCTTTCATTTAGATAAGCCATGGCCCGGCTGACTTCTGCCTCATCGCCCAGCATGTGGATAAACAATGTTCCATATGAACCGTTTTGTGTCGGTGATATTTTTCCTTGAAGAATATTCACTTCTACATCAAAATGACGGATCAAATGAGTAATGACAGGTTTTTCAGCGTCATCCCCTGCAAAGGAAAGCTGGATAACCATGCCTTGGCCAAATTCGGCAGCAAGATGGCTGATTGTATCCTTAGTTTCCTCAGGTTCTGTGATCTGCTGAACAAAACGTTTAGTGATTGGCTTTTCCGGATGTTTAAATACGTCCAGCACCTTGCCAAGCTCTACGACCTGACCGCCTTCCATGACAGCCACTCTGTGGCAGATCTTCCGGATAACATGCATTTCATGAGTGATGAGTACAATGGTTAATCCAAGGCGCTCATTGATATCCTGAAGAAGGTCCAAAATCGAATCAGTAGTCTGCGGGTCAAGTGCTGAAGTCGCTTCGTCACATAAAAGGACCTTCGGATTATTGGCCAGGGCCCTTGCGATTCCAACCCTTTGTTTCTGGCCGCCGCTCAGCTGGGATGGATACGCATCTTCCCTGCCTTCCAATCCGACAAGCTTAATTAATTCATCTACTCTATTTAATCGCTGTTCCCTCGAAACGCCCGCGATTTCTAACGGAAAGGCAATGTTCTCTCTTACCGTTCTGGACCATAGCAGATTAAAGTGCTGAAAAATCATACTGATTTCCTGGCGGGCCTTTCGAAGCTCCGATCCGCGGATTTTTGACATTTCCCGCCCTGCGACAGATATGCTGCCATCTGTAGGTGCCTCCAAACCATTCAGCATCCGGATCAATGTACTTTTCCCCGCACCGCTGTATCCAATGATGCCGAAAATTTCACCCTTGTCTACATCCAAATCTATATTCTGGACAGCCTTAACCGGCTGGCTTCCTTTAAGCTTTGATTTGTAAATCTTGCTTACATTTGATAGTGAAATCATGTAATCACCTCTTTTTGTCTTTAAATTATGTCCCTTCCCCTGCTGGACCTATCCTATTTCTGCAAAATAAAAGCCTTTCTGTTGAAATAACAGAAAGGCGCAATTTTACAGTTAACCTTTCTCTCATTTCCCAAAGCCATAAGCTTTGTGTGAATTGGCACCTTTTCAAGGAAAAACCTTGCCGGTTGCCGGGTTTCATAGGGCACATCCCTCCACCTCTCGCAATAAGAGCAATCAATCGTATATTCAATTATTATCGTATAATAGCAAAATCGGATCACATAAATGAGATTCTAGCATTTTACTTACCTGTCGTCAATAATAAAATTTTTTATTTTTAAAAATATTTTAAAGGCTATTTTGCAGGAGACACATCATTGCACAAGTAAATAAAGCGGCTAGTGGGATTTTAGCCGCTTAAAAGAGCTGCCTTATGGAAGCTTTGCCTATTATTTTTTTTACTTTGCACAGTTTTTGGATGGTGAGAGCTTGATATTCGAAGGCAGACCCTCTTCGGACAGGTTGGGATGGAATCATCTGAAACCTGTCCGAACACAAACCCCACTTCGGACAGGTTGGGTGGGATTCTTCTCAAAGTTGTCCAAACACGGACCTACTTCGGACAGGTTGGCTTGGATTCATCTGAAAGTTGTCCGAACACAGACCCACTTCGGACAGGTTATCTTGGAATCATCTGAAACTGTCCGAACACAGACTCACTTCGGACAAGTTAGCTTGGATTCATCCGGAAGTTGTCCGAACACAGGCCCACTTCGGACAAGTTGGCTTGGATTCATCCGGAAGTTGTCCGAACACAGACCCACTTCGGACAAGTTGGCTTGGATTCATCCGGAAGTTGTCCGAACACAGACCCACTTCGGACAGGTTATCTTGGAATCATCTCAAAGTTGTCCGAAGGCAGATCTACTCGGACAGATTGACCCTGAACATCCTGCCTCAATTTCGTTATATTTGAAAAGCACCGTCCTCCGCTTTACTCCGTTCCAGCTCCAAGCTGAGACCCTCGAGTCATAAGCCAATCAGTCCATGGGAAGAAAACCGCTTCCCACGGCCTGCTCGTCTTATGCTTGTCGGGCCTCTTCCTTCCTAATTAGGTTCATTTTCCAATATATCTAGACTATACATGGTTCGCCCAATAATTTTAGATCTGGAAGGCACCGCTTTCCGCTTTACTTGTCACCCCCGTCGCTTTTTTTATGGCTTGTTCGAGGTCGTTGATGAGGTCTTGGTGGTTTTCGATTCCTACTGAGATCCGGACGAGGTCTTCGGTTACTCCGGAGGCTTCTAGATCTTCTTTCCCCAGCTGCTGGTGGGTGGTGCTTGCCGGGTGGATGATGAGGCTTTTGGCGTCTCCGACATTTGCTACGTGTGACCAGAGCTCTACAGAGTTAATTAAGCGGGCACCCGCTTCTCTTCCTCCTTTGATGCCGAAGATCACGACAGCGCCTGCACCTTTTGGGAGATATTTATCTGCGAGGTTCTTAGCTGGATGGGATTCATCTCCGGGATAAGAAACCCATTCTACGGCAGGGTGCTGTTTTAAATATGAAACCACTTTTTTTGTATTGGCAATGTGCTCCTTCATCCTGACATGGAGGGTTTCAAGACCGAGTGCGAATTGGAAAGCATTATGGGGGCTTAAGGCCGGACCCAGGTCTCTGAGAAGCTGCACTCTTGCTTTGGCTATGTAGGCGGCTGATCCAAGTGCTTCACTATAGACTAAATTGTTATAGCTGGGATCAGGAGTGGTGAACTCCGGGAATTTCTTGGAATTCCAGTCAAACTTTCCTCCATCGACAATGATGCCTCCCAGGGTGGTGCCATTTCCAAGCAGCCATTTGGTAGCAGAGTGCACCACAATATCTGCTCCGAATTCAATGGGACGGCATAGATACGGGGTGGCAAAGGTATTATCGACTATAAATGGTATGCCTGCTTCATGGGCAATTTCTGCTGTTCTCTCAATATCCAGAACAGAAAGGCTTGGATTTCCAATTGTTTCAGCAAAGACTGCCTTTGTATTATCCCGAATGGCTGCACGGAAATTTTCCGGATCATCGCCATCCACAAATCGTACCTTTATTCCATATTTGGGGAGTGTATTGGCAAATAGATTGTAGGTTCCTCCATAAAGAGTCGAAGATGACACGATTTCGTCACCTGCCCCTGCAAGGTTCAGGACAGCCAGAGTAATGGCAGCCATGCCGCTCGCTGCTGCTAGAGCTCCAATCCCGCCTTCGAGGAGAGCCACTCTTTCTTCGAAAACAGAAACAGTCGGATTATGAATCCGGGTATAAATATAGCCTTCTTCCTTCAGACCGAATAAGTTGGCCGCATGCTCCGTGTCCTTAAATAAGTAGGCATTGTTCTGATAAATGGGAACAGCTCTTGCTCCCGTTATCGAATCTTTTTTTAATCCGCCATGGATGCTCAATGTCTCAAAGTGCAGGTTCTCGCTCATTCATCCCACTCCTTTAATTTAATAATTCCTATGGAATTAATAGGAATATAACACAGGGAAATCCAAACATCAATAATATATTTTAAAAATTCAGATTTATTTTCCACCTTTCTTCTATATGTATGAAATTCTATTTGGTTAGTGCAGGGAAAATAAAAACACCCATAGCGGGTGTTTCAAGCGAGTTTCCTTAGATCCTCGTATAAATGTGTAACAGAATGAAAAGCATATGTCTTTTGAATCAACTTTCCCTCTTTAAATGTTAACAGGCAGGGAACACTCTCTATTTTATATGCTCCCGCAATTTCTTTTGTATAGTTCAGGTTAGCCTTGCCCAGGAGCAGACGAGGCAGTAATGTTTCGATTACCCCCAGCATCTTAGAGGCTACCTGGCAGGTCCCGCAAAGAGGCGTGTATAAGTAAAAGCAAAAGGTCTTTTGTGCTTCTACTGCTTCCGAAAATTCATGTTTATTCCAGTCGTTCATTACCCATTGTACATCCTTTGCTCTAAATATTCAGCGTTCACATCTATATTAGCACTCAGCAGCACAGTTGCAATATGATGAGCAGGAGCATTTTCTACTTCCCTGTATGCTTTATCAATGTACAGGTGAATGGCCTCAGGATATTCTCTCTTGAACTGTTTTCTGAGCTTTTCCCCTGCTTCATCGGCATCAACAAGTATATATACTTCCTTCCCATAATGCTCATCCATAATCTCTTCAAGCTTAGAAATTGAAATTGTTCCATTCGTGCAGATAATATCCACTGGATCCTTAAGAACTCCCTTTACCTTTTTCTTGTCGGAGGTTCCTTCCACTATTATAACCTTTTCAATTTGTCCAATTTCCATTTTCATCACCCTGGGCTGATTAGTCTATTATATAGAAAAGTGCTCAAGTTAACATATGAGAGTAAATGTATGAATTGTCTTTACTTTTCCCTTAAACACAGATTAAAAACTTCTGCATCCGGAATATGTTATGGGCAAATTAGATAATTCTTACTTTACAATATTAAACAAAAGAAGGCCCAAACTATTGAGCCTTCGAAATTAATCAGTCTTCACTTATCATGGCTGCGTATGCTTCTGCATCCATTAATTTTTCAGCTTCAGCCGCATCTGATGGCTCGATGACGACCATCCATGCTTTCTCATATGGAGATTCATTCACGAATTCAGGGCTGTCGCTTAGTTCTTCATTCACTTCAACAATTTTACCGCTGATAGGCGCATAAAGCTCCGAAACTGTTTTTACAGACTCAACGCTGCCAAATGGCTCGTTTGCCTGAATTTCAGTTCCTGGCTCTGGAAGCTCAACAAACACGATATCGCCTAATTCAGACTGAGCAAAATCCGTAATTCCTATGCGGACTTGTTCTCCTTCTATTTTAACCCATTCGTGTTCTTCAGAATAACGTAAATCCTTTGGTGTATTCATCGTATTCCCTCCATATGTATGAGACATGACCCCATATCGATATTTTTTCTATATTTTCAATATTAACATAATAGAAATGGCCATGCCTATGTACAAATTCTTAAAGCCACATTTTTTCAAAATCCTCTTCTTTAAATCCCACGGTAACCCTGCTTCCATCTGTCAGGATGGGTCTTTTCAGCAGCATCCCATCAGAGGCCAGCAGTTCATAAAGCTCCGTTTCAGAAGCGGTCTTAACTGTATCCTTTAAACCAAGCTCTTTATACTTCATTCCACTTGTATTAAAGAATTTTTTCAGTTCTAGTCCGCTCTTTTTATGCAGATCCTCAATCTGCTCTTTGGACGGCGGTTCCTCTACAATATGCTTTTCCACATACGATATGCAATGCTCATCCAGCCACTTCTTTGCTTTACGGCAGGTCCCGCATTTTGGATACCAGTAAAACGTCAGGCTGCTTTCGCTGATTTCTGCCATTTCATCACCTCGGTTTGATAAGTATGAACCATCTTCCGCACTCTCATCCATTTTTCCATAAAAAGGCGGAAAAGGACAGCGGTTTGTCCGGCAAAACTAAGGGAACCCTGTCATCAAAGGGTTCCCTGTGTCATCATACGATATATTTTTCTGCTTCTACAAGCTTTTCAGCTGCTTCACGCTTTTTGGCAATGACATTGATCGGTGTATGCCTTGTTAATTTACGCAGAGCGGAAATCAGCATTCTCAAGGAATCTCCCTGTTCCACAGCAACCAGTGTTTCCTTTGCATGCTGTTCAATCAGATTGAATGCTTCCTGGCAGAAAATCTGTGTATACAGCAGCTTCTGGCTGTTCTTCTCAGCTCCGGATTTTGCAATGGCCTTTTCAGTTCGCAGCACTGCTGATTCCATTGCATATCCAAGTGAAATGATATCAGCAATATTCACTAAGATTTCTTGTTCCTTCTCAAGAGCCTTTCCATATTTCTGTGCAGCCAGACCTGCAGCAAGGAGGCCGATCTTCTTAGCATTTCCAACCAAGTATTTTTCCTGTGCCAGCGGCTCGTCACCCGGCTCCTCCGGCATCATCATCATAAGCTCTTCCTGAAGGGCCTGGGCTTTTTGGAATAGCGGAAGCTCACCTTTCATCGCTTTTCGAATATAAGTACCAGGCACAAGCAGGCGGTTGATTTCATTGGTTCCTTCAAAGATCCGGTTGATCCTGGAGTCGCGGTATGCACGCTCAATTTCATACTCAGCCATGAACCCGTATCCGCCATGGATCTGTACGCCTTCATCCACTAGATAATCAAGGACTTCTGTAGCGAAGAATTTATTCAGGGAGCACTCAATTGCATATTCTGCGATAGAGTCTGCAACAGCCTTTCCGTTCTTAACCTCTTCCTCTGACAGCCTGCTCATGCGGTCTTCAAAGAGGCCGACCGTACGCCACACAGAGCTTTCTGCAGCGTACGTCTTCGCCGCCATGGTTGCAAGCTTCTCTCTAGTCAGATTAAAGGAAGAGATCGGCGTCTTAAACTGCTGGCGCTGGTTCGCATATTGTACAGTGAGTTCAAACGCACGCTTGGATCCTCCGACAGCGCCTACCCCCAGCTTATAGCGGCCAATATTCAAAATATTGAAGGCAATCACATGCCCTCTGCCTGCTTCACCCAATAAATTTTCTTTCGGTACCTGGGCATCCTGGAGGATGAGTGTTCGTGTGGAAGAGCTCTTGATTCCCATTTTCTTTTCCTCTGCCCCGGTTGAGACTCCAGGGAATTCACGCTCCACAATGAAGGCAGAGAAGTGTTCACCGTCGATTTTTGCATAGACGACAAATACATCTGCAAATCCTGCATTCGTAATCCACTGTTTTTCTCCATTAAGCACATAATGTGTGCCTTCCGCGTTCAATTTTGCTGTTGTTTTTGCTCCCAGCGCATCAGATCCTGAACCTGGCTCAGTCAATGCATATGCAGCAAGCTTTTCCCCTGTAGCAAGGACAGGAAGGTATTTTTGCTTCTGCTCTTCATTGCCGAAAAGGACGATCGGCAATGATCCGATTCCTACGTGGGCTCCGTGGGAGATGGAGAAGCCGCCTGCCCGGGACATTCTTTCAGCAATCAGTGCGGAGCTGACTTTATCAAGACCAAGACCGCCGTACTCCTCCGGCACATCCGCGCCCAAAAGGCCGATTTCCCCAGCTTCCTTCAAAAGCCTTACAGAATGTTCAAATTCATGATTTTCCAGATTTTCCACAACCGGAAGGACCTCATTTGCTACAAACTCCTCCGTGGTTTTAGCAATCATAATCTGCTCATCTGTAAAATCCTCCGGAGTAAACACACGCTCATAAGAAATATCGTCTATTAAAAAACTTCCACCTTTAACAGCTTCTGGTGTTTGATTTACGCTCATTTTCCTTCTCCTCTCCACTTTTCCTTTTATTATTAAGCTAAAAGTTCAAATACTCCTGCAGCCCCCATGCCGCCGCCAATACACATTGTCACAATCCCAAACTGCTGATTTCTCCGTTTCATTTCATGAAGAAGAGAAAGCGTCAGTTTCGCACCTGTACAGCCAAGTGGATGGCCAAGAGCAATGGCTCCTCCATTTACATTGACAATCTCTTCATTCAGGCCAAGCTCGCGGATGATTTGGATGGACTGGGATGCGAAGGCTTCATTCAATTCGAACAGCCCTATATCAGAGAGCTCCAAGCCTGCAAGCTTCAATGCCTTCGGAATGGCTGCGATGGGACCGATCCCCATCACCTCTGGCGGAACACCAGCTACAGCAAATGAGCGGAATTTGCCCATTGGCTTAAGACCAAGCGAATATGCCTTGTCACGGTCCATGACCATGACCGCCGCTGCTCCGTCACTTGTCTGGGACGCATTGCCGGCAGTAACCGATCCTCGGACATTAAATGCCGGTCTCAGCTTGCTTAGGACGTTAATTGTTGTATCCGGGCGGACCCCCTCATCCTGAGAAAAAACAACCTTCTTTTCCTTCGGCTTATTGTCTGCACCGATACTGCGGAGAGTCACATCCACAGGAACAATTTCGTCCTCAAACTTTCCTTCCGCAATGGCTTTAGCAGCTTTCTGATGGCTCCTGACCGCAAAAGCATCCTGGTCTTCCCTGCTGATTCCGTATTTTTTGGCCACTTCCTCAGCTGTATGCCCCATACCCATATAATATTCTGGTGCGGATTCGGCAAGTTTGATATTCGGCCGTGTCACATGGCCCATCATCGGAACCATGCTCATGGATTCTGCACCGCCTGCAATAACTGTGTCCGAATGTCCGAGCATGATCCGCTCAGCTCCATATGCGATGGTCTGAAGGCCGCTGGAGCAGTAGCGGTTGATTGTAACCGCAGGGACTGTATGAGGAAGACCTGCAAGAGCCCCAATATTCCGTGCCATATTCAAACCCTGCTCCGCTTCCGGCATGGAGCATCCAATGATCAAATCATCTATATTGCCTTCATAGTTTCCCGCGCGCTTTAACGTTTCCTTTACTGTCAGCGCACCTAAGTCGTCCGGCCGCACATTGGCCAGCGTCCCCTTTTTTGCTTTTCCGACTGCTGTTCTGGCTCCAGCTACAATTACTGCTTCTCTCATTTCAATCCTCCTCATTTACTGCTTCTTAGTTGCGAAGCGGCTTTCCTTTCAAAAGCATATGCTGCATTCTCTGCTGGGATTTCCCTTCTGCAACAAGGCTTAAGAACGCTTCTCTTTCCAGGTCCAGCAGATACTGTTCATCCACTTCTGTACCGTACGGGATATTTCCTCCAGCAATCACAAACGCAAGCTTTTTGGCAATCTTCAGGTCATGCTCTGAAATAATGCCTGAAAGATGCATGGCCTCCGCACCAAGCAGAAGTGCTGCATACCCGGTCTCTCCTACAACCGGAACCTTTTTCCGTACCGGAGGCGTATATCCGGCCTCACTCAATGCCAGCACTGCCTGTTTTGCATCATAGATGAGATGATCCGGATTTACGCTGACTCCGTCTTCATCATCTAGGAAGTTATTGTCTCTGGCTTCTTCTCCAGAGGTGGAGACTTTCGCCAATGCAATGGTCTCAAACACCTTGTTGGCTACTTTCTGGAGATCAAAGTCAATTCCATTCGGCAGGGAATCCAGATGCTTCATATAAAGCTCTTTATTGCCGCCTCCGCCAGGAATCAGCCCCACACCTGTTTCAACCAGTCCCATATACGTTTCTGAGGATGCCTGAACCTTGGCAGCCGGCAGACAGACTTCAGCCCCTCCTCCGAGAGTCATTCCAAATGGTGCTGCAACCACCGGCTTAGCACTGTATTTCACTTTCATCATGGCCTGCTGGAAATGGCGGACCACCATGTCAAGCTCATACACATTATCATCCTGGGCTTCCATTAGGATCATGGCGAGATTTGCACCTACACAGAAGTTCTTGCCTTGGTTCCCTATGACAAGGCCCTTGTAATTCTTTTCCACTTCATCAATGGCATAATTGATCATTTGGTTGATGTCAGGCCCGATCGCATTATTAGGGGAGTGGAATTCAAGAAGGGCAACTCCGTCTCCCAGGTCGATCAGGCTTGCACCGCTGTTCTTTTTAATGACGCCGTGAATCTTTTTATACTGCTTAAGATTTATGTTCTTCGGGTTTGCTGCTTGAACGCGGTATTCTCCGTTCAAGTAGAATAACGTGTGTCCTTCTTCTTCCTTATAAAACTGCGGCGAGCCGCTTTCCGCCAATTTCTTGACCCAATCCGGCAATGTAAGCCCGTCAGCCTCCATTTTAGCCACAGACTTTTCAAGCCCGATGGCATCCCAGACCTCAAACGGACCCATATCCCAGCCAAAGCCCCATTTCATGGCTTGATCGATGGCTGTAATATCATCGGCGATCGTTCCAAGCAATTCAGCTGAATAAACCAGAACTGGACTCAGGATTTTCCATAACAGGCTCCCTGCACGGTCTTCTGAATATACAAGCGCTTTCAATTTATTGGCCGTGCCTTTTTCCTGCTTGCTTAACTCTGTTGCCGCAGTTTTTAACTTCTTTCTTGGGATATACTCAAGTGTTTCAGGATCCAGTTCAAGGATTTCCTTGCCCTGCTTTAAGAAAAAGCCCTGTCCGGATTTACTTCCAAGCCACTTGTTATTCAGCATCTTCTGCAGGAACGAAGGGATTCTGAATACTTCTTTTTCTTCCCCCTCCACCTGGTCATATACATTTTTGGCTACGTGGGCAAAGGTATCAAGTCCGACAACATCCAGTGTCCGGAAGGTAGCGCTTTTCGGCCTGCCGATCATAGGTCCTGTAATGGAATCCACCTCACCGACGCTATAACCGCCTTCAAGCATCTCCCTTACAGTCACCAGCAGTCCATACGTACCGATTCGGTTTGCAATGAAATTCGGTGTATCCTTTGCTTCGACGACTCCTTTTCCAAGAACATCCTCGCCAAATTGCTTCATGAAAGCCAAAACTTCCTGATCAGTTGAGGAAGTTGGTATAACTTCCAGCAGTTTTAAATAGCGTGGAGGATTGAAAAAGTGCGTACCCAGGAAGTTCTTTTTAAAATCGTCTGTCCGGCCCTCAATCATGGCCTCTACTGAAATTCCTGATGTATTGGAACTGACGATGCTTCCCTGTTTGCGGTACTTATCGACCTGCTCAAATACTTTTTTCTTTATTTCCAGATTTTCAACAACAACCTCAATGACCCAGTCCACTTCAGATAGGCTCGGCATATCATCCACGAAATTCCCAGCTTGAATGAGGGCAAGATTTTTTTTGGAAGTGAGAGGAGCCGGCTTCTGCTTTAACAGCTTTTGCAGCGCACCGCTGCTCAATCTGTTTTTTACTTCTTTATCATTTAGGGAAAGCCCTTTTTTAGCTTCCTGTTCAAGCAGCTCTGAAGGAGCAATATCCAGTAATAGTGTTGGAATTCCAATGTTTGCAAGATGTGCCGCTATTCCCGAGCCCATCACCCCTGAGCCAAGAACAGCCGCTTTTCTTATTTGACGCGCCAAAATAAGATCCCCCTTTTTTTATCAATAAAAATTCTTGAATGAATACTCATTCATTTTTCCTGTAAAAAAATTTACCTAAAAATCCTCTTACATCAAATATAAAATATTTCTGAAAATTTGGCAACCGGGAATCTTCACTTTATTGAAAAAGGGGCGGAATGTCATTTTTACAAAACTTTCAACGAACAGAAAACCATACGGAAGGGCACGATAGTAGAGGGGTGAGTACAATGGCAAAACTCAAGAAGAATCCTTCTAAAGCAGGTGTAAGCGCCGCAAGTGTCAAAGGAAACGCAGGTCCTACAGTTGAAATGGCAAGCCGCAATCAAAAAACAAAAAATCGATAAGAAACACAGGCGGCGAGACCATTTTTTTGTAAAAGGCTCATTTTTGTTCCAAAGCCCGCGAAGTTTGTGAAAACAGACAATTTAAAAATGCTGCTGCCTTATTCCGCTTAGGCAGCAGCTTTATTATTTTTTCCTATTCTCTTCATTGAGGGCTTTAATCTCAGAAATAATGGAAATCATCTCTTTCTTGCCTTCAGGATATGTTTCGTTCCAGTGCCTGGAAAGATTCGGCATGGATTTAGAAATGTGGGTATACAGAGCCCACTTCATTACCTTCTGCTGAAGGGAATCATCTGTGGTTCCCAATAATAATTCCGTATATTTGCTTAATAAAGCGTCGAACTGCTGATCAAGTTCAGACATCCTATCCCCTCCTAAAGATATTCTTCTACTTTATTTCATTATTTGCCCGTTGATCATTTTTAGTCTTTATAAGAATATTGAACCCTTTTTACCTTGTCAATGGGATGACTTTCACTCCATTAAACCAAATGACGGCTTAGTGTTCGCACCTCTCAGCATAATCCTCTTAAATGAAAAATTCCATTCCCAGTGATAAGATAGGAAGAAAAAGGAGGAATCGCACCATGAAAAACTTAGAAAACTGGTTTTCAAAAGGGCTTTCCCGGGAGGAATATATCGGAAACATGCAGGTGCACCAAGATCATCTCCAAAAGGTATATGAAGGATTTTCACTGAATAATGAGGAACGCGAGCTTCTTGCACCATTAAAAGAGAAGAGGCTTAAGGCGGTGATTTTAACTGCTGACTGGTGCGGCGATGCCATGGTCAACCTGCCTATCTTTATGCATATCGCGGATGCAGCAGGAATAGAGGAAAGATATCTGATCAGAGATGAAAACCTTGAGCTGATGGATCAATATCTTACCAATGGCAAGTCCCGATCCATTCCTATCATCCTCTTATTGAATGACAACGGAGAGGAAACAGTAAAATGGGGTCCGAGAGCTCCAGAAGCAGAAAAGCAGGTTTCAGAGCTTAAAAAAGACCTTCCTTCCAAAGAGGACCCTGCTTTTGATGATGCATTCAAACAATTTGCCGCTAATCTTGCACAGGTCTTCACAGAAGACCATTCGTTATGGAATTCCATTAAAAAGGATATGTTTAAATCGATTCTTTCATGAACCGTTAGTAAAATGCCCTGCACCCCAGGGCATTTTTTATTAAGGAGGAATTAAGCTATCGTCTGTAGAATATAACTATAACCTCCAAAAAATATGTCCAGAGGTTTAAAACAGGCTTATTGATGGTAAATAGTATTTGTATTTATATCAATATAGTATTTTTAAGAGAGAAAGGGTTGGAAGATATGGTTGAAGTAACAGTAACTGTTGAATATAAAGGACTTAACTATCAAACAAATGTATTAGTGAACAGAAGCGCAGTGGAGGAGGAAATTTTCGAAACGGCTCTAAGACAGGTAAAAGAGCAATGGAGCCCTGAATTGAAGTATCAATAAAAAAATAAGAAGAGGCTTGCCTTAAAGCGCCTCTTCTTTGCATCAAGCATCAAAATGCACCCGGTTCTTCCCGGACTGTTTAGCCCTGTGTAAGGCACGGTCTGCAATCTCCATTACTTTAGCAGCTCCTTGGAAAGGGCTGTATGATACTGCCCCCCCTGCACTGCATCCCACCTTCATTTCATTCCCCTCATTAACTAAAAGGCTTATTAATCTAGGCAATAATGTCATGGGCATGTCCTAATCCATCTTCCCTGGCGGATTTCCCCGTTTCGGAGATGACTGCCACAAATTCATCACCGTCAAGTCTTGCCATGAATTGACCGGGATTCGACCAAGCAGCCAGACGCTTGCCAATTTCCTTTAATAGTTCGTCTCCTGCCCGATGGCCCAAAGTATCGTTTACTGCCTTAAAGCCATCCAGGGCAAGATATAAGAGGATAAAGGTATCTTTTACAGCCGTGATTTCATGCAAATATTCCTGCAGGGCAAACCGATTAGGCAGTCCTGTCAGCACATCACGCTGAGCCAGGTCCTCCATTTTCCCCAGTTCCTGTTCAGAATGCTGAAGAGCAGCCACCAGTTCCCATACGGGACCACATAAAGAAATCCATTTTATCCGCCATCTGAAAAGCCAGCCCCGATAAAGAGCTTCCGCTTTCCATTTCTACTTTTGCACTGGATATTCTGCTGATCGAGATGCCCAGGAAAGCCGTCAGCAAGAAAATGATGGCTGCCAGTATTACAGCAAAGTACGTTCGCAGCTTCATAGAACCATTGACTCCTCTATAACCTATACATTCCGCGGCACTTCTCCGCCTCCCACATTATAGTAGATTTGCCATGTGTTTTATATGCTTTTTTTGGTTATTATGTACTATTTTTTGACGAATAAGGTTCCTTGTCGATAAATTCTCTATTAATAGGACAATTATATACACCAATTTCCATTTAACGACCGCTTTAATTGTTATAAAATAGGCGTATAGGAATGTTATCCCTTCATATGAAAAAAATACAATTAAAGGAAGTAGTATCATGCAAAAGTATATATCCATTTCTGCAGCCCTTCTCCTGGCATCCAGTATCCTTGCGGGCTGCGGCACACAAAACCAGGAAAGCTCCAAGCCTGAGGAAAAAGCACAATCAATGGGCACTCCTAAAAAAGAAGCGGCAAAAGAAGAGACTCCAAAGGAAGAGTCCCCGAAAACTTCAGGGACTGCTCCTGCACAAAGCTCTGAGGAAAAGAAGGACTCCGACACAGCTGCCCTCCCTGACAAGCAGGAGGAAAAGCAGGATGACAGCCAGCAAGAGAGTAAATCACTTCCAAACAAGGAAACTAGCAAACAGGAGGATAGCCTAACAGTTACTCCTGCTAATAAAAATAACAATGATACATCAAAGGAAAATAAAACGGTACCTCCAAAAAACGAGGAGCCTTCCGCTCCAGCGTCCAAGCCGACAGGAGAAGTAAAGACTCCTGTTGTGAAGAAACCAGACATACAGGTTCCTTCTAAGCCTGATCCCAAAAAGGATCCGGACGGAAATGAAGATCAGTCGATCCATCTTGCAGCCCAGCCAAGTTCCATCCAGGTTTTGATCAATAAAGAAAATAAGCTTCCAGATGGCTATGTACCCGGGGATCTAGTGTATACAAACATTCCGTTTATTTTTAGCGGCAATTCGGAAAAAAAGAAAATGAGAAAGCCTGCTTCAGATGCCATCAGCCGTCTATTTGCGGGGGCCAAACAGCAGGGAATGCAGCTGCTGGGGGTTTCCGCCTACCGCTCATATGTAACACAGGTTGGCCTGTTTAATGCCTATGTGAAGAAGGATGGATATGAAAAGGCCAGGACCTACAGTGCCGTTCCTGGGACAAGTGAGCACCAGACCGGACTCACGATCGATGTTACCGGCGGCGACGGCAAGTGTGCCGCAGAATCCTGTTTCGGAGGTACGAAAGAAGCTAAATGGCTTCAGGAACACGCGGCGGATTATGGATTCATCATCCGTTATCCAGAAGGAAAGCAATCCATTACCGGTTACAAATATGAGCCTTGGCACCTCCGCTATGTCGGGACAGCCATTGCCAGGGACGTGATGGGGCGAGGTATCACTCTTGAAGAATATTTCCACGCAGTCCCTGTAAATAACTGATCAAAATAAGAAGGCTGGCTCATGCAGGTCCAGATTACGGACATGCTAAGCCAGCCTTTTTTTATCATGATTCAATATCTATAACTGTCTCCCGATCTTTATGCAGCCTGTACAGACGGTATGTATGGCTTACAATGACCTTTAATACAGCATAAAAAGGAACAGCAAGGATCATTCCCATCAAGCCTGCCATGCTTCCTGCCACCAATAGCAAAAGAATGATCGTGAGCGGATGCAGATCCAGCTTTCTTCCCATGATATAAGGGGACGAAAAGTTCCCATCGATCTGCTGGACAACCACTGCCACAATGACCACCTTAATCGCCATAAATGGAGAAGCAATAAACCCGATGATGAGCGCAGGGATAATCGCAATGAACGGTCCGATAAATGGGATCACATTGGTGAGCATGGCAATGGTAGCCAGAATCAGTGAATAATCAATGCCGATGATTAAATAACCGATATACATCATGACTCCGACTATGAAACTGACAATAGCCTGCCCCTGTATATAGGAGCTTAATGCCGTATCCATATCCTTCAAGATCTTTTTGGCTTCTGTCGCCTGCAGATACGGAAGAAACCTCAGCACTCCGTTCGGGGCCCCCTGCCCATCTTTCAATAGATAAAAGAGAATGAACGGCACCGTAATCGCAATGGTGACAATATTCGTAATGATCCCGAGAATATTTGTGATTTTATTTCCGAGATCTGAAACATTCGTGCTTAGGTAAGCATTGATTTTCTCGGTCACCGTATCCAGGGTCAAATAATCATTCTGCTGGAATCTTGAGAACCATTTATTCTCCTTTAATCCCACTATTTTTTCTCTCAATGTATCAAGGAGGGCCGGGAAATTATCAATTAACCCCTTGAACTGCTTCTGAAGCTCAGGTCCGATCCAGAGGACCAATACAGTCCCAATCCCGATGAACAATAAGTAGATCAAAAGAATAGATAGAGCCTTGGGCACTCTCCGCCTCTGAAGGAATTGAACGATCGGCCTCAGCAGATAATAAAGGACCCCTGAAATAAGAAAAGGGAAAAACAGCGTTTGAAACAGCACTTCAATCGGCCGAAAAATGAAGCGGACCTTGGTGCCAAGCAAAATAATGAGAAATAGAATGATGATCCCATACCCAAACCGGAATAACTTAGTATTTGGCAAACTCTCACCTCTTCAAAATGAACGTCTATAATCTCTGTTTTTTCCCCTATTGTACAGAGTTAAGAACAACAATATTTCCATCTTACCTTTCATTATACCTGTAATTTTCCTAAAGGGTAAATGATTCTAAAAAAGAGCAATTCCTTTTTTGAGGAATTGCTCTTAACTAGGCTTCAGTAGAAAACATATATTTCTTATAGTGGTAACGGATGCTGAAAATGATTCCCATGGCAAGGAAGTTCCCGAGGAGCGAGCTCCCTCCGTAGCTGATGAACGGAAGAGGAATCCCTGTAATCGGAAGGACACCGATCGTCATGCCGATATTTTGGAATACGTGAAAGGTAATCATGCTAATGATTCCAACACATAGATACGTATAATAATCATTTTTAGAATCCATGCCAATTTTTGTGATATGGTAGATCAGTAAAAACAAAAGACTGATGACTACGCTTGAGCCGACAAATCCGAATTCTTCGCCAATGACGCTGAATATGAAGTCAGAATGGCTTTCCGGAAGATAGACTACCCTCTGTCCGAAGCCTTTCCCGCCAGTTTCACCAGATCCGATGGCAAGCAGGGAACGGGTCAATTGAAAGCCTTCAGAGCTCTGGTAATTATAAGGATCGATCCAGGAATAAATCCGCCCAAACTGGTATTGCTTAACGCCCAGATATTTTTCCAGCAGATCAGGATGCCAGAGAACAAAGAAAAAGATGATCCCAATCAATGTAATACCGCCCGCAAAGATGGGCAGCAGGATCTTCCAGGAGACACCTGAAATAAAGATCATCCCAAGCAGAATCGCTAAAAACACAAGCGATGTCCCAAGGTCCGGCTGCTGCATGACAAGCATCAGAGGAGCCATCGTGACTAACCCCAATTTGATGAGGAGCCAGAAATCGCTTTTCACAGTCTTGACCCTATTCTTGGCATGATGGTTAGAAATAACGGTGGCAAGCGCCAAGATAATAAATACCTTCACCAGCTCAGAAGGCTGAAGCGATCCAAGCCCCGGCAGGACAAACCAGCTTTTCGCCCCGTTCCTTGCCGGCGCAATACTTGCAGGAGCCACAATAATCAGAAGAAGCAAAAAAATCCCAAAGCCATATGCATACCATGACAGCTTTTTTAATTGGTCCGAATCAAGGGTGATGATCCCGCCAATCAGGCCGCACCCCACTATGTACCAAAAGACTTGCTTCAAGACAAAGTTTTCCCCATATTGCCCGGTCGACTGGGCACTGTAAATAGCTGTACAGCTAGCCAAAAATAGAAGCAAAAGAATGAACGCTAATCCATAATCAATTCGAGATGAAATATTTTTTTGAGACTGCATGTGGACTCTCCTTTTACATCTAACCCGCACTAATCATCCGCGCGGCAAAAAAATCACTAAATTCCCATCTTTTTCTGTCAGACAGCACTTACTAATTATACTGTAACAAAAGAATTTCTCAACATCCAAAAAAGCGATGGTGATAATTGCCTTTCCCCATCCCCCTTATTCTCAACCAAAAAGCTTAAAAAATGCTTAAATTTAAAGCGGAGAACGGTGCTTTTCAACTAACTTTAAGGTGAAAAAGAATGATATACAAATCTATTCTATAAAGAAAGCTTTTTGAAAAGCAGCCTTCCGACTAGTATAAGCCAGGGCGGCTATGGGAAGGCAGTTCGCAGCTGGATATCCCTAAAAGCGGAAAGCGGTGCCTTCTACTATAAACTACCATTAATATGTCTCTCATCAAGAATTATAAAAACTCTACCATTTGGAAGGCAGAGACCTGACAAGCACAAGACGAGCCGGCTATGGGGAGTGCCTTTCTCCCCGTAGCCGGTTTGGCTTGTGACTCGAAGGTCTCAGCTTACAGCTGGATATCCCTAAAAGCGGAGAACGGTGCTTTTCAACTATATTTAAGATGAATAAGAATGATATACAATCTATTCTTATAAAGAAAACTTTTTGAAAAGCAGACACCTGACTCATGACTGAAGGTGTCAGTTACGAACAGAACCCGCCACACCTGTTCAATGTGGAACTGACTTCGGACAACTTCATGCCCTTTCCTCCTCTACCTGTCCGAAGGGGAGCTGCCTTCGGACAACTTCATGTCCTTTCCTCCTCAACCTGTCCGAAGTCGAGCTGCCTTCGGACAACTTTAAGCCCTTTCCTCTCCAAACTGTCCTAAGCGGAGCTCCCTTCGGACAACTTTCCTCCACTTCACCCGGAATCAGTCCGAATCCTCACCACTCTCGGTCTCTTCCATGGCACAACCTATTAAACCCCAGCCCCATCACCGAGTCGTTCTTTCCTATCTTAGGTAAGTTCCCATATTAAACCGCGCTCAATTCCCTAAAGCACCGCTCCCGCAGGGCCGACACCAGCAGGGGTTTTCTTTTAAATGCCCCGAATCAGATAGGAACACCTCCACAGGTATAAAATAACTGTTGCTATTCTAGTTAATTTCAACTATACTTCTAAAAGATTCTTAATTTAATAATTCCTCATACACCGATTAAGTAGAGGTTGCAGTTTTTATCAGTAATGCGTACGAGATATTGAGAGATCGACGACTACGCCTGAAAGGAAAAGCTGCCGAAATTTGCTGTTCATCTCTTTGAAAGCAAATTGGGGCTGTCACCTAAGAGGGACAACACTGTCACGCTTTTTATTCTAAAAAGCGTGGGGAGCTAATCATCGGAAGGTTTGATTCGGACTATATTTGAAAGCCGTCGATCCTTCGACGGCTTTTTTTATTTTCTGCTCCTTCCAAATACAAGAAAAGGAGATGTAAAATTGAGTACAACAAGTAGAAACACAAAGCCTTCTCAATTAAAAAGAAGCTTAAAATCCAGACATTTAGGCATGATTTCCCTCGGAGGCACAATTGGTACTGGTCTATTTCTAGCCAGCGGCGGTGCCATCCATAATGCGGGACCCGGCGGGGCGCTTGCCGCCTATGCTGCTATCGGCATTATGGTTTACTTTCTGATGACAGGACTTGCTGAAATGGCTGCCTATATGCCTGTGGCAGGATCCTTCCGTGTTTATTCATCTAAATTCGTTGATCCTGCATTCGGATTTGCCATGGGATGGAACTATTGGTACAACTGGGCAATCACCATTGCTGCCGAACTTGCAGCTGTGACCCTGATCATGAAGTACTGGTTCCCACATACTCCTTCCCTATTATGGAGCGGAATATGCCTGATTATTATGTTTTTATTAAATTATTTATCCGTAAAGGGATTTGGGGAAGCTGAATTCTGGTTCTCCTTGATCAAAGTAGTGACAGTTATTGTTTTCATTATTGTCGGATTATTAATGGTGATTGGCATTATGGGCGGACATCATGCGCCTGGGTTTGAAAACTTCACCGCGGGGGATGCACCATTCAGCGGCGGTTTCCTTGCTATCCTTGGAATCTTTATGGCTGCTGGATTCTCTTTCCAGGGAACAGAACTGTTGGGAGTTGCTGCCGGTGAAAGTGAAGATCCGGAGAAAAACATTCCTAAAGCCATTAAATCTGTTTTTTGGAGAATTCTTTTATTTTATATTCTTGCGATTCTTGTGATTGGTTTGCTGATTCCTTATACGAATAAAGACCTTTTAAGCGGGGATATTGCTGTGAGTCCGTTCACTTTAGTATTCAAGCGTGCTGGTATTGCGTTTGCTGCTTCGGTAATGAATGCCATTATTTTGACAGCTGTACTTTCCGCAGGAAATTCAGGTATGTATGCTTCTACCCGTATGCTTTGGGATCTTGCCCGGGAAGGCTATGCTCCAAAGTTTCTTGGTAAATTAAATCACCGCGGGGTACCTGTCAATGCCCTGATTATCACGGCACTGGTCGGAACTATCGCTTTCCTAGCCTCCCTTTTTGGAGAAGGAACAGTGTATGTATGGCTCTTAAACGCTTCAGGAATGTCAGGATTCATTGCCTGGGTCGGAATTGCCATCAGCCATTACCGCTTCAGAAAGGCTTATGTTGCACAAGGTAAAGATCTTAAAGACCTTCCTTATCGTGCAAAATGGTTCCCGTTTGGACCTCTGTTTGCATTTGCCCTTTGTATCGTTGTTATTCTAGGGCAAAACTACTCGGCATTCTTCGGCGATTCAATCGACTGGAACGGTGTTATGGTTTCCTATATCGGACTTCCCTTATTCCTGATCCTGTGGCTGGGCTACAAGCTTTTGAAAAAGACTAAGATTGTACCGATTGAAAAAGCCGATTTAACGACAGATAAATAACATACGAAAGGCCCCTACAGCTGATAGGGGCCTTTTATTTTGATTTTTTTCCTAATGTTTGGTCGGGCTTAAATCACAGTCAGCAAGCTTAACAACCTTCGTTTTCTTTATGAATTTATAGCCAAACCATAAAATAAAGAACAATGGAAGGCTGATATAAGATACAAGCATCCCCTTCCAATCAATCGGCCCTTCAGTGAAGGCGGAATAGTTCTGCCCGATGATGATGAAGGCGCAGAGTGCAAAGGCAAAAATCGGTCCGAAAGGAAACCATTTTGCACGATATGGCAAATCTTCCAGGCTTCTCCCCTGTGCCACATAAGCCTTCCTGAATCTATAATGACTTACCGCAATCCCAATCCATGCGATAAACCCGGAGAGACCTGCAGCATTCAACAGCCAGGTGTAAACCACACCATCTCCAAATAAGGAGGAAAGAAAAGCCAAGCAGCCTACAAGCGCTGTAAGGATCAGTGCATTTAATGGAATCCCGCTTTTTGTCACTTTCCCAAAAACCTTCGGCGCCTGCCCTTCTTTCGCCATATTCCAGAGCATGCGCGCACAAGCGTACATCCCTGAATTCCCCGCTGATAAGATCGCAGTCAGGATAATTGCATTCATCACAGAGGTCGCAAACGCAAATCCCACCTTTTCAAAAACCAGTGTAAATGGGCTGACTGTAATATCATCACTGGTCGCCAGCTCCGGAGTAGTGTAAGGAATAATCAGGCCAATGATGGCAATCGTCAGGATATAAAATAATAATATTCTCCAGAAAACCTGCTTAATGGCTTTCGGAACATGCTTTTTCGGATCTTTACTTTCCCCTGCCGTTACCCCGAGCAGTTCAGTTCCCTGGAAGGAAAAGCCGGCAGCCATAAAGATACCAAGAACCGACATCAGTCCGCCGTGCACCGGTGCATCGCCGACGGTGAAGTTTTTAAAGCCTGGTGCCTCCCCGCCCATGATTCCGAAGATCATTAAGATGCCTACAGCGATGAAAATGATAATGGTAACGACTTTAATGAGTGAGAACCAATATTCAGATTCTCCGAAGCTTTTTACTGAGAGGACATTTAAAAGAAATAAAATAGCTAGTGTTAACCCGCTCCATAATAGTGAAGGGGTATGAGGAAACCAATATTTCATGACCAGTACGACTGCCGACAGCTCTGCCGCGATGGTGACAGCCCAGCTGTACCAATAATTCCAGCCCATGGCAAACCCCAGGGATTCATCTACAAACCTTGAAGAATAAACACTGAAGGAACCTGCGACCGGCATATATGACGCCAGCTCTGCCAGGCTTGTCATCAGAAAGAATACCATGATTCCTACTAATCCATAGGCAAGCAGCGCACCGCCAGGGCCTGCGCTATGAACGGCATTCCCGCTGGCCAGGAATAAGCCTGTGCCGATGGTTCCTCCCAATGAGATCATTGTGATATGTCTGGCCTGAAGCTTGCGCTTTAAGCCTGTTTTTTGTTTAGTGGCTATGATTGCATTTCCCAGCCTGCCTGAAGCAGCCTTGGTTCTTCTTACTTCTGTATGTTCCATAATTACACCCCGAAATTGTTGTTTAAGAACTAGTTATCAGCTGATGTTTATAAATACCATGAATTCGGGATCTCTAAACCAGCCAATATAAGGAACGCATTTTACAACTATAATAATGGGCAGGAAGTTCACAAAAATCCTATGCATATGGATTTATACCAATAAAACCTTTAGCATAGCACAGCATCGCATTATGAGGGATAGAATCCATACATTCCTTGTTTTGCGGAATTTACTATTGCACAAAATTATTTTTGGAATGTTTCATGAACCAAGGGAAATGATAAAACAAAAAGAAAGGACTGTTTTCAATGGTACTTAAGCAAACACAGGTAGATATCACCGAGGGAGTCGTAGGCAGGATTGAAAACGGGGAAATGAATCTGTTTTCCGGAGAAGACAGAATCGGAAAGGTTACTCACTCTGATAGTGGAATTGCATATGCACTAGAAGACGGCTATCAAGCCGAAAACGACCGCATCTACCAAACCGTTGATGTAACGGAAACACCAGACATGAAATACACCGACTGCGATCAGGGCGGTTGGTGCTGATTAAAAAAAGCGGCAGGCTGCCGCTTTTTTCTATATGAATTCTTGTGCTTGACAGGTCTCTGCCTTCCAATTGAGAGAGTCTTTATAAACTTTTATGGCTGGTCATGTATACTATTTAAAGTTTAGCTCGGAAGGCACTGCTTTCAGCTTTAGGCATATCCAGCTCCGAACTGACATCCTCGAGTCATAAGCCAATCAGTCCATGGGGAGAAGACCGCTCCCCATAGCCAGCTCGTCTTATGCTTTTCGGATGTCTGCTTTTCAAAATGGCATGTTTATCTAAATAGATCGTGCATCATACTGCACCACATGAGTTTTAGTTTGAAAAGCACCGTTCTACGCTTTTAGTTTCACCTTGACCCATTTCCTCACGCTGTTTATGTGCCAGGTGTTTTGGGCTTTTTCTAGATCGCTTTTTGTGAGGGTTTGTTCTTTGATTTTTCCGGTTTTAAGGAGATGTTCCCTGAAGGTTCCCGGCAGGAGACCGCTTGAGACGGGAGGGGTCAGGAGCTCTCCTTTCAGTTCAAGAACCAGGCTGCCGAAGGTGAATTCCGTGAGTTCTCCGCGCTCATTCCACAGCAGAACGTCGAAGTCTGTGCCTTCCTTTTTGAAATCATCATACACTTTCCGGTTGGTAGTTTTATGATATAAAAAGATATTGTCGGAAGAAATGGGCTTTTGGGCCAGGGAGCATGTGACCCCATCTTCATTCTTGGACAATTCTGCTCCTTCGACATTTAGATCCCCATTTGGACTTAAGAGGCATCTTACCTTCCATAGACCGTTTTTATGCTTCTCAGCAAATGCACGCAGAGCCTCTAGCACCTTCTTTTCTTCAAATGGAAAGTCAAAGTATTCCGCCGAATTTTGAAGCCTTTCCATGTGTTCGGGCAGAATAAAATAGCCGCCTTCCTCCAGCCTGAGAGATTCCAGCAATTCAAAATGGAACGGCTTCTGGGTTAACAGCCTGGCTTTTACAAATGCTTCATGATACTCATCCTTCATTCCTGAATCCCAGGTAATTCCCCCTCCTGCTCCATAGCAGGCTTCACCGGATTGATTATGGATCGAAACCGTACGGATTGGCACATTAAACACAGCTTTTCCTTCAGGTGTAATATAGCCGATGGCCCCGCAGTACACCTCCCTTGGCTCATCCTCCACTTCCGTAATGATGCCCATCGTACTGATCTTAGGAGCTCCGGTGATAGAACCGCAGGGGAAAAGGGCTTTGAACACATCAAGAAATGTGCATCTCGGTTGAAGCTCTCCTGTAATCCCAGAGGTCATCTGCCAGACTGTCGGATATTTCTCAATCGCAAATAATTCCGGCACTTTTACGGTTCCCGCCTTTGCAATTCTTCCCAGATCATTTCTCAGCAAATCCACGATCATCAAATTTTCAGACCGATTCTTCTCAGAGTTGTACAGCCACTCTGCATTTCCTCGGTCTTCTTGCAGCGTCCTCCCTCTCTGGACGGTCCCTTTCATCGGCCGCGTTGTTACTTTATGATTCTCAAGCTTAAAGAACAATTCCGGGGAAGCGGATAAGATGCTGTATTCGCCAATGTCCAGGTATGCACAGTACTTGGAGGACTGCGCCTTTGAAAGCTGCTTATAGAAAGCAAAAGAATCTCCTTCAAACCGTGATCTCAGCCTCATTGTATAATTGACCTGATAGGTATTGCCTTCTTCTATCTCGTTTTTTATTTTTTCAAAGCCTGCCTGGTACTTTTCTCTGCTCCAGGGGGACTTCCAGTCTGACACATGAAAAGGGAGCGGAACTCTGGAAATGTCTTCTGACTGCGGCGCATCATAAATGCCAAACCAGATGAGCGGCATCTTAGGGTTTTTCTGTACCTTGAAGGACTTTTCAAAAGCAGGCGCTGCTTCATAGGAAACATAACCGGCCGCATACTTTCCTTCCTGTACAAATCTTTCCACTTTCTCCAGCATGCCCAACACCTCATCCAGACGGCGCGCTTCCAGGATGGCAATAGGATTCGAAAATACAAGCGGCTTTTGATGCCTGTCTGAATCAGAAAAATCAAATTGGAGATAAGGCTTCTTTATAGTCATTGTTTAACCTGCCTTTTATAGCTATGGATAAAGGTCTGAAGCAGCTCATGTCCGTGCTCAGACATGATGGATTCAGGATGGAATTGCAGTCCCTCTATTGGAGAAGTCCGGTGCCGCAGCGCCATGATTTCGCCGTCTTCTGCCTCTGCAGAAATCTGCAGGCAGGAAGGAAGGGTGGATTTTTCAGCAATTAATGAATGATATCTGGTAACCGAGAATGGTCCTTCAATGTTCCTAAAGATGGTTTTATGGTCATGGTTAATAAGGGATACTTTGCCGTGCATGGGCCTTCTGGCTTTGACTGCCCTGCCGCCAAATGCCTCTGCTATAGCCTGATGCCCCAGGCAGATGCCCAGCATAGGCACTTCCTGATGCAGCCTCCGGATCAGTTCGAGGCATATTCCCGCATCTGCCGGTTTTCCGGGACCTGGTGATAGAATGATAGACTCGGGATCGAGGCTTAGAGCCTCTTCCACTGTAATTTCATCATTCCTCGCAATTCTGCATTCTTCCCCGAGCTCCAGGATATATTGATACAAATTGTATGTAAATGAATCATAATTATCGATTAATAATATCAAAGGGGACGTCCTCCTGCGCGAGTATTTGCCTGTCCTTCTAAATGTACCAGAGGTGCTTCCGTTACTAAAGCATATTTGGAAGAGAGATTCTATTTCCGTAATCTTCCAAAAATAAGGTCAGATAATTTAGAATAATAGGTTACTTTACTTGTCTAAAGTCTGCATCTATGGTAGGATTAATTCGAATTAAATATTTCTTATCACGAGAGGCGGAGGGAATGGCCCTTTGAAGCCCGGCAACCACTGATATTCAGTAAGGTGCTAAATCCAGCAGACGTAGTTCTGAAAGATAAGACTGAAGCTAAATGCCAAACTTCTTCTTATCGAGGAAGTTTTTTTGCGTTATACAGATTTTAGGAGTGTGGGACAGATGAAGTATGGATTTTGGCTTCCTATCTTCGGAGGCTGGCTTAGGAATGTAGAAAACGAGCAGATGCCTCCTACCTTTGAGTATGCAAAAAAAGTGATGCAGTCCGCAGAAAACTGGGGCTATAGCACAACACTCATTGCTGAGCTGTATTTAAATGATATAAAGGGTCCTGAGCACGATTCACTTGAAGCTTGGACAACTGCGGCAGCGCTTGCATCTGTCACAGAAAAAATCGAAATAATGACTGCGGTCCGGCCTGGATTCCATAATCCTGCGGTTACCGCCAAAATGGCGGCAAACATTGACCAGATCAGCAATGGACGGTTTACCCTGAATGTGGTCTCCGCCTGGTGGGAAGAAGAAGCAAGGCAGTACGGCGGAATCTTTACGGAGCACGATGAGCGCTATGACCGGACAGAAGAATTCTTAGCGGTACTAAAAGGATTGTGGACAGAGGAAACGTTCAGCTATAAAGGGAAGTTTTACGATATCCAAAATGCCCATTTAGAGCCGAAACCGGTCCAAAAGCCGAATCCCATTCTATATGCCGGCGGTGAAAGCCCAAGAGGCAAGCAGGCGATTGTGGACCATTGTGATGCGTATGTGATGCACGGAGGAACCGTGGAGGAAATCGGTGCAAAAATAGCGGATATGAAGGAAAAGCGCAGCGCTTCCGGCAAGGTGCCTTTTCAATCCTTCGGGATGGCGGCCTATATTGTCTGCCGGGATACAGAAGAGGAAGCCCAGCAGGAGCTCGCAAGAATTACAGATGTAAAGGAATCCAGCGCTTACGCAGGCTATAACGATTTTACAACGAAATCTCAGCTTGAGCAGCAGATCAAGCTTTACGATTATTCGGTTTCCAACCGCGGTTTGAGACCGGATTTAATTGGGACTCCTGAACAGATTGCGGAAAAAATCCTCGACTATGAGGAAGCGGGCGTTGATCTTCTGCTGCTTCAATTCTCGCCGCAGCTTGAAGAAATGCAGAGATTTTCAGAGAAGGTTATGCCTCTAATAGAGGAAAAAAGAAAAATACGGGTACAAGCTTAACCTGAGGAGGAAGAATCTTGAGTAAATTATATATCATCCATGAAAATACGGAGTGGACAACGCATTTGACCAATCGCCTGGAAGAACTTGGTGTCCCTTATGAAGAAATGTTCCTTGACCGCGGAATCGTCGATCTGACATCAGAGCCTCCGGAAGGCGTTTTTTACAGCAGGATGAGCGCCTCCTCCCATACAAGGGAGCACCGGTATGCACCAGAGCTTACGGAAGCGGTCCTATCCTGGCTTGAAAGCCATGGCCGCAGAGTCATCAATGGCAGCCGGGCTCTAAGACTCGAGCTGAGCAAAGTCAATCAGTATACCGCACTTGAGGCTGCAGGGATTAAAACTCCAAAGACTCTTGCTGCAATAGGCAAGGATGAAATTTTCACGGCAGCCGTGAAGCTGGATACCCCTTCGTTCATTACAAAGCATAACAGAGCGGGCAAAGGCCTGGGCGTCCGTTTGTTCCATTCTCTTGCAGCCCTTGAAGAATATCTGGAAAGCCCGGATTTCGAGGAGCCGGTTGATGGAATTACACTTGTACAGGAATATATCAAATCACCGGAATCTTATATTACCCGCTGTGAATTCATTGGCGGAAAATTTGTTTATGCTGTAAGGGTGGATACTTCAGAAGGCTTTGAGCTCTGCCCGGCTGATGCCTGCCAGATCGGCGATTTATTCTGCCCGGCCGGTGAGGCGGCAGAACAGAAGCCGAAATTCCAGATTATCGAAGATTTCCAGGAAGAAATCATAGAAAAATATGAGAAATTCCTTAAAGCCAATTCCATAGAGGTAGCCGGAATCGAATTTATCCGAAATGAAAAAGGTGAAATTTTCACCTATGATATCAACACCAATACCAACTATAATTCTGAAGCGGAAGCAAAAGCAGGAAAATATGGTATGCTTGAGGCAGCCAAATTCTTCGCGGCCGAGCTCGAAAAGCAGGCTGTTCTAAGCTGATAAGCTTCTTCTCCTGCCCTGTCCAGATGCGGACAGGGATTTTTTTCTTTTCTGTTGTTTCAATCGTCAATAAGAGTATAATAACTCCCATATCCCAAAAAGAACGAGGTGCAGGAATTGAATCATAAGATAGGCTTTATTGGCTGTGGAAAAATGGCACAGGCCATGATTGAAGGAATGCTGGCAAAGGAAACGGTCACTCCTGGCCAGATTACAGCCAGTGCGTCTTCTGACACAACACTTGAGCATGTAAGAAATAAATTTGGCATACATACAACCCTTCGCAATGCCGAAGTCACGGCTCAGTCGGATATTATCTTTTTAGCCGTTAAACCGGATCTTCACCGCAAGATTATCGAGGAAATAACCCCTTCCCTTAAAAAGGAAGCTGTGGTGGTTACCATTGCTGCAGGAATCTCCCTTGCTTTTATGCAGCAGGAGCTGGGCCAGGAGGCAAAGGTCATCAGAACCATGCCGAACACACCTTCACTTGTCGGAGAAGGCCTGAGTGCAATCTGCCCAAATACAAATGTATCTCCCAAGGAACTCCAGGATATCCTGGAACTGTTTAATAGTTTCGGAAAAACGGAGGTCCTGAAGGAAGAACTGATGGATTCAGTCCCAGCTATAAGCGGCTCTTCACCCGCTTATGTGTATATGATGATCGAGGCACTGGCCGATGGAGGCGTAAGGGACGGCATCTCAAGGAAACAGGCCTATACGATGGCCGCACAGGCAGTGCTCGGCGCGGCCAAAATGGTCCTTGAGACCGGCATGCATCCCGGTGAGCTAAAGGACCATGTATGCACTCCAGGCGGTTCCACCATCCAGGCAGTGGCCGCGCTTGAACAGCATAACTTCCGCTCCGCCATCCTTACTGCCATGAAAAGCTGTACAGAGAAATCGAAGGAACTGCAGAAGGAAAACTCCTAAAACGTTGATGATAGGATAAAAAGTCATTAAAAAAGCTGCCGCAGTATGGCAGCTTTTTTAATCCAAAAACACCAAGCTGATATCTTCAAATTCAATGGTCACGGTATCCTGCCCAAACTCGGATTTTATTCTTTTGGTAAGGGTGATGACGGCCTCCTTCCAGGCATTGATATCCTTGACATACTCATGATTGGCGCTTGCCGTAAAGGTGACTGTGTCCTCTCCTCCCTGGGGACATCCCCATTTCGTATGATAGACCGTCTTACTTTGATGGGCCGCCGCTGATACATAGATCTGCGTTTCTTCATATAACTCAGCCGCCAGTCTCTGCCAAGCCTCGGCTGCCTTCTGAAGTGTATGGCGCACCCGGTTTTCTCCGTATCCGCTGTTAATCCCTAATACGATGGACGCCCTTAACGATTTTTGCTCCATGCATTCCCCTCCTCTTCTAATCTGCTGACTATATATTCCCCAGTTTCCGGACATCAAGTCCTTTAGTTTTTTCTTTTCCGTTTATTCTTCAGGCAATCGAGGTAACTCATTAATGCATGCTAATTTAATTATTGAATGGAGACTAAAAATATGGCGAAAGCTATGCTGATCGTTAATCCCTCATCCGGAAAGGAAAAGGCCGCCGAATATAAAATTGAGGCTGAAGAAGCACTTAAAAGCATATATGAAGAAATCGACATGAAAGAAACAGCCAAGGAAGGCGATGCCGCCGATTTTGCAAGAAATGCCTGCAGCAGTGAATATGAGGCAGTTATAGCCATGGGAGGGGATGGAACCATCAATGAGGCTGTCAACGGTCTTGCCGAACAGACGGACAGGCCAAAATTCGGGCTGATTCCCATGGGGACGGTCAATGATTTCGCCAGGGCTCTGAAGATCCCCCTGAAGCCTTCGGAAGCCATTGAAATACTGAAGGCTCAGAGCATAAGACCCGTGGATATCGGCCAGATAAACGACAGGTATTTTATGAATGTTCTGGCAGTCGGAGCGATCGCTGAAGCTTCTTATAATGTGACACCCGAACAGAAAACCAAGTTCGGCCCCTTCGCATATGTAATGGAGGGAATCAAGGCATTTATAAAAAAGACTCCGTTTGAGCTGTCCATTAAACATGAGTCAGGCACTTGGGAAGGCTCTGCTTACTTGATGCTCGCTTCCCTCACCAATTCTGTGGGCGGATTTGAATCATTCAATCCAGAAGCCAGAGTAAATGACGGCAAATTCCATATTTTTGTGCTCAAGGACTTTTCTATCCCCAATCTGTTTACAATCATCCCAGGTTTATTAAAAGGAGAATTAAAAGAGCACGATTCAGTTGAATATATCCGGTCATCGTTTATAGAGGTATCCAGCTCTGAAAACCTTGCTGTCAATATTGATGGTGATGAAGGGACTCCCCTTCCTTTTGATGCCCAGGTGCTAAAGAGTCATTTGAATATCTTTGTACCCCGAAGAAAGAATGAATAAAAAGGAGGGTTCCCAGCTGGTTCTTGCCGGGAACTTTTGAGCCTTGATTCTTGTTAAGACCTTCAGATACCTGAAATTTTTTCTGTCTGCTAAACTTCCATCATTCAACAATCTGCTATAATAAACGGACTATTAGGCTTTTCTACCGCAAAAAAACGATCAGGAAAATTCCTGATCGTTTTTTATTCATGTTAATAGTCTTCCCGTTCTTTAAGGACAGTTTTAGGGGTATTTTTCGGCTTCATAAGAATCGGATAAATGACAAGGCCGACTGCAAATAAGCCAATTCCAAGGAAGAAGGTTTTTAAATCAGCTGTTCCGGTTTTAATGACCCATAGAGAGTAAACTAAAGCCAGGATGGTGATAATTCCGTCTCTTACCCGCTCTGCTGCTGATGTATACGTTTCAGCAGTGATCACAAGCTTCAATGCATAGATCGCTGAAACCAGATACGGAATCAAATAAGCAAGGGTTGCCACGACAATGGCAAAGTTATAAGCTTTGCTGATCGTTGCTGAAATGGTAGCGAAAAGGAAAATCTGTGTCAGGATATTAGTGACCAGTAATGAACCGATCGGTGCACCTTTTTTATTCGTTTTCCCAAAGAATGCAGGGAAAATTCCTTGCTTGGCTGCCTGATAGGGAACCTCAGAGCTTACGACAATCCAGCCTACAGCAGCACCGAAGAGAGAAACCAACGCAAGGAGAGCCACAATGCTGGCAGCGCTGCTGCCGATTGCCATATCCAGAGCATCGACCAATGGTTTTTGGGAAGCCTGAAGTTTATCAAGCGGAAGCACTCCCATAGTAAGAGTAGTAATTCCTACATAAATTAAGACTGCAACCAATAAGCCCAGCAGGGTAGCCTTTTTAACATCTTTTTGAGACTTGGCACGGTTCGAGAGCATGACTGCTGCCTCGATTCCGACAAATGCCCATAGGGTGGAGATCGCCGCTGAGTTTACCTGCCCGCCAAGACCAACAGCATGCCCTTTTTCATCGCTGAAAGAAGTTCCTGAGAAGACACTGCTTGCATCAAAAACAGCAAGTGTCAATATGACAAATAACGCAAAGCCAATGACTTTTGCAGCAGTTGCCGCAAAATTAAGCTTGCCAGAAGAGTTAAAGTTGCGGCTGACGATGAATTGAATTCCCCACAGAAGCACTGAGCAGACGATAAGAGTCAATAGCTTTCCTGCCTCTAAATCAAAGCTGCCGATTGTCATAAGAACTTTCTTGCTTTCGAGAACCGGGAAGAAAGTGGATAAATAGCCGGCAAAGGAAATGATGACCGAAGCAGTCGCTGCCCAGTTGGCCGCCCAATAGCCCCAGGCCATGCTGTAGCCTGCTGTTTTTCCTGCTTTTTCAGATTTGAACAGATTCATGGCATAGCTTTGCGGCCCAGTCTTTAACTCTGGCTTTCTAGTAGATAAATTACCGAATACAAGGGCAATCATAAGAACCCCGATACCCGTTACTCCCCAGGCAAAGATCGTGCCCAGAGGACTTGAAACTAAAGATAAATTTGCCGGCAGCATAAACACCCCGCTGCCTACCATGTTCCCTATTACAAAGGTTGTCAGAATCCACAAACCCCATTGTTTATTCATTAATATCGCACCTTTTGATTTATTCTAGATGATCCTAGTCCATAAGTATTAACAACGATATTAACTATAACATAATCCTTTAGTTTGGTAAAGTGGTAGAGAAATAAAAGTCCATTGCCAACTTTTGGTTAGGAAGGACAGTCCCCCTTTCCGTATTTTCCACTGTTTCCCTAAGTGTCCTCCTGAAGCCGTAAAAAGGCCTGAAGCCAAGTGATTCGTAGTAGGTATGGGAATCGCTTGCTGCCAGCATTTCCTGTTTCCCTTAAACATTCAAGGGTAAATAGGAGCTATGAGTAATTATAATCTCTTTAGGAAATGTTATAAATATCCAAAGGAGGAATACATGATGACTAAACACGATGATGAATATATTTCCGACGAGCAGGCTTCCGAGGGCATGAATGAGATTTTTGAGATCATCAACGCCAAAGGAGATGAAGGGGAATTGAGGGAAATCGTCAAGAACCGCCGTCCGGACAGTTCCCAGGAAAGTGAATTCACACAGGCAGAATCCGCTTATCAAAGCATTCAGCCCAGCCAGGGTGCCCCCTCTGAGCATAATTTAACCTGCAGCGAAGAGTTATTTTACACTGATTTACGGGCGATTGCTGAGGATTCCTCACGAGAAGACTGATAAAAGTCATGATAAAAATAACAATTTCAGCACAGACAAAAAGCTGCACGATCGCTTCCCTGCCGGTAAAAAATTCATCACTGCCTAATAATTATGATTACGATTCTAGGCGACTTCCGTTTTTTGCGGCAGTCCCTTTTTCTTTCAGGAGGTACCGCTCCGCTTCATCCTAATATGGTCTGCTTCTGGCTGGATAAGGAGAGAGATGGATGGATAAACGGAATAAGGATGGCACCCTGCTTTTGGGAAATCTCGGAATGTTTCAGGAAATTTACTTAATCTAGTTTTCCACAGCCTTCATTTGGATTTTGACCTTCATGCTTTGCTATAATTTTATGGAAGGCAGAACTTAAAGAACAGATGGAAAGGATGGATCAGGTGGGAGAGGACAAGAATATCAGGCTGATAGCCCTGGATATGGATGGCACTTTATTGAATGAGAAACAGGAAATTTCCCAGGAAAACATAAAGGCGATAACAGAGGCCCAGGAAAAGGGGGTTCATGTGGTACTTAGTACCGGTCGTGCTCTTGCGTCATGCAGGGAGCTTTCAAAGTCACTGAACTTATCTTCCTATCTTGTTACGGTGAATGGCAGCGAAGTATATGATGAAAAAGGCAGGCTCATCCAGAGAAATAGAATCGATAACGAGCATATCAGAATGATGCATGAGCTTTCCAAAAAGTATAAAACCCGGATCTGGGCCGTAACAACGGAAAAGGTCTGGTACGAAGGATTTCCCGAGGATATCGAGGCTCATGAATGGCTTAAATTCGGCTTTGATACAGAGGACGACGAAACCAGGAATATCATCCTGGATACACTCAAAAAGACAGAGGCGCTGGAAGTCAGCAACTCCAGTCCTACCAATATTGAAGTAAATGCGCTCGGCATCAACAAAGCCAAAGCCTTAAAGCATGTCTGCGAACGGCTTGGTATCCAAATTAAGGAAATGATGGCGGTTGGCGACAGCCTTAATGACATTGCCATGATCACAGAAGCCGGAGTCGGTGTAGCAATGGGCAATGCCCAGGATGCCGTGAAAGAGGCAGCCGACTGGGTAACCGGCACCAACACAGAGCACGGTGTCGCACAAGCCATCAGGCACTGGGTATTAAAGAAAGGCTGATCGTAAAAAAACCGGATCTGTCCCGATCCGGTTTTCGTTTCATATCCATTTATATTTTAATTCCTGATAGGCGGCTGGTCCTTCTTTACTCAGCTCATCGGGCCATATAGAAACGACCTGAAGCAGCTCTCCATCCACGCTCTGCTCGACGTTTTCTCCTATCCAGATTTTCATCGCCTGCACAGTGTTCACTTCCCCGCTTTTTAATTTTGCTGATCTACGGACAGTGTCATTTGTGTGGTTTTCTTTTGTCCGTTACGGTAATATTCAACCGTGATTCTGTCGCCAATTTTGGTCTTTGTATAAAGGAATTTCCTTAAGCCTACAGCATTTTCAATCTTTTGGCCGTTCAGCGCTGTGATGACGTCGCGCTCCTGTATACCAGCTCTTGCTGCTGGGGAATTAGGGCCGACCTGCAGTACTACGACACCGCTCTTCACACTCTGAGGAAGCCGCAGGTATTGCTGTCGGTCATCAAGCGAAATTTCATCAAGGGATTTATTTCCGATTCCCATATATGGACGATTGACCTTCCCATCCTTTTCAAGAGAGTTAATGATAGGTAGAGCTGAATTGACCGGGATGGCAAATCCGATGCCCTCGACTCCCTGTTCTGCGATTTTCATGGAGTTGATCCCAACAAGCTGGCCAGCCATATTAATCAGCGCCCCTCCGCTGTTCCCCGGGTTAATGGAGGCATCCGTCTGGATAACATCCGCTTCCCAGTCATAGGACTGGTCCTGGTTAATGTCGATAGGGATTTCCCTCTGCGGATTGCTGACAATCCCTTGAGTGATGGAATAATCCAAATAGCCTAATGGATTCCCGATTGTGGCTACAGGCTCACCCGGCTTCAGCGCATTGGAGTTTCCAAGCTCTGCCGCTTTAGGGAGATTTCTGCCTTGGATTTCAAGAACAGCCAGATCCATCAATGGATCAGCGCCAAGAATTTTCGCTTTTAGCTTCGTTTTATTCTTCAGGCTGACTTCAACCTGGCTGGCTCCTTCAATTACGTGGTTATTGGTTACAATATAAGCCTTATTTCCGTCTTTTTTATAAATGACTCCGGAGCCTGTGCTGCTTTCCTTCAGCTGGCCGTCTCCGCCAAAGGAGTTATCCTGCTGATAGTTATTGACTCCGACTACAGAGTCAATGGTCTTACTCACGGCGTCCGTGAAATTCACGTTTTTAACATTTACGGTTTGGACATTAGCTGGGGCTGAACTAGTATTCGTTGACTGCTGCACGGTGGACTTTTCAGCCGAAACACCCTGTTTCATAAGGTATGGCTGGCAGACCATCATGATGACAACTCCCAAAACGGCCCCTACAAGACCTATTAAGAAATATCCTCTGTAGGATCTGCGGTAAATCTTCCTTAACGGTTCATGCTGGTTATCATTTTGACTATCATAGTAACCCATTTAAATCAGCTCCTGTTTGATTTATGCGTTTCCTTTATTATCTAAATAGTTTTTGATTTTATATTTTTTCTTAGTCTTCTCGAGCCAGCTGTCGTATGTGCTCTGGACCTTTTGATCGATTACGGCCTGCTTGATGGCTTCTTTATGATCTTCAAATACCGCAGGCTTGGCCGCCTTATGATCCACAACCTTTATGATGTGATAGCCATATTCAGTCTTAACCGGGTCCGAAATTTCCCCTTTCTTTAAGGAGAAGGCTTTATCTTCGAAAGCCTTGGTCATTTTTCCCTTAGAAAAGTATCCTAAGTCGCCGCCCTTATCTTTCGTTGTATCCGTGGAGTATTTCTTGGCGAGCTCTTCAAAGCTTCCGCCTTCATCAAGCTTCTTCTTTACCTCATCTGCGGTTTTCTTGTCTTTCACAAGGATGTGGGATGCCTTGACCTGTTCCGCCTGTGCAAAGGAGTCTTTATTTTGGTTGAAGTAATCCTTCATTTCCTGATCGGTTACTTTAATATCCGGCGCCATCAGCTTTTTGATTTCAAGGTTCACCTTGAGATCACCCTTTAAATCATCGGCCGTAAGACCTGAATTCGCAAGCTGGCTCTTAAGAGCATCTTCCCCGCCGTATTGCGCCTCAAGCTTTTTCAATTCAGCGTCAACCTCTTTGCTGGAAACCTTGACATTCTTCTTGTCAGCCTCCATTTTTACCATCTTCTCAGTAATTAAAGAGTTAAGCATGGCCGCTCCATTCTGCTTGTACAGCTTGTCATACAGCTCCTGCTTGGTGATATTGTCTCCATTCACGCTCGCAGCCTTATCCTTATCGCTCGAGCAGCCTGCTCCGACTGCAGCCACACCTCCTATAACCATGGTTAATATAATTGCCCTTCCGGCACGTGTCATTTTATTCATCAATTAATCCCCTTCTCTTTCTTTGTGACTCTATTAAACAACGTAATCCTTAACTTTATCTTAACGATGGAAAATATTTTAAATTTTTAGCAGTATTTTTAAGTACATACAGGAGGCTCACTGCCCGCCCTGCGGAAAACGAACATCCTGGAGCAGAAATCAACCTCTTTACTGCCAGCATAACCTACAAAAAAACACCCTCCGGCCCAGGAGAGTGCTGATCATATTTTCTTTTGGTTTTTTGGAAATATAACATCGATGAGTGTTCCTTTCCCCGGGGAACTCTTGACTTTAAAGGAGCCGCTGTGGTTATCCGCAATCCACTTTGCGATCGACAGGCCAAGACCTGCGCCCTCCTGGGAGGTACGTGAAGAATCCACCTGGAAGAAACGGTTAAATATTTTCGGGATGTTTCCAGCTTCAATGCCTATGCCGTTATCTTTGACCGAGAGAACGACAGACAGAGAATCCTTCCGGCAGGACAGCTCAATTTCTCCGCCCTCTTCCGTATATTTCAGCGCATTGTCCACCAAGATGACAATCAGCTGATGAATTCTCTCCTTGTCTCCCATAAACATGACAGGCTCAACTTTTCCCTCCTTGATGGTTTTATCCTGAAATGCTGCAATATCCGAGTACTGCTCAATGATTTCACGTATAAGTGAATCCAGCGAGAAGTTTTCCTTGTTCACAGCCACTCTGCCTGTATCGGACTTTGCAAGTGTCAGGAGGCTGGCAACAAGCTTATTAAGCCTTCGTGCTTCTTTTGAGATAATGGAAATATCCACCGCCTTTTCCTCAATGGTGGCGGAAGGCGATCGAAACAGCATTTCCGTCCTCGATTGGATGACTGATAAGGGAGTCCGAAGCTCATGGGAGGCATCGGAGACAAACTGCTGCTGATTGTCCCATGCCCTTTGGATCGGAACCAGGGCACGGCCCGCAAGAAAGAAGCCGGCAAGGATGGCAAACAGGATCCCGATTCCCCCGCCGATGATCAAGATCAGAACGAGCCGGTCTAATACTTTTTTCTCAGCAGTAACCAGGCGGACCACCTGAATTTTGGCCGGCCCCACCTCAGTCGTCAGGCTTCTAAATGTATAGTTTTTAACCGAAAACTCTTCAATTTTATTCCTTTTAGAAGAATAAAACTTTTTCTGATTTGCCACGAAAAACGGAGAAGGTTCGGAAAATTCCTCAATTAGTTTATTATCCTGGTTCCAGACCAGCACATAGGTGCTAGGGTCTTTATTATCAGGAACATTAACATGAAAGACATCGGAGCCTGCCGCCGTCACCGAAACTCGCTGCATGAGCAAATGCAGAGATTCATTTGCACCCTTATATACCTGTGATTCCATATAAAAGTAGATCGCCCTGCCGAGAAAAATAAGGATGATGATAAACACGATCGAATTGAGCAGTGTGAGCTGCAGCCTTGTTTTACGGAACATCTTCTACTCCTCTTGCTGCTTCAGCATATACCCGATGCCGCGTACGGTCTGGATATCCTTATGATAGTGAAATGGCTCTAGCTTTTTCCGCAAGTGATGGATAAAGACTTCCACAATCACAATGGTCGTATCAGAATCAAAGCCCCATATGCGGTCAAAAATTTGTTCACGGGTTAAAATTTTGCCCTGATTCTGGATGAGGTATTCCAGCAGCTCATACTGCTTCAGTGTCAGCTTAATTGGCTGCCCCTTAACAACGACATCATTTTCCTTTCCTGTCATTTCAATTTCCCGGTAGCGGACGCCCTGGTCGATCCCGAGTGCACCGCTCCTGCGAAGAAGCGCCCTGAGCCTCGCCTTCAGTTCAGGAGACTGAAAGGGTTTGACGAGATAATCATCCCCTCCATACTCCAGCCCCTTCACCCGGTCTTCCAGCGAATCCTTGGCTGTTAAGAAAAGCACCGGAGTCGCCACCTTCTCTTTTCGAATCTGCTGAACAATCTCAAAGCCGTCCATGCCAGGGAGCATCACATCCAGCACAATCGCATCATATATTCCCTGCTGTGCATAAAATAATCCATCATCCCCATCACTTGCTGTATCCACCTCAAATTCATCCGAAAGAAAGTCCCTAATAGACTCCAGCAGGGAGAGATTATCCTCTACCACCAATATTTTCAACATAATATGACCTCCTGTTACTCTATCCCTTTTAGTAAAATCATTTTTTCAGCTCTTATTAAAACCGGAGATACCGGTGGATTAAGCATGCTTATAAAGTGGTTATTTTTTAAACAGGTTGATTGGAACGGAAGATAAAAAGACTTCCTAATTACATACAGTGTACCAAATACAGCCAAAAAAAAGCTAAACCTGCGGCACGACCATTATAAAATCCGGTTCTTAACTTTTACTTAACCGAAAAAAACAGCTCGATTTATCATCCAAAACAGGCTTGTAATCGTTATCTATAGTAGAAGGAAATTCCTTCTGTTAATATACAACTATATTAACGATTAAAAGGAGCTGCATATGCCCGATTTACAGGACGTCCAACTATACCAGAGGATTTTGCAGAGAGATAAAAACTCTCTTGAAATGCTCTATATTCGGTATGAAAAACTTATTTATTCGTTTATCTATAAAATGACCCAAAATCCCGAGATTTGCGAAGAAGTGATTCAGGAAGTGTTCCTCAAACTGTGGCGGAATCATTCCACCTACTCAGAGGATAAAGGGAAATTCTCCTCCTGGCTGTTGACCCTGACCAGGAATACAGCGCTTGATATCTTAAGGAAGCGGAAAAAAGAGACTCCGTATGAATATATCGAAACGGAAGCGTCCGAAGCTGCCGGTGAGAGTGCCGAAGATCTCGCGGAATGGAAGGAAAGGGGCAGTCTGATCAGGCGGGCTGTTTCTACATTAAAAGATGACCAGAAAAGAGTGATTGATCTGTTTTATTTTAAAGGCCTTACTCAGAGTAAAATCTCTGAGGTGACAGACCTGCCCCTGGGGACGGTTAAAGGGCGGATACGGCTTGCATTGAAGCATTTAAAGGACTTTATGGACCGGGAGGAGGAAATATAAATGGCTGAGCTCTGTGATACACTCATTGATTACCTGAACGGGCATCTATCCCCTGCTGAAAAACAACAGTTTGAAGAGCATTTGAAAACCTGCAGTGAATGCAGGGCAGAACTTGAATTATGGAATTCTGTTTCAGAAGACCTTATTTTCCAGTCTGAGCCTGTCTCCCCTCCTGAAGGAATGAAAGAAAGAGTTTTGGCTGGTATTTTTGGGGAAGAGGAAAAAACAGAAAACGAAAATCTGATTCCGCTGCCAAAGAAGACCCATAGAAGAAAAGGGTGGATGATGCCCGCAATGGCTGCAGCCCTGCTGATCTCGCTTGGGGCCAACGTTTACCTGCTGAATACAGATAAAAAACCCAGCCCGTCCGAGACGGCTTCTCCATCCGTAGGAAAAGTAGAGAACTATATTTCACTCCAGCCTGTAAAAAGCCAGGCCACCGGAACAGCTTCCATCCTGAAGCAGAATGGCAGGCTGAGTATAGTCGTACAAGCTTCACAGCTTAACGAATTAAGAGATAAAGAAGTATACCAGGTATGGCTGATCAAAGAAAATAAACCATACCGGGCCGGCACCTTCGTTTCCACAGGGAAGGGTGAAGGAACAGTTGTATTCCAGCTCAGCAAGGATATGCTGAAAAACTGGGATACAATCGCGATCACCCTTGAACCCAATGCGGACAGCCAAACACCAAAGGGCAGCATGGTGCTTGCCTCCCATCTGTAATACGAAAGATACGTATACAAAAAGGGTGCTGGCCCAATACAAGGCCTGCACCCTTTTAGTTTCTGCTCAACCCGAAACGGGTAAAAGCCTAAGATGGAACTCATAAAATGGTCTTACTCAAGACGGAACCATATCAAAGCCTCATTTTCTTCACATCCAGATACAAAGATCATTTTCAGGAGGATACGAGGCTTTTATTTTGCCTACGGGATGGAATGGTCTGATTTGGATCCTTCTGTAAAAAAAGAAGATTTGGAACAGATGGAGCTTTTGTTAAACAGGGAGCTCGGAAGTGAAGAGGAATACTTAACCCGGAAATCCTTCAAGCAGGAATGAAAAACGGCTGACCCTAATGGATCAGCCGTTTTTCATTTACATTCTCTTATCCTTTTCTTCTTCCTTGAAGTCTTCGATTGCTTCTCTCGATGATTTTTTAAATTCCTTTAATGTCTGTCCCAGGGACCTTCCGATTTCCGGGAGCTTTTGCGGGCCGAATACGACTAGTGCAATGACTAAAATCAGAATTAAACCAGGAAACCCGATGTTGGAAAACATACTTTAACCCCTTTGTTAACCGAATGATATCCGGTAATATTATGTTTCGTAGTCTTTAACATCCAAAATATCAAGAAGAAATATAAAGATGGGAATACCGATGATCAAACCCCAAACCCCTAAAAAATGCTCAGAGAAAATCAGGATCAAAAAAGTGTAAAATGCTGGGAGGTTAGTCTTGGCAGACATGAACTTAGGATTCAGCACATACGCCTCCAGAGCATGAAGCACCACAATCATAATAAGCACAGACACAACCTTCATGCCGCCTCCAATGCTATAAGCAATGGTTACCAGCGGAACAAGGGAAACAAACACACCTGCTACGGGAATCAGTCCAAGGAAGAAGATCATGATTCCAAGTCCAATAAGCTGCGGGAAGCCTAAAGCCCATAGGGCAATGGTGGATAAGAACGCATTCACAAAAGCTATCGTGAATTGTACTTCAATGACTTTACCAAAGGTGTTTACAAACTTTTTCCCAAAATACTCAAGTTCACCGAAGAATGCGCCAAACTTTCCGTGCTTAAAGCTTGATGAGAATTTTAGAATTCTTCTTTTTTCGAGAAGGAAAAACAAGCTCAAAATGATGGCAAGCAGCACCTGAATGCTAGCTTTTCCAAGATTGGTCACATATGCATAGATTGCATTAAAGTGTTTCTGGATATCATCAGGAGTGACAACCTTCTTTGACATCTCAAGAGCGTAGCGGATCGTCCGGTTATCCGGCGGATGATCGTAAAAGTAAAGAATCTGCTTGATCAATGTTGAAACCTGGGCTATAACGACCGGTATGTATTTCCAGATCACTACCACAAGACAGACCACTACTATACAATATAACAGGATTACAATTAAATTGGAATTTGCAGGAACAATCTTTCTGAGTCGGTTGGTAATAAGATCCTGCAGCCTTCCCATGAGAAATGAGAAAATAAAGGTGAATAACAGAAGGTTCAGCATGCTTTTAATGCTGAAAATAAAAACAATTAAAACTAAAAGTGTGATAAAACGCAGAAATCCTTTACTCTGGATTAATTCTTTGGCCCAGTTCATAAATCCTCTATCTCCTATTCCTACTGGATCTTCATAAAAAAACTTTCCCTTAAGTATATCAAAAATTCGACACGTATCGTAGTTCTTTTTATATTTTAAAGTCTGCAAAAAAGGGATAGCAAAAGCTATTCCCTTTTTTACATTATAGTCCACCTTTTCAGGAGTTAGAATCTAAAAATTGTTTCAGCTCCTGCTTGTTTTTCTCCATGTCTATTTCTAATACAAGACCTTCAGGATATGGATATCGTGCATCTCTATAAGAACCGTCTACCGGAATCCGGAAATCTTGAGTAGGCTTTGTGTTCCCGAATAGAACATCCTTGCTCAAAGAGAAAATCGTTTTTGAATCAATATTGGTATCGACATAAGGAGTTATGACTCCAATCAGCTTGGGAAGTTTCACAATGCTGCTTGCACTCATGGCTTCCTCCTTAAGCTTTCCAATTACCTCCTGCTGTCTTTTTACCCTTCCGAAGTCTCCTTCGTTATCCTTCCGGAAGCGGACATACCCTAACAGCTTTTTTCCATGAAGCACCTGTCTGCCCGGCTGTAATGTCATACCGATTCCTTTTGACATCCTATGAGGCACGTCCACCTCAATACCATCCGGTGCCACAATATCCACCACTTTAGAGAAGCCTTTAAAATCAACGATAGCGTAATAGTTGATATCAAGATCAAAATTCTCTTTTATGGTCTGCCTTAAAAGCTCAGGCCCGCCAATGGAAAAGGCTGCATTGATTTTATGCTTCCCATGTCCAGGGATCTCAACAAAAGTATCCCTCATAAAAGAAACCAGTTTTGGGATATGATTGTCCTGGTCATAGTGGGCGACCATAATGGAATCAGAAAGTCCCCCTCCTTCTCCACGGGTATCACTCCCAATCAGCAGCACGTTCATTTCACCGTAATGAACCTCTTCTCCCTGAAAGCTTTCCTTATTCTTCTCAGCTTGCTTTGTATTTTTTGTGTCTGCCATTTTTAGGCCCTGATTGTATTGATAAAATATATAACCGCCGGCTCCCACAATGGCCAGCAAAAGAATCCATAATATCCATCTCGACTTTTTATGTTTCTTCTTCTTTTTTCCCCGCTCTTCTACCCGTCCCATAAAGCACCTTCCATATCTTTAAATACCTTACATGTCATTTTTGTCTATTGATTCGCGAAATTTGTAAAACAAAGATAGTTTTAATTATACAGACTTATTAATAAAATCAAAGCTCTTTTAAAAGCTAATTTCGCAAATTTTGTTGAACAATCGCGCAGAAATCCCTGCCAACACGATTTGTGAAAGCAGCCTTCAGCTTTAAAAAGCCTGTACTTCCCAATAATAGTACTTTATGTCTATACATGACAATAGAATTTTTCCGGTCTTCTGTTAACTGGGGTCCACCTCGTCCCAGGATAATGTAGTCACATGGGTAGACTCCCCTTTTTTAATCTCCTCTTTTGTTGCTTCCCGATCCAAAAACTGATCATTATCAAGGCCTGGGGCCACTGTAGGTTCATTCTTCTTATTCATGAATCTTCACTCCTTTACCTTACTTTTTCCTTAATTATGTTTTTTTATCAGTATATTTTTTATGAGATGGAGAGATTCAACAGAAGACCCCTTACTGCCTCAGGGGGAGGAAAAAGCAGAATCCTGCCACTAAAAGGAAGCATTAAAAAAAGCCTGTTTCTTCAAATACAGGCTTTCTCTCAAGAATTCAAAAGAATAAAAATGGAATAAACGCCAAGGCGGCGATGGCTCCAAGGGCTACGCCCCAGCCAAATCCATAGCCCCAGCCTCCCCAGCCGTATCCATATCCGCCATATCCATATCCTCCATAGTTTCTGGGGGAACCTCCTAACGGCCTTAAAAATACCCTGTTCCGATCCACTCTAGTTATGATGCCTCTGTGAATTCTTCCGTTATGGGTCCTTATTTCAACAGCTCTGCCTATGCCGGACTGACATTGGTTGTAAAAACGTGCTGACATTCTCTGCACCTCCTGATGTTTGAGATTCCTTATCAGGGTATGTCCATCGATCGAAGTTGGACTAGTCATGCAACCAATAACTTGACCCATTTTATGGATAAACCTAACCAAGGCAGGATTGGCCGCATAAAATAGCAAGACAAAACAAGGCTGCAGAGGAGAAGATACATTGTGAATCGTTCATATCAGGATGCATTAGCCTATTATGGCATTGAAGGAGCTCATCCGGGAAGCCTGGGGTTAACCAAACAGCTGCTTCAGAATGAAGCCATCGGACCAAAAACCAGGCTGCTTGATGCAGGATGCGGGACCGGTCAGACTTCTGCTTATATCTCCAAGAATTATCCATGCAGGGTGTATGCGATTGACAGCCATCCTGAGATGGTGAAGAAGGCTTATTCTAGATTCGAAGCCGAAGGGCTTCCTGTGAGGCTTCGTCAGTCGAGCATCGAGCACATGCCCTTTAAAAGTGAGAAATTTGATATGATTCTGGCTGAATCCTCCACCGCTTTTACAACTGTACCCAAAGCGCTTTCCGAGTATCATCGCGTCTTGAAAAAGGAGGGAGTACTCCTTACCATCGATATGGCCGCTCGGGGCCTCAGCGCACGCGCAAGAGAAGAAGTGAGAAGATTTTATGGCGTCCATGAGGTGCTTACGCCAGAAGAATGGACCGCTTATTTTAAAGAAGCTGGCTTTAGGGGGATTTCTGTACTTAAAACTTCAACCATCAATGAAGAGCTTGCAAGCTATGATCCCGGCCGTCTTCCTGCCAATCTGGGAGCACAAGGCTCCATGCCAAGCCCCGTCTATGATGGAATTATGAAAAAGCACCAGCAAATCTCCATGGTCTATGGAAATCAGCTTGGCTATTGCGTATTCCGCGTAACCAAATAAGTAAAGCCCGAATGCTATTGCACCCGGGCTTTAGATTATAAAATATTTAAAGCTGTCCCTGTAACGTCAAATTCCAGCTTCTTACTTACATCTGCATTTAATAGAGCACTTTCATCCAACAGGTTTTGGGAAATATGAAATGCATGCTTATCCCCTATCTTTGTAAGTGCTTCTTGCTCTTCTTTATGCCAATAATTACTTGATGTATTCATTTTTAACCAACTCCTTGGTAGTGGGATACCATAACTATGAAGACAGGGTTCCCATGAATACGTGTTTCATTCAGTATCACCTGGACTAAAAATCGCCTCGTCATTTTCTTTGTTCCAAAAAGCTCTTAATGTACTCATTTGCTAACCATCTCCTTCATCAGGATTTGTTTATCGCTTGAATACCCGCTTTT
>NZ_KE387239.1:123731-243371 GCF_000430765.1 Peribacillus kribbensis DSM 17871 | reverse complement strand
CTTAATCGCCCGGACTGAATACCGCTTCGTCATTTTCTTTCAGCCAGAAATTTTTTAGAGTCTTCATTTCATTCAGCTCCTCTAGCATTTCTTATGCTGCATGTGTGCTTAAATGGAATCCTGCTAATGATACTGGCTTGACAGCTGTTTCCGAAATGAGTCCATAAGGCGATATTAATGATCGCCCGGACTATAAATGGCTCTTTCATTCTCTTTATTCCATGGGTTTTTGATTGTACTCATGTCAATCATCTCCTTTGGTTTATGAGAATGTTTGTCTTACATTCTTTATTTACCACCAGTTTTATACTGTAAACATCATTATCCAGATTTTTTACATTTTTTTAAAAGAATATCTATCTTCTGGAACTTTTTGAATAAAAGGGCTGACTTCTCCTGGTGAAAACAGCATAAGTCTGTGCATGGCCCTTGTGCAGGCCGTGTAAAATAACTTCAGCTCCGAATCACTGTGATAAGATTCCTCGGAAGCGTCATGTATAATGACGGAATCGAACTCAATGCCTTTTGCAAGATAAGCAGGAAGTACCACAATCCCCTTGCTGTAAGAGGTGGTTCCCTGATCCATGATTTGTATGTCAACAGAATCTTTAAGTGCCTGGTAGACGTCATCACATTCTCCAGCTGTTTTACAGATTACAGCAATGGTTTCATACCCCTGTGCCTGTGATTCCTCAATGCCTTTTTCTAACCGGTCCGAAAGATCGTCTTTAGAGCAGCTAATAATTTCAGGACGACTCCCTTCCCTGTTAAACGGAATGATACTTTCCCGTCCATCAATAAGCTCCCTTGTAAACTCAACAATCTGCCGGGTCGAGCGATAGCTTCTATTTAGCGTAATTCTTTCCACACTCTCTTCTGTTTTTTCTTCCAGCAAAGTACTGGACTTAGATGAGTGAGGGTAGATGGCCTGATTAAAATCACCGAGAAGCGTCATGCTTGACATCTTAAAGAGCTCTTTCAAATAGTCGAACTGGAAGGAAGTATAATCCTGGAATTCATCAATAAAGATGTGCCGGATTTCCGAAAAAGACTTTCGTCCGATCAATTGGTCACGGAAATATAGATATGGTGTCACATCCTCCCATAGCAGGGTCCTGTCCGCCATGGATTTCAGAGAATATTCACAGACAGCCTTCCACTCCTCCGGCAGCTCTCCGCTCAGAAAGCTGTGCTGTTCCTTAAAAAGTTTCGAATAGACAGCTGGTAAATCTATAAACCGAAACTTCTTTACCCGATTACGAATTGGTTTGAAGTACCTGCTCACCAGTTTTTTCCGCAGCAATGCCTCTTCCTGGTCACTGCCACCGAAGGTTTCATTCAGGCGCCGGTTTCTTTTCTGCAATTCCTGATGCACTTCCTGGTAGTCCTCTTTATCAAGAAGCTGTATTTCTTCGAGAACCCATTCCTCTTCACGCTCTTCTTTTTCCAACAAAGCAATCTCTTTTAAGATCCACTCGGCTGTCAGCCTGATCCTGTTGGGAATCGAAATGTGGTTTTCCAGAGTATAAAAAAAGCTGTGGATCCGATTTGCAGGGATCAAGGTTTTGCCTCTGAAGGATATACTTCTGAAAATCAGCCCCTCCTGTGCCAGGTGATCGGTATACTTAGTTATCAGATGCTTAAATTCAAGGCTGGTTTTATAAGGGATGGTACTCATCCTTTCCGGGCTTTGGCCGGAAAGCGACATTTCCATCTGCATAAAGGGATCCTCAACATCGAATTCACGGCCAACCAAGGATTCCATGAATTCTTTATACGTCGTCTGCCGCATATTTTCCTCGCCAAGCTCGGGAAGCACCGTTGAAATATAACTATTGAACAGTGGATTTGGGGAAAACAAAATCATATTTTTTGAATCAAGAGTCTCCCTGTGGGAGTAGAGCAGATAAGCAACCCTCTGCAGGGCTGCCGACGTTTTCCCGCTGCCGGCCACCCCCTGGACCACTAATATTTTGCTTTTTTCATTTCGGATAATTTGATTTTGTTCTTTTTGAATGGTCGCAACAATGGATTTCATTTTGGTATTTGCCTGGCTGCCGAGCATTTCCTGCAGCAGGCGGTCCCCGATGGTCAGACCGGTATCAAAAAGTCCTTTCAGCTTTCCGTGACGAATGATAAACTGCCGCTTCAGCTCCAGCTCACCTTCAATCCTGCCGTCCATGGTTTCATAAGAGGCTGGACCTGGTGGATAATCATAATACATACTCGAAATAGGTGCGCGCCAATCATATATAAGAAAGTTCTCCTCTGCTTCGTCTAAAAGAGAGGCGATGCCAATATAAATTTCATCCGTTTGGGGTTCAATTTCTTCCTTAAAGTCGATTCTGCCGAAGTAAGGAGTATTCTCAAGCCTTGCCAGTTTTTTTAAGGTTTCATGAATAACACCATGGCTCCGTTCTCTTTCAGATAACAATTCAGCCTGCTGTTTGAGGCTCGCCTGTGTCTCAATAATATCATCCGGCTCATCTAAGTTAACAGTCACATCTTCCCAAAAGGTCTCTCTAAGCCCGATAATGCCCTGTTTAAGAGAACCTGATTTCCCTCTGAGAACATGCTGTTGTCTGTTAATCTCCTTTTTTATAAGGTCAATTCTTTCCTGCTCGCTGTTCCAATCTAAATGGGTATCGCTCATTCAAATTCCTCCCATTTCCTTAATGTTTTGCCGTCCAATATACCCGTCCTGCCAGAACTCCACTCACTTTTCCAAAAAGTTTAATCAGCCTCGTTGACAAAACAGGTTGTTTTGGTTTACAATTATTATAAGGATTATAAACATTAATACATAACAAATTAAAAAATAAAGCAAACCACTAGAAAGCATAACATATTCCACTCATACAATTCAATAAATCTTTATTAATATATGCCTTAAAAAACAAACAAAACCCCTTTTACAGGGGTTTTCTTTAATTTGACGACCAAAAAAGGGTTCGGTGTTAATCCGGAGCCCTTTTTTGGGTGTGAATGTTTTCATTTCAATTTTAGGGAATGAACGTTTTCCGCTTGATAAGAGTTGATGCTAATTGTTAGCTGTTTTGCATGGTATCATTTATTATATGAAAACAAAAAGCAGTGGGACAGGTGATACCCCGCAGGCGCAGCCGAGGAGGCTCACCTGTCCCGCCCCGCGGAAATCGAAGCACCTGGAACGGAACTCAGGCAGCCAATTTATACAAACGAACTTTGAATCACATCTAATTCACACCAGGTTTATAGACTTCTGAGAATCATTCCCCTATTACATGACTCAAAGTATTTAAATCTTACAACTCAACGATTCTGCAGAAACCTGAACAGCTCATTCGCTTTATCTCCAGCAAGTTTAGCAAATTCCTCCCACAGCTGATCTCTCAACAGATCCAGTTCAATTAATTTCTTCCCAAGCAAAATTCGTTTATCTGCACTTTCCAATTCCATCACCTCTTGAATAGATCCTTTGCTGCGCCTGCGCCAAGGATAAAATAGTCATAATCCTTTTCCAGCTGCCCCAGGGGTAAACTTTCAATTTCAGGGTCTGTATCATTGTAAATCCCGGCTTTGATCAGCTTTTGAATAATAAACTTCCTCTTCTTTTTTACAGCATCCCTTAATAACGGCATCAGCAATCTCCCTTTCATTAAGCAACTGTATTTTATTTGATAATAAGATGTTTACCAATCACATGCACTTCATTTGTAAGATTTTCTACAGCCTTTTTATTATCATGTTAGAAAATCTAACAAAACAATGAGATATTTAGGGATAGGCACGTATAATGTTCTTTATAGGCATGACGGGAGGAGTTGGAAAATGGCAGACGAATCGTCCTATAAAACAAAAAAAGTGATCACGATTGGAATTGTAAGTGAACTGACAGGTTTAAGTGTCAGACAAATTAGATATTATGAAGAACGAAAGCTGATTTTTCCAGACCGAACCGAAAGGGGAAGCAGGAAATACTCCTTTGAGGATGTTGAACGTCTTATGGACATTGCCGCTAAAAGGGAGGAAGGCGTCCAGACACATGAAATTCGGCAGGATTATTTAAGAGAACTTCGCAAGGAAGAATATCGAAAAGTCCGGCAGACCATGCTGCGAGGACAGATCAATGCCCAATTCGGAATCAGGAAGGAAAAATGATGATTCCATTTACACATACATGCGGTTATACAAAAGACGGCAGCCCGGATGCTGCCGTCTTTTGTAACGCGAATCACTTTTTGATTCCGCTCCAGAATACATCAATCAGCTGCTCCGCAGCCTCATACGGCCCGCCGATTTTCTTCATAAATTCATTCCGGTTTCTTACCATCGTTACGGAAGTAAAAGCTAAGGAGTTACAGAAACAAGCGGAGTCATCACCTCTGCTGGGGTTATTCTTGCTGCGACCTTCGCGGTGCTTGCATCCCTTCCCGCTGCAGGTGCTTGTAAACTTTGGAATCATTACGGCTGCGGGTGTCCTGATGGATACCTTCATCGTTAGACCGTTTCTGGTACCGGCTATTACTGCGATACTCAAAACATATGCTTTCTGGCCGGGCCGGAAAGCGTCAAACCATGAGCAGCCGGCAGTTACATCTCATGAAAATAGCCAGAGGCTGGCCACATGGCCAGCCTCTTTCCATTTTCATTAATAAACTCTAATAATTAACAGAAGCCGCCGCAGAAGCTAGCACCAATAATAATTAAAAGAATAAACAACACAATCAATAAAGCAAAACCTGAACCAAACCCGTAACCTCCAGCAACAGCACCAGACATATAGAAATTCCTCCTTGTGTATTTTCATATAACCCAGTTTGGGTTATTGTTTAGTCCATACATACTATGTAGCTGCAGGGAAAATGGTTTCAGGGGGAATAAAAAAGGGGCTTGGTTTTGTAGTTGGTCTTGAGAAGCCCTCTCTGAACCATTTTCCGGAGGAGCCGCCGCAGTTTTGCTCTTTAAAAGCACTTTCCAAACGGCATTCGTGGAAACAAAAAAAGAAGCGGTCCCAAATTGGGATCCGCTTTCTCTGTATTATACATTCATGAATTTAACACATACCGGGTATGGAACCTTAACATCGCTTTGGAGAACGGTCAGCTTTCCAGTAGTTTCATCCCGCTCGAAAAGAACAAGATTTCCTGATTCTTCGTTGGATCCTACAATGAATGTTCCTGTCGGATCAAATTCAAAGTCCCTCGGCCATGCTCCTTCCGTGGATGCATGCTCCACAAAAGTCAATTCATCATTTTCTTCATTCACCCTGAAAATGGCAATGCTGTTATGGCCGCGATTTCCTGCATAGACAAATTTTCCGTCTTTGGATACGTGGATGGCGCTGCCCTGGCTGTTTTCAGTGAAATCTTCCGGAATGGCCTTGAGATACTGCAGATCCTTAAATTCTCCTGTTTCAGCATTATAGCTTAGTACGATCACTTCATTGCTGAGTTCTGTCATCACATAAGCTGTCTTCCCATTTGGATGGAATTCAATATGACGGGGACCGCTGCCCGGCTTCACACTCAGGCTTGCAGCTTCCACCAGTTCATTCTGCTCATTCAGTTTATAAGAAACTACTTTATCAACGCCTAGATCAACGGCCACAACATACTTCTCATCAGGTGTAAATCCAGAGTAATGGGCATGGGCTTTATCCTGGCGTTCATGTGGTCCTGTTCCCTCATGCTTCTGGGAGGATGCAAGTGTTAAGGAACCATCCTCAGCAACAGTATACGCTGCGATAACTCCAGTATGGTAGTTAGCAGTAACCACCGCAGTGTTAGCAGAATTTACAGATACATGGCAGGGAGATCCTGCGTCTGTGATGTCCGTCGCGATTGTTTCAAGCTCACCTGTCTCCGTGTTTACAGAATAAACGGCAACACCGCCCTGGCTGTCTGCTTTTGCTACAGAATAAAGGGTCTTATTGTCGCTGCTCAGATTCACGTATGTAGGGCTTCCAATTTCAGCGGCAAGTACCGGCTCTGAAAGCTGTTTTGTTTCTGTATCAAGTGAAAAGCGGTAGATTCCTTTGCTGTCTCCCTTGGTGTAAGTTCCAACATATCCGATAAATTTTGTCTGTGACATTTTAAGGACTCCATTTCTGAATATTATTTTAGACTATTATATCATGTCTCAGTCTATTTACATATTTGGCTGACTTGCCTTGGCAAGTCAGCCACTGAATACGTCATACCCATAGCCTTACACATTTTAAGGAAGAGGAACCCCGATTTTCAAATAATTTTATTAGATGCTGATATCTCTTTTTTGGAAAAATACAAAGGTGATGGCCATAAAGATCAGATAGTAAACTAAAAGAACACCCAGCGAGATGGGAAGCGTAATATTCCCAAGAATCTTATCCTGTACGGCATAAATCGTTAAATCCAGATGCGGGAAAAGGATATACTTTGCCCATGCATATTTGTCTGCCAGCATGACAATCAGTCCGCCAAGCGTAGATGATAAAAACAGAACGAAGATGCCGATCCCGACAGCAAGCGCCTGACTTTTAAACAGTGTGGAAAGCATGAAAGCGATAGCTGTTATGACAATTAAACCCGGGATATAATATAGGATTTTCAGGAAGAACTGGGCTCCAACTGTGGTTTCCTTTACACCATTTAGTCCTAGGTCAAAAATCTTCGCTCCAAAATCTCCATATCCGAATAAAAGGGTACCCATAATGAATCCTGCTGCAATCAATACAGCCAGAAGAAGAACATAATAAATTAAAAGGGCTATGTATTTCGACAACAGGACTGCCCATCTTGGATGTGGCCTGATCAAGAGCTGCTTAATCGTGCCATCCGAAAATTCTGCAGATACACTTGCGCTGCTCACAATTACGGATAGCAGGGTAACCAATGCCAGTACTCCCGTCAGAACGGTATTCATATAAGTCCAGTTGGTGACAGCATTGGGATTGATATCATCCTTTATGTACATTTCATTTTGTTTAATCTGGGTTTCAGTCAGCTCTTTCGTTTTTCCATTTTGGTTTTCCAAATCCTGCTTTAACCCAGCATTTTCAGCTGTAAGGTTTTCTTTCCAATTCTTATCGTCAGGTGTCACCTTCTGATAGATGATGGCACTGGCAGCGACCGCCAGGACTATGATGATCATATAAATCCAGCTTGATTTTTTTTGGAATATTTTCATGAGTTCATTACAGATTAATGAGATCAATCTTCTTTCCCTCCTCTGACCTGCTTGTAATTTCAAGGAAGCGGTCTTCCAGGGTAGCAGCTACCCTTCCGATGCCATATACGTCCATATCATTCTGAATCAGCAGCCTATTTACCAGATTGATTCCCTCACGTTCAATCCGGATGGTGAAATGCGTGTCATCCAGGATTTCCATCTCTGTTCCAGGACGGCTGGATTCAATGACTTCTGCCGCTGCCTTTGCATCGCTGACTTCAAATGCCACATTCATCAAATCCTCCTCGGCAAGAGATTCTTTCATGGAAGAGATATGAATCAGCTTTCCTTTTTCAATGATGGCAAAGCGGTCACACATGAGCTGCATTTCGGATAATAAGTGGGAGGATACAAGGACGGAAACTCCCCCGTCTGCCAGCTGGCGCAGATAATCCCTAAGCTCCCTGATCCCCTGCGGATCGAGTCCATTCGTCGGTTCATCCAGGATTAACAGGGAAGGACTGTGCAAAAGAGCCTGCGCAACACCGAGTCTCTGCCGCATTCCAAGGGAATACGTTTTCACCTTTTGGTTCATGGCTCCCTCAAGTTTGACCAACCTTGCTACTTCATCAATCCGTTCTCTTGGTATTTTCTTCACAGACATTCTCGCATAATGGAGCAGATTTTTATAACCGCTCATATACTTATAGAATTCCGGATTTTCCACTATCGCCCCGATCTCGCTCATCATTTCTTTATACTGTCCGTCAAGGCTGCTGCCATTAACGATGACCTCTCCCTGGGTCCTATTGATCAGGCTGACGATCATCCGGATAATGGTCGTCTTTCCGGCTCCATTCGGTCCTAAAAGGCCAAATATTTCTCCTTTTTGAACGCCGAAGCTCACATCATCCACTATTTTCTTACCGTGAATGGCCTTAGTAAGCGATTTCACCTCAAGTGTGGTTTGTGGCAAGTAAATCCCTTCTTTCTGATTATGTATTCTTTTTTGAAGCTCCTATACAGCGGTCTCCTAAATTCCGGGTTCAACCGCATGCCGTCCTATTCTAATACGAACATCAGCCCAATAATTTACAAAAAATTCCCAATACATGAAAGCTTCTTTTAATCCCTGTCTTCTTAATTAGATCATTTCATCGAAAACTCCTGCCACTCCTTATTCATGGGGCCTCAGATACATAAAAAAAGAACCTGAATACAGGCTCCCTTTACGTCTCAAGCATCAAATTGTACCGATACGTCTCCTCATCGGATGAAAGCTTATATCCTAGGTTATCATTATAATCCAGGATGACGGTATCCTCAAGCAGCCTCTGGCTTTCCTTGGAAACGACAACCGGGATTCCTTCTATCATAAACAGATCATCATGTTCTCCTTTTTCCTCTACCTTCAGGCTATATTCAATATATAAGGAGCAGCTTGCGATATAGGCAGCTTCCACCCGTACACCCTCGTTTTCCTTAAAAGAATACCTCTTCAGCTTCTCCAGCGCTTCAGGCTTAAGGATGATTTTCATAAAGAACCTCTCCCTTCTACTCTTTTCCTTCTGTTTACCCAAAAAGAAGGAAGTTAGAACTTCTATAGAGCCATTTCAGAAAGGAAAAAACCACCTGCGGATAACAGCAAGTGGTTTCGTTTCGTTCTTCCTTAACGGATTTGTGTTCCATAAGGTCTTTGGTTCGGATTTATGCCGCCCTGCTGCTGATAAGATGACGTCCCTGCACCCGTTCCATAGGTGTTCGGGTAAGGAGGTCTGTTGAATGCAGGATTCTGGCCAGCCATATAGCTTCCCTGTTTGTCTGCAGATCCTTGACTTGATTGTCCAAAATACATGGATTCTATTTCTTTTCCTGTTGGTACATAGCTGTGAAGAAAGGATTTTGCTGTATTCGGATCAAGTTCAGGAACCTGGTAAATTCCCTGTCCGTTTAGATATAAGAAAACCTCATAGGCCTGATCAGCACAGTTTACTGCACTATTCATCAGAATCCTGCGCAGAGTCGGATCGGCCGTCTCAAGTGCTGCAGACATGCCATTCTTCGCAGCATTTTTGTGGCAGAGCAGCATTCCCATAGCCGCTTCCTTATCGCGCAGCTGATTGGTTGAAGACTCCGGCTGAATCTGCGGCGGGTTATTTACTCCGTAATGGATTTGCTGCGGAGTCATTCCCTGAATGTAAGTGTTCGCTGCAATCGGTGCAAAGGTAGTGTAATCATGTGTATAAGAAAGCAGCTCATTATAGGATTTAATTTCCTCCTGCTGATGCCGGATTATTATATCAATCAGCCGCTGTTCCTTGGCAATCTGAAGGTAAAAATTGAATTGATTCAGCATATTTACTTTTTCCATGAGAATTTCATGGACTTCCATGGTTTCGTGAGCACCAAATGGCATAAAATCACTCCTTGTATTTTACTTACAAGGAGTAATATTTCCTGCCTGCGGCGGGTTCATGTAACCAGCATGCCTTACATTTTTTTCCATGCATGTTAATGCTCTCGGATGAACGTTTGCCAAAAGGTACTTGCGGTCATATTTTTACTTGGCCTTACATTTAAACGGTAATAAAGTTCATCCTTAATGAAATCTGTACCATTCCGAACCCTGAATTCGGATTGGCTGATTGTTCGCCCCAAGAATGCGACATATGTATCAATAGCAAGTTTCTTCATGTAAATCCTGCTGGATGTGTCTTGAATCAAATTCAGATCAAACATGAATTCTAGTTCGCTATTCCTTTCTTAATACATCTGCTATCCATCCCAATAATTACCACCCCCTTAGTACATGCACCTTTAAAAATCGAATTAAATTAACGCGCTCTTTATTGAGTTTGATTTTTCCAGATTCATATAAGGCTATATATTCTTCCACATACTGCTGAGATATCATATAAGATCACTGGCATTATATTTGGTTTTTCTCTTATCATCCGGGTCATCATCGCCCAATTTCTGGCCAAATGATTTCTCAATACTCAATAAAGAGGCGTTAATTTTATTGCGTTCCCCGATAAGGGGATGGGCTTTCAAAAATTTTTGTTTTCCATTTTCAGTAACTATGGTTTCGCCTTCTTTACTAATGATCTTACTGATCCATCTAAACGACTTGACCAAATCAATATAGCGATCCACTTAATCCACCTGGACAAAATCGGAAGTATCAATCCTTGTCATTAACTGCTTTTTTAGGTCCGTAATGTTGACTGCCATGCACCCACCCCCCTTACGTGAAAAAAAATTTGGTTATAAATCTGAAAAATCGACCCCCCTCCCCGGTGCCCCGAACGAAAAAAAAAGGCCAAAAGTTTTGACCGGGGGGAGATTAATATAAAGCTTTGTTAAACTGCAATCATATTTTAAAGTCAAGAAAATGTTTTAACTTTTTTATCATTTATATCTTCTTGAGTACATATTGAGTTCTCGGGTATAAAAAGATTGTATGCATATATATATATTATCTTTTGGGAGTGATAGCACGATGAGGACACCCAGACAAATCAATGCGGTATTTCACAAGATAATAAACTCGAACATGTCTCCAAGAGTAAAAGCTCTTAAGTTACGGGCACTGCTACGTGAAATCAAACGTTCCTTCAATATTCCAAATGATACGGAAGAGATACAATCCTTATATCTAAAGATTTTAGATAATATAACAGAATAAAAAGTTATATAACACTACCCCTTATTGTAACTTTACCACCTCTCATCATCCCATCTCTTTTCCTTCTTACCAAAGTCCCTGCCGTGCTCCTTGTTATGGCAGTCCACACAGATAGTCTCCAGGTTATCCACATCGAGTGCTAAGTGTGGATGCCGCTCGAGCTCCTTGATGTGATGGACAACCAGCTGGATCTTCTTACGCTTGGCGCTCTCACTGTATTCATTGGTATCGATGGACACTCTGCCCTGACGTTTACACTCCTGGCATTCATAGTGGTTACGCTGCTTGATCAGCTCACGCAGTTCCTTCCAGGCTGGACTGTCATAAACTTGCGCTTCTGCTGCTTGGTCTTGTATTCAGTCATCACATTATCACCACCTCCAAATAAAAAAGCCACTCAATGAAGAGTGACTACTGTTTGAACTCAAAAGAATATTTCTTAACCTTACGAAATTGCGGATATTGCCCCCATATCTTTTAACAGAATTTTGGCATCTGAATTTAAATAAGTTAAGACATCCTCTCTTATCAATAATTGTGTTTTATCTTTGATTGTTAACTTTAATCCTCTAATATCAAAATTTGAAGCATATAAATTTATTGCTTTAATGGCTGCCAACTCATGGCGAGAAAGAGGCTTGATTCCTTCTTCTAATCTAGAAATTATAAATTCTAATAACTCTCTTGCATTCTTTTTCAGATATCTTTTATTCTCTTTTAAAATATCTAGATTTTGCTCAATATACTTCCTGGTAGTCACTAAATCCATTTCGTCTATACTTTCGTTAATCCTATTTGTAAGTTCTTCTAAATTCATACTTATTCCCCTTTTAACTAGCTACAAGAAACATACTACAAGTGATTTATCGGCTTGTTTTTGTATAATTGAAGTTTTGCAAAGACTTTCTGTATTTATGATTGAGTATTTCTAGGATTACTTTTTTCTTATAGCCCCATTCACGCGTTTATAGGCATCACGATTCATCCCCATGATATCGATCCAATCCATACGCTCTGGCTTCTCCTTCTTTTCCTTTGGAATGTAGTCAACAATATCTGGTTTCTTCTTGGCCCTATGCTTACGCTTACCATTCCTCTTCTTCACCTGGCCTGTCATCTGCTGCAGCTTCTGCTTGTCATTAGCTGTTATACGATCACTGATCTTCACCTCAATCACCTCTTTTGGGCATAATAAAAAGCACCCATTGCTGGATGCTTAACCTGAAACAATTAATATACTTTTGTAAAAGGAAAGTAGTAGGACCAAAACAGAAATAAAGTTAGATATTGCAAATGGTACTCTTAAACTCCTTAAAACAAATTTTACTAATAAACCAACCATTAACGAAACAATCAATATTATGGCTAATTGAAATGCCATGTGATCCATTGTATTCCTTAATAGCGAGAAATAAATTTGATTCATGTAACCCCTCCACCTTTTTATATCGGTAGAAAGTATGAGTCCTTTAAGAGATATCGATGCTACTTGCTGCATGAAAACAAATTCACCTCAAAGGATGATCATTTAGAGATATATATTCAACAAATGATGGGATCCGTAAGTGCCCAGCCTTTGTATAGTTTCTGAATTTAACACGACACTTTATTTTCGGGTCCAGATAGATGAACTTCTCATTCTCTTCCTGGATATAATGCCGGTACATGGCATAAAACTTCTTTCTGGCTTCAGGCACCATAACTGCTTTAATACGCACAATTAATGATCCTAAACAGCTTTTATGGAAAAATGGCTGTATTAAAAATGATCTCGTGTTAGGAGGAATGATTCGAACACTACTGAAACCGTTCCCTTGAACCGGGTAATGATCGTACTTCTGCCGATATGGTCCGTTCAAACCGGTAATGGACCGTACTACGGCCGAAATGATCCGTTCATCCAGTTAATCCCCTTTCCCTTCTAGATCGTTTCAATAAGCCTTTTAAGGATTGTGCCGGCATTTCATTAAAAACCAAAAGGGGCCGGAATAAAAATCCCAGTCCCCTTCTAATGTGCTTATATTTCTGGAGAAGCACTCTCAAGTGACGGTTCATTTGAATGAAGCATCTTATACCCCGATAGGATAAAATAAAGGATAGAGACGATCAGCACAGCCGTCCATACGGAGGTAATGATTTTTCCTCCCCATCCATCCATCATGGTCATTAACGCCGGAATGGTTAGGGTCGTCCAGGACTGGATCATGGCCACCTTTCCTACATACGCTTCAGCTTTCTTGTTTAATGCATTCAGCAGGAAGAACAAGAACCAGAGGATGGCCCATGAAAGCCAAGTGACGGCGTTAAGATAATCATGGAAATGGACCACCGAAGCCCCGGTATACACTAGGCAGATGATGGACACCCATAAAGAGAAATATCCAAGGCCTGTTCCGTTCATCCCTTTAAGGACTGTTACTCCTACATACAAATAAGTTAACCCGAATAAAAATACCGCACCATTCTGGAAGACAGACCAGCTGCTCTGATCGGAAATCATGATGGTATAAAAAGGGGCTGCAACCTGAAACACCCCGACAAATAAATTAAACACTCCTGCACTCTTTTCTTCCGCCTTTCCAAGAAGCATTAAAGCATTGAGAAACAGTGCTGCCCCTGAAAGAAGTAAACCTACACTTAACATATCGTTTCCTTTCCTCCTAACAGTTTGTTTTTCGATGAAAAAAATAAAAAAGCAATCCCTTTTAAAAAGAGAAGCTTTTTCATTATGGCCGATCTGTAGCGGCCTAATATGTTTTCAAGGCAGGCTATGAAGGACATTCCCCAGCTTTACAGCAATGTTTTTGTCCTTCGCAGCCTCTCCTCCTTATATGATCACACTTACGATAATCGCAGACAGGACGCTGACAAGTGTCGCTCCGTAAAGTAATTTTAGTCCAAAGCGTGCTACAGCATTCCCCTGTTTTTCATGAAGTCCCTTCACGGCTCCCGCAACGATACCGATAGAAGAGAAGTTAGCGAAGGATACAAGGAATACCGAAACAATTCCAAGTGTTCTCTCACTGAAGTGAGGGGCTGCCTTGGCTAAGTCCATCATGGCAACAAATTCGTTTGTTACCAGCTTGGTTGCCATGATTCCGCCGGCCGAAACAGATTCAGAAAAAGGAACACCCATCAGGATGGCGAACGGTGCAAACACATAGCCGATGATTTGCTGGAACGAGATTCCGAAGATCATATCAAACACACTATTGATGGCTGCCATTAAGGCTACGAAGCCGATCAGCATGGCACCGACAATGATGGCTACTTTGAAGCCGTCCATGATATACTCGCCAAGCATTTCAAAGAAGGATTGCTTTTCTTCTACAACTTCAAGGATATCTTCGTTTTCATCAACCGTATAAGGGTTGATGATGGAAGAGATAATAAATCCGCCGAATAAGTTAATGACAATGGCAGTCACCACATATTTCGGCTCGATCATGGTCATATATGCACCTACGATCGACATGGAAACAGTGGACATGGCAGATGCACAAAGAGTGTACAATCTGTTCGCAGGCAGCTTATGAAGCTGCTTCTTTACTGTGATAAAGACTTCTGATTGCCCAACTATGGCAGAAGCAACCGCATTGTAGGATTCCAGTTTTCCCATTCCATTGACTTTACTGAGCAAGAAGCCGATCCACTTCATCATAAACTGAAGTACGCCAAAGTGCTGGAAAATTCCGATCAGAACAGAGATAAAGACGATTGGAAGAAGGACGCCCAAGAAGAATGGACTCTGTCCGTCATTCGCAATTCCTCCGAATACGAAGGAAATTCCTTCGCCGGCATAAGCCAGAAGTTTCTCAAAAACATCTGCAATTCCTTTAATCACATAAAAGCCGAACTTTGTGTTAAGCAGCAGGGCAGATAGTGCCAGCTGTATAACAACCATGATTGCTATAGGTTTATATTTAATCTGCTTTTTGTTGTTGCTCGCTGCAAAAGCCAGTCCGAATACAACAAGCAGACCCAAAATCGCCACAAGATATTTCATGTTGCTGCCTCCTTAGCTGTTAATCAATTATTTCTCCATATCGCTGGCCGAGAAGAAACCTGGCAGCAATTCCTGGATGTTTGTGACTGTATAATCCCCTTTAAGATTAGCAAGGATAATCTGAGTGTTTTCACTGCAGAACTCCGCCAAAACCTGCCTGCAGGCTCCGCACGGTGAAATCGGCCCATCAGTATCCCCGGCGATTGCCACTGCTTCAAAGCTTGTCTCCCCTTCAGAAACTGCTTTAAATACGGCTGTTCTTTCAGCGCAATTCGCCAGGCCGTAGGAAGCGTTTTCAATGTTGCACCCCGAGTAAACTTTACCAGTGCTTGTAAGAATAGCAGCTCCTACCTGAAAGCCTGAATATTTTACATATGCCCGTGTCCTTGCCTCTATGGCATGATTAACCAGCTGTTTGTTTTCCATGGTCCTGCCTCCCGAAAAGATAGTTAAATGAGATCCTCATAAGGAGCAGCCTGCTCCTCATGAGGCATCCCGGATCAATTCTTAGTAGCTCGAGCTTCCAGTTTGACCCTTCGCAATGGAAACACCAGAACTTGCTCCGATTCTTGTCGCTCCTGCTTCTACCATTTTCGCTGCATCCTCGGGTCCTCTGACACCGCCGGATGCTTTTACACCGATTTCAGGGCCGACAGCCGCTCTCATCAAGGCGATATCTTCAGCAGTTGCTCCGCCTGTTGAAAATCCAGTTGAAGTCTTCACAAAGTCAGTCCCTGCTGCTACAGCAAGCTCACATGCTTTTGTTTTTTCTTCATCTGTCAGAAGAGCCGTTTCAATAATGACTTTTACAAGGGCTTTTCCCTTTGCTGCATTTACTACCGCTTCAATATCTTTTTGAACAAGGTCGTATTGCTTGTCTTTTAATGCAGCAATATTGATGACCATATCTACTTCATCAGCGCCGTTTTCAATCGCGTTTGTTGTTTCAAACGCCTTCACCTCTGATGTAGTGGCTCCAAGAGGAAATCCGATAACCGTGCAAACCTTTACTTCTTCAGCTTCCTTTAGCAGTTCTGCCGCTTTTTTCACCCAAACCGGGTTCACACATACAGAAGCAAACTTGTATTCCTTTGCTTCCTCAGCAAGCTTCACGATTTCCGCTTCAGTCGCATTGGCTTTTAAAAGAGTATGATCTATTAAACTAGTAATTTTCACTTTGTTTATTCTCCCTTTCCAACAATCTTTTTCAAAGGTATCATAAAACGCTTTCACTAACTTACATGAATACTATAAAGGAGAATTGAACATTTGTAAATACAGTAATGAACAAATGTTTAATTTTCCAAAAAAAAACGTCCCCAGATGGTCTGGAGACGGCATATTGCAGATGCACGTTCTTCAATTCTGCTTATCCAGCAGGAATTGAGCGGTTATCTGGTCTGTGACAAGAACATTAGCAAACTGTCCTTTTAGGGCGCCAAAAATCCCATCGATTTTGTGTGAGCCGCCAGAAACCAGGATGGAATATTCCTTCCTTTTAAGCTCGTCAAGATCGATGCCAAGTGTCCGTTCATTCAGGGCTTCATCGCAAATACAGCCGCTGCTGTCATAAAAACGCGAGCATATATCCCCGGCTGCCCGCTCACGGATTCTTTCATACTCCTCCTTCGAAAAGTAATCCAGCTGAAACAGCAGTGATTCCGGCTTTATTCCTCCATTTGTAAATACAGCTATATTGGCTGTTTTTCCTATATCCAATATTTTTTTTATATGCCTGTCTGCTTCCATTGCCCTTTTGACTACTACATGGTCGACGATGGCAGGGAGAGGGAGATGCAGCGGGGGAGTGTTGAAAGCCTTTCCAAATAAGTATAAAATTTCAGACGCATAGGTATTCGTCTCCGAATGGCTTACACCGCCCTTTAACTGGACTACTTTTACATCCTTTACAGGCTTCTGCCTCAGCTCCATCCCCACATGATAAAGAGTCGTTCCCCAGGTCACGCCCACGATATCACCGTCAGAGACTATTTCATCCAGATAGGCTGCGGCAGCCTCTCCGAGATAATTTTTAATGATATGATTTTCGTACTGGGGGACAGATACAACGATGGCTTTTTTGAGATTGTACTTTTGTTTAAGTTGATCTGACATTTTTTCACAATCGAGGGTTGAATCTACGATTTTGATCTGGACAATTCCCTTTTCCTTCGCATTCTGCAGGAGCCTGGAAACGGTCGGCCTTGAAACTCCCAGTTTTTTCGCAATATCACTCTGATTATAATCTAAGAGATAATAGAGCTTTGCTGCTTCAATGATCTTGCCGATCTTTTCATTTTCCAACCGATGTTCCCCCTCTCTTCTTCTGTATATATGTTTCTATTTTAACAGAGTTTATAAGGAAATGAACAAAATTTCAATACAGAATTTTTCAAATAGATCTTCAATTACCACTTTCTATACCATCTTTCTTTTATAATAGGTCATCCTTAAAATCAATATATAAGGTGCCATCCGGCTGTATTTCCCCATAAAATACATCTTTTATGTAGGGAACACCTGCCTCCTTAAGCCTTTCCCGCAGCCATTCTGCACTGAGATTCAAATCGGAAAGCTTCTTGTGGTTTATTTCTCCGTTTGAAATAACTCCCGCAGAGGTAGGAAATAAGAGTACCTTTTGTATAGTCCTCTTCCTCGAATAAGGATCGCTCTTTTTTAAAACGGAAAGATTGCCGCTTATCTCAAAAATGGCAAACTCTACATCTTTGAGAGAAAAAATATTCTGCTCCCGAAGCATGCCTTTTAAGCTTTCTATATCCAAGCCATTTTGTTTAAGAGCTCCCTCCAATATTTTTCCCTGCTGGATGACAATGGTTGATTCTCCTCCCATAACCCTTCTCGCCCCCGGAAATTTCAGACTTAGATAGCCGGAAAAGACAGTCAGGACCGCCCATCCTGCCAGTATAAATATGCCTTTATCCAGCCCAAGATGAATATTTGTCGAAAGGGAGGCAGCAATGTTTCCAATGGTAATCGCAGTTACAAAGGTAAAAACATTCATTTGGCTGATGACTTTCTTTCCCATAAATTTCGTTAGGATCAATAACGCCGTAAAAGAGCAGATGACGCGTAGGGATGCTTCTGAATAGTCCATGCTTTTTCTCCTTCTTTACCCCAATTGAAACAGGATCCCCCCTTACTTTTTCCTATTTTAGGATTTTAATGAACCAAATAACGAGAAAAGAGCAGGAGACCTTTCAAGCTTCGAAAGGTCTCCTGCTCTTTTTACCTTATTGATGTTCTGAAGGACTTGCCAGGGCAAGATGTTCCCGTAATGTGTGCTGCAAGGTACCTTTTGTCTCTGCCATATTTTCAAACGAAATGCCGGCATGGATCATTTTCCTTACCAGTTCTGCCCGCAGCCCTGTTATGACAGCCTTGCATCCCATCATTGAGATTCCATTCAATATCTTCTGATAATGCACGATCACCTCAAAGTCCATATTAGCTATTCCCGATAAATCCATGATCAATGTTTGTATTTTTATCTTCGAAATCTCGTTAAATACCTTTTCTTCAATTGTATGCATCCGGTAGGAATCCATCATTCCAATCAAGGGGAGTACTGCAACAGAACCGCTTACAGGAATGATTGGGACGGACAGGTGCTCCACCAGCTTTCTTTGTGATTGAATCAATTCATCCTTGTAATTGGAATAACTGATGACAAAGGTATTTAAAAATTGGTCAATTTGATCGTTAATCTTTTTTTCCAGCTTAAAAAAGTCTTCAGTTGTCAGCTCACCGTCATTAGAGAGAGCATTGAATTTCTCCAAGAATTTCCACAGAGTCCGTCTGATCGCCTGCACCCATTCCAATTTGAAGGCGAGGGTCAGGGAGTGCTCTGCCCAGGCGATTCCTTCCTTTTTGGCGAAAGCAACCAGATTTTCTTCCTGCTCTTCTACAATGTATATGACAAGCTCACCTGCATTTTTTAGAAGGTCGATATTTCCCTTATCCAGGATATCTCTTATTTTTTCCGCTACATTTACAGCCTCTTTTAGCAGCATTCCTTCAAAGTTCTCTCTGTTTTCCCCAATAAACGCTGTAATCTTCTCTGGCTGGTGAATGTAATTCATCGCGAATGCTCCTCTCTTAATCTAGTAAATTACAGAGTGTTATATTCTGTACACAAAAGCAAATTCCTTCTTCTTCAGCAATTTTTTACAACTTTCTTCTGTATTCACGAAACGAATCGGCCTTATAGCGGGGTCGGGGAATTCCTGTTTACTGTCCGGGATGTATTTCACGAAGCGCTTTTCTTAAGAGACACCTCTTATTTTAAATGTACTTATCTTCCTTATCAATATACAAGAAACACCAGTCAATCTCCCCTTTTTTGAAATAGACACCCCGTCAAGCAGAAGCCTCCTGCAGTTTCCAAGAGCTATATTTCAAACGATTTCACAGCTTTCCCCAGCTTTTGTGAAAGTTCATGAAGAGACGCTGTTAACTCTTCTATACTTTTCATGACAGATTCCTGCCCTTCAGCAGTTGCCTCAGCTTCTTCGGAAATAGCAGCAGACTCTTTCGATAAGCCTGTATGTTCTTCTAAGACCAAAGAATATGCCACTGACTGTTTGGTGCTCCAATAAATCATTCCATTCCCGTAGCGCCTGCTAATACAATAATCATACTTAGTGATAATAACAAGGCTATTTTACTGCTGAGCTTGCTCATTCAAACATACTTCCTCTATGTTAATTAATTTGTGCACCGTTTCCACTGAATTTGGTAAAAATGCGGTATCTCTTATTTATCTGGAATTCATTAATTTTTATTAATACGCTATAGAAAAAAAGGAAAAAAGAAAGCTGCCATCCTATCATGGCAGCCAGCTAAAATTATTCATTGGTGAGAAGGGAAATAAAGACCTCATTCGGCTCTCTATATCCTTATTAACCATCCTCCTCCAACATTCCTCTTTACGATAATCCACTCTTAAAATAGTGAATAGGACGGATTTCAATTCTCCAGCCCAGTTCACTGCCTTCGTCCACCTGCACAGAAGGATGAAGGGAGGCCGTCCGGACCGCTTCGTCCATATTCTCTGCCTCGATAAGGAAGGCACTCCCGATGATCTCACCGGTTTCAGCGGGGCCGTCAGCTGCGATTACGTTCCCCTCCATCCTCTTAAGGATTTTAGAACCTGCTTCAAGTCCTGCATCCATCAATACCTGGCCGCTCTTATAAAATGGATCAAGCAGTCTCTGGCACATGCCCATAATAACCTCAATCTCTTCCTTTGGACGTGAGTTCATCCTGCCTGGGCTGAAATAACCTAAACATAAATATTTCATTTGATCCCTCCTTGAATTTATCTAACATATTCTAGAATCCCGTTTGAAAATCCTTTTGTGTGAAAAATGTAGTTAAACAAAAAACCAAGCCCTTTTCCAGACTTGGTTTTCCGATAAATATCTTATTCCGCTGCAGTTTCCGCTTTTCTCTGAGGTGATGGAGCGGTTTCTTCCTTGCGTGGTTTATTTCTAATGAAAAAGGCTAAAACAAAGGCTGCGGCCGATAGATAAGTTGCAATCATAAAGGCATCATTAATCCCCATTACGGTACCCTGATTGATGGCAAGCGCCATATGGGCTTTATCCGTCGGCAGGATATGCTGATGGATGATGATATCTTTCACATGAGCTTTCCCCTGGGAGTTCATGATGGAGACAAAGAATGCCATTCCCACAGCTCCGGCAACCATTCTAAATGTGTTGACCATAGCGGTTCCGTATCGGTTCAGGCTGAGTCCTAAATCATTCAATCCTGCTGTGAAGATCGGCATCATAAGAATGGACATTCCGAACATCCTCGCTGTATAAACCCAAAGCACATATGAAAATGGCGTATTTGTATGCAGATTGGTCAGCGCATAGGAGGTCAGGATTGTAATCGCTAAACCTACGACAGCAAGCCACTTGGCCCCAAATTTGTCAAACAGTTTTCCAGTAATCGGAGACATGATCCCCATTACTATGCCGCCCGGGAGAAGCATAAATCCTGCCTCAAGAGGAGTAAATCCCCTTACGTTCTGCATGTAAATCGGCATGAGAATCATTCCGGAGAACATCGCCATAGTGACAATGACATTGATGATGGTCGTCAGTGTAAACATTCGGTACTTAAAGATCCGGAATTCAAGCAGAGGATGCCCCACTGTCAGCTGGCGCCATACAAACAGAATTAAGCTGATGCCGCCGACGACAAACAGGGTGATGACCTCTGCATCCGTCCATCCTTTGGTCCCGCCAGTGGAAAATGCGTAAAGGATGCCTCCAAATCCAATCGTAGATAAAATAACACCCAGTACATCCAGCTTCGGCCTGCTGGTCTCTGTAACATTTTTCACGAGGAAAATAGCCAGAATCAAATCAATAAGAGCAATCGGTCCGATAATATAAAAAATCGTGTGCCAGGAATGGGACTCAATCACCCAGCCGGCCCAAGTTGGTCCGACAGCTGGAGCGAAGTTCATCGCTACACCGAAGATTCCCATGGCAAAACCGCGCCGTTCACGCGGGAAAATCGTAAAAATTACGTTGGTGATCAGCGGGAAAAGTATACCGGCACCTATGGCCTGCACGACCCTGCCGACCAGGATGACGGAAAAGGAAGGTGCCCAGGCACAAATAAACGTTCCGATGGCGAAAACGGCCATGGAGAATAGGAAAAGCTGCCTGGTCGAATACCTCTCCATTAAAAATGCTGTAATCGGGATGACGATCCCGTTAGTCAGCATAAAAATTGTACTCAGCCAGTTGGCTGTTACGGCTGTGATCTGGAATGTATCCATGATCTTTGGCAGCGCAATATTTATGACAGTTTGATTCAGAAATGCTATGAACGCCCCTGCAAGCAAAACTGCAAAGATGACGCCGGTCTTCTGTGTTGAACCAGCTGCTGTATTCAAACGATTTCCCTCCTGTACCAGGTCTTGATGATTATTTGTAGCAATAGTAAACCTTACTAGATGGTTCCTTTATAATCAGGATCATTACGCAGGTACAAAAACTAAACTAGAAATAACTCTGAAACCCTGTTTTTTTCAATTCTTCCTATTATATAAAAATCATGGCATAGTCTGTCAAATTAATTGCTTCACCAACTAATTACCCGGATGTTTCCTTATGTAAAACTTAAAAAACCCCAATTTTTTTCATTTTCGAAACCTTCCCATCACTTCAAGGGTCTGTGTGATATTCACGAAGGCATGCGGATCCGTCTTCCGGATGGCATGCTTTGTTTCATTCAGCTCAAATCTAGTAATGACTGTCGTAAGGACTTTTTTCGGTTTATGCTCGTAAGCCCCTTCGGCATCATGGACGGTAATCCCCCTAGAATGAAGCAGAATGAGGGCTTTGATTAATTCATCCCCTTTATCTGAGACTATTCTCAGTGTGAGCTTATTTTGAGTTGTGTATACCATATCAACCGCACGGCCTGATACATAAATGGCGATCACTGTATACAAAGTAATATTCCAGCCAAATATAAATCCAGAAGTCCCGACTATGATTAAATTTATCACCCCTCCCAAAAATCCTACCTGCATATTTCTCTTTTGGGACAGAATCAAACTGATGATATCCACTCCCCCTGTCGATCCTCCAGTCCGGATGACCAGCCCGATCGCTATGCCGTTAAGGGCACCGCCGATTATGGATGAAAGAAGAAGATCATCGCTTACGGCATGAATGGGGATTACTTTAAGACTATAAGATAAAACGACAACCGATATGATAGTAAAAAGAATGAATCTTTTTCCGATATAGACAATGCCCAGCACAAACAGCGGGATATTAATAAGCAAAACAATCAATCCAGTGTTCACCTGCAAAAGGTGGTGGATGATAAATGCTATTCCGGTGACACCGCCGGATGCCAGCTGATGCGGAATCAAAAAATTGTTATTGGAGAAACCAAACAGCGCAGAACAGAGGACAACAAGGAGCATCTGATAAACGATTCGCAGCAATACAAGCACCTCTACCAGTATTTAATACAACTAGTATGTGTCTTTTTTATGTATATTATTAACGTGATATTGAAGGAGGGATTCCGGCTGCGTTGGGTAAGAACCCTTATTTTCGCCGCCTCTTACTTTGGAATTTAAAAATAAAAAAGCATAAATCAACGGAAAATTTATGCTTTACGTGTTATGAAATTAAAAAATCCACCCTACAATATGTATGGTGGAGACGGTGGGAGTCGAACCCACGTCCAAAGATATCGCCACTTAAGCATCTACGAGTGTAGTCGACATATTAGCGTTTCGCTGCTCCTTATGCGTATCGACACGCGTCCGGGCAGCTAGTCTGGTTGTTCTCTTCCTTCATCCTCAGACGGTGGAATCCGGCGTAGCCTGCTAAAGTTGAGTCCGCTGTCCTACCACACAGGCGATGGAGGGGCGAACCGCTCTAAACTGTTATTAAGCAGCTAAAGCGAAAGAGTTTTGTTGTTTGCCAGTTATAGGCTTTGACGTTTTAACGAGGCCGATCCCCTCGACTCGCAACTTAAGCTCAAACTACCCCTGTCGAATCCGTAGCGTCCCCATTATAAGAAGATGACGTACGAGAATAATTAAGCTTCATTGCTTATTCAATTGTTATTCAAGCTACATATAGATTATAGCATACTTGCGATAAAGATGCTACCTTCCCGCCCCTTACATCTTTTGGCGTTCGCGGAATGCACGCTCGATTTCACGCTTAGCTTCTTTCTTTTTAAGGTCCTCGCGCTTGTCATAATTCTTTTTACCCTTGCCGAGTCCAATTAAAACCTTGGCATATCCATTCTTCAAATAGACCTTCAATGGCACGAGGGTATAGCCCTGTTCTTTTGTGTCGCCGATCAGTTTATTGATTTCCTTTTTATGAAGAAGAAGCTTCCGCGGACGCTCCGGGTCATGATTGTACCGGTTTCCCTGTTCATAGGGGCTGATATGCATACTGTATAAGTACATTTCCCCGTTTTGGATCCTCGCATAGGAATCCTTAAGATTGACCCTGCCGGCCCTGATTGCTTTGATTTCTGTTCCCTGCAGGACAATGCCCGATTCATACGTCTCTTCTATAAAAAAATCATGATACGCCTTTTTATTATTGGTGATGACTTTTCCAGATCCCTTAGGCATAGTTTCCGCTCTCCTCTGTAAAACATTCTCTCTAACTGTCCAAATATTGTACCAAAATACCTGTCCTAGTTCAAATGGAGGGCAGGAAGGAAAAAGAGCCTGTGTGGAGGCTCTTTTTCCGGTTTTGGATTATCTCCGCTTCTTCTTTTTCCTCTTGTTGGCAGGTGCATTTTCAAAAAACTTCTTCTTGCGGCGCGGTTTCCGCTCAGAGGTTCCTGAGCTGGCATTGCCAGAGCTGCTGCTTCCGCCTCTCCTTGCTCTTGACTGTCCCCTGCCCTCTGAGACAGAACCATTCCTACCGCCGCGGCCTCCGCCGGTTTTGAATACTCTTTTTTCCCCTGATTCATTCTGGCGGTTATTTTTCATCCCGACGATTTCGAAATCGATCGCCCGCTCATCTTTATTCACATTGGAGACCTTTATGGTGATTTCATCCCCGATTCTGAAGACCTTGCCTGTACGTTCCCCGATCATGGCAAGATGCCTTTCATCGTAGCGGTAATAATCATCGTTCATCACGCTGACATGAACAAGTCCTTCAATGGTATTCGAAAGCTCAACAAACATTCCGAAGCTTGTAACCGAACTGATGATCCCGTCGTATTCCTCGCCAATCTTATCAAGCATATACTCTGCCTTTTTAAGATCATCCGTTTCGCGCTCAGCGTCAACCGCGCGCCGCTCCCGCTCAGAAGAATGCTTTGCAATATCCGGCAGAAGGGCTCCCCATTTCGCCCTGGTTTCTCCATCTAATTTTCCTTCGATCAAATACGTCCTGATCAATCTGTGGACAATTAAGTCTGGATATCGGCGGATTGGAGAAGTGAAATGTGTATAAAACTCTGTAGATAACCCAAAGTGTCCAAGGCTTTCCGGATCGTACTTGGCCTGCTGCATGGATCTCAGCATCACCGTGGATATAACCATTTCCTCCGGCTTGCCTTCCACTGCCTCAATGATCTCCTGCAGAGCGCGTGGATGGACGGAGTTGGCGCTTCCCTTAACGATATAGCCAAAATTGGTGATAAAATCAAAGAATCTTCTCAGCTTGTCTTCTTTAGGATCTTCGTGGATCCGGTAGATAAAAGGTACATCCATCCAGTGAAAATGCTCGGCGACTGTTTCATTGGCCGCAAGCATGAATTCTTCAATCAGCTTTTCAGCGACGGACCGTTCTCGCAGCACCACTTCGGTCGGCTGGCCTTCTTCATCCACCAAAACCTTCGCTTCTTTAAAATCAAAGTCGATGGCTCCGCGCGTCATTCGTTTTGTACGGAGAATCTGGGCCAGGTCCTCCATGTTTTCAAACATAGGAACGAGCGGCTCATACCGGGAACGAAGCTCCTCATCCTTATCCACAAGGATTTTGTTAACATCTGAATAAGTCATTCGTTCAGTCGTCTTAATCACGCTCTGAAAAATTTCATGCTTCACGACTTCCCCGTTCTCATTGATCTCCATATCACAGGAAAGTGTAAAGCGGTTGACCTTCGGATTCAGTGAGCAGATGCCGTTTGAGAGTCTATGTGGAATCATCGGAATAACCCGGTCCACGAGATATACGCTCGTCGCTCGGTCAGCCGCTTCCACATCAATTGGGGAGCCTTCCTTTACATAGTGGCTAACATCCGCAATATGGACGCCCAGCTTGTAGTTGCCGTTTTCCAACTTGGTAACTGTAACCGCATCATCCAGATCCTTTGCATCCGCGCCATCGATTGTGACGATCATCTCGCCGCGGAGATCCCGGCGGCCGCTGATTTCACTTTCATCGATTTCGTCCGGTACAGCGTTGGCCTGCTGGATGACCTCTTCAGGGAACGGAACAATGATTCCATGCTTATGGATGACAGATAAAATATCCACACCCGGGTCATTTTTATGACCGAGAATTTCAATGACTTCTCCTTCGGCGCTCATTCCTCCTTCAGGATAGGATGTAAGCTTGACCACTACCTTATGGCCTTCCACCGCACCCTTTGAAGCACCTTTTGGAATAAAAATATCATTTGCGATCTTCTTATCATCCGCAATGACAAACCCAAAATTTTTACTCTCCGTATATGTACCCACCGTATGGTGAATTCCGCGTTCAATAATCTTTTCAATTGTGCCTTCCCGGCGCGCTCCTGACTTTTCCTCTGAAACACGGGCAAGTACAATATCCCCGTGCATAGCGTTCTTCGTTTCGCTTGGGGGAATAAAGATATCATCCATGCCCGGCTCATCCGGCACCACAAAGGCGAATCCCTTTGCATGACCGGTCAATTTCCCGCGCACAAGATTCATTTTCTCCGGCAGGCCGTACCGATTATTGCGGGTCCTGACCACCAGGCCCTTTTCCTCCATGTGAACCAGAGCTTTTACAAAGTCCTTGAATTCCGAAGAATCATGAATGCCAAAAGCCTCTTCAAGCTCTTGGACGGTCAGCGGCTTATAGCTGCTCTCTTTCATATATTCTAGCAGCCGGTCTACGTGCTGCTGGATATTTTCGTCCATTAAAACCCCTCCTATGCCGGGTAACGTTTAGTCATTCCAATCCAGGCTTTCCAAAAAGGACAGAACATCCTCGTGCAGCTGTTCCTTTTCTTTATCCAGCGTAATCACATGCCCGGATTCTTCATACCACTTTATTCGTTTATCAGTAGATTCCGCTTCATTATAGATGATATTCGCACTGTCTGTATTGATCATATGATCATGGCGGGCCTGCACTACGAACAGAGGCGCATAGATCATATCCACATGATTGCGGACATCCCCAATCAGCTCCTGAAGCGCTTGTAAAGTATCCATCGGAGTCCTGCTGAACGCTTCCATTTCTTTTTCCACTTCTTCAGCAGGTTTTCCTTCTCTCCGTTTAAACTCTCTGGCATACTCCAGGACGCCCTTGTACATGACATCTTCACTTTTTATATACATGGGTGCACACATTGGTACGATACCCTTTATAGGTACAGTGTAACCTAATTTCAGAGAAAATACCCCGCCAAGAGATAAACCAACAACTGCTATTTCTTCATGTCCTTTATTTTTCAAATAATCATAGGCCATCAGGACATCCTTCCACCAGTCCCTGGGACCTGTATGGACCAATTCCTCAGGCGGCACACCATGTCCTTTATATTGAGGAGCATGGCAGGTATAGCCCCTCTTCTCAAGGTACCTCCCCAGCATTCTTACATCCGCTGAATTCCCTGTAAAACCGTGTAAAAGCAGGACAGCCCTCTTTCCTCCTTCAAAGGTGAAAGGCTGCGGCATCTTTATTCTCATAGATACGACTCCTTCTTTGCTGACATCAATGTTATTGTTTCATGAATGTGAAGAATCATGAATCCGCTTAGCCCCTGAACCAGGCTGTGCTCCTCACCATTATAATGGATTTGGACGCTCAAATCTGTTTCAAAGAATTGACCGGCGGATATTCCTATCAACGCAAAAACCCGGCGTTATGCCGGGTTATCATAAACGGATTCAATTAAATCTCAACGTAACTTACCAAAATCGCAAGTACAAAGAATAATACAGCCAGTACGATTGTGATACGCTGAAGAATCAAGTCCATCCCTCTAGCCTTCTGCTTGCCGAACAGCTGCTCAGCCCCGCCAGAGATCGCACCTGAAAGCCCCGCGCTTTTACCGGATTGAAGCAGGACAACGATAATAAGTGCAATACTAACAATAACCAATAGAGTAACCAATAACGTGTGCACAAGTTCCCCTCCTGAGTACAATAACAATATTTTAAATGTACCATAAAAATGTCAACATCACAATGGTATCCATTAGGGCAAGCAGGAATTCTTAAGCGAAATTTTCAATTACTTTATGAAAAGACGCAATTATGTTTTTTGTTCCTAGTGACCCTTTAGGATATTTTTTTCAATATGTGGTTACATCCGCACGAAATAGGATAATTTTTAAGTAGAGGATTTCCGCCTTGAAGGGAGGAGCGAGCTTGTTCTTAAAACTATTACGGATACTGGACTCAGTGAATATCTTTTTTGGCCTGTTGACTGCCGTTCTATTGATTGCCTTTCACAGCATTTGGATCGACAGCATCGCAATTATCCTATCTGCCGCACTTCTATGGAAGACAAAGTACGATAACCGCAGGACCCTATTATTCCTTGCTTATTTTATCAGCTCCTGGTACCTGGCAAGCCTTTTGACTTCCCCGCTGCTTCTGGAAACCATCCATGTCAGGAGTCTGCCTTACCAGCCTTTGTGTGTGCTTGGGATTGCCCTTTTAATTGGACTGATTGCGGCAGCCTTTCTGTTTGGCACCAGCACATTGACATTCATTTGGCTGGTCTTGTACCTGCTGGCAGCAGCTGAAGCCTTGCTTAGCAGCCCTGGATCTTTTCTTTCTAACTATTGGACCGGCGCACAGATGTCAGATACCATCCATCAATTTTATCCAGTCCTCATCGCTGTCATTTTTATCGGCATCTATCTTGAAAAATTCCAAAAGGCGATGGTGCTGGATTATCTGGCAAATAAATAAGCTGGATGTAGACACTAGAACGGACGTATGAATAGGCATACGTCTTTTCTTTATTCATTTCTCTTTTCCAGGATCCTTATCGGTTAAGTACCCCATCTGAAAAATAAACGGATAAATAGCCTTAACCTTGCAGGTTAGGATGCTTATTCTTCAATTTCATAATGCTCCTCGATGAACGCTTTTTCTTGTTCCGGTGACATGATGTCGGTGGCTTCCCCCACACTGCTATCCTGCAGTCTCCAGATAGCATTATGATCTTCATCTACTTTAGAAAAATCATTTTTCTCGAGTCTCCCGTTAAATGCTTTCCCAGTGTTGTTTGCTAGTTTTAACGCAAAACGCTCCAAAGCGTCCAATTCGTATAGTGCTGTTAAGGAAGAATACGGACCTCAGGGAATGTCTGATGAGCAAAGTTAATATTTATAAATACAGCTTGTTTCAGAAGTTGGTTGCTCGTGGACACAGATTCTTGCGAACTAAGCCAAATGAAAGAAATCCTCAATATGTTGTTTATGTTTTTAGACACACTGAGGAGCTTGAACGTGATCTTGCGGAGCTAACAGGATATACATACATAAAAGAAGAGCCTACCGATTAGGTAAGCTCTTTTTGCTGTGATTATTCTTTGGTTTTTTCTACAGTATTATATTGAATATCCAGCGGTAAGCTTCCTTTTTCAATGGTGCCCAAATATATCCTATATCTCTACCTAGATGTAAAATCAAATCATTAGAACATGGCTTCTTAATTACAACACGATACTCCTTCTGAAATTCAAAAAACTTTCTTTTATATAGTAAAGTCTTGTATGGCTTTTCTTCATATTCTTTTCTGGATAATGGATGAGGTTTAAATTCATCATCAAATATGTTATAAAGTCACGAATATAATTTAATTCGGCTTTCTTACAAGCTTCTTCAATTTTTTTGAACAGCTTTCCAGGTTCAAAGGAACGCTATCATGTCCCTGCCCGCACTTCTCTTCCAATAGCAAGCTGGGCAATCCAGCCAATAATTCCACCAATACAGAGAGTCAATAGAAGTTCCCGCATTCTGTTTCCTCCTGAATCATGTTGTGGTTACTTCTTTGGTGTAAGCAACGTGGAGGGAATATATCCTTTCTTCTTGCTGCTTTCATCCACTACCTCTATTCTGACTGCCATTCTGCTGAGCACGGTTACCTCACTGCCTTTTTTCAATTCAACTACTTTATTCTTGTTGATTTGATCAGACACTCCATCATAATCATTGATTTTAATGAACTGATAAAGCTTGTCGTATTCTCCCTCAGATAACGCAAGGAAAGCGTCCTGGTCGACCGTTGCCTTTTCGCCCTTTTCCAATATTTTTTTCTCGGCCTTTTTCTTGGTGTCATTCATTGTCGTTTTGACAGAATCGACTGCCTTTTTGCTTTTCTCGCCCAAGTTGGCATTTTCAACTTCTTTTTTCACTTTATCCTGAGCGGGCTGTGTTTTTTTATCAAGTTCATCCACCGCTTTTTTAGATTCTTCCTTCACCTTATTGCCTGCTTCTTCTGCCTTATTCCCGGTCTCTTGTGCACCCTGGCATCCTGTAAGCAGGACGGCTGCGATTACTGCACCATATATACTTTTCATTGCTGTCCGCTTGCACCTCCCCTTTTTGCCAATGCTGATTAATGAATATATTCCCGGCGTTTTTTAATCCAAACCTGATGAAGCGATGCGGCTGCTGATGTACATAAAAAAAAACCGGACAGGCTGTCAATCCGTCTGTCTGGCCTCCCGGGAAACGAAGTATTAAATTAATGCGCTTTCATAATCTGACGGAACCTCACTTTGCTATGCCCAGTCGGTCTTCTTTAAGCGACAGCACTTCTCCAACATCCTGCATAGGATTGTCGTATACCATATTTGGGCATAGTCGGCAGTTTTCCGTCTTTTAATGATTCCGTACATTATATAATCCCCTTTTGAATTTCACTATATAGATACAAAGCTCTTAAGGATTTAATGAGCGTATTAATGTAAGTTGGTTTTTTACCTGAATCCAATTGGTGCTGAACGAATTTCTTTATATGCACTCCTGAAACATCTTCAATGTCGGTTATCTCGTGGAACTGCCCCAGATAGTAAATAAGCTGGTTGGTGTTGTAGTTATAAGTTTCAGTCGCGCGTTCAGCGTAATTCTTAATTTTCAGGTCGAAAGTAAATTCTTTCAATAAGTCCGATATAAGCACAAAAAAACCTCCCGTCAGTGTTATTACACACATAAACGGAAGGTTTAATTGATAACATTTGTACGGCTAAATTCAGTACGGTGTACTCCACAATTCAAGCGTCCTTGAATTGGTTTGTACGACTAAATTCAGGCGTATTTTTTGCTGATATGATTATCGTTTTAAATTGTAAAAGCTCTTTAATCCTTCATAAATCGCAAATTCGCCAAGCTCGTCTTCGATGCGAAGAAGCTGGTTGTATTTTGCGATACGGTCTGTACGGGATAGAGATCCAGTTTTGATTTGGCCAGCATTTGTTGCAACCGCGATGTCAGCGATTGTTGCATCTTCTGTTTCACCTGAACGGTGGGAGACAACAGCCGTGTAGCCAGCGCGCTTCGCCATTTCGATTGCATCGAATGTTTCAGTCAATGTACCGATTTGGTTTACTTTGATCAGGATAGAGTTGCCTACACCCTGCTCAATTCCTTGGGCAAGCTTCTTTGTGTTTGTTACGAAAAGGTCATCCCCAACAAGCTGCACTTTTTTGCCAAGACGGTCAGTCAATAGCTTGTGGCCTTCCCAGTCGTTTTCGTCAAGTCCGTCTTCGATAGAAACAATAGGGAATTCATTAACAAGCTCTTCGTAGAAGGCAACCATTTCTTCAGAAGTAAGGCCTGTACGCCCTTCGCCTGCAAGATCATATTTGCCTGTTTCTTTGTTAAAGAATTCAGAAGAAGCCACGTCCATACCAAGAAGAACATCTTTGCCAGGCTCATAGCCAGCATTTTTGATTGCTTCGATGATTACTTCAAGCGCTTCACGGTTAGAGCCAAGGTTTGGAGCAAATCCGCCTTCGTCACCTACTGCAGTGTTAAGTCCTTTTCCGCTAAGTACCTTTTTAAGGCTGTGGAATACTTCCGCACCCATGCGAAGTGCTTCTTTGAAAGTTGGAGCACCTACAGGGAGGATCATGAATTCCTGGAAGTCTACGTTGTTGTCAGCATGAGAACCGCCATTGATGATATTCATCATTGGAGTTGGAAGAATTTTTGCATTCACGCCTCCGAAGTAACGGTACAAAGGAAGACCTACAGAATCTGCACCAGCATGTGCTACAGCCATGGATACACCAAGGATCGCGTTAGCTCCAAGCTTGCCTTTGTTTTCTGTTCCGTCAAGTGCGATCATGGCACGGTCGATGCCAACCTGATCAGTTACATCCATACCAATGATTTCATCTGCAATAACGTCATTAACGTTTGCAACAGCCTGCTGAACACCTTTGCCAAGGTAGCGGGATTTGTCGCCGTCACGAAGTTCAACAGCTTCGTATTCACCTGTAGAAGCACCTGATGGCACCATAGCGCGGCCAAAGAAGCCGGATTCTGTCATTACTTCTACTTCAACTGTTGGATTTCCGCGGGAATCAAGAACTTCACGAGCATATACATGTGTAATAAATGGCATTTTAAAAACTCTCCTTTTTATTGGTTCCTCATTTTTTGATAATAGATTTCCCTGTCATCTGCGATGGCTGTTCAAGGTTCAAAAGCTCGAGCATCGTCGGAGCAAGATCGCCCAGGATGCCGTCTTCGCGAAGGGTCAGCCCTTCTTTTGTAACAATGACTGGAACTGGGTTGGTTGTATGGGCAGTCATCGGCTGTCCTTCCATGGTAACAACCTCATCGGCATTTCCATGGTCAGCTGTGATGATGGCTGCACCGCCTTTGGACAGAATCAGATCCACGATTTTACCAAGGCACTCGTCCACCGTTTCGATGGCTTTGATCGTCGGTTCAAGCATCCCTGAGTGTCCAACCATATCAGGATTGGCAAAGTTCAGGATGATTGCATCCACAGAATCAGACTGAATCTCATTCAGCAGGGCGTCTGTGACTTCATAAGCGCTCATTTCGGGCTTCAAGTCATAGGTCGCCACTTTTGGAGAATTGATCAGGATCCGCTTTTCTCCTGGGAATTCAGCTTCCCGGCCTCCGCTCATAAAGAAGGTCACATGCGGATATTTTTCGGTCTCTGCAATTCTCAGCTGTTTAAGCCCCGCCTGGGAAATGACTTCGCCAATTGTGTTATCCAGGTTAATTGGTTTAAACGCGACATATCCCTTCACAGACTCTGAGAAGTGGGTTAAGCAGACAAAGAATAGATCCTTCGGCGCTTTTGGCCCTCTATCAAATGAACGGAAGTCTTCGTTAGTAAACGTATTGGAAATCTGGATCGCACGGTCAGGCCTGAAATTATAGAAAATAACAGCATCGTTGTCCTCGATGGTCGCAACCGGCTTTCCTGATTCATCTGTGATGACAGATGGAAGGACGAATTCGTCAAAGATTCCATTGCGGTAGGAGTCCTCCAGACATTCCATGGCTGAGCTGTAGACAGGACCTTCGCCATACACCATGGCGCGGTAGGACTTCTCCACCCGCTCCCAGCGCTTGTCACGGTCCATGGAATAATAGCGGCCGGAAATTGTGGCAATCTTGCCCACTCCAACCTCTTTGATCACTTCTTCCGTCTGGCGGATGAAATCCTCAGCCGATTTCGGCGGAACATCGCGGCCATCCAGGAAGCCGTGTATATATACTTTTTCAACACCCTGTTCAGCTGCAAGTCTTAACAAGGCGAACATATGGTCAATATGGCTGTGTACGCCGCCATCTGACAAAAGCCCGAACAGATGAAGGGCTGTACCGTTTTTCTTCACATGATCCATAGCTGAAATAAAGGTTTCGTTATTTTCGAACTCACCTTTTTTAATCGCTAGGTTCACACGTGTAAGACTTTGGTAGACAATGCGGCCGGCACCAATATTTAAATGTCCGACTTCCGAATTCCCCATCTGGCCTTCTGGAAGACCCACCGCTTCACCAGATGCGGTTAGATGTGAATGGGGGAATTTGCTCCAATATCGGTCGAAGTTCGGCTTCTTAGACTGGGCAACCGCATTCCCTTTTTCTTCATCCCGGCAGGCAAAACCATCCAGGATGATTAAAGCGATTGGAGATTTACTCATTTTTTCCACCCTCTAAAAGCTGAAGGAAGGAAGAAGACTCTAAACTGGCTCCTCCGACCAGTGCACCGTCGATATCCGGCTGGGTCATGTATTCCTTGATATTGCCAGGCTTTACACTTCCGCCGTACAGGATTCGCAGCTCATCGGCTGCCTCCCTGGAAAACTGTTCAGCCACGACCGAACGGATATGTGCGCAGACCTCGTTTGCATCCTCTGCTGTCGAGGATTTGCCGGTTCCGATGGCCCAGATTGGCTCATAAGCAATGACGGTTTGTTTTACCTGTTCTGGAGTGAGACCTGTCAGGGCCTTCCTTACCTGTTCCCCAACTAATTCTTTTGTTTTTCCGCTTTCTCGTTGTTCAAGAGTTTCACCACAGCATACGATTGGAAAAAGATTATATTTAAATGCAGAAAGAGTCTTTTTATTTACAGAATCACAAGTTTCATTAAACATTTCCCTGCGTTCTGAGTGCCCCAGGATTACATACTGCACACCAAGATCCTCCAGTGCAGCAGGGCTGACTTCGCCGGTGAAGGCGCCGAATTCCTCATAGTGCATGTTTTGTGCGCCGATCTTCAGGCTTGATCCTTGAGACTGCTGTACCAATTGATCTAGAAATATTGCAGGAGCACATACTACTGCTTCTACAGCCTCCGCAGATGGTACAAGGCCATTCACTTCTTCTATAAAGCTTTTTGCTTCCCCTAGTTTCTTATGCATTTTCCAGTTTGCAGCAATAATTGGCTTACGCATCATATCATCCTCTCCAACGTATGGTGATTTCTCTACTCTTTATCGTTTAAAGCGACAACACCTGGAAGCTCTTTTCCCTCCATAAACTCGAGGGAAGCTCCGCCTCCTGTTGAAATATGAGACATTTTATCTGCTAAGTTGAATTTTTCTACTGCTGCTGCGGAGTCTCCACCGCCAATTACGGAATACGTATGATCTGAATCTGCCAGAGCTTCAGCTACCGCCTTGGTTCCTCCCGCGAATTTGTCTATTTCAAACACGCCCATAGGTCCGTTCCAGATTACTAATCTGGAGCCTTTGATGACCTCAGCATATTTCTCTCGGGTTTTAGGGCCAATATCCAGCGCTTCCCAGTCAGATGGAATAGAATCAATGTCTACTACTTTTGTTTCAGCATCCTCCGAGAAGTCGTCAGCGACAATAACATCCACCGGCATATAAAAGTTTACTTTTTTCTCTTTTGCCTTAGCTACAAAGCTGTTGGCAAGATCCAATTTATCCTCTTCAAGCAGTGACTTCCCTACCTCATGGCCCTGTGCCTTAACAAAGGTATAAGCAAGTCCTCCGCCGATGATCAGGTTGTCCACCTTTTCAAGCAGATTATCGATGACGCCGATTTTATCTTTAACCTTTGCTCCGCCGATAATAGCTGTGAACGGACGGTCAGGATCGGATAATGCTTTCCCCAGCACATCCAGTTCCTTTTGCATCAAGAGGCCTGATACAGCTGGCAGGTATTTTGCGATTCCCTCTGTTGAAGCATGTGCACGGTGAGCCGCACCGAATGCATCATTTACATATACATCAGCAAGCTCTGCGAATGCTTTAGCAAGCTCAGGGTCATTTTTTTCTTCTCCAGGATAGAAGCGGACATTTTCAAGAAGAAGAACATCGCCTTCATTCATTTTTTCAATTTCCGCCTTTACACTCTCGCCATAAGCCTCATCGGTTTTAACGACGTTCTTCGCAAGAAGCCCACTAAGACGATTGGCAACCGGGTTCAGTCTTAATTCCTCCACAACCTGTCCTTTTGGACGTCCGAGGTGGCTGGCAAGAATGACCTTGGCTCCCTGTTCGATTAGATATTGAATAGTAGGAAGTGCAGCCTTGATCCTTGTTTCATCCGTTACTTCGCCTTTTTGCATCGGCACGTTAAAGTCCACACGGCAGAATACCCGTTTCCCCTTAACATCAATGTCTTTAATGGATTTTTTATTCATATAATCCCGTAGACCTCCTTATAAAAATGAAGCCCGGCCTAACCTTATGTACCTGAAGCTCTTATAGGTGAAAAGCGGCATCGTACATAAGCTTCAGCCAGCTTCTTAGAGCTTACCCAAAAAAAGGGGAAGAAGGGCATACATCCCCGCTCCCCTTTATTTATTTACTATTATAGCTGTATTTAGCCGCGAAAGCCAAAAACAAGCAGTGGACGAGGTTTATGAATTAAAGGCCTTTGCCAGCAATGTAGTCAATCAAGTCAACTACGCGGTTTGAGTAGCCAGTTTCATTATCGTACCAAGAAAGAACTTTTACCATGTTGCCTTCCATAACCATTGTAGAAAGGGCATCAACAGTTGAAGAGGCAGGGCTTCCGTTATAGTCAGTAGATACTAATGGAAGTTCAGTGTACTCAAGGATTCCCTTAAGTTCGCCTTCTGCAGCTGCTTTGATAGCCGCATTAACTTCGTCTACAGTTGTGTCTTTTTCAAGCTCAGCTACAAGGTCAACAACAGATACGTTTGGTGTAGGAACACGCATTGCCATACCATTTAGTTTTCCTTTCAGCTCAGGCAGTACAAGTGCAACAGCCTTCGCAGCACCAGTTGTAGTTGGAATGATGTTTTCAGCAGCTGCACGGGCACGACGGTAGTCTTTGTGCGGAAGATCAAGGATCTGCTGGTCATTCGTGTATGAGTGAACAGTAGTCATCATACCGCGCTTGATACCGAATTGCTCGTGAAGAACCTTCGCAAATGGAGCAAGGCAGTTTGTAGTACAAGAAGCGTTAGAGATAACATGGTGGTTTTCAGGCTCATATTTGTCCTGATTGACACCCATAACGATTGTGATATCTTCGTTGTTGGCTGGAGCAGAGATAATAACCTTTTTAGCGCCTGCTTCTAAGTGCTTCGCAGCATCATCGCGCTTAGTGAAACGGCCAGTTGATTCAACAACCACTTCTACACCCAGGTCTCCCCATCCAAGCTGTGCAGGATCGCGTTCAGCTAAAACTTTTACTTTGTGGCCGTCCACTACTAAAGAGTCTCCATCCACAGATACTTTTTCTGGAAGAGTTCCATGTACTGTATCATATTGCAGCAGGTGTGCAAGCATGTTTGCATCTGTAAGGTCGTTGATTGCAACGATTTCAACATTAGGATTCTTTAATGCTGCACGGAAAACGTTACGTCCAATACGGCCAAATCCGTTAATACCAACTTTTACTGTCATTTTAAAAATCCTCCTTTAAAATTAGGGAATTGTAAGGTTAAAATTTAATATTTAAAAGGACTAGCCCTTTAATAACTCATTTGCTACCGCTTCATCTGTAATCAGTATCGTAGTGGCCGGCGCCATTTTCAGGTAAGCCCTTATGGCCTTCGCCTTCGAAATGCCCCCCGCTACTGCAATTACATGGTCCGAATGTTCAAGATCTTCCTTCTGGATGCCTATTGTGTGGACCTTGTGGATAATTTCCGGCTTTTCATCAAAATAATAACCAAAGGCTTCTCCAACAGCATTTCCCTTTTTGATCTTCTCCATTATCTCAGGCGGTGATTTCCTTCTTTCAGCCATGGCAAGCGCATCCCCGATGCCATGCACCACGATGTTCGCTTTGTTGATTAAAGAAATCACGTCTTTTATCCCCGGCTCTTTCATAAAGGAGCGATACGCTTCCCTGCTCACTTGCTCCGGGACATACAGAACACGGCAGTCTGACTCCATGCTGGCAGCCATATTCGCTGCAATCGTATTAGCCTGGTTGTGCACATCCTCGCCAAGGCCGCCCCTCGCTGGAACAAAAAGAGTTTTACGTGAATCGGGGGTCAGCATATCAGCCACTGCAGCCAGTGTTGAACCGCCTGTGACAGCGATGATATTTTCCCCTGAGAGATTCCTTTTTATGCAAGCTGCACACTCTTTTCCCAGTTCGTTTTTGACCCAGGGAGATGTATCACTGTTGCCGCTCACAATGATCACTTCTTTAACAGAGTATTGCCTGGCTAACAGTTCTTCCATTGTGTCTATACCCGTTAGTTCACGCATTACACCCTCTAATTTCTCCAATACTTCCTCGCCCGTGCTCGAGATATGCATGCCGGAAGGGAAAATATCGATCAGGTTCTGCGCCTTAAGAAACTCCACCTCTCCCCTCAGCGTTCTTTCCGTGAGGTTCAAACTCGTGCTTAGATTTCTTCTGCCAACAGGCTGCATAAATTTTATGTAGCGGAGAATCTGGTAGCGCTTTTGCATAACATCCATTAAATCAGGCAATAATTTTCTCTGGACCTCGATTAATGAGCGCATGTGTAACTCCTTCTGTGAATTAGGATGGTCGTTTTTAGTCCCGCTGAGACATATTATGTCCCGCACACTCCAAAAAAAATACCCCTATTTCAATTTTCATTCTAACAGGAGTATATGCAGACTTCAACCAATATGTTCAGCTTTTTTTCTGAAACCGTTTCCTAATTTCCTCTTTATTTACCTGGCCATATTGAACGATTTTTCCATCATGCTCGATGACCGGAATCATCAGTCCAAATCGTTCAATAAGCCCATCATCTGAATAAATATCAATTTCATCAATTTCAAAGCCCAGTTCGGGCTGAAGATCGTTTAATATGCCCTTTGCCTTGACACAGAGCGGGCATTTTTCTCTTGTATAAAACTGGATAACTGTCATTTCCATACTCCCCGCCGCTAGATATATCGTTTCCTTTTCGAAGAAGATGGGATGTCCAGCTGGTCCCGGTACTTGGCTACGGTCCTCCTGGACAGTATGATCCCGCTTTCCATTTTTAATATATCAGAAATTTCCTGATCCGATAAAGGCTTTGTCTTATCTTCTTTTTGGACCAGCATTTGAATTTCTTTTTTTACTGCCGCAGCGGAAACTTCTTCACTCGTTTCGGATTGAAGATTCGATGTAAAGAACGCCCTCAGCTCGATTGTCCCGAAAGGAGCCTGCACATACTTATCCCTTACCGTCCTGCTGACTGTCGATTCATGGATACCCAATTCCTCGCTGACCTCTTTCATGGTCATCGGCTTTAAGGAGGCAAGCCCTTTCCTGAAGCATTGAGGCTGCTTTTCCACAATCAGTTCCGTCACCTTCAGGATGGTTTCCCTTCTCTGTTTAAGGCTGCGGGAGATCCATTGGAATTCCTGCCATTTCTCCTTAATATAATGGTCCAAACTGCGGTCGCCGTATCCTTTTAGGCTGGAATAATAGGGCTCATTCAGCCTCCAGCTGGACGAATGATTGTGGGCCAGGCTCACTCTCAGTTCTTCATCCACGATTACATCGGGTACTGCATAGGCAGGCAGCTCACTATGAAAGGATGCACCGGGACGGGGATTTAATGTTTGGATATAATCCTGTACCTCCTGGATTTTCTTCAAAGGAACATTCAGCCTCCGGGACAGCTCCTTCCACTTTTTCTCGGCAAACAGCAGGAACTCATCCTTTACGATTTTTGCCGAAAGAGCATCTTGCCCTTCCCGCTCAATCTGGAGGAGCAGACACTCCTGGAGGTTTCTCGCACCCACACCGGCAGGCTCCAGCTTTTGAAGCGTTTGAAAACAGGATTCAACCAGTTCGGGATCCGCCCCGGTGATTCTGGCAGCCTCATCAATGGAGGAGCGGAAATAGCCATTGGAATCCAGGCTCATGCTCAAATAATTTAAAACCCGCCTTTCTTTCTCTGTAAACTTGTATATAGATAATTGAATTTGAAGATAGCGGTCAAGGGTCACTGTCCGGTCCCCGATTTGTTCAAGCCAATTCTCTGCTGCATTTTCCCGCTGGACCCTGCGGCTTCTTATCCCTTTATAAAGATCCAAGACCGCACCCCTGTCCTCCGATTCCAGGACCACCAAGGGGTTTTCTACAGCCCGGGCCTCCAGAAATGCAGACAGCTCCTGGGATGTATACTGAAGCAGAGCGATCGCCTGGCTCAGCTCCTGAGTCATGGCAGCCTTCAAAGTCTGCTGTTGAAACTGACCGTTTCTTAATTGCATACATATCCCTCCTGCTTTTATTTTAATACAAAATAGGAATATGAAAAAGCATGATGTAACCGTTTCCAACAAATACATCCTATAATTCAATATATTAATATAGAACAGGTCTGGCAACAGCCATGCGAACATGCCAAGAGTAGACTGACGGAAAACAAAAAAGCTCCTATGCTCGTATAAAATCATACAGGAATAGGAACTTTTTTTATGACGCCCTCGGCAGGAATCGAACCCACATCTTAAGAACCGGAATCTCACGTGCTATCCGTTGCACCACGAGGGCAGAATATAAACGGCGATTAACTCGCTCAGAAAACTATTATAATATAATTTACTTCGTTTTGCAAGGCCAAATTATGTTTAAATTGAACAACATTGGGTATCATGGATAAAGTCACATATTTATTAAGGCATTGTTTTAAAGTAATGTTGTTTTTTGATTCTTTATCTTAAAAGCAACAAACTCTTTAAAAACGGCCTTCAAAACATATAGTCAAACACAAGGTCTATTTTATACATAATGAATGAGATTGTCGAATGATTTTTTTCGCTGACCAATGTCTTTTGTTTGACCTAAATTGACCAATCGGTGTATGATAACATCATGAGGAATAAACATCCATCCGTTTTATTTCTTAAGCACTTTTCGCACAGCCTGTATACATAGTATTTGTGAAAAGCTGCCGTGAAATACAAATTAATTGAAGGTATAACAGCGTCTTTTTTAAAGGAGGAGAAATGTATGAATTTAATTCCTACAGTCATTGAACAGACAAACCGCGGTGAGCGTGCGTATGATATCTATTCACGCCTATTGAAGGACCGCATCATTATGCTCGGAAGTGCCATTGATGATAATGTTGCGAACTCCATTGTAGCACAGCTTCTTTTCCTTGAAGCGGAAAATCCTGAGAAGGATATCCATATTTACATTAACAGCCCTGGCGGCAGCATTACAGCTGGTATGGCCATCTATGACACCATGCAGTTCATCAAGCCGAAGGTTTCAACCATCTGTATCGGGATGGCGGCTTCCATGGGTGCATTCCTTCTTGCTGCTGGTGAAAAAGGGATGCGCTATGTTCTTCCAAACTCAGAGGTTATGATCCATCAGCCGCTTGGCGGAGCTCAAGGTCAGGCTACTGAAATTGAAATTGCAGCGAAACGCATCCTCTTCCTCCGCGACCGCTTGAACAAGGTTCTTTCTGAGCGGACCGGCCAGCCGCTTGAAGTGATTGAACGCGACACAGAGCGTGACAACTTCATGACAGCTGAAAGAGCTGTGGAATATGGATTGGTTGATAAGCTTATGAGCCGCAACGATCTTGAAAACAATAAATAAAATGCATAAAAGAGGCTGATTGCTCAGCCTCTTTTTTTTTGGTTTATTCCTGGTTTTGGACAAACGCTTCCAGGGCTTCAATCGCCTCGTCTTCGTCTTTTCCCTCAGCAACGAGCTTTACCTCAGAACCTGAGCTTACAGCCAGGCTCATTAAGCCCATGATGCTTTTCGCGTTCACTTTTTTGCCATCCTTCTCAAGGAAGACATCCGCTGTGAAACGGTTTGCCTCCTGGACGAAAAGTGCTGCGGGCCTTGCCTGCAGGCCCGTTTTCAGCTGGACCTGGACAACTTTTACTACCATTACCTTACCTCCCCATTCCCTTTTTATAATGTATGTTTTTAATCTTTGAGTATTATACTTATTTATCCATTTACCAACCTGTTTGAAACCCGTTTGCACAATCTAATGTTGTAATCAGGGGAATCCTAACAGAATGCTTATGAAATCGGTTCTCCAGAACGAAGCTTTTCGGCAATCTCATCAATCTTTCTGAGTCTATGGTTAATGCCTGATTTGCTGATGTTGCTGCCGGAGACCATTTCTCCCAGTTCTTTAAGTGTCACATCCTGATAGGCAACCCTGAGCTCTGCAATTTCCCTCAGCTTGTCCGGCAGGATACTGAGCCCAACAGTCTGCTCAATCAATTTAATATTTTCGACCTGTCTCAATGAAGCTCCGATGGTTTTGTTCAGATTGGCGGTTTCGCAGTTAACCAGGCGGTTCACTGAATTGCGCATGTCCCGGACGATCCTGACATCCTCAAATTTCAACAGGGCTGTATGGGCTCCGATGATATTCAAGAATTCAGCAATCTTTTCAGCTTCTTTTAAATAGGTGATATACCCCTTTTTCCTTTCCAGGGTCTTCGCTTTCAGATCAAAGATGTTCATCAGCTCGCACAGCTCATCATTATGCTCTTTATAAAGAGAAAAGATTTCCAAATGATACGAGGACGTTTCCGGGTTATTTACCGAACCCCCTGCCAGGAAAGCCCCCCTAAGATACGAACGCTTACAGCATTTCTTGGCAATCAATTCCTTTGATATATCATGATGGATGCTGAAACCATCTCCTATGATTTTCAAGGACGCAAGAATTTCCTTGGCTTTTTCCGAAAGCCTTACTATGTACACATTATTTTTCTTAAGCTTCATTTTTTTCCTGACGAGAAGCTCCACCTGGACATCAAAGCTTTTTTTCAACAATGTATAAATTCTTCTTGCAATAGCCGCGTTTTCTGTCTGCACATCCACTACGAGCTTGCGGTTGGAAAAGGATAGCGAGCCGTTCATTCGAATAAGGGCAGAAAGCTCCGCTTCGGCACAGCAGTCTTTAATCTCAAGTGTTGTTAATTCTTTTTTTGTTTCAGATGCGAAGGACAATTCCTTCTCACCTCCTGTCTGGGCCGCATTGGCATTATTACGGCCGTTTCGGCAGTTTCGATTCTTCTAGAAGAAGTTTATATAAAATTTCAGCAACCTTTTTCGTATTATGGCGGACAACGTTGCCATCATAGCTGACAATCGGCTCCTGAAGCACGGTGATTCCAAATTCACTCAGCCTGTCAAAATCATAGACGACGGGCTTCGCGTATTCTTCTTTATATTTAAGTCTGGCGGTTTGGGAAATCTCCTCATTGTTTACAAGGATATAATCCATAAAGGAGCAGTTCATATGATTGTAAATCGCTTCTACATGGTCGCTCGCCGTAAAATTGAGGGTTTCCCCTGCCTGGGTCATCAAATTGCAGATATAGATTTTTTTTGCCGGTGCCTCGCATACTGCACGTCCGAGTTCCGGAACAAGCAGATTAGGGAGGATGCTGGTATACAGACTTCCCGGACCAATGACGATTAGATCTGCACTTTGGATAGCATCAAGTGTTTCTGAAAGCGGTTTAACATCCTCCGGCGTCAGAAAGACCCGTTTGATTTTCTTGCCATATTCGGGAATCTTGGATTCTCCGGTCACAATGGTCCCGTCTTCCATTTCCGCATGCAGAATCACACTCTGGTTGGCGGCAGGGAGAACTTTTCCCCGTACATTCAGGACTTTGGCCATTTCCTGGATGGCATGGACGAAATCTCCGGTTATGGATGTCATGGCTGCGATGATCAGATTGCCAAGTGAATGGCCTGTCAGTTCAACAGAATGGCTGAATCGGTGCTGGAACATCTGCTCGACCAGAGGCTCCACATCCGAAAGGGCAGCCAGGACATTCCTCACATCACCTGGAGGCGGTATATCCATATCATCCCTCAGACGTCCTGAACTTCCCCCATCATCTGCGACGGTAACTATGGCACTGATGTCGATTGGATAGCTTTTCAGCCCCCTGATGAGGACGGGAAGACCTGTCCCGCCGCCTATGACGACAATTCTGGGGAGCCTGTGATTATTTGGCATGAGGATGATCCTTTCTTTTGTCAATATCCCGGTGTGTGATCTGGGTAAAGTATTCCTTCTTAAAATAATGGCCAATATACTCTGCCAGAGCAACAGACCGATGCTGGCCTCCGGTACAGCCAATCGCGATGACGAGCTGGGCCTTGCCCTCTCGTTTATAATGGGGCAGCATGAAGGTAAGCAGATCAGTGACCTTCTCAAGGAACTTCTGGGTTTCAGTCCATTTCATTACATACTTGTTTACATCTTCATCAAGGCCAGTCTGCGGCCGCATGGCTTCAATATAAAAAGGATTCGGCAGGAAACGCACATCGAAAACCAGATCCGCATCGATAGGAAGCCCATGCTTAAAACCAAAAGACATGACATTGACCGTGAAGGTGCTGAGCTTATTTGTTGAAAACTCGCTGAGGATTTTTTCACGCAGCTCGCGGGGTTTTAGTTCCGAGGTATTATAAATGAGCCTTGCCCTTCCCTTTAATTCCTCAAGCATGCTTCTTTCAAGCTGGATCCCCTCCATAGGAAGGCCGAAAGGAGCAAGAGGATGGGTTCTCCTGGTCTCTTTATACCTTCTAACAAGGACAGAATCTTCCGCATCAAGAAATAAAATCTGCGGTGTGATCCAGGAGCTTTCACTCATTTCATCCAATGCGCGGAACAGATGCTCGAAAAACTCCCTTCCGCGAAGGTCCATTCCCAGCGCCACTTTATTCATCTTGCTTCCCGATTCCTTCATCAGCTCCAGGAATTTAGGAAGAAGAGTCGGGGGCAGATTGTCCACGCAAAAGAAGCCTAGATCCTCAAAGCTTTGTATAGCTACGGTTTTCCCCGCCCCTGACATTCCTGTAATGATTACCAGCTGGATATCATTTGCAGCTCCCGTACTCATTTGAATTCCCCCTGTTTCCTTCCCATATTCAGCCTGGATCCAGACGATATGAAATTAGTTCAAAGTCCTGCGTATAGGTAAACGTCCCGTATATAATGTTATTTCCATGGACCATATATTCGAGAATATGATGATCTCCAGGCGCCATCGGAAGACTGCTGATGTTCTCAAGAGGCTGCCATGACAGCTCCCCCTCTTCGCATTCCTCTACATTGACTCCGTCGAACTCTGTGGCAAAGAACGTAAACATCATCCACTCAGATAATACCTTGTCTCCATCTTTAATGATAAAGGTAAAAATCCCCTTTATAGATGGGTTGCGCAGGAAGATACCCGTTTCTTCACGATATTCCCGTATGCACGCATCCCTGATGGACTCGCCAGGTTCCATTTTCCCTCCGGGGGCAACATACCAGCCCCTGCGCGGTTTTTTGAGCAGTAAGGCTTGATCATTGTTAATCAGTACACAATTTGTTACACGCTGCACACTATCACCTCATAACCTAAAAGACCTTCTTATATGAATTGCCGCCTGGGCATGTTTAAATAAAAAATATATTTCATTCCATTATACTATTTTTAAAAACTCACTACAATGAACGCAATGTGTCTTTTTTAGTCCCCTTTTGTAAGGAAGGTATGCCAAAAAAATTAGCACAGGCATCTGCCTGTGCTATTACAAAATAAATTTGTATAAAAGGGGGTCAATTTCTACTTTAATGATACCCATTTTATATTTCATTTCTGTTACAGCAGAATTAAAACAGTATGACGCTTTGTAAATATTACCAAGAATTATTCAGCCTTCAGGCTTTCCATCAGTTCTTCAATGTAGTGCTGGGCATTTTGTGCCGCAATACTGCCATCCCCGGTTGCAGTGACAATCTGGCGCAGGGACTTTTCACGGATATCGCCTGCGGCAAAAATACCAGGAACCCTGGTTTCCATCCGGTCATTTGTTTCAATATAGCCATTCACGTTGGTAATGCCGAGGTCCTCAAACGGCTTTGACAGAGGCAGCATGCCAATATAAATGAACACTCCGTCCGCGTTCAGCTCCTGCTCCTCGCCATTGATTGTGGAGACAAGTGTGACGCTTCCCACCTTGCCATCCTTTTCGTTGATTCCCTTGATGGTATGATTCCAGATAAAATCCACTTTTTCATTATCGAATGCGCGCTGCTGAAGAATCTTTTGTGCCCGCAGCTCATCGCGCCTGTGAACGATGGTCACTTTGGAAGCAAAGCGGGTCAGATACACTCCTTCTTCAACGGCTGAGTCGCCGCCTCCGATGACAAAAAGTTCTCTATTTCTAAAGAATGCACCATCACATACGGCACAGTAAGAAACCCCGCGGCCGCCTAATTCCTTTTCGCCTGGCACGCCGATTTTTTTGTATTCCGCACCGGAGGAAATAATCACAGCACGGCCTTTATATTCTTTATTGCTGACTTTTACAGTTTTATATTCTTTTCCGTCCACAACACTTTTCACATCACCATACGCATATTCGGCCCCGAATTTCTTCGCATGGTCAAACATTTTGGTTGAAAGCTCAGGTCCAAGGATGGTTTCAAAGCCTGGATAGTTTTCCACTTCTTCTGTATTGGCCATCTGTCCGCCGGGTACCCCGCGTTCGATCATCAAGGTAGACAGATTTCCTCGCGATGTATAAACAGCAGCAGTCATCCCGGCAGGACCTGCGCCGATGATAATAACATCATAAATTTTTTCTTCTGACATAGTGTTTCACCCCTCATAAAAATAGGCATCCGAAAGGCGTGCTTAGATACTTCTAGTATAGCCTAAACCTTATCGTATATAAGTTAAATAAAACAGTCCAAGAATCTGCTCATTTGCGGATTCAGCTCAGCCATTCGTCCATGATCCCGAGATATTTCCTCAGTGTTGCCGCAGACACGCCGTATTTTTCTGCCGTTTCCTTTTGAGTGACTTCCTCGTTCCTCAGCTTATGCCAGGTGTAGGAAATGGAAGCCGCCATGGCTTCAGGATTTTTCATGACAGCACCGCTTTTGGCTGCCTCCAAAGATACCGAGAACCATAGAAGGAACAGTCCGGCTTCTGTTAAGTTGATCGGCCGGTATTGGCGGAAAAGGAGGTCAGCAACCTTGTGCGTAAAAAGGATATTTTCAGCAGGCTGGTTCTTCTTCGGTGCTTCCGCCCATGCCGCATAGCTGCCATCCATTTCTGAAAAACTTCCAATCTTTTTAAATGAGTCATGGGACAGAATCTTCTTTTTATGCTTGGATTGCATGGTAAGAAAAATCCCGAATAACCTCTCTTCAGGAAGATCGCTTTTAAGCCTTTTAATAATAGATGGAAAGTGGTCTTCAAACCCAGAAATTTCTTTTTTATCATTCCAGGGCTCCATTCCTTCTTTTTCCGGATTAAAAGCAATCAGCTTCTTCCAAGCCTGCCTGGCGATCTCGTCATATCCGAGATGATAGGCGCTGTCCGCCAGCCAATAATAGAAGGTGCTGTCCGGCTCGAAGCCTTTTTTCTGTAAAAGCCTGAGTCCTTTGTATGCCAGCTCATACTGTCCGGTCATGGCAAAAGTCGCCGCAAGCTTAAAGCGGTGCTCATGGGCCATGGGCTGGATTTTTTCAAGGATGCTTGTGTACTCGGCAACCTTTTTAGCATCACGCTGATAGAAATGGAATACCAGCATATTGCAAAGGGCATGCATATTGCCTGGATTTTTGGCGAGAAGCTCATCCAGGACCTTGAAAGCTTCGTCGGTTTTTCCTAGATAGAAATGAGCCAGTGCCAGATTATTATAAGTGGACCAGGAATCAGGGTATTCCTCCACAATCTCGTTCAAGGAAATAATGGCCTGGGCGAAGTTCCCTGTTTCCAGCTGTTCGCGGGCCTTTTCCTGCCTGGATAACAGACCGTCCTCATCCTCCAGAAGATCGAGCGTTTCTCCCAATTCATCCATCTCAAGCTCAATTAAATCTATCAGTTCCTCAGCATCCTCGCTGAATTCACCGTCTTCCTCTTTATCCAGATACATGCCGGCATGCAGATAAGCTTCCTTAAACATGCCAAGATGAGCATAGTTATTAGCCATGAAATAATGGCATTCTGTCATATATGGATCCAAACCGCCAAGAATGGACTGAAGCAGTTCATTCGAGTACTCGTAATCCCCAAGTTCTGTATAAATAATAGCCAGCTGGCAGACAATCATCGGCTCGCCTGCTTCCAGCTCATGTGCACGTTCAATATATTTTTTCGCCTTATGTAAATCACGGCGGTTAAAATATCTCAAACCTCTCGCGAAATAATACTCCCCAGTGGGAAAAAACGAAAAAACCTGCGCCTTGCGCCTTGCCTTTGAATCTTTTGACATGGAATCCTCCATTAGTAAGTAATTAACTAATGAATTATAACACAAAATTGGGAAATGGGGACAGTCCCCATTTCCCAATTATTTCCCAGACTCTTTTTCCGTGTGTCTTTGTTTTAAAACATTCAGTACTTCCTTGAATGGAAGTCCCTGTTCTCTCAGCAGGATGAAGACGTGGTAGAAGAGGTCCGCGGTTTCCCATTTGAGTTCTTCTTTATCGCGGTTTTTCGCGGCTATAATAACCTCCGCGGATTCTTCGCCGACTTTTTTAAGAATCTTGTCCACGCCTTTTTCAAATAGATACGTTGAATAAGAGCCTTCCGGACGGAGTCTTTCTCGTTCTGCAATCAGATTTTCCAATTCATACAGGAAATCGGCTGTCACAGCAGCTTCCGCTTTTTCCTCCCCGCCTGACAGAAGGCTTTCTGTGAAGCAGCTGACTGAGCCGGTATGGCAGGCCGGACCCTTGGGCTCCACCAGGACGACAAGGGCATCTTGATCACAGTCGAATTTGATATCGACGATGGTCTGGGTGTTCCCGCTCGTTTCCCCTTTATGCCACAGCTTTTCCCTTGAGCGGCTGAAGAACCAGGTTTCTTTGCTCTCTAATGATAGCTCGAGAGATTCCTCGTTCATATAAGCAAGAGTCAGAACCTCTTTTGTGTTGGCATCCTGAACGATGGCCGGAATCAATCCCTGGCTGTCGAATTTTATCTTTTGTAGGTTCATCGAATATTCACTCCCCGGCTTTTTAGAAAACTTTTTACTTCTGTAACAGACGTTTCTTTATAGTGGAAAATAGAAGCGGCCAGAGCTGCATCTGCCTTTCCTTCTTCAAACGCTTCATAAAAATGCTCTGCATTCCCCGCTCCACCAGAGGCAATGACAGGAACACTTACCGCTTCACTGACAGCGGACGTCAGCTCAAGATTGAAGCCGTTCTTCTCGCCATCGCTGTCCATGCTTGTCAAAAGGATTTCCCCAGCACCGAGGCTCACCGCTTCCATTGCCCAGTCCACGGCGGTTTTGTCTGTGCGCTTTCTGCCTCCATGTGTGTAGACCATCCAGGTTCCCTGCTCTTCATCATACCGTGCATCGATCGCCACCACGATACACTGGGCGCCAAAAAAGCGGGAGCCTTCAGCAATCAGCTCCGGGCGGAGGACGGCTGCCGTATTCAAGGAGACCTTATCGGCTCCTGCGCGGAGAATTCTCTTCATGTCCTCGAGAGAATTAATCCCTCCCCCGACTGTAAAAGGGATCGCAAGCGAGGCCGCCACACTTTTGACAACCTCCACCATGGTCTTTCTTCCTTCATGGGACGCAGAAATATCAAGGAATACCAGTTCGTCCGCTCCCTCACGGTCATAGAATGCGGCAAGCTCGACCGGGTCCCCGGCATCTCTTAAGCCCAGGAACTGGATTCCCTTTACCACTCTGCCTTCTTTGACATCCAGGCAGGGAATAATCCGTTTGGTAATCATGAATCCACCTCATTCAGCGCATCCCTTACGGAGAATCTCCCCGTATAAATCGCCTTGCCCACAATCGCTCCGGCTACGCCAAGACCTGACAGCTTTGAAAGCTGTACCAGGTCCTCCAGGCTGCTGATGCCTCCTGAAGCAATCACGCTCTTCCCTGTTTCTTCTGCCATGGCGGAAACCGCGTCTACATTCGGACCGGAAAGCATGCCGTCTGTTGCAATATCGGTGAAAATGAACGTTTCTGCCCCGGCGTCAGCAAGTGCCTTCCCAAGTTCAACCGCTTTAACCTGTGAGGTCTCCAGCCAGCCATGCGTGGCCGCCATGCCGTCCTTGGCATCGATTCCGATGGCGATGGAAGCTGCGTATTTTTTTAGCATTTCCTTCGTAAAAGCTGGATCTGAAACGGCAATGCTCCCCAAGATGACGCGCTTGATCCCTTTTTCAAGATAATACACAATATCCCGTTCGGAACGGATTCCGCCGCCCACCTGGATATTGGCAGAAAGCGAGGAAGCGGCCTTAATAACGAGAGAATCATTTACAGGGCTGCCTGCCTTTGCTCCATCCAGATCGACCATATGAATCCATGAAGCTCCTTGGCTGGCAAAGCTTTCTGCCATATCGGCCGGTGAATCGCCGTACACGGTTTCTTTATCATAATCTCCCTGTAGGAGTCTCACACATTTTCCGCCGCGGATATCGATTGCCGGGTAAATGGTAAATCCGTTCATACTGACACCCTGCTTTCTGTAATTTTAATGAAATTCTGCAGCAGGGCCATGCCCGTCTCCCCGCTTTTTTCCGGGTGGAACTGCATGCCCATGATATTATTCCGTGAAACGACAGCTGGCACTTCTTCCCCGTAGCTGGCGGAGGCATTGACCACTTCCACTGGGGTCTTTGCATAGAAAGAATGAACAAAATAAACATAGCTTTCCTCAATGCCTTCAAGAAGTGGAGAAGGAACATTATAATTCAGCTTATTCCAGCCCATATGAGGCACTTTATACGAAACACCTTCACTGTCTGTTCCGGGGAATCTCCTGATGCAGCCCGGCAGCAAGGACAATCCCTCTGTCAGGCCAAATTCCTCGCTGTCTTCAAAGAGAAGCTGCATGCCGAGGCAGATGCCGAGCAGCGGCTTGCCGCTTACTGCGTATGCACTGAGAAAATCCGTAAGCTCCAGCTCATTCAATTGGGCCATCGCATCCTTGAACGCCCCGACTCCCGGAAGGATGATCCCTGCTGCTTCTCCGAGCCTTTTAGGATCCGAGGAAATAAAGTATTCAGCGCCGAGCCTTTCAAAGGCCTTGCTGACACTGAATAAATTGCCCATCCCATAGTCGACGATGCCGATCATGTTATAACATCCCTTTCGTGGAAGGCACACCCTTGATTCTCGGGTCAATAGTAGTCGCTTCATCCAGGGCCCGTGCAAGAGCTTTGAAAATCGCTTCGATGATATGGTGGGTATTCTGCCCGTAGTGCACAATCACGTGCAGATTCATTCTTGTTTCAAGTGCAAGCTTCCATAAAAATTCATGGACGAGCTCTGTATCGAATGTGCCCACCTTCTGGGAAGGAAGCTCTGCACGCAGCTCAAGGTGAGGGCGGTTGCTTAAATCTATGACCACCTGGGCCAGCGCATCATCCATCGGCACAAACGCATTTCCATAGCGCTTGATTCCCTTCTTATCGCCAAGTGCCTCCACGATGGCCTGTCCAAGACAGATCGCGATATCCTCTGTCGTATGGTGATCATCCACTTCAATATCACCCTTAGCATCCACAATCAGATTAAACTGCCCGTGCTTCGTAAACAGATCCAGCATATGAGTCAGAAACGGAACTCCCGTCTCAAGCGACGAAAGCCCCTCCCCATCCATACCGAACTCCAGCTTAATATCCGTCTCACCCGTCTTCCGCTCAATACGTGCAGAACGCTCTCTATCCATTTAAAAAACCTCCTATTCTACGGGGTCTAACCCCATTTCCTGAAATTGAAATGCAGTTACAGCGCGGGTTCGTGCGGAGTCAGCCCCCTATTTCCCGAGCCTTGTCTCCACGGCTCTCGCGTGGGCTTCGAGACCCTCGAGCCTTGCAAAAGCAGCAATTTTAGCTCCATTTTTCTCTATGGCTTCACGGCTGTACATGATGATGCTTGATTTTTTTTGAAAGTCCTCTACGTTAAGCGGGCTTGAGAATCTTGCTGTTCCATTGGTAGGAAGCACATGATTCGGCCCGGCAAAATAATCACCCACAGGCTCTGAGCTGCAGCGCCCAAGGAAGATCGCTCCTGCATGGCGGATCTTCCCAAGAAGCTCCATAGGATTCTCTGTCATAATCTCAAGATGCTCAGGAGCGATTTCATTCACTGCCTGTATCGCCTCTTCTAACGTATCGGCCACATAGATCCGCCCATATTCACTGACAGAAGCCCTTGCGATCGCTTCTTTCGGGAGGCCTTTAAGCTGAAGCTCTACTTCCCGGGCAGTGTCCTCAGCAAGTTCTCCCGAGGTCGTGATCAGCACGCTGCTTGCCCGCTCGTCATGCTCTGCCTGTGACAGCAGGTCTGCAGCCACTTCTTCCGCACTGGCGGTATGATCAGCGAGGACCGCTATCTCGCTCGGCCCCGCAATCATATCGATATCCACATCCCCGAACACTTCCCGCTTTGCCAGCGCGACGAAGATATTCCCCGGTCCCGTGATCTTATCGACTCCCTGGATCGTTTCGGTTCCATAGGCAAGAGCCGCCACGGCCTGCGCGCCGCCGACCTTATAAATCTCGCTGACTCCTGCAATTTTTGCAGCTGCCAGTACGCCATCCGGAAGCTTTCCACTCCTGTCTGGAGGAGAAACCATTACGATGCGGGAGACGCCAGCCACCGCGGCAGGAATCACGTTCATGAGAACTGATGATGGATAGGCAGCTTTACCGCCCGGCACATAGACTCCGACAGAATCCAGCGCAGTGACTTTCTGCCCCAGCATGCTTCCTGAACCATCGACTGTCATCCAGGAATTCCTTAACTGACGGCTGTGAAAATCCCGGATGTTTGCTGCGGCTTCTCTTATAATATCAATCAGCTCGGGCGTTACAGAATTCATCGCCTCTTCTATCTCATCTTCCGTTACCTTCAACTGCTTGAGTCCGGCGCCGTCAAACTTTTTGGTAAGCTCAAACAGCTTGGAATCGCCCTCTCTTTTGACAGCAGCAATGATCTCTTTTACAATCTGCCTCTGTTCGTCTGTACCGCTGTCTACGGAACGTTTAAGAGACAGGCCTTTTGTTAAGCGTTCAATTCTCACTGTGTACCCCCCTGCCAAATGTATGATCTAGAGACTACGCCTGCGCCGGAATGACCGAGGCGAGCCTGCGGACCATCTCTGTGATGCGGCCTTCCTTTAGTCGATAGCTTGCGCGGTTGGCAATCAGCCTTGACGTAATTTCCGAAATGCGTTCATATTCTACAAGCCCATTTTCATGGAGAGTCTGTCCTGTCGATACAATATCGACAATCCGTTCTGCCAGTCCGATCAGCGGAGCCAGCTCGATCGACCCGTTCAGCTTGATAATTTCCACCTGCTCGCCCTGTTCCCTGAAATAATGGGAAGCGACGGTCGGATATTTCGATGCAATTTTTGGGGCAGCTTCATTAACAGACGTATTAGGCAGCCCTGCGACAGCAAGATGGCAGCGGCTGATCCTCAAGTCCAGAAGCTCATACACATCCGGCTCTTCTTCAAGCAGCACATCCTTGCCCGCGATCCCTATATCCGCAACGCCCTGCTCTACATATACAGCCACATCCATAGGCTTAGCCAAAATAAAGCGAAGTTTCTCTTCCTCGAGGTCAATGATCAGCTTTCTGGATTCTTCAAACTCTGAAGGCAGCGAATATCCTGCCATTCGCAGCAGCTCCAGCGCTTCTTCAAAAATTCTTCCCTTCGGCATCGCCATCGTTAAAAAATCATTCATGGCCTCCATCCTTTCCGGAAGCACCAATAAAATAATGAACTTCTGTATAATTTTTCGTATACGCATCCAGACCCGAAACTCCAGTGATGTCCTGAAGTGCAATCCGTCTGCCGCCAGCCCGGCGGTTTCTTACAAATTCCAGTGCCTCCTGCTTCCGTTCCGGGGTGAAGAGCGCGCATTCCAGCTGCAGCTTTTCCTGTACCGGTCCCATCGCCTCGATCAGCCGGTCGAGTCTGAGAGCAAACCCGGTGGCAGGAGAGTCGCTGCCGAACTTTTTCAAAAGCGAATTGTATCTGCCGCCATTTCCTACAGGGAAGTTGATCCCGGCAGTGTAGACCTCAAATAACAGCCCTGAATAATAGCTTAGATCATTCATTAACGTTAAATCGAGACTCACATATTGATCAGAGCCATATTCCGCTAACTGCTGCAGCAGTTCATCCAGCTCATTCAGTTTTTCCGTTCCCTGATCATTCTCCAAAAGCCCTGCGGCTTTTTCCAGAACCTCTCCTGATCCTTTCAGCTCCAGAATATCAAGCAGCCGCTTCTTGTCCATATTGGCAAGCTGCAAAGAATTCACATGTTCAATATATCCCACATAATTCCGTTCATTCAGGAAACGAAGCAGCGCATGGACCCGCTCCTCCCTGCCGAGAATATCCAGCATCAATGTTTGAATAAAGCCGATATGTCCGATGGCAATCTGGAACTCTTGAAAACCTGCTTTTTGCAGCGAAGAAATTAACAGAGCGATCAATTCAGAATCCGCGCTGATGGTAGAGTCACCGATCAATTCGACCCCGATCTGTTCGAATTCAGCCGCCCGGCCGCCCTCCTTCTGCTGGGCGCGGTAGACACTGGCTGAATAGGCGATCCTGACAGGCATCTGCTGCTTCAGCAATTGTGAAGCTGCCACCCTGGCAATCGGTGCCGTCATATCCGGCCTCAATACCGCTGTATGTCCCTGCTGATCCAGCAGTTTAAACATCTGCTGATTTTGGATCGATGACGCCTCTCCAATCGTATCGAAGTATTCCAGTGCCGGGGTTTCCAAAAACTGATATCCCCATGCCTCAAACTCCTCGGAAATGCGGTTCCGGACACTTTTCTTTCGTTCATATAATAACGGGAGGGTATCCCTCATCCCTACAGGCTTTTCAAACATGAACAGCTTTTGCAACCTTTACACATCCTCTTGTAAACACATTAGAAATTTTCAAAATACTTTAGTATGCTAATGTGCTAATAAATTAAAGTTATATGTAGTTTACTCTTAGCATGGGGTACAGTCAAGGATTATTATCCGGGGAAATGGGGTCATTCCACTTTCCCCGAAAATTCCCCAGGTTTATATGTAACTTTTTGTGGGTATTAGGCGTCTAATGGGTATAAAAAAATTTTTATGGAGATTTGGATAATGAGTATTGAACAGATGCAGGAGCACTTTGCTTCTATTTTGAAAAATGTTTATGAGGATTCAGCAAGTGAGGAGATGACTCTTCAGGAGATGATGAAGAGGCTTGAGGGGGATTTGGCCGCGCTTATGGGCAAGCAGGCAGTAACAAAATAAAAAAAGGACCCGGCAGAAGTCCTGCCGAAGGTCCCTTATAGATCGTCTGCTTGCATACGTTTTTGAAGCTCTTCCTTTGTATAAATGATACGCACGGGATTTCCTCCGGCAAAACAGCCCTCCGGCACGTCTTTATTGACCAGGGTGCCGGCAGAAACGATGGCTCCGTCCCCGATCCGGACTCCCGGAAGTATCGTCGTATTGGCTCCGATCATGACTTCACTTCCGATTTCAACCTTCCCAAGGCGGTATTCCTTAATGAGATACTCATGGGCCAGGATAGTGGTATTATAGCCGATCACCGTATTGCGTCCTACCGAGATTTTCTCTGGGAACATCACATCGAGCATGACCATCAGCGCAAACGAAGTCTGTTCGCCGATATCCATCCGCAAAAATACACGATACAGCCAGTTCTTTATGGCTAAAAAAGGTGTATATCTGGCTGTCTGGATCACAACGAAGTTTTTCACTACCTTCCAAAAAGGCACGGTTTTGTAAACATGCCATAAAGAATTGGCCCCCTGTACGGGATAACGGGTGGTGCGCCTCATTGCTTCTCCTTTTTCTGTACCTTTAAAATCTCCAATAGATCATCCATATGCTCGAGAATAACATCAGGCTCATACTGCACTAGATGATCCCTTCCTTTTGCTGTCCATGCCACTCCAGCAGTCAGGGTACCGGCATTTTTCCCTCCCAGGATATCATGGTGGTTATCGCCTACCATAATCGCCTCTTCAGGCTTTGATCCCAGAATTCCAAGCGCCTTATTGAGAGGCTCTGGATCTGGCTTGGCTCTTTCTACATCATCCAGGCCGATAACTACATCAAAAAACTTCTCAAGCCTCGCAAGCTTCAAGCCCATCAAAATCGTATCATGCAGCTTGGTGGAAACGATCGCGAGCTTATAGCCAGCTTCATGTAAAGACTCAACCGCTTCATAAACTCCTTCAAATTCCTCTACCAGGCGGTCATGGTTCGCAATATTATATGTTCTATATGCAGAGACCATTTCAGATGCCCTTTCCGGGTCGACTGAATAGAAAGAGTCGTAGAGAGGCGGCCCCATAAACGGGAGCACTTCCTCCCTTCCATACTTATCAGGAAAATACAGATTAAGCGTATGAATGAAAGATTCTATGATTAAATGATTGGTATTAATCAGGGTACCATCCAAATCAAACAGGACGGTAGTAATCTTAGATGTGTTCATATATAGTTTCCTTTCTCAGCTTTGCTGTTTCAGCCCTCTTCCAAAAATATGAGACTGCCATCGTTAAAATAAAGGCTGTGATAATACGGATCAAAAAGAGTGCCCAGACCGGAACTCCCAGCGGCACAAAAATGAGAGTATCCTCTACGACCGCATGACAGGCCACAAGAAAAATGAAGGCAAGAGTCGCATCCTTTTTGCTCACTCCATCCTCCTGGACTGCCTGGATCATCACCCCCGCACCGTAGGCAAGGCCAAGCACAAGACCTGTTGCCATCGTCATAGAGGCATTCTTCTGCATGCCCAGAATCTTCATTAACGGAGCAAGTCCTGAAGAGATCTTATCCATCCATTTTAATTCCTTCATGATTTGGATAACGACCATCAGCGGGATTACGATAATGGCCAGCTTCCAGATTCCGTGGAGGGCATTTTCAATCCCATGAAGAACAATGGAGGCAGCACCGGAAATTTCTCCATCCTTTCCATCGAAGGACCCATACTGGGCGTACTGTCCTCCTCCATGCCAGACGAGGTTGATGACAATTGCAGAGATCAGCGCCAGGCTGATCCGGACGGTCAGGATGACCCAGAGCTTCACGCCCACTTTTAAAGCAACACTCGTTTCGATTAAAAGATTATGGCAGAAGCTTAGCATCACTGCTAAAATCAAGACCTCTTTCACAGTCAAATGCAGCGTCAGGACCCCTCCGATGGCGGCATATAGATTGAGGAAGTTTCCCAGAACCAGCGGAATGGCCGCCTCTCCCGGAAGACCAAGGACTTTCATGGCAGGAGAAATTCCTTTAACAATCCAGTTAAGTACAGGAGTATACTGCAGAATGGAGACGATCAAGGTCACAGGGAAAATAACTTTCCCCAGTGTCCAAACTGTACCAAGCCCTGACAGCAGCCCCCTTTTGATCATACCGAAAAACAAATCCTTCTCCTCCCCAGGTTCGAATTTATTTATGCGTCTAAATACCGTTTGACGGATTGCTTGGTAAAGCGTCTGTAAAGAATGATGGCAAGGGCAATCACAATCAGCGAAAGGGACAGCACCTGGGCCATCCGCAGACTGTGGGTGAGCATCAGGCTGTCGGTCCGCATTCCTTCAATAAAGTAACGTCCGATGGAATACCAGATCACATAGGTCAGGAACAGCTCCCCGCGCCGCAGATTTGCTCTTCTCAGAGAGAGCAGGATGATGAAGCCCACAAAGTCCCATAAAGATTCATATAAAAAAGTAGGATGATAATACGCACCGTTGATGTACATCTGATTCACAATAAAATCAGGCAGATGCAGGGATTCCAGGAAGCTCCGGCCCACTTCGCGTCCGTGCGCCTCCTGGTTGATAAAGTTTCCCCACCGGCCGATCGCCTGGCCGAGTATCAGGCTTGGAGCGGCGATGTCACAGATTTTCCAGAACGAAATTCCTTTGACCTTTGTAAAAATATAGGCAGTCAAAATGGACCCGATGAGGGCTCCATGTATCGCAATTCCACCCTGCCACACTTGAATGATTTCATTGGGATGCTTGGAATAATAGCCCCATTCAAAAAGGACATAATAGATGCGGGCACAGATGATGGCCACCGGAACCGCAAACAGAATCATATCGAGAAACGTGTCCTTGGAAAGCCCGCGCTTCTCAGACTCTCTCATTGCAATCAATAAACCTAATAAAAGCCCGGTCCCGATGATGATCCCATACCAGTGGACCGCAATCGGGCCAAGATGAAAGGCCACTTTGCTGATTGGCTCTATTGAATTCTCCATTCTCAATTTCCCTCTCTTTTCTAACTCTCTTTAGGGTCCCTGAAGAGACCCTCGTTTCCAGTCTTATACCTCGTCGCTGTGGTCGCCTTCCATGATCACTTCAGCCAATTTGCTTGTGAAGGACTGGGCAGCATTATATCCCATTTTTTTCAATCTGAAGTTCATCGCAGCAACCTCAATGATGACGGCCAGGTTACGTCCCGGACGGACAGGCACAATAAGCTTTGTGATATTTGTATCCAATATTCTGATTTTTTCTTCGTCAAGGCCCAGACGGTCATACTGCTTGGTCTTTTCCCAGGTCTCCAGATTGATGACCAGGGAGATCCGCTTATAGTTCCTTACAGCTCCTGCCCCAAACAGAGTCATAACATTAATAATGCCAAGACCGCGGATTTCTAATAAATTCTGCAGCAGTTCAGGTGAATTCCCCACCAGCGTCTCTTCGTCTTCCTGGCGGATTTCCACGCAGTCATCCGCCACAAGCCGGTGTCCGCGCTTCACTAGTTCCAGTGCGGTTTCACTCTTACCAACTCCGCTGCTGCCGGTAATGAGAACGCCGACTCCGTAAATGTCTACAAGCACTCCATGAACAGCTGTAGTGGGAGCAAGCTTGAATTCCAGGTAATTCGTCAGTCTGCTGAAAAGGCGGGTAGTCTTGGAACCTGACCGCAGAACCGGCACAGACTCCCGTTCAGACGCCTCGATTAAGTATACCGGAACTTCCTCGCCCCTTGTAATGATGATGCAGGGAGTAAGATCGCTGCATAACGCCTCCATCCGCAGCCTCTGCTCGGCACTGCTCAGCTTATTATAAAAGTCCATTTCGGTCATTCCAAGAAGCTGGACCCGCTCTGCAGGATAGTAATCAAAAAAACCGGCCATCTCTAATCCCGGCCTGGACAAATCACTCGTCACAATCGGTCTGTTTACGCCTTCTTCTCCGCTGATAAGCTCTAAATTGAATTTCTCTATGATGTCTTTTGTACGCACTTTTGCCAATATGATTCCTCCCTTTTGGAGACAATTTAATACTGTACTATATTGTAGCATTTTTTCTTTTGAAAACCTATGTGTGAATCAAACTGCGTGGGATTGAATGTAAACTCCAGATTTCTTGTACGAAATAAGCGGATAGACTACAGAGCCGTGTTTTCCTGCAGGGACCTCTTTCATGTACAATAATGGAAAAGCGTTTAGGAGGTTACTATATGCCGTCCAGCCGATTTATCATAAAAGGTGCCAAGATTTATACAGAGAAAGCCATTCTGTCTCATGGATATATTTTCGTTGAGAACGGAGTCTTTACCGAAATTGGGGAAGGATCACCAGCTGAGCTCCCCTCCGGTGTTCAGGTGATAGAAGCCGAACCAGGCTCCAAAATCATCCCAGGCTTTATTGATGTCCATATCCACGGGGCAGCCGGTGCTGATACGATGGACGCCACTCAGGAAGCACTGGCCGCCATGGCATCCATCCTTCCAGAAGAGGGAACCACCAGCTTTCTGGCAACCACCATCACCCAATCTGTAAGCCAGATTGACAGGGCCGTCCGGAATGTCAAACAATATAGAATTCAGCCTGCACAACCTGGAAGGGCTGAAATACTCGGCATCCACCTGGAGGGTCCGTTTATCAATCCCTCAAAGAAGGGGGCTCAGCCAGAGCAGCATATTCTTGAACCTGACATTGAACAATTCAAGAAATGGCAGGAAGACTCCGGAAACTGCATCAAATTAGTCACCGTGGCACCAGAGCAGCCGAATGGCTATGAATTTATTCAATACCTGGCCGAAAATGGCGTAGTAGCTTCCATGGGCCATACAGATGCCACATACGAACAGATGGAAAAGGCTGTTCTTGCCGGCGCCAGGCAGGTGACCCATTTGTTCAATGGCATGAGGGGCCTGCATCACCGGGAACCGGGAACAGCCGGCGCCGCTCTATTATTCAAGGAACTGAAGGCGGAAATTATTGCGGACGGCATCCATGTAAGGCCGGAAATGATCCAGCTTGCGGTTAATTCCAAAGGCAGAGAGGGTATGATTCTAATAACGGATTCTATGCGGGCAAAGTGCATAAAACCTGGAACCTACGATCTTGGTGGCCAGGAAGTGAAGGTTGAAAATGGGCAGGCCCTCCTGGAGGATGGAACATTGGCCGGAAGCATACTAAAGATGGCTGATTCCGTCAGGAACATGATCCATTTTACAACAATGAACCTTGAGGATGTTATCCACCTTGCCTCTGTCAATCCAGCAAAACAGCTGGGAATATTTGACCGTAAAGGCAGCATAGCTCCGGGCAAGGATGCCGATTTTGTCCTGGTTACATCCGATTTACAGATTCTCAGGACATTCTGCCGCGGGACTCTCGCATACGATTCCAGCTCCGCAGTTAAATAAGGAGAAAAAAGGGAATACTATCGTACTAATTCCATGGATTGAGGGTGATGAAGCTGGAAATCAAAATAATCCAAGCAGATCATTATGAAGAAATGAGCAGGCTGGCTGCCGCACAGGTCATTCAGCTTGTGAAGGCAAAGCCTGATGCTGTACTCGGGCTTGCGACAGGAGGCACACCTATTGGACTTTACAGGGAATTAATAGAAGATTTCCGCGCAAACGGTACAAGCTATGAGGGCATACACACGATTAACCTCGATGAATATGTGGGCATGACAGCAGAGAATTCCAATAGCTATGCATCCTTTATGAAGGAAAATCTCTTTAGTCATATAAATATAAAACCAGAAAATACGAATATCCCGAATGGAAGCGCCGAAAACCTGGAAGATGAATGCAAAAGATATGATGCGCTCATCGAAAGCTTTAATGGTGCTGACCTCCAGGTTTTGGGAATCGGACGGAACGGCCATATCGGCTTTAATGAGCCTGGTACATCCTTCAGCTCTCATGTCCATATTGTCGAATTATCACAGAACACAAGGGAAGCAAATGCGAGATATTTCCCGAGCATGGATGAAGTTCCAGAAAAAGCCCTGACCATGGGCATCGCAAGCATTCTGAAGAGCAGGGAAATTCTGCTTCTCGCTTCCGGCCACACAAAAGCGCAGGCAATTAAAGAGCTGCTGGAAGGATCCGTATCCGAAGACTTCCCTGCCTCAGCATTAAAAAACCATCAAAAAGTCACATTGATAGCGGATCAGGATGCGCTGCAGCTCGTCCGTCTATAACGTTTCCAGGACCGCAGGCATAGCCTGCGGTCTTATTTTATAACTATCTTTTATCAGGAAACTAACTTTTTACTTGTTTGAGCACCTCTTTTTTCCCAAAACACTTTATATAAATAATGATAAAGCCATAAGGAGGGATAATCGTGAAGATTGTACTGGATGCAGGGCACGGCTTCCAAACGCCGGGTAAAAGAAGCCCCTGTGGATTAAGGGAGTATGAATTCAATTCAGCAGTTGCCCGCTGTATGAAGGAGAGCCTTTCCAATTTTCGTTCTGTAAGCGTTTATGAGACTCATTCAGATTTATACGATGCCGCTCTAAAACAGCGGACCGATTTTGCCAATTCGATACATGCAGACGTTTTCATTTCCATACATGCGAACGCAGCAGGAAACGGGAAGGAGTGGGTGGAAGCTGAAGGCATCGAAACGTATGTCTATCTTTCCCGGCCGAAAGAGGCACTTCGGCTGGCAGAATCAGTCCAGAAAAATTTAATCTCTGCCACCAAGCTGAAAAACCGCGGCGTGAAGACGGCAGATTTCCATGTGCTCCGTGAAACAAAAATGACCGCCATCCTGGTCGAGTGCGGCTTTATGACGAGCAGAAAAGATATCATCGAGCTGCGCTCGGATCATTTTAAATCTGCCTGCAGCAGCGCAATCATCAAAGCACTGCGTCAAACGTATCAATTCTAAGACCAGAGGCTGATTCATCGAATCGGCCTCCTGGTCTTATTTATCTTCTCTGTAGACAATCTTATTGATGACGATATTCAGCAGCGCCATGATCAGGGCCGCCACAAAGGCTGTTCCAAATCCTTCGATTTCGAAAGAAGCTCCCATCAGTCCATCCGTAATCATAAGCGTAATCGCATTAATCACAAGGATGAAAAGCCCCAATGTAAGAATCGTGACCGGCAGAGTAAAAAAGATCAGAATCGGCCTGACCACCATGTTAAGTATCGATAGTATAATGCTTGCTCCTATTGCTGCCCCAAAGCTTGAAACATAAATGCCATTTAAATAAACTGCCAATAACATAAAGATACAGGCATTAAGGAGCAGCTTCACAATCCATTTCAACGTATCATTCCATCCCCTTCATTGGGTAAAATAAAGATTAATAGCACATACACCAAGCCAAGTGTAAAGCTAGTAAACACTACAGCTATTGCAAACAGAATCCTAAGCAGCGCCGCATTGATTCCAAAGTATTGAGAAATGCCGCCAAGGATCCCCGCCAATTTTCGGTTTGTTCTCGATCTTACCAGCTTCTTTTTCAAACCCATTTACTCCTTTTTTCAAGATGACGGCAGGCCGTCTAATAAACTCTATTTACTCAGAATGAGTATTTCTAAGCACGGATATGGAACCGGACATCGTTTCAGCCAGGATATACACCCTTTCACCCTTTTGGCCATCCGCTTTAAAACGAAGAGCTTTTTTGGCAACATCCTTTTTTTCTTCGATAACATCAATTCCCCCAAGATTCACATTGAAACCGCCGAGATTTGTCCTCAAATCGGCATCTATGCCAGCCCCGTCAGGAAGGACAAGGTCTATGCTGCCCGTTACCGCCTTTGCCCTCACCCGCTCACACGTTTCATTTTCCACCAGGCATTTCACTTCTCCATTAAAAGAGTTCACATCAATTGAATGAAAGGCTCCGCTGACCGAAATAGGACCATTGATGGTTTCGGCAGCAAGCTTCTGGAAGCTGGCCTGATCCAGAATGATCCCTCCATTGGCTGTATCGATTTCCGCTTCTTCACCGCTAATATTCACAAGATGGATTTTTCCATTGGCTGTTTTAGCTTTTATGGACCGTGCCTTAAGATTCTCACCCTGTGCAGAACCATTGAATATTCGAATCGCAATCTGTTCATAGGTATGATCCGGAATCAGGATTCTCGCTGCGATCTTCATTGATTTTTGCCGATTCAAAAAAGCCATGCTTCCATCCTTGATGCCAAATGATGTCTCAGCCTGAAATAAACTCCTTGCTTCAAGCTCATCTTTTGCCCTGTATATCCTTGCCTCGCACTCGACCCTGACTTCCTTTGTTGCCCATGGGATGATTTCTATGGTACCATTGCTCACTTCGGCAGAAATTTCGGTAAAATCAAGATCGTTCGTCTGGTAAACATGCGCCACTTCGAAATAGGAGCCGAAATTTAAATCCAGGTCAAAGTCTTTGATTTTATTTAATGCCGTATCCACAAAACCGAAGATCTTATCCTTTGCCACCATTACCTTTTGATTGAACGATTCATCCTTTGAAAGCTTTTCCGTAAAGGACTTTTTCTTATGATTGCCAGCCGGTTCCTCTTCCAGTTCAAAAAGAAAACTGTTCTGCTTTTCCTCCTCCTTTTTCGATGTTTCATCCAGCTGTTCCAAAAGAATAAGCGCTTCAGACGCAGTCAGCTTTCCTCCCTCAACCATCTCCAAAATCCGTTTCTTTTCTGTCTGCATGCGAAGATTCCTCCCCTTAATTCATCAACAGCCTGATTCCTTTCACGATATTCCAGATCAGCACAATAAAACTTAACAGACCATAGACAATGATGCCTATAATGAAAAAGACAGGTAATCCTCCATTGGCAAAATCTCCAATGATCCCGGTAATAATCATAATTATTCCCAAAAAGGGAACTAAATGCGAAAGCAGGGCTTTTTTTGCATGTCCTTTCACATAAAAATTGTCACTGACAAAATAGATAATAAGCGGCAGCAAAAATGGTGCAAAGAAAATACTGAAATAACTCAGCGAAGCAAGAATTTTATCTTTATTCATGATAGAGTTCTCCCTTTCTTTTTTCGCGGGTAACCCCGAATTCCTGATGATTCTAGAATCCCTACCATGTTTACGCTTCGGCCGCCAGAAAGTTTCATAAATTCACGAAGCTGTGCCAGCTATACAACCGCACAGGATTTCCCCGGAAATACTCTGGATCTGTCGATTTATGCAGGTAAGCAGAAAGAAAGCAGGCCCTGATAAGGCCTGCTTCTGTCTTAACTGTGCTGTTTTTCTTTTTCATTCACAAGCTTTTCCATTCTCATCCGGTCCCGTTCCAGAATAGGACGTAAATACTTTCCAGTGTATGATTCTTTGACCATGGCGATTTCTTCTGGGGTACCGGAGGAAAGGATGGTTCCTCCTTTATCTCCTCCTTCAGGCCCCAGATCCACAATATAATCGGCTGCTTTGATTACATCCAGATTATGCTCGATAACCAGCACGGTATCGCCATTTTCCACCAGCCTTTGAAGAACAACCAGCAGTCTTGAAATATCATCTACGTGAAGACCGGTAGTGGGCTCATCCAAGATATAGAAGGAACGCCCTGTCGAACGCCGGTGAAGCTCAGAAGCCAGTTTTACCCTCTGCGCTTCTCCTCCTGAAAGAGTCGTTGCAGGCTGGCCCAGTTTCACATAACCCAGTCCGACGTCAAAGATCGTTTGAAGCTTGCGTGAAATTTTCGGGATATTCTCAAAGAAATGCAGTGCATCTTCCACGGTCATGTCCAGAACATCTGCGATATGCTTCCCTTTATATTTAACTTCCAGCGTTTCCCTGTTATAGCGCTGCCCATGGCAGACCTCACAAGGAACATACACATCCGGAAGGAAATGCATTTCAATTTTGATGATTCCGTCGCCGCGGCAGGCTTCACATCTACCGCCTTTTACGTTGAAGCTGAAACGGCCTTTTTTATAGCCCCTTACTTTCGCTTCATTGGTAGAGGCGAACACATCCCGGATATCATCAAATACGCCTGTATAGGTAGCCGGATTCGATCTCGGCGTTCTGCCGATCGGAGACTGGTCAATATCAATAACCTTATCCAGGTAATCAATGCCTTTTATTTCGCGGTGCTCGCCTGGACGGCTTTTGGCTTTATGAAGCTTCTGAGCGAGCGCTTTATGAAGGATCTCATTGATCAAGGTACTTTTTCCGGATCCTGAAACACCGGTTACCGAAATGAAGGTCCCCAGCGGAAACTTGGCATTGACGTTCTTTAAGTTATTTTCCTTTGCTCCCTTAATTTCGATATAACGGCCATCCGGCTTCCTCCTCTCAAGAGGAAGAGGGATGAATTTCTTTCCGGACAGATACTGTCCGGTCAGGGAGGCAGGATCATCCATTACTTCCTGCGGCGTTCCTGCAGAAACGATCGAGCCTCCATGGACACCAGCCCCCGGTCCAACATCAATCAGGTAATCAGCCGCAAACATGGTATCCTCGTCATGCTCTACAACAATCAGTGTATTTCCAATATCCCTCATATTTTGGAGAGTCTGGATTAAGCGGTCGTTATCCCTCTGGTGAAGACCGATTGATGGTTCATCCAAGATATAGAGGACACCGGTCAGCCTCGAGCCGATCTGGGTAGCCAGCCTGATTCGCTGGGCCTCTCCGCCTGAGAGCGTTCCTGCAGCACGGCTTAATGTCAGGTACTCCAGACCGACATTGGCTAAAAAGCCCAATCTCTCATTGATTTCACGAAGAATCAATCTGGCAATCTGCTCTTCCTTTTCAGAAAGCTTCAGGCTGTAAAAGAATTCCAATGCTTCTTCAATCGACTTTTTGGTCACTTCCCCGATATGGCGGCCGTCGACCAGTACAGCCAAAGTCTCCTTTTTCAATCGGTAGCCTTTGCAGACCGGGCAGTCATGCTGTCCCATATACTTTTCCATCTGCTCCCGGATGTAATCCGAGCTTGTTTCTTTAAAACGGCGTTCCACATTCTTGATGACGCCCTCAAAGTGGATATAATTCTCCCTGACCTGGCCAAAATCATTTTCATACCGGAAATAAATCCGGTCAGAGGGAGAACCATAAAGGATCTTTTCCAGCTGGTGCTGGGGCAGATCCTTGACAGGCACATCCATATCGATGCCATAATGGTTCGCCACAGCTTCAAGAAGCTGCGGATAGTACTGCGAGCTTGTCGGTTCCCATGGAGCAATGGCATGATTCTTTAGGGAAAGGTCCTTATTCGGCAGTACCAGATCCTTATCCACTTCCAATTTTGAACCCAGTCCGTCGCATTCCGGGCAGGCGCCAAAAGGACTGTTGAAGGAAAACATGCGCGGCTCAAGCTCGCCGATGGAAAACCCGCAGATTGGGCAGGCGTGCTGTTCACTGAAGAGCAGTTCCGCCTCGCCGATCACATCCACGATCACCTTTCCTGCACCGAGCTTCAATGCACTCTCAAGGGAGTCTGCAAGGCGGCCCTGAATTCCATCCTTCACCACAATCCGGTCGACGATGACTTCAATGGAGTGCTTTTTATTCTTCTCCAGCTCAATCTCATCGCCGACATCATACATGTCCCCATCTATCCGCACCCGGACATATCCCTGCTTCTTAATGTCCTCCAGAACCTTGGCATGCGTTCCCTTTCGTCCGGACACGATCGGCGCCAGGACCTGCATTTTGGTCCGTTCGGGATATTCGAGGACCCGGTCTACCATCTGCTCGATCGTCTGTGAGCTGATTTCAATATTATGGATGGGACACGTTGGGTGTCCGACCCTCGCAAAAAGCAGCCTCAGGTAATCATAGATTTCCGTAACAGTTCCCACCGTAGACCTCGGATTGCGGCTCGTCGTCTTTTGGTCGATCGAGATGGCTGGGGACAGCCCTTCGATCGCATCCACATCCGGCTTATCCATCTGGCCCAGGAATTGTCTGGCATAAGCGGAAAGGGATTCTACATATCTTCTCTGCCCTTCCGCATATATGGTGTCAAAGGCCAGGGAGGATTTCCCTGATCCTGAGAGCCCCGTTAGCACAACCAGCTTATCTCTCGGAATGGTGACGTCTATATTTTTTAAATTGTGGGCTCTGGCACCTTTTACAATAATCTTCTCCATAGCCATAGTGGTGTCATCCTTCCGCTTTAAGTTCTAAAATCAAGTCGCGAAGCTCAGCAGCCCGTTCGAAGTTCAAGGCTTTTGCGGCTTCTTTCATTTCATCCTGCATATCTGCGATTACTTTTTCTCTTTCCTTCTTGTTCAGCTTATCAAGCTTCGCTGTAGCCGAATAGGTTTCCTGTTCCTCAGCCGCATGAGTCGCACGGATCGAATCGCGGATTTCCTTCTGGATCGTCTGCGGAGTAATGCCGTGCTCCTTGTTATACGCCTCCTGGATTTCCCTCCGGCGCGCTGTTTCTCTTATGGCAATATCCATTGAATTGGTCATCTTATCCGCATACATGATGACATGGCCGTTTGCATTACGCGCCGCGCGGCCAATGGTCTGAATGAGGGAACGTTCAGAGCGCAGGAACCCTTCCTTGTCAGCATCGAGTATGGCAACAAGAGAGACCTCGGGAATATCGAGACCTTCCCTTAAAAGATTGATCCCGACGAGTACATCATATTTGCCCATCCGCAGTTCCCGGATGATTTCGATCCTCTCTAGGGTTTTTACCTCAGAATGCAGGTATTGAACCTTAATGCCGAGCTCTTTTAAGTAATCCGTCAAATCCTCAGACATTTTTTTGGTCAGGGTCGTGATGAGCACTCTCTCATCCTTTTTAATGCGGTCATGAATTTCACCAATCATATCATCTATCTGGCCCTGGATTGGGCGGATGTCAATTTTCGGATCAAGGAGTCCTGTAGGACGAATGATCTGCTGCACCATATCAGGGCTGTGCTCAAGTTCATACGGCCCCGGGGTAGCTGATACATACACAGACTGGAAGACTTTTTCTTCAAATTCCCCAAACCGGAGCGGCCGGTTATCCATGGCGGATGGCAGGCGGAATCCATGATCCACAAGGACTTGCTTCCTGGCCTGGTCGCCGTTGAACATGCCGCGGATCTGCGGCAGCGTCACATGGGATTCATCGACAACCAGCAGAAAATCATCCGGGAAATAGTCCAGGAGAGTATAAGGAGTGGATCCTGCCGGCCTTAATGTGAGATGGCGGGAATAGTTTTCGATTCCTGAGCAGAAGCCCATTTCCCTCATCATCTCAAGGTCGTAGCGAGTCCTCTGTTCAAGCCGCTGCGCTTCCAGGAGCTTATTGTCTTCCCTTAGTTCTTCCAGTCTTTCTTCTAATTCCTGTTCAATATTTTTAATGGCTACCCTCATTTTTTCTTCTCGGGTAACGAAGTGGGAGGCCGGAAAGATGGCTACATGTTCCCGTTCTCCCAGGATTTCTCCCGTTAACGCGTCCACTTCCCTGATGCGGTCAATTTCATCACCGAAGAACTCCACACGGATGCAGTGTTCGTCCTTTGAAGCAGGGAAGATTTCCACAACATCCCCCCGGACACGGAAGGTCCCGCGCTGGAAGTCAATGTCGTTTCTTTCATATTGAATGTCTACCAGTTTCCTAAGCAGCTGATTGCGTTCGATTTCCATTCCAGTACGGAGGGAAAGCACCATCTCCCTGTATTCCTCCGGCGAACCGAGACCATAAATGCAGGAAACACTGGCAATGATGATGACATCCTTCCGCTCAAAAAGCGAAGAAGTCGCAGAGTGGCGGAGCTTATCTATTTCATCGTTGATGCTTGAGTCCTTTTCAATAAATGTGTCGGTCTGAGGCACATATGCCTCTGGCTGGTAATAATCATAATAGCTAACGAAGTATTCGACGGCATTATTGGGAAAGAAATCCTTAAATTCACTGTACAGCTGGCCGGCCAGTGTTTTATTGTGAGCGATCACGAGTGTCGGCTTATTAATCTCTTTTATGACGTTTGAGATGGTAAACGTCTTTCCAGTCCCCGTCGCGCCAAGCAGCGTCTGGAACTTCTTCCCTTCACGGATGCCTTCAGCAATCTTCTTTATCGCTTCCGGCTGGTCACCCTGAGGACTGTATTTAGAGACAAGCTCAAAACGGTTATTCACAAGAAAATCCTCCAGTTCAAATATCTATTATTATCAGACTCTGGGCGGTCTGTCGGTTACTTCTTTTTTTCCTCTATATGATGGTTAAAAACCCGGACAATTAAAAAAGCCCCAGTTATTAGTACAATCAATGCCTAAAAAATAACTAAAGCGTTCTGTGCTGTATCTATATAGTTAAGACATAAACAAGAAAATGCATACATCATTTGCTGAAAAACTTATATCTCCATTCTACCACAAAGACCCTAAAAAAAACCAATAAAAAGCGAACGTTTATTCTGATGCTTTGGCTGGTTCCTTATTTTACTTGAAAGAACCAGGTCAAAATTATGATTCTATTTTGGGATTGGAAGCGTATGGAGAACGGAGCCTCACGAAAGCCCAGCCATTTAAATGGACAGAAAAAAATGCAGGCAAATATGCTGTCTGCCTGCATTCTGAAGTACATGGACCAGCCCTTCTGTCCTTTTCCTCAATCGCCTTTTCTCTTTTGTTTTATAAAATGATTGGACAGCCAGAAGCCGGCAGTCAGTGAGAACGCATCAATGACGATGATCAGCCAGCTGTCTGTATAGCCTTTATAGACTGAGACAGCAATCAAGGCCACTGTCAATACAAGCGCTATAATCTGGTTGAAGGTAACCCTGGAGAAAAGCATCACCATCAAGCCGGGAAGAAACAGCGCGGATAAAATTTTCATGGCGTACAGCACTCCTTATAATCCCGCATTCGTTACTATTATCATAATACATGCGGATTCTGTTAGCATTAACTATATGAAAAAAAAGCTTGTAGTTTAATGGATTTCAATATGATAGCATATAAGAAAAAACTCTTACCTGAAATGCGCTATAGGAGGCAACCGATGAAATTCTTCAGTCAAATTTTCTTGGCGCTGGCTGCTGCTGTTCTGGCATTGGCCGGCTGCAGCCAGAGTTCAGAATCCGAAAAGCCGAAAAAGGAAGGCCATGAAACGAGCCAGACAAAGAAACAGAAAGATCTTTCAGGCTCATCAAGCCTGAAACCGCCAGCCGGCGGATTGAAAGGGATTGTGATCCAGGTGCTTGATGGCGATATGATAGCCGTGAAACTAACCAGCGGAAAAACAGAGACCGTGCACCTGGCCCTGGTGGACACCCCCGATAAAAAGCAGCCTTATGGCAAAGAAGCTTTTACGTTTACTTCCACCAATCTTACAGCACGCGAAGTTACCCTTGAAACGGATGCCCAGGAAAGGGACAAGGAGGGAAACCTTCTTGCCTATGTATGGTCAGGAGATAAACTATTTAACGAAATCCTGCTTCAGCAGGGATTTGCAAAGATGACCGGCAATCCTCCGAATGCCAAGTACAAAAAAGAATTCAGCTCTGTTGAAACAAAGGTACGGAAGGCAAAGACGGGAATTTGGAGCATATAAAAGACAAAAAGAGATGGTTTTCCTCATTTTTATGCGGAGAGCCATCTCTTTTTCTATTCGTCTCTTACCCTCAATCATTTCGGCAAATGAGATCCCTATTTGATGGTGGTAGCGCTCAAGAAGGCTTTGGTTCGTTCGTCTTTCGGGCTGCTGAAGAATTCCTGGGTGTCTGCTGCTTCGAGGATGGTTCCTTCGTGCATGTAGACAATTTTATTGGCCACTTCGCGGGCAAAGCCCATTTCATGGGTGACGATCACCATGGTCATTCCTTCGACAGCGAGCTCTTTCATGGTGGCGAGGACTTCTCCCACAAGCTCCGGATCAAGGGCCGATGTAGGCTCGTCAAACAGCATAATGTCAGGCTTCATGGCCAGGGCCCTTGCGATGGCCACCCTCTGCTTCTGTCCGCCGGATAACTTGCTCGGATAAACATCTTCTTTATCGGAAAGATCTACTTTTTTAAGCAGGTCCCTCGCTTCCTGGATGGCCTGTTTTTTAGGGATCTTTTTTACCATAACAGGAGCTTCAATGATGTTTTCGAGTACCGTTTTGTGCGGAAAGAGGTAAAAATGCTGGAACACCATTCCCACTTTCTGACGCACTTCATTGATATTGTGCTTTTCTTTCGTGATTTCTTCTCCTTCAATGATAATTTTCCCGTTATCCTTCTTCTCAAGGAAATTCATGCATCGAAGCAGGGTACTTTTGCCAGATCCGCTCGAACCGATCAGGCAGACGACATCACTTTCATTTACGGATAAATCTACATCCTTCAGGACATGCAGATCCCCGAAGGATTTATTCAGCTTTTCAATCCGGATCATTTCTTTTGCCACATCAGTTCCTCCTATCGGTCACTCTTTGCCAGTCTTTTTTCAATGAGGTTGACCACGATGGTTAAGATGGCCACCAGGATGAGATAATAGACGGCAACAATTAATAAGAACGTCATTTCATCAAAGTTATTCGACCCAAGGGTGGTCGCCACATTGAACAGCTCATTCATGGAGATAAAGGCTGCCAGGGACGAGTCCTTTAAACCGATGATGAATTGATTTCCAAGCGGCGGCAGCGCACGGCGGAAAGCCTGGGGAAGGATGATTCTCCTCATGGTCAAAGACCGTGACATACCAAGTGAGCGTCCTGCCTCCATCTGTCCTTGATCAATCGACTGAATGGAGCCCCGGAAGATTTCTGCAATATAGGCGCCATTATGGAAAGCCAGGGCAAGTGCTGCTGCCCAAAAGTCAGGTATGAGAAAAATGCCGCTCATTCCGAAATAAAGGATAAAGATCTGAACGATCAGCGGAGTTCCGCGCACCAAATATACATAAGCATCGGAAATCCATCCTAATATCTTCACACGAGATATTTTTAGGAGGGCGAAGAACAGCCCGATGACAATCCCTACGAGAACGGATACGACCGTCAGTTTCAATGTGAGCAGCATCGCGTCTATAAATACGCCTTTTGTATCTGCCAGTGTACTTAAAAAATGAGAAAAGCTAGGCAAGTAAATCCATCTCCCTTTCTTCCAAAAGTCCTTTTATTCCGGTTTTTGTGTAATATCTTCCCCGAAGTATTTGATGCTGATTTTTCTTAAGGTCCCGTCCTTGCGGAGATTCTCCAGCGCTTTATTGATACGCTTCAATAGTTTAGGGTTATCCTGCGGCAGGACCACCGCCTGTTCGCTTCGTTCAATCAGCTGCTGGCCCTTTATTTTGAATCCTTCCTTGCGCGCTGTCTTTCCTGTGACAAAGTCCGTGATGACCGCGTCATGCCGTCCCCCGTCCAGGGCTTTTAATGCTGTGATGTCACTGTCATACATCTTGATGTTTTTCGTGTATTTGGCAGCCACATCCGCATAGGTGGATCCTTTGGCGACGGCCACTTCTTTTCCTTTTAAATCTTTTACGGTTTTGATATTGCTGTCTGGTCTGGTAAAGATTTGAGGACCCGAGTAGTAGTATGGAGTGGAAAAAGCGACATGTTTGCTTCGCTGCGGGTTGATCGTATGGCTGGCTACGGCTGCATCTGCTCTCCCTGTCTTGACTCCTTCAACAATCCCTTTAAATTTAATGCGCTTCGGTACCGGCTTAAGGCCCATCTCCTTTGCAAGCGCATTGCCGACTTCCACATCAAAGCCCTTCATCTTCATATCGTTCGTCATATAGCTGAATGGCTTGAATTCGCCTGAAGCCGCAAACACAAACTCCCTTTTGTTAATCAGCTCGGAACCATCCGCGAGCTTATCCTTCTCCGCACAGGCAGTTAGCGTGCCCAGGAGAAAAAGAATCGATAAAAATAGCACAATCTTCCTTTTCCGCATGCTGCTGATTTATCCCCCTTCATACAGGCTATCTTACAGCCAAAATAGTAAATTAAATAAATGCCTTGTAGCACTGATACCCTAACATGGGCTTTCCTAACCTTTTTATGGGGACTCTCCCCATTTCCAGGCTTTTTTTCCCAGAATAAATAAGGAGGGACGCGAGCGCGTCCCTCCCCTTTATTCCTTATGATTTTGCTCCCGCCTTAGTCCTTGAAAGATGGCAATATATTCGTCCAGTTTTTGGCTGAGGCGTATAGTGAATGGACCCTTTCGCACAAGCGGCCTTTATCATTTGTATTCTTGTAGTTTCAATCAGCTGGTCCAAATGGATTTGGAATCCATAGGAAAACATCCTCTATATTCCATTTAATAGGTATATTTTACCATGAAATGAGCCTGGAGTACAGATAGGGTTAATCCGCCATCTATTTCGTTTACAAATTAAAAAGGCGGATCACTCCGCCTTCCATCTTATGTATATTCCCCTGCGATTTTAAATGAGTTCCGCTTGATGCTTCTTCAGAAATTCTTCAATCTGTTTCATGTGATGTTCATCATGCTCAATATCCCCTTCAATAAACTGAAGAAGGGTCAGCTCCTTTTCCCCAATTCTAAAAGAGGTGCTGAATTCCACACCGGCCAAAGCAGCACAGGATCTTTCCCTCCAGTTTATTGCCTCATCTAATAATTCCCTCTTAGTCACACCTGAATGGGCATATTCCTGTGCCTTTGCATTGACCTCATCCACATTTATATTACTTTTAGGAAGATCTTCTCCCTTCAGCATAAGGGGAAGCCGTTCTTCTAAAATATAGCGGTCCCAGAATCTAAAATGCGAGACAATGGCAGCGGCAGACCACTTTCCTTCAGCAAGTGGAGAAAAAAACCATTCGTCGGAAACATCTTTCAGCCTTTCAAAAAATGCAGTGATCTTCACATAGTCATTCAGAATCTCTTCCATATAGCCTCTCCTTTTATTCCAAATAACAGCATGGCTGTACCCTAAATTTACTAAATATTTGAAATAAATAAAAGACAAAATCGTTTCTATTCAAGAGCCTGATCTAAATCATCTATCAAAACTCCCGCATCCCCCAAACCCACAGACAGCCGGATGATTCCAGGGCTAATGCCCTCTTTCTTAAGTTTTCCCTCGTTATATCCATAATTAGGAGAGAGCACCAGGCTTTCATAGGAACCCCACGAGACGCCGATTTTAAAGACTCGCAGTCTGTTTATAACTCCCTTCACTTCATTATATGCTCCATTTTTTAGTTCAAAGCTCATAAGGCCAGAATACCCACTGAAATATTTCTTGGCCGAAGAATGGTTTTTGTTCTGGGGCAGTCCTGGATAATGAACCTCAGCAACTCTATCATGGCCGGATAAAAACGAGGCTACTTTAAGAGCATTTTCCTGGTGGGCAAGCATTCTCAAAGGCAGGCTCCTCATTCCCCGCAGAAGGAGGGACGCTTCATAAGGCCCCATGACTCCGCCCTGCAGCAAATATTCACTTTTAAATATGGAGTCAAGAACAGTTTGAGAGGCAATCAATGCTCCTCCGATTACATCACTATGTCCGCCAATATACTTAGATGCAGAGTGGACAACAAGATCGATTCCGTGCAGGATTGGTTTTTGGAACAGTGGAGTTGCCCAGGAATTATCCATGATGCTTGTGATGCCCCGTGATTTGGCAAGCCCAGACACACTCTCAAGATCAATGATCTCAAATTTGGTATCTGTAGGGCTTTCGATATAGATGACCGCAGTATTCTCTCTGATTGCTGACTCGATATCCGCAAGCTTTGTGGAGTAGACAACACTGTGATCCACCTGAAATTTCTTAAGATAGTTTAGAAGCTCCAAGGTAGAAAAATATAGATTCCCGATGCACAGTACATGGTCCCCGCTTTTAACACTGGAAAGAATGGCTGCCGATATGGCAGCCATCCCTGACGAAAAGCACTTACAGGCTTCCCCGCGCTCAAGAGCCGCCAGCTTTTTCTCGAGGAGCTGCACGGTTGGGTTTGTTCCGCGGCTATATACATACCTGCTCTGCTGGTTCTTCTCAGCCTCTGTCAGCTCTTCGAAAGAGCCGAAGGTAAATAGAGTACTTCCATAAACAGGAGGGATGACGGCCCCTTCAAATTCATCCGGGCTGCCGGCCATATCCGTACATATCCTTTGATCTTCTAAAAAGGTGTCTTTCATACTATTCCTCCGGTTCTTCATACATACTTACTACCATTTTTTGCGGCACTGCTTATTTTCATCCACACTTTTTCCTATCCTTTTTAAAGTCTGGAATACAAGTTTGGATTTGCCTCATAGACGGGTAAGAAACTTTGATTTGAATATACTAATTCGAAATATGCGATTTAATGAGAGATAAAAAAATGTCTTTACAACAAAGATATTTTATGATTAAATTATCTCCTTGAGATAGTTAACTATGTTAACCATTAACCATATGCACCACATTTTCAATTTAGGAAGGAGACACGCTACATGCGAAGAAGTTTATGGTTAGTTAATTTTGTGGTGATCGTGATTGTGATCGCTATTCTTGGAGGAGGAGCTTATTACTATTATCAATCCTCCACTTACATTAAAACGGATAATGCCCATGTTTCAGGTAATATCCAGACCATTTCTGCCCCTGTATCCGGTAAAGTTGCATCCTGGAATGTAAACGAGGGGGATACTGTTTCTAAAAATCAGACCCTTGGCACCATTTCTGCCGGCGGCGGCAAATCAACTGATTTAACTGCAGCTGACAACGGAACGATCATCAGACAGTCTGTTTCACCAAACCAATTGGTTCAGGCAGGCGCTTCTGTTGCGCAAATCGTTGATATGAAAAAGCTTTTCATCGTGGCTAATATTGATGAAGGCGATGTAAAGGATATTAAAGAAGGCAACAGTGTAGATGTTACTGTAGATGGAGATCCAAACACAGTCATCGATGGCAAGGTAGAAAGCATCGGTAATGCTGCTAATTCTCTGTTCTCACTGATGGGCCAGCAGAATACAAGCGGAAACTATACAAAAACTACTCAATATATCCCTGTTAAAATTTCGATTGATAACTACTCTTCTAAAGTAATGCCAGGAATGAACGCTGAAGTAAAAATCAAAAAGTAATTAGGTTTTTAGCTTTGATTTTCCCCATTACTATGGAGGAAGGAGGTTGACTGGATGAGTTCTCATGCAGAACAGGCAAATGGGAACGGAGTCCGACAGCATATCCCGCTGATAGCGGTTTTAATGCTGGGGCTTTTTCTTGCTATTTTAAATCAGACACTTTTGAACGTTGCAATTCCCCATTTAATGACTGAGTTCGGCGTTGCAGCTACTACCATCCAATGGCTTTCAACAGGCTATATGCTCGTCAATGGTGTTCTCGTGCCGCTGTCCGCTTTCCTGATTGAACGATTTGGAGTTCGAAAGTTATTTATATTTGCGATGATCTGTTTTACAGTAGGTTCTTTAATCTGCGGCATATCCAACACATTTTCTATGATGATGGTCGGAAGGGTTGTACAGGCGATCGGAGGCGGTGTCCTTCAGCCCCTTGTTATGACGATTATCCTTTCCATCTTCCCGCCTGAGATGCGCGGAAAAGGGATGGGAATCTTCGGCCTTGCGATGATGTTCGCTCCGGCCATTGGTCCTACCCTTTCAGGATGGCTGATTGAAAACTTTACCTGGAGAATCATGTTCTACGGTATGGTTCCACTGGGCCTTGCTGTAATCTTTATTGCGCTCTTCAGGCTTCGGGATATTTTCCCTCCTAAGGATGTAAAGATTGACCTTTTAGGCGCATTTCTTTCCCTTGTCGGATTTTCCACCCTCCTATACGGAGTTTCGGAAGCCGGATCCAAGGGCTGGGATGATCCTTTAATCATTACCACTACCGTTCTCGGAGTTGTTTTCATTGTAGTATTCGTACTGCAGCAGCTGAATTCCAGCAGGCCGCTGCTGGATTTCCGGGTATTTAAATTTGATATTTTTTCACTTGCAACGATCATTAATATGATCGTTACGGTAGCCATGTTTGTAGGTATCTTCCTGCTTCCTATCTATCTTCAGAACCTCAGAGGCTTTACAGCATTGCAATCCGGCCTCCTGCTCCTTCCTGGTGCACTGGTCATGCTTGTCATGTCGCCTATTTCAGGTATTCTGTTTGATAAGGTCGGCCCAAGGCCGCTTGCGATTGTCGGATTGATCATTACTGTGCTGACTACATTTGAATTCACAAAGTTCACGATGGGAACGTCCTACGATACCATTTTAGTGATTTATGTAATTCGTTCTTTCGGTATGTCACTATTGATGATGCCGATCATGACGGCGGGCATGAACCAGCTGCCGAGGACCTTAAACAGCCATGGTACGGCGATGTCCAATACAGCAAGGAATGTCAGCGGATCGCTTGGAATCAGCTTGATTACCACGATCTTTACAAACCGGACTACATTCCATTTTGATACTGCCGTGAATCAGATGAATACAATGGATCCGATTTTCATGCAGAACTTCCGTGATACTGTGGCAAGAGCGGCTGCGGAGATGCATCTCCCTATCCAGCAGGCCCAGACGACCGTCATGACACAAATGGCGACTCAGGCCAATGTACAGGCGACCGTAAACGGAATTAACGATGCATTCTACTGGGCAACCGGCATCGCCTTAGTAGGGCTCATTCTAAGCTTCTTCTTAAGGGATGTTCGTAAAGATAAAGTCCGCGAAGCTGAAAAGGCTGAGAAAGCTAAAAACAAGGACGATGTCCTGCTATTGCCTGCACCAGAAAGGTCACGTTAACGTAACGAAACAAGGAGGCACTTTTTATGAAAATTTGTGTTGTTTATGATAGTGAAGGCGGCCATACAGCTGCCCTTGCAGCTTCCATTGCTGAAGGAGCACAAATGGTGGAAGGCGCTGAAGTCTTCCTTCAATCGGTAGAAGAAGCGGATGTCTATCAGCTTCCGGAAATGGATGCGATCATCTGGGGAAGCCCGGGGCACTTTGGAACCATCAGCTCCGGACTGAAAACCTGGATTGATAAATTAGGCTATCTATGGGCTGAAGGCAAGCTGATTAATAAAGTGGGTGCTGTATTCTGTACAACAGCTACCGAGCATGGCGGCATTGAGTCCACCATGCTGAACCTGATCACCCCGATGCTTCATCAGGGAATGGTTATCGTCGGCCTTCCAGGCAACATACCTGAAAATGCAACATACGGATCTTATTATGGTGTCGGCGTTACCTGTCCGATCGATAGTGATGAAGTTCTATCTGAAAATGGGGCTGCGCTTGGCAGAGCACTTGGTGAGCGTGTCGCTCTCATCACAAGAAGATTCGCTCAGGTAATCTAAGCCTTTGCCGGCAAGATCAAGACCAGCCCTTTATAAGAGGCTGGCTTGCACTTGCTTTTGATTATGTTTAAAGGGGGGTATTAGTAGAAATGATGATTATTATTATATGTGCTGTGGTTGCCCTTGTTTTGGTGTTCCTGCTGGTCCGTATCAATTCACGAGCCATGTCCTCCCAGGCTGAACAGCCGCAGGTCGATCCAGCCAGCCAGCTGAATAAGGATCTCCCGCCGGCCGAGAGCCGCGAAGATCAACAGCCAGCAGCTGACATTCTGGCAGAAACAGTCCAGCCTGGAAGAGCTCAGAACAATCGTCCAGCAGACGACAAGTTTAAAATGCAGGATAATGGCTATCGCCAGGCTTTACAAAACTTCAAGGCAACCCAGAATAACGGTGCTCAACCTGAAAAGAAGCAGCCAAAAGAAACATCACTGGGTGACGATGCTTACCGCAAAGCCCTTAAATCCATGAAGGAACAAAAGAAGGATTAATGAAAGGCCTATTGAACCTAGTATGAAAAACCTTCTCTCAACCTGTACCGCCTGCGCCGGCCGTACAGGTTTTTTTTATTCCCTTCTCCAGCTGTTTACAGGCAATATAGTTGACGGCATGACCCGTGAAAGCGGATACTTTACTTATGATGGAAAATTCCGCAAATTCAGGAGGTATAACGATGACTGTAAGCAGCTTACAAGATACAACTGTACTGCATAATGGTGTAAAAATGCCCTGGTTCGGCCTTGGTGTCTGGAGGGTCGAAGATGGCGATGAAGTCATCCATTCCGTAAAGGCAGCCATCAAAAACGGCTACCGGAGCATTGATACTGCAGCTGTCTATAAAAATGAAGAAGGTGTTGGAGAAGCCATCTCCCAGGCACTTGCTGAAACGGGCCTATCCCGCGAGGATCTCTTCATTACTTCAAAGGTCTGGAACTCTGACCAGGGATATGAATCCACTCTGGAAGCCTATGAAGCAAGCCTTAAGCGCCTTGGTCTTGATTATCTGGACCTTTACTTAATTCACTGGCCGGTGAAGGGAAAGTACAAGGATACCTGGAAGGCTATGGAGAAGCTTTATAATGACAAACGTGTACGTGCCATCGGTGTAAGCAACTTCCATGTCCACCACCTTGAGGACCTGCTTCAGGATTCTGAGATCAAGCCGATGGTGAACCAGGTGGAGTATCACCCTCAGCTTTCCCAGCTTGAGCTCCGTGAATACTGCAAAAAGCAGGGCATCCAGCTTGAAGCCTGGTCTCCGCTTATGCAGGGAGGACTATTTGAGAATGAGGTTCTAAAAGAAATTGCCAGCAGGCACAACAAGACGGTTGCCCAGGTCATCCTGCGCTGGGATCTGCAGAATGAAGTGGTGACGATTCCAAAATCCGTTAAAGAACATCGTATTATTGAAAATGCGGATGTCTTTAATTTTGAGCTTAATTCAGAGGATATGGCAGCAATTGATGAATTGAACAAGAACGAGCGTGTTGGTGCCGATCCGGACAACTTCAATTTCTAGTAAAACAGCGGCAAATTGCCGCTGTTTTTTTGAGTTATTGAATAGGAATCCATATTTCCATCTCGTATTCCTGTGTTCCCTCTTTCCCATACATACATGCTTTTACGTTCTCTATCTCAGGCATTCCTGCCTTTATTTTATAACCCTCCCGATCAAATACCCTCCATAGCTCTCCATACGTTTGAGAGATGTTCGTGGAAGGACCGATATGGGTGAAGACAACATATCTCTGTTCAGGAAATGTATGTAAGGTCATGTTATTCTCTATTTTGGAAAATACAACAGCTTCGATTTCCATGCCACAGGTATAATAATAATGATCGCTCCTCGGAGGAAGGCAGATTCCTGTTAGGTCATCGGCATTTGATTCCGAAATAAACCTTCGTGCCTTTTCCCATAAACTTGGAATGGGATAAACCATATCGCCGCTCCACTTTCCTGCTTCAATATATCCCACTACTACAAATGAACTCTTAACTTCTTCTCTATATTCCATCCATTATCCCGCCTTTTATCCTTTTTCCAAGACAGTATAATAGAAAATATGAATCCCTTCCTGACCATTCTTGCTATTTTGGGGCATCAGAATAATAAAAGGGCTGGCTAGGGATAAAATCCCCGAGCCAGCCCTCTTTTTCATTATACAGCGGAAATCAATTCGGCTGTTTTATTTTTTATTTCTACTGAGATCACTTGGTGGCCATCCATTTCTTTTACCGTAAATTCATAATGCTCGGCTCCAATGGTCTCGCCAGCCTTAATATCAAATTTCTGGGTCAGGATCCATCCTCCAAGTGTATCAATATCTTCCTCAGTAAGATGAATGCCTAACAGGTCATTTACATCCTCGATTAATACTTTCGCATTCAGGATAAAATGCCCTTCATTTATTTTTCGGATATCTGCCACTTCATCAGTGTCAAATTCATCACGGATTTCACCCACGATTTCCTCCAGAATATCTTCAACGGTTACAAGCCCTGAAGTCCCGCCATATTCATCAATTAAGATGGCCAGCTGGGCACGGTCCTTCTGCATCCGCAGCAGAAGGTCATGAATCGGCACGGTCTCAATCACCCGGATCACAGGTTTAATATAAGGAGCAAGCGATGTTCCTCCATCCATAATGACCCCGTTGGATATCCTGGATGTAATGATTTCCTTGATGTTAACAATTCCGATGACATGGTCCTTATCCCCGTCAATGACGGGGTATCGAGTATATCCTTCCCTTTTAATGGTATTCAGTACATCCGAAAAACTGTCATCTATGGATAAACTGACCATTTCTGTTCTTGGAACCATAATTTCTTTCGCGATTCGTTCATCGAATTGAAAGATATTATTCATATATTTCAGCTCTGTTTGATTGATCTCGCCGCTTTTATAGCTTTCCGACAATAAAATGCGGAGCTCTTCCTCTGAATGGGCCATCTCATGCTCAGAAACCGGCTTAAGGCCAAACATCCCTGTGACTAAACGGGCAGAGCCGTTCAATATCCAGATAAACGGATACATGATCTTGTAAAACCAGATAAGGCTTCCAGAGAATAGAAGGGTAATCTGCTCAGCCTTCTGGATCGCTATCGTTTTCGGTGCAAGCTCTCCTATTACCACATGCAGAAATGTCACAGAAGCAAAAGCGATTCCAAAGGACAGCACATGTGAGATGCTCTCACCCAGATTTAAATGTGCAAATAAGGGATGAAGCAGGCTCTCAACGGTCGGCTCCCCGATCCATCCAAGCCCCAGGGCTGTCACGGTAATGCCAAGCTGGCATGCCGACAGATACTCATCCATATGGGAAACGACTTTTTTCGCGGATACCGCTCCTTTTTTCCCTTCGGAAATCAGCTGGTCAATCCGCGAGCTCCTTACTTTAACGATGGCAAATTCAGTCGCGACGAAATAGCCTGTCAATCCAATCAGTACAGCTAAAAATATTAAGTTTACTATGTCCAATAAAAGGGACTGACCCTTGGGATGATGGGTCAGTTCCCATACACCTCCTGTTTATTTTACATTTTAAAATAAATTCTTCGCCTGGCTTCCAGGCCATATCTTTGTAGAGTTCAAAAGTGGGAAATAATCAAAACGGAGGGATTAACACAGAAATAATAAAAGGGCCTGCATAAGGGAGATGCTTTCTGGAGAAAGATTTTTTTTAATCATTTCTTTCGTAAAACCATTGGCTTTAAGGATGCTGGCGATTTCCTCTACATCGCATTCAAGCTCTTTAATCTTCGCTTTTAGGCCATCGAGGTTCTCTTCATGGGGTTCATCCTGTTTCAGCCTTTCGGCAATCTGCTCCAGCGAAAGCTTTTCTTTTTTCAGGCTTTCAATAAACTGGATCCGTTCAACAGCGTCCTCTGTATAATACCGATAATTAGAAGGAGAACGTTCTGCCTGCAGCAATCCCTTATTCGTATAATAATCCACTGTCCGTTTTGTAACATTAGCCAGATGAGCTACTTCACTTATTCTGAGTTTCACAGTCCCAAAGGAACCCCTCCTAACTATAACGTGATGGTTTAATTATACAAGATTACTAGCAAACAGACAATACCTCATTGAATAGGCCTCTGCACAATTAACACAGAGCTCATGCTGCCCATCCAATCCTGTACCTTTTATTCCCCCGAAACGTGAAACCTGGCCATCATAATTGTATGATAGTATTTTCCATCTGAAAGGAGTTTATCTCTTTTTAATACACCTTCTGTTTCAAATCCGAATCGTTGATACAGCTGAATAGCCTTTTCATTGGTTTCTAGAACGGATAAAGTGATTTTCTTTATGGAGGAAGCGTCTGCCCAATTGATGGTTTCTTGGAGCAGGTTTTTCCCCATTCCAAATCCCCAGAAATCCTTTAATATGCAAATGCCAAATTCGGTCTTATGCGAAAGCCGTTTCAGCTCACTTCCTTCACATCTGGAAAACCCCACGATTCTCCCTCCTGCTTCAGCTGTTAAAAAAAGATTCCCAGGTCTTTTTGAATCATCTCTTATGATCTGGCGGAATCCAGCTTCATCGATGAAGCCCTCTCCGCGTTCCCGGTCCAGATTTTCTGTTTCTCCGTCAATCTGCACCCTTAGCCGGGATAATTCCTCCGCATCCCCTTCCACTGCTGATCGGATGATATAGCGTAAGTCGTTTACAAGATATTGCTGCGGCTGAATGATCAAGTTCTCTTACCTCCATTTATGTACCCGCCTAAAGGTTTTCAGTAATTTTATCTGCAACACTCCGATAGTACGAAAGGTCGTGCGGCACAAAGCCTGTACGGCCGATTTCCTTTTCTACTGCAGAGCGTCCATCTTCCAGCAGCTCGAAACCTGTAATCGCTATAACTTCCCTCTTTCCCTCAAACAGCTCGATAAAGCTGTTAAACTCTGCCTTCACAATGCCTGATACTTCTTCCCTCTGAAGCTGGAAGTCCTCCATGGTCCCCTCATATTCGAACAGAAAGAGATGGGCTATTTCTTTATCAATGAATGATAATTCCTTTTTCTCTATGCAGTATTTCAACACACCCAGGCTCACAAGCTCCTCCATTGTGACGGAGATTCCAAGCTCTTCCTCTACTTCCCTGACTCCGTCCGAAATGGTTTCATGCGAAAGCAGGTGGCCGGCAGCCGTAATATCATATAAATCGGGATAATCCTTCTTGGATGAACTTCTCTTTTGAAAATAAATGAACGTCTCTCCTGCCTCACGGCTGATAAACCAGCAATGAATCGCCTGGTGCCAATATCCCTTCCTATGTGCCTCTCCGCGTTCAGCCGTACCGATCCTTCTTCCTTCATCATCAAAAATCGTTAACAGCTCTGTTTCCATATCATCACTTCCCGTTTTCTATTTCCTTCATTATACCGTTTTCCTGGACCTCCTAAAGAAAAATATGACATTTGTCATGCTGATTCATTACACTTTCTAGAGCTGTCCGCGCAGGAGTCCTGGCTATTTATTAAAGGACGGGTCGGTAGACGACCTTGTCTCCCCTGAACTCGTATATGGGGTCCTGCAGGAAAGCAATCCGCTCACATCCCGGGAACAGGAAATCCTGAGGCTTGCCGCCTCCGGCTCTACAGCGAATGAAATAGCAGGAAAGCTGTATCTGTCTGCTGGCACGGTGCGGAATTATATGTCTGAAGCCATCAGCAAGCTGGATTGCAAAAACCGGGTGGAGGCCATCGCTGCGGCTCAGGAAAAAGGCTGGATATAAGATCAGAGTTGTGACTGTGCCGGAAAATGAATAGAATAGCGGGGCAGGTGAGACCCCGCTGGCGCTGAGGAGGCTCACCTCCCGCCTTTGCGGAGGCGAATGCCTGAAGCAGAAATTAACAAATAAAAAGCGAAGGGGCTGTCCATAAGTCCGTAAAAGAAGCAGGTGGAGAAAAACGAATAGTTGTCTCCACACTGCTTTTGTTTTTGTTCAACTGATATCTACAGCTAGGATTGATCGGTTGAAGGATCCACTTATGCACCCGGGCAGATACATAGAGGGAAAAATTCCCTCTAATTCGTAAATTAAGAGTAAATCGAGCTTAAATAGAGGGAGAAATTCCCTCTATTTACCTCAAAAATTCATAAATGGACGGTTTTTTTAAAAATAAGGGGAAAGCTTCCCCTTATTTCCCCAGAAATGACCTCCATTTTGGATTTAACGGTAAAACCTCCCCTTATTTAACTTTCGGTCCTCTAGAAATAAGATTCCTCCTGCTGTTTTTTTGCTTATGTAGCCGGACTGATACATAAAGGAAGAATTTCTCCTTATTTTGTCATGAGGACTAAAAAGAGCTCAAATAGAGGGAGAAGAAAGCCCAAATGAGTATATTCACTTTACATAAGCGGAAAAATCCCCCTTCCCCGAAACAAGCTCCAAACTGGATATAACGGGGAAATCTTCGCTTATTTTATTTTTTGGTTACTTGATCGAGAAAAAAATTCTAGAGCCGTCCGAAAATTCACTTTATGCCAGTCCCTCTTATTGCAGCCCAAAACACTGCTTCCTTATTTCAGGCTGGGTCCGCCTTTTTGCTTTTTGTTAAAGCGAATGATTCCTCCTCTGTTTTGACTGCCCTTTTTAAGGAAATCGTCTTTCTTTTCCGCTTAAAAAGAACAGGTACTCTTACTCCTACCTTCCGCTGCTGTACCTCCTTCACTCCCTGAATGATCAGCTGCATGGCAAATATGCTGAACATGAAAGCACCGAGAGTCGGGAGGATAATCCAATACTTCCCAGATAAGAAGGCTTCTCTGGTGGCTCCAATCATCCCTCCCCATTCAAATGTAGATGAGTCCGGCACCTCAAATAAAATTCCATCCTGAAAGATGGATCCCCCGAGAAACAGCTGAAAAAGCCCCAGATGCACAAAGATGAGCATAACCTGGATAAACTGCTGTCCGAAAAGAATGAACATCCTTGGTGACAAATGCGGGAAGACATGAGTCCAGAAAATATGCTTCTGGTCCCCTCCAAGCGTTTTGGCGCTTAGTACAAAGGTTTCTTTCTCAATCAGTTTTATTTCACTGCCTATCAGCACAGTCGTTAATGGAAGCACCAAAACCGTGAGAATCAGCACCTCCAAAGTCAGGCGCTCTGATAAGCTGTACACCCACAAATTATAACCAACGCTCCAAAGAATGGGACGCAGCAGGAGATAAGCGATCAGGCTGAGAGGCAGAAAATGAATGGAATCGACCACTTTATCAAGCAGCATCCTGGTATGATTCTTCAAAGAGACATACCGAAGAGCCAGCGCAAAGCCGCCCGCCACTCGCAGGACAGCTATTAAAATGGCAAAAAACAGTGTGTATCTGGCGCCTACTATGATTTCATCGAGGATGCTCCTCCCATTCCGATCCGAGCCGAAAATCATCTCGGAGGAAGGCGGATGCGGAGGGGCACTGATGATTTTCCCCTCAGCGTCTTTCAAGAAATTAATCTGCTCTACCGGAACATCCGCAAAGATGACATAAAAAAAGCTGTACAGCATAAAGCCCATGATAAATATAAAGCCGATGCAGAATTTAGGATTCTGCATATGTACAAAAAGCAATTTGCCTCCTTTGGCAAGAGACTTCCACAGCTTCCACCTTTTCATCCCTGCAAGGTCTTTGCGGATCAAAGTCCACTCCACTTTTTCCTCATTTTGAATCACAAGGGCGGCTCCCTGATAGAGAAGGAAAAACGGAGTGAAAATTAATAACAGAGAGACTGCGATGACGATCGGCCTGAAGTCCTCAATCATATAGTAGGTGATGCCCCTCATATTAAAGAGAGTTTCCACGATAAACAGACTGGAAAGTCCGCCCCACACGATCAGCTTGGAATGATAAAAGACGGAGGCAAAAACATTCCGGAGAATATGAACGGTAAGGATCCTGAGCTTCCCCATTCCCTTTGCCAGGGCGAACTCTGTGTAATCCTTTAAAAACTCTTCCTCAACCATCATTAAAAAGAGCCTGTACATCGAAATCAACGGCAGGATTGACAGGGTAAGAATGGGGGCAAAATAGATCTTTTCATCCCCAAGGGCAGTGAATGTGAAGACCTCGGTATCCAGCTGTTTGAATAGATACACCGCAAAAAGCTGAAGCATGAAGGCAAACATTAAATCCGGCACGGTTTCAAGGACATTTAACACCCGCTTGATGGGAACCATAATAAAGGAGGGCAGAAAATAGGTTAAGAGAGTCAAAACAAAAGCCCCGAGAAATCCTGCCGCAATGGCACTGAAGAAAATCTCCGCCGAGTAAAGAAGAGGCTCTCTCAAAAATTCAACGATCGGGAAGGACTGTTCTTTATATATGTACACCCAATTCTCCGCCTGGCAGAATTCTGCAAAGAAATTCACAAAGGCTGTTATATAGGAAAAAACATTATAAATCCCTCTCTCAGCAATCACTGAGGGCACAATGCTTATAGAGATAATCCCCATGACTCCAAGAATATAAAAAAATAGTACTTTTATCAGCTTCATTGACGACCTCCGCAGAAGACATAATTTTTAGAACTATTAGACTATTATACTATTTTTTTCTTTTAATTGTTTTTGAAATCCCCAATTTTTGTTTTACCTTTAGGATTTCATTTTTTATGAGGAAAAATAGGTGGTGTGTTTGCTACTGCTTCCAATACCCATTGGGCAATATTCTTCGACATATTCAGCTGCCAATGCAGGCCTTAGGTATGAAAATTATCTCCAAGGAAGTAAAACCAAAACACTTTGACATTGCACAGCCAGACGGCGCTTCCGCTATTTGTAAGGCCACGTTAAAATCCAAATGATGTGAAGAAGCCAACAGACGCTGAATTATATAACGCTGGTCTTATGGCTGGCAAGTCGCACAGGCAGCATCGGAGTCTAATACTGCGACTTGTAGGATAATAGAAGAGGCTCAAAGGGCAGCTTTGTTTAAAATGTAATAATAATTTTTAAATCCTGCTTGAGTGGAATGGAAGGATCACCGCCCGCCCCGCGGAAAGCGAAGCGCCTGGAATGGAACTCAAGCGGCCACATCTATAGAGAACGCAAAAAAGAAAAGTTCCGGAACAGGTGCATTCCGGAGCTTTTCGATATGTGCCGTTAGTTTAATTCATGTATACCCCTGCCCCTGATTTGGTCCTGGCGGTTTTTGAAGAAGTAGGCGGTGTCGCTTTTTGGCTGGTAGTCATTGGGGATAGTGAAGTCAAAATAGTTTTCGGGAAACCCGCTGTTTGTGGAAAAGCGGCTGGTTTGAAGGCTGTAGAGCTTCTCTCCCTTTGCGCCGGATACAGTCAAACTCAGGACGAATCCTGTCTGGCGGTCGACAATCAAATCATAAACAGCAGCCGTTCCCCCAGATTTTTTTACTCCCTTGATCGTATACACCTTTCTGTCCAGGAAGTTACCAGTCTTGATGCTTTCCCATGTGTCACTGCCAGCGAGTGGTCTGCCGCTTATTTTATCCGGGAACATATGGAGGATGCCCATTTGCTTCAGAAATTCCTTCGGCTGCGATGGAAGGCTCCCTACATCAAACATTTTCTTCTCGGGGTCCAGTGTCAGGCAATTATTGATGCGGTCTATTTCTGGATTGCTGCCATCCTGGTAGGTATAGCTGACTCTTTCATTGGAATACGAAAATTTAAACAGCTCATTCTTTTTGTTAAATATCGAATAATAAATCGTCTCCTGATTCCTGGTGCGGTAATCCTGAAAGGAGTAGCTTCCGCTTATGGTGCTGAACTGGTTGAATGGATGCCTCCACTTGTCTTCGATGGATTCTCTGATAGCGGCTTTCGACTGCCCCTCACCCAGTGTGCTGCTCCAATCATCACCATGGAGCACCCCGTATATAAAATATGAAATCCCGATTAGGACAAAAATCGTCAGGAGGCCGTGTATAACTGGCTGAAGCAGACTGAATGGGGCCTTTTTTCTTTTTTGTATGCGCTGGATGATCTGTTTCTTTTGAGATGAATTTCTTTCAACAAATACATGCTCTTCAAGCTCCTTTTTCAAGCGCTTCAGCTCATCATCCATTCTCCCCGCTCCTTCCATGAAGCTTTCTTAAGGCATCCCTCGCCCGGCTCAATCTTGTCCTGGCGGCAGAGCTGCTAATATTCAGGGTCTCACTTATTTCCTCAATCGTAAATTCTTTATAATAAAATAAGAGAATGACCTCCCTGAGCTTAACAGGAAGCTGAAATACAGATCTCGCCAGCTCGGCGTTTTCCAGACTTTTCAGCAGATGTCCTTCGGCTCCCTTGTCATCCCTTCCTGAGTATCTCTGAATCCTATTCGTCAGGAAAATCGACCTAACATACCGGGACTTCAGGAAGTCCTTGCACTGATTGATGGCAATCCTGTAAATCCACGTTTTCACATTGGAGCGGTCTTCAAAAGTATGCATTTTTTTATAAATCTTTAAAAAAACCTCCTGTGTGATGTCCTCGGCAGTGCTCCAGTCTTTCACATACGTAAAGGCCAGATTCACTACATCTTTTTCATACAAATCGACCAGAGCTTCCAGGATTCCTTCTCTATTATCTGAATTGGCAAATGCCCATGCTTTTTCCATATCTGGCTCCCTATATTTAAATATTTCATAGTCTAGATAGAGAAAATTTCCTATTTTTTACATACCTTCAATTTATCATAGTTTTTAATTAGTAAACTATGAGTTTTGTGAAAAAAACACAAAAATTTCTTTTAATTATAAACTTTCCATTTTTTCAAACCGATAAATAAACCATAGACATATATAACTAATTAACTTCCACTTCCAGCCAGGGATAAAATCATTATACGCTGATTAATGGTTTCACCAGGAAGATCGAAAAAACCTCGGAGGATAGACAACGTGAAATCAAAATCAATCTTAATGTTTACAATACTCCATTTTTTAAGTTATGTTATTTGGATTCTGTTATGGAGAGGCAGCCCTTTCATTCAAACTCTTGTGGGCAATTTCTTTAACATTTCGGCTTCCTTGATTTCTTCCTGCTGTCTATATTCCAGTTTCAAGGATATTAGACGCAGAGGGAGCGCCCGGACAAGAGAAAGCACATTTCTATTCCTGCTTTTCCTTGGAAGCTTCAGCTACTTTACTGCAGAAGCCATCTGGTTTTTTTATGAAAATGTATGTCAGGTAAAAGTTCCATTTCCAGGATATCCAGATTTATTTTACAACCTGCAGACACTCTTTTATTTTGCTGCTTTTATTTGGATTCTTCTTAAGGAAAGAAATAAGTTCGGAATATTAAGATTTCTATTTGATGCATCTATCATAATGACCATTTGTGTTGTATTAACCTATAATTTCTTTCTCAGTCCGATTCTCAAGGCTGGGGAATTAGATGAATGGGCTTTATTTGTGTCAATGTCCTATCCCATTGGTGACTTAATCCTATTGTTTGGCGCCATCACTTTATGGTTTTTGCGCGATTCAGGAATACTATCGAAGTGCCTGGCTTTTCTTACTACCGGGCTGTCCATTCAAGTAATTGCAGATAGTTTGTATTCATGGCAGCAAATTAATGAAACATACATTTCCGGAAACATAATAGAAACTTTGTACAGTCCTGTTCTCTTATTGATAGGATTTTCTGGTTATTATTTTAAAATAGAATACCAGGAAGCTAACCCTGAGCCGAAAAAAAAGCAAGACCAAAGAAGAAGTATTTATTTCTCCATCATCGTTCCTAATTTACTGGTGCTGGGATTGTTTGTTTTTTTAATTTACTCTCATTCGTATACATTCGATTACATGATATTCGCCCTTTTCGCGGTCTTCCTGTTGGTTGCACGTCAGGTTGCCGTGCTTCTCGAAAATAATAGGCTGCTTCACCGCTATATGAAGAAAACGCAGGAACTAAATATTAGTGACCAGCGATATCGTTCCTTATTTGAATTTAATTTTAGCGCTGTTTTTTCTATTGATTTAAATGGATCATTTACATCAGTTAATCAGACGGCACTGAAGCTTTTGGGCTATACAGAGGAAGAATTGATGCAATCCTCCATTTTTTCCATCTCCACTACAGAAAATGAAGAGGAGATAGCCTTCCATTTTAATAGAGGGATTAATGGTGAGGTTTATAAATTTGAAATGGTGATTCAGCGTAAAGAAAAAGATCAGCGCACTGTATTATTTACCACTACTCCGATTAAAGTAGAAGAACAGTTGGTTGGTTTATATATTTTGGCTGATGATATTACGGAAAATAAAAGGAACGAAGAAAAAATTACACATATGGCCTTCCATGACTTACTTACAGGCCTGCCGAATCGAAGAATGTTTGAACTGGAAATCGAGAAGGCTTTGAATGAATATAAAGAGAATGGCTGCATATTCGGAATTATGTTCATTGATTTGGACCGTTTTAAAGTGATAAATGACACACTCGGCCATAAGCTGGGGGATGAAATCATAATCGCTGTTTCTAAAAGGCTGCGGGAGGTGCTGAGGCCGGCTGATATGGTCTCAAGACAGGGCGGTGACGAATTCACCTATGTAATTAGAGCCATTACCGAAATAGAAGAAATAAAAAAAATAGCAGAAGATGTCCTATATGCCCTTAGTAAACCCTATCGCGTGGAGAGTATTGAAATGAACATTACTCCAAGTATTGGAGTAGCTGTCTATCCTGACGGAGGCCGAACCGTAGAAGATTTAATGAAGAACGCAGATACCGCCATGTATCAGGCAAAAGAAAACGGAAAGAATACCTATTACATTTTTGAAAAAGAAAAAAGTCAGATTCCTTCAAGAAGACTAATCCTGGAAAATGATTTATACAAGGCTATAGAAAGAAATGAGCTGGTCGTATATTATCAGCCGCAAATTGATTATCCTTCAAGACAAATTATCGGTGTAGAAGCACTCATCCGCTGGAACCATTCAAAGCTGGGCCTAGTTCCCCCTTCCGAATTCATACCGATCGCTGAAGAATCGGGCCTGATCCTCCCAATCGGCGAGTGGATTCTATGGGAGGCCTGTACACAGGTGAAAAAATGGAATAATCTAGGGTTTCCTATCAAAGTGGGAGTGAACTTATCACCAAGACAATTTAAAAAGAAGGATGCTATTACCTGCATTAAAAGGCTCCTGGACAAGACTGGTCTGGACCCGGCCAATCTGGACCTTGAAATTACAGAAGGCATTGCGATGAACAGTGTAGATATTATTATTCCACTGCTAAAGAACCTCAGGGAAATGGGAATTAAAATATCGGTGGATGACTTTGGCACTGGTTACTCATCCCTTGCTTATTTAAGCAATTTCCCAATCGATACACTAAAAATCGCCAGGGAATTTATCGACAAGGTTGGAAAAGATCCCGGAAACGAAGCGGTAATCGCCTCCATTATCTCCCTTGCCTCCCACCTGAATCTTTCTGTCATTGCAGAAGGTGTGGAAACCATGGAACAGGCCCAATTCTTAAGTTCCCTGGACTGCAGAAGCATGCAGGGATACTTATTCGGGAAACCGGTGCCTGGTGAAGTAATGGAGAAATTGCTGCTTGAGAAATCGAAGGCTGGCTGATCAAAAAAATTAAGGCCTGAACCGGTATTGTACCGGCTCAGGCCTTTATCATGCCCATTCAAAACAGCATCCTGCTATTCTGCAAGTCTCTTAATGGGTAATTCCGCCGATTACGCGGATATCCTGCTCATGTTTTACTGCTGTCAGGGCAGCAAGTTTGATTCCTTCAGTAATGGTTTCAAGGCTCAAACTTGGTGCTTCTTTATCAATGGTCTGTTCAGGCAGGAATGGGATATGGATGAATCCTCCCCTGATTCCTGAGGAAGTCCGGCTGATATAGTCCATCAGGCCATAAAAAATATGGTTGCAGACAAAGGTTCCGGCAGTATGGGAGACGGATGCAGGAATGTTATGCTCCTTCATCGCCTCTACCATTCTCTTAACAGGAAGTCCGGTCCAGTAAGCCGCAGGCCCCTCTGGGGAGACGGGCTCATCGATCGGCTGATTGCCTTCATTATCCGGGATTCTAGCGTCATCCAGATTCACTGCGACCCGTTCCGGAGTGATATGGAGCCTTCCCCCTGCCTGTCCCACAGCAATCACAAGCTCGGGCTGGTACCGCTCGATGAGTTCCTCCAGCACCTTAATCGACTTTTTGAATACTGTAGGAATCTGTTCCGCTATAAAGACAACATCCTCGATTTCCATGCCGTTTAATTGTTTCACAGCTTCCCATGATGGATTGACCTTTTCTCCCCCAAAGGGCTCAAAGCCTGTTAAAAGTATTTTATGTTTCATTGTTTCTCCTCCTTATACGTCTAAAGAAACCAGAACATACATCAAGATGATGTTAAATAGAAGCACAGCTAGTGCTGTAGGCACCTGGACCTTAATGACATGGTTTTTATCTTTCAGGTCGAGCAGGGCAGCCGGGACAATATTGAAATTCGCCGCCATCGGCGTCATAAGTGTTCCGCAATAGCCGGCAAACATAGAGATGGCTGCAATATGATTCGGATTTGCATCAAATTGATTGATCAAGAATGGAATCGCGATACCGGCAGCCATGACCGGAAAAGCGGCAAAGGCATTTCCCATAATCATCGTGAATAACGCCATGCCGATACAGAAGATGACAACAATCCAGAATAAAGAGCCAGCCGGAATAATAGCTGTGACGCCCTTTGATACGACCTTCCCTACACCGGCATTGGTATAGATGGTTCCCAGAGTTGCAAGAAGCTGAGGAAGAAGGACGGCCCATCCAATGGATTCAAGGAGCCTCCTGGATTCTTTTACAGCAGCAGCCGGAGTTCCACGGGTCATCCACATAGCGGCCAAAATGGCAATGATACAGGCCAGTCCCAATGCCACCATAGTCACGTTAGAAGGATCCAGCAGCAGCTTCCCGCCAATTTTGACTCCCGCTAATAGCTTGGCACCAAGAAGCGTCAGAATCGGAATGAGGATGGCAGGAATAAAGAGCTTTCCTCCAAGCTTTTTCCTTCTCTCTTCCCTATCCTGCAGGCTGTTTTCCACATGCACACTCTTTTTCAAGCCGCCGGACGCAATAATGACCACCATGGCGATCGCAAGCAGGCCCGTATAAAAGGGCGGAATCAATTTTCCAAACATCAGTGTGACCGAGTAAATCAGATAGAAGCTTCCCGTTGTAAATCTTCGGCTATTGGATGGATCCGCAAAGATGTAGAGCGAGCAGCCCAGCACAATGATGCCCATTAAAACGTAGATCATTTCTACAGAAAATATCATAAACATTGCTCACTTTCTCTTAGATTCGTTTTTTATCAGCCCAGCGGTTTCTTCTGTCCTCCAAGCCGCCTGTCCATCTTTTTATCCATTCTCCTTAGACGGATGGCATGAACGATGAACGCAAATGCAGCAGTTGGAATCCCCCAAAGCGCCATGGCAATCGGATCAGCCTGAATATGATTCTGCTCGAAAAATCCATTCATCAAAAGAATGGCTCCTACAGCAACGAAGATGTCTTCTCCAAAGAATAAGCCGATGTTATCCGCAGCCGCAGCGTGGGCACGGATTTCCTGCCTCTCTTTTTCCGGAAGCTCTCCGTATTTCGCTTCCGCTGCGCCTTCAGCCATTGGGGCAACGAGAGGCCTGACAGTCTGTGGATGCCCCCCAAGAGAGTTAAGGCCAAGAGCCGCACCAATTTCACGGATGAGCAAATACATCGTCAAGACGCGCCCGACTGTAACCGCCTTTATTTTAGAAACGATGCTCGCAGCCTGCTGCTGAAGGCCATTCTTTTCCAAAAGCCCGATTACAGGCAGCGTAACGATAAGGATGGACATATACCGGTTCGTCGTAAAAGCCTCCCCGAACTGAGTAATAATGTCTTTGACAGGAATCCCTGCAATCATCCCAGTTACAAGAGCGGAAACCGTAACGACAACCGCTGAATTAATTCTGAACAAAAATCCAATGATAATAAGCAGAACACCAATAAGAACCATATGCATCTCCTTCCAATGTGTCGATTTTTTTGTTGACAGCCTGTTTTCTTTAAGAATATTGGTTGAAGACATTCTTGGGATAAAAGGCCTTGTTAGTAAAGGGCTGATCTGCGTTCGAGGTGCGGGACTCCTGAGAGATTAGAGGGAGAGGCGGACCCGGAATGCGACATAGGGAAAGCACACCGCCCTGCGTAATATCCTATAACAGAAATCAACCTAACTAATGTAAACACCAAACCCAAAAACTATTCCAGAAAACAAATTTAACACTTATTGTACAATAAATAAGAATTTTTTGAAATAAATGTTTTTTGTATTTTTATCCAAGTCAAAAACTTTTGACTATTCGTTCTTCTATCGTATAATAAGAACCATTACCCTTTGGTGATAGGATGCCAGATCTCCCATTAACCAATACAAGAATGATCAAAGGGGGGAATTATCTTGAAATATAAACTGGAACCTCTGGGAGACCGGGGAATTATGATTGATTTAGGCAATGAAATTGATTCCGCTGTCCATGATAAGATCCAAAACATTACCAGAATTTTGGATAATTATTCAGAAAGCTGGATAACAGAGTATATCCCGGCTTTCACCACAGTGGCTGTATTTTATAACCCAATGTTTTTTTACACCTCGTCTGTAAGAGTAACTCCTTATGAAGCTGCCTGCATGAGGATCCATGAATTGCTCAAGAAGTCGGAGTTATCCAACCGCAGTCAAGCAAGAAAAGTGGAGATTCCCGTTTGCTATGGCGGCAGCTTCGGACCTGATCTGCAATTCGTGGCGGATCATAATAGCCTGACCCTTGATGAAGTCATCCGTGTACATACATCCGGCGATTATCTGGTGTATATGATCGGTTTTGCTCCAGGCTTTCCTTATATAGGCGGAATGCCTGCCGAGATTGCCGCACCCCGGAAAGAATCGCCGCGCCTTAAAATCCCTCCCGGGTCTGTTGGCATTGCGGGTGAACAGACCGGTGTATATCCTATCGAGACACCAGGCGGATGGCAGATCATCGGCAGGACGCCGCTGCCGCTCTTCCAGCCGGAGCAGATGCCGCCCTCCCTTCTACAGGCAGGAGACCACATCACCTTCACTGCCATTGATGAGGATGAATACCAAAGACTTCAGGAGGAACATCATGATCACGATTAAAAAACCGGGTCTGCTTACAAGTGTCCAGGATCTGGGCAGGTATGGCTTTCAGAAATATGGCGTGATTGCAAGCGGAGCAATGGACACCCGTTCCCATCGGATATCGAATCTGCTGGTCGGCAATGAAGAGGGGGCTGCTTCCCTGGAAATCTCGCTAATAGGACCAGAGATTCATTTTGAAGAAACGGCGCTGATATCCATTTGCGGAGGGAATTTTACTCCCTCGATCAGCGGCTATCCAGTCCGCCAGTGGCGTCCCTTAATCGTAAAGAAAGGAAGCACTCTCCGATTCAGCGGCGTAAAATCTGGCTGCCGGGCTTATCTTTCCATTGCAGGCGGCTTTTTAGTCCCCGAGATTATGGCAAGCAAATCCACTTATCTCCGGGCAGAGATTGGCGGACACAATGGACGTGCCCTAAAGGCTGGGGATTCATTAAAGTCAGGCAGGCCGGGGGAGCTGTCACAGAGCATTTTCCAGGCTCTTGATTCTTCCACAGAACGAAACTTTGTAGAAATGGATTGGTCAGCGGCCTCTAATAAGCTGCTAAGCTCGGCTAAAGGAACGGTGATACGTGTTGTAAAAGGCCGCCAATTTGATTGGTTCAGCGAAAACAGCCAGAAGCGCTTCTTTGAAGAAACGTTTGAAATCACTCCGCAGTCCGACCGGATGGGATACAGGCTCAGCGGTGAATCTCTTTCTCTGAGTACTGCTAAGGAAATGGTTTCCGAGGCCGTAAATTTTGGAAGCATCCAGGTGCCCGCAGACGGAAATCCGATTATTTTATTAGCGGACAGGCAGACCTCCGGGGGATATCCCAAAATCGCGGAGACCATTTCCGCTGATCTCCCGCTTCTCGCGCAGGCGAAACCAGGGGATCGGCTGAGATTTATAGAGATTACCCTGGAGGATGCGCAAAGGCTGTATATAAAGTCCGAACTGGAAATTCAGCAGCTGAAGCAGGGAATAATTCTGAAGGCAAATCAGAATAAATAAGTAAAAAGGTTAAGGATGCCCACCCTGGCATCGAGGAGGAATAAGGATGGCTATTGTAGATATTAACTGTGATATGGGAGAAAGCTTTGGGGTCTATACATTAGGAAACGACCCGGAAATCCTTGATTTCATTACTTCTGCCAACATAGCCTGCGGCTTTCATGCAGGCGATCCCGCCACTATGAGGAAAACGGTTCAGCTGGCCCTTAAAAAAAATGTAGGAATCGGAGTTCATCCGGGCCTTCAGGATTTAATCGGCTTCGGAAGAAGAAATCTTCAGATATCCCCGCAGGAGGCTTATGATCTGGTTGTCTATCAAATCGGCGCCCTTTACGCTTTCGTAAAGGCCGAGGGGGCCGCGCTTCAGCATGTAAAGCCTCATGGAGCACTGTTTAACATGGCTGCAAAAAACGCGCCGCTTGCGGAAGCCATTGCCGAAGCCATTTATAAAGTAGATCCTGAATTAATCTTATTCGGGCTTGCAGGAAGCGAACTCATCACTGCCGCACAAAAAATCGGAATCCGCGCTGCAAGCGAGGTCTTCTCAGACAGAACCTACCAGGAGGATGGGTCATTGACACCGCGTACCCAGGAAAATGCCCTGATCCACGACCACAGCGAAGCAGTCGGCCAGGTCATCACCATGGTGAAGGATGGAAAGGTCCGCTCTATCCAGGGTTCTGACATCTCCATCAAAGCAGATACCATCTGCATCCACGGAGACGGTGCTCATGCTTTGGAATTCGCCAAATATATCAGACAGGCCCTTCAGGGGGCTGACATACAGACTGCAAAAGTCAGCAGCTTTCTATAATAATTGATTGATTATAGATCCAGGCGGATAGACAAAACGAGGATGAACCCTTTGTTTTGCTGTCCGCCTGGATTTTTAATTTTTATCGGGGACAAACAATGGCCACGCTTCTGTTGAAATATCCTTCATTCCATCGATGTAGGACAAAACTCTGCCATACCTCTCTTCAAATGTCCTTCACGTCCCCGATGTAGGAAAAAACCTCCAAATATTATGTCATTCATCAGGGCTAATGGGAAAATTCCACATGGTTATGAGGACTCCAAGTGTTTCGAACAATTTGCAAAATGCACGAGCCTGCCCCGCTCGGTGTATTCCAAAAGATGGATCCCGGTATCGTTTGTTTTAAAAAAGGAATTATGTACAAAGGGAATCTGCAAAAAGGCTTCTAAGATCCTAGAAATCATGCCTCCATGGGTAACGATGGCAATCCGCTGGTATTCTTTTGAGGCTTGTTTTATATATGAGAAAATATGCTCTCCCCTAGCGCGGAATTCCATCGCTGACTCTCCGGTTCCTCCAAATTTCTCATGCGGCAGAAGGCCCCACGGAAATTCTACTTCAGAAAGCGGCATTCCTGCCATCTTTCCATTGTCATGCTCTCTAAGCTCTGCCATATAGGAAATTGGGCAGCCAATCTTGTCCGCTAAAATATCCGCTGTCTTTTTCACCCTTTTAAAGGGGCTGGCCCAGATATACTGCGGAGGAAACTCCGCGGCCACCCTTTCCGCCATCATTTCCGCCTGCCTTAAGCCAAGCATTGTTAAGGGATAATCGGCGCTTCCTTCATGAACATGTAACATATCAGCCTCCGACTCTCCATGACGGATCAGTAAAATCTGCATATTCTTCCCCCTGTTTTCATGATAATGGCACGCTCTTATCTATACTAAACCTCCCTTTCATTCTACCTTCCTTCTTTAAAAATGAAAGGCTGTTTTCGTAAGCTTTGTGGCTTTTGAGCAGAGAGGTTGATTTGCACTCGGAGGATTCTCCCTTAGAAAGCAACAATCTTTTAGAAAAGGAGCCAAAATAAAAAGAGGCTAAAACCCGTATGGCTGTTTTAGATTCTCTAAATAACCAAACGGACTTGAGGCAGCCATGCAAGCAGCAAATAAAAGAATTTCATTCCAATTAGCACTATTTACGTTTTTATTTCGAAAGTCAAATTAAATGTCTTGAATTTACTGAATTTACAACCTTTTCAGTTCCGGAGTGATTATGGCAACAGGGATGCGGCAATAATGGGGGTAACATGTTTTCTGTAGGAATTAGTCGAACGAATCCTTATTGCTTCGCTCTTAATAGTAAGCTAGTATGAGGGTATCAATACGCGAAAAGGGTGACTAAGGGCGATGATCTGCTGATTCTGTTTAGGAAAACATTCGTATAGGCTGTATGTACGATTCATTTTTCTGGATAGGATTAGTGTGCCCAAATCGGTTCAAAAGGACAAAACTGTCTTTTGGCCTGCCGGGGGAGCTTCCTGTCCAGACACGGATAAGGAGGCTTTTTATTATGACCGAAACTGCAGCTCAAAAGATCACCATTGGTGCACTGTTTCAAAACAGAGTCATCCGGACGATTTTGTTGTCTGTGTTATTTCTTCAGGTTGGCATCTGGGTGCGCAATTATTCCATTTTGCTTTATGTCATTGAAAAGACCCATGAAAACCCTGTTGCTGTTTCATTAATTTCTGTCGCAGAATTCGCCCCGATCTTTTTATTTTCTTTTATCGGCGGAGCCTTTGCCGACCGCTGGAAGCCTAAAAAGACCATGGTCTGGTGTGATGTGCTGAGTGCCCTTTCCATCTTTATCGTTCTCTTGACTTTGGCTTTCGGAAGCTGGAAGGTCATTTTCTTTGCCACCCTTGTATCCTCCATCCTTTCACAATTTTCCCAGCCTTCAGGGATGAAGCTGTTTAAGCTCCATGTTCCGGAAGAAATGGTGCAAATGGGGATGTCGATGTATCAGACCGTCTTTGCTTTATTCATGATCTTAGGGCCGGTTATCGGGACCTTCGTGTACCAGCACTTTGGTATTATGACAGCCATCGCAGTCATGGGCATTGCCTTTTTGTTCTCGGCGGCTATATTGCTGATGCTGCCCCATGACCGTGCTGCGGAAGGCGAAAGGCCTCCTTCCTCCTTAACCAAGGAAATGAAGGATGGATTTCAATATGTGTGGAAGAGCAGGCCGCTCAGCCTGCTTGGAGGATGTTTTACAGCTGCCGGGCTGGCCATCGGGCTCACCCAGCCGCTCGGGGTCTTTTTAATCACGGAACGCCTCGGCCTGCCTAAAGAGCATCTGCAATGGCTGATGGCCGCATTCGGCGCCGGCATGATCCTTGGCGGAGGTCTTACTATCGCCCTTTCGAAAAAAGCACTCCCTCAGGTGCTGCTGGCACTTGGGATGGCTGCAAGCGCCATTGGCTTTGTGGGGATGAGCGTGTCCACGATTTTATGGCTGACCCTTGCCGCCCAATTTTTTTCCGGCCTATTCATGCCTTGCATCCATATCGGCATAAATACCATGATTCTTCAGAATACAGAAGAAGCATTTATCGGCAGAGTTAACGGAATCCTTAATCCGCTCTTTATGGGCTCAATGGTCATCACGATGTCCCTTGCAGGAACACTAAAAGCGAACTTCTCCATTGTCTTGATCTATGATGCAGCGGCCCTGCTTCTGGCCGCGGGGGTCCTGATTCTTGCTCCGCTGATGAAAAAGAACGGCGTCAATCATGGAATCGGAGAGAAAGCATAATTACGGGGCAGTCCAAGATTCGCTAAAATAAAACAGGTGGAGTAACCACCTGTTTTTGCTTTTATTCCAGTGATTTCTGAGGGATCAGTCTAAGTACCCAGGCTGCTAAACAGATGGAAAAACCCCCTCTTTGAACTCGATTAAGGGCGAGACTGTTAAAAAACGGAAGTGTCCAGGAATTCGGTTTTCCTTTCTGGACAGCCTCTTATTTTTCTAATCCGAACATAAGTAGAAATATCCCCGTTGCCTTCCTCCAAGGTAAGGGAAACATCCCCTTCATAATTAAAGTGGAACGTATAAGTATCATTGATATACCGGCTCTTGCAGACAACTTCTTCTTCCTTGATGGAAACAGGAACCAGCGGAAACTTGGAAGGCACTCCATAATACTTGGGTACAGTGGCAAACAGCTGATTTTCGCCTTCAATGCTAATATCCTTTCTGCCATCCGAGTAGGTGCCCGTAAGTTCAGGACAGAGAAGGCCGGCAGCCGTAAACCGCCCGCTTGCGGCTGCGTCCCCTCCCCTCATAAGCTCCGCGAGATCGCGGGCAATCCTTGTAACCGGCGTGATATTCATGTTGCTTAACACGACCACCGCAGCCTCTTCCTCCGGATAAAGCAGAATTTGATTCACGAAGCCGTTTATATCTCCGAAATGGCCTGCCTCTTTCCTTTGCTCATCCACAAACCAGCCATAGCCGTATACTCCGTTTGTGCTCTGGAACATCCGCTTTTGGAGGCCGGGGCTGATCAGCGTTGAATGAATCAGTGCCTCCGCCCATTTGCATAAATCCGCTGCAGAAGAATACATTCCATAGGCTCCAGTCGGAAAGGACATATCAATAAATTCAGCATTTTTGACGGTTTCCCATACTGTGTGGCCTGAGGCAAGCTGTTCAATAATCGTACGTCCATCCGAGACCCCGGTCTGTTCCATTCCGAGCTTTTCCAGAATTTCACTCTTTAAACATTGAGAATAAGACTGCCCTGACAGTTTTTCTATGATGGCTGTCAGCAGAATATAATTGGAGTTGCTGTAATCCATCTTCTCTCCCGGCTGGAAGCTGAGCGGCAGCTCAAGGAATGAGGAGATGACGTCATTGAGTGAAGCTGGCAGCCTCATCGTCTTATCCCAATACTGAGGCTGGGAAGTAAAGTTCGGAATCCCTGAAGAATGGGACAGCAGATGGTGCACGGTCACATCATGATGCGGAAAGTCCGGCATTATGTCTACAATCCTGGACTCAAGGTCCACTCTCTCCTGCTCATGAAGAATGAGCACCAGCATAGCTGTGAATGCCTTTGTCAGTGAACCGATTAAAAACTTCGTGGAGGAGGTATGGTCTATTCCATATTGAAAGGAGGCTTTTCCGCAGCCCGTACTGAATACAATCTCTCCTTTCCGCCAAACAGACACAGCTCCGTTAAAATACCCATTTGTACTGAGCCCTCCCATATACTCCATCATTTTAGAACATGCTGTCACCCTGACTTCCTCCTCTTTCACTTGATTCGTTTTCTTTTCATTAATAATGGCAAGGATGATATGATCCTCCCACTTTCCATTGATCCTCACATTTTGCTTGGCCAATCCTTCTTTGTGAAAACCGCACTTCTCCAGGACTCTGAGCGGCCCTGTGTTGGATGGCATGACTCCTGCCTCGATTCGATGGAGCTTCAATTCATCAAATGCATATAGACCCGTGACTGTACCGCTTCTGTCATTTATCCCTTCCCATTATGCCCGCTGTCAAGAGCAGCTGCTGGCATGTGTTCTCTCGATTTTAAATAATCCTACCTCTCCGATTAATTCATGGCTCCCGGTGAGGAAAACTCCAAAAATACGAGGCTCTCCCTGGGATTCTTCATTCTTCTTCATTCTCTCTAATTGTCCTTCGACGGTATAAAATGCCGGGTTCCTATTAACAGAGTACCTTTCAAATAAGTCTTTATTTTGCAGCTGCAGCTTCAGTACCTCCTCAGCCATACCAGAATCCAAAAATTTTATAAATACCCCTTAATCCATCATAATCCCCCTGATATAAACTGCATTTATTACTATTCGCTTCCATACTCCTTAAACCTTTTTAGTATTCTGTCAATCTCCGTCACTAAATTTTTTTAAGTGGACTCCCCTTCATTTAGAACTCTGAAGCGTAAAAGGGTATATTTTATATAAAGCAACTATATTCGGTTTTAAAACGAGGAGATTAACATGAAAACGATATTGATTGTAGATGATGAACCCAAAATCAGGGAGGTTATTTCGTCTTACCTGAAGAGGGAGGATTATCAGATTGCGGAAGCACAAACCGGCGAAGACGCCCTTAGTGTAATTCATAACCGATTCATTGACTTTATTATATTGGATCTTATGCTCCCTGATATGTCTGGAGAGGAGGTCTGCCGCAGAGTGAGGAAAGTGGCTGCCACTCCGATTTTGATGCTGACAGCTAAAGTAATGGAAGATGATAAAATTCACGGTCTGTCCATCGGAGCTGACGATTACATGGTTAAGCCCTTTAGCCCGCGGGAACTGGTGATGCGGGTAAAAACGATCCTTAGGCGAACAACCCCCGATTTACTTTTGGCAGAATCCATTTCCTTTAATAACGGAGCGCTGGTCATCAATCAAAGCAAGCAGGAGGTAAAAGCAGATGGAAATCTCTTGCCCCTTACTCCCAGTGAATATAAGCTGCTTTTGGTGATGGCCAAATATCCAGAACGGGTTTACACACGGGATGAGCTTGTTGATTATGTGATGGGGATGGATTTTGACGGTGATGCCCGGATCATTGATCAGCATATTAAAAATCTGCGGCACAAAATGGAAGCCAATCCGAAAAAACCAATATATCTTGTGACGGTCTATGGCATAGGATATAAATTTTCAGGTGAGCGCGTATGAAAGGGCTGCGTGTACGTCTCGGCCTTATTTTGATCGGCATTGCCTCTGCCGTATTAATTTTGACCAGCATCGTCTATGCCATTGAAGCTCATTATCATATCGCCATGTTTCAGAACGAATCTTCCTCCCGCAAGGAAATGGCGCCTTTAAGCACCCATCTCGAGCGGGCCATGATGGAATCCATCCTCTATACAGCCTTGGGAGCTATCATTCTTGTGATCATCATAAGCTTTTATGCGGCGAAAAGGCTGTCCACCCCTTTGCTGCAAATGAAAAGGGCTGCTGACAGGATGGCTAAGGGCAGATGGAAAACCCGTGTATCGATCAAAGGCAATGATGAGCTGAGCCAGCTGGGGCTTTCCTTGAATCAGCTGGCCTCGGAGCTTGAGAAACAGGATACAGCAAGAAAAAATATGACGGCGGATATTGCACATGAGCTCCGTACTCCTCTTGCGACCTTGAAGAGCCATATGGAAGCATTTGAAGACGGAATCTGGGATCCTACCCCCAAACGGATTAAAGATTGTACCGAGGAAATCAACCGGCTGATTCATCTTGTACAGGATCTTGAGCAGCTTAATACCATCGAAGCTTCGGATTTTAAAATCTGCAGACGGCCAAGTGATCTGGAGACCGTCATTGAACAGTGTGCCGCATCAATCAGAGGAGCTTTCCTGCAGAAAAATGTAGACCTGGAACTGTTTTTTCAAGGAGATTTAGAATTTGATTTTGACGAAGAAAGGATGAAACAGGTGCTCTTTAATCTTCTATCCAATTCTCTTAAGTATACGTCACCCGGCGGCTCTGCTTCGGTTCTTGCGGAAGATCAGAGCGGTACAGTACTGCTAAAGGTCATGGACAATGGAATCGGAATGAAAGCAGAATCCATCCAAAAGGCGTTTGACCGTTTTTACCGGGAAGATCACTCACGAAGCCGCCGCACGGGGGGCAGCGGAATCGGACTGGCCATCGTAAAGAGGCTCGTCGAATCCCACCAGGGAACCATTTGGATTGAAAGCAAAGAAGGAAAGGGTACCACCGTTTCAATTAGCCTCCCCAAAATGAATCCAGCATCTTCATAAGTTCTTCAAAAGTAAGGAGTACACTATGGTCATAAACCATAGGGAGGTATAGAATAATGAAAAAGAAAGCCGCTGTTCTCTCCGCAGCTGTGATACTCGCTTTAACAGGCTGCGGCAGCAATGCTGCGCATGATACTCCATCCAAACCATCAATGAACCAAATGCATATGAATCATTCCGGCTCAGCTGAGGTACCTGCCGGATTGAAGAAGGCCGTAAATCCCGCCTACAAACCCGGAAGCCGGGTCCTCGTAAAGGCTGATCATATGGAGGGGATGAAGGGCTCGGAAGCAACCGTTTCAGGTGCATTCGACACGACCGTATACTCTGTAACCTACACTCCGACAACCGGAGGGGATCCTGTTAAAAATCATAAATGGGTCATTCATGAGGAAATCAAGGGTGCAGGAAAAGAGCCATTTAAATCTGGAGACAAAGTAACTCTAATGGCCGATCATATGGAAGGAATGAAGGGTGCGGAGGCTGAAATCGACACAGCCCAGAAGACTACTGTTTATATGATTGACTATACGCCCACTACCGGCGGAAAAAAAGTCAAAAACCATAAATGGGTGATAGAAAGGGAACTCTCTGCGAAATAAATATCAGGGGCCGGGTAAGAACGCCCGGCTCTTTTTCATTATATAGGGCAGCTATAAATAAACTGTTCCCCGATTTTCCCCATCCTTCTCTCACCAGTATCCCGGAAGCCTGTTTTTTCATAAAGCTTCTGTGCAGCCACATTTCTCTTATTGACAGCAAGAACAATCTCATCAAAACCGGGCAGAGATTCCCTGATAAACCCAGCTAATTGTCCCATCGCTCTTTTCGCATAGCCTCTTCCCTGTCTGGAATGGTCAATAGAAAGGGCTGTCAGCAATAAAGCCTTCGGATTATTCGTATAGTCTTTTACCCGGTCACTCGAATGCAGGATGAAGAATCCCACAGAGTTGTGGCCGTCAGCTATCACAATCGGATACTGGTCCGGTGCAATCCACGCTTCCTCAAGCTTGTCTGCTGGGAGCGCTGTAAATTGGGCCTGTTCTTCAGGAAGCTCGAACTTAAGTAATTCTTCCCTGTATTCACTTCGATAAAAATCCAGGTTTATATCAGTCATATTCTTCATATCCATCACCACATTTTCTATTTTTCTTTATTGTAGTACAGAGAATGTATGTTCGCAATTAAATTCTAAAAAACTCCTATGTGAGTAAATGCGTTATCTTATAAATACGAAGTCCTCCTCTCCCATCTCAAAATCTTAAGTCACAAAACAAAACTTGTCTCCTTTCTATCGATGGGCTCGATGGGTGAAGAAGTCTTCGCCTTGGCATGCGTTCCCTCTCTAGGTTCCGCCTCATTTGGAAATTCTTATATTTCCCTATATATTTACAAGAGAATTTATAGTAAAATAGTCCCTATATTTCCTTTTATTTCTTTTTAGAGATTTAGACCTTTTATGCTGAACCTTCAGCAACTGAAAAGGATGTGAACATTCATATGGAAGTTTTTGTTGGAAGGCAGCCCATCTTTAACGAAAACCAGGAGCTGTTTGGATATGAATTGTTAAGCAGAAACAGCGAAGAAAATAGCTATACGGGAACAGATGGGGACAAAGCGACTGTAGATGTCCTTGCAGCCAGCTTTTTAAGTATTGGCATAGATAAATTGGCAAATGGAAAGAAGTGCTTTATTAACTTCACTAAAAATTTGATATTGGAAGGACTTCCAGCACTATTTCAAAAGGATGCTATTGTGATAGAGCTTCTTGAGGATATTAACGATTCAAAAGAGATCCTTCAGGCGTGTAAAATGCTCAAGAGCTTGGGATATACAATTGCTTTGGATGATTATGTGTTCAAAGATGAAAATAAACATTTAATCGACTATGCAGATATTATCAAAGTCGATTTCATGAATACAAATTTGAGCGATATTTCTAAGTTGATTGCAAAGGTTTCTAATAGAAATATCGTGCTCTTGGCAGAAAAAGTAGAGACACATCAGGAGTTCCTGATTGCCAAAGAAATTGGCTTTAAATTATTTCAGGGTTATTTTTTCAGTAAACCCGTAGTCATAAAAGCAAAGGATGTGTTTGCTCAGGTAAACTACAGCTACTATGCCCTCTTAGAAAAGCTTGATAGTCCTGAGCCTGACATCAATGAAATCACCCATTTAATAGAGAGTGATTTCTCATTAGCCTACAAATTATTAAAAATCGTTAACAGCACTGCCTATCATATGAGAAACAAAATCAGCTCTATTAAACAAGTTATTGTTATTCTTGGCTTATACGAAGTAAGGAAATGGGTTCTAGTCCTGGCATATACATCAAATAAGCCAAAAGATAAAGAAGTCATTAGACTCTCTCTATGCAGAGCTAAATTTTTTGAATCTATCGGATCCATAAGAGGAGTTAACATCTCTGAGCACTTCTTATTTGGGCTTTTTTCATTGATTGATACAATATTGGATAGACCCATGTCAGATATCTTGGAAGAATTGCCCCTTACATTGGTAATCAAGGAGGCTCTGCAAGGGAAAGTAAATGAACTGCAGTTCTTGCTGGACCTGGTGCAGAATCTCGAAAGATGCCGGACAGACAAAGCCGAAAAGCTCAGCCTTGAACTTCGTATTCCAATTAAGAAGGTTTATGACATCTATATCAAGTCCATTGAATGGTCAGATAACATTGTCAATACCTTGGATTAATTTTATTCCTATTACCCTCTCAACCTGTGAACCTTGCTGCTTTACAATCGATTATTAATTTTTCACCTAATGAGCATATGGAGAAATGGGGCATACACAAAATGAACGATATCGAAAACATAAAGGTCGTCATCGGTGCCGGGGAATACGATAACAATCCAGCCTGGCTCCAAACCCAGGAAGAAGACTTAAACGTATTAGAGCGCTCGGACTGGGAGAAACAATTTTCCCCTGGCACATTGGAGGCTATTCTGGCAGAGCATGTCTGGGAGCATTTATCCTATGAAGAAGGCACAGCTGCTGCGAGGAATTGCTATAAATTTTTAAAACCCGGCGGCTATGTACGCTGTGCGGTGCCGGACGGATTTTTTCCTGACGAGGACTATCAAAGGACTGTACAGATTGGAGGCCCGGGACCAGCCGATCATCCTGCCGCCAGCCATAAGATCGTCCATACATACAAGACCCTCACCTCTATGTTTGAAGAAGCAGGATTTTCGGTCCGGCTGTTGGAATACTGTGATGAAAACGGGGAATTTCATGCGCAGGAGTGGGATGAAAAAGAGGGCTTCATTTATCGTTCAAAACGCTTCGACCATAGAAATCAGAATGGAAGCCTGGTTTTTATTTCCTTGATTGTGGATGCATATAAACCGGCTGAATAAAAATAAGCAGCCTGGGGCATACATACCCCAGACTGTTTTGTTTTTATGATTCAGCGTTTCACTCACATCAGCTCTCCAAGCGAATACACCAGCAGAAAGATAAAGACCCAGACAGCATCCACAAAGTGCCAATAGATGCTAAAGGCTGCAATACGAGCCTTATTTACAGCAGCTGCTCCTTTCATTAAAATATGCAAAATGAGAACGGCCATCCAGGCGATCCCAAACAAAACATGGCTGCCATGCATTCCTACAAGCACAAAAAAGGAAGATAAATAGGGGCTTTTAGTCAGGGTATGCCCCCTTAACCCATCCATGATGAACTCCCTTATCTCAAAACCAAGGAATACCGCAGCAAGCAGGAGGGTGCCGCTTAGAAATACAAGGGCTTTCTGCGGTTCGTTTACTTTTAAGGTTTTATCTGCCAAATAGCAGGTCAGACTGCTTACTAAGAGAAAAACGGTGGGCAGGATGATGCTTTTGAAATGGATAAACTCCTTTGGTGAAGGGCCGTTTTTTTGATGATTCATCATCACAAAATATACTGCAATTAAGCTGGCAAACATTACAAACTCTGCACAAATCACAAGGTACATGGCTACCTTTTTTTCAGAATGGTTATGGACAAATTCCTCTGTTTTCTCATGTACCGCCGCTTTAAGTCTCATAACCATCCCCCTTTCGAATCTCCTTCTCCAGCTGGCTGCTTGTATAAATCGTTAAACCAGATTCATACCTTAACGATCTCAATCCCAATAAGAGCAATACTCCGGCAATGCCGATGATCCATACGATGGTCAGTCCGAAAATCAAGCCAAATGAGATGGTGAACAGACCTCCGCTTAGCAGGATGGGCAGGATCGTAGGCTTTTCGTAAGCAATGTGAGTTTCTTCTTTTTCGGAAAACTGCATCTTTTCATTCCCAAATTTCTTTTCGTGCCAGAAAGCATCGATTCCCCTGACAACCGGAAGTCTTGGCCAGCGCAAATGAGGGGAGGGGCTTGAAACTGCCCATTCGAGCGCACGTCCGTCCCAGGGATCCGAAACATTCTCTTTCTCTTTGCGGCGCCAGCTGTAAATCACATTCCATATAAACAGCATGACGCTGATTCCCATTAAGAAGGCTCCTATGGTACTGATGAAATTCAATTCAAATAAACCGTCCTCCGGGTAATACGTATATACTCTCCGCGGCATGCCTTTCAGACCCAATAGGTGCATCATGAAAAAGGTCATATGGAAACCGATCAGAAAGGTCCAAAACTGCCACTTCCCCAGCTTCTCATTCAAGATATAACCGAACATTTTCGGCCACCAATAATAAAATCCTGAAAAGGATCCAAATATCGTCCCGGCAATCAATACATAATGAAGATGGGCAACAATGAAATAGCTGTCATGATATTGATAATCAGCGGCAACAACAGCCTGCATGACTCCGGTTACCCCGCCAATGACAAAAGAAGGAATGAATCCAAGAGCAAACAGCATCGGCGTGTTGAACCGCACCTCTCCCCCTCTGATGGTAAACAGCCAGTTGAAGATCTTGATCCCTGTCGGAACAGCGATCAGCATCGTCGTAATCGCGAAGAACACATTGGCAATCGCTCCAAGTCCCACAGTGAACATATGGTGTACCCAGACCATTAATCCCAAAAAGCCGATAAGCACAAGGGACAGAATCATGGACGTATAGGCAAAAACGGACTTCCTGGAGAAGGTGGAGATGACTTCCGAATAAATACCAAAGGCAGGAAGAATCAAGATATAGACCTCCGGGTGTCCAAAGCCCCAGAATAAATGCTGCCAGAGGACAGGGTTTCCAACGCCGCCCGAATAGAACTGTGTGCCAAATGTATTATCGAACATTAGAAGCAGAAGTGCTACAGCAAGCACGGGAAAGGCAGCCAGAATCAGGATGGAGGTCACGATTGCAGACCATGTGAAAAGCGGCAGCCTCATAAAACCCATGCCGGGAGCACGCATCTTTATAATGGTCACCAAAAAATTGACGGCGGCCATGATCGTACCGAGCCCCGATACCTGCACCGCTAAATCATAGAATCCTGTTCCATTCCCTTGAATGGTTTCACTAAGCGCCAGCGGTACATAGGATGTCCATCCTGCAGAAGGTCCCCCTCCCAGGATAAAGCTTAAATTTATGAGTACACCTCCGATCACAAACAGCCAAAGGCTTAATGCGTTCATAAAGGGAAACGCCAAATCCCTCGCACCAATCTGCAGCGGTACGATCACATTCATCAATCCGATCAAAAAAGGCATGGCCACAAATAAGATCATCAAGGTTCCATGTGTGGTCATCACCTGATTATATTTATCACCTTGAAATACCCAGAAGTGATTATTTGGAAAAGCCAGCTGCGACCTCATAATGAGCGCGTCCAGGCCGGCCCTCAGAAAGAAAATGAATCCAATGGAAATATAGAGAATGCCAATTTTTCTATGATCTGTCGATTTTGCCAGGTTCCATACGGATTTCCATTGGTGAGTCTTGCTTATGTAAAAAATGAGTGCAGCCATAATGATAATAATGGATAAATCTGCAGCAATAATATCTGATGCGAATTTAATCTCCGTATTAAAAAAAGGAATGCTCATAGTTTCCCCGCTTTCTTAATGTAATGTCTGCAGATACTCCGCCAATTTTTCATACTCCTTTTTATCCAGCCCCTTTACTTTTGGCATTTCTGAACCGGGTTTGAATTTCTGCGGATCCTTCATCCAATCCTCCAGGTGTTCCTTTGTGTTCGGCAAAATGCCTGCAACACGTTCTCTCTCTGCAAAACCTGCTAGATTGGGCCCTTTTTTATTTTCCACCTGTGCCTCGACAGCATGGCAGGTGAGGCAGTTCTCGTTAAACAAGCTCTTTCCTTCAGCCTCAGATTTACTCAGGGACTGTGTTTGGTTTCCTGATTTAAGCCCAGCGATCCAGCTGTTAAAATCATCCTCGTTTTCTACCTTCACCTTGAATCTCATGTTCGCATGGCTCTTGCCGCACAGCTCTGCACATTTCCCTTGATAAGTGCCGTTCTCCAGGGGAGTCAGCGACAGCTTGTTGGTCCTTCCAGGTATAACGTCCAGCTTCCCTCCGAGCTGCGGCACCCAGAAGGAATGAATCACATCTGTTGAATGCAGCACAAGCGTGACCTTTTTTCCTTTCGGAAGATGAAGCTCCTCAGCTGTTTCGATTCCTTGACCGGGATATTCAAATCTCCACCAGTAATGGCTTGCCGTTACTTTCACTGTAAGGTCGGACGGGGACTTGGATTCCTGTTCCTCTCCAAACGTTGTTTGAATCATAGGAACCGCAAGAATAAACAAGATAATGAAGGGAGAAATCGTCCATATTAATTCAAATTTTTTGTTTCGATTTTGATGAATGGGATCTGGGGTATAGCCCGGTCTTTGTCTATATTTATAGACGAATCGTATAAACAGAATGAGGACAACCAGGAATACGAGAGCCATCAGCGAGATGCTCAGAGTGATTAGGTCTACTTGCTCCTTTGCCTGTTCTCCTTTTGGATTCAGTACGGCTACACTGGAAAACGGGCTGCATCCAGCCAGCGGGAGAGTCAGCAGCAAAAGAAAATACAGGCTGAATCTTCTCATCCTGTTCCCTCCTTTTTCATTTGCAGCACTTGTTTGGCCGCCTTTTTTGTAATGATCATCGTTTCAATAATCCTCCTAAAAAAACAAACTATTGGTTTATTCCTTATTCCTTGGTCTATCAAACTTCTAAATCCTGAAATCAAGCCACCCAAGGAAAATCCCAAGGTGGCTGACAGATTATTTTTTATCATCCTTATTTTTTCCTACACCTTTTAACGAAAGCAGCAGGATGCTGATTACACGATTTACCTCAGGGTCCTTTAGAGCTTTCATCAAATCAAATATCCCTACCTTTTCAACATCCGGATACGTCTTATCCTCTACCATCCTCTGCCTGGTCAGCCTGTTGGAAAGCTGATCGACTCCGCTGAGATTCAGCATGCCAAGAAGGTCCAGCAATAGAAATAGATTTTTAATAATGGTGCCATTCTCTGCCCTGTTAAACTCATAACTTACATTTCCCATAATGGTTTCTTGATAGGCCACCATCGCATTGATCATGGCCAGATTCCCTTCCTTATGCAGGAGGGAGAAGAAGCGGATGGTTTCAAGCATGGCATCCTTGTTATCAGCCAGGGCGTCAAGTACTTCCTGAAGATTATCTTGGCGGATTTTCTCTTTTGGAATCTCCATGCGCTTAATGGAGGTTATTTTATCAGCCATTCTTCTTCACCTCATTTCCTGGGAAAGCGTAATCCTCCCTCTGCCACTTCCGTCCTACCTCAACACCCGGCTGAGGGTTTCTATGGCCTCTGCGGTAGTTGAACAGCGGGAGAGGAGAATCGCCTTTTTCCTTCAACACTTCTAGTTTGACTGCAACTTCCTTATAAGCAGGCGTATCTGTATCTTTATCCACAGTATTATTTGTCAGGTAGTTGACGGCGCTCTTTCCGTTATCATTCAAAGGCAGGTACAATTCCTTCCCTGTCACTTCATCGGAAATATGGATCCTTCCGGTGGTTTCACCCGCTTTATTTTTCAGGCGGACCTTGGCTCCTTCCTCGATTCTCAGCTCGTCCGCTGCTTCTTTCGACATTTCAATCCAGGAATTCGGCACTTTTTTCTCAATGCCCTCGGTATGATACGTCATATTCCCTTCATGGAAATGCTCCAGGATCCGGCCATTATTCGCATGGAAATCATACTCTTCCGTTGTCTGATAATGATGGGTATATTCAAGCGGGTAGAGCTTTGCCTTTCCATCCTCAAAGTGAAATTCCTCTGTATAAAGAAGAGGAGTATCCCGGCCATCTTCCGCGACAGGCCACATCAGGCTTTCAAAGCCCTCCAGGCGGTCATAACGGACGCCTGCAAACATCGGGGTCAGAGAAGCCGCCTCCTCCATGATGTCTGCCGGCGAACTGTAGTCCCAATTAAAACCAAGCTCGTTTGCGAGAGCCTTATAGATTTCCCAGTCAGGCTTCGATTCCCCAAGAGGCGGAAGTGCCTGGTATAAACGCTGGATCCTTCGTTCGGTATTGGTAAATGTGCCTTCCTTTTCAAGGCTTGGAGAAGCCGGGAGTACAACATCCGCATACTGGGCGGTATCTGTCAAAAACATATCCTGGACCACGAAAAACTCTAATTTTTTAAAGGCCTTGGTCACATAGGATATATGGGAGTCGACGATGCCCATATCTTCCCCTGTCACATACATGGCTTTTAAACTGCCTTTATGGATGGCTTCGACCATTTTATGATTATCAAGTCCTTTTTCTGTAGGAATCTTAGTTCCCCATGCTTCCTCAAATTTCGCCGCGATCTCTTGATCCGATATTTTTTGATAGCCAGCAAAATAAGAAGGCATGCTTCCAAAATCACTTGCTCCCTGAACATTATTATGGCCGCGGAGAGGATAGCCGCCTGTTCCCGGTTTTCCATAGTTCCCTGTGATAAGAAGAAGATTGGAAATAGCCGTTGAAGTGTCAGAACCGATCTGGTGCTGAGTGACTCCCATGGCCCAGCAGATGCAGGTTTTCTTTGATTCATGGATCATTTCGGCTGTCTTGATCATGGTTTCTTTGCTGATGCCTGTCACTTCCTCAGCCGCCTCAAGAGTGAATTCTGACAGGCTGGCTAAATATTCATGGAAGCCATTTACCTTTGTCTCCAAAAACTCTTGGTCATGCCAGCCCTGATCGATGATATATTTGGTCACAGCAGAAAGCCACACCAAATCAGTACCAGGTTCCGGATGGATATAAAGATCTGCCCTTTGTCCCATCTCATGCTTGCGCAGGTCAGCGACAATGAGCTTCTGCCCGAACAGCTTATGAGAGCGTTTGATCTTAGAAGCTAATACCGGATGCGACTCTGCCGTATTAGACCCGACTAATATTACGAGATCAGCAGATGCGATGTCCTCCATCGAGCCCGCATCCCCTCCATAGCCGACAGTACGGAAGAGTCCTTTTGTGGCAGGCGCCTGGCAGTAGCGCGAGCAGTTATCAATATTATTGGTTCCGATCACCTGGCGGGCAAACTTTTGAAGAAGATAGGATTCCTCATTTGTCGCCTTGGAGGAAGCAATGAAACCGAGGGAATCAGGGCCATTTTGATCCGCAATTTCCTTAAACCGTCTGGCGACATAGGTCAGGGCTTCGTCCCAATCCGCTTCCCTGAAAGAATCCCCTTCCCGAATCAACGGTCTGGTAAGCCTTTCCTCACTATTGATATGGCCCCAGCCAAATTTCCCTTTAATGCAGGAGGAGATGCCATTTGCGGGTGACTCGAGCTCTGGTTCAACCTTTAAAATCTCCCGTCCCTTGGTGAACACATTGAAACTGCAGCCGACTCCGCAATAGGTGCATACCGTCTTGGTCTTTTTGATTCTGTCCTGCCTCATCTTCGCCTCTGAGTCAGAAACAGCAAATAACGGACCGAATCCGGTTTCCACATTTTTGGTCGTCTCGATCATGGAACGCAGAATACCAGGTTTTATATCTGTAAGATATCCCGCCTCCCCGAGCATGGTATTTTCCATTAAAGCATTGCAAGGACAGACGGTTACACACTGGCCGCAGCTTACACAGGAAGACTGGTCGATCGGGACATTGTCATCCCAGATTACCCTGGGCTGATCCAATTCCCAATCGATGCTCAGTGTTTCGTTCACCTCAACCGTCTGGCAGACCTCTACACATCTTCCGCAAAGAATGCATTGATCAGGCTCATACCGGTAAAAAAATCCGTTATCCGTTTCATAAGGCTTTGGCTCAAATGGTTTAAGCTGATGCTCCATGCCCATCATTCTCACAGTATTATGTATTTCGCAATCGCCGTTGTTGTTATCGCATACCGTGCAATAAAGTTCATGATGCTCGAGAATGGTATCCATGGCTTTAAACTGGGCTTCCTTTACTTCAGAAGAATTTGTCAGGACATTCATTCCTTCCCTGACATAAGTCCCGCAGGCTCGATGAATTTCCCCGTTAATCGAAACTGCACATGTATCACAGGTCTCGATTGCTCCCAGTCCTTCATGGTAGCAAATATGTGGAATGTCCAGGTTCTTTTCCAGAATAACCTGGATGACCGTCTGTTCTTCGTCAGCCATATACTGCTGGCCATCAATCATAATTTCAATTTGTTTCCCCATACTCATCCTCCTTCTGCCTTCGTCTATCGTCCCCATTACTTCTAATCCCTGCAGAACTTTTTCGCTGCCAGCGAAAATTATGGGCGCAAATGGTTCATGGACAGGGGTTTCATTGTGTTAATTCCCTATATGCGTTAAGAAAAACATACTTTTTCTAGAAAGCCTGGATTCTTTTCCTGGATGGAGTGGGTATAAACTAGAGGCAAACACTAAGACCCTTCCTGCCCTTTTCACATAAATGGATGTTTCCACAGCCCCGCAATGTTAAAATAAGAAAAAGGAGAACCCTTATGATGACCATAAAAGAACAGCTTAAGAGATTCGGCTCACTTGTCAGGGATAGAAGAAAGGAAATGGGAATTACCCTTCACGATCTTGCTTCACAGGCAGACATTTCGTATAACTACATTTCGGAGCTCGAAAGAGGAAAAAAAGTACCCTCCGATGAATTTGTCGATAAGCTGGCACACTTCTTAGAAATCCCAGGTGAAGCACTTTTTTCAACGCTCGGCAGAACACCCGTAACGGTCAGGAAAGAATATGCTCAATCGAATAACTTACGTAGTTTGTTGTCGGAAATCATGGCCAATGACGAGCTGACCAGGGAAGAGAAGGATCAAATATATTTGAAAATGCTGGAGTTATATAAAGATTTATCTGCAAAGGAATGATTGTATTAAAAGGAGGTACCTGATTTGGAAGAATTAATGAAGTGGATGATAAATTCGTTCGGTTATGAACATGCGGTAGAAATTCTTGATCTAAATACTTTTTTAGCCGGGCTGCTTGCCGGCATCCTTTTAACTGCTATTTTCCTTTCCAAAGTTTTCTTATCTGCGGAACGCCGGGCAGATCTGCCTCATGTCTCTGTTGCAAGAATCCGTACAGACTCTGGGAGAGAACAAGTGTATTTTAATCCTGCAACAGTCGCCGAGGCATTGAAATTCTTGTTTGTTTTTATCAGCTGGAAGCTTGGTTTTTTCAACTCCAAGCATATATTCTTTAAAAATGCTAAACTGACAAAAAGGATTTGGGCAGGAACCATTTGTACGGCCATCATAATCGTTATTATTGGACTGATCTTATCGTTTACGGTTCCCCGCCGGAATGACATCATTGCTAAAAACCAAGGAACTGAACTGAGCGGCGCAAACTAGGCTGATTGGTCTGCGCCGCCTCAGTTTATTAAAACGGCGAGGGGCCGTCCGATTTCTTAAAGACAGAAAAGCTTTCCTCTGCCTCCAGAAAGCAAAGAGAACCACCCATTCAAACGAAAAAAAGCCCATTGAGACTCTCTCTCAAAGGACCTCTCATCATCACTATCTCGCAGAGTTTCCCGGATACACCACATTAAAAAATTCCGAGTAATGATTCAGATAATAATCAGCACCCTCCTGCTGATTTTGAAAAAGGCAGCCCGCAATGCCCAATTCTTTCGCAGGCAGAATATCCAGAAGCCGATCTCCGATGGCCAAATCAATATGATGCTTTTTGTGCAGATAAAGATAGGAAGCTGAATCCGGCTTTCTTGGAAATCCATCATCAATCGTGACCATATCCGCAAAATACTTTTCCCACCCATGATGCTTTAATACCGCTAAAACGCCGGCTCTATGCTTATGGGTCATAATGACGTTTTTATCCGCAAACTTCAGGACCTCTTCTGCCTGCTCGAATGGGATCATATCCTTCGGGTCAATCAGCTGATTCAGCCGATCGACCTCTTTTAACTGACTCTCCGACATTTGATAATGTTCAATGGCATGTCCTAATGAAATTTTCAGATGACCGTATATTTCCTTCTCCTCTGCCCCGCTCCCCAGAACCTGAGACATGACCTTTGTATACGCAGGATATGTGTCGAATAATGTGCCATCAAAGTCCCATAGTATGTTCAATCCAGCACCCCTTTTATACGTAAAATGGTTGAATACTGTACGAATTCCTTTCTATAGTAGCACAAACGTTCATACTGGATTACCTTTCTATTCAGCCGGTCCCTGCAGAATGACCCTTTCGATGTTATTCACGAACATCCGCAGTTCTTTTACCTGATCCCTGCTGATTTCATCTGCTTCGAACAATTCCCGGATTTTCGCCCTTTCCCTGTCCATGGCTTTAATCCGTAATCGTTCTTTATGTTCTTCCTGTTCTCCTCCATCGTTGAACACCGGACGTTCGAGCCTCCTTGCGATCCGTTCGTAATCCGAAATGACGGTCTGTACGATATCAGGACGGCTGTACGCTCCCGCAAATTCACGAAGCGTCTCGATGGCCGCTTGAGATGATTTTATTTGGGCATCCGCAAGCCTGATCCGGAAATTTTTTCCTTCTTCGCTTTTCAGCTGCTTCCTTTTGAAGCGGTGAAAGCTCCTTGCCATTCTCCCCATGAAGTAAAGAATTCCGGCCTGAGCCGTCTGCGACATCGCTTCTTCACGGTAATCAAGAGCCCTTTCGAGGACATCATAGGAAGACTCATCGAGTTCATGACGGTCCATGGCCTTCCGGATATAATTTCGTTCCGCCTTCAGCCCGACACGCCTTACCTCTATGAATTTATCCATAAACGCGATGGAGCTTGCCCCAAGGGTTCCTTGATTGAGCTGATGGAACAGCCTCCTGTATTCCCCTATCAGCTCAAAGGCAGCCCATTCATTTTTATCATTCATTTCCTGCCTGATGGCATCAATTCCCGTAAGCAATAGATTGCGCTTGGCCTCACTCAAATCAATATTTTCCAGTTGATCTCCCTGCTGCGACTTATCTTTACTGAGAAGCGGCAGCAAAATGGTTGCTGCCAGGAGGGTAAAAAGGATTACCCCTGCCGCCAGAAACAAAATTAAAGAACGCTCAGGAAAATCATCCCCGCTCTGGACGACATAAGGAATGGACAGGACACCTGCCATGGTTACAGCACCGCGCACCCCTGTCAGGGTCTGAAGCAAGGCCGTAATTAACGTTGGTTTTTCCCAAGCTTCATCAGAACCAGACTCCTTTTGCAGGTGTCCCAGCAAGTAAGACCATAGGAACCTGATTCCCAGAATCACACACCCGATTGCCAGAACATACATAACCGCAATGGAGTTATTTATATCAGGGCTTTCTACAGTAGCCTTAATGGATCCAGGAATATTCAGCCCCAGCAGGATAAATACAATTCCATTCAAAATAAACGAGACGACCGACCATAGATTTTCCGTAAGGACCTGTTCCTCCGCAACCAGGGTTTCAGTCCTCTCCCGTATCAAAGTATGTATGATCCCGGCAACAACCACCGCGATGACCCCGGAAGCATGCAGGAGGTCCTCAGAAATGATAAAGATAATAAAAGGAGTCATAATCTGCAGAAGAGAGTGGAATGCAGCATCGTTGATTCCCTCTCTGCGCAATAAGAATCTGATCCAGGTTATGAAGAGGCCCAGGACCAATCCCACTAAAGCTCCCACAATGAACATATAACTGAAGTTCACAACCGCCTCACGAACTGAAAAATATCCAGTCACAACAGCGGCTGCGGCATAATTGAAGGCCACTAATCCAGATGCATCATTAATGAGGGATTCTCCTCTGACCAGATTCAAAATCTTTTCGGGGATATGGACACGCTTGGCAATTCCGTTTACAGCTACTGGATCAGTCGGGGACAAAATGGCAGCAAGAGCGAAGGCTGCAGCCAGCGGCACATTTGGAATCATAAAATGGATGAACCACCCGCCGCCCAATGCCGTCAGCAAAACCAGCACAATCGCATTTCCGAAAATCGGGCCTTTCATCCTCCATAATTCTTCCCGCGGAAAATGCCGCCCATCATTATATAAAAGCGGCGCAATAAAAAGGAGCAAAAACCACTCCGTTTCAATCTCCAGCGAATATCCCTGAAACAACAGAGAAATCAAGATTCCAAACCCAATCTGCGTAAGTGCAGTCGGAATGAAAGGAATATAATGGCTCACTACATTCGAGATCAGCAAAGCCACAATCAACAGCAAACACGTCATCAATATATCCATCCATACACTTCTTTCTATAGAGCGGTCAAAGCTCCAAAATCCGGTTCTCCTATTATTTACAATCCCCAAGATCAGTAAGTAAATAACCTATGGAATAGTCTTATTTATAGTATTGTGTAAAAAATTTCTTTTTGCAAAAATTCAGAACCGGGTGAGAGGATTTAAAAGGGTCATGCCTTAGCTGCATTAAAAAAATCACCCTTCAGCTAGTGAATGAGTGATTCTTTGTGGAAAAATCAAATGCTTCAAAGAGGTTAATTGAGAGGAAGCGCAGGCGTCCTTTCTCAGGAGTAGATCAATGGATATCATTCTTTCTGAAATTGCCGCCTTTGACTTCTGCCACATCATATACAGTTACAAAGGCCCCCTCATCAATTTCATTGATGATTTCTTTAAGTTTGGTTTCTTCCAAGCGGTTGATGACACATGTAATTTCTTTAAATCGTTCATGAGAAAAACCGCCGTATGCTTCCTTATATGTAGCACTCCGGCCCAGGCGGTCACGTATGGTTTCGACCATTTCCTCTGGCTGGGTGGTGATAATTTGAAAGGTTTTAGATCCGCTTAAACCTTCTTCCACAATATGTATAACTTTAGAGGCAATAAAATAAGCTATGGCCGAAAGAATGGCTCCCTGCAGGCCAAATACGGTGGAAACAAAGATGAATACAAAGATGTTCAGGAATAGAATGAGATCACTCGTCCCAAACGGCAATTTACGGGACAGCAGCACCGCAAGCATATCAATTCCATCCAATGCTCCGCCATTACGCAAGGCCAGACCCATTCCAAAACCAAGGATGATCCCGCCTACCACCGTGATCAGCAGCGTATCTCCCTCAATGATCGCCGGCGTATGATGCATGAGGATGGTGCCGATCGCCAACGATGCAATGCCCAGAATGGAATTAAACGCAAAGCTTTTTCCAATCTGCTTATATCCTAACCAGATAAACGGAAGGTTGATGACTGCAATTAAAACTCCCAGCGGCAGGTTAAATAATTCAGAGCCGACAATGCTCAGACCCGTCACGCCCCCATCGGATACGTTATTTGGAATCAGCACTGTTTCCAAGCCATACGCGGCTATAAACGCTCCAATAATGACCATTATTCCCCGCCAGATTTTCATAGCTTTAGTCGATCTGCGTTTCTTGATTTTTTTCATGAAATTCCTCGCTTTATCTCTTTCTCTTTTAATTGTAACATAATGATTTTTAATATTTTTGTACAATGCACCATGGAAACTGAATTCATGGATTGGCTGGAAATCTGGTCGTTCAGACAATTTCTCCTGCCGGAACCGGATACCTGTCCGAAGGCGGGTCTCCTTCGGACAACTTCT
>NZ_KE387239.1:0-122855 GCF_000430765.1 Peribacillus kribbensis DSM 17871 | reverse complement strand
ACTGAACAACTTCAAGCTAAAAACGTAATTCATACCTTCTTATAGGTTCCCTCTCCCTCGCTATTCTAATTCTATTTCTAAAACCCTTAGATCAAGCGGAAATAAAGTTTTTCCTTCATTTTTTATTGAAATAAAGGAAATCATTCATTATAATTATCTATAATTTTTAGAATATTGTAATTTTTTAGATTTTTAGGGAGGGATAGGATGATTACGAATCCGCGACCAGAACCAGCATTTGAAGAAAAGCCAAAGAAGGGTTTTCAACGCCCGGATGCCTATGTGCTTATGTTTGTCATTGCACTTATTGCAGCCATCGCTTCCTACATCATTCCGGCAGGAGCATTTAAGCGAGTAGCAAAAGGAGATATCACGGTTGTCATCCCGGGCAGCTATCATGAAATTGCCCAGACACCCGTCAGCTTTATCAAATTTCTCTCAGCAATCCCGGAAGGAATGGCCGCCTCGGCTTCCATCATCTTTCTGGTTTTATTTACCGGCGGTACCATCGCTATCTTAGAGAAAACAGGTGCCGTCAACGGTCTTATTCATTCTGTTGTTGATAAGTTTAAAACCAGGCAATTATTATTCATCGCCGCAGTTGGATTTTTATTTTCAATCCTCGGCACTACAGGCATTGTCGTGAATTCTGTAATCGGCTTTATTCCGCTCGGCATTCTTGTCGCGCGGGCGCTCAAATGGGATGCGATGGTCGGTGCAGCCGTCATCTACCTGGGGACATATGCAGGATTCAACGCACAATTTTTATCTCCCACCCCTCTAGGCGTTTCGCAGAAGATGGCAGAGCTTCCCATGTTTTCAGGGATGGGGCTCCGGCTTATCAACTATCTGGCCTTCATTGCCGTCACCATTGGTTATTTGTATTTCTACACCAAGAAATTAAAGAAAACGAACAAAAGTCCGTTGGGAGACGATTGGTTTCCGGGGAAAGGCATTGCGGGGATGACAGACGCAATGGAAAAAACACCATTCACCCTCAGGCAAAAGCTCATTTTGGGCGTCACTGCTTTATTGCTCATCATATATGTATATGGAGCCTTTAAACTCGGCTGGGCCGACAATGAAATGTCAGCTGTATTTATTTTAATTGCCATCCTTGCAGGTCTGATTGGCCGTTTGAAGGTGAATGATATTGCCAAAACCTTTGTCGGCGGCTGTCAAAACCTTGTATATGGCGCGTTGATTGTAGGAATGGCACGATCCATTTCAGTTGTCTTAACTGACGGTAATCTGCTGGATACGATCGTCAACTCCCTGGCGAACCTGCTGCATGGGCTAAGTCCGGTGTCTGGCGCCATTGGAATGTATCTATTAAGTGCCTTCTTACATTTCTTTATTTCTTCCGGAAGCGGAGAGGCAGTCGTATTAGTGCCTATTCTTACACCGCTTGCCGATCTTATGCATATAACAAGGCAGGTTGCCATCCAGGCCGTTATGGTGGGTGAAGGTGTGGTCAACTGCTTCAACCCGACATCCGGCGTGCTGATGGGTGTGCTGGCGGCGAGCGGCATCTCTTATGGCAAATGGGTGCGGTTTGTCCTTCCTTTGGTCGGCATGTGGTTTGTGATTGGGTTAATCATTATTGTGATCGGAGTCGCAACAGGCTGGGGACCGCATTGATTCTAGGATAAGCAGGTGTTCTATGAATTATCTCGACAGAACCAAAGATCGTTTTCCTAATCTGACCAAAGGATTAAAAAAAATCGCAGAAGCACTGCTGTCGAATCCGATCCTCTTTGCCACCTATTCTGCCAGAAAAAATGCAGAAACCCTGGGTGTAAGCGAGACAATGGTCATCCGCTTCTGCAAAGCCATCGGATATCATGGATACCGCGAATTGCAGCTGGATGTTCAGCAATCCATGATTTCCTTAAGGCAGAATCCTATAGGCAGCGGCGAAAAGGACCATTCATTTGGAAGCATTATGACGGCTGATGCGGAAAATATCCAGCAGGCCGCTGCCCATATTGATTGGGAGGCGGCAGACCAGATAGTCCAAGCACTTATTTCAGCAAAGGAAATTAAAGTCGCAGGATATTATCAATCTTATTCCTATGCCCATTGGTTTTCCTTTACACTTGATGGCCTATTGAATAAAGTAACACTGCATCGGCCTGATCTGGATATGGGAATTAAGCATAAAGGAAAAGAATATTGTGTTGTAATCTTCTCTTATTACCGATATGCCCTTGAGTCAATCAGAATTGCGGAAGAAGCAAAGGCAAACGGGAACACCGTCATCGTCATTACGGATTCTGCACTCTCCCCCATCAGTCATTTAGGGGACCATGTTCTATCCATTCAAGTTGCACAGAAGTCCATTTTGGAAAAAGGCCCCGTGACCTTTTCCCTCTTAAATTCGATACTGCTGCATATGGCCCAGAAAATTGAAATGCTAGAAGCCGTCAACCCTGTCAACAGGTATTACATTAATTAATGAAAGGGATGGGTGAAGTGGGAACACAAACTCAAATGTTAACCGAAGTCTTTAAACAGAAAATCTATGAAACTTTTAAGCATCTGCATCAAAATCCCGAGTTAAGCTGGGAAGAGAAGGAAACAACCAACTATATAAAACAATTGCTCGAGGATGCTGGCTGCCATCGTGTTGTATCATTTGATGACTGCACAGGTGTCATAGGGGATATCGGAAACTTCAGCGGTGAATGTCCGATTATTGCGATTCGCGCAGATATGGACGCCTTGTATCAGGAAGTGGATGGAAAAATGCAGGCGAACCATTCCTGTGGCCATGATGCCCATATGACGACCGTATTGGGAGTTTTATGGACTATCCAGCAAAATGAAGAACTGAAGAAACGAGTGGGGGTCCGCTTTATTTTCCAGCCCGCAGAAGAAGTAGGCGCAGGCGCATTAAAGTTAACAGAAAAAGGCGCGGTGGAGGATGTAGATTATCTGTATGGCATCCACCTCCGCCCCATTCAGGAACTGCGGACTGGGTATGCCTCTCCTTCCATCGTACACAGTGCCACACGCTCCATTCAATTCGAAATCAACAGTGAGGATGCACATGGAGCGAGACCACATTTAACACAGAATGCCATCGAAATCGGCAACTTCATTATCAATGCGATCCATTCCTTATATTTCGATCCGAATATCCCTCATTCTGCTAAAGTGACACGGTTTATCTCAGGGGGATTGAACACGAATATCATTCCAGGAAAAGCCTCTTTAGCTATTGATATGCGAGCACAAACCAACGATTTGATGGAGGAATTGCATAACCGGGTTCTGGATATTATCCACAATGCAAGAGAACTGTATCAAACCGAGATTCTCGTGACAGATGATTATGGAATTGTTGCTGCCGAGTCCAGCGAAGGAGCCCTGCAGTTTGCAGCTAAAGCCATCGAGAATGTGCTGGGAAGCGATAAATTGGTTCCTCCCATCATCACTCCCGGTGGAGACGATTTCCATTTTTATAAAGTGAATGTGCCGGAATTAAAAGCAACCATGATCGGCTTAGGCTGTGACCTGGCACCAGGCCTGCATCATCCTGACATGCATTTTGATATTGACTCCCTTTTTAATGGAATCAGCATATTTACCGAGATCATTAAGCTCCACAGCCTTGAAGATTAAATAGGTAAGAAAAAAACTGTATCCCCTCGAGGATACAGTTTTTATAGTTATTGGCTAAAAGAGACATATAGTAACCAGACAGAATCGCCCGCCATACCTAGAATGAAGGTAGTGCCTTACCTTCATTCACTTTGTTCTAAAGACACTGAACAGATAACCGCCTATCCCGCCTGCTATAGCTGGAATTATCCATCCTAGCCCAATCGTATAAAAGGGAAGGAACTTTGTGAAAAATACAGTCACTTCATCCATTTGTATACCAGCTGCTTTCAATCCCTCAAAAAGGCTCACAATAAATGTTAGGATCAAACTGCCTTGATACACTTCACGATTATCATTAACCAGCGGCCGTAAGAGAGTTAAAAAAATTAAACATATAGCAATTGGATACAAAGTCTGTAATACAGGAATTGAAATCGCAATAAGCGAATTCAATCCTATATTTGAACAATTGTACTAAAAACAGATAAAATAACAGCCCATTTTTTATAAGAGATTTTGGGACATAGTTTATGAAAAAACGAAGAACATGAAGTGATCAGTCCTACACTTGTTGTCAAGCATGCTGCGGAAATCAATAAGCCCAATATGATTTGACCATAAGAGCCAAAATAATATTCCGAAACTTTTGCTAAAATCTCAGCTCCGTTGTCTAAACGTCTTTACGTACCTTTCCCCTATCCTTCAGGACATCATGGGGATCCATGCCAGGAATGTGAGCATCATTTTATTTTTTTATGGAGTAGCGATTGCAATTGGGAATGCCCTTGGAGGACGTTTTGGAGATCGAAAACCACTAAAGGCTTTACTCTCCATGTTTTTCGTACAAGCTGTCATCTTATTGACTTTTACATTTACCGCACCCTCTAAAGCAGCCGGTCTTATTACTGTCCTAGCTATGGGACTACTGGCATTTATGAGCGTGCCTGTTTTACAATCATACGTCTTGACCCTGGCTCATCGCTATGTACCAAGTGCCATCGATGTTGCTTCATCTCTTAATATCGCTTCATTCAATGGAGGAATTGCATTAGGCTCCTACATAGGCGGACTTACTACTTCTTTCCTGGGATTGCAGCATACGCCTTGGGTAGCTTCGGCCATGGTTTTACTGGGAGCCCTTCTTACGGTTATAACAATAGGGCTTGAAAAGAAAGAGAAATGAAAAGAAAGCAAGAGTGCGTAGATAAACCTCTTGCTTTCTTCTTTCTATCTATTAACAGCTGTGAGTATCTTGACTGCCGCCTTTAAGATGAAGGTCTGTACATTAAATGGTGTAACTGCTTATGAGTAGCATAGCAATGAGTTAGAATCCAGCTCCTATTGTCCAAAATTGAACCCTTTCTCGACTCCTTCATGAAATGCAATAAACGGACTTATTGTTCCGGTACACCCAATCCATTAGAGAAATTTCCCAAGGGATATATAGTCAACTTATTCCGCTTAAATCACCAATCCTGCTTATGTTCAATTTACTGCAGTTCACTCTGTGCAAGCGGAAGGACAATCGCGAGGATCACGACAAGAGAGCCTATGATCAAAAATGCCCTTCCATTTGAAGGACAGAGGCAGTCAAATCCTTTTTCTGAATGACGCAAATATATTTCCACTTATTATTTTTTGAAGTGACCACATTTAACGGGGATTTCTGTCTGTCTACTCTCGCCTCAAAGGGGCCATCCTTCCCGTTTGCCTTCAGCCTGGGGATATGCAATTTTTCAATGGATTCATAATTTAATTGCGGCTTTTTAGGATGCGCAATGATCGTACCATCGCTTTTTGCAAGGATCACATACCCGTTTCCCCCCCATCTTCACATAAGGGTCGTTAATCCGTCCAGGCTGATATCAGCTTCTTCTTGGCAGAAAACCATCTTACTTCCATAACAAACTCCTTTTATAGCAAATGCTTTATATAAAAATAAAAAAGCCAACATTCCTGTTGACTATTCAATCTGGCCGCAGGGAACCAGATTCCTGTTCCGAGGTCTGGACTCACAATATTATGGTTTTTATATCGGAATAATTACCAAAAATTTAATAAGGGTTTTTTAAATTAACATTTTAGTATGCTGCATCATTGACCATTGTCACACGGCAAGATTCGATGTTTACTTCGTTTGAGGTGAGGAAATAAGTATAGTAGTTTTCAATCAGATTAGGAGTGATTTTTATGAAAAGTCATTCGAAGAAGATCAAAAAGAAAGCAAAAACTACTCTGAATCAATTAAAGACAAATCTAAAGGAAAGAATATTTCAAATCGCAGATATACCCTCAGCATCTGTACAGCAGTTGGCGGATTTTATACAGCAGCATCCAGATGTAAAGGCAGCAAAGAAGGAACTGCTTGGAATCCCGTATTATTTCTATCGTTTGGAAACAGAAGGATATCAGTACTATTTAGAAAAAAACGAAACCAAAATCCTGCAGCTTGATGGATATTATCAAGGCGATAACATTGTCTCGTATCGGGCCTATAGAGATCATTACGCACTCCATAATCCCATTAAACTGCCGACTTAACCTTTTCAAGCTGCCCCCGTTCTCTATGAACGGGGGCAGGATATTATGAATGAATCAGTGAAGCCCTCAGATTATTTATTCCATTTTCCAAGTATCCTTTTAAGCAAGTTAGTGTATAGACCCAGCCTTCTTTTTGCCCGAGCATCTTCGCCAGGATATCTGGGTCATCCTCTTTTAGTCCGGATTCATTTACTTCAACAGCCGTACTTGTCCCTTCCTCTTTTAAAGATATGGTGACCATCGTTCCTTCACCATGTTCTTCTCCCCAGGAAAATACGATTTTCTTATTGTTCTCGATTTCGAGTACGTGAATAGTCGCTTCTGCATGGTACTCTTCATATATCAAGGTAATTCTTTTTCCTTTTTCCCATCTTTCAGAGCTGGATGAAAACCAAAAATTCCCGATCTTCGAAGGAGATACAAATGCTTCAAAGACCTCACTTGCTGGTTTGTTGATTTTTACTTTAGTGATTACTTGTGTATCCATCGTGTGACACTCTCCTCTTATAAAGGGTACGTTCAATCAGAGTTTTCTTTCGCCTCAGCCATATGCTTAATCCATTCCAGTTTTTTGTCCCAATCTGCAGCTAAATGGTTCATCCACTCTGCTGTTGACGTGAGCTGCCCTGGACACACAGTATATCTTACTTCCCGTCCGAGACGATTACTTGAGACAAGTCTGGCATTTTTTAAAATTTGCAGATGCTTTACAACCGCCTGGCGGGATACTGTCACCGACTCTGCTAAAGCTGTGGCTGTAGCTTGTCCCTTCAACGCGATAAGATCGAGTAACTGAAGACGGGTAGGGTCGGCTAATGCAGCCAGGACACTTTCGTAATGTTCTCTGTCCAGGTTAACCAATTACTTCTCAGCCTGCTTCCGTAATGCTTCTATTTGTATTCCCCAGCCATTTACATTCTCTTTAAAGAATGTACGCTGCTTTTCATCGGATACAGCAAGCTGGGAGAAGCCGCTCTCTGTTACTTGAAGGTTGGTTCCCCCGTTCTTAGGAACTAAGCTGAATTCTATAAGGGTAGAGTTTCCTTCCTTTGGTTCTTCTCCAGGAAAGGAACTTGCCCAGCGGCATGCAAGATAGTGTGGCGCTTCCGATTTTTCAATTAGCACTGGAAACCTGCCGTATTTGGTATCCGCCACTATACGCGAGCCGTCCACCTCAACCTTATCCGGCCCCGGTGCATCCCCCACCCACCATGCTGGCTGGCTGACTAACTCCCATACGGTTTGGATAGAAGCATTAATAAAGATTTCTCTTTCGATTCGTTCCATGAAGATGCCTCCTTTTTTAATGTGCAACCAAATAGTAGCACTTATTACATTCCCGTGCAACCTTCTGGTTGCAATTAGTTCGCAAGATTTATATTAAAAATGAAAATCCCTTGGATTTGCATCTCAATGGAATTAAAGTGGGTATATATGCGATATGAAATTCACACCTTATACATCATTATTTTAAAGTTAAAGCTGCCGTTAAAGCATCCCGGCAGCTCCTACATCGTAAAAAGGCTCTTCGTTTCCTTTCTAACCATTGCAATTGCTTGAGTTTCCTGTTATTCTAAAGAAGAATTATTTTTGTTCGGTGTATACGAGTATCGACTTTTCGTCTTGAGAATCACTTTGGGCAAGGATAGTAACACATGTGTGGTAACACACTAGGAGGCAACAAAAATGGAACAAGGTACAGTAAAATGGTTTAACGCAGAAAAAGGCTTTGGATTTATCGAACGCGAAGGTGGAGACGACGTATTCGTACATTTCTCTGCTATCCAATCTGAAGGATTCAAATCTTTAGACGAAGGTCAAAAAGTTACTTTCGACGTAGAGCAAGGTCAACGCGGACCACAAGCTACTAACGTTCAAAAAGCTTAATTTTATTTTACACACACAAACAAGCTCTTTATTAAAGAGCTTGTTTTTTTATTAGTAAAAAACCCTGCTCAATAGTTGGGCGGGGTGATGTACAGGTAATATAAAAAGATTTACTGCTTCAAAGGTTTGTTCACAATATGACATACCATATGGACCATTGGGGGCTGTAAATCAATTTTATTGATGCTAACCCGCCTGCCAGCGGAAATAATATGCTATGCTAACAAAGACAATAGCTCGGTGAAAAGCCAATTCGTCGAAAAGAGTTTGCAATTCGTATTAAAGTTGCGAACTTATGTACGCTATGTTAAAACTAAGGTGACCCAATTTTTTTATTATTAAGGAGTGCTTAAATCGTGAATAAAACAGAATTTGTTAATCAAGTAGCCCAGACTGCTGAGCTTTCTCAAAAGGATGCATCAAAAGCAGTTGATGCAGTTTTCGGTGCCATTTCAGAGGCATTAAAAAACGGAGATAAGGTTCAATTGATCGGATTCGGTAATTTTGAAGTCCGTGAACGTGCCGCACGTACGGGCAGAAATCCACAAACCGGAGAAGAAATTCAGATTGCTGCCGGAAAAGTTCCCGCTTTCAAAGCTGGTAAGGCACTAAAAGATGCAGTAGCCGGAAAGTAAATCCATTGATGAACAAAATGCCGATATCGAGTGATATTGGCTTTTTGTTTTTTTTGCATTTGGGCTTCTTTCTTTTTCAATATACGAAGCAGTTGTAATGATTGCTGTACAGCTTTTTTCTCTACTTATTAAATTTTGCAATTGGCTTTTCACTTTGTTTGAAAAATTTACAGTTGAAGTTAGCAATAATCCCGTCATTGATTAACCGCCTCTTACTTCCTGGTATTCTTAATTATATATACTCCTATTATGTCTCATCTCCTCCTTTCATCAATTCTAATTAATAGATAATGCAAAAAGGGTGCGGCAGCAGCCAAAACTCTTCGACTAACGCCCCCATTAGTTGAAGAAAAAAGGACTTCTTCATATCTTTCTGGAATATCTTAATTTAATATACGTTTGATGTTCTTCAGGAACTCCTTCATATTGTAATTTAAAACCCCTTCCAGCCTTCTTCACGGACAATCTTCTTAAAATCGTCTCCAATTTTTTTATGAGTCCCCATAGGCTTTTGAGGCCAACCTTTTGGAGAGGGGGCACGTTTAATCTTTACGAAAACAAAAGAAGAATCCATTGTCTGGATTCTTCTTTGCAAATTTATTAAACCTTTTCAATATATCTTTTGGAATAACAATCATCGATATGTGAGTTTCCTAGGTACATCATAGCACCAAAGCTAACACTAGCAGCCACAGCTTGTCCAATGAAGGGTACAAATTGCACGACTTGTTTTATAGCTGCTTTGGCCCCGGCCCTCTTCAGTAACTGCGCAACTACTTGTTTTGTTATTACCTTACCTGCAAGCTCACTTCCTACAGAAGTTATAAGAACCAATAAAATTCTCTTTGATTCGGGATCTAACTCTTCTATTTGATCATGTGACAGCCCAAACTTTTTGTTTATAGCAGGCTATTAAATTAATAGGAATTATGACCGATATAAAATAGAAGGTTATCGAATGAGTAAATAGAGGGAAGTGTCCAGCAATGAAAATGAACAAGAGCAGGATTGCAACGTGAGTATTGAAGTTGAAACTTTAAAATAGCAGTAGATTCCTTAGCCAATTCCATAAAGAACAAAATAGAAAAAAGAATCGGAGTCGACCCTGTATAAGTATGTAGCCATAAACGAATTGAGCACCATTGCATCACTGGAAGTTTTTCAAAACTTTACACACTCGTAAGATGGTATTGTGGTTTGAACTTCTCAAACATGATACCAAATTATGATCATGTCCAAAATTTGTCGAATTATAGGATATTTTGTAGTCAATATAATAGATTGGTGAGGAACTCAAGGAATGGAAGATATTAAAGTAATCATTGTTAAAGTAAACAAAGAAAAATATGGACTTGACATTAATCATGTTATTTCCATAGAAAAAATGCAATCATGTACCGCCTTGCCTTCTACACCTAACTACGTTAGAGGGATTATTCCAATTCGAGGAATCGTTACACCGATTATCGATTTAGGAATCGCGTTAGGACATAGCGAAAAGGTCGATACCGATACTACACGTATTGTTTTAATTAGTATAGAGGGAAGCCCGATAGGACTTGTGGTTGATGAAGCTACAGATGTTCTGGATATATCAACTGACTCTATTCAACAAGTCAGCATCATGAAACAGGTTGATTTTATCCAAGGGGTATCCAAAATCGAAAATCGAATGCTCGTTCTTATTGACGTACATAAAATGCTTGAAAATATAGAGGGGCTTAAAGAGTTAAAAAACGTAAATTTTAATCAAAGTGAGGTAACATCATGAAGATCAGTATAGGAAAAAAATTATTAAGTGGATTTGGTATTATTATTTTATTAGTAATTGCACTTGCAACGATCAGTTTCACTCAATTTTCTTCTGTCAATTCAAGCTACTCTACATTAATTGGGGAACAAGTTAAAAAGGCGATGTATACGAAAGATTTAAAGTATTTAGCAACCGAGGAATCCAGAAGTACACGAGGATTTTTATTAACTGGAGACAGCGCACATCTTGATAAGTTTGATCAGGCAAAGAATGACTATCAAACAACCACAGATGCATTAGGCAAAATGCTGTATACACCAAAGGGAATTCAACAACATAAAGAATTAAACCAAGCTCATCAACAATATGTTCAAGTAATGGAGCAAGTTATTCAATTAAAAAAGGAAAACAAAGTCCAAGAATCTTTGCAATTGCTTCTTGATAAAGGAACACCACTTAGTAATCAATTTACTCAAAAAGCAAAAGAATTAGAAAAATCCATACAAGCACTTTTAGATTCAGAAACTCAAAAAACTCAGACGCAAGTTGCTCATGTTAAAAACACCATATTAATTGTTTCTATTCTTTCTGTTATTCTCGGTTTAGTCATTGCTACTTTCATTAGTCGTATGATTTCGAGACCTGTTACAGCAGTAGCTAACGCCGCTAAAGAAATTGCGGATGGAAATCTTACTCAAGAAGATATTCATGTAAAAAACAAAGACGAAATTGGTGATTTGTCAGAATCCTTTAATTACATGAAGAAAAGCCTGCAATCTTTAATCAGCAAAGTCGGTCAAAGTTCTGACCTAGTGGCAGCTGCTTCTGAGGAATTATATGCAAGTTCTGAACAATCTACAAATGCGGCTAACCAAGTTGCTGAATCCGTTTCAGATATTTCTAATTCAACAGAATCTCAAATGAATAGTATGGAAGAAAATAAAGTAGCCATGGAAGAAAACGCAATAGGTTTACAACGTATTGCAGAATCCACTTCTACTGTTTCTGAAACAGCTAATGAGGTATTACGAGAAGCGGAACAAGGTAGTAAAGTTATCAATCAATCTGTAGTTCAAATGGATGGGATTAATAAATCTGTTAAAGAAACAGCTGTTGTAATTGAAAGTTTGGGAGAAAACTCCAAGCAAATCGGACAAATTGTCGAAGTCATTAGTGATATTGCCAACCAAACAAATCTATTGGCTCTCAATGCGGCAATCGAAGCGGCACGAGCTGGTGAACATGGCAAAGGATTCGCCGTTGTAGCAGATGAAGTACGAAAACTTGCAGAACAATCGAAGAATTCTTCTGAACAAATTGGGTCTTTAATCCAAGGAATTCAACAGAATACTGACCTTGCAATTAACTCTATGGAAAAAGGTACAAAAGAAGTAGAATCCGGAACAGAAATTGTTGCAAAAGCAGGAGAAGCATTTAATCATATTTTAACTTCGATTGAACGAGTCACTGGGCAGGTACAAGAGGTATCTGCGGCTACCGAGCAAATATCAGCAAGTACTCAACAATTATCTGCGTCTATAGAACAACTTACCAGTATCTCTGAAGGTATTTCGATGAATACACAAGAAGTGGCTTCCGCTTCACAGGAACAGCTGGCTTCTATGGAAGAAATCTCATCTTCAGCGGAGTCATTAAGTCAGCTTGCACAAGATTTACAATCTGAGGTTACTAGATTCAAAATTTAATCAATGAAAGAAAAAACACTTCTGTAACAACAGAAGTGTTTTTTCTTTTTATCAGATAACATTTCAAAAAAGATACTTTTACAGTGAAAAGAGACTATCCAGAATGGATTCAAGGTCACCTTTTCCAAAATGGGTGAGCTTGTTCATGTACTTAACCCAATGGTGGTATCACAATAATGATACATCTTTTTTATTGCACAATTTGTGTCAAATACGGTACTTACCTGCCTATTGGTGCAATAACAAAAGGTTCCCACAGCAGCACTCTTTTTAAATCTAACGCACCCAACCGTTCGCGAAAGCGTAAAGAGGTTCACAATCCTTTACATAGAAAAAGTCCATCAAGTTCATGATCTTGATGGACTACAAAATTTCATTGTTTCTGTTGAAAATGATTTTTCAGTTATACCGCTTCCCGCTTCCTCTTATATTCCTGCACAAACAGGATGCCCAGCTCATGGTGCTCTCCTTCGTACAGGACTCTCTGGACATAGCGTATCTCGGAATTGTTATCCAGTACATCGAGCTTGCAGTGTGCGGCATTCCGCTGGAGGGCTTCGTAAAACTCGCTTTCGTTCCTTGCCTTTACGCCATTTACTTTGGTGATGACTTCCCCTGCGGATAATCCCATTTTGGCAGCAGGAGATCCAGGGATGATGCCCAGGACCATTAAGCCCTGCTCCCGGCGTGAAAAGTAAAACGGCAGCTTCCGCTCCTGGTGCTTTTGATACAGATGAAGGCTTTCCCGGCCAAGGACAGCGGCAGCAGCCGCAATGACAGCGGCATACGGATACCAATAGCCGGCGATGGCCGCCAGGATAATGATGACACCCAATCCGATGACCCGGCGTCCGTTCATCCGGATGGAATCCTTCGGAAGCATTCCCTGGATCTGCTGCGTAAAGCCGATCAAAAACGGAACGAGTATCGGGGTAAATTCGATTCCCCCCATATGGAAGACCGGCCACCATTCAAATGGAGACGAGAGCTTTCCTCCCGGTATCAGCAGGAACAGCGGCACAAGCCAGATCCTGTTCGCCAGATGTGCCCCGACGATTGACCCGCGTTTTGACGGAATGAGCTTCGGCGATGTTTTCTTATAGCCGCTGCGCGCAATCAGAATTCCTTCAATCACAATCAATAATCCGCACAGAAGTGCGACAGCAGGATAGATTGAATGATCAATTGAATTAAATGCCGTCTTAAAGAAAGGAAGATTAAAACTTTTCCCATGCAGAAGCATGAGGATAAAAAAGGGAATTCCAATCATATAAGCCGGTGAAAGGCTTCTCAGCCTCAGTGATCCCGTACCGATCAGTGAAAGAATCGCAATCAGAATGATAGCGGCCTCGGGGATTACAATCCCTGCCAGAATAGACAAAATGGAACCAATCAGTCCTAATAGAAGACCGGCAGGCAGTAGGAACTTCAGCTCCAGATACAAATCCTCTACCCGCGTATGAAAGTCCTCCCGCTCCCTCTTAATCCTCAGCACCCCAATCACCAGGCACATCACAAACGATATATAAAACAAAGGATGAAGAAGGACCATTCCGGCTCCCTTTAAAAACCCAAACAACCAAGACTCCAGCACTTCCCATCCCCCTTTACTGTTATGTATCAGCTATATTTTATCAAAAACTATGGGGTCTGTCCCTATTTCCCTGTTATTTCCCAAGATAATTATGAGATGAGATAGAGAAAGGACAATTATTCAAATCACGGGCGATACTTTTGTACCATTTTCGAGATAGGAAATAGAGACAGTCCTCATTTCCTAAAAAGTAATACCCTGCTCCCAAAAGGAAGCAGGGTACGGGATATGGGGTCAGTCTCCCGATCAGCCTGTGATCTGGTTTCGCTTGAAGTTTTCCTGGAGCTGTTCAAGACGTTTTTTGCCTTCTTCGCGCAGACGGACGTTTTCTTCTTCAATGGCTTTGGTGTCTTTCATTCCCTGGATGATGATTTCCCATGTCTGTTCGAGTGTTTCGGCTTTGATGCTTGGCTGACCGGCCAGGCGGGCAATGTCCACGCTCTGCTTGGAGATGTTCTGGGCATTGCGGAGCAGCATCTCATTGGTTCGGCGGTCAAGCTCACTCATGGACTGGGCCACAAGGTTCTGGCGTTTGGCCGAAATGGCATTGATCAATCCAGACTTAAAGATTGGAATCGTCGTAACGAAGGCCGAATTGATTTTACCAATCAGCTTCGTATTCCCCCTTTGCAGCATGCGAATCTGCGGCGCTGACTGGTAAGCCACCTGTTTCGCCATTTCGAGGTCATACACGCGCTGGTCGATCAGCTCGATCGCATTGCGCAGGCTGTCCAGTTCCATCACAGCAAGCTGGTTGCCGCCCGCTGCCTTTGTCTCAAGCTCAGGAAGCTGTGCTTTTAATTCTTCAGACTTCATCTCGCCGGCCACGATGAACTTTTCAAGCTCCATATAAAACCGGTAGTTTTGTTCATAGAGCTGCTCAAGAGTAGTCGTGGATTTTTTCATTTCACTTTCGTATTTTACGATTTCCGCATAAACCTTATCGATCTCGGAGCCCATCGTCTGGTACTTGGACATCAGCTTCTCGACCATGTTTTTGCCTCTGTTGAACATTTTGGAAAACAGGCCCTTATTTTCGGCAAAATCCTTGCTGTCGAATTTATCCATGATTTTTCCCAGATGTCTCAGAAGGCTGCTGGATTCCTCCATGGAGCTTGATTTAATCGTATTCAGGATTCGTCCGGAGAAGTTGGAGATTTCGTTTGCGGGCTCTTTCCCGAATTCCAAAAGGGCAATCTGATTTTTATGATCGATGTTACTGGCAATCTGGGTAACTTCGGGACTCTGTCTCAGCTGAATCTTCAGCTCAGAAGGCTTCTGCTCCAGAGTTTCTTCCATTTTATCCAGGCTCACTGTTTGTAAAGAAGTTTCCTCGTTCATTGTCAATTCCCCTTATTAGAAAATTTTTTTAAAAATTTCTTAATTATGGATGGCTCCCGCAATTCCTGCTCAAAGCTGACTTCATCCAGCCAGTGAGTATCATAAAATTCTTCATCGATATACATCTCGATATCATTCTGCCCTGTAGGATTCAGTATGACAATGTCTATACCGATTTCGTTCAGGAGAAGAAGGAGTGCGGCATCCGATCTTGTCATGTTCGAACCATTCTGTCCCGATTTAAAAATGACAATCCTCGGAACCTCCTGCGAATAGTCAAACTTTTGAAGAAGCCTGATGGCATCAAGCGGAATGTCCATCGCCTGATTGAACAAATACAGCTGCAGAGTGTGATGATCTTCATGCGGAAGCTGTTTCAGCCTCGGCTGCCCGCTATATCTGGAGATCGCATGGGCAATTCCCTGCTGCAGCCCTGACGGCAGCTGTTTATGCCTCCACCAAGAAGCCTCAATCATCTTCTCAGGATCTAGAGCCCCATCGCTTCCCAGTGCATTTTGATAATGAAAAATATTATTCGCCCGTACTTCCCTTGAAAATGGATACGATCGGATGGTCAGCGCCAGATCGTATTCCGAGAGTCCTTCTACCCGGTCCCAGTATTCCCGGCGGTTCCTTGTTATCCCGGAGACCTTGGCGAAGATATTGGGAATATAGACTCTTTCATTCCGCACTTCAAAATTAGGCCGGATGAACGCTCTTTCCTTTATGAGAAGGAACAGCTCATCATAGGTGGTCTTTAAAGTTAGGGCAGAAGGCGCGTAATTGCGGAACTGCCATGGCTTGTACAGCATGGAATCATCGCCGTGCAGGACTCGGTCCATTTCCTGCGAAGCCTTGAAGGCAACGGTTGCCCTCCGGACCGGTCTAGAAGCCGGGAATGTATCAAGTCCCGGTACGCCAGCCCCTAACTGCAGAACCGGCACCATTTTCGCCTGATCCACTGCTTCCAGATCATTTTTCCCTGCCGGATTAAAAATAAGGACGTCAAATTCAAGCAAAATGAGGAAGTAAAGAAAATAAGCCTCACTTTTCGATGCTTCCCCATACCAGAGAATTTTAGGAGCAGACGAGCGGTAATCTCCCTGCTCCATCCAGACTCCTGCATGATTCCACATCCATTTAACCAGATCCACTGCGACACGGCGGAAATCATGGTCCTGGAGGCCGTCAGGATGGCTCTCACTGAACAGCTCCACCACCTGCCTGAAGACCTCCCGGATTTTCCTGGATTTTTCTCCGTCCTGGAAGCTCGGAATCAGCCTTTCCCCCTCCATAAAGGCAATGAACCGATTCATGCTCAGCTTCTCATTCTGCAGAATGAGGAGAATTCGCTGGATCGCCTGAAATCGCTCTGTTTCAATCTGCTTATCGAGCTGCTCGCTTAAGAGAACAATTTGAAGGGAAGGATCATGGGCCAGATCATATAAAAACTCTAAATATTCATCCTTATCCGGATGAACACCGAGAAAAACACCTGCAACCTGCTTATAGTGCGATTGGTCCCCTGCGGCCACAGCCTCTCTTGCTGTGACAGGGGTTTTCAGGATCCCTGTCCAATCTCCTTGATTTAGTTCGGCCAGTTGAGAAGAAAGAAAGTTAGACATCGGTTTCAGCTTCTTTCTATATAATCATACTACCTTTATTTTACACCACTTATTGCCAATTTTACAGCAGCTTCTGCTGACCATGCGGGTCAGCCATGATGCCGAGAACATGCTGCAGCATTTCCTCCCCTGCATGAATTCCGGAAGAAGCGGTTATATATACATTCTGAGGAAATTTCAGCTTTTTCTCAAGGATTTCGCCATGACGCGGAGTGAGCGCATAATCTGCGACCTCCAGCATGCACAGATCAAGCTTCGAATCTCCTGCCGTGATCACGGTCCCCGCTCCCAGCTTTTCCGATACATATTCCACCGCTGCCCACTTGGTAAGCGGCTTCGGGGTCATATACAGCTTTTTTTCCTGCAGGGAAAGGCTCCATCCGAGAGCATCCACAGCAATTTCAAATTCCTTCAGCTCCTGAAGCGGCGCTTTTTCATCCAGAATCCTTGAGCTGCAGAATAAATCATCACAGATTCTTGCATCCAACACCCAGTCTGGATGGCGGACTCTCTCAAACTCGTTCATGATTTCTTCGAAGTGAGCAGATTCAGCTTCAAGCTTTTTCCTCAAAATCCCTGCCCATTCCCGGTCTTCCTCTCCATCCACCAGGATGGTTCCTCCATTGCTTACGACCGCATATTTAGGAACGATTTTCTTTTGAAACAGAGAGATACGGTGATATAAATCCCTGGTTCTTGTGGTGGCGGGAATAAAGTGGGCCGCTTCATTAACCCGGCTCAATAGATGAATCGCGGTCTCCGTCATATAGGAAATGTCACGCTCAGGAATTTGTTCGACTGCCCTGATGTTCGGCGCAAATAAATCGGTTCCGCACGCTCTCTTGGAATAAATGAGGGTCCTGTCCAGATCACTTGCAAAGATCATGGCTGTTCTCCTTTAACCGGCTGAATCAAGCCGATGCAGGAGTAAGACATTTCTTCGTAGATCTCAACAGGCACATTCCGTTCCTCCGCGAGATATAAAATATGGGCAAGTTCCGGCAGTTCACGGCTTTTCACAAGGATTTTCCAGGGAACACGGCGAAGGAGCACACGGGTGGTCTCCCCCACGCCGGGCTTAATCAGATTAATAGAATCCAGCCCTAACTCCGTCTTCAGCCTTTCAATATCCCGCAGCCCCCTCCATGTTTTCGGCAGCCCGGGCTCTAAAGCAGTTTCTTTTAACTCAGAAAACAGGTCTGATATCTGGTCTACAAAGTAATTGGATAAATCAGATTCAGCCAGCTCCCTATAAAACTTGGCTCCATGGAAATCCTGCTCCCCGATATAGCGGGAATTCAGCACCGTCCTGCTGATCAAACCTGATACCGTAGAGTTCAGGCAGGCACTGGGAATCAGGAAGTCCTCCCGTGTGCCGTAAATATCCGCGCATTCTCCCGGATCGGCAAGCACGGCCAGGCTGCTGCCCACTGCTTCGCTGTAGTGGGCGTTAAATTCCTCGACCGACTTGGTGAGTTCCCTTGTGATAGCTCCTTTTCCTGTCCAGCCATCCACAAACTGCACCGCCTGGCCTCCGTGTTTTTTGACAATGAACTTCAAGGCGTTCAGATCAAGGCCTCTGCCCCGAATGATGGACACACTATAATGAGGAATCTCCAGCCCATAGGCAAAGGATAAATAACGCTTCAGCAGGATGCCTACAGGCGTGCCGGCCCTTGCCAGCGAAACAAGCACAATATTGCTGCCTTTTTCTTTATAGATTTTTTCAGCCGCCGTCTGCACGGCCACAGCTATTTTTCTCTTATAGCGGGTCAGGGAATCATGAAATAAAGAAATATAATCAGGAGAAGGCTGGTACTCTATAGGAAGAGATTCTGAGTAATGCCCATGATTCTGCATGGCCGCTTCCCGCTCGGAAGCAGAGCCTTCAAGATCTGCATAACTGATATCCTTCAGGAGGAACACCACGTCGTTCTTCGAATAGCTGCCGAATGACTCCATCTTTAGCCCTCCTTTGACAGCCTGCTTAATGGAACGATTACAATGGAAGGAATTACCTTGCTGAGCTGACGGATCATGGGTTCAAGGTCTGCCTCATCCATTTCCCTTTCCATAAACACGAATACATCATCATACATACCTGGTTCAATATTATAAAAATAATGAGTGATATCAGGATCCTCGGGACTTCTATAGGAGAAAGCCTGGGAAATCGCATACCCAAAGCTGGGAGAAGGATGAATCGGACTTCTTGTGGTAGATTGATAGCTGACTCCTGTCCCCATTAAGGAAGCGAGCTTCATCGGAAGAAACATGAACTCTCCCGTTCCAAGGCACAGTGTCCTGCTGCCTCTCCTTTTTCCGGCAAGATATCCTGCCAGGGGCTCTAACCACTCCTCTATTTTCGTCTGTCTGCTGTCCAGCATCCCAAATCTTCCCGTATCCTTTAAGTAAGGAGCGGACACACCTTCCTCAGAATGATAGGGAGTGAGCGGAATTTCCAAACCCGAAGCATCCAGCACCTCTAGATCAGTTTCCAGCGCAGGAAAGGCCGGTTTATTCTGCTCACCTTCAATCGAAGCTCCAGACACCTCAATCGTCCCTGAAATCATTGAAATTTCATGGATAGTGATGCCAAGCTTTTGTTCCAGCTCTCTAAATTTCCTTCTATTTTCCTCCGTCCGCCAGTCCAGGATGGAAACCACGGAATATACTTTCCGGGGGAATTTAGCATGAATGCTTTCTATGATGTTAAGGGCGGTCTTCCCTGTGGTCACCTCATCATCTACAAGAACGACGGGATCCAGGTTATCCAGATAAGAAGGATCGATATAGCTTCGGTGGGAGGTAGCGTGGGAATGCTCTTCCTCAAAGCTGATCGCTGACTCCAATCCTTTTACACGCTCCCTTGTTGTATGAAAAAATCTCGCATTCTCGAACACTTCAAAAACAGCATGTCCAAGGGCCGTGGCTGTTTCTGCAAACCCGATAAACACGGTCCGCTCAGGCAGCTCGATCAGGTAATCGAGAAGCCTCAAATTCGGGGTGCTCTTGCCCGTAATTCCATTGATCATATCCTGGATATACGGATGACGCATTCCATACACTTTTTCGGCATAAAGCGCCGCCAGGGCTTCACCTGTCAAAAGCGACACAGCCGGGTCAACCGGAAGATGCTTGCCCAAAACCTTGCTGACAAATAGAAACGAACGCTTCTTATTCATCCTCGCGGCCATGCTGAATAAAGAATCGAGCTGTATATGGAATGGATTATCCAGAACGGTGATATCCACATGGATTTGGTCTAAAATGTTATACGAATAAGTTGTCTGCTGATCTGGCTGTAAGTAGATCAATGAATGATTGCTGTTCATGAAACACTCCAAATATGTTTGACTTAAGAATGATTTTCTTCGCCCACTGATAGTGAGGCTTGATTTCATTCATTTTATTAGAAAAATCGCTGCGGATAACCCCATTGTACGAATGGGCACTATCCATGATGGCGGAAGCATCCATATACTCCTCAAGACTGACCACATGAAGGGCATTCACAGTTTTAATATGGGACGGATGAATAATCGTTTTTCCTATGATTCCATTGGACCGGTCCAGAATGATTTCATGCACCAGGGCATCATCATTATTTTTGATCATCGCTTCCCTAAGCCTGGCTCCGCCTGTTCCATGTGCATCGTGAAAAGGAGTCTGGCGGATCTGGGGTTTGAGAAGCCGCGGCCTTCCAAAATACTCCCAGACTGGCCCGGAGATGATATAGCCGTCCTCCCGGCCAAAAATATTGATGATATCCATTATGCAGTCGGAAATCACTCGAATATCATAAATGGTGGTGTCCCTGTCCCTCCGGATGCCGAACAAACCGGAAAAGTCGGTTGCGCCTATTCTCACATTTAATATCAAATCATAGTTTCGGTCAAGCAGCTCTTTTATCCCGAGCAGGGTCTCAAGCCTTGTTTCCTTATAGATAATTTCCTTTGTTTCCAGGATTGGAAGCGCATAAAGCTTCCTGCCATAGGTTTTATTCATTTCATCAAGCTTCGCCAAGTATCGCTCGCCATTCGTGCGGGTAAACTTGGGGAATACAAAGCCGCTTAAAAGTCCCAGGGCTTCCCCCAGATGGCCGGCAAGCTTATCCAGCTGGCTATCATGGCGGATCCGGACAAAGATAAGCGGCAGATCCTTCTCCCGGAATAAATCAGAATCGACAGCACGGCGGATTTCCTGAAGCTGGTGCACCAAATTCATTTCAGCACTGTCCACTTCCGCATCCGCAATCGAATCCTCAAGACAGATCACCATGGAGGTCAGTCCCTCATGAGGCCCTTTTAAAAATTTACCAGATAGTACATCACTCGAAATCTGCTCCCTCGTACCTGGCATATAAAGCGTGGCTCCCAGGGCAGCAGCAAGCAGTTCCTTCCCGGAATCCTTGGTGAACTCCATTGGCTCATGCCTGAAAATCTGGCTCCTCTCACCATTATCCAAATAACCAAAATGCTTCACCAAACATTCCTCCTTTTTCAAGTCCTCTACTATATGGCAACACTTTTAATTTACAAAAAAACAAATGTTTTTACAAAAATTTACTCTTTGTATCGAACGGGAATTACTGCCATCACCATTAGGCTTCGAGCGAATAAGCCGTATAATTGCGAAAAAGATAAGAGGTCAAATTAATTCCTTTTGGCGACGATGTTCTCAGCGTCGAAAACATGAAGGAATGAGAAATGACCAATTACAGTTTACCTTAAATATTGACCAGCTTAAAGAAGATGGAATAAATTCTGATACTACGGTGGACATGTATTTTGAAGAAAAGTCAAAAACAATTTCTACTGAGCCTGAAAAATAGAAAAAGCTTACAGAAAGGGATTTTCTGCAAGCTTTTTTAATGTAGTTGATTTATCTTAGATGGATTTGAACTTGAGTTACCACTTAATATGTTTTTTTGTTGGATGCGGGTCATTTTTTAGCAGGTACTCCTGCAGACCAGGCAGGTCATCGGTGTTTAAAAGGTCTACCCCTGCATTTAATAATTCCTTCCAGACTGCCTCACGGTTTGGGAGCGGCATGTCGGGAGTTGCCCAAAAACGGACCATCTGGCCATTTGTATGTGCAATTTTAACAATGTTAACAAGCTTTTCGTGTTCTGCTTTCGGCATCTCGCCAACACCCTGCCATGTGAAGTGGTTTGTCCAGTTGTCACTGATGACAGGAATGAATGAATTAGGTGTGTTTGATCCCAGGTCACTCATCCGGCCATCGTATCCAGCGTAGCGGATTGTCTGATTCTGCATCCCTTCACGATCCCGGTTTCCAGAAATGATGACGGTAATGGCGCCTTGCTTTACCTTCTTGTTTGTAAACTTTGTCAGCATATCCTTGTATTCAGCGAGCTGCTTATCAATTTCTTTATATGTGGTTTTGCCTTCTGATTTTACGTCAATCCATAGAAGGAAGTCTTTGCCGCCTTTATAAACAGAACCGTTGTTTTGCTTCACTTTTTTCTTCAAAGGATCCAAATAAAGTGTCTTTAGCGTCCGTTCTGGGCTTACGTCTGTTTCATTATGGGCTACCTGCAAGTCACCATCCTTAAGCCAAACGTCTGCTTCCACACTGGTAAATCCATGGTCAAGTGCATCGTATAGCGGGCGTGTATGCTCATAATCGTTGTGGGCATGTGCCTTTGCAAGCGGAACTACCTGTGATTCATGATTTTCTATTGCTGCTGAAGCAGGCATTGATGCAGAAAAAGGCAAAGCTGCAGCCATCGCCAATGACAATGTTAACCACCATTTCTTCATATTGTTTTCCTCCTAATTCACGTATTGTTTATTTGGTTATATTTATCTAGGTAAAAGGAGGATAGCATCTCCAACCTCGCGTTCGCCTGTTGCATCCGAAGGCCTGGTAACCATTTCATGGCCCACAGTCATTGTTGTTGAACCGCCGCCATCGAGATTCATAGCATCCTTTGCGCCAAGTGACTTCATTATGGCTGCACTTTCTTTAAAGTTTGCCCCTACACTGTAGCCAGGAGCACGTCCGTTGACCGTTACCAAAAGTAAATGGCCATCCGGTTTAATACCCACTAGTGTTCTTGGGTTTCTCTTTTCACCGAAACGATAATAAAACTCAGGATCCTCAGCCCAATGAAAGCCTTCTGCTGCGGTATTTATTGATATCTTTCCGTCCTTCACCAATCTAGGGCCGCCGTTAATAATATTCGTTGTTTTATTTGCCTCCAGCCGCTTACCATCAGCAGACACCCCGACGGAAACATTGACCTTCATTCCTTTCTTGGCATGAGCAAGAAGCCACTGAGTTGCTTCATCTGTACCTGAGAGCACCGTTCCATCCTGTGGAATATCTCCTCCTCGAGTCGTCCTGAGCTCAAGGACTTTTCCCGCCTTGTCTAAGACTGCTTCCACTCCATCACCAGAAACCGTCTTTTTACCAAATTCAGGGGTGAACGCGATCAGCTCGCTTGGGTCTTTGCAGCTAAAATCATGCTTTGGCTTTTCTGTCGGGCTGTCCCCGCCGGTTCCACCACAGCCGCGGATTAAGCCTGGCTTTCGGTTGAGACCATCCACTTCACGGACTGAACCATCCGAGGAAGCAGCCTTTTGCTCGGTAGAAACAGAGGCAATGTCCGATTTACTGCCGTCGGAAGAAAAGATAAAACTGGAGCGGCCGTTCACTGCCTCACTCAGCACCTTTCCTCCAACAACAGAAATCCCTGCGAGGTCTCCTGTTGTTCCGTCATTCTCCCCCATTACAAAATAACCGCCGTTTATGCCGGCCAATGCTTGATCTCGGGATGCCATCGAAGTTAGCTTTTCTCTTCCGGGAATCTCATCATTGCTTAATTCAGGAACAATGTTTCCCTTATAAATTTTCGGATTAACTTCTAACACATCCACCACCCATGGACCAGAGGTTTTTTGGCCATCCTCACCACTGAAAACAACTCTTAGTCCGGAATATCCATCTGATGTTAATTTCAGCTGAAGTTCCTTTGCTTCCTGCTCCGTCTTAAATTTACCTGCTCTTACAAGGAGTCCAAGATCTCCTTTTTCCTTGTCATCACTTGCCCGGTTAGAAATCCGGTCAACAAAAGGATGATAGCCCTGTTTAGACAAGCTTTCAGATAGAGTGGCTGCCTCTTCTTCTGTCTTAACAAAATCGACATCTACTGTAAAAAAGTCGTTTTTAGAAGCTTCACCACGGACAATTTTGGTGTAGGTTACACCATTCGCCAGTTTGCTTGTCTCTCTGGCTTCTTTCAAATCTGGATAACCGAGCGCTAAGTGCTTTTGACCTGTGTTTTCAGGAGCGTTTTTTGCAGCTTCAGCCTGATTTCCTGGAATATGTAAAGCGGGCAGCCCTGATACTGCCAAACTACACACTGCCACTACCGGAAACAGGATTTTGTTAATGGTCCGTTTCAAACTAATCTCCTCCTTATCTTTCTTTGTAGAATTATAGGATAAAATTATTGAGCTACTGTCTGATGTGGAAAGGTTTTCTGCAGCCGAGGCTGCTCTTGCAGGCAATTCGCTGGCCAATGTTAATAAGGGCAGTAAGCGCTGCGAATAAAATCTTCTTCTTGTTCTTTTTCTTTTTCATTTTCATTTGCTACACTCCCTAGAATAAATAAAAAATATACTACTTTTAACTATAGTGGAACGATGTAAATCCTCTAAACCAAAAATAATAAGAGATAGTAAACTATGTAAAAAATTTGTTATTTTCATTTCAATACTAGTTGTATCCAATTAGACATGCTGAATTGTTATTTATATTTAGCAGAAAAAATTATAAAACCATATGCAAAGAGCATACGGCTTTATTTTTTAAAGAATATTTAATTCTTATTTTAGCCAATGTCTCCATCTCATTAGGTGGTATTAGCATGCTAAATAAACCTGGGGCTTCATTACATTTTCTTTGTTGGAGAGTATGCAGCTTTCTGTGGTCTCGACGCCGATAATGGCACTGACTAGTGAAGCATCTTTTTCATCGGTAAAAATATTCCATGTAAAGGTCTGATTAATTCTTCAGGGTATCAATAGGGAACGAGTTTAAATAGCTTAGGGTTGAATAACCCGTTTCAAAGTCATTAATAGATAAATGAATTCCCATTTCCTTTAACGTCTGCATGGTGAAGACCGCATGCTTCGAATTGTGGATAATACTTTCGGTATGCCCAAAACGGAATCCCATTCAAACTTTTATACAAATCCGGCACCTCGCTGCCCCTGCCCCAAAAACATTTAAACAAAAAAAGGGAAAGAGACGAGTCCGTTTCTTTCCCCTTTTTATAGTGTTTATGATTACTTGTTTGTGCCAGTCTGGTGTGCATCCGTGCGGTTCTTTTTGATTTTATGAACCACAAATGTACCAAGGAAGACAACGATCAGAATGCCGAAGAATATAAGCTCTTCCAGATGGAACCAAGGGCTTACGATCATCTTGACAGCAATGAGAGCAATCATAACGAAAGCTGTTGTTTCGAATTCAGGAACACGCTCGATAAGTGCAAGGAAGAGCTGGGCTACTCCACGCATCATCAACACTCCAAGGATCCCTCCAAGGAAAAGAACCCAAATCGAATCTGAAACACCGAACGCCGCAATGACAGAGTCAATACTGAAGGCGATGTCCATAATTTCAACGGTAAGAACCGTTCTCCAGAAGCCCATATTCTTGTTTTTAACTTCTTCTTCCCCATCATCCTTATTTTTCTTAATAAAGTAGGAGAGAGAAAGATAAAGAAGATATAAGCCGCCGGCAATCTTGATCCAGGTAATTTTAATCAGGAAGACACCAAGCCCGATGGCTAAGAAACGGAATAAATAAGCTCCAATGATACCATAAAAAAGTGCCTTTTTCTGCTGTTTTTTCGGAAGGTGCTTAACCATTACGGCTAAAACCAAAGCGTTATCGGCTGAAAGGAGACCTTCAAGAATGACAAGTGTCCCAACTACAGCCCAGCTTCCCGGATCGGAAATGACCGCCTTCAGGGCATCCCAGGAAAAGAATGACCCATAACTGTGCAATAAATCATGTAAAAAGTCCATGTAATTAAATTTCTCCTTCTAAATAAAGTGGACGATGCAAAAGCACGGACTGATGCACCGTCCGCATTGAAACCTATACTTCCAGTCCGTAATTCTGGCAGAGAGCTGCCAGACCGCCTGAAAATCCGCTGCCGATCGCGTTGAACTTCCAATCGGCTCCATGCTTATAAAGCTCACAGACCACCACGGCTGTTTCCACAGAGAAGTCTTCCCCTAGGTCATAACGCAGGATTTCCTGGTCATTTTCCGCATTCACTACACGGACAAAAGCATTGGATACCTGGCCGAAGTTCTGCTTTCTGGCTTCAGCATCATGGATGGTTACCGCGATGCCGATTTTTGTTACATGGGAAGGCATCTGTGTAAAGTCGACTACGATGGTCTCATCGTCTCCTTCTCCTTCACCTGTCCTGTTGTCCCCTGTGTGCTCGACTGCACCTGTAGGACTTTTTAGATTGTTGTAAAAAACAAATTCCTCATCGTACTGGACTTTATTCTGGTCATTGGCAAGGAATGCAGAGGCATCCAGGTCAAAATCAAAGCCTCCGGAGTACTTGTTCGTGTCCCAGCCAAGGCCAATATTAACCTTTGTCAGGCCTGGATTTGTTTTAGTCAGATCGATGCGCTGACCCTTGGAAAGCTGTATCGCCATATTTTTTCACCCCATTATCGTACAATGAAAGCTGGATGGAAGGAAGCTGTATTTCATTTCCATCCGCCTTCCTGCCTGAATCTGTTATTACACGTTTAAGCCAAAATCGCGTACAAGTGAAGCCAGTCCGCCCTGGTAGCCGCTGCCGATGGCATTGAACTTCCATTCTCCGCTGTGGCGGTACAGCTCGCCTACTACGACGGCTGTTTCAATGGAGAAATCTTCTCCCAGGTCATAGCGGATCAATTCTTCGTTGCTTTCAGGATTAAAAATACGGACGAAGGAATTGGACACCTGGCCAAAGTTTTGATTGCGTGACTCTGCTTCATGGATGGTAATGGTGAACGTAATTTTCTCGATGTTCGCAGGAACACTGGAAAGGTCGATTTTGACCTGCTCATCATCGCCGTCGCCTGCACCTGTCAGGTTATCGCCAGTATGCTCTACCGCGCCGCCGGCACCCACAAGATTATTGAAGAAAATGAAATCCTGCTCAGACGCACACTTGCCTGAAGCATCCAGCAAGAATACGGAAGAGTCCAGATCAAAATCATTTCCGCCATCATATTTATTTACATCCCAGCCAAGGCCGACAACAATGTTTTTCAGGCCTGGATTAGATTTTGTCAAATCTACTTTTTGTCCTTTTGATAAAGAAATTGCCATGTTAAAACCCTCGCTTTAATTAGTTTTTGTCCTCTATTAAGTGATTCCCATTATTGAGTGGAGTAAACAGCCTTTCATTAACGGAAGCGGTTTGCGATGTCACCGATGGAAAAGTCATTTGTTCCCTGTCCCACCGCGGAGAATTTCCATTCTCCATTATGACGGTACAGCTCGCCTGGGAATAATGATGTAAGACCTGAATAGTTTTCTGTAAGATTGAATTTAATCAGTTCTTCATTATTGCTGGAGTTCACCACTCGGATGAACGCATTCTGAATCATCCCAAAATGCTGTTTGCGCTGCTTGGCCTGATAGATGTTCACGACGAAGACCAGCTTATGTACATCCTGGGGCACCTTTGTAAGATCGACCATGATCTGCTCGTCATCGCCTTCACCCGCGCCGGTCAAGTTGTCTCCAGAGTGCTTCACGCTGCGGCATTTACTAGTCTTGTTTCCGAAGTAGATCAGGTCCTTCTGGTCTCTCAGCTTATCATTCTGATCCAGCATCAATACGGATGCATCGCAATCCACATCAGCTCCGCCGCCCAGAAGACTGCCGAATAGACCTCCCTTTTTTACCGGATCCCAGCCCAGCCCGACCGTAATATTGGTCAAACCAGCCCGGCCCTTAGTCAAATCGATCTTTTGACCCTTTTGCAATGAAATCGCCAATTCCTGCACTCTCCCTTACTTTGACATACTTGAGATATCTAAAATTTTATCATTTTTATCTCCAAGTTCCAACAAATTACACAGAACCCGGCAGCCCGCCGGGCACCTTTCCCTACACTAATACGGAAGCCCGGAGAAAAGGTTTCAACTTTTTGAGGAAAAATCTTAGGATTGGGGTCATGCACCATGAGAAGCCTTGCGGCACGGGAAATGGGCAGTCCCCATAAAAAAGAGCCCCCGCATCCGGGAGGCTCTGGTTATTTGGCCAGGTAGCTGAGGGCCATGCGGAGCTGGAGGTCGTGCTGCTCGTCTTTTACATAGTCCGCGGCGGCCTGCGTGATTTCGCGCGCTGTTTTAGGACTTAATATGCCGGTCGGCTTAAGTTTTTCATGAGACTGGAAGGCTTTAATTGCGATTTCGGTTTTGTCATCGAAGTAGCCATCCTCGCGTCCTGTTTCAAAGCCCAGATTGTTCAGCATCACCTGGGCGTGCTTGATCTGCTCGTCATTGTCATCCCTTTCAAAGGATTCCTCGATCGAAAGCGGCTGCGTATTGAAGATCGCCGGCTGGCTGATTTCGATCGTCGGCTCAATCCCTTTTTTATGGATCCAGTTTCCTTCAGGTGTCAGCCATTTATACAGAGTCAGCTTGATATTGCTGCCATCTTCCATCGGCACCGCCTGCTGCACAGTCCCTTTCCCGAAGGTCTTCTCCCCGATCAGCTGATAGCCTTCTGCTTCCTTTAAGGCTCCCGCCAGGATTTCCGCAGCGGACGCACTTCCTTTATTGATCAGGACCGCGACTTTATACGGTTTTTCTTTTTTCAGCGTCGTATAATACGCCTGTTTATCCCCATTACGTTTTTGAATCTGGATATATGGCTTATCTTTGGTAACAAATTCACCGAGAATTTCCTGGACAGAGGAAAGCAGCCCGCCCGGGTTTCCGCGCACATCAATGACCAGTCCTTTTATGTCTTCCTTTTCAAGGGATTTCAGCTGCTTTTCAAAGTCCCTGGCTGTATCCTCCGAAAACGTCGTGATCGCGATATACCCGATTTTTTCGCCCTTTCTTTCCTTCAACTCAGAACTGACAGTCTCAATCGGGATTGTCTTGCGGACGATGCTCATTTTGATGGGATTCGCCACACCCTCCCGCTTAATCTCAAGTTTGACAGCCGTCCCTTTCTCCCCCCTGATCTTCAGGCGTGTATCATACAGATTTAGCCCTTCAACGCTTTCTCCATTGACTTTTAAGATTTGATCCCGGGGCTTTAAGCCTGCTTTTTCAGCGGGAGAGTTTTTGTAGGGTGAAATGATGATAATCTTCCCATCCTCTTCCCCTATTTCCGTTCCGATCCCTTCAAAAGAAGAATCAAGTGACTCATTGAACTGCTGGGCGGTCTCCCGGTTCATATACACCGAGTAGGGGTCCTTCAGCGTAGACAGCATCCCCTGGATGGCCCCCTCCTCAAGCTGATTTCCCTTTACTTTTTCCACATAGTTATTCTTGATCAGATGGTAGGCCTGCTGGACTTTTTCCAGCTGTACTTGCTCGGAGCTGCTTTTGCTCTCCGCTCTTTGGGTAAGCCCTGCCCCCTCATCCCCCCATTTCATGCCTGCATACATTCCTCCAGCCGCCCCGGTAATCAGCGACAAAGCCACCGACAGAGGCACCACCCACTTTTTGCCCATAAAAAGCTCCTCTCTCCTACTGCTCAGGAATCATCTTCAGCAAACTATCTAACCCGTTTTGCGGGAAAAGGACAAGGCTATCTCTTTTTATATATGCCGGGCTTGTACGCATTATGTTTATGGTCTCTTCTTTAGTAACTTTGGAATAACACCTGGCAAAGGGTCGGCTGGACTTAAAATTCGTATTTTCAGAGACACAAAAAAGGCTGCAGCCACACACGATTTTCACCGGGTGTACCTGCAGCCTTGGACTGTCTCTATTTTTATACCTTTAAGAACTTCCTTACAGACATCACGCTTCCCCAGACTCCGATCAATGCACCTAAAAGCACAAGGATGATTGAAATTTGGATAATGAAGGGATTCACCTGCAGAAGCTCGACAAATTTAATTTGGATGTTTTTCCCTACCGTATCATAGATATAGGAATATACCCCTGCAATCACTGCGATAGGTACGATGGCACCCAGAATCCCAAGCCATGCGCCTTCAAGGAAGAAAGGCCAGCGGATGAAGCTGTTTGTCGCACCAACTAGCCTCATAATCTCAATTTCTCTTCTTCTCGCTACAATGGTAATCTTAATCGTGTTTGAAATCAGGAACATTGCGGTAAATAATAAGGCAATGATCAATACGATTCCAATATTGCGGGCTACCTCTACCACATTAAACATCTTTTCGACATAGCCCTGGCCGTATTTAACAGATTGTACATACTGATATTTTTCAATCGTTTTTGCTGTTTTTATAACATCCGTAGGCTTTTTGGTCTTGACTACATATACATCACTCAGAGGATTGTCCTGTTCAAACAGCTTGAAGGTCTTTCCGTCACTGCCCATGTCTTTAATCAGGTTGGTCAGCTCTTTCTCTTTTGGAGAAAACTTAGCAGAATCCACGGCAGTTATCTGATTGATCTTCTGTCCGATCAGTTCTTTATTCGCTGCATCTGCAGAGGGATCCAGATGGACCCTGATTTCCACGTCTTTTTGGATATTATCAGCAATATGATTTAAATTCATCATAATGACAAAGAATACACCGACCAGGAGCAAAGTCACCGTTACCGCACTGATCGAAGCAAATGTCATCCAGCCGTTTCTCGTCAGGCTCTTCCCGCTCTCCCTGAAATGGCGTTTTATTGTTCTAAAGCTCATAGCCGTACTCTCCTTGCTGTTCATCACGTACAATCCGTCCGCTCTCAATAGCGATTACGCGACGTTTCAAATTATTTACAATATCTCTATTATGGGTAGCCATTACAACAGTTGTTCCACGGTTATTGATTGCTTCAAGGATATTCATGATTTCCCAGGAGGTTTCAGGATCAAGGTTTCCTGTCGGCTCATCGGCAATGACAACCTGAGGAGAATTCACAATGGACCTTGCTATCGAAACGCGCTGCTGCTCTCCGCCTGACAGTTCAGTCGGCAGCATCCGGGCTTTATGCTTCAGGCCTACCAGATCCAGCACTTCCATGACTCTCTTTTTAATATCCTTTGGATGCTCCTCGACCACTTCCATCGCATAAGCCACATTTTCAAACACAGTCAGTGTCGGCAGCAGCTTGTAATCCTGGAAAACGACGCCAAGATTGCGGCGGAACAAAGGAACCCTGGTATTTCTCAGCTTGGAAAGCTGAACTCCGTTGACTGTAATAGTACCGGTCGTTGGCTTTTCCTCACGGTACATCAGTTTAATGAAAGTAGACTTCCCGGCACCGCTCGGACCCACCACATATACAAACTCGCCTTTATCGATTTTTATATTGATCCCATTAAGTGCAGTAACACCATTGGGATAGGTTTTATTAACCTGAGACATCTCTATCATTCATTTTTCACCTTACCTTTTCATTTCGGAAATTATGGATCATCTATTATAAATCACAAGGACATTTTTAGTTTCTTACAATAAAAAAGACAAAAAACAAGAAATGGCTAAGCAATTTCCCCTCTTCGTCTATCTCATTATAGCACTCTATTTTAACAGATTTAAGTCTATTAATATTACAAATATATTTCACCGTGAAATATCATCAAAAAATTCATTATGAATTCTATTCATTTCCCATTAGGTCTTTTTTACCGAAAAGCAGCTGTGGAGGTGTAAAAGTGATTACAGCATGGCTCTATTTTGTGAATTAATAAAGGCTCTATTCTCATTGAACAGAGCCATTGCCTTTTATTTATTTTCCAAAAGCTTAAGATCAAAACGATATTAAAGTGGAGGATTGTCCATTCCTAAATGAATCCAATCCTCTTTCGGTGGCCCGTATACCCCAAATGGTTTTAATCCTGCTTGTCGAATAAGAATTGTAGCCTGTCCACGATGATGAACAATATGTTTAATTAAACCCATCAGAATTGATGCATTTGTTTCCTTTCTTCCGAAAGCAATTTGAATTTGTTTCAAAGAGTCATCTGTCCAATGTTGTTCAATAGCCTCGGCTGCTTGAGCACTTACCCTTTTGAAAGTTTCAGCGATTTCTTTTGATGTTGCCGGAACATTTTCAGCATTTTCAAGATTTTCCATTTCAACACCAAATTTGTTTAAATAATTTGGAATATTTGTAGTGAAATGCCACAAAATTCTACCCAAAGTACGTCCTTCAGGATAGACTTGTTGTTTTAATGAATCATTTGTCAAGCCATCCAAAACTTGTTGAGTAAGTATGGCTTCTTTATTCCATTCTTTGATAAAATCAGAAATTGTTACATACATAAATAATCCTCCTTTGTTCAATTTTGTGACAATATATTACTCAAAATTCATTATAAAACAGTTGTTCCCATCTTCCAATACTCCTCTTAATCAAACGTTCCACGTTATTTTGTACATAAAAATGATACGTATTTGTATAGGTACACTATCCATTGTCCCCTGACAATTTGTTATACATTTTCCTATGCGAATTTCAGTGTACATTACATTGAAATGGCTATACACGAATAAAAAATGACTTCAAATAAATAAAAGCAGGTTGAGAAACACGAAAGGTTTTCTCCGCCTGCTTCTGTCTTTGTTCATCTGGTTACTCCCGTTTAGGATTTGATCGGAAGGATCAGCATAAGTATGAGTGAGCCAAAAGGGCTTAAATAAGGGGAGGAATTACCCTTATTGACTCAAAAAACGTAAAAATGAAAGAATTTTCTTTGCATAAGGGGAAATCTTCCCCTTATATCCTGCTAAACGAGCTCCATTTTAAATTTAACGGGAAAATCTCCCTTTATTTTTGCTTTTGTCTTTTATTGAAAGTGCTTTTTGTATCTCCTAACCCCTCCCAATTAAAAGCACCTGGAAAAATGGTCCCTTTATAAGTAAAAGGACCGTCCAAAAAGCAGGTTTTCCCCCACTTCCTCGACAGTCCCTTCCTTCTGCTTATTTTTTCTTTGCCAGCCAGCCTGCTACTGCCTTTGCGTCATCGCCTTTTAAAATATGCGCCGGCATCTGGCCTTTACCGTTTTGGATGATATTTTCGATTTCGGCTTCGGAATATTTAGATCCGACTTGGTTTAAAGCAGGGCCGAATCCGCCCTTAAGATTGCCGCCATGGCAGCTTGAACAGCTGCTTTGGAATAGATCCTCCGCACTGCCTGCGGCCGTTTCGTTAGTACCGGATTTTCTTCCATTTGAGTTATCATTGGATCCGCCGCATGCACTCAGGGCCAGTGAGGTTCCCAGAAGCAGCATGATCATTCTCTTTTTCATTCAGATCGCCCCTTGTCCATCTCTTTCTCTCTATCGTAACAGAGCTGAAAATGAAAGTGAATCTTCACTACTATTATATACTCGAACTTAGGCCCTTTTAAAGCCCTCGCCCAGCACTTCAGATGCATCCATCACGATCACAAAGGCTTTTGGATCAATGGCTTTCACCAATTGTTTCAACTTTATGAATTCTGTCTGATCGACCACGCACATCAGGATGGGACGCTCATCGTCTGTATATCCGCCCATTCCGGAAAGCTTGGTCACGCCGCGGTTGATTTCATGGAGAATTCCCTGGCGCACCTCTATTTCATTTTCCGTGATCACCATCGCCATTTTGGAACGTCCGATCCCGATTTGAACAAGGTCAATGGTCTTGCTCGTCACATAGAGACCGATCAGTGCATAAAGGCCGCGTTCAATGTCGAAGCAGATCGCTGCCGAGAGGACAATCAGCCCGTCAATGATAGCGACACACGTGCCAAGGGAAAGCCCTGTATATTTATTAATGATTTGAGCGGCAAGGTCTGTGCCGCCTGTGGAGGCCTGGCCTCTGAATACAATCCCGAGTCCGAGGCCGACCCCTATGCCGCCAAACAAGGCGCCTAGCAGCGGATCAGTCGTAAACGGCTCCCAATGCTTAGTCAGAAAAACCACAAATGGGAGAAAAACCGTGCCTAAAAGTGTTTTTGCCCCAAACTGGGCTCCCAGAAAAATGATTCCTGCAATGAACAGCGGCACATTAAATGCCCACTGCACATAAGCGGGCTCCCAGCCCAGCAGTGAATGAAGGATCGTACTGATCCCGCTCACCCCGCCGGAAGCAACCTTATTCGGAAGCAAAAGCACATTAAACGAAATCGCCACTATCGCCGAACCTAACAGAATATAAGCAACCTCCACGAGCTTATTCACCACAGGATGCGAATACGCCATACCCCTTCTCTTCCGCATAAACCACTGTCCCCCATCATCTATTCTCTATAGTTTCCATATAATTCTACAAAAACATACACAAAAACCCAGACTAGAGTATACCATGAGATGGGAAATAGAGACAGTCTCTATTTTCTGAAAGCCAAACCCTTGCACAACAAGCTCCCAGCCGGGGTCTGAGACCTTAATTCCCAACGCCCCATAGTAAAAACGCCGCGTGTACGGCGGCGTTTTGTTTTTCAGTACGTGTAAGCTCAAACAGGAACGGGCAAAGCTTCAGCGCTTTTACGTTCGTGATAGGCTGAAACACAGTTCCGGCCATTTCGTTTGGCTGCATAAAATTCCTGATCTGCCTGGCTGGTGAGGGTTTGGATAAGGATTTCCCCCACAGCTCCTTCCGTTTTTCGGTGGAAACGCCAAAGCTTGAAGTGACGCGAAGCTCCTGATCCCTGAACCATAGGAGCTGGATTCAATCTTCTCCCTGATCACATCAGCCAGCTGATAGGCCTCCAATGCAAAGGTACCGGGCATAAGGATCATGAATTCCTCTCCTCCATATCGCCCGATGATATGGGAACTCCGCAGGCATCTCTTGGTTAATTGAGCAATATCGATCAATACTCTATCCCCCGCATCATGTCCGTATGTATCATTGACCTGCTTAAAAAAGGACCTGCTTAAAAAAGTCGATATCAAACATGACCCAGGAAACGTCCCCTATTATACTTCCATCATCGATAAGCCTTGCCGCTTCTTTTCATGAAATGTGTCCGGTTATAAACCTGTGTCAATCCATCCATGCTGGCGGACAGCTGAAGCTTTTCCTCGGCATACACGCGATCAGAAACATCCACAAAGGCAATGATCCGTCCGATCCGCTCTTTATTATGCGGATGTCTGAAAACAACTAATCTTTCCATATCTTTTACGCTTTAACATGTTAAAATTCTACGACATTCCCCGGGAAATTTCGACCTATTTCTTTCCAGCCACAAAAAAAAGAAGAGCATTTCTCTGCTCTCCAGACTTCCATACTAAAATTGCTCCTGCTGACTAAAGAAGATCCTCACGCATTGGATTCCTTGTACGTTATTAAGAACAAAATAATGCAGGAATCCGCAATATAATCCAGACAAAAACCTATATTCAAAATGGTCGTTGGCCTTATACTTAATGTAAGCGCTTTACAAAGCGGTTGTATAGTCATTCTAATACCCTGAAGGAGGATATTGGTAAATGAAAGAATTCATAAAGAAACAAAAAAGCAAATTCATCACTGTGACTTTAACATCCTCTTTAATCCTATCCGGCTTAGCATTCGACACCGTATCTGCAAAAACCAGCCCTGCATCCACTGTCACATCATCCATGTCTTCTTCAAAAGTTAAAATAACCGCTGCTCCTTATTTAAAGGATGCTGCTTCTATCGATCGTGTCATTTCTGCGATGACATTAGACGAGAAGGCGAAATTTGTTGTGGGTGTGGGAATGCCTGGATTCGGAAGACCGGCGTTTGAAGACGTAGCCGGTGCTGTAGGCGGTACGTATGGAATCCCCCGGCTCGGGATACCGGAGCTCCGTCTTGCCGATGGACCGGCAGGACTGCGCATCTCCCCTGCACGTGCTAATTCAGCACAGACTTACTACACGACGGCGTTTCCGATTGGCACACAAATTGCCTCTACATGGGATACCGCGGCGGCGGCGGCTGTGGGAAAAGCCCAAGGAAATGAAGTCAAAGAATATGGAGTGGACTTCCTTCTCGGTCCTGGCCTGAATATCCAGCGGAACCCCTTAAACGGAAGAAATTTTGAATACTATTCCGAGGATCCTTTGGTCACAGGGAAAATAGCAGCGGCAGCGGTTAATGGGCTTCAGTCGAATGGCATTGGCGCCACCATCAAGCATTTCGCTGCCAATAACCAGGAAACAAAGCGGAACAGCATCGATACCATAGTTTCACAGCGGGCATTGCGTGAGATTTATCTGCGAGGCTTTGAAATCGCCGTGAAGGAAGGCCATCCCTGGTCTGTTATGAGCTCCTATAACAAGCTGAATGGAACCTATACGTCTCAAAGCTCTGATTTATTAACCAGTGTTTTACGCAGTGACTGGGGATTCAAAGGCTTTGTCATGACCGACTGGTTTGGCGGAGATAATCCAGTCGAACAAATGAAAGCCGGCAACGATATGATTATGCCAGGCTCCGCTGCCCAATCCGATACGATTAAGGCGGCAGTAGAATCAGGGAAATTGGATGAAAAAGTGCTGGATCGGAATATCAAAAACATCCTTCAAATTTTAATACAAACACCTGAATTTAAATCGTATCAAAACAGCAATACTCCTGATTTAACAGCTCATGCACAGATTGCCAGAAGAGCGGCAGCAGATGGGATGGTCCTGTTAAAGAATAACAATCAGGCCCTTCCAATCCATACTAATAAAAAAATAGCGCTTTTCGGAAATACCCAAATCGAAACCATCAAAGGCGGGACAGGCAGCGGCGATGTAAATGCGAAATATACCATCTCGATCGCCGACGGCTTAAAGGCTGCAGGGTATAAGGTCAATCCATCCTTACTCACTAGCTATCAAAGCTATATCACCACTTTACGCCAGCAGGACGAATACAAAATCAAACCAAGTCCATGGGGTGCGGAATTCGGCAAAACCATTCCGCCGATTCCGGAAAAGCCGATAAGTGACAGCGAACTAGCAGCGGCCTCAAAAGAAAGCAGCACCGGTGTCATTGTTATTGGACGGAATTCAGGAGAGGGTGCTGACCGCAAAGTAGAGAAAGGTGACTTTTTATTATCAGATGCCGAGCAGGCGATGATCAGCAGAGTGACAGATGCCTTCCATAAGCAAGGGAAAAAGGTCGCTGTTGTACTGAATATCGGCGGGCCGGTTGAAACAGCCAGCTGGAGAGATAAAGTTGACTCGATTCTGCTCGCATGGCAGCCTGGACAGGAAGCGGGGTACGCAGTGGCCGATGTGATTTCCGGGAAAGTCAATCCGTCTGGAAAACTCGCAGAAACATTCCCGATGAAGTACAGTGATGTCGCATCTGCGGCCAACTTCCCTGGAACGCCTGCAAACAATCCTGCACAGGTACAGTACAAAGAGGACATTTATGTAGGCTATCGCTACAACACAACCTTCAAAGTGAAGCCTGCCTATGAATTCGGATACGGTCTATCATACACAAACTTTGGTTATAGCCGCATTGACATTAGCAAGGGGAAGAAATTTAAGGACAAGCTCACGGTTACCGCGTTGATCCAGAACACAGGAAAGGTTTCCGGAAGAGAAGTGGTTCAGGTGTATGTGTCCGCACCTAATGGCAAACTTCAAAAGCCAGCCCTTGAACTGAAGGCTTTTGATAAAACAAAAGAGCTCCTGCCAAATCAGCGCCAGCTGCTCCAATTCAATCTGAATCCTAAGGACCTTGCCTCCTTCGACGAGCAAAAGTCCGCATGGGTGCTTGAAAAAGGGACGTATACAGTTAAAGTCGGCTCCTCCTCTGAAAATATTAAAGGAACGGCTTCCTTTACAGTCGATCATGATAGGATTGTCGAAAAGGTAAGTGATGTTCTGGCTCCCAAGGTGCCTATGGACCGTCTCACTAAATAACGGAAAAATGAACCCAGCCCCTTCGTTGAAAAGGGGCTGGGGTTTTATTGTTAACTCTTTATTACTGAAAATAGGTACAACCTCACATTAGATTCCCGGATGAGTTTTCTCTCGCAGCTATAACAACATCCACCAAAAGACTCACCTTATTGTTTAAACAAGTCGAAATCCCTTTGTTGATTTAAACCAGCGAACAAAATATGATTATATAAAGAACGAAAGGATGTGATTCTAATGAAAAAAGAATGGTCTGCACCCATACTCGAAGTTCTTGAGGTAAAAATGACTGAGGCTGTCCATGGCGGTCTTCCGGGTGGAATAATTGAAGATCCAAATACACCTATACCGCCCCTAAGTTAATTCGTTATTAGTTGAATTTATTTCATATGGAAATAAAATCCCATTCTTCATCGAGAGTGGGTTATTTTTATTCACTTTTCCACAAGATCGCCTAAAGCCATGTGGTTTTTATCTAGACAGTGAGGAGTATTTGCAGCAAAAGAATATAGAACACAGCACGATCATTAAACTTCTCAGACATAAAAAAAGAAACGGGAAAAACAATCCCATTTCTTTCGATCATTAAGCCAATTTAGAACGCAGATACGCATCAATAAACGAATCCAGATCTCCATCCATAACCGCCTGAATGTTACCTGTTTCATGGCTGGTACGGTGGTCTTTGACCATGGAGTACGGATGGAACACATAGGAGCGGATCTGGGAGCCCCAGCCGATTTCCTTCTGCTCGCCGCGGATTTCGTCAAGCTCGGCCTGCTGCTGTTCGATTTCGCGCTGATACAGCTTTGCCTTCAGCATTTTCATGGCCTGCTCACGGTTTTTGATCTGTGAACGCTCGGACTGGCAGGTTACAACCACATTAGTCGGAATGTGCGTAATACGGACCGCTGAGTCTGTCGTGTTGATATGCTGTCCGCCGGCACCGCTCGCACGGTACGTATCAATTTTCAGATCCTCTGTACGGATGTCAATTTCGATCTCGTTGTTGAACTCAGGCATAACTTCACAGGAAACAAAGGAAGTATGACGGCGGCCTGAGGAATCAAACGGCGAGATACGGACAAGACGGTGAACGCCTTTTTCAGCCTTCAGATAGCCGTAGGCATTATGGCCTTTAATCAAAAGGGTAACGCTCTTAATGCCCGCTTCATCACCTGGAAGGTAATCCAGTGTCTCCACCTTGAAGCCTCTCTTCTCACCCCAGCGCGTGTACATCCGAAGCAGCATAGAGCCCCAGTCCTGGGATTCTGTTCCGCCGGCGCCTGGGTGAAGCTCAAGGATCGCATTGTTTTTATCATATTCCTCACTGAGCAGCATCTGCAGCTCAAAGTCATTCAGCTGCTCGGTCAGCTCATTCAGCTCAGACTCAAGCTCAGCCTGCAGCTCTGCATCATTTTCCTCTTTCACCAGTTCAAAAGTCAGATCAAGGTTTTCGTAGTTCTCATTCATTTCATAGAACTTCACAACCGCTTCCTTTAAACCGTTCACTTCATTAATAACACCCTGAGCTGCATTTTGGTCATTCCAGAAGTCTGGATGGGACATTTCATTTTCCAGCTGGGCAATACGGGCTTCCTTCTCTTCTAAGTCAAAGAGACCCCCTAAAGTCCGCTAATTTCTTAGCTGTTTTCTCAAGCTCATTACGAATTTCTGATAATTCCATGCTTGTTCCACCTCATTTAAATAGTCATTCTACTTATATATACTATAAAAAAATTTATATGGCCGTAAAAACTTATTATACTCTGTATAATCTCTTCACACAAACAGGAAAAAGGCGGTAAACTTCCGCTTACCGTCCTTTTTGCCTTTATTATTGAAGCTGGCCGTGGCAGTTCTTGAACTTTTTGCCGCTTCCGCAGGGGCAAGGTTCATTCCGTCCCACTTCCTCCTTCTTGCGCTTAGGCTGTTTCTTCACTTCGCCGTCTTCCTTCGGGTTGACCGCCTGGGCCTGGACCACTTCCTGGCGCTCCAGATTATTCTGGATTTCGGCTTTCATGATGTATTTCGCTACATCATCCTCAATAGCCGAAATCATGGCATCGAACAGGGCAAGTCCTTCCTCCTGGTATTCGCGAAGCGGATCGATCTGTCCGTACGCACGGAGATGGATTCCCTCACGAAGCTGTTCCATCGTGTCGATATGATCCATCCACTTACTGTCGACAGCACGGAGAACGATAACCTTCTCGAATTCCCTCATCTGCTCGTCCGTCAGCATCTCTTCTTTTTCATCATAGCGTTCCTTGATCTTACCAAGGATGTACTCCACCATTTCATCCGGATCTTTTCCTTGAAGGTCGGCTTCGGTTACATCGCCTTCATGAAGAAGATTTCCATTGATATAATCGATCAGGCCGGTAAAGTTCCAATCCTCCTCGTCCTCATGCGGAGAAACAAAGGCAGAGAAATTACGGGAAAGCGATGATTCAATCATCCGTTCCACAATGGCACGGAGGGTATCACTTTCAAGGACCTCATTGCGCTGCGCATAAATGATTTCACGCTGCTGGCGCAGAACATCATCATATTGCAGAAGCTGCTTACGGGCATCAAAGTTATTGCCTTCCACCCGTTTCTGCGCAGATTCAACTGCCCTTGTCACCATCTTGCTCTGGATGGGCTGAGTGTCATCCATGCCAAGGCGGGACATCAGGTTCTTCATGTTATCCGAACCGAAGCGGCGCATCAGCTCGTCCTCCATGGAAAGATAGAACTGAGTCACACCAGGGTCTCCCTGACGTCCGGAACGTCCGCGGAGCTGGTTATCGATCCGTCTGCTCTCATGGCGCTCTGTACCTACAACCGCAAGGCCGCCAAGCTCCTTCACACCTTCGCCAAGCTTGATATCTGTACCGCGTCCCGCCATGTTCGTCGCGATGGTCACCGCACCGCGCTCACCTGCATGGGCAATGATTTCCGCCTCGCGTTCATGGTTTTTCGCGTTCAATACATCATGCTTCACGCCTTTACGGGTCAGGAGATGAGAAATGAGCTCCGAGGTCTCGATGGCCACCGTACCGACAAGCACAGGCTGCCCTTTTGCATGGCGCTCTGCGATTTCCTCGGCCACCGCATTGAACTTCCCTTCCATGGAAGCAAAGATCAAGTCTGCGCGGTCATCACGGACGATATCCCGGTTTGTAGGAATGACAATAACCTGCATGTTGTAGATATTGCGGAATTCCTCTTCCTCTGTCTTTGCCGTACCAGTCATTCCGGAAAGCTTTTCGTACATACGGAAATAGTTCTGGAAGGTGATGGTCGCAAGCGTCATGCTTTCATTCTGGATCTCGACGCCCTCTTTTGCCTCGATGGCCTGGTGCAGGCCGTCACTGTAGCGGCGTCCTTTCATCAGACGTCCGGTAAATTGGTCGACGATTACAATCTCGCCGTCCTGGATCACATAATCCACATCCAGCTGCATACTGTTATGAGCCCTCAATGCCTGATTGATGTGGTGATTCAGGGTAACATGGGAGATGTCAAATAAATTATCGATTCCAAAAGCGCGCTCTGCCTTAGAGATTCCCTCTTCTGTCATCTGAACGCCTTTGGTCTTTTCATCATACGTAAAATCAACATCCCGCTTCAGCGTGCGTACAAACGCATTCGCCTGGATATACAGGACATTTGATTTTTCTGCAGTCCCTGAAATGATGAGCGGTGTACGTGCTTCATCAATCAGGATGGAGTCAACTTCGTCAATGACCGCATAATATAGGGGCCTCTGAACCTTCTGCTCGGTGTAAAGGACCATGTTATCACGAAGATAGTCGAAGCCCAGCTCATTATTCGTGCTGTATGTGATATCAGCCGCATAAGCAGCCTGCTTTTCTTCACTGTCCAGACTGTTTAGATTCAGACCAACAGTAAGTCCAAGAAAATTATACAGCTGGCCCATTTCCTCGGCATCACGGCTGGCCAGGTATTCATTGACCGTTACCACGTGCACCCCTTTGCCTGTAAGGGCATTTAGGTAGACCGGCATGGTAGAAGTCAGCGTTTTACCTTCCCCTGTCTTCATCTCTGAAATATTTCCATCATGAAGGGATACGCCTCCCATCAGCTGGACGCGGAAAGGATACATGCCGAGAACCCTGCGGGATGCTTCACGGACGACCGCAAACGCTTCAGGAAGCAGTTTATCAAGAGATTCTCCCTTTTGATAGCGTCCTTTGAATTCCTCCGTTTTTGCACGAAGCTCGTCATCCGAAAGACGTTCCATATCAGAGGCCAGTGCTTCTATCTGATCAGCTGCCTTCTCAAGCCTCCTGACTTCGCGTTTATTCGGATCAAATACTTTATTCAAAATCCCCATATTCAGCGCTCCTCTTTATAAGATGTCTTGCCAGGGAAAACTGCCAACCAGCGGCATTCATTCTCCATCTACGGCAATTTCTGATCATTTTCAATGTGAGCCTATATAAAACGAGCCCATGTGGAATGGGCTCCAAGAATTATTCGATTCATTCAAAAAATAACACATCTATAATTATAACATCTCTTAAACCCAGCAACAACATAAGGGCCAATCACATAGCACAATCCCAGCAATTTTACAAAAAAAAGTACGAAATACACTATAAATATTCCCGCCGGTATAGTAAGTTTATAGTAGAACATTATAAACTCATACTACTACACCTACATTAAAATACTATTAATTTTTTACTAAGGCTGCTGGGATGTGAAACACATGATGATCGGTGATCGCGTAAAAAACATTAGAAAAGAAAAAAGAATGTCCATGTCTGAATTGGCGGAAAGAGCGGGAGTAGCCAAGTCCTATTTAAGCTCACTGGAGCGCAATTTACAGACCAATCCTTCCATTCAATTCCTGGAAAAGATCTCATCTGTCCTTGGAGTCCCCCTGGATAGTCTTTTATATGACAATCTTCCAAAGGACTCCCTGGACTCAGACTGGATGAAAATCATGGCAGAAGCCATGGCTTCCGGCGTGACCAAGGAACAGTTCCGGGAATTCATCGAGTTTAACAAGTGGCGGCAGAAGAAGGAATAAAAACAATAACCCTTAAGGCAGCTCACAGCTCGTCCGAGCCAGGCCTTAAGGGTTCCATTTTTTATACAACTGCTTCACCATACTTACATTTCATTTTGAAGCTGAATCTCTTGCAGGAATTCCCTGATCTCCTCAACTTTGATTCCCATTGCCTTCGCCTGCTTAAACAGCATCATCCATTCCAAATCCAATTCCTGCTTGATGATTTCAACTACCAATTAAATACCCTCCCAATAGCCTACACTCCAAGGCAGTCCAGCCGTCTTAGTTTTTAAGGAGAAAACCTTAGACCTGCGACTTTGCGCCCTTATTTTTCAATAAGTTTGCCATTTTCTCAACAGGATAGTGCATTAATAGTTCTTGAGTTACAGTATATGCCAGCGCCGGATATTTTTTTGTAATAATTTGTCACACAATTCAAAATAATTCAGTCTAATTTCGATGGTTATTTCCCATTAAATTGCCAACGATATTGAACTTTCTAAAAATAACCATAAGATCTACTCAGATTTTGTCGAAGTAATACGAAATAATTCCTCCGATTTTCTCATACCGCTCTTCCAGCTGTGTAATTTTTCATAGGTCGCCGCATTGAACAGCTTTTGGCCTGATAAATCATTTCCGCATACCGGGCAGATCCAGCTGCCATGTTCAACACTGCTAAACGACGGCCTCCCGCATCTATAGCAATTTTTACGGTACATACAAACTCCTTTCACAAAATGGTGAAGTTCTTTAAAATGAAATCTATTGTTCTTTATATAGAACTATTTTATAATAAATACTAGATTTCTACAAAAAATTCCTTTAAATTTGCAAAAAATTTTTTATTCGGTCAGGAGACTTTCGATAAGGAGAATTCATGGATAATAGATTGGATTTAGGAGAAGAGATTGTTGAACCATCTTTGCTGCTATATGAATATGGAGTTTCTACCTTCAGTCAATCACTGGAGGCTGAATGGATCGAACTATTAAATGAGGTAAAAGGACGGGGAATTACCAAGGAATTTTTCGAATCCTGGCTTCAGTACAAAGTCCTTCTTAAATTCCATCGTGTTGAAATCAATAAAAAAGGGCTATACTAAATAAAAAAATAAAAAAGCGAGCTGCGACTATGAAATTAAAATATCTGCTTCCCGCCATAATGCTTGGCTTGCTGATCTTTATCTTTACGGCTTCCAAATTTGCAACCGGGGAGAATACTCTTTCACTCATCCAGAACAGTCTGGGGATAGATTATAACTCTGCCGAAGTCTTAAATGTAATAATCCGCAAGTCCGCTCATGTGCTTGTATTTGGCACTTTATCTGTATTTCTGTATTTTTTACTAAAGCGAAGATACTTCTTATCCTGGGCCCTTGCAACCATTTATGCGATTTCAGATGAATATCATCAGTCTTTTGTGCCGGGAAGGACCTCGACACCCTATGATGTACTTTTAGATTCCTGTGCCGCTCTCGTGTTTATCGGAATGGTGCGCTATATTAAAACCAAAGAAACAAGTAAAAATAGACAAAATCAAGAGCCGCCTATGCATTGAAGAGACCACATAAAGTTAGACAGGTTATTATGTTAGACAGCTTGATGTGCATGAGTTCGATTTTATCGGACTCATGCCTTTTAATTTTTTTTGCCATAAAGAAATGCGCCCTGATTGTTAGTTGCAGCTAACAATCAGGGCGCATTTCACTAATTAGTCTCTTTTTTTAGAGTTCCTATTGAATAAGTTTGTATTGTTATCCTAAGGATTTCAGCCAGTTCTTTACTTCCAGAAAGCTGTGCCGTGCTGTGTCAAAGCTGAAAAATTGATAGTCGACATAGTCTAGATAATCCTTCAGTGTCGGCTTGGTAATTTTTGAAACAATTTGATTCCGGAATCTTACCTGTTTTTTGTAAGGAAATTCTTTTATCTCATGCAGGTAAGGCAATGCCTCATAGACGAGCGAAAGCGTCCTTACTATTCTTTTTAGAGTCCTGTCTTTCCTGGCTTCCTCAAGCAGTTCCACATAGTCAAGCTCCTCCTTAAGTACAAGGATAAGCTGGATAATATCCATATAATACTTTAATGAATCAAGGTTATGCCTCCAGCCGTGCAGGCAGATCATATAAAACGTGTAAAAAGGGGATAGAGCTTTAACATGCTGAAAGGTATCGACAGCAGCGGCATTCTCCCAAAACTTCTCAATCCGCAGACTCGCCGTGTTTTCCATCAGTATCCCCCAGTGAATCTCCACACACAAGGGGATCGCGGAACCGGGGATGTCCTGGTAATAGCTCCTGTGGAAATGAGAGTCATCTTCAAGCTTCCTATTTATAAAACCAAGGGATTGGACTGCTTCAATTGCTAAGGTGATATCCTTCTCTTTGATCAATAGATCAATATCTGAAGTCGGCCTTGCTCCAATATGCCCATAATAATCCTTTGAATAATAAGTTCCCTTAAGAGGGATAACATCTATCCCCCATTTTTCAAATTCTTTCAGGATCTTATTTGTCTGGCTGTGAATAAAGAGATTTTTATAGAAGATTTCATCGAAGCCCAGCTTAAGCTGCTCTTGGAAATATTCCGGTGTCTGGTGCAGCTTACTAAACCTTGCAAGCAATATGTACATCTGCGAGGATGCTTCATGATATTTGATCGCGTTCAGCAGCTGCTCAAAACCGCTTCCTTCAGGAGGAAGAACAGCACTGGGATTATATAAAGTATCAAGCAGGTTCACTATTCATTACACTCCTTAGATGGATACAAGCTCCAGCTGTTTTCTTTTGCTAAACTCTGAATGATAAAGCTTTCGGTATAAGCCTTCCTGCCCCATAAGCTCCTGATGGCTTCCGGACTGAATGAGCCTTCCCTCATTTAAAACCACTATTAAATCCGCGCTTTTAACGGTTGATAAGCGGTGTGCGATAATAAGGGTGGTTCTTCCTTTCACCAGCTTATCCAAAGCTTGCTGGACATAGTGTTCAGTTTCGGTGTCCAGGGCAGATGTAGCTTCATCAAGCATTAGGATAGGGGCATCCTTCAATAAAGCCCTTGCAATGGCAATCCTCTGCTTCTGTCCGCCTGACAGCTTAACCCCGCGCTCCCCGATTTGGGTATCATAACCGTAAGGAAGGGATCTAATAAAATCATGGATATATGCATCCTGGCAGGCCCTGATCATTTCCCGTTCTGTTAAACCCGGTTTTGCAAGCATCAGATTATCCTTAATCGAGCCGCCGAACAGAAACGTTTCCTGGGGCACAAAGGCAATCGAGCTGCGCAGCTCCGCAAGAATCATATCCTCAATCGGTTTACCACCTATTTGTATTTCTCCTGAAAAAGGCTTATATATCCCTTGAATCAGGCTGAACAGTGTACTTTTCCCGGCTCCGCTGGGCCCGACAACCGCGATTACCTTTCCCGTAGGAAGAGACAGGTTGAATTTTTGAAAAAGTATTTGATCCTCCTGATAACCAAAGCTCAGATCCTTCATTTCTATGGGCATAGATATTCCTGCAGGCTTTATGTAATCAGGAAGCTCCTCAGCTTCTGCTTTTTGCTCCAGGACACGAAGCAGCCTGTCTGCTGCTATAATCGACCTTTGAAACCCAGCCCACTGCCCGGCAAGCCCGGTCATGGGATAAACCAGATGGTTCACCAGATTTAAAAAGGTCAGCAGCGCCCCAACCGTCAATGTTCCTTTGGAAATATAGAGAGATCCAAGGCAGACGCTGATGAAATAAATCAAATAGCTTATGAAAGTTCCGGCTGAAAAAAACCAGCTGCGCAATTTGGTATTTTCTAATTCAAGCTGCATCAGCTTCCTGTTCCTGCCTGAAAACCTATCAAATAATACTTTTTCAAGAGTAAACGTTCGTACTACATGCAGCCCCTGAAAGGTTTCGGAAATCATCCCGTTTAGACTGCTTACAAGGTCAAAGATCTTCCTCCCATTTCGGCGGAGAATAAGCCCGAAAAATACCCCCAGAACCGCAGCGGCCGGAGCTGTACAAAGACTTATTAGGGCGATAGTAGAATTGATATGATATAAGTAAATGAATACGACCATATAAATAACAGGCAGTCTGATTAAATCAATTAAGCTGCTGCCTATGATGCCGTCAATACTGTGCAGGTCTGTTGTAAAGTGGGAAATGAGATCACCGGAACGAAGATTGGCTGTATTTTTAGCCGGCAGCCGCAGTACATGGCTGAATAAGTAATTTTCCAGGTCCCGTTTCACACCGGTGGAAGCAATCGTTTCACAATAGGAGTTTACATAGGAAGATACCATACTGAACATAAGAAGCCCGGCACCCATAGGAACCAGGAGCTTAAGCTTTGAGAAATCACTTTGGATCGCTGCATCAGTAACTGCTCCGAAGTACCAGGCAAAAACAATAGTAGTAAAGATATTGATAAATAGCATGACAGCAAGCACTGTGTAGGCCTTCCAGCGTCTTAAAATAAACGGCTTCAGTAAAGAATATGTGCGAATGATATCCTTAAAAGAAAAATATTCTTTTGCAAGCTGCTTAATTGAATGTAAGTTATTCATGATTAACACTCCACCTTACACATGCTGAGGATTACGGCGGTTTAAAAAGCTGCGGAGAAGCCCAGAGATAACAGGAAAAGACAGGACCAGCTTTCCCCATAGCCATAGCATAGGATGATCTGCTCTCAAAGGAAATTGCTTCTTTTTTATCAAGACAAGCCGCCCCAGCAGCTGTGCCTGCAGTACCGGAGCATCCATTCCGAGATTTGTATCTCCTTTAAACAGATACTCCCCTGTCTCTTCCAAATAGGAAACAAATCTATGTGCAACCAAACCGCCTGAGGGAGAAAGAAAAAGAACGATATCTCCCTTCTTCAGTTTTTCTATTTCACAAACTTCAAAGGTGCAAATATTCCCCTCCCTGATAAGCGGATACATACTATTGCCCTTTGCCGGCAGCTCCATAAGCCCCTCTGTCCCAATGACCTTCTTAATCATAAAGACCGTTTCAGCCTGCGCGATCATAGGCCACTAAATCACACTCGATCAGGTCCGATAAAAACTCTCTGATATCAGCTTCGATTCTCTCTTTCGGGATAACCGAGTCCAATTCCTTGGTCACTGCCTCTACCAAAGAATCGACAGTCTGGTTGCTGCTAAGCAGTGACCAGCAGAACCCTCCCATGTCGTTTAGCTTGGTAACGGTATAGTTCTCTGTATTTAATATAATCCACTCTTGATCAAACTCTGTCGCTTCATGGCTGCCATTTTGTATATAGCGATGTGTCATGAAATCAGCTCCCAAAATCTATTATTCTTTTGAAAATCAAGGCGATACACAGGTGTCTGGCTGACCAGAGCCTTGAGAAGCCCGATTATTTTCACTGTCTCTTCTCGCTCACATGGCCAGAAGAATACCTTATCCATCAATTGAAGCATCGCATCGGCCCGCCCCATTCTCTCCCGGTTGATATCCAATGACTGACGTAATAGCTGAATGCTGCCAAGAGGAAAGCCGCCCTGCTTATTCTTGTTTTGAATCTCACTGCGAAACGGCGAATCAAAAATAGTAATCCCTTCTGCAGAAACCTTCACAATCGTAGCCTCATCCGATAACAGCTCACGAGGATGCGAGAGTTTAGCCGCGGTAGATTTGCCAGCCCCGGAATGCCCCGAGAAAATATGAGCTCTTTTGTTCTCTATAACGCATGACGAATGTATTAAAAGACCCCAGTTATGATGGACGATGAAGGCACTGTACAGGTTGGTCAGCGCATGCTTTAGCGCCAGCTCGTCGTGAACTGAGATTACGGCATTTTTGTATTGGGGATCGACTTGGATTAAGTAGTCGGCGCGTTGGTATTGAATCTTATTATTGTCAATAGTGATTGAAACATCATAATTTTGAAAAGAAAGACCATAGCCATTAATAACCCGGATTGAGAGGTGCGCTTTTTCTTCAGTCTCGTATGAATGAAAGTTTATAGAGAGATATTCATACAAATGCTTACTATTACAAGTGAAATTAACGATATGGTCACCAATCTTAGTTAAAATTTTATTCATCAAACACTCCGTTATTTTACAGTTTTTGTCTTATTTATTTTTCCCATTACCTTTACCATTTCCACCACCATTTCCATTATGCGGACCTGTATAAGGCGTGTTAGGATAATTAGTTCCGCCATTTCCTGTTCCAGGATGATCCAGATTGCCATGACCCTTATTCCAGCTCTGGGCTGTCTCAAACACAATTGGCTGATGTGTGAGAACAAGGGGGCGCTGATACGTCTTTTTTGCTTTGTTTATTGCTGATGACATTTGTTCACCTACTAGTAAAAAGTAAAGACTTTGTTTTACTTGAGTAAAACTATATTAAGTCTTTCTACCTAGATTATAAACTCATGGTTGTTCATTATAAAGAACATTTTTTCGACAAATACTTTAGTATTTCCTTTAGAACTACAGCTAGTCCAAGCAATATTTCTTTATTTTCATAGACCATATAATATTGGAGAAACTAAAATGAAAGGACGACATTTGTATATTATCGAACTCGCAAAATGGAATATTAAGCAGTGACTGCCAAGTAAGCCTTATAGGGCTGCTGATTATTATATGGCTGATGCAAACATCCGAGGAATTAATAACGCACTAAAGTATGCGTATGATAATGGTTATTCAGAAGCTATACTTCTCCAGGGACAATATACCCTATGCCATACTAGAAAGATAAACTTATTGGACAATATGTCACTCAATCTTAATGGATCTACACTGAAGGTGATATTTGATTCGGATAGGAAGTCACCTTTTGATACCAGGACGACTACAGATTACTACAATTTCAGGGGGAATAGTTTATTGTTGATGGAGTGACCAACTCCCATCTTATAAACGGAACGATTATTGGCTGCCGGGATGTCAGGAGCTTTTCAAATACGGAAGAGTTTTACAGGAGGTACTAATAATAGCTATGTAACGCACTGTACAAATAGAGATTATATGGGAGACAATATCACCTTTACCAGTACTTCATTTAGCAAGTTGTTTAATGTAAGCCCTAAAGAAAACTCCGCATAGTCTTAGATCCAATGACAGGTCTGCCATCTTATTTCAACTTAAATTAACCTCCCAACAGAAAAAGTATATAATTCCTTTCTTGTGGCTGGAGCTTGATTCACTCGTACTACAGCCTTAAACACCAAGAAACTGGATGTATACTTCTACCGAAGCGACAATACCTTCATTCGGGCACTTCAAATCAGAAAGGTCCTATTACAATCCCAATTGGAGCAAGCAAAGTCCGGTTTGTTTTCTATATAAGGGATAATGGATTTAACTTTTCTTTTTAATGGAAAACCTTTGTTTCCGGATCCGACGAGGTGGCATAAATCAAGAAGATTCTTACGGGGATAATTGCATTATCAAAAATAACCTTATCTACAATGTAACAGGTATTGCTATAAATCTTTATACTTTATTAACAGCCAAGATTAGAGGTAATTTTATTTATAACTGCCAACCTCTATAGGGTTAATGACAGCTAACCTACAGAATGCTCATGTTTATATTACAGAAAACTCTATAACTGGAGGTAGCTGTCTTTGAGTCAAATGTACATCCTGTTATTTTGTTAACTTGAGACTGGGATTCCGACGGAGAGTCTAAAATTATTATCCGAAAAGACATATGAAGAATTATCAGGCATTGATATATTACCACTGTCAAAAAAGTATTTTTATAAAACATATACATCATAGCCTGTCCCGCTGGCTAAATTCTTTGAATTTCATTAGCCACATTAATTATACGTGCCATAGGATTATATATCATGCTTTCCAAAGTGCTATTTAAGAATTTACAATCTGTATCAAAAATCTTTTCTATTATAGTACTTCCATTATGAGTAACACCGCTCACTATAAAGTTACTAAAAGAACTTCCCCTTAGTTCATAGGTTCTAAGTGTTAATACCTTAGGTGTAACATTAAATTTCACAAAGTTTAGTATAGAGATACGGTCAAAAACATCCTCTAGAATTTGTTAGAGGATGTTCATATATCCATAACACCTAATTTAATCACTTTGAAATTGGCTAAAATGTTTATCAATTAAAGCGTGGTTGGTCTTCTTTTTAGCACCATATCGAATCCTTTTTCTCATAGGCTCCTCATAAGTTTGATATATTACAATGCTAAGTACCAAAGATATTGTGAAGCACATTAACAATTTAACTGAGCTATCTAAAGCAAAATTTCCGAAGTACCGTATAACTAGCTGATGAATCATATAAAAGGAAAAGCTGATTTCTCCAAGGTAAATAAAAATTTTATTTGCCAAGAATTCAGAGAGTATTCCTTTCTGAAAAGCGAATACAAAAATTATTAAACTACATACAGGAATATAATAGACACCTCGGACAACTGTTGAGCTTAAATTAGAAGAACATAGCATCATAACTAATAGGATAGCTACAGCTAGGAACTCTAACAGACTGTATAGATATTTACTTTTCGAAAACCAATTTCTATTAATTCCCCAAAACACTATACCCATAAATACTCCTATACCAAATTCATACAATCTCGCTGCTGGAAATATGTGTAGGAACCATATAAAGAAGCTATATGTTTCTCCTAATGAGATATTTGCATAGAGAAGTAAACACCATATTACAGTTGTTCCAATAATAGTTGCTAACCAATTCTTCGCTACATTTAATTTAAGTAGAACCCTTAAAATAAATGGAAATGTAAAATAAAAAAAAGCTTCCACGGATAACGTCCAAGATACACCATTAAAATTAAAATATGTACCCGGATTAGGGAAAAAACTTTGAATTAACAACAAGTTTATAGCTGACATAAATGCAAACTTAACAAGATACAGATTATCAGGTTTAAAAGTTAAAATAACTAGGGGCACAGAAATTAAAAAGGTCAGAATATGAACTGGATAAATTTTCGCAAACCTTGCCTTATAAAAACTTATTAACACCTCTTTATTGATCACTGTTAATTTCATTTTATAATTATATGCAAGAATAAAACCAGATAATATAAAGAAAAAAGAAACCCCGGCTGCACCTAATTGAAATTGAGTAAAAATCCCCATATGAAAAAGAAAGACCATAAGCGCAGCAAAAAATCTAAAAGAGGTTAGCGAATTAATCATACAATACTCCTTCAACATTTATTTAAGACCTATATTAATAATGAAATATCTTACTTGGTCTATATCGATAAAAAAGCTTATTAACAAGGCTTTTAGCTACTGTAAATAAATACTGAAATTCATTAGTTCTGTAAAATAAAACAGTATATATCAGATTGGGTATTATTACGCACACAATGAATTTCAAAGCTAAATGGGAAAGGCCTCCATTGTGAAAGATATTACATAAGATCAATGTAATATAACAGGTACCTACTCCGATTATTAGGTAGAATAGGTATCTTAATAAATATTGTTTCATAGGTAGCTTAAACACTTTTTTATAAACAAAATATGGCGTAGTCCAAAAAGGAACTGCCAAAGCACTAACAAGCGTTCCCAAAAATACCCCAACTATCCCGATAGACTCCACTAATATAATAGATACGGCTAAATTTACTGCTGCCTGGCATAAAGGTGCATATTTATCTTCCCGGAAGATGCCTGAAGTTGTTTTTACGGTAGTTATGGCGTTTCTCATTCCTCTTTCATAAAAAGTTAATATCAGCACAACTAATATCGCTTTACTCATGAGAAACTTAGGGCCAATCCATACTGTAATCAATGGTTCGATCATGACAAGTAAAAAAATGGAGAAGAATGAATAAAGCCAGAAATTGAGAAAATTATATACATTGTAAATTTTTATTATTTTTTCTTTACTCTCCTGCGCAACTAAATTTCCAACGCTATGGTATATATTGTTGAATACTTGATTAATAAAAGTTCTGCATATTTCAATTATCATATTGTAATTTGAATACAATCCTACAGCAGCGACACTTACAAATGAAGATATTATAATATTATCTGTCCCAAATACTAGATAACTACCAATATTCTGCAATATAATGGCTTTTATATTTGTAACAATCTTTGTCTTTGTTTCCTGGTCAATGCTAGCGGCAGGCTTCTTTTTTAGGAATGGATATTTTCTATTAACAATTAGGACCAAAATTAATGAATTAATTAGAGTAATAAGGCAGTCAATAAGAAGATATAAAATGTAATTTTTAGTATAGTGCAGGATTGCAATTTTTAAACAAACGGAAATTACCGAAGAAACGGAATAAATTCCTGTAACAATGTAGCCTTTTTGACTAACATTCAAAAATGAATTTTTGTATACAAACAAATACGGAGCAACTGTGTTAATCAGAAATATCAAGTAAATAAGATGGACATTAGAGACCTCAGAATTATTAGTGAAATAACCCAAAAAAGGCATTAATATTAGACCTAGAAGCAGGACTATCAAGGCAATCACAAGGTATGCATTTTTATAAAACTTCATTAGTACTGTTATTTTTTCCTGATCATTCTCTGCTATCGGCTTATACAGGCTGTACATAATGCTTGCTCCTATCCCTGCCTCAGCGAGCGACAGCATAGCCAATATATTGGTGAATAATCCATTGATACCTAAATATTCAATTCCTAGAGTATTAATAAATACGGTTCTTGATACAAAGCTAAGAGATGTGATAATAAGCTGATTGATTAGACCTGCAGAGATATTAATAATTGAGTGTTTTATTCTCATAGTTTTCTCCAATTTAAGTAATAAAAAAAGCCCCACCCTTTTAACAGATGTGCCTCTAACCATGAATGAACTTTTTAGATTTAACTGATAGAATAGCTGAAATGAGCAGCATCTGATTTTATATCCGTCATAGGCCATTCGATCCCATACAGTAGCCTCAGTTATAATGTTTTCTTGTCTTCCTAATACCGTTTATACAATTTTCATTTTTTTATTCCTGAATTCTTCGTTTTTAATTTCCTTGAACTCTGATAAATATTGATTTATAACTCTCACACTGAAGCCCTGAGTAAATGGCATAATATTAAATTGACCTGAATATACCCCGATGTCCTTTGTATCACCTTGAGAATAATCAATTGCACCATTTCTTCGGGTTATTGACATTAAATAATTAATTGCTTTTTCTACACTGTCAATACAGTCATTCGAAATTTCTATTATTGAAGCAGAGTTAAGCAGAAACCAGCATAAGTTGGCAGTTGCTGAAGAATCCGGCCGACACTCGTGTCTTGAAACAGTCCAATTCCAGCTTCCATTTTTTTGTTGAGCATTCATGACTGATTTCGCGAATTTAACAACGTATTCTCTTAACAAACTTTTATATTTGTTATCTTCAGGTAGCTCCCCCCATGCATCAACCAGACCGATAGCGTACCATCCCAGCCCTCTTCCCCACCCTAAAAGACCAAGGGGAGCTTTATTTTCAATTTTATAGGCATGAAAAGGAATATTTAGGTCTGTATGGAAACCGTATTTCTCATATTCAGCTATTTGTTTAATAGCGAGATTAATACATTCATCAAGGTTATATTTAATCCCATAGGAAATTAAGAAAGGACAAATAAAACCTATTGTGTCCACATAACGATATGAACCCATATTTTTTCTATATTGTACGGTGCCATCTGAACCAATGTGATCTTTAACAAGATTCCAAACACAATCTAGAGCTGGTTTATATTTATCGGCATCATTTAAATTAAGCTTCATTATCGCATACGCTAAAATACCAGCATCCACATGTTTTGGATATGACCTCCAATTTCCGTTTGCATCAAATAGGTTTCCTAAATATTTATGAATTGCTGACTTTGCTTTAATATTATCTTCTAAGTTTTCATTAGATAACCCAAGTAACAGAGCAGCCTCCTGCCAATGCTGGATGGCCCTATTCGTATAGTTTCTCTTTAATATATCTATAATTACTAATCTTCTATTGTCGGTTACCTTTATTTCAGGAGTATTTAACAACCATCTCTGAGCCCTATTTGTTACTGCCGCTTTCCATGTCTGTTTATTTTGATAACTACCTATGTGAATTCTTAAAAACCATTCGGCTATCATTGGAAGAATATCTATAAGAATTATCAGTCCAACAATTAAAAGAATAATATATAAAAATGTTTGTATAATCATCATAAATCCTTTCTTTATCTATTTAAAAAGCTACTTTACATATCCTTGTGAACTCTCTAGCTCATTTGACATGGTTTTGCACATTTCTATTGAAATATCATTGCCTATGGTCCATGAACCATCATAAATATGTGAATTTTGCATCTTGTTCCTATGCTTAGAAATATAATCCGTCGTAGTACATAAGATCTTAGCTGGATTACCACCGGCCACAAATCCTGCTGGAACTGATTTAGTTACTACGCTGCCTGCCGCAATAATGGATCCTTCTCCAATTGAAACCCCCGGCATGATAAGGGCTCTCGCTCCAATAAAAGCATGGTCATGAATTTTAACTTTAGCAATCTTGGTAAAATTTAAATACCGTTTGGTGCTTGCATCATGAGCAAGAAGGTAGACCTGCGGGGCAAAGGTTACATGTTTACCTATTTCAATAAGCCAGCAATGGGCATAATCAATGGTGCACGCTGCAAGTCCATGACATCCTTTTCCTACTTTCATTCCTCTAGAAATACAGGCATTAACTGTCAACTCTTCATTACTAATTTTCCCCATTCTTCTTAACAAAGTGCTCTTCAAGCGGTTCAACATGCTTGCGTTCCCTCTCCTTCTATTAATTCATACAGCTTGTTTACTTCAATCTCCGTTCCAAAGTCTTGATTATTTAAATTGTTAATTAGTGAAGTCCGTAATATATCATCAGTTAGCAGGAGTTCAATTTTATCAGCAACAGAATGAGCTGTCATTTCTGCGATTAAACCTGTTTCACCGTCATTTATATGATTTTCGGCTGTCTCGAAATTAGTAATAACTATAGGTTTACCTAATATTTTTGCTTCATCAATTGAAATTGACTTACCTTCATACCTGGAGGTTTGTAAGAAAATATCAGCCCGTTTAATATATGGATACGGATTTTCCTTTAATCCAAGAAGTTTCACTCTTTCGTGGAGATTGAATTCTTTAATTTTAGATTCTAATGTCGTTCTCATATCTCCCTCACCTATTACTAACCATTTCAAGTCATACCCTTTGTTAACAATTAGATGATAAACGGCATCAAGTGCAATGTCCAAGCCCTTTTCTTTTGCTAATCTTCCTACAGAAACCATGATTTTGCTCTGACTGTCGTTGTGATCGATATCAACATTTTCTCGCGATAAGCTTCTAATGATATCGGGAGAAACTATATTATGCATACACATAATCTTACCCTGACTATTCGGGAATTTATTTTTAAGAATGTTAACAAGATCATCTGATACAGTTATGAGCTTATTTAGCTTTTTGATATAAAAATGATCCATATCCGGATTAACTTCAAGTTTGTTATAATCAGTATGAATCCATCCAAATTTCTTTTTCGCATTAACCTTATCTACACAAAAATAAATAGGGTTCTTTTCTAAATACCCTATAGCTGCATCATATTCATTTGGGAGATTTTCAAGAGCCTTAGACATAAATCTCCAAAACTTTTGTTCAATCAACGCACTATTTTTTTCAAGTTTTGCCAAACAACCTAATATCACTCGGAAAATAGCATAGTGAAGTTTTTTTTGTCTACACAGCTGTAAAATTGACATATTAATCGGCATATCAAAGTATTTATAATATTTAGGCTCCGACAGGAGATTTACTTCTTTTGGCAGTTTGTTCAAAAAGATACCTTCATGCTTGAAAAGAAAGAGATCCACATCATACCTGGAATAATCTATTCTTTCCAGCAAAGAAATAAGGGACTTTTCTGCACCACCGCATACAAGCTTATTCATGACAAATAATACTTTTTTCTTCAATAACCGTCACCTACTATATAATTTGGTAAAACTTTTTGATCTCATCCTCTGTCCCTAAATGCTGGGTGGCTAATGCGGAAATGATCTGCTCGCGATAACTCTTTTCTTTGATCAATTTTTCAATTCCTTTGGAAATATCTTTCGGATCCATATCTACAATTAGACCATCGATACCAGTTTGTAACTGATCACGGGCTGTTGGATAATTAGTTACAACTATTGGTTTGTTTAATATTTTGGCTTCATCGATTGCAATGGATTTTCCCTCAAATCTAGAAGTCATTACAAAAATATCAGCTTGTTTAATATAAGGATACGGATTTGGTTTCACTCCAAGAAGGATAAAGTGATCCTGTAAGTTATATTTATTTATAAGGCCAGTTAACTTGGTACGCTCTTCTCCTTCTCCAATAACATGCCATTTTATCTTGTATCCCAATTCAACTAGGTTTTTACAAGCACCGATTGCCAGTTCAAATCCTTTTTGATAATGGAGCCTTCCAATAGAAAGGATAATAATTTCATTGGACTTTTTATTGAACACATTCGAACTGTTCTCATCAGCCATCATCTTGATAGCTGCAGGTGAAACGATATTGTGAATGACCCTTACCTTATTTTGTTCAGTAGGGAACTTTTCTCTTAATATATTGGCACACTCTTCTGAAACAGTTACTATATGATTTAATTTATTAAAATACCTAATATCATAATTTGGATCCATTCCTAACTTGTTGTAATCAATATGTACCCACCCTATTTTTTTGTCTGCCTTAACCTTTTCTACACAAAAGTAAGTTGAAGTCTTTTCCAAAAACCCAACCGCTACATCATAATTCTTATCCAGACAACTAAGTGCTTTAGATAAGTACTTCCAGTTGTCCTGTTCTTTAAGTGATTCATTTTTTGTTTTTTTATTATTTACACTGAAAAGAGTGCGATAATACGATAATAGTATTCTCCCATGTATCAGAAATTTAAAGATAGACTTATGAAAAGGCATGCTGAATATTTTATAGTCTTTTGGTAAAGGAAGAATATTTACTTCACGTGGTATTAAGTCCATAAAAATGCCGTCATGATTTAATAGAAACAGGTCAACATTATATAAATTAAAGTCTAGCTGGTTAAGTAAGCTTACAAGACTCTTTTCTCCTCCGCCGGCTGAAAGTCCGGGTATTACAAATAATAAATTTTTCTTCATAACATCCCTCAACTTAATGTACTAACTCTCTAACATAGTCTACTGCCCGGTAAGACATAGCCTTAATTTTCGGTATTGATACTCTTAATCTTTCCTTTAACTGCCCTTCTTCTACATACATCTTGTTAAAAGACTGGATTAACTTATCGCTATCCGATATGTCATTAATCCCTAATACAAGCTTCTCTTCCCCAAAAATGTCTCTTGCTATTCCTTTAGATTTAACACTGTATCCTAATACCATTGTTGGGACTAAAGATGAATAAGCTGCAATGGTAGCATGGGTACGGGCCCCTATAAAAAACCTCATTCTTGAGATATATCCTTTATATTGAATGGCATTAAGGTTATTGGGCAGAAGGATAACTCTCCCGGTATTGCTATATTTCTCATAAAAATCCTTCAGTACTTCGTAATCATTATTTCCACTTTGAAGTACGTGGGGTGTTAAGGCTATTGTCATATCTGTAGTTTCAAGGATATGTTCAATTAAACTATTAATAGCTGTATGCGACTCTTTGTTTCTCTTCCATACTAATGGACTAAAATTCAGCCCGAGTGTGTTTCCCTCCTTCCAGCCGGAAGGCAGTCCCAGCTCCTCCTTTTCCATAGTAAACGCAGGATCAGCACATAACCTTACATTATTTAGCCCCCTGTTTCTTAGCATTTCAAATGTTAAAGTTTCACGGGCCAGGATTAAATCGAATAATTTTAGATCCTCCATCTTGGTTTCCGACATATCTTCTTCACCGATTGAACAGCCCCACAAAACCAGCTTCTTTCCCTGAGCCTTTACTCTCCTATCGACCTCATACCATGCCGGCTGTTCACCGTAGCAATAATTATCTCCCCCAATTGAAAAACAGATATCCATATCCTTAATATGCTGGATTATATTTTTATGGATAAGGCCGAGTGCATAAGATTCATCTTTAAAAAGCTTCACTTTGAACGAAGAAATAAACCATGGTATTGAGTATTTTTTTATCGTACTGTTTGACCCGTCGTAAATGCCATCCAACTTGTTAATAATTCGGTCTGTATCAGGTTTATCAGAGGCAAGATAGACCTTCACATCCCTCATGTTCTCTTTTAAAATATTTGTGGATGACCGAACAATAGCTTCACATCCGCGATTTAAACTACCACCGTGAGCAAACATCATAATTTTCATTGTTATCATTTTCCCCCACACTATTTATTTCTAAATCTACTGTACGCAGCTGCCCAGTATAATCCAATAAATGATTTCTTTATCATCATGTTGAGAACAAATCTTTCATAACGGCCCAAAGAAGAATGACTTACCTCACAATACATAGGAAGGGCCTTCTGAACTTCTCGGGAGCTGAGCATATTCTTTATATATCTGTAACTTTTAAATAAGCTAATTTTATTAGATGGCTCTAAATATAGATGTATAAAAGACAATACATTTTTTATCAGCTTTCTTTGCTTAAATTGTTGGATTAACTCTGGCTGAATTTCGATGTCACTCAACTCTTTAAGGTCCATCCTATAGACTTCTAGCGCTCTGTAAAAATAGTCTTTTCCGTTTAAATCACGAGTCGCACTGCCGGTCACTTCTCTATAGAAATAGCCCGCACTATCAATATATTTCATCTTACCGGCCTTATTAAAGAACATAAGGTTAAATATTCCATCCTCACCAAGAGGAACTCCAACAGGGAATCTAATCTCAAACTCTTGAATTAAATCTCTTTTAAAAAGCTTATTGCATACACTATTTAAGTTATCCTCCTTAATTAAGTAGGGAAGAACTTCTCTTTTTATAAAGCTTCTATCCAGAGTGATACCTGCTGGAAATTTATATTTGGTCACATGAGAACGACCGTCCACTCTTCCCTTGAGATTAGATAACACAATGTCACAATTATCTTTTTGGGCAGCATTATGTAGAATTTCATACATACTCTCTTCTACATAATCATCAGCATCAACGAATCCAACATACTCACCACCTGCCAGCTCCAATCCATGGTTTCTTGCCGCACTAACTCCCTGATTCTCCTGGTTTATTAGCAGAATTCTGCTGTCTTTTTGTCTATATTCATTAATTACTTTTTCACTATCATCTATTGATCCGTCATTAACGAAAATAAACTCACACTCATTGAGGCTTTGGTTAATAAGAGATTCAATACAAGCAGGTAAATATTGCTCTGCGTTATATACAGGGATAATTACACTAACTTTATTTCCTATTTAATACCCCTCCCTTCTTTCTTTTCGGCATTATTTTATAATAGCGTACAGTTTCTCTAATTCTTCGGAATTACTATAGTCAACTTGCTTTATATTACTTACAACTGATTTCCTTTTATCTTCATCTAGATAGAGTGACTCAATACTATTTGCTAGATCTTCAGGGCTTAGTTTACAGATAAATCCATCGACGCCATCGTTAATCTGACTTTTAGCTGTAGGATAGTTTGTAATCAGAACCGGCTTGCCTAAGATTTTTGCCTCTGTTACGGTTACAGCCTTCCCTTCGTATCTAGAAGGCTGCACATATATATCACATAATTTCATATAAGGATAAGGATTTGTCTTTTTTCCTAATAAGATGAAGCTATTTTGCATATTATGCTGTGATATCAATTCCTCTAATTCGTTTTCATATCCACCATATCCTATGACGTACCATTTAATATTTGTAAAGCCTCTATCATAAAGAATTTTTAGAGATTTAACCGCAAGGTCAAACCCTTTGACATATGAAAGACGCCCTACAGAAAGGATCCGGAAGGAATTTTCTGGATTGCTAAAAACCACTGTATCAAAAGCCCTTTTCTTTATAAATTCAGGAGATGTAATATTTTCAATCAACACTATCCTCTTTTTTAGATCTGGATACATTTTCAGAAAAGAATTGGTGCATTCTTGAGAAACTGAAGCAATATAATCGAACCTGTCCCAAATCCTATAATCAATCTTATTATCAATTTCTAATTTACTGTAATCTGTATGAATCCATGCTATTTTCTTATGGGCTTTCACCTTTTTAGCCAATATATCGTGTGGCCAGGCATAACTGATAACTACGTCGTACTCTTTTTTGACGCGAGGTAAAAATGCAGATGCATATTTTAAGGCAAGCTGCATCTGCATATAGCCCGAATCCTCTTCTAATCTTCTGAAGGTCGCCTTAAAGTTGCCCATAAATTTACTCAGCACTCTAACTAGGGCAAGAGAAACGTGACCTTCCTGAACACATTGATAAATAGATTTTCTAAAAATAGAATATTGAGCGACTTGAGGAAGAATGTTAACTTGACCGGGTATAAGCTTTAAGAAATCCCCTGTATGATTAAAAATAAGTAAGTCAACTTCATAATTATCATAGTTAAAACTTTCGAGCATATTTATCAAGCTTCTTTCAATACCGCCGATCTCCATATCATAAACAGCTATTAAAATGCTTTTTTTCATGCATAATTCCTTTCAATAGGCCTTAGAGGTTCATGTAGTTGCCGCTTCCTTGTAATAGGAATGAATATAACTATTCTCTCTTTTATTAAAGAAGAGCGAATTCGCTGGAACTTCTCCTTTAACAATACTTCCTGCAGCAATTACAGCGTTATCGCCTATTACCGTATCTCTTAAAATCACTACATTTGAACCTATCCATACATTTTGGCCGATTTTCACTTCTCCTGTTAAAAGATGTAGATCATGGTTGGTCTTGTAATTGTGATCATGGTCATTGATACAGACATTGGGAGCAATCTTTGTATTACTTCCAATGGATATCTTATTTATACAGTTAATATTGCAGTTATCATTAATGAATACTTTTTCTTCAATATTTAATTGACCATTGTAATCAACTCTTATACTGGCATTCTTTCTAATAAATACGAAGCTTCCGATATTCAGCCTTGCCCTTTTATTAAAAACTTCTATTCGGCTTTTTGATTGTAGAAAGAAAATTGAACCCCTAATGTTTCGGAGATAAATTATTTTAAAAATGAACCCTCTGCATACAGCTATCAGATATGAAAAACTCATTAAAAATGTGATCCATATCCCCCTGTTTCTGCAGTCAGCTATCAGCACACTTACTATCTTCTTCATAACATTCATTGCTTTTCACCCAGTTCTTATTTATAAACTTTTCTTAATCTTGCGATATTTTCTCCACCAATAATGGCTGCAAGTACGTTTTTTATTAAACCCTTGACCCTGGATGAAAAAGGAAGCCAGCTTTTATAGAAATGATGCATAGCATAAGTATTATCAGAAATGATTTTTCTGCAATTGATATAATCGTAGGGAGAGAAATACGTCTGTGGAAAGAATATTCCCATACCGGGCAGATCCTGTTTTTCTCCGTTTGGCTTTACTCCTAATTCTTTTAAGATTTTGGTAATCAAAGCCACATTGGTAAAAGTATCCAATGTCCCGTCTTCCTTAATAAAATCCCTTTCATTATAAGAATTTAGGAACTTTTCAATAATTTGATTTGCTTTAGCCGCTCCTATAGTACTTGTTGCTACGTAATTCTCCTGTTCAAACCCCCAAAAAGAGTCATAGTGGAGAAATTCGTTAAAGCTCTTAAAAACTTCCACATCCGTATCAAGGTAGATACCTCCATAGTTATAAAGCGCGAACACTCTTACAAAATCACTCACAAATGCAAACTTTCCAGCTTTATAAGCATCTCTTACATAATCATTGCTGTTTAAATCAAAGCTATTTTCGTTCCACTCTTTTATTTCATAATCAGACAATATTTGTTCCCAGCTGCTTATACACCGTTTAATTAAAGGTGGTTTCTCCTTCCCGCCAAACCAGCAATAGTGTATAATCTTTGGTATTTTATCCACGTCCAATTTCTCCTCATTTTTTCATTTGCACTTCAGACTGCCATTTAATAAATTCAATTAGTGTTTTAAATTGATGAATATCCTCTTTTTCTATCCCTGATTCTTTCAGATCATTAATAAACTGAATCCACTCTATGTCAATCAGCGGTTCTTGTTCATTTTCAAATTCTTTTGTAAGGAGAGACGTAGCATCCGTGTCAAGTACAGCTGCAATTTTATTAATAATCTGAATGGAGGGATTTTGGTTAATGTTTCTTTCGATATTGCTTATATATGACTTCGAAACGCCGGCTCTCTCAGCTAATTCCGAAATTGAAAGATTCCGTTTTTTCCTCAAATGATAAATGGTTTTTCCGATCATTTAATTACCCCGTTAATCCAAATTTGTTAACTCTCACACTGTTACATTTGCCACACCCTTTACGCGGTTTACGACTCTCATAATATCCGACTCAGTCATACTTGACCCCGATGGAAGGCAAATACCGCTATTATAAATTTGTTCGGCGATTGACTCTTCCTTTTTGTGTGAATAGAACATATATCCATTGAAAACTGGCTGTAAATGCAACGGTTTCCAAACCGGCCTGGCCTCAATGTTTTCCTCAGCAAGGGCTGTTATAACATCTAAGGAGGAAATACCAGCTTCATTTTTATCGATCGTTAACGCTGTCAGCCATCTATTGGATATGGTCCCTTCCATTTCAGGCATAAAGTTAATTCCAGGTATAGAAGCCAGTTCCTCAAAATAACGTAAGTAGATCTCTCTTCGCCTATCCACCCTGTTGTCTAACACCTCTAGCTGAGCTCTCCCAATCCCCGCGAGTATATTGCTCATCCGATAATTAAACCCTATGGTGCTGTGCTGATAGTGAAGGGCAGGGTCTCTAGCCTGAGTGGCAAGGAACCGCGCCTTTTTTAGTGCTTCTGTATCATCCGAAACGAGCATACCGCCGCCAGAGGTTGTAATGATTTTATTTCCGTTGAAAGAGAAGATGCCAAACTTTCCAAACGTACCGCTGCATTTCCCCTTATATAAGGAACCCAGTGACTCAGCTGCATCTTCAATTATTGGAACATCAAACCTGTTGCAGATTGATAAAATTTCATTCATCTTTGCACTTTGTCCATATAGATTTACGACAATAACGGCTTTTGGCAAATCATCATTAATGGCCCTTTCTAAAAGGGCATTTTCTAAGGCAATAGGTGACATATTCCACGTTTCGGGTTCAGAATCAATAAATATGGGTTCTGCACCTAAATATAAAATAGGATTAGCACTTGCTATAAAAGTTAAGCTCGAACAAAAAACCTTGTCTCCAGGTCCTATTTCTAATAAAGAAAGAGCCAGATGAATTGCCGCAGTTCCCGAACTTACTGCTACAGCATCACTGGCTCCCACATATTCTGATATTTCTCTTTCAAAAGCATCTACATTAGGTCCTAAGGGAGCAACCCAATTTGACCTAAAGGCTTCATCAATATATTCTTTTTCTTTGCCACTCATATGCGGAGGGGAAAGAAAAATTCTATTTTTCGTCATTACTGCCTCTTTCAATATATTCACCCTCATGTTTTTATTTATATTATTCTTGCGGGAACTCCCACCGCTGTACAATTAGCAGGTAAACTTTTTATAACAGCTGCACCAGCCCCAATTTTTGTCCATTTTCCAATCTCAAGTTCTGGAAGAATTGTAGCAGAAGCCCCTATCAGAACTCCTTCTCTCAAACATACACCACCCGTCAGCGTAGCATTAGGAGAAACGTGGACATAATCCTTAATGATACAATCATGTTCTATGATTGAACCTGTGTTAATAATAGAGTGATTGCCTACTATAGCCTCTGCATTAACAATTGCTCCAGGCAGAATAACCGTACCTGATCCTATAGTTGCCGATGTGCTGATTATTGCTGATGGATGAATTAGCGTGGCATAAAAGTTAAGTTCCAATTTCAATTTCTCAAAAATCAGTTGTCTTGTTTTATTTTCACCAATACCGATTATAAACTTGCATTCCTTATCCATTTCTAAAATATTTACAGCCTCACTAATTGGTCCGAAAAGGTACGAAGATTTTTTTTCTAGTTTTCTATATTTGTCATCAAGATATCCAATGAGGTTTATATTTTCACTACTTCTAATAACATCACTAATAACTTTACTATGTCCCCCATTTCCTATAATAACAACCTTCATCTGCGGCCTTCTTTCATATGAGATGAAGAACCTTTAAATTTCTCCATTGGCACATCGTCCTTTTGCTGAATACCCTCAGTTTTAATTACTTTTATAAAAGTGGTTTTAAGAATCTTCATATCTAATAGAAATGAATAATTTTCAACATACCATAAATCTAAAAGAAACTTTTCTTCCCATGAGATTGCATTTCTTCCATTTATTTGAGCCCACCCTGTTATTCCTGGTCTTACATTATGTCGTTTAAACTGTTCTGTAGTGTAAAGTGGTAAATATTCCATTAATAACGGACGTGGACCTACTAAACTTATATCTCCCTTTAGAACATTTATTAACTGTAATAACTCATCTAAACTATACTTCCTTAAAAACTTCCCTAATGCTGTTAATCTTTGATGATCAGGCAGCAATTCACCATTGGCATTGCATTTATTGTTCATTGTCCTATATTTAAATAAATAAAATGGTTTCCCATTTAATCCAGGACGTTGTTGTTTATAAACAACTGGGGATCCTAAACCTATCTTTACCACACACGCTATAAGAAATATGAAAGGAAGTAAAATTAATAACAGAAGAGCTGAAAAAAGAAGATCAAAAACCCTCTTCATAGTATCCTCCTATAACTTAAAAACCTTATTTATCTTGTATGTTTAAAATTTGCTGCTTTATATCTTCAATAAACTCGGCTAATTTAATATTGCCGGATTCTAATTCTTTTTTATAAGCATTTATAAGAATCTGCTTAAATTGTCTTTCTGAAAAATTCTCTAGCAGGTTCATACTATCTAAATTCCTTCCTAAACAATTATCAAAAGGTTAAGAAATTGCTTTTGTATATAATATTTAGACTTACAACATTTTCGTAATAATAATAGGCAAAATAACAGATTAATAAAGATAAATATACAAACTTTTGATCTTTCTTATTAAAAATTTTTATTATCCATGATATTAGCAGAAGCTGATAAAGACTAAAGTATATAGCAAACCTTGCAAATATCCAATTTTGAGTAGAAATTATCATAAAAACAAAACCAATGAGAGCCATATTCACTATATAATCGCTATAAGAATTTATTTTTCTTAGTTTTTCTCTTCCCAGGAAGGCAATTAATAATGGGACAGCTTCTACAGCTACCCGAATAATATTAGCGCCTCCTTCTGAAAAGTTTTGATATTCTCCATATTGAGTATCCTTTATTGCAGAAAAGAGAATGTTAGAAAACTGGTTATAACCTAGTGCAATGATAATTGCGAATGCCAATAGAAGCATCGTTGATTTTGACCATGCTTTAAAACCGACCATAAAATATATTGGAATAAGTAGTAAGGCACTCTCATGGAATGTAGATGCAAATGAAACGATTACTATGTAATAAAACCATTTTCTTTTAAACAAAAAATAAGTTGCAGAAAAAATAATGGATGCCGCAAGCATCTGCCGCATTCCATTCATCGAAACGAGAAACAAACCGCCAGTTATATAAACATATAAACTTAGCTCAAGCAGTCTTGAATGTTTATATAATGTTGTTACTATTAACACATTAGTAATAAGCGCGGTAATAAAAACAAGTAATTGTGGATCGGTAGTATACCTCTTTAAAATCATTTGTAATATTCCAAAACCAATATCTTTTTGCGATGTAATAAAGTCCCAGGTGAAATTCTGCATACTATATGCATGCATATAAAAAAAGGTATCACCTATATTATTTCTCAGACCTGAGACAGCAACTAATGATATTAAGGTACCGAATATTAATATCTTGTTAGGTTTAATACTAATATAATTTACTGGTACCATAACAGGCACCGAAAAATACCTAGAAAAGAATGAAATCATAAAAACCAGAGCTAGATTTAACCAAAGAATAGTCATTTCATTTCTCTCCAATCCTCCTTTACTAACTAAATACGGTCTTAGCTTTTATATAAAAATGTAGAGTAATACCAAGAGGAATCGCGACTAAAGTAAAAAACTTATTCGGAGATTCCTTTAGAAACCAGATATTCTTATCGAATAAACTGCTAGAAACATAGTGGACGGCCTGTCGATATTTAAAAATATGGCCAGCAGATGGTAATTTCATAAGCTCACGGCGGTAAAATGAAAAGCCTTTAGGATTTCTTTTATACTGTCTTAGCATATTATGCGATGAACCGTCAGGAAGATATTCAACACAACATAACACCTTATTTAAAAGCAGCAATTCATAATCCTGGTCTAGCTTGTAATACTTATAAGCAAGTCCTACATAATTTTCCCCTTTGAAAATCGGATAAGGAAAATGCTTTGTTAGTTCTGTACGATAAACTATTTTTTTATCTCCTTTAACCCCATGCTTGTTGTATAAGTCAAATAGGGTAGAACTAATTAGATTCTCCGGTAATGTTGAACCCACTATTTGACCATTATTGTAAGCATCCAGGCCTACAAATCCACTCACCCTTTCACTGCCATGTTTCTTCCAAAAAGATATGATAGCCTCTACCGCATCGTCTGGCATATAATCGTCAGAATCTATACAAATATTCAACTCAGTTAATATGTTGTTATATGCTGTATTATGTGCCCCATGCATTCCTTGGTTTTCTTGCCAAATATAATGAATTTCGAGATTTTCCTCTCTTATCCACTTTTTCACTAATTCTTTTGTTCCATCTGTAGAACCGTCATCTATAATCAGCCAAATAAAATTTCGATCAGTTTGCCTAAGCAAACTTTCATAACATTTATGCAAGCAGTATGCTCTATTAAATGTTGGAGTAAAGATTGTAAGAAGTTTCACTGGTATCACCTCCACAAGCAAGGTAGTAATCCTGCAATTCCAAAGCTGTCTTATTAATATCGTATCCACTATCAACTAATCTCGTATACGTGTTAGATCTGTGTCTAGGTGCCGAATCTATTTCACTTATCTTGCCTAACCAGCTGCTCACATCATGAAGTGACCTAAAGGTAACTAAATTGGCTCCTAAATCAACTTCTTGAGTAATCGTGTCAGAAATCACACATGGTAGTCCAGATCCTTGAGCTTCTATTAACGTAACCGGCAGGCCTTCATGTAATGAGGGGAATACAAAAACATCAAAAGCCTGTAATAATTGATTAATATCGCTCCTAATCCCTAAAAACCTGACTTTGTGTTCCAAATTCATTTCTTTTACTTTTTTCTCGAGTTCTTCGCGTAAAGGGCCATCACCAGCAAGCAATAAAACAGCATGTTTATTCATTTCTGAGTACTCGCTGAATAATTTAATTAAGAAGGCATGGTTCTTTTGATTTGCCAATCTTCCGATATGCCCCCATACAAAGCTTTGTGCATCTATCATTAATTCCTCTCGTACTGTTTTGCGCTTTTTCTCTGAGAAAATAAAATCACTTGGATTAATTCCATTCTTTAGGATTTTAGCCGTCCCTTTTTGAGATTTAAATAACCATTGGGAGGCAAGATCAGAACACGCAAACAAATCAGTTGCATATGGAATTATATTTCTTCCTGCCAAAGATTTATAAGTTCGTATAGCTATATTCCCTTCACTCTCAGTATTATGGCTATGAGCGATCCGTGTTGGTATTCCTGCTTTTTTTGCTGCTCTAAGAACAAAACCACTCATCTTGTCTAAGTGTGAGTGGATGATCTTATACTCCTTATGGTTTGCAAAAAATCTTTTTAGACTTTTTAAATAACCTATATGGCCTGTCTCGGTGACATAGGGTATTCTATATACTTTTCCACCAAGGGAGTTAATTTCTTGGTCAAACACACCCTCTTTAAATGTTAAGAAGTCAAATTGAACTTGAGAACGATCGATAGACCGATAAAGATTCATCAATAACGTCTCCGCTCCGCCTCTATTCATGTTGACTACCACATGTAATATCCTTAATGTGCTGCCCACGTTAACTGCTCCTTTTCACTCTTTATAATTTCACTATATATTTTGCTTTGCTCTTCAAGTACTTTACGTAAGCTGTATTTTTCAATAATTAGCTGCCTTCCTTTTTCTCCAAGTTCTGGTATTAAGTGCCTGTTAGCTGCCAGATTTACTATTTTCTCGCTAAACTCTTTGGGATCGTTGTTTACTAACCATCCATTAGAGTTATTGAATATTAGCTCTTTATGACCCCGATTATGTGTTGCAATAATCGGAAGACCGCTGGACATAGCTTCCATAATGTTTACCGGCAATCCCTCCCTTAGGCTGGATGCCACTGCAATATCGCTTATACCTAGAAGATTGACTATGTCTCTTCGATATCCCAAAAAATCAATCATATGGTCCACATGCAAATTTTTGGCGAGGTCTTTACAGGACGACATCAAAGGCCCCTCTCCAGCGAGCAAAAGCTTTGCATTCGGCAGATAGTCTTTTATATTTGCTAACGCTTCTATGATTAATCTTTGGTTTTTATTACCATTAAATTCAGCAGCATAAAACATAATGAACCTATCCTGCTCTATGTTTAATTCTTTTCGCAAGTTTATTTTTTTGAGATTTGGTATAGGTTTGAATTTATCTGTATCGATGCCAATACCATGAACATGATTAATGCTAGCTTGCAGTTTAGTAGAGGCAAGATTAAAATCTTCTGTATTAATGGTAATTAGTCTATCCGTCAATTGTGCCAACCATTTTTCAATAGGATAATATAAAATCCAGTTTTTTAAGGGTGCACCTTTACAAAAGTGAAAGCCATGGGCGGTATAAAGTACTTTAGTCCCTTTTTTCCTGGTTGTTCGTGCGGCTAATCTGCCAAGAACTCCTCCCATTGGGGTGTGGCAGTGAACAATCTGATAATTATTTTTATCAATAACTTTCCTCAGCTGTTTATACGCAGCATAATTTTCTTTTCTAAAAGGGGAACGTTGAATAGGAATGTTAATTTTTTCATCCGTATAAGGCAGGATAATATCACCAGCTGCGGCTATATGCACTTCCCATCCTTGCTCCTTAAACCATCTCATAATCGGGAGATGAAAAGCCTTAAAATGATAATCGACTGTGGCACAAAACAAGATTTTTTTTCTCATCGTTTCATCCTTATTTCAAAACCTTTTCTTTTTCTAAAACATTTGAGAGGTATTCCAGCAAATCCTTATGCAGCTCTGGCCGCTGCAAGGCAAATTCAATAGTGGTCTGGATAAAGCCCATTTTTTCACCTACATCATATCTTGTTCCAACAAAATCATAGGCATATACAGCTTCGAATTGATTCAGCCTGCTGATGGCGTCTGTCAGCTGAATTTCTCCTCCTGCGCCTGGGTTTTGTTCTGTAAGTATTTCAAAGATTTTTGGATTTAAGATATACCTGCCCATAATGGCGAGATTAGAGGGAGCTTCTTCCACTTTTGGCTTTTCTACTAGACTCTTTATTGTGTAAAAACGTTCGCCAATGTTAACTCCATCAGCAATCCCATATCTCGAAACATCCTGCTGAGGAACCGTCTGAACACCCAGAATAGAGGCCTTATATCGATCATACAGCTCGATCATCTGCTTTAAACAAGGTTTTTCCGCTTGTACTATATCGTCTCCCAGAAGCACAGCAAAGGGTTCATGACCGATGAACTTTCTTGCGCACCAGATGGCATGTCCCAAGCCTTTAGGCTCTTTTTGGCGTATATAATGGATATCTACCATCTTTGATGATTTTTGGACCTCACTTAATAACTCAAGCTTCCCCTTCTCCAGAAGATTCTGCTCAAGTTCAAAGGAATGATCGAAATGGTCCTCAATCGCCCTCTTCCCTTTTCCTGTTACAATGATAATATCTTCTATTCCTGATTCGATGGCTTCTTCCACGATATACTGAATAGTCGGCTTATCCACAATGGGCAGCATTTCCTTTGGCATCGCCTTTGTTGCAGGCAAAAACCTTGTCCCTAATCCAGCCGCAGGGATGATTGCTTTTCGTACCTTCAACGTTAATCCTCCTTTATGTATATGATAATTCTGGCTCTGTTTTATGATTTGCGATTTTCAAAACTTGCTCTCTTAAAGTTTGTTTATCCAATACGGCATAATTAGCAATAAGATCGTCGATTTCCTGAATCAGCAGCTCCGCGGATTTACCTATATAAATCTTTGGATACACTTGATTCTCATTAACTTCATCTTTGTTTAAAAGTTCTTCAAACAGCTTTTCTCCCGGTCTCATTCCCGTGAATTCAATTCCGATATCATCCACTGAATTCCCCGACAGCTTGATGAGATTTTTAGCCAGATCTACAATTTTCACAGGATCTCCCATATCGAGCACGAAGATTTCTCCTCCGCTTGCCAATGCACCTGCCTGGATAACAAGCTTTGAGGCTTCAGGAATAGTCATAAAGTACCTAATCATTTTAGGATCTGTAACGGTGACAGGTCCCCCTTCTTCTATCTGTCGTTTGAATAGAGGAATTACACTGCCCCGGCTTCCCAGGACATTTCCAAATCTGACAGCCACAAACCTGGTTTCGCTGAGCCGGTCCATGTTCTGAATAATCATTTCTGCAAGCCTCTTGGTTGATCCCATGACACTGGTCGGGTTAACTGCTTTATCGCTGGAAATCATGACGAAGGTTTTTACTCCATGCCAGCTCGCGGCCTCCGCAATATTCAGGGTCCCGATCACATTATTTTTTATGGCCTCCTCCGGATTACGTTCCATTAGTGGAACATGCTTATGGGCAGCCGCATGGTAAACAACGTCTGGCTGATAGTTTGCCATCACTGCCATCATTTTTTTGGCATCCTGAAGATCAGCGATTTCTGTAATGTATTCAATCGAATTATTCTTAAACTTCTGTTTGAGTTCCATCTCAATGGAATAAATGCTGTTTTCTCCATGTCCCATCAATACCAATTTGCTGGGATTAAACTTTGATATCTGACGGCAGATTTCAGAGCCGATCGACCCTCCAGCACCAGAAACAAGCACGACCTTGTCTGTCACATATTCTGAAATACTCTCAATATCAAGAGAGATAGGTTCTCTGCCCAGTAGATCTTCAACTTGCACATCCCTGAATTGGTTGACGGAAACCTTGCCTGTAACCAAATCCTCAAGCATGGGCAATATCTGTGTTTTTGCGGTTGTTTTTGCGCATTCTTTAAATATGGTGTTCAATTCCTTCTTGTTAAGAGAGGGGATTGCAATGATGATATTTTCAATTCTCTCTTCCTTCACAATTTTTTCAATCCTGCATACCCCGCCCAGCACTGGAATCCCAAGGATATCCAGCTTGTACTTTTTAGTATCATCGTCTACAAAACAGACTGGAAGCAGCTCTGCCTCTCTACTCTTTTGTAACTGCCTGACAACCATGGTTCCCGCCATACCGGCACCGACAATCAGAGTTCTTTTTTTATTCAAATCCTTTTTTATATATGAATCTCTAAACATACGCCAGCAAAATCTTGACCCGCATATAAAAGTCACATGAAGCAGCCACGTTACCGATAAAAGCCTGAAGGAGACTTCCTGAAAGACTAACAGCTGTATTATCGAAGCAGAAATGATAGAAGCGGTAACAGTTTTTAAAATAATGATAAGTTCACCGGTGCTCGCATACTCCCAGACTTTACGGTATAGATGAAAATGAACGGAAAAAATAAAATGACTTAATATGATTGCTAGTGAGCTGATGACAACAGTTTCTGTTACCACTTTATAATTTGGGTCCACCATGAACCTTCCTATGTAGATGGCCGTTAAAACAATGCAGGCATCAATAACAATAAATAGTGACAAGCGCTGGCGATAGGTCAAATTTCATCCTTCCTTCTCTTCATATTCAAATCATTCCGACTTCAGTTTTCGTTTCCAAATGGCATAGTTTACGAGATTTCTAATTTCCTCCAGCTGTTCGATCGGTGCATCCTGCTTAATATAGCGGATCGCTTTTGTTATAGATTTTGGGTATTTATCCAGGTCTTTCACGGCTTCCTCCTTTAAAAGATTAAAGTACTTAGGCATAGAGTCTAAGCATGAAACCCCATGCTTAAAAACTTTAATAAATGGGGCATTCAACCCCTCCTCACATCACACTCTCGACGACCGGCGTCTAAGGCAGCTAACCCACAGCATGACCGAGTGCCTCCATTGATAGCGGTAAGTAGGCATCACCGATAAGTTCTTTATAAAGAACATTGAAATAAAATTTTTTTGCATCAACTGTTTATGACTAAACCAACAATATTTGCATTAACCCTCTCTAAGGCTATTCTGGCAGTCAAAGCCGCTTCAGTATTGGTTTTGGAGTTTTTCACTACTATGATCACTCCATCACATTTATTCGCCAATAACTTTGTTTCCGTGATATCAAGAATGGAAGGAGAATCCATAATGATCATGTCATATTGAGATTCTGCCATTTTTAACAGTGAATCCATTTGTTCTGATTCAATCAACTCTACCGGATTTTCCAGAACTGATCCGCTTGTCAGAATATCAAGCTTTCCGATTTTAGACGGATAAATCGTCTCTTCAAAGGTCATTGCACCATTCAGTATGTCTGTAAGTCCTCTTGTATTTGGCAGCTTAAATATGTAATGAAGCGATGGGCTTCTTAAATTCCCATCAATCAGTAACACTCTTTCTTTCTGAAGGGACATGGTAACGGCTAGATTGGCAGCAGTTGTCGACTTTCCTTGATTCATACTTGGAGAAGTAATTAATATCCTGTGACTGCCAGCACCCCTTTTAATATATTTTAGGTTGGCCCATATGGATCTATACTGTTCTGAAATTTTAGAGTCAGGTTGAGTGAAAGCTATTAAATTTCTTCTTTTAGGAGCCTTCATCATGTTTTTCATCTTACTTAGAACCAAATGAATCACCTCTCATTATGAGATCCATCGTATTTTTTTTCTTTTCCTTTTTCTGTTTGATCTTATTAACCCTGCCCAGAACTGGTACCTCAAATAGCTTTTCTGCCTGTTCTACAGATCTAATTGTGTCATCCAGTGAATCTAGTAAAAAGACTAAGCCTATACCTGCCGCTAATCCGGCAATGAACCCGATAATGATTAGTTTGTTGCTGCTGCCATTGATGGGGAAAGGCTTCTCTTCCGCAGATGATAATAGTGTAACTCCTTTAAAATTAAGTATATGAACAATTTCATCCTTAAATACGGCGGCAGTAGTATTGGCAATATCCGCTGCCAGCTTTGGATTCGTATCTATTACTGCAATATTTACTACTTGAGAATTTTCAATACTGGTCACAGTTATTTGTTGTGCCAGATCCTCCGGCTGTTCAGTTAAACCCAGCTTATCAATAACTTTTTTCAATATAATCGAATCTTTAATGATAACTTGAAGAGTGGCCCTGCTATCGGCATTTGTATCAATGACAATTCTTGCAGAAGATTGATACAAAGGAACAGGCTTATTTATGCTATTATAAATAGCTCCCGCAGCAGTCCCTGCAACTGTCATTAAGATCACAATCAATAGCCGTCTTTTTATAACCAGCATAATTTCCTTTAAATTAATTTCCTTAGCCTGCCTGTTATCATCATTCAAGGTATTCATTAAGCCTCCTTTCAATCTTTCGTTCTAAATAAAGAACATTGTGAGCAAAAAAAATTTCTGTTACTATTTTATCAGTATGTCTATTAATATAGTCCTATTTTAGTTCTTTATAAAGAACATGTCAATGATGAAAAGTAAAATTATCCTAATTGTCTGAATAATAGTTCTCTGAAAACCCCTCCTTTTTCGTTGGAAAGCTGGTGATAGCCTCCTTTTTGAATGATCCTTCCGTTATCAAGCACAATCAGCTGATCGGCATTACGGATAGTTGATAGTCGATGAGCTATGATAATGATGGTTATTTTTCCTTTCATCTTTTCTAAAGCCTGCTGGATTTTGGATTCATTTTCCGAGTCTAATGCACTTGTGGCCTCATCCAGTATTAGGATGGATGGTTTTCTCAAAATGGCCCTTGCCAGTACAATCCGCTGTCTTTCCCCTCCAGAAAGCCTGATCCCTCTGTCTCCAATCAGTGTATCTAATCCTTCTGGGAGTTTCCTTATAAAGTCGGCAGCAGCTGAGAATTCCAGAGCTTCCCAAAGTGATTCCTCCTTGGCATTTGGAGCGTTCAGCAGCAGGTTTTCTCTAATCGTCGTATTAAAAAGAAATGGGTCCTGCGGCACATAACTGATCGATTTTCTCAATGAGATTAAATGCTCTTTCTCTACAGTAACGCCATCAATCGATACTTTCCCTTTCTCAGGACGGTTAAGTCCCATTAGGATGTCTACTAATGTACTCTTTCCTGCCCCCGAACGCCCAACAATTGCTGTCATACCATTCGACGGGATGTACAAGTTTATATTCTCAAGAGCTAATTTCTCTTGGTTATACTTGAAATATAGATCGCTGCACTCTATTCCTTCCTTAACGGATAATGGCTTTATGTTTTGATGATCCCCCGGATTTTGCTCCCTCTCCTCCATCCCTTCCTTCTGTAAATCTAACAACGCCTTAAAGGATGGCAGCACCGCTGCAATCTGTTCCAAGTTTGCTTGAATACCTGAAAATTTCGGCCACAGCCTTGAAAAAATAACGGTAATGATCATCAATTGTGCTGGCTGAGCTTTAAACATCTTAATAGATAAAAAAACAAAGACCGCAATTAATAAAGCAGATATGACTTGATAAATAAGCTGCGATTTAGTAGAGAGCCGGGCAAAATTAACAATATTTTTTTCAATCTTTTTATTCAAATTTAAAAACCATGCTGCATGAGTTTCTTCTAATGAATTGCTTTTAATTTCTTTTATTCCATTAAGATGGTCTGTCATCCCCGCTAAATACTCTTTGGACAGCCGAACGGATTCACTGCCCAGCGTTTGAGACTTCTTTATAAATTTCCTTGAAGTTATGATCAGGGCAATTCCAAAAAATAAGACAAGTGCCGTCATTTTAAATGATATCCACATTGCAAGGCTGACTTGTATGAAGGTAAATATGACAGAAGATAAAAATTGAAAAAATAAATTAGTGCCTCCGCTCACACGAAAAATCTCCGTTGTCATTAAGTTAATGATATCTGACCTTCTTCTTTTCAAAAAAAAGTTCCAGTTGGCATAAATTATTCGGTTATAGGTTTCTTCTTTTAAATGGCGGATAAAGCCTTGTTGGATTTTCACACTTAATATGGTTTGGTATCTTTTAAAAAAACTTTGAGCAACGATTAGCAGCACATACGCACCCAGAATTATGGTTAAACTGATGGTTTCTGGCATACCTCTAAACAGGCTGGTTAGCATGGCTATAATAGATATATCTGAAACGGGTAAATGAAAGATTCCAGTCACCCCTATCAGGGGAATCAACATGAAAATTCCGATCCCTTCAACCAGACCTATCAGGATCATAGAGATCAGATTAAAATAGATGATTTTTCCAGAGAAGATATGCAGTTTTTTTACGAAGTACAGCAGTTGTTTCACTACCTTATCCTCCTATGACCATGCATGTCTCCTAGTCTTCCTCCAAATCCATAAAAAAGGCCTTAAAGGAAAATAAAGAAGGTGCAGTTTTTTTGGTAATGGTAAGGTTCCAGCATCCGTAGGAAAGGGATGCAAAAGGCTTAACATATAGAAAATCTTTCGCTGCAGATCCATCAAAGAGAACAAATGACGCTGATGATACTTTGAGATGTGTTCTGGCACAGGATCCGTGTGCAGGTTAACTAGTCTCTCGAGATAAAATATAGACTCCTGGGCTAATGTCCTGGATTTTTTATAAGATAGGAATGATTGCCCTTCTTTGGGGACAGTGGTATTAAATAGTACAGAGGTTAGTATGATTGCCTGCCCGCCTATATGTGCATAATTGTATGAGCGTAATAGCTTTTGGAGTTCAGCCCAATTCATTTCTTGATTCACCATTTGATGAATATCCAACAGCCAGCGAAGACGAGACCATCCATGGCGGGCTCCATGTGAAACAAGAAACAAGAATAGATCCTCCCGGCCTAAAAAATAGATGGAAGATCCGGTTACCGTACTGCGCCTTTTTCTTGACCAGAGTTCATTAAAGCTCGGTTCCTTTCCAGGTCCCGGATTCAGTCTCCAATGGATTTCGAGCTTTATTCTTCGTTCTGGATGGAAATAGGTGATGTGGTGATGCCGCCATTTCCAGTCATCCAGCACGGTTTGAATATAATCGTCTTTAATAAATCCTAAATTTGCAAGAAGAGCTTCTACTTTATCAAGTGCATGCAATGGAACCAAAAAATCCAAATCACCAGAAGTGCGAAGTGAAATATCACCATATAGTTCTGCTCCCAGAACTGGCCCTTTTAAAAACAAAACTGGTATTCCAGTCTCGCTCATCACTTCATTGATCCTATTCATTTCAGCAGTTAAGCTAAGCATTTGAAAAGTATTATGTTTATAATATTGTTTTAATTCTTGAAGAACAGTTGCCGGGACTGCATCAGGACTTATTCTGTTTAAAGATGTATAAACAAATGGATAAATGCGATGATGCTTGGCTAATTCAATAAAAAGCTCCCAATCCGTGTCTTTTAGTGAGGAAATGCGAACGTCGGGCTTTTCCTGTGTATGTTGCTTGATGATTTCTAATAGCAGCAATAATTCTTTTGGTATACGTGATAAATTAAGATCGAAGTTATTATCCATCATATTCCCCTATTGTCAGTGATCTTTTTAGCAAAATGGCTGACGACGGTAAACTGCTCCATTCCTTCTGATCCCGTAACATAGATTGAACCGCTCCGCAGCCAGGCATGCGCAATCATTTGCCCGGTGTCATCCTTAGCGGTTCCAAAGTATAGCGTACTTTCAATCTTCCTTCGCTCCAGCATTTTCATAGCTGCCACAGCCTTTACTAAGCATTTGCTTTCCCAAAAAGTATACGAGCTCATTATATGAATCGCAGAGGATACTTTCTTTAAGCATTTATTGTTTGAATGGTCAGAAAAAGAAGTCTCAACCATTTGAATCCCCAGCGCAGGTGCAACTTTTGAAAATGGAAGCATTTTAAGGAATCGTGCCCATCCCAAGAAAATAAAAGATTCTATTAATAACCATTTAGTCTCTATATCTAAGAAAATAAACGTTTTTAATTTCCTCAAGCTGCATGGTCCTTTCTCTTATTCATTCTGCTTTCTCTATTAGCTTCTCCTTATATAAGTGCTCGATAAATGAATGAACTTGTTCTGTGCAATCTTCAATTTCCACATCGTACTCCTGGGTTAGACTCTTAATGATCCCGCTTATTGATATGGGAGTCTTTAATAATTCCCATATATCTCCCCCTACGTCTCCAAGGTTATAATACTTTCCATTGCTAATGCTTAGCATGACTTTTTCTCCATCCATATCACTGACAATGCTGCCTGGACATTGAGTAAATAGTGTATTTTGGTCCATGGTAAAGGTTTTAACCATCGCTTATTTCTCCCCTTTTATTGATTTAAGTATTAACGATGCTATAAAGTCTGGTGAGTATCCCTTGTTTGGCCTTTGCAGTTGAAAAATATCAAGAGTATTAATGATGTTTACTGTCATATTGAAATGCCAGTCCATTAATCCCAAAGGATAAATCAAAAAATTCCGGTAAGTATGGAGAAATAGTGTCTGTAATCTCTCTAATTTTTCCACACGCTGAAATGTCATATCCTTTTCCTCGGTTTTTACCAGCTCAATAATACCAGCAAGGGGCAGCGGGTCAGAGATGTAACTGGAAGTGACAGGTACACAGTACTTATTTTCTCTTCCAAATACCGATCGGTACTTGCTTGACTCCAATCCAAAAATGCTAAGACTTTCATCCCAGAGCTTTTGCTGCGGATATGCTGGTGTCACCAGCGGGATATGTCCATCCATTGTTACAGCGATAACATCATCACTCAACAGCTGATATCCCCTGTTTAAGAACTCTGAGGCAAGTGTGGACTTACCCGCACCTGAGTCTCCGATTATTGCATATGCCTTTCCATCAATAGCTATTGCACTTCCATGTAACGGGAGGACCTTTCTTTGAATCAAAGCTGCTCCCATACAAGTCCCTAAAAGGTATAGCCTTACCAGGTCTTCATCATACTCCCCCAAAGGAGAGACCGTTATCTTGCTTCCATCCCTGATAGAAAAAATGGCCACTTTCGGTACGTGAACCATAATGAACTCTTTTTTTATCACAAATGCGTTATTTTCACTCGATAATTCTGACCAGAGCTTTGACAGTTCCCCTATGCTGATTTCTATATCACTTGAAGTTGCCGCTTCTTCCAGAACAGGTAATTCCGGCAGAAAAATATCACTTGTCACTGATAAACCAAAAGCTTTATACAAAGTCTTTGTTTCAGTTTTCAACATTTTTTTCACTCCAATGTAAATTACATAATGTTAAAGCCCTTATACTTCGATCATGTATAAGGGCATAACATTGAATCCTGATTACCACCATCTACCTGGCTCCATATGTATAAAACCCTAGTAGACCCGTAATAGTGGGAAGTGTGAGACTTGTTACATATTTAACTCCAAGTCAACTTCGCATACGGTGTACCAGCTTCATATTTAGCGTCAAGATGGTCCATCTGTGCTGTGTGTCCCATAGTCATTTTCACATCAAGTACTTCCAGAACAGGCTTTTCCCACTGCTTTTTCATTAAGTTCACCCCCTTTCAATTAAAATGATTGATAAATCGATAAACAATTAAACTGCGCATAAGTATCCGATATTCCGGATCAGTTGCCTGTTCGGGCTTAGGTCCTTTTTTTGCCTTGGCTAATGCTGTTTCCAGCACTGAGGTATTCAGGTATTCTTTTACTCTTTTATCTGATACAAGCCGGCTTAACTCATTAATAAAAGTTTGCCAGTGCGGCATCATCCGATGAACCCAGTCTGCACCTTGGACTCCGCGGACCCGCTGGTTTAACCTGACTTTATCGGGCAAATGGTTTTTGGTTGCTCTACGAATAAGAGAACGATCAAGACCATTTTTTACAAATTGTCCCTCGGGCAGCGACAAACAAAACTGGATTACATTTAAGTCATTAGTTGGGTCCCGTTCCCATAGTGAATATCGTAATGATAATTTTGTTGCGGCTGTATTTGAAGCATTCCAATGAAATACATCTTCAAAATGTCTCCTTCTTTGATCGTAAACATTAGATGTAGCAAACCAGCCGTCTTGATCAATTCCAAACTTCTCTATTTTTTTATAAACACCCGTTCTACTTGAAAAATCAGGATTTATCAACGTCGGAAATTTATAGGTGTCATTAGATGAAGAAAACCGTTCAATAAATGGAAAAGCCAATTTTGCTAGAACTGGAATTCTCCTGAGTCTGGCACCCCTTACATTTTTACTGAATTGATTCAGCTCATAGTAAAGATTGAATAATCTGAACTTTTTTAAAAGGAGTGCGTAATAATCTAGTGCTGGCCCCCACGAAATACTAAAGTTTCCTCTCGCACCATTGAGCAGGATGCCAATTCCATCTTCATGAGCTTTTCTAAATATCCCATTTAACCAGAAGGAGTTTTCAAAAAACTTATATGGCATCTCCATTACTTCAAGAAAATCATCTATTTCCGAATAGGAATCCGTATTCTCAAAGTCTAAATAGTGATCTTTGATTCCTTTTCCTATATGCTGAACAGTGGAAGTAATAAAGGGACGTTCATCAGGTATCAGGTTTTTCGGTGTGTAATCTACAAAATCCTTTGGCGGAATATAGCTGTAAGTATGTAATTTTTTATTGGCTCCTCTCAGGTCTTTTACAGCAAAACTCACAACCGAACCTGAATCGAGCCCGCCGCTTAAGTGAGAACCTACTTTACGAAAGGTGCGCAAACGTGATTTTACAGATTTCTGAAACACATCTTGAAATGCTTCTACATACTCTTCATCCGACTTTAACTTTAGCTTCTTATCTGGGTATACATGACAATATCTAACCAGATTTATTTCACCTTTCATGATGGATAGGCTGTGCGATGGAGGCACTTGTTTTATTCCCAGGTATGGGGTTATAGATGAGTCTGCCGTGTCAATCACACCAGATATGGCCAAATATTCAGCAAGCCATTGTTCATCCAGGCCTTTTTTTATAAAATCGAGTTCGAACAATGGGTTTATGACTGTACAAAAAGCAAATCGTTTTTGATCATTGAAATAATAAAGAGTCCTGCTTCCCGAAAAATCCCTGGCTCCAAATATTTTTTGTTTTCTCTCATCCCATATAAAAAAGGCAAAATCACCAACCAAATGCTTAGGACAATCCTCCCCCCACTTCTCATAAGCAAGCAGGATCAGTTGGCTGTCAGGCATTCCTTCTCTATGTATTTTATTAACTGGCAATTTATCAAAGAGTTCGTCTCTATTATCTATAATCGCATCCGCAGTTATGGCCAGTCGTTTTTCTGGATGATAAAACGGCAGCTGTTCCCCGACAGATTCCGGTGTGATCCATTGTGCGTGGCAGCCAAGGAAGACATGATCCTTTTGCCATACCCGAATATCATCAGAGGGAAACTGACTTAAACCGTGCATTAATCTCACGCCATCCTCTGGTTTGACTGGTTCGCGATTAAAATTCATGATTCCGGTAATTGCACTCATTGGGATCCTCCCGCGCTGCTTAATAGATAGATTTTCTTAATGTTAGTTCGTTTTGTTCTTTATAAAGAACATCTTAATGATAAGATATCACCCGGCACTACGTAATGTCAACATGATTCCGTCCTCAGCACTATATTTTTATAGGACAAAAGATGGAAGGATTAGACATGTTTCAACATGAAGAGAGCCTGATTCATTATGAATCAGGCTCTCTGTCATACTTTCAATCTATTTAACTAGGCTCAATCAGCCCATATCTTCCATCATTACGTTTATATACAACATTCGTCACGTTGGTCTCCGCATTTGTAAAGACAAAAAAGCTGTGGCCCAGCATGTTCATCTGAAGGATCGCTTCCTCGCTATCCATTGGCTTCAAGTCGAAGCGCTTGTTGCGGACAACCTCAAGCTCATTGTCCTCCTCGACATCTACGATGGCTGCACTTGCCTCGGCATCAGCGGCGCTTGCGAACAGCTGGTTGATGCTGCCCTTTTCGCGGAACTTGCGGTTCACCTTTGTTTTATGCTTTCGGATCTGGCGCTCTAATTTATCGGATATCAGGTCGATGGCTGCATACATGTCAGGGTTGAATTCCTCTGCGCGGAGGACGAGGTCTGACATGGGGATGGTCACCTCAACCTTGGTATTTTTATCGTTATACACCTTTAAATTTACATTTACATTTGAATCGGGAGTATCATTAAAATATCTCTCTAACTTTCCAATCTTTTTCTCTACATAGTCACGCAAAGCTTGAGTTACTTCAATGTTTTCACCACGAACGTTATAATTCATCGATGAATTCCTCCTTTATTAAGGGTATATCTATACTTTCTACGGTACCCTTTACAAATCCTTCATAAACGCATAAAGAATTTTGTCGAAATGAAAAGATTTTTGTCTTGAAAATTCTTTATGAGGGTTTAACCCATTATAAGCTATTCGGCTGTAAAAGATAACTGATTTTTCTGTTAATGTCGAATTTTTATTTGGAACCTTTACAGTGGGTTAAAAAAGGAACATATCATGTTTAAAAACAATCCCCCTCTTCCTGGTAAATCTTTTGCAGCTTCTGGTCGTCCCCATCCTGCAATCAAGTGTAATGAAGTGTACCTGATATCAGCCATTATTACCCCTCCTTTACTTCAAAATTCAAATTCCGCACTCAGCCGAACTATAACGCAAGCCTTCCCCTGCTATCAGTAATAATTTCGTATGTCGTTTTTGCCATCACTATAAAAAATCCCTCAAGCAGTGCTTGAGGGATCTTATCCATTTTTGCTTATTTTTGAACAGTGACAGTAGTCGTTCCAATCACTAAATATCCATTCACCTCACTGCGCAGTTCAAGGGTAACATTAGTAGCAGCCCAGTTAAAGTCGGAGCGTTCAAATTTAAATTGGCCGTTTCTGGCCTGATTGTAATAACCATTATTACTGTTTAAAGCCTTAACGTTATTTAATGTGGTCTTGTTGAGCTCAAACTCGCCTGCAATCACGGCCGGCAGCTCTGCCCTCACTGTAAAGATCCCTTTATTGCCCTTAATTACTTTTGGTGTGACTTCGATAGAAGCCGGTATATAAACCGTGATCAGCTTTTTAACTGTAGTAACATTTCCTGCTAGGTCAGTGGCCCATATAGTAACCAAATAATTCCCCGGCTTATCCCAAACGATCTCTGAGCCATTGCTTACATTCTTTTCAGACGGTTCTCCCGGGGCAAGTATCAACGCTTTTTGTTCATTTATCCCGGAAAGTGTGTCTTCTGATGAAAAGTCAAGTTTCATTTTGCTGCCCAATTTATAGTACTCAGTCAGGTTTGTATGAATAACTGGAGCTGATTTATCAAGCTTTACCTCAATTGTTTGTACTTCTTCTTTATTTCCAGCACGGTCCACTGAATAATAGGAAACTTTATTGATCCCCTCTTTTTCAATGGTGAATGAACTTCCCTCACTATATCCCGATCCATTAATAGAGTAATACGTTTTACTTGTTCCGCTTGCCTGGTCTAGTGGGACCAGCACTATTTTCGTATCATCTTTAACCCATGATTGGGGTGCATTGTCTCCTGTAACCGGCGCTGTTTTATCAAGCATTACCTGAATGGTATGTGTATCTTCTCGGTTTCCGGCCTGGTCAACGGAGTAGTAGGAAATGGTATTCATTCCTTCCTGCTGCACGGTAAAAGTATTTCCTTTCATATATTCAGAACCGTTGACAGAGTAAAGTGTTTTTGCTGGACCGCTTTCCTCGTCACTTGCCTCTAATACTACGTTCACATCCTCATTCACCCAGCCTGAAGGAACGGATGTGGTTGTTGCAGGTGCTGTTTTATCTATTTTTACTTCACTGCTTTTAACCTCTTCCTTATTTCCCGCGTTGTCGATTGAATAATAGGCAATACGGTTAATTCCCTCTTGATTAAGAGTAAAAGAAGAACCTTCTTTATAGTCAGACCCGTTTATAGAGTAGTAGGTTTTTGAAACTCCACTTAACTCATCTTCTGCTGACAGCTTAACGGCTGCTTCCTGAACCCATCCTTTAGGCGCACTAAGCTCAGTACTAGGCGCGGCTGTATCCATCTTTATAGTAATAGATTGGCTTTCTTCTTTATTTCCCGCACTATCAACAGAATAGTAATCTACTTTATTTACTCCCTGTGTTGAAATAGTTAACGAATTTCCCTCTTTATAGTCGGATCCATTAATAGAATAGTAGGTTGCCTTTACCCCGCTTTGCTCATCTTCAGCGGTCATGTTTATTTCGGCTTCCTTGTTGACCCACCCTTCAGGTACTGAAACTCTAGTTAGAGGTGCTTTTTTATCTATTCTTACCACAGCGGTTTGTACTTCCTCTTTATTTCCTGCACCATCTACTGTGTAAAAAGAAATGTGGTTTATACCCTCTTGTTCAACAGTTACCTCATTCCCTTCTTTAAATTCAGAACCATTAAGGGAAAAATAGGTTTTCTCTGCTCCACTATTTTCATCTGATGCTGTAAGAGCTACCAGTGTATTGGTGTTAACCCATTCCTGTGGTGCATCGGAGGTGGTTTTTGGCGCCGTTTTATCTATTTTGACATACACAGTTTTTGTTTTTTCAACATTGCCGGCTTGATCCACTGAATAGAAAGATAGCTTTGTACTCCCTTCCTTTTCCACAGAAACAGATGTCCCTTCTGTAAAAGCACCGTCATTCACTGAATAATACGTGTGGGCGACTCCGGTCTCATTGTCGTCTCCTGTTAAGCTGACAAGCTGGCCCTCTTTTGTCCAATTCGGGCTCACATTACTAGTTGTTACTGGTGCTTCTGTATCAACAATCAGTTTTGCCATAACACTGTTTGAAGGGATGGATTCCCCGAAAGAATTACTGTAAGACGTGATGACATATTCGTGATTAGCGTAACTTAAGTTTTGAAGTGAATAAGAAAGATTATTCACATTTTTAACGATCAATTCCGTCTTCCCATCTTTAACCTCGTAGATATTGTATCCATTAGCATAGGCTACAAAGTTCCAGCTCAGCCTTGCACTGTCGGCCCCCGTAACTGCAGCAGAGGCATTTGGTGCCTGCATAACCGGGTAGACGATGGTTTCAGTCATTTCATTAGACGAAACCGACTCACCGAATCTTGTATTATAGGCTGTCACAATGAATGAATGGGTATCTTCCGTTAAGTTATACACCTTGTATGTCAGTGCCGTTCCTTTATAGAGGAGCTCCCTTGTTCCTCCATTAAGCCTATAAACTCTATATTCATTCGCCCAGTTAACTGCCTTCCACGTAAGCGTAATATTATTAGCATTAACTACCGTTCCCTGTAAATCCGGAGCCGGTACGGTCGGCCAGATAAGATTGAAGCTTATGGCTGATGCAATCGGTGATTCGCCGAACCTGTCACTGTAGGAAGTAATCTCATAGCTATAATTTCCTTCAGGCATATTAACAAATGTGTAAGCTGTGCCTGTTACCGTTTTAACTAATTTTCTCTCTCCGTCTGTCAGCTGATAGATTTTATATCCAGCTGCATATGAAGATGCATTCCATCGCAAGACAATATCGTTTCCATTTGCGATCGAATAGGCTGGATTTCCCGGTGCCTGCATGGTCGGGAACACCAGCTGAAAATATAACGGGTTGCTGTCGTCTGACTCTCCAAAACGGTCACTGTATGATGTAACTATGTACTGATAGTCTCCCTCCGGCATATTTGTAAATGATACCGAAGTTCCAGTTACCGTTTTCTTTAATATCTTTTCACCGTTTACAACTTGGTAGATCTTATAGTTGACTGCATATGCGGATGTGTTCCATCTTAATGTAATGTCGTTTCCGTTTGTTATGGTCTTTGTAAGGTTTGCCGGGGCAGCCATCACTGGATATGCCATATTAACAGCCGTTTCTGCCCCCTGAGGCGATTCGCCCAGCAGTGATGAAACAGAGGTAACATAGAACTGCAGGTTCCCTTCAGATACATTACTTAAAAACGCACTTGTACCTGTAACAGTTGCTTTCCAGACCTTTTCTCCGTCAACAACCTGATATACCTTGTAGCTTGAAGCATACTGCGCCCCCGTCCATCTAAAGGTAATATCATTTCCATTTGATATTGTATAAGATAGATTGGTTGGAGCAGACATGGTCTGGCCATTTAGGTTGACCTCGACAGATGTACCTTTAGATTCCCCAAAACGGGAAGAGTAGGATGTTACTTCATAATTGTAGGTTCCAGGCAGCATATTAATATAGCTAATACTTGTACCTGTTACTGTACTTTTTAACGTTTTTTGCCCGTTAACAATTTGATAGACTCTATAATTTGCTGCATAGTCAGCAGGCTTCCAGCTTAAAGAGAAATCTGTAGCGTTCTTGATGGTCTGTGTAACTTCTGATGGAGGCTGCATAACTGGCAGCTCCAAGGAAGTGGATACGGCTGCTCCCTCAGGTGATTCTCCAAATCTTGTATTGAATGCAGTAACCTCATATTTATACTCCCCTGCTGGCATATTGGTAAATGTAACTGAGGCGCCAGTAGGACTGCTTTTTAATACCCTTTGTCCATTAACAATTTGATACACCTTATAATTAGTAGTATTTGGTACAGCATCCCAGCTTAAAATGATGTCATTTCCGTTTTGAATTTTATAAGCAAGGCTGTTTGGAATCCCCATAATATATGGATCTATGGTTACGGAAACTGAGCTGCCTGTTTCTGATTCCCCGAACTTTGTGCTGTAAGAGCTTACCGCATATTCATAGCTGCCGGCCGGGATGTTCGAATAGGTAACAGTGGTACCGGACACAGTACTCTTTAATACTTTTTCCCCATCCACTACCTGATATATTTTATAGCCCGTTGCATTAACAGCCGGTGACCAGGTTAGAACGATATCATTTATATTTTGAAGCTTATAGGCCGCATTTTCTGGTGCAGCCATTATGACCTGACTAATGGAAGCAGTGACACTTGATCCTTGGGAAGTTCCAAAACGGTCGCTGTAGGCATAGACTTTATAGGTGTAATCCCCGGCAGGCATATTTGTAAAAGTAACAGTTGTGCCCGTTTGCGTCTTAACCAGTTCTTCTCCATTATCCGTCACCTGGTAAACTTTATATCCTGTGGCATTCGCAGCTGCAGACCAACTAAGAACAATGTCATTATTATTTTGTATCTTGGAGGTTAAGTTTGAGGGCGGTGTCAGTGTAATTGCACCTACCGTTATATTAATAATACCCGCATCTACAGACTGTCCAAATCGATCGCTGAAAGAATATACTTTATAGGCATAATCACCAGCGGGCTGATTGGTTAATTTCACGCTTGTGTTTGTAACTGTATTGATTAAAACATCTTCTCCATTTACTGTCTGATATACCTTATAGCCGCTGGCATAGCTTGCTGGCTGCCAGCTAAGAGTTACATCATTTCCATTTGTGATTGAAAAAGTTGGATTTCCCGGCTTCGCCATCTTCGGATAAACCAAATTTACATCCACCAATGCTGATAAATCCGATGTTCCATAAAGATTATTTACGGCCCTAACCCCATATTTGAATTGTCCTTCAGGAGAATTCGATATGGTATAGGTGCTTGAAGGGGCTGACACGGTTTTGACCAATGTCTCCTCTCCGGTTTCTGATAACTGGTATACATTATAGTTCTGCGCATACTGGACAGCATTCCAGCTTAGTACAATGTCATTTCCATTCTTGATGACAGAAGCCGGGTTTAGCGGTGCCTGCATCTTTGGATAGGAAATTGTATTGCTTACAGGTGCACATGGTCCCGATTCACCATCAGAACTCAATGTAGAGACCACATATTGATGTGTTCCTTCTGCCAGGTTAGTTAAACTATAGCTATTCGTACTGGCAGTCCCCAGTCTGATCAGCTGGCCTTCCTCAATGGCATAAATGACATATCCCGTAGCGCCATACACGGCACTCCATTGGAGCTTTCCGTCACTCGGTGTTGATTGAGAGTAGACAAGATTGCTCGGTGGAAGCAATGTCCCGCTTTCTGCCGCAAGAACGTTTCCAATAGGTACGATAAATTGATACACAAGTATCAGCACCGCTAAAAACAATGAAGTTTTTTTAAGTGACCTTCTCATCATAATTTCCCGCCTTTTCTTTTGTGAAAAAGACAAAAATAAAGAACCTTATACAAGGTTCATAGAGTTTTGGCTATGAGGCCCTTGTGGCAACCGGCTGCCTTCCAAAGCTTACGCTTAGGATCAGGCCCTTGGCTTTGCGTCTCACAGTTTCCCGCGATTTGCCTTTTTCACTATATTTTACCTAAGTCTTAATTACTATATTAATAGGTGTACAAGTGTTAGTGAATAGTCAAATATACCTATATTGTAGAAAAATGTCTAAAAATGTTTGTTTTAAAAAACCATCCCAAAGGATGGCTCAACTTTCAATTTTTCCTATCGTAGAACATTCCATCCAACGACAGTGACTGATAAGGGTTTTTATATTTTTGACTGCCCAGTTTTTTCTTCTGAAGCTTTTGTATGTCCATCTGGATAGCCCGCTTAATCACTGATAATTTTTTGGTTATTTCCTCTTCAGTTTCTATTAGTATACTGCCCGTAAATAATTCTTCCTCTGAATATGGAGGAAGTATTGAAGCAAGAAATTTTTGCCGTGAGTCCAGCATATCTACTATCTGTTCAATCTGTTCATCACGCGTTTCTTCAGAAGAAGTCTTAATTAAATCAAGCAGCTTAAGCGACATCTCATGATACGGGAGCAGGCGGTTCATTAAACGGAACCACCCTGGCTGAATTGCTTTTGGCGGTTAACCTGAATTACCTGCTTCCAGGTGTCACGGAACTCCGTTACCAGTGCTTCTATTTCGTCTAAGATGGAAGTATCATTTTTTATGTTTGCTTCAATTAGACGGCGGTTCATGTAGTCGTAAAGAGACATCATGTTTTTTGAGACTTCCAGTTTCATATCCAGAGTGACCATCAGTTCCTGGATAATATTCTGTGCCTTTTGAAGATTAATATTCTTGAATTCAATCTGTCTATTTTCCATAGCGACCTTAGCTTGGTGAATGAACTTAATACAGCCGTTGTAAAGCATAAGTGTCAATTCACCTGGCGAAGCAGTATTTACACTATTATTTTGATAAGCTTGATAAGGATTTTGCAAAGAAATTTTCTTCCTTTCCTACGCCCCACTAAAATGATGCGTGAGATCGATTGCTGGATTGTTGTATTGTCCATGGAGGTATATTGACGGTAGCAGCGGTCATCGAAGTCACTAATTTAGCTGTCTATTGAAACTAATTAAGTCTGTCGAGTGTCAAACTCAGTCATGGTAGCTTTTTGGCAACTTATCGTGACTTATAGCCTTGATTTTCTAAAGCTCCATCAGGTCCAATTGTCTGTATTGCTGGCTCACTGAAAAGACTGACCCCCGGTTTTTTGATCGGACAAATGTCCTGAAGCTTTTTTAGATTTAATTTTAAGATGACAGCTAGGTTACTTTGATTTTGAATTAATATTTTTGTTGAAAAGCAGTTGTTCAGAAACAGATACCGTTCTTACAACGCGTCTGCCTCGACCACTGATTCTAGTAGCCGCCCCATTATATTTTCTTATCAATGATTATTCCTAAAAATTGTTCCATTTGTGCAAACACATCTAACATTTTTTTAGGGGGGATTTCCTTAATTAATTCATTTGTTTCGCTATCTACTATGGTAACGTAATATTCATGCAGTTTTTCATGAAACTCAAATTTGAGAGCAGTATGATTTAAGAATTGGTTCACACTGTCAACCATATGGTTTAATTTTTCTTTGGTTATTTCTTCTTTATCTTGGTTACGGTCTAAAACAGTTAGCTGTTCTTGATTTACTTGAGAACTCTCTTTACCGTTAAATTCTGCAGGTCTGGGTGAGGTAGGAGAAAGGTTAATTGAAAGTCGTTCAATCATAAAATTATCCTCCGCATTTAGAAAATTTCTATCTAGTTATTTTATCGGACACACTTCCGTATTGTTAATAATAAATTCCCAGTACAAAAAGTGGTTTTTTATGCCCCCCTTGATTTTACATACCTCTTATGCAACTTCGGCCAATTATCCGAATTCACTAAGTTCTCTTTAGTATTTCAAGGGCAGGGTTGCTGTAATAAACCAAACAGAAGCATAAATTTATTTAAAAATAATATGTTATGCCGATATATAATAATATACGCACGTTTTATAAAAAGGTATTTACATAACGGACCAATAACGGTTTAGATTATTAAGTTCATTTATCTTCCAACACCAAAGAACTATTCCTGCGCATAAATTCGAGTTATTTTCTATTAATTTTAGAAAAAATACTTCTCTAACTCTAGAAGGTTCGTAAGTGCCATGCCTTTATCCTGTTGGAAAAAGGCAACAATATTCTGTCCGGTACAAAAGAAACAAGTGTTAGAGTTAAACAAGTATCAAGTTTTTTTATTTGGCAATTAAATATAAATTATAGAGGTGAAGTAATTATGAGGATTAATGGATTTTCAGGTTTTGATGTAGACGCGGCTGTTAAAGAACTGATGACTGCGGCCAGAAAACCAGCAGATAAGTTACATCAGCAAAAACAACTGCAAACTTGGAAGACTGATGCATATCGAGACGTTAATACAAAGATATCTGAACTTCGCAATCTGATGCAAGATATGCGTTGGACAGGAGACTTTAACAAGAACTCATCTGAGTCTTCTAATCCTGATGCTGTGACAGCGACTGTAACTGGTTCTCCTACACAGACAAGTTATGATATCACCGGCATAAAATTAGCAGAATCAGAAAGAGCTGCTTCCGTCAAATTTTTTGGTAATGGTAATCTTACAGACCCAACTAAGCCAATGTCAGATTACGGAGCAACAGCGGGGTCTATATTAATTAACGGAATATCTATAACTGTGGATCCTGCTAAATCACTTAACGACTTGATTACAACGGTCAATACAACTGCCGGTATTGGCTTAACTATGAGTTATTCTGCAACAGAGAAGTCTATCACATTTAGTAGTAGTAGTACAGGTGATTCATCTAAGATTACGATCGACCCTAGTGCACCTGGAGCAGTGAATCCTCTATCAGGTTTAGGCATAAAAACAGGATCGACTGGAAAAAATAATGATCTAAATGATCCTAATACTTTTGCAGACTCTACAATATCGTCTGTACAGGGACGAAATAAAACACAAGCAGAAGCAACTATTAATGGTTTGCTGTATAAGTCCGACACTAACTCAATTACTTATGATGGTGTAAAGTTTGATCTAAAAAGTACCTCTGCATCTACTACAACTGTGACGCAAAAGAAAGATAATGATGCCATCTTTGACAGAATCAAAAAATTTGTTGATACTTATAATGGTTTGGTTGACGATCTGACCAATAAGGTTAATGAGAGAAAAGCTAAAGGATATGACCCTCTCACAGATGAGCAAAAATCTGCCATGAAAGATAGTCAAATTGAAAGCTGGGAAGCAAAAGCTAAGGAAGGTCTATTAGGCAAAGATCCGCTTATTACTAATCTTCTTACAAAAATGCGTGCTTCTGTAAATGCTCCCGTCATTAACATGAAGCTTGACATTGCCACAAACACTTATACTCCCGAAACTGTGGGTACTTTATCATCAATAGGAGTCGGATTGGCGGATAGTTGGAGGGACAACGGAAAATTAAAGATAGACGAAACCAAATTAAAGGCTGCAATCGCCAATGATTTAACTAAGGTGACAGATATTTTCAGTAAAAGTACCAGCAATCTTCCATCTACTGACACTTCCAATACTCTCAAAAGTCTGGCTAAATATGACCAAAGTGGTGTTGCTGATAGGCTGTATGAGCAATTAGACGCATCCATGTTATCATTAGGGACACAAGCTTTAAATGGAACCACTAGTGTGGTAGGGAAACAAATTTCTGAAATAGACAAGCGTATCGATGATTTTGAAAAACGGATGGGTTCATTGGAAGACAGGTATTATAAACAATTTACTGCAATGGAAAAAGCAATGCAGCAGGCTAACAGTCAAAGCAGCTGGTTGATGAGCCAATTTGGCGGCGGGCAATAACTCCGTTCTATCAAGGTTTACCTCGGTCGACACGGGTTTCTTTTAATCGATATTTTATTGAAGTAAAAGAAATATGTCTTTTTTATCATAAAAGCCGGTACTTCTCCTGAAGATTATCGGCTTTTACCTTTATTATCCACTCTTATTCAAGTTCTATTATTGAAAATATTTCCGACAGACTGAAAGAAGCTATATTCAACATCCTTTGTATAAAATTTCATCGTAAAAAATAATACCCTAAAGATAAAAGGAGCTTATGGGGATTTCTGTCAAAAAATTGGAGCTTATATAAGGATAACTTTTTAAATATGGCTTGTCTTAAATAACCTAAGTGTGTCCTTCATTAAGGAGAAGGTTTAGACCTGGACAGTCCCTTTCTTACCCGTAGAATAAAGGTGGTTTTTCTCGAATTGATTAGGCTAGAGATACCACAGAGTTGAATACACCTGTCCTTTTAGCTTTGTAAATTAAAGGAAATCTAGATTATTGAGGATTAATCCCTTTTCGAAAAAATCCACCCCTGCTGGATTAAATTCTAATTCTGATAACTATCATTTCATTTATTGCTACTTTCTTATCCAAACTATATCCTTTTGAATATATTTGACGTAACCAATTTACAATTAAATACAATAAAAAATTATGTTCAAATAGCAGCTTATTTTAAATGCCACATCAGAATACCCTCGTTCATGTTTACCCAATGCACAAAGAATTTTTCATGGATCTAGAGAATTCTTTAAAAACAATCTTTCTCCAAACATACTTTAAATGGGATACAAGGAGAACTAATGGTAGTTCTAATGAAGAAGGCAACAGGGATAATAGCGTTGATAACTGTAACAGCTTTAAATAATAATTTTCAAAAAAACTTCTCTAAAGTAGCTTTTGCAATGTCACCTAGTGTTTCATAAAAAACACCTAGATTGTAACCTGCACTAAAGCTCCTGTACCTCTTACGCTGTCATACTGATCCGTTTCCCCTGAGCTAAACATTTAAGATAGGATATTTCAATCCACGGAAAATAACTAATATCTTTCTTTACATCACTGAAAACAAGCTCCATAAAGAATAGACCGCAAACAAAGTGGAAATCAGGGTAGTTAAAAAGTTCTGTTCTTCTTCCCTGCAGTATTATCATTATGCTGGGAGTTTTCCAGCTACAAAACATGCTAGATTCCTTGGTATGACTAACTTTTATTTTAGGGAGTTTCGGTTAGTTTTTGACCAGCCAGAAACGAATTTCCCATCTAATTCTAAATGGTTCAAAATGATTTTCTAATCGACATAAATCATATAAGCAATTTGTTCCCCATTTGTTATAAAACTTTATACAGCTTCAGCTTCTTTCCAATTCCTTCTTCTAAAACATAACCAGCAATCCACTCATATCCTTCATTATCCACATACGAAATTGTTTCAATAAGCAAAGGGTTAGGTAGCTTTTCTAAGTGTTCCGCTGGAATGAGTGAATTATCCAGTTCTTCATGGTGCATATCCTACATCCTCTCTTTTTACTTCAATATTAAATGTCTTTTTCATTGTTCCTAAAACCAGTCTAAATACATCTTCTTTTCTCCTCCTAAAATAGAAATAGCCCCTACTCCGAAGGTCAAAGTAGAGGCTTAGATTGCTTATTTCTTGAACATCTAATATGCACATAAAAAAACTTACGTTCTATAATTATAATATATATCTCAATATTGGGTTATTACTGGTTATGATGGGCTACTTTTGGCAAGGACTTTCAGGGTACAATCAACTTTCCCCATTTTCACTCAAAAAGAAAAAAACGTTAATCTAGGTTATCCCTAAAATGTCTCCTTTATATTTCGAATCCATGTCCCCACCCAAATGTGGCTGAGCAGCGTGTTGAATAGCAGCTATGTCATTTATACTCATCAACTTTTGAAGAGCCTCTCCTTGCTTTTCGGCCATTCCCCATCGCCATTTTCATAACTGACATAGGCTTGTTGTTGTACTTGTCCTTGACTTAATGGCATAGACATTAACGCAATATCCATGAACACCACCTTTATAGTTTTAATGACAATCGAATGTAATTGCTCTTCTAGGGGTTGAATTTCTTTTTTAAATTCATTCAATTTATCATTCAACTTGTCAACTTCTTTCGAAGTAAGTTCATGGTCACGGGAGTATTCAGCTTTCTTTTCATTTTATGAAGTCTTATGCATTTGAGCTGCTCTTCAAGAAACTTTTTATGTTCATGAGCATCTTTATACATCTAGTTTCCTCCTGTCGAGCAGCTTTATATGAAAAGAGACTCTAGATAACTAGAGTCTCTTCCAATAATCTATAATTTAACGTAATAATTTGAGTTACACCTTGTGGCTGTTGGTTAGTTTAAACTCCAAAACCAAAGACGGTGTTATCATATTTTTGATCTATTGACTGAATAGCCTGTACTAAGTCAATGCATCAGTTCTTCTAACCTTTTTGTAGCCGGTTTATATTTATATTCCGCAGATTTTTCGTAATACTCTATTGCCTTACTTTTATTACCCGTTGTTTCATATACCGTCCCTAAATTATAAAGGGCTAAATAGCTACCAGTACCCTTAACAATTTCCTGTTTTTTTTCTTGATCTATTGCTAAACATCTTAAGTACTCATGTTCAATTAAAGGGAAATAATTTATATATTTATTCACATTACTAAATACTAGTTCCATATAAAAAATGCCACACACAAAGTGATAGTCTGTTGACAAATCTAGATTATCTTTTTCTTTGTCAATGATCCCTAAGCCAATCTCTAAATTCTTGCTCCTTATTAAACTATACAAATAATCAACAACCATTTTAGGTTTAAAAGATTTATTATCTTCTATATTTTTATAAGATAAAGAAAAGTAATGATTTGCTTTAGTATAATCTTTTTTCAAATAATATTGTTTTCCAATTTGATACAGAATATAAGCATCTGTTGGGGTGGCATTATGTTCATCGAGTAAAAGAGGGAGATTTCTATCAGTTTTATCATTTTGAAAATAACCGTCATGTGCCACACTAACAGAAATCTTCACTCTTGGTAAAATTGACTCTAATTGTTCATGAACCTTTCCCTTAAAGAAAATACCCTTATTAGGAAACAATCTCGAAACATAAGATGATTCAATGTTTTCTTGTCCATTATCTAAATATTTGCTCAAGATATTTATTCTTCCAATCAATTGGTTATCTCTTTCTATAAAATTTCTTATTAATTGATGATTTGATAAGATGTACTCATCAGCATCTAAGACTAAGTTCCAATCAGAAGTTGATTGTCTTATACTAAAATTTCTCGCATCAGCAAAATCATTTCTCCACTTATAATCAAATACTTTTGCTCCACTATCAAGTGCAATATTTCTAGTGTTATCTGTTGAACCTGTATCAACAATAATTATTTCATTTACATAGTCTTTTACACTATCAATACACCTTTTAAGCGTTTTTTCCTCATTTTTCACTATTGTTACCAAAGCTAATGTCTTCAAGAAAACAACTCCTTGATTCCTAATTATTAATAAAGAGACCTTAGATATTCTAAGGTCCCCTTTATTAAGATTAACGTAATAACTGTAATACACCTTGAGGTTGTTGGTTAGCTTGAGCCAGCATAGCTTGAGCTGCTTGAGAAAGGATAGAGTTTTTAGTTTGCGCCATCATTTCTTTCGCCATATCTACGTCACGTACACGAGACTCGGCAGCAGTCAAGTTTTCAGAAGAAGTGTTCAAGTTGTTGATAGTGTGTTCCAAACGATTTTGAGTAGCACCTAAGTCCGAGCGAACAGTTGAAACTTTTCCAATCGCTGTATCTAAAGCACCTATAGCTGTTTGTGCGTTACCCTTTGTTGTTAAATCTCCAACTCCACCCGTAATTGTTGCTGCATCCATGTTCTCAAATGTAAATGTGATTTTTTGAGCAGCGTTTGGTCCGACTTGAAAATCAGTTGCAGTAGTAGTACCATCCCAAAGTTTTTGTTTATTAAATTCTGTGTCATCAGAAATACGAGTAATTTCTGCAGATAATGCTTGGTACTCTTTATCAATTGCAGCACGGTCTTCAGTTACATTCGTATCATTTGAAGATTGAACAGCAAGTTCACGCATACGTTGTAAAATGTCATGTGTTTCATTTAGTGCGCCTTCAGCTGTTTGAAGCATTGAAATTCCATCTTGGGCATTTCTTGAACCTTGTTCCAAACCGCGGATTTGACCACGCATTTTTTCAGAAATTGCTAACCCTGCTGCGTCATCTCCAGCTCTGTTAATACGCATACCTGAAGATAATTTCTCCATTGATTTACTTTGTGCGTTAGTAGCATTTGTCAACTGACGATGTGTGTTAAGAGCTGCAATATTGTGATTAATAATCATTGTTATATTCCTCCTTGGATTATGAAGGCTCACATCCTTGTGGGCCCGTATCTAAGGCTGAAAGTCGGCCGCCTTTCAACCTTTACATAAGTATTATCGGAGGAATGCCCGCAGTTTTAATAGTTTTTATAATAAAATTTATTTTTATTCCTGCTTTTTCAGGGACTCTACTATACTGCTTAAATCCTCCCCTAAAGAAAGGGCATTTTGGTTTTCCAGCTGGATTTCTTCGTATAGCTCTTTGCGGTATATATCGATGGTTTTAGGGGCATCAATTCCTAATTTCACCTGGTCTCCATTAACAGATATTATCTTGATTTCTATATCGGATCCTATTTGGATGGATTCGCCTTTTTTTCTAGTAAGTATTAGCACCTGAGCTTCACCCCTTTTGTTCTGCAGCCGGCAGTAATGGTGTTCTGATAGAATAATCAGCTTTTTCCAGGATTACCTGTTTTCCGAGTCTGGCTTTATAGTTAATCACAACAGGCGCAGCCAAATTAATGGTAGATGTATTAAATGGGTCCCTTACAGACATGATCGAATATACGGTTACATCTTCTGCTGCATCGATCTTCAATTGTTCAATTGTATTATCATCTAATGAGAATTCATAATCTTTCTGGATTGTAAATGGATTGATAGTTACGAAAGCAATGTTCTTTTCATTCGTAGATTGTAAAACAAATAACTCATCATTAAGAGGTAGAAAGACGAACTTTTTTTCTTCAATAAACCCTGGGATCCCCTCTTCAAACTGTATAATTTCCCGTTCATTTATTTCTACTTCTTGATGATATTTCGTTTTGATTAGCATAAAAGACTCTCCTTAGTATTTTTTATCGAAAGTCGTAAAATCTATTTTTAGCTCTGGATATTGCTTCAAACTGATTTCTGTTTTTCCAGGAGTGTACGTATGGATAGGCCTGTTTATGTTTACATCGATTCTTGGCTTTTGGGGCGCAGCCTCTATCCTGACTGCGGCAGGCTCATAATGGATCTTCACACTGCCGGCAGAAGGAACAAAGCCTATATTAAAATCGTATTGAGGACTTTCGCTGTTCCGCTTAGCCTGCTCAGGAAGTGCATGAAAGCCGTTCTCAATCATCATCAATTCATCCCCGTCACTTGCCACTCGTGCCAGGCCATTCAGCCAATCTTCATATCCCTGCTGGGCGAACTCTTCCGTCCTTCTAAAAATGCTTTTTAAATCAACATCTTCCCTTGCCTTTGATTGGTCCATGGATAATTTGCCTGGTGTTGTTTCGATTTCCAGTTCTGCCTTGGGCTGTTCAATGCTGAGATCAGCCGACGGCTGCTCAATAGATTGAACCGGTTTAAGAGTATTTAGTTCAATCTGGCCTCTTGTTGTTTCCAGTCTAATTTGTGGAATGTTCATTTAAAGCACTCCTCTATTCCTATAATTACAAAAAAGCTATTCATATGAATAGCCTTTTTACTTTAAGAAATCCATTAGTGTTGGTTGGATAATCTGGGCACCAACACTTAATGCAGCTCGATGGACACTTTCCTGAGTTTTTAAATCGGTGATGACCTTCTCAATATCTGCATCCTCATTATCAGAAATCACCTGATTAGCGAAAACCTCCTGGCTGTCCAATCTCGAACTGATCATATCTAAACGGTTGGATCGTGCACCAAGATCTGAGCGCTCCGCAGATAGATTATCGAGATGTGTATCGAGCTTTGTTAACGATGCATCAAGGTTTGTTATGTTATCCGATTTCAAATCAGATATAATATTCTCAATGTCGCTAAACATCGCAGCAGAGAAAATATTTCCCGGATGGATGTTTGCCCTTAATTTGACATTAGGGCCGACTTCCACATTAAAATCATTATTATTCGTTTTTACAGTAACCTGTCCGGTTGAACTATCTATTGAAACTGGAGGATTATCAATGTCCGTACCATTAAAAATGTATTTGTCGCCAACCTTTGTATTCGCAACAGAAGCCAGATCCTGCTTTAATTGGTCCATTTCAGTTGCGATCGCCGTCCGTTCATCAGCTGTATTTGTTCCATTTTTAGCCTGAAGCAATAGTTCTCTCATCCGCTGAAGCGAGGAATTAGCCTGATCCAGACTCGAATCTGAGTTATCCATCCAGAGGCTCAGCTCAGAGAGGTTCCTCTGATACTGATTTACCTCTGTTAAGTTAGTCCGATAAAACATCCCCTTCATTGCCACCACCGGATCATCCGACGGCCGGGTTATTTTCTTACCGGTCGACAACTGATCTGAATATTTATCCAACCTTCTGTAGCTTTCGCTGATATGCTTTAACGATGAGTTTGCCAGCATATTTTGTGTTACACGCATTTATTTTTCACCTTACCTTCCACCAGTGCCCATGCCGTTGATGATTTTATCGAGCATTTCATCAACTATATTTATCATTCGTGCAGATGCGTTATAGGCCTGCTGGAATTTGATCATGTTTGTCATTTCTTCATCCAGCGAGACACTGCTGACCGACTGTCTGCGTTCATCTACTGACTGCTGAAGTACCTCGCTGTTTGCTGTCATTCTTTGGGCTTCCTGGGACTGAACAGCCATGCCGCCGATCATACCTTCATAATAGCTTTGAATCGTTCCAGACTGTCCTGGTATGGATCCCTCCGTGTTTTTCACTTTAGCCAGCAGAACCGCATTGCTGCCATCACCTAAGCTGGGAGTCGAGGCTGCCGCTATATTGTCAAGAGATGTCATGATCGAAGAGTCAATTTTTATACTGCTCGCAGCATCTGCAGCAGTCGTACCGATATCAAAAAAGGAATTTGTGGTTTTTACAGGCGGGTTAGCCTTGATGCCATCCACGTCATAGCCTTCCAGATGCTGTTTATTAAATTCAGTTGCGAATGAAAAAGCCATCTGATCAAGCTTATCCAGCATTTCAGGATAAATTCCCTTTTTGGTGCTCCCATCCATATACCCAGATGCATCTATCAAGCTGCGAAGTTTCCCCGTACTGGAGAACTGACTGACATTTACTGCTGTACCTGTTACTGTATTTGTCGCCTGGTCACGAACGCCGATTGTAATACTTGCAGCTAACTTAGTCGTATTATCTTCGTTGACCTGCAGTTCGTTTGCACTATTAGCAGTACCATCTACCAGCGTAACATTTCCAGAAGGGGTAACCAATTCGATTGTATATTTTCCCAAGGCCATCGATGATCCATCCGGTCTGGTTGCAGGCAGTCCGCCTACCGGTTCTGTCTTTACATTAATTGGAACCAATGATGATAACTGGTCCACCAGGAGGTCCCGCTGATCATATAAATCATTGGGCAGCATTCCGTGCGGTTCAACCTGTGCAATATTTTGATTCAGTTGATTTATTTGGGATAACAATGAATTAATGCTTGTAACTGTTACATCTGTCTCATGCTTCAAATCTGATTGAACAGACTTTAGTGAATTACTGACATAGTTAAAGGTTTCAGCCACTGCAATCCCGCGCTGCCTTACTACGGAACGAGCGCCGGAGTTGCCGGGATTTACAGATAAATCCTGAAGCGACTGCCAGAACTGATCCATAACTGCGGATATTCCTGCATCAGAAGGCTCATTCATGATTTCTTCCATCTTTTGCAGAGAGTCCGACCTTGACTGCCAGTAGCCTAGTTTGTTAGATTCACCCCGGTACTGCACATCCAGAAAGCCCTCGCGGATGCGTTCTATGCTTCCCGCCTTTACCCCTGTCCCCATTTGTCCCGGAATTTGCGGACGGTTCATACCTGGTGCTGGGAAAGCCTCGGTTTGTTCAAAATTAACCCGCTGTCGTGAATAGCCGGGAGTGCTCGCATTGGATATATTATTGCCTGTAACATACAGGGCATTCTGCTGGGTGGTCATTCCCCGCTTGGCCACTTCTAAGCCATGAAAAGTTGAAACCATAAGATGCTTCCTCCGTTATCGGTGTTTCTCTTTATCTTACGCTTTTGAATTAAAGTAGGACCGCGGGGCAGCTGAAGCCGCCCCTGCCGCCATAGGTCTTTCATAGTTGAACGCCTGCGGTCTCGGCCTTACCATATCCAGGGACATATTAATGAATTGAAGGGATTGGTAAATGAGCTGCTGATTCAGGAAATTGGCGTCCTTCAGCTCATAGACGAGGGCTTTCAAGTCTTCTCTCAGTGTAATAAACTGAGTTCTTTCCTCTTCAGCCGCAAACTCCAGGCAGGCAGCCAAAGAGGGCTGAAGGTGATAGGAGCCCTGCGCCGCTAGAAACATGGCGACAGCCTGTTCTCTTTCAGCCTCAACGACTGTGATCGCCTTGACGTGCTTCTGCTCATCGATCATGATCCTGTTGAGCTCCTCCATGGATCCTTGTTTAACAATTTCCGTCTTCTGCCGGGCCAGATCCAATAAGCTTTTGTGGAGCTTTAGGAGCTTTGCCATAGCTGAAATGATGTTTTGGGCAGGCATGCTGCTCCCCCTTGGCTTCTTTATTTATTTTGATAATACTTTAGGATGCTCTTGGCTGTTTCAGCCGCATCCAGCTTGTATGTTCCATTTTTAATCTGTTCTTTAAGCTCCTGTACCTTCGCTTCTCGCTGTGCAGGAATCTGGGATGTCTGCCGCAAGTCCTTGGCAGCCGTAGAAATTTCTACTTTATCGGCTTTAAGTGAACTCTGTTTTACTTCATCAGTCTTGTTTAGCTGACGCTGATAAGGATTCATTCCAGCTGGACTAATATGGTTGATTTTCATTCTCATATCCTCGCTTTCAACCGACTTTTTTTCTCCCTATCTATTCTATCGGAAGGGACTGCGCAATATTAAATTATTCAGTGTTACTTTTTATTGACAATTTTTGCAGGTTTGTTACTTTTTCCAGAATTTTGAGGAAAAAGGGCTCCTTTTCAAAAAAAAATATCTGCATAGGCAGATATCACTTTTTGATAAAGAACGTATTACGAGGCTGGTCCTTCTGACTTCCGCCCTCTTCTTTCGCCAAACTCTCCAGCTGCCCTTTAAGATCTTTATTACAGCTTGTACACAGCTTCCCTTCTCTGATCAAGGTGCCGCATTTCGCACAGGGATAGCCGAGATTCGGAAACTGTGCCAGATTCAGCCTGCCTGTTCGGATAAATTTTAAGAGAAGCTCTTCTTCGACCCCCGTATTTTCAATCACCTGATCGATGGTCGCAGTACGGTTTTCTCTTTTTCGGATGTAATGGTAGACTTTGTCGAATTCTTTTTGTTCTTCTTTGTAGCATTTCTCACAGACATCCCGGACGCTATTTTTCACGAAAAGGGAGCCGCAAGCCGGGCAATTCATTAATTCAGCCATATGTTTTTACTTCCTTTTTATTTTCATTATCGGCAGAAAACGGAAACATTTTAGCTTCTGGCTATGGTGATGGAGCTTATCTGCAGCGCACCAGACTCTTTCAGCACCCTACCCGCATGCCTTAAGGTAGAGCCTGTTGTATAAATGTCGTCAAAAAGAAGAATATTTTTTCCCGATATATCCTCTTCAGTTGGGAGAAATACCTCCTCTAAATGGATGCGCTCCTCCCTGGATTTCTTGGATTGCTTTTCAGAATGCTTCCGCTTGAGGGCATATATTGGCCGGAGATCCATAGCCGCGAGACCTGCTTCCGACTGATTAAAGCCTCTTTCAAACAAACGCTCTTTACTAAGCGGAATGGGTACGGCCAAATCGAATGTCACTTCTGCAAGAATCTTTTTCAGCTGCTTTTTAAAGCCGAAAATCAAGATATAATCCCCTCTGTATTTGTATCTCGCCATAAGCTCCTTGAGAAATTCATTATAAGTATAGAGGGAAAGATTCCTGCTTAACACGCCCTGCCAGGCCGGATCTTCCTCCCAGCGCTGGCAGTCCCTGCAGATTCCTTCCTCATCCTGAGGTCTGCTGCAGATTTTGCATCGCTTCCCTTCAATAGCTTGGAGTTTCATAAGGCATTCCGTGCAGAACTCATTTTTCTTCTCATCGCCTAGGAAAAGAGATTTCCAAGTGGTCTCCTCTTCCAGCGGCAGCTCACAGTAGAGGCAGTAGCTCTTATTCCACAATCAAATCCCTCCTTTTCGCTTCGGCATTCATTTGTTTGATATGGGATACAGCATCCAGCATTTCTTCTGTTTTTCCATAATGAAAAAAGGAGATATTCCCCGTTGGATGATCTGCGCTTCGGCCGACCCTGCCGGCAATCTGGACCAGTGCACTTTCCGTGAAAATGGGCTTTTCCGTTCCCAGGACTGCGGCTTCAAGCCGGGGGATGGTGACTCCTCTCTCTAAGATGGTCGTTGTGAGGAGGCCGGGTACTTTATTTTCCCGCAGAGACTGGACCTTTTCTTTCCGATTCGGGTCTTCGGCATGAACATATTGGATGTCAGGATGAAGCCTTTGAAAAAGAGGAAGTGCCTCCTCCATGATTTTTATATTGGGGAAGAACAGCAAAAAAGGGGTGGAGAATTGAAGACGTTCGGCCAGCCATTTTGAAACAGCCTTGGGGATGGTCTTTTTGGCAAAACTTTTCTCCCAGTTTCCGCACCAGCTCAGCTCTGGAACCGGAATGGAATGGCGGTGATAGCGGGCCGGGATGATGGCAGCATCCAGCACACCTTTTTTAACACGAGCTTTGAATTCAGAGGAGGGAGTCGCAGTCAGGTAGATGAGGGAGGATGTTTCTCTGCGGGATTTTTGTGCAGCGTATTCAAGGGAAGGATCTCCAGAGAAGGGGAAGGCATCTACTTCATCAATAATCATGAGGTCAAATGCATCTCGGTAACGGTACAGCTGATGCGTGGTGCTGATCACGAGCTGGCCGTGATGATGACGGTCCTCGCTGCCGCCGTATAAAACAGCGATTTCTATGCCGGGAAAGGCAGCTTTCAGCCTCGGACCGAGCTCCAGCACAACATCCGTTCTCGGAGCTGCCAGACATACCCGCTTCCCTGTGTGGATCGCTTCCGCTATTGCTTCAAACAGGATTTCGGTTTTTCCTGCACCGCATACAGCCCAGATTAGGAGTATAGAATGGGTTTTTACAGCCTCTATGGCCTTTCTTGAAGCCTCGGCCTGCTGGGGTGAAAGCTTTCCGCTCCACTTCAGCGGCTCCTCTTTTAGAAGATACTCTAAATGCGGCCCTGTCCAGACATGCAGCCTGCTGCAGGCATTCACTCGGCCCATCATAATGCATTTGCGGCAGTAGGTACAGGTTTTACCGCAGCGGCTGCACGGCATTTCCCCGAATAAATGGGATTCAGTATTGCCGCAACGATGGCAGGTTCCTTGGCTGAGGCCGTCCATCCAGCCAACATAGCCAGAAGTGATATGTTTTTCAAGGATGGGGTGGAAATCGGTTAATTCATCATAGGGAAGGGCCCGGCCGGTGAGATAGATTTGAAGTTCAGTGGAAAAAGAGAAGGGAATAAGGGGTTTTAAATGAATTTTCAACTAGCACCTCCTAAAAAAATCGATGCCTACTTATTCGGCATCGATTCAAGAAATTCCTTTTTAAAATCTGCGGGACCAGCCCATCCCTAATGCTCCCTCACCAATATGAGTCCCGATAACCGGTCCAAAGTAGCTAATGGAGAATTTGACATGAGGAAAACGGGGCTTCAGCTCATTCATCCACTGAATGGCTTCTTCCTCCCGATTCGCATGGATGATGGCCGCCTGCATGGGTTCCCCGGTCTGGGCCTGCTGCAGGAGATCCTCAATCCGCTTGAGCGCTTTTTTTCGCGTACGGATTTTTTCAAACGGGACGATTATTTTGTTTTCGAAGGTTAATAGAGGCTTGATTTGAAGTAGGCTGCCGATGATCGCCTGGGCGCTGTTCAATCTGCCGCCGCGCTGCAGATGTGAAAGATCATCCGCCATGAAATAGGCATCCGAAACTTCTCTCATTTTCATGAGACGATCCAGGATCTTAGCCGGTTCTGCCCCTTCCAAGGCCATCTTCGCCGCTTCCAGCACGAAAAAGCCTTGTGCCATGCAGCTGATTTCGGAATCAAATGAATACACCTTGATGTTCTCAACCATATCGCCTGCCGTAATCGAGCCCTGATAGGTACCGCTGATTCCGCTTGAAAGATGGATGCTGATGACCGCATCATACTCCTTTGCGAGCTCCTCATACTTTTCCACAAGCGTTCCGATCGATGGCTGGGAGGTGGTAGGCAGCTTTTCCTGCTTCTTGATTTCCTCATAAAACTCTGCCGCCGTAATATCCACTTCTTCGCGGTATGACTCGTTCCCGAATATCACATTCAGCGGAACCATATGTATGTTGTATTTCTCCAGGATGTCTTTCTCAATATATGCTGTACTGTCTGTTACTACAGCCGTTTTCATGCAAAAAACCTGCCTTAATCTTAATTTCTCACATTATAACATATCATTCTAACCCATTATGTCCCATTTTGTGTTTCTGTCAAGGAGAGGCGGCCGCCCGGAATGCGAGCATCTGCATAAAATACGATAATCCGGCATAATTCTAAAATAACCTGCATAAATTTCGATTATCCTGCATTTCCTCAAATAATCCAGCATAACCATGTTGAATTCCTGCATAAACAACTCACAGGATGAATATTTTTCCAAAAATAGCTAGCCCTTGGCAGCTAACTTCCCTTAAAATGGATAAATAAAAAGGGAGGAACCAAAATGATCCAATATCCACATTTAAAAGCAGGCGCAGTAATAGGTGTGACCGCCCCCTCATCAGGTGTGCCGGCTGAATTGCACCATCTTCTTACGCTCTCTGAGCGCTCTATGAACTCTAAAGGATTCAGTGTGGTTTTCGGCGATACGGCCTGGGGCCAGGAGAAGGCCAGGTCTTCATCAGCCAAAACCCGGGCTGACGAGTTCATGAGCATGATGCAGAACCCTGACATCGATATCATCATCCCTCCCTGGGGCGGGGAATTGTTGATTGAAATATTGGAGCATATCCAATTTGATTCAATGAAAAATAAATGGGTGCTGGGGTATTCAGATGTGAGCGCCTTAATCTTGCCATTACCTTAAAAACCGGAATTGCTACGGCACACGGGACAAATTTAGTGGATATAAGAGGAGAATATTCGGACGAGACTACGGCCATGTGGCAGACAGTTTTATCTACAAGGCCAGGAGAAGCTGTGCACCAGTCCTCCTCCGAAAAATATCAGAAAAGATGGCAGCACAACAATCCCACGCCATGCGTCTTTCACTTAACAGAAGAAACGAATTGGAAGACACTTTCGGACAAAGCTGTTGAAACAAAGGGCCGGCTCCTTGGCGGATGCATCGATATCATCCGGCACCTCATCGGGACTCCATTTGGAGATGTTGCCTATTTCCAAAAGCAGTTCATTGTGAATGAACCGATCATTTGGTATTTGGAAAACTGCGGACTTTCCTCCACAGATCTGCGCCGGACACTCGTTCACATGAAGCTGGCCGGCTGGTTCAACAACTGCGCAGGTCTCATGTTCGGCAGAAGCCCTGAAGTTCAGGAAGTGGACGGTTACACAATCGTGGATGTGTATCAGGATATGGCGGAAGACTTAGGACTTCCCATTATCTACGACATAGACTGCGGCCACATGCCTCCCCAGATCACCTTTGTAAATGGCGCTTATGCAGAAGTAAGTGCGGCAAATGGCCGCGGGATCATTGTACAGCATTTTAAATGAGAGATTGGAAGACTTCCAATCTCTTTGCCTGTCTATAGCAGAAGTAGATCGTATCATTGCTCACCTTCTTCTACCATTTCGCCCCTAATCGCACCATTCCCCTGGTTCGCCGATCATTTTATCGCTGGCAGAATCATTTCATCGAATCTACGACCATTTAAAAAGGATGGGGATCATTCCCCCTATTTTTACGTTCATTCACCACAAAACCGGACCATTACAAAACCGTGCAGCCCCTCCAGAATACCGCTTGGACTATTAATTACTGATTTCAGATCATTCTTTGAAGAAACCGGATCATAAAAATAAAAAACCGGACCATTTATTCTGCATCTCGGCTCATAACCAATCTTCCTGCTGCCTTAGGGCCAGACCCCATAGAGTTCCCGCAGCTCAAATAAAAAACGCTCGAGAGAGGATTCTCCCTGAGCGTTCTTCGGGTATTAGCTTTATCGGACTTCGACCCAGCCATTTTTGATGGCAAGTACGACGGCCTGGGTTCTGTCGTTTACGTTCATTTTCTGCAGGATGTTGCTTACGTGATTTTTTACGGTTTTTTCGCTGATGAAGAGGGTTTCGCCGATTCCGCGGTTGCTTTGTCCGTCAGCCAGGAGCTGCAGGACTTCGCATTCACGTCGGGTCAGAAGGTGCAGCGGCCTGCGGATTTCGTAAGCCGGCCTTCTGTCGGAGCCCTGTCCCTCTTCGGCGGCAAGGCGTCTGTATTCGGCCACAAGATTGTGGGTAACCTTGGGATGGAGGTAAGAACCGCCGTCCGCAACGACCTTGACTGCCTCGATTAAAGCGTCTGCATCCATTTCTTTTAATAAATAGCCTCTTGCACCAGTTTTCAGTGCATGAGTGACATAGTTTTCATCGTCATGAATTGACAGGATGATGACCTTCGATTCCGGATATTTTTCCACCAGCTGCCTGGTAGCCTCAATGCCATTGATATGCGGCATATTGATATCCATGATTACCACGTCAGGGTTATTTTTTTCTACCAGTTCCATTGCTTCTGATCCATCGTCGCCTTCTGCAAGCACTTCAAATGAAGATTCAAAATCCAGTATGCGCTTGACTCCTTCGCGAAAAAGTTGATGGTCATCAATAATGATGATTTTCGTTGTCAACGACTTCGCCTCCCTAAAATTCTAATACGTTTTTTTATGTCTTATTTTTTGTAGTATTTTATATAAAACTCCTGAATCGAAGTTTTTCATATGTTTTTTATCAGGACAAAGATGATGTGACTTTGATCGGTACCTGGATGACAATCACGGTGCCTGCGCCCGGACTTGAATCAATGCTTATGGAGCCTTCGAGGAGATCGACACGCTCTCCCATCCCCATCAAGCCGAAGGAGCCTTCCTTCTTGGCCGAGGAGTCAAATCCGATGCCATCATCCTTTACCACCACTGTCACCTGGTCCTTTATGGTTTCCATCTTAATTTGGATGTTTTTTGCCTGCGCATGCTTCAGCGCATTCTGGACAGATTCCTGCACGAGCCTAAACAGCGCTACCTCCATCTTGGCCGGAAGCCGTTTTTCCTCTCCTAAGCTGGTAAAGGCAATTCTTACATCCTTATTATTATACTCTTCGATGGTCTGAAGATATTTTCTGAGGGTCGGAATCAATCCTAAATCATCCAGCGCCATCGGCCTTAAATCGTATATGATCCTTCTCACCTCATAAAGGGCGTTCCGCACCATTCTTTTCAGGTCTTTGATTTCCTGCAGTCCTTGATCAACTCCCCGCTCGCGGAATACACGGTCAATCAGATCTGAACGCATCATCACATTGGCCATCATCTGTGCAGGACCATCATGGATTTCACGCGAAAGTTTCTTGCGTTCTTCCTCCTGGGCTTCAATGATTTTTAAGCCGAATTCCTGCTTACGCTTGGCATCCGCAAGAACTTCCCCTACCTGGCGGAGATCGCTTGTTAAATAATTAAGCACCACGGAAATTTGCGAGCTCAGCTGTTCTGCCCGGTCAATGGTCTCCTGAAGTCCAAACAGCCGGCGTTCCAAATCATCTCTGCGATTACGCAGCTGCTTTTCCAGCTGGCGGTTTATTTGGAGATCGACCTGCAGGGCATGTGCCTTTTCATAGGCTTCTCTTACTTGTTCTTCATTGAATTGATGAAAGTGGCGGCTGACTTCCGAAAGCCTCTTTCGGGCAAATCTTGCATTTTTTTCAAGAGTATCGCCTTCATCGATAATTCTGACGACTCTTGCTTTAATTTCAATTAACTCGGCAGACATAGCGGAAAAATCCTGGCGGCACTGCTCTCCTATATGGAAGATTTCATTTTTGCTCTGCCCCACGGTATCAACCATTGTCTCGAGTATGGAGTCAAGGGCCTTGTTATCGACTTTTTTCAACATCTCGGATCCCCCAATACTGCAAGCAGCCTAAGCTTTGCAGTGCCTGCCCATTGCTTCATAAGGCCTACTTTAATATACTGAACTATTCTACTAGACATCCACACTGCGCTTATGTATATCTCTCAATAAATTCCACTTAAACAAGGAATTTCTACTATTTTATTGTAACATTAAATTTCGCAGTTCAAAGGACTTTGAGGTTGGGAAAATACCAAATTGGGTAAAAGGGTCAAAAGGACCTATTTATTCCAATTCTTATGAAAATTGAACTATTTTCGTATAATAATATTTCCCTAGATTACAATAATTAGTTACAAGCAGCAACAGTGGTATTTTACTATTTATCCCCGTTGTTTATGTATTTTAAAATAATAAATTTTATCTACTAGAATATTTTTCATTATATCATGATGTGTCTTTAGTAATATTAAAATTCCTTTACAATCTTGCGAAATAAGATTACGGAAACCCCTGTATTCCTATGTTTAGCAGAAACCTTTTCTGCCAGCTTTTCAACAGATTGGCGGGTTTCCTAACATCCTCCATTGCCTAAGTATGGATAAGGCCGTATAATAATGGTTTGAGCGTGCAAAATAGCAGGCTTAATACTGATAGTCCTTTATCATAAGAGGGTGAATCAATGCTTCAGAGCTACTTGACTGTAAAAGGGTATGGCGCGCATGAGCTGATCATACAAAAATCTCGTTTTATTGCCTATGTTCAGCGCGCAGAAACAGAGGAAGCTGCCCTGGAATTCATCGCTGGTATAAAAAAGAAACATCATGATGCGAATCATAATTGCTCCGCCTATTTAATAGGAGAGAACAACCTGGTCCAAAAGGCCAATGATGACGGGGAACCCAGCGGAACAGCCGGTGTACCTATGCTGGAGGTCCTGAAGAAAAAGAATCTAAAGGATACAGTCGTTGTCGTTACCAGATATTTCGGCGGAATCAAGCTCGGCGCCGGCGGACTGATTCGTGCTTATGGCAGTTCTGTTTCAGAAGGGCTGGCCCATACCGGCATCGTGGAACGCCGACTGACGCGCATAATGAAAACGAAGGTCGATTATACCTGGCTTGGAAAGCTTGAAAATGAGCTTCGTTCATCCCAGTATGAAATCAAAGAAATTCATTACAGCGATTCTGTGGAAATCGAAGTGTTTGTAAAAGAAGATGCCATCGAGAACTTTATCGACTGGATGACGGAAATGACAAACGGCCAGTCAGAAATTCATCGAGGCGGTACACTGTATCAGGAATCTCTTATTTGAGAATTGAATGGGAAATATATAGGGACTTGTTCCCGTGTAGAAATATTGTTTACGAATTTTGCGTAAAATTGTAAAATATGATCAGAAAAATATCGGATCTTGTCACGGATAAAGACAAAAATTAAGGAGATAACGAGTATGTCTTCCAACAGGAGAGTTTATAAAGTATATAGAAAGAAGCGTAAGCGCAAGCGTCTAGTATCTTTTATTCTTGTTCCTATACTTATGATGGCACTGGCCGGGACAGGCTATGCCGCCTTTCTTTATAATAAGGCCGAAAATGTCTTTGGCAAAACCTATCATTCTATTGGAAAATCTTCAAAGCGTGATACCGCCGTCAATCCGGAAAAGGATAATATCTCCCTTTTATTCATAGGAATCGATGATAGCGAAAAACGGCACCTGAAAGGAAATACGAGGTCGGACGCTTTGATGCTGGCCACCTTTAATACAAAAAAGAAAACCATCAAGCTGGTGAGCATCCCTCGTGATTCCTATGTTCATATACCAGCGAATAACACGTATACAAAAATCACACATGCCCATGCCATTGGCGGCACGAAAGCAACCGTCGACACGGTCGAAGAGCTGATGCATGTGCCGGTTGACTACTATGTCAAAATGAACTTTAATGCCTTCATGGATGTGGTTGATGCTCTCAACGGAATTAAAGTGGATGTACCTTATGAAATGTATGAGCAGGATTCTAAGGACCACAAAAACGCTATTCACCTGCAAAAGGGTATGCAGACATTGAACGGCGAAGAAGCTCTGGCCTTTGTCCGTACAAGACATAAAGACAGTGATATCTACAGAGGAAAACGCCAGCAGCAGGCCATTGAAGCCATTGCCCATAAAGCCACTTCTGTCGGAGCTGTTTCCAAATATACAAAAGTCATAGAAGCCATCGGCGACAACATGTCTACCAACCTGACATTCTCTGAAATGAAGTCCTTCGTCGACTATGTTCTGTCCAGCAAAGGACTGCAGGTTCAGTCACTTAGTCTTAAGGGATCTGACGAGTATATAAATCGTATCTATTACTACAAGCTTGACGACACTTCTTTAAATGAAATCCGGACCGAGCTGCAGTCCCATCTTGAACTGACACCGTCCGAAAAAGCAAAGTTTGATTCAGAAAACGATACAGCACAGGCAGATCAGCAATAAAGAAAAGGCCATAGAGACATCATTCTCTATGGCTTTTTTGTTAGACGAAAGGAAGAAGGCTTGTGCACTGCTCTGTTTTCCCATTACCGATAACAAGCAAAATAACAGCTTGCCCACTGCTCAAACTGTTTTCTAAACTATTTTCTCTTTTCAGCCTGCTCGCTCAAGAGTCCAGTCAAAATAAACTTTAAAAATGATATTTCATCTGAGTTCCTCATATTAATAAGATATAATTGCTTAATAATTTCAACCAGCTGATCCTTCTTCAGCCTGTCCACCAGAATATTGGTGGCTCGGACCTTGCTTAACTTTACCTCATTATGCTCTGCGACCTTGATCTCCAAATCCTTGAAAGAACTTATACAATTTTCCAGTATATCCTTTAGTTCGTTTCTCGTCAGTGTTGTCTCGTTTTCATATAAAGAAAATGGTGTTCTTTCTTCCATGGTCAGCATCCCTTTCCTGTCCTTACTATTTTGCTTCGTGTTATCGAATAAGTCCAACACATAATTTTACAAAGAAATAGAAAAGTGTGTCAATATACATCGAATCTTGTAATTAATTATATATTTACCTTATTTATCCTATATCTAAAATAGGCCAGAGTATTCATTTACCATTGGGAAAATATTCGGCAGACGGCTTTTTAGAGTTTGTAGTTCAGGGAATAGCATGTTTAAAAGCTAATTATGTTCAAACTTGGTTTAATCCCTCTCCTAAATAGTTTATAATTATACTTAACAAAGTTCGGCGCAACTTGTGTAGACGGGGGAATGTAAATGGCACGAAACATTTTAAGAGGAAGCTTCAAGTTAATGAAGTCCATTAACCGTTCATTAATTTTAAATATAATCCGGGAAAGAGGCCCGATCTCAAGGGCAGAAATCGCAAAACTGACAAAGCTGACGCCACCTACCGTAAGCAGCCTGGTAAAGGAACTGCTTTTAGCGGAAATTGTGATCGAGCTGAGCTTGGGTGAATCAAGCGGCGGCCGCAAGCCTACCCTGCTGACACTGAATGAAGAAATGTTTCATGTGGTCGGCATGGATATCGGCTCCCAGAACCTAAAAATCATTTTAACGAGCATCACCGGAAAAATTTTAAATAAACTGGTATATCCCATTCCCGACCGCAGCTCTTCAGATGAGCTTTTAAGCCTGATGAAAGAGTCCATCCGTTCCGTCATTGCGGGAAGCGGGGTCGATGTTGAAAATGTAGTGGGAATCGGTGTCGGCATGCACGGAATTGTGGATGTTGATCAGGGTGCCTCCATCTTCGCCCCTAACTTAAACCTTCAGAACATCCCTATTAAGGATGAACTGGAAAAGGAATTTAACATGATTGTGAAGGTCGAGAACGACGGGCGTGCCATGAGCCTTGGGGAGCTGTGGTTTGGCAATGGCGCAGGATTGGACAGCTTCGTCTGCATGAACGTCGGCCTCGGCATAGGCGCCGGAATCATCATCAATGGCAGGCTGTATCACGGAAACCATTTTATAAGCGGAGAAATCGGCCACATGGTCATCGACATCGATGGCCCGCAGTGCACCTGTGGAAATTACGGCTGCCTGCAGACATTCGCTTCCGGACCTGCCATCGTGGAAAGCGTCAAAAAAGAAATGCGTCTCGGCGAAGCAACTCTACTTAGTGAAATGACAGACGGCAATCTCGAAGACTTAACAGGAGAACTGATTTACGAAGCAGCGCTTAAGGGAGATTCTCTTGCCAAAAACACCCTTCAGCAGGCCGGGCGCTATCTCGGTGTCGGCATTACCAATCTCATTCACACGGTAAACCCAAGAAGAATCATCATTGGCGGAGGAGTTTCCAATGCAGGAGACTTCCTCATGGAAAGCATCATCCAGACCGTAAACCAGCGCGCCCTGACCCAGCCGGCCAAACAAACCGAAATCATGCTCTCCAAATTCGGAGAAGACGCCACCGCCATGGGCGCCGTCGCCCTGATCCTTGCAGAGCTGTTTACATCAAGAAATAGTGAACGTGCCGCTGCTCATTAAGGGACCCCCACTGGCGGGTTTCATTTTATTCACTGGCAGCCCACAGGCAAATGGTGTTTTGGTAAGGCCCTCCTTATGGATTTTTGTGTAAGTATGAGAATTCATAAGGGGAGTTTTTACCGCTATTGCATATAGAGAACGCTTAACAAGCCAAAATAAGGGGAGAAATTCCCTTTAACCGCTCAAAAAAAGACAAAATCCAAGGAGTTGGACCATATAAGGGGAAAAACTCCCTTTATTTTTAAGAAAAATCGTATATTTTTTAATTTAAGGGGAATTTCTCCCTTTATTTTTAGTTACTTTTAGTAGTATGGGGAATAATGCTCCGGACAGAGGCCCCGCAGGTGAAGCTGAGGAGGTACCTCAAAAGTCAGAGGTTTATAAGAATAGATAGTCCCTGCATGTTTCTTGGTCAGCACATGATTACTTAATACCTAACACTAGAGTCTTGTTACTATTCATTACCTTCATTCATGGACAAGTTGTTTTCCCACCATTTAATAGGTTTCTTACATCATATAATTGTCTATATTTAAACCCTGTTGATTGAAGTGGAAGGCGCGAAGACTCCTGCGGGATTAGCGGGACAGGTGAGATCCCACAGGCGAAGCCGAGGAAGCTCACCGCCCGCCCCGCGGAAAGCGATGGCCTGGAACGGATAGCAACAGCCCCCATTTGAAGCAGATAAACAGTAATCCTCATCCACCGATTTGTTCATCGAACCTGCAGACTTTACCTTCTTTTACAAACCCTTAACCCTCCCTATCGCAGAAGGAATCAATAGCATGACCGAGCTGAGACTGGGTTCAATATCTCGGTCTGCAGCTGGGCCAGGGCTATGCTCTTGGCAGACCGGCCGACACTCTCCGGGCAGGCAGCCTTCCTTTACGGAATCCGAATCAAGCCATTCAGTTGGCATAAAAAAACCAGCCGCAGCTGGTTTTCTTACCCTTTAACTGATCCTGCCGTCATCCCCGCAATTAAGAAACGCTGAAGGAACATATACGCGATGACCATCGGCGCGGAGGCAATGATGACTCCTGTAAACAACATGGGAAAATTCGTGATATATTCGCCCTGAAACTCAAGTAAAGCCAAGGGCAGGGTCTTATATTTGCTGTCTGTAATAAACAGCAGCGGATAAAATAAATCATTCCATTGCAGACGAATAGGAAAATGGCGGCTGCTGCCATGGATGGCAGGGACAGCGGAATTACGATCTTCCGGTAGATTCTCCAGCTGGAGGCCCCATCGGTCATCCCCGCCTCAAACAGCTGACCGATGAATGGTGGGTCAAAACTCTCACACAATTCAAGGAGCTGAACGACAAAGGCTATTTCCAGAAGGATGCGCTCGGTACCAAGCATGACGCTGCCATCGCCATGGTCGCCCAAGGAAAAGCCGCCATGCTGGCATCCGGCTCCTATGCCATCGCAAGCATCCGGAAGCGACATCAAGCAAGCTCGGCCTCAAGCAAGCTCGGCCTTCTCGCCCCGATCACCGTCCCGGCGAATCAGGCGAAATACGAGGGCATCCATACCACCACCTTCCTGCTCGGAGTGAATAAAAACTCCAAGAAAAAGAAGGAAGCCAAAAAATTCATCGAGTTCTTCAGCCGCAAGGAAAATGCAGAGGAATACGCCAACAAAACCAGCCAAAATGTGACCGTCAAGGATGTGACCTACGACTCAAAGGACCTGAACAACATCTCAGAATGGTCCACTAAAAAAACCAGGTTCCAGCCACGCTACCTCATTCCTGACGAAAACGTAGAAAAAGCGGTCCTAAGCTCCATTCACTCTGTCCTCGGCGGAGACAGCCCTAAAAAAGCAGCTGCTGCCGCACAGAAAATCGTGGATCAGAATATCAAGAAATGATGAGAGGGCCTTTCCATTGGAAGGCCCTTTTAAACTTGAGCAAAGATAAGCGCAGAAATTCCCGTTAATGTCAGAATGGGGTTCGTTTCGGAAGAAATAAGGGAAGTTTTTTCCTTATGAGGATAAAAACTGATTTTTTAAGTCAATAGAGGGAATTTCCCCCTTTACTTCAGCTCTTTTTATTCATCATTTCGAATTAAGGGAAATTTTCCCTTCTATTTTATAGCTAAACAGATCCAACCAATCCAATCAGTCAAAAAATCAAAACAAGGCAGAGAAACCTTTTAAGAACCAGGCTCCGAATGCTTCGGAAGTCTTTCTATATGCTATGCTAGAGCCAGTACCTTACGAGCGGGGTGACCGGGATGAAACGCAAAAGATGGATCCATTTAGTGCTGATGCTTGCTGCCATCCTGCTGGGCCTGGCTTCCAGGAAATACAGCGGCAGGCTCCCTGCATTTTTGGCCGACAATGCCGGAGACGCCCTCTGGGCCATGATGGTCTATTTTGGATTCCGCTTTCTTCTAGTGCACAAAAGCATATGGGCAGCTTTGTTCCTCAGTCTGCTGTTCAGCTTTGGGATTGAATTCAGCCAGCTCTACCAGTCCGAATGGATAAATGAGATTCGCGGCACATTGCTTGGGGGGTTAATCTTGGGGCATGGCTTTCTGGCTGTCGATCTTGTTCGGTATGCAGCCGGGATAGCGGCTGGGGTGGTTGTGGATTGGTTGGTTGGTGCCTTTTTTAAGCATCCTGCATAAATTCTGAGGATCCGGCATATGTCATCTGAAATCCTGCATATCCACCTTGTAATCCAGCAATTATTTCAAATATCCTGCATAACTCAAAAAAAGCAGGTGCTGCCGCAAAGAGCACCTGCTTTCACTTATTCTAAATCCCATTTTTTCCATTACTCCGCCGCTGACCCCTCCGAATTCATCGGAACGGCCTGACGAAGGTTTCGCAGCTGTGCGCCACTTCTTTTTTTTTAGCATCTCCAGCTTAGTCTTTTTTCAATGAACGGCAGCCGTCCCAGCCCCCTCACCCACAAAAAAACACACCCCGCCAAACCAGCAGGATGTGCCATACGTTATTTCCGATCGTTAATTTCCTTGATTTTCTTCAAATCACACTTCGGCTCCCGGTCGTAGGTCAGCAGGCCGTTGATTTCCTGTTCTACGTCGGTGAGCTGGGTGTAGCAGAAGCCCTGGATGATTTTGCTGTCTGTCAGGGCGCCTGTGACTTTGCGGTATTCTTCCACAAGATCTTCGGCGGATTGGACAGCAGAGTAGCCCCAGCCTTCGGTTTCATCCACTTTGTAGGCGATACCGCCGTATTCCGTGATTAAAATCGGCTCTCCATTATAGTTGAAGCCGTTCGCATAGATTACGCGGTTCGCTGGTGTGGTGGAGATGGCACTCTCCACATCCTTATAGGCTTCGGCCATTTCTTCGGCGCTAGTGTAGTTGTGGATGCCGCAGATGTCGGATATGGTATGCTCCCAGCCGTCGTTGGAAAGAACCGGGCGTGTCTGGTCGATCGATTTAGTCTGCCAGTACATGGATGTTGCATGAGCCTGCTGATGTTTATCATAAGCCACGCGGGAAATGCCCCAGCTTTCGTTCAGCGGCAGCCAGACGATGATGGACGGATGGCTGTAGTCGCGTTTTACGACATCAAACCATTCAGTCGCCAGGCGGCGGGCCGCTTCTTCACTGTACTCGGACGCATTGGCCATTTCGCCCCAGACGAGGAAGCCCAGCCGGTCTGCCCAGTATAGGAAACGCGGATCCTCTACCTTCTGGTGCTTCCTTGCACCATTGAAGCCCATTTCCTTCGCAAGCTCGATATCCTTTTTCAAATCCTCGTCCGTCGGCGCAGTCAGAAGCGCCTTTGGCCAGTAGCCTTGATCCAGGACAAGCTTTTGATAGTAAGGCATATTGTTCAGCTTGAAAATGCCGTCTTCAATGGAAACCTTTCTCATTCCAAAATACGTTTCCACGCGATCCAGAACCTTCTCACCTTTTTTTAGCGTTAAAACCGCATCAAAGAGGTTCGGGTTCTCCGGTGTCCAGTACCAGCCTGGCCCATGAATATTGCTTCGATCCGTAAAGCGGTTGCGCAGATTGAAGCTGCGCTTGTTATAGCTTTCAAATAGATTCGTGCTGTCAGAAATGATTTTCTGGCCATTAAAGGAAATTTCGACAGATAGAGACAGGCCTTCTGTGATTCCTTCCACATCAAATTCAAGCTCAATGTCACCGCGGTCAATCTCAGGTGTCCAGCGGATCCCAGCAAGCGTGGTTTTTTCAGCCGGCTCCATCCAGACAGTCTGCCAGATTCCTGTTGTGCGCGTATAGAAGATGGATTCAGACTGCTGATGCCAGTACTGCTTTCCTCTTGGAATTGTGACATCCTCAGAAGGATCCTCCACACGAACCGTGATTTCATTGTTCTCAGAGTTTAACAGATGAGTGATATTCGCTGAAAACGGAGTATTGCCGCCTTCGTGGAAACAGGCAAGATTTCCGTTGATGTACACCCAGGCACGATAATCCACGGCACCGAAGTGGAGGATCAGGTCACGTCCTGCCCAGCTTTCCGGCACAGTAAGCCCGCGGCGATACCAGACAATATCATGAAAGGACCCATCGTTAATTCCGCTCAATTCTGTCTGGAATGCAAACGGAACGGTTATTTTCCGGCCATCAGGAAAGCGTTCATACCACTTTTCACTTAGGCCCTTATTTTCATCATCAAATGCAAAGTCCCATTGTCCGTTCAGATTTTCCCATTCAGTCCGTACAAATTGGGGTCTGGGATATTCATTGCGTGGAATTGACATCTCTATTTCAAATCCTTCCTAGTGATAGACTTATTTAATACCCGATTGAGTAACACCTTTAATGAATGAACGCTGGCCGATCACAAAGAGCAGAACAGCCGGGATGGTCGCGATGGAGGTCAACGCCATCAATTTCGCAGGAGAAGAAACGAAGCTTCCCTGCTGCATAACAGCAATTCCTGTCGTGATGGTCCTCATTCCAGGCGAGTTGGTTGTAACCAATGGCCATAGGAAGTCATTGTAGATTCCCATGAAGGTAAAGATCGCAAGTGTCCAGATGACCGGTCTTGCAGAAGGAAGAACCACCTTCACAAACACCTGCCATTTATTGGCTCCGTCAAGGAAAGCAGCTTCTTCTAATTCCTTTGGAAAGCCCCTGAAATACTGATACAGCAGGAATACACCAAAGGCATTTGCGGAATAAGGCAGAATCAGGACCGCATAGGTATCAAGAAGACCAAATTTGTTAAATTCCATATATAAAGGAAGGAATGTGATAACCCAAGGAATCGTCAGGGATCCGATAAAAAGTCCGACTAGGAGTTTTTTAAACGGCACATCCAGCCTTGCCAGACCATAAGCGGCCAGTGTATCTACAAAAAGGACGATCAGAGTACCGACAACCCCTACGAACAGGGAATTTCCCATCCACTGAAGAACAGGCGTATCTCCGTTGTTTCCAAATGCATATTGATAGTTTTCCAATGTAAAGACCTTCGGCAGCCATTTTAATCCAGCTGTGAAAGCTTCCTGGTCAGTCTTGAAAGAAGTAGCCAGCATCCAGAAAATCGGTACGATGAAAATCAAGCCAATGATGATCGCGAGAATGATTAATACAGTTTTGCTTGTTCTGCTTTGCATATCCCACTACTCCTTTCGATTGGATACGCGCAGCTGGACGACGGAAATGATGATCATAATTAGGGCCATCATCAGAGACATCGCCGCGGCGTTTCCAAGCTGTCTTTGTTTAAATGCTTCATCTACGATATTCATTAAGAGCACCTTCGTGGAAGTTCCCGGGCCGCCCCTTGTCATCATGAATGGCTGTCCGTAAATATTGAAGGATGCGATAGTGGACGTTATCAAAACAAACAGCATCGTTGGTTTAATGCTTGGCAGAGTGATATAAATCAATCGCTGCCATCTATTGGCACCATCCAGGGAGCCTGCTTCGTACAATTCTTCAGAAACATCATTCAATGCATTGATGAAGATGACCATATTGAAGCCGATGGTCCACCAGATGGTCGCAATGACGATGGAAATCCAGGCCCATGGCATGTCCGTAAGCCATGGAATAGCCGGCAGATGAAGTTTTTGGAAATATTCATTCATCAAACCGCTGTTCGTATCCAGAATCCAGAGCCAGATGATCGCCACAACGGAAACTGATACCGCATAGGGAATAAAGTATAACGTACGGAAAAATCCTTTGATTTTTCCCGGCAGGGCATTGATTAAAAGCGCAAGGCCAAGGCCAACAATCACTAATAGGGGCACAGAAATCACAACAAACAGGATGGTATGCTTCAGTCCGTCGAAAAATAGATTGTGAAGATAAGAAGAGGAATCAAATATTTTGGCATAGTTTTTCAATCCTACGAACTCATGCACGGGATTTAGCAGGTCCCAGTTGTGAAGGCTCATCCAGGCTCCGTAAATAATCGGAATCAACAGGAAAATAACAAACAAGATCAGATATGGAAGTACGAACAGACTTGATGTGAGCTGTGATTTCCAGCTTGTTTTGTTCATGCTGCCTCTCCTCCTTTTTTCATGATTTTTATGAATCCTAACTAGAAGAGGCGGGCAGGTGAGTATGCTGTGATACACCTGTCCCGCCTCATGGTTTTATTATTTCTGCATTAATTGTTCTGCTTTTTTATTTGCATCATCGAGCGCTTTCTTAGGATCTTTCTTGCCTAACAGGGCAAGGTTGACTTCTGAGAATAGCGGCTCAGAAATTTGTCCCCAGTTAGCTACACGCGGAGCGAATTTAGCATAATCAAATTCTTTTGCAACCTGAGGCTGTTGTACCATCTTTTTGAAATCTGCATTCTGCTCATAGATTGCTTTAGATGCTGGCGCCTGTCCTGACTTTGCCCACTCCATGGTGTTGTCGGCTACATATTTCAGGAAGTCGGAAATTCCTGCAAGCTTCTTGGAATCTGTTACAGAAGCCGGGATAACAAAGTTGTGTCCGTTTGCATATACTGCCTGCTGCTTCGTTCCAAGCTGAGGAACCGGAGCTACACCGTAATTGATGCCTGCTTTATCCCACTGCTCCATCATCCATGGACCATTCAGCTGCATAGCGTTCTTGCCTTGAAGGAATAGAGTAACTTCCCCATCCTGCTGAACATTAGCAGGGGAAACTTTATCCTTTTTGACCAGGTCACTTAAGAAAGTAAGAGCCTCAACGCCTTCTGGGCTGTTGTAGTTAGGCTTGCCGTCCTTCATCAATTCGCCGCCATTCTGGAAGAAAACAGTCGGGAAGATGAATTGGTTCGGCCAAAGAGTCGGAACTACGAATCCGTATTGCTTTTTAGACTCATTTGTAAGCTTTTTAGCATCCGCTACAAATTCTTCGCGGTTGGTAGGCGGCTTGTTAGGGTCAAGTCCGGCTGCCTTGAACATATCCTTGTTGTAGTACATGATCAATGGGTGGATATCCAAAGGAATGGAATACTGCTTTCCTTTAATGCTTCCTGCACCCCAGGCAGTCGGAGAGTAATCAGACTCCTTAACGCCGTTTTTCTTGATCGTGTCGGACATATCCTTCAGAAGATTCTTCTCAGCATAGTTTGTCAGCTGATCCGTATGCATGATCATAAGATCCGGTGCATTCTTTTGACCTGAGAATGCAAGGTCAACGGTTTTATAATAATCATTCTGCGGAACAATCTGAAGATCCACATTGTATTTAGACTGTGACTTGTTGTAGCTGTTAACGATATTCTTCATGCGCGGACCATCCGCACCAGAGAAAGGCGCCCAATATGTAATCTTGGTTCCTTTTCCTCCATCAGATGAAGATGAATCCTTGCTAGAGCAGGCTGCCAGTGATCCTACTGCCAAAACAGCGGTCATAGCCAGTCCAAGCCATTTTCTCTTTTTCATAGCGTTTATCCCCCTTGGGTTAAAATAGTACTGCTCTGAATGGTGTGACGATAAACTTAATTAAATTAATTTACTTTCTGTAAATATCATAATCTTCTACTCTTTATTTGTCAACGCTTACAACTATTATTTTATAAAAAATACTATTTTTTGTCTTGTCTTAGCCTAAGAATATTAAAAGATTCCATATTATGCCTAGTTTCGACACATTTCCTCTACTTTTTATCAAAAAAAAATAGGTATTGTAGGTCCAAAAAGACTGCGTTACTATTTTGATAGATAAGTTAAATAATTTAACTAAGAGGGAGTGGAGAAATGCATAAAATACTTTTGGGGATGGCTGCTGCCCTGATGCTTATCCTGGGAGGCTGTTCATCGGACCAGTCAGCACCTAAAACGAAACAGTATAAAAACCCAGTCTTCGAGCCTGTCATTGCCGATCCGTCTATCATTAAAGGAAAAGACGGCTATATGCTTATGGGACAGAGGATAATTGGGGAGACGGTCAGGGGCCGCGCTACGTTCCAGTCATCCGTTCCAAGAACCTTGTCGACTGGAAATATCAAGGCGAGGCCTTCGAAGCCGTGGATAAGCCGAACTGGAAGGAAGGCGGTATCTGGGCTCCTGATATTAATGAATACAATGGAAAGTATTATCTCTACTATTCTATGTCTACCTGGGGAGATGAAAATCCGGGCATCGGCGTGGCCGTCAGTGACAAGCCGGAGGATCCCTTCACCGATCACGGGCCTCTTTTTACAAGTAAAGACATTAAGGTCGAGAATTCTATCGATCCTGAATTTTATAATGACAATGGAACTCCCTATTTGTTCTGGGGCAGCTTCCATGGCATTTATGGCGTAAAGCTCTCGCCTGATGGCTTCAAGGTTTCCGGAGCACCCTTCCAGGCGGCAGGAAATTCGTTTGAAGCACCTTATATCTTCAAGAAAAAAGACTACTATTATCTGTTTCTATCTTCGGGTTCCTGCTGTGAGGGGGAAAAGAGCACCTATCATGTTGCCGTGGGGCGTTCCAAGGAAATAGGCGGCCCTTACCTTGATCAGGCAGGAAACGATCTGAAAGACTCTGAAGGAACGGTGATCCTGACAGGCAGCAAAAAATTTGCCGGTCCCGGCCACAATGCAGTCATCACAGATGAAAAAGGGCAGGACTGGATGGTGTATCATGCGATTCAAAAAAACAAGCCCAAGCTGAACAGCGGAGTCACAAGAAGGCCTCTCATGATTGATAAGATCATTTGGAAGAACGGATGGCCGACGATCAAAAATGCCGAACCGAGCGAAAAGCCGACGGCTGTTCCTGCAGTGAAATAGCTCACTAAAATTAAGCAGGTGGAGATAGACGCCACCTGCTTTTGTTTTGGATCCGTTGGAGGTGTAGCCCGGGCTGATACTTAGAGGGAGAAATTCCCCTTATTTTGTAATGAGGATTAAAAAAAGCTCAAATAAGGGGAGAAATTCCCTTTATCGACCCTGAAAAGCTAAAAATGGAAGGATTTTTTTAAAATAAGGGGAAATTTTCCCCGAACTGACCTCCCTTTTGGATTTAACGGTAAAACCTCCCCTTATTTACCTTTGGTTCCTCGAGTAAGGACAGTCAAGTCCAGCATCTTGTGTAAAAATAATGTTCAATGTAAACCACTATGTTTATGAGGTTTTGGGAGGAGGTGGCTAGCCTCCTCCTCCCAAAACCTTTGGTGTACGTTTCCTAATTTGAAGTATGAAGATATTTTCGGCCGCCCAAGTCTAACGTATCAGCATAATCCATTAACACAGCTCCAATTAGGCGAAAGGCAGACTGATGATTTGGAAAGACACGGATTACCTGTTCGCGTCTTCGAATCTCAGAGTTCAATCTTTCCAATACATTAGTGGTGC
>NZ_KE387238.1:357184-418360 GCF_000430765.1 Peribacillus kribbensis DSM 17871 | reverse complement strand
GGAAGTACCGGGAAAAGTCCTGCTTACAGACATCACCTATCTTTATTACGGAAAGGGCCAAAAGGCATATTTATCTTGCGTAAAGGATGGAGCTACGAGGGAAATTGTGGCGTATCATCTGTCTACTTCCTTAGAAATGGACATTGTGTATAAAACGTTAAAAAAGTTAAAACAGGCTGTCGGCCATCCTTTTCATCCAGAAGCTATCTTACATTCTGACCAAGGGGTCCATTATACTCATCCCCTCTTCCAAAACAAGGTGAGAAAGCTTGGGCTGACTCAATCAATGTCACGAAGGGGTAACTGCTGGGACAATGCATCCATGGAAAGTTTCTTTGGCCATTTTAAGGATTGGGCAGAGTATAAATCATTGAATTGCTTAGAAGATGTAAAGAATGAAGTAGACCGTGTAATCGAGGAGTATAATCATTCCCGTTATCAGTGGGGGTTAAATAAAATGACCCCGGTACAATACCGGGGCCATTTACTAGCAGCTTAGGTGCTTTTTTAAACTGTCCGTAAACTGGGGCACAGTTCACTGTCCAGGCTTTCTTTTATTTTGTCTGCTTCTGTGGTTTATCAGGATCACGCTGTGGATCAATATCCTGATGATTTTCCTTTTTCTTTTCCTGCTCTAAAGAATCATTTTCAGCTGTTGACTTATCCATAATAAACCCTCCTTTTCCTGTACATTGAATTTTTACCCTATCCTTCTTTATTAAAACAATTTTTGCGAATCCTTCGCATTCCTGCTTTGAAAAAGATGTGTTTAAATAAAACGGTTGTCCGATTTGCTGGGCGGAATCCGAGGGGCAGACATTAGAGACCACCCGCTCTTCAGAAAGCTGAATATCCTGAAACGGAAATCAACCTGCTGGCCAAGAAATACAATACAAAAACACTAAAAAACGCTTTTTTAGTGTTTTTGTCCATTCATTTTTTGTACTCCTGAATAAATTAATCGTAGATAGTGTGAAGGGGGGGTCAATATGGCAGTTTGGTACAATAATGGACGAAGCGCACTTGGCAGCAGTGAACGCAGAAGGAATTCTAAAAAATCTGGAAGACATTCTCAAAGAAATTCTAACTCCGATAGCCGGTCTAAGTCGAATTCAGATGTAGACTTTGATATTGATAATGATCTCAAGAGCTTTTCTGAAGCAGATACTCATGTAGATACAGATGTGCATTCAAGAAATGACAGTCATAACGACAATGATAACGAGAATGATCTAGTTAATAACAATAAGAGCAATTCACACGCCGATTCAATTATTCATAACAGCGGTAACGCCAGAGTGGATTTCTGCATTGATATTAATGTGGATTCCGAATCAACGACTCGCGTTCGTTCTCGTACAGAAGCTGATTCAGAATCTGACCAGGATCAGGATCAAGATCAAAACCAGGATTAGAATGTTTAAAAGGACCAGGCGGGAGAGGCATATCCTTTTCCGCCTAATACTCTATATAGGAGAGATGGCTATGGAGGACAATGACCGCCGGAGTTTTTTCTTTGGATTCCGAAGGCCTTTAGAGCCAAGGCCTGGATTCAATGGCCGCAGATTCCAGCCATTTGAAGAGACAGCAGGTTCAGTGGAAACCGATCAGCAGACAGAAATCGAACCAATGCTTGCAGCGGACCCAAATGGCATTCATGAAAAAGCGGGCCAACCGCAGCTTTTCGACAATCATGGCACCAATCCTGGGAACATCCAGGGGCAGAGTCATTCTGAACTTGTGAGCAGCTCCAATGTTACTGAGAAGAATAATGAAAAAAATGACAGCCAGAACAGCCAGCAGGCAGAGTTTTCCCAGGACATTCAAAATCAATCTCAAGCACAGGTAAACCATAGCGGAAATTCCGATGTGGATGTAAATTTAAACGTAGAAATAGATACGACTGCTATTGCGTATGCCTTACTTTGTTCCATGTTAGCAACCAAACAAATGACAGAAAAACAATTTAACACCGCTGTAAGAAAATTGGATGGGCTGACAAAGAACAAAAAGGAGAAAAAGAAAAAGGATGATGCAGGACCGACACACCGGATAAAAGCAAAACCATCATCCATAAAAATGTATGATCCTAACCAAAGAGGATGACTTAAGCCTGGATGTGCTTACTGCCATCCTCTTAACATGTTTTAATCGTAAAAGTGCGGGAACGGCTCTTCTTCATGCTCCATATAACAGTGCAGGCATAGCTTTGACTGATCTTCCCGTGAAAAAGCTTCTTCCTCCAAGAGCACACGCCCGCAGGCTAGACAAAAATACATATTATCCCTCCAATGCGTTTTTATAGCAGTATGCCCAAAAACCAAGTAAAATATGACCATGGCCGTCCCCGGGGTTTACAATAGAAGCACTGAGGGAAAAAACTAACAGATCTTTTTTATTATTGTTAGGGAAAAGGTATACTACTATAAGCAAAACTTTTGATAGTTGTTAGGAGAGGATTACATGAGTCTGCAAAAACGGATTATTGAAGAATTAAAGGTTCAGCCAAGCATTAACCCCCAGGAGGAAATCCGCAGAAGTGTTGATTTCTTAAAATCATACATGAGCAAATATTCCTTTTTGAAATCAATGGTGCTGGGCATTTCGGGAGGCCAGGACTCTACTCTCACAGGCAAGCTGGCCCAAATCGCGATTGATGAATTAAACGAAGAAGCCGGAGAGGAAAAATATTCATTTATAGCAGTCCGGCTGCCTTATGGAAAGCAGATGGATGAACAGGATGCACAGGATGCCATTAATTTCATCAAGCCTACAAAGCTGTGTACAGTCAACATTAAGCCTGCTGTAGAGGCAAGCACAGCATCTCTTAAAGAAGCAGGAGTCGAATTGACAGACTTCCAAAAAGGCAACGAAAAAGCAAGGGAAAGAATGAAAGCACAATACAGCATTGCCGCTGCAAACAGCGGTGTGGTCCTCGGAACGGACCATGCTGCAGAAGCGATCACCGGCTTTTATACAAAATACGGCGATGGAGCCTGCGACCTGCTCCCAATCTACAGGCTCAACAAGCGCCAGGGCAGGCAGCTCCTGAAGGAACTGAACTGTCCCGAGCATCTCTATACAAAGGCACCAACGGCTGACCTTGAGGAAGACAAGCCGCAGCTACCGGACGAAACCGCACTGGGCGTAACCTACGAAGATATCGACGACTATCTCGAAGGCAAAGAGCTATCCCAGGAAAAAACCGAAAAAATCGAAGGCCACTACCTTCGTTCCCAGCACAAACGCCATGAAGCCATTACGGTGTTTGATACTTGGTGGAAAGAATAAACGAAATAATGTTTTAGTGCCTGAACTCGGTATGGTGCCGGGGTCAGGTTTTTTTATTGAATAAGTCCGGACGAGATAGAGGATTGTACATTTTCTTCAATAATCGAGATGCAGTATGCCGGGAAGAGATCTTAGTAAACTTTCTAAAACTCTGGTTATTTATTTCGTTGTCAATGAGTAAAAAATAGTCTTCTATCGTTTTTTCATGCGCGCATTTTGATTGATGATTACACTCAGGACAAACCCATCGCCCGTGAGTTCTTTTCATAGGTTTCATACTGCATTCCGGGCAGATAACTCCCATTTCAATGTCGGTGGTAGAAATTTTATAACTATCCAGAATATTGGTGGAAGGGGCTTTCTGTTCACGGAGAATGATTTCCGATAGCAATTGAAAATGTTCTGAGGATAGCAAAGGGGTAGGTATATCGATCTTGATTTGCTGCAGCTTGTTCATCAGATGAGAAGCATGACAGACTACTTTGTGAACATGCTTATCTCCTTTTTCTGCAGTAATAATTGTTGAGGGATTAGATATAACCACTAAATGTCTAATAGGTAAGTTTGAGTAATTATTTTGATGAAGCCAATTGCTTAATAAATATTGGTGCCTTTGTGCTTGAAGAATCGGATCGCTGAAGCCTTCCTCTTTCTCATGGATTTTTCGAATTAACTGATGGAAACTGCTGTCAAAAAACAAAGTACCGGCGATATTCTTAATTTCCAATATTAAAGCAAAAGCTTCAGTCAGAATTAATGAGTCAATTTGGAAATGAATATTCTTATAGTACAGATTCACATCTAGAAAGATAAGATAATTATCATCCAAATGGTTAAGATGAAAATCCACAGATAGTTCTCCCCTATATCCAGCCCATCGCTTAGCTAAATCTGATTCAATTTCTCCCCTTTTTTTATGATGCACAGACAGCCGTCTGAGCAGCGCCTCTAATTGAAGAATCCTGACAGGAACTTTTCTATCCTTAACTATCAAACTATCACTCCTTTTAGGTGATTGTATCATATAGAAATGGAATTTTAGTTAAAATTCGGATAAAATTCAGCAACATTAAAGAGATATGGAATTGCTCAAAAATCCAGGAACCTTGTTCGGATTTGGAATGATCCTGCTCAAAGCAGCAAGCAAGGGTCTAGGGCATGGTTCGTAATGGGATACATAGGAGCTGCTCGGAATTCTGGAAGCCCTGCTCGATAGACAAAGGGGTCGGCTCGAATTTGAAAATTCATGCTCGAAATACTCAGGATCCTGATCGAAAATCTTGGATCCATGCACGAAACAGGCGGGAGGACAGTTCAGGGTGGTCCAGGGCATGCAGCCTCAACTAATACATAGGAGCTGCTCGAAATTCCGGGGGGCCTGCTCGATAGTCAAAGGGGTCGGCTCGAAATAGAAAATTCATGCTCCAAAAACTCAGGATCCTTATTGAAAATCTTGGATCCATACTCGAAACAGGCGGGAGGACAGTTCAGGGTGGTCCCGGGGACGCAGCCTCAACTAATACATAGGAGCTGCTCGAAATTCCGGGGGGCCTGCTCGATAGTCAAAGGGGTCGGCTCGAAATTGAAAATTCTTGCTCGAAAAACTCAGGATCCTGATCGAAAATCTTGGATCCATGCACGAAACAGGCGGGAGGACAGTTCAGGGTAGTCCCGGGCATGCAGCCTCAACTAATACATAGGAGCTGCTCGAAATTCCGGGGGGCCTGCTCGATAGTCAAAGGGGACGGCTCGAAATTGAAAATTCATGCTCGAAAAACTCAGGAGCATGATCGAAAATCTTGGATCCATACTCGAAACAGGCGGGAGGACAGTTCAGGGTGGTCCAGGGCATGCAGCCTCAACAACTATAAAGGGGCTGCTCGAATTTCCGTGGTACCGGATCGATATTGATAAATCATAATTGAAAATCCCGGATCCATGCTCGAAAATCCCAAATTCATGCTCGAAACAGTTCCAGGCTAAGTACAGATCACATTTATTCTGAAGGATCATAAAGAGTAACGACCACCCCCATCCCAAACCAATTTGAGTTTCCCAATCAACTATGATAAGATATTACTAATTAAATAAAAATTGTTTTTTTGGAGGAGCCTGTCACTCAGGCTCCTTTCTGTCTTTTTTAAAATCCTAGAGCCTGAGTTTCAGGCTCTTTTTTATTTTTTTAGGAGGTAGATCATGTTTATATTAACGTTGGCTATTATTCTTCTGGCTTCGAAGGTGGCCGGAGATATCAGTGTGAGGCTGGGGCAGCCTTCTGTATTGGGAAAGCTGATTGTTGGGATCCTGGTGGGTCCTGCAGTATTTGGGATTATTGAGGAATCTGAAATGATTACTGAGTTGAGTGAAATCGGTGTGATATTGTTGATGTTTATTGCGGGCCTTGAAACGGATTTGGATGAGTTTAAGCGTTCGGGTAAGAGCTCGGCAGCAGTGGGGATCCTTGGAGTTGTGTTCCCGCTCGGATTTGGTTTTTTGGCGGGAATCGTGTTTGGATTCTCTGTCACTGCCTCCGTTTTTCTAGGGCTGCTTTTATCAGCCACATCAGTCAGTATCTCCGTTCAGTCCCTGAAAGAATTGGGAAAGCTTCAGTCTAAAGAGGGAGCTACTATCCTCGGGGCAGCAGTTATTGATGACATTTTAGTTATCGTGGCTCTTGCATTTGTAATGAGCTTTTCTGCAGGAGACATGAATCTTGGGTTTGTTATCGGAAAGAAAGTGGTCTTCTTTGTAATCGCGATCCTGGCTGCATGGAAGCTTGTACCGTGGCTCCTTAAAAGGTTTGCGGCTTTACAGGTTTCGCAATCGGTGATTACTGGAGCACTGATTCTCTGCTTCGTCTTTGCTTTCTTTGCCGAGTATACAGGGGTCGCAGCAATTATCGGCGCCTATATTGCCGGTCTGTCCATTTCTGTTACGGACTTCCGGGAAAGAGTGTTTGAAAAAGCTGAAACGATTGCCTATTCCTTCTTTGTTCCTATCTTTTTTACCAGCATCGGATTAGCCGTGGATTTCAGCGGAATGAAGGATAATCTGCTTTTGATTGTGATATTCAGTATTATTGCTATCCTGACAAAATTAATTGGTGGCACACTGGCTGCCCGATTCTCCGCTTTCAATTGGAAAAGCTCGCTGGGCATAGGGTCAGCGATGATTTCGAGGGGGGAAGTGGCATTAATTATCGCCTCCATTGGAGTGGAAGCCGATTTGATGAGCAAGGAAACCTTCTCGGTTATGGTCATTGTGGTCCTCATTACTACCATTGTGACTCCTCCGCTTATTAAATGGTTTTTTACAGAACGTACTCCAAGCGGTTCAACTTATTCTGCATAACAAAAGCTGGCTCAATTGGGCCAGCTTTTCCTATACATCATATCTGTCATCTTCAAAGTATTTCCTGAATTCTCCTGTGTCCGTCTCTTCTTCATTTTTATAATAAGGATTATCTTCCGTAGAATTGCCGGGGTCCAGGTTGGTTTTAATCACAAGCGACGGGCCGGAAGTCCTTCGTTCAGCGATGATCCGGTCATTTAATTCGTTAAAATCAGGCAGATCTTTACTTCCTGGTTCATTTGGTTCCACTACAATCACCTCAATCCTAGTCTGCAGCAAAAGCGGCGTTTTATGTACGATTGAAATTTCAAAATTTATACTGGAAAAATATACGAAGTGTTATTTGGTTAGCCCGTAATTAGAAAGGGTATGTAATAGGTGGACGCAATAATTAGAAGTGAGGGAATACTATATGACCTTATCGGTAAATGCCACAACGGATTCTGGTCAAGACCAGAAAAATAAAAGCTTTTCTTTTTCAGTAACAAAGGATAAAAGAAAAAGTCCTTTACATGTACATTCAGAGATAGGAGCACTGAAAACGGTGATGTTAAAACGGCCGGGAGGAGAAATTGAACACCTCATTCCGGATTACCTGGAGCGGCTTCTGTTTGATGATATACCTTATCTTCCAGCTATTCAAAAAGAGCATGACTTTTTTGCTGATTCCCTCCGGAAAAGGGGAGTGGAAGTCGTTTACTTAGAAAACTTGGCTATGGAAGCCATTCATTCAAGAGAAGTACGCATGCGATTCATTGAAGATATCATAAAGGAAAGCTGTACTGAATCTGATTACATTCAGCAATCCATTAAGGAATACCTCATGAGCTTATCACCCCGCGAACTGATTCACCAGGTTATGAAGGGAATGCTGAAAGCAGAGGTGAATCCTTCGGCAAAAGCATTGGATTTACATGCGGAATATCCGTTCTGTCTGGATCCTATGCCAAATTTATATTTTACACGTGACCCTGCTGCGGTTATCGGGAATGGAATATCGATCAACCGCATGGACCGTACAGCGAGACAAAGAGAGACCCTCTTTATGGATTATATTATTAACCATCATCCTCGCTTTACTTCCCACGACATCCCCGTTTGGTTTAATCGTGACAGGGAGCATTCCCTTGAGGGAGGAGATATTCTTGTTCTCAACAAGGATGTAGTTGCAATTGGGATAAGTGACAGAACTTCCCGAAAGGCTATCGAGGAAATTGCACGCAGCTTATTTTCCCGACAAGGGCACGTCCAGAAGGTTGTCGCTATAGAGATTCCTAAGACCAGGGCATTTATGCATCTGGATACAGTCTTCACGATGGTGGATCATGATAAGTTTACCATTCATCCCGGCATCCAAAAGCCGGACGGCAAAATGGATATCTATATTATTGAACCCGAGGAAGAAGGGGATATAAGGATAACCCACAGGGACGATCTTTTTGGCGTTTTGAAGGATGTCCTCCATCTTAAAGATTTAGTGCTGATCCCATGCGGCGGCGGAGATCCGATTGCAGCTGCGAGAGAACAGTGGAATGATGGCTCCAATACTTTAGCCATTGCCCCAGGCGTGGTGGTTACCTATGACCGGAATTATATCTCAAATGAAACGCTCCGTTCGAACGGAATTGAGGTTATCGAGATTCTCAGCTCGGAGCTTGCCCGGGGAAGGGGAGGCCCGCGCTGTATGAGTATGCCGCTGTACAGGGAAGATATCCTGCCCCGTCATTAATGAATAGATTGTGCCTCCTGATTGGACAGGAGGTTTTTTTATGCACCAGAAAATAGGATTACATCCTTTTTTTATAGTATGATGGGGAAGGAATGTAAAAGGGGGATGACATGTGAGAAAAACAGCAGCTTTTCTTCTGATTACTCTCTGCCTGGCAGTTATTATGACGGGCTGTGATAACAAAGAAAAAAGCTATTATAAGAAACAGAAAAAAAATACAATTTTCAATGTGAGGGGGATCGGCTTTGATTCTGATTCGAATTTCCTTTACGCGGCATCAGGGGATGGCATACATAAGTACAAAAATTCCAGCTGGTATTCACCCAGTAAGAATGCCTATAATTTAACCTTCCTCCAAACGGCGGACAAGTATTTATACACGAGCGGGTACACGGACAGAAAAAATAAGACTGCGCTTGGTTTAGTGCGGACCGTGAATGAAGGTAAAAAGTTTGAGAGAATAAAATCCCTTGACCGTGAGGGTTTTCAGGAATTCGCAGTAGGAGCCAAAACACATACCTTATATATCCTAAGCCCGAAAAAGGGCGGAATCTTTTATTCCAAGGACGAGGGTGAAACCTGGACGAAAAGCCATTTGAAGGGACTGCCGACTGCAGAGCTGGGAGGAATGGCAGCCCACCCAACTGAAGCGGGAAGCTTGGCCATTTATGCTAAAAACGGAATATACCTTTCTAATGATAACGGAAATTCCTTTCACTTGTTTCCGACTGATGGAGCTGTAACTTCCATGGCGTTCGGGTCGGATTCCATGGTGTACAGCCTTCAGAAAGAAAGCGAAATTCACATGTATGTTTTGGATTTGAAAACAAAAAGGACGACCGAGCTGGCAGGCATTCCAAGCGTGTTTTCAGAAAATCCAATCCTGTATATGGCGGTCGACCCGGATGATGGAAGCAGAATGGCAGCCGCTTCGTATAACAATGAGATTTTCTTGAGCAAAGATAGGGGAATGACCTGGGAAAAAATTGCGGATAAAGAGAAGAATAAGTAAAGATAGGAGCAGATTTAAAGGGCCTCTGGCAGGCAATTAAACCAGCTTTTTTAGCTGTTGGATTGACATATCGAAAAAAACCGATATATAATAGGGCCATGAAACCAATCGATATATTCAAGGCGTTATCAAACGAAACCAGACTGAATATTTTACAGTGGCTGAAGGAGCCAGAGAAGCACTTTCCTAAACAAGGCGCACACCTTCCGAAGGAGGTAAGCATCAAAGGCGGAGTCTGTGTAGGAGATATCCAGGAAAAAGCAAAGGCTTCCCAATCCACGGTCTCTCACTACTTGAGCATGATGCAGAGCGCAGGCCTTCTTGAATCTGTCCGTTATGGTCAATGGACTTATTACAGGAGGAATGAAGAAGCTATTCAGCAGATAGCGGATTATTTTAAAACAGAAATCTAAACGCATGATTTCTGTTTTTTTGTTTGATAAAATATCTACTTTTCTAGATATCTAATTATAAATATATGAAGGAGAGATTTCTTTGCGATATCTTGCTTATCTATTGGCGTTATTGGCAGGTTCAGCCCTTAGCTTTGAAGGAGCGATCTATGGGGAGCTGGGAAAAACAATAGGACAGCTTGAAACCAGCTTCTATAACTTCTTTATGGGTTCAATCATTATGATTTTATTATGGCTGTTCTTTGGGAAAGGAAAACTGTCCTATACACTGGAAGCGCCCAAATGGTCACTGCTTGGCGGGGTCTTAGGAGTTGTATATTTAACTTCCATCGTCATAAGTGTGCCATTTGTTGGGGTTGGCATAACGATGGTTGCCGTTATTATTGGCCAGCTGGTCATGAGCATGGTTATAGAACATTATGGCTGGCTGGGCAGTAAGAAAACAAAAGTGAATAAAGAAAATATTTTAGCGGTTATTTCCATGATTATTGCACTGATTTTCATTAGTTAGGAGGAAAAAGCATGAGTGTCATCATGATTTTATTTACCTTTTTAGGCGGGATCACCTTAAGCGCGCAATCCTCAATCAATGGTTCGTTCAGCCGAAGGGCAGGGACGATTGAAACGACGCTTTTAACCTTTGTCACTGGACTGCTGTTTCTTACAATCTCAATCTTATTTTTTGGCCACGGAGATATCCTTGACATATTTAAAGCGCCGAAATGGCAATTAAGCGCTGCATTTTTGGGAACCATCTATTTACTGTTTACAGTTGTGGCCGTTCCGCGTATTGGTGTCATTGCCACCACTATTTCAGGTATCATCGGCCAGCTTGTCATTGGGATGATTATTGACCATTTCGGCTGGTTCGGCAGCTTAGAAATTCCCTTTGATACGAAACGAGCCATTGCACTCGTATTTATGATTCTTGCTCTTTATTTTATTTATAAAGGAAATAAACGGGCAAACTGATAAAACCGCTGCACCTTATTTGGGGCAGCGGTTTAGATTTATTGCTTTTTTGAAATAGGAATCCATATTTCGGTTTTAATTGAGATCTTTACCCCCTATGGAGACAAGCCTCCGGTCCAGTAAAAGGCTGTCTGGACGCTCCCTGTATTCCGGAACGACCCTTGTCTGTTCCTAGACAGCAAAATCATTTTGATGAATCTGACATGATTCATCAGCCCCTGTCTAGCTTTGTGAAAAAAATTATTCCGTTTAAAGGGATATGAGGAATTCTAAAAGAATTACTACAAGTAAGATATATAAATGTAAGTTAATGTATGAAAGTGGTCCCCACTTTATTCCCAGCAGTTAATTTTGAATGCGCTTACTTTTTTATTGACTTAAAGAACACTTATTTTGATAATATTGAATTACATATTTTATTGCTTCATAGATGGAGGGGAAAAATAGAAAAATTTGGAGGGGGGATCGCGTGAAATTTGCAGAAACTATTGCCCTTGTAACAGGTGGGGCATCGGGTCTCGGGGAAGCTGTGGTAAGAAGGATTGTGGACAAAGGAGGAAGGGCAGCCATTCTGGATGCTGCCCGGGGGAAAGGCGAGGCTTTGAAGGAGGAGCTGGGAGACGGAGCTCTTTATATACAGGCGGATGTAAGGGATGAAAGGCAAGTAAGGGCTGCCATCGGAGCTATGATGGATAAATGGGGCCGATTGAATCTTGCCGTAAATTGTGCCGGTATCGCAGCGGGGAAAAAGGTGCTTGGTAAAAATGGCATCCATGACCTAGAGACGTTCTCAAAAGTGATTGAAATTAATTTAATTGGGACCTTCAATGTGGTCCGTCTGGCGGCTGAGGGAATGGCCCGAAATACCCCTGATGCTGAAGGAGAGAGAGGGCTGTTCGTCAATACTGCTTCCATCGCCGCATTTGAAGGCCAAATCGGCCAGGCAGCATACAGTGCTTCAAAGGGCGGCATTGTATCTATGACCCTACCACTAGCCAGGGAGCTGGCTTCAGTGGGAATCAGGGTTATGGCGATTGCACCCGGTTTATTTGAGACCCCAATGTTTGAGGCGCTTCCTGAGCCAGCAAGAGACGCTCTTGGAAAAGCAGTGCCTTTTCCGAAAAGAATGGGAAGGCCGGAGGAATTTGCAGGTCTGGTTGAGATGATTGCGGAAAATCACATGCTGAACGGAGAAACCATCAGGCTGGATGGGGCGGTTCGGATGCAGCCGAAATAGGAGTTTAATTATCAGAATGTTTAAAAAACTGGAGGGTGACATGGCCAGACATTATTTAGGAGAAGATCACCAAATCTTTAGGAAGGCCTTCCGGCGGTTCTTAGAAAAAGAGGCGTATCCCCATTATGAAAAATGGGAAGAAGACGGAATCATCCCGAGAGAATTTTGGGAAAAGCTTGGCAGGGAAGGTTTTTTATGTCCAGATGTATCTGAAGAATATGGAGGGTCAGGAGCTGACTGGGGATATTCTGTCGTATTAAATGAAGAACTGGAGAGGGTGGGCTCCGGTCTGGTCGGCATCGGCCTTCATAATGACATAGCCGTTCCTTATATAACAGCATTTGGCACGGAGGAGCAGAAAAGAAGATGGCTTCCGGGATGTATTGAAGGGAGTAGGATCACGGCCATAGCGATGACAGAACCAGGAACCGGCTCTGATCTTGCCGGGATAAAGACTTATGCGAAAAAGCAGGATGGACATTATGTCTTGAATGGGCAGAAAACGTTTATTACAAACGGCATCCATGCCGATCTGGTGATTGTCGCCTGCAGGACAGGTCCAGCCGGTGAAAAGGGGCATGAAGGGATCAGCTTAATAGCAGTGGAACGGGGGACGCCGGGCTTTAGCAGGGGCAGAAAGCTCCAGAAGCTCGGGATGCACTGTCAGGATACGGCGGAATTGATATTTGAAGATTGTTTAGTTCCTGAGGGAAATTTAATAGGACGGGAAGGCAGAGGATTTCACTATTTAATGCAAAAGCTTCAGCAGGAAAGGCTGATCGTAGCAATATCTGCCCAGACGGCATCTGAGGAAATGCTGAGGATTACCCTGGATTATGTTAAATCCCGGAAGGCATTCGGCAGATCCATCAGCTCTTTTCAAAACACACAGTTTAAGCTGGCAGAAATGGCAACTGACATCGAAATGGGAAGAGCTTTTCTTGATGCGGTTATCTTCGAACATATGGAAGGAAAAGACATTACGGCAAGGGTTTCCATGGCCAAATGGAAAATCACAGAAATGGCTAAGCAGATTGCTGCTCAGTGCATGCAGCTTCATGGAGGCTATGGTTATATGGAGGAATATGAGATTGCCAGGCGCTACAGGGATATCCCGGTGGCAAGCATTTATGCCGGGACGAATGAAATCATGAAACTGATCATAGCTAAAAAAATGAATCTCTAAATGGAGGGGAAACCAATGAGGGAAGCTGTCATCATTGAAGGAGTAAGAACGCCTGTAGGAAAAAAGAATGGTGATCTGAAAAATATCAGGGCGGACGAATTGCTGGCTATGACCATCAAGGAGCTGGTCAAGAGAACAGAAATCGAGGCTTCCCAAATTGAGGATGTGATAGTGGGCTGTGTCTCTCAGATAGGCGAGCAGGCAGGAGATATTGCACGGGTGGCTGCCCTGATTGCTGGTCTGCCGATTGAAGTCCCGGGAACAACGATAGACAGGCAGTGCGGTTCCAGTCAGCAGGCTGTCCATTTTGCAGCCCAGGCCATTATCAGCGGTGATATGGATGTGGTCATTGCCGGAGGAGTAGAGAGTATGTCCAGGATCCCGATAGGATCGAACTATAAAGGCGTGAAGCCTTCCAGCTTATATCGTGAAAAATACGATGTCGTCCATCAGGGAATCTCTGCTGAAAGAATCGCTGATAAATATACCTTCTCCCGCGAAGAGCTTGATATTTATTCTCTCCACAGCCATGAAAAGGCACTGCATGCCTGGGAAAACGGTTATTTTAACAGGGAAACTTTTGCGGTTGAGGCTGAAACGGAAGAGGGACAGCCTGTCCTGATCAAAGAAGACTCCGGCCCGCGGAAGGACAGCTCCCTTGAAGGCCTGGCAAATTTAAAGCCTGTTTTTACAGAGGATGGGGTGATAACAGCCGGCAATTCCTCTCAAATAAGTGACGGTGCCGCCTGCCTCCTGATCATGTCTGCTGAAAGGGCCAAACAGCTTGGGTTAAAGCCTAAATGTAAAATTCATACAAGGGTGGTTGTCGGTTCAGATCCGGAGCTGATGCTTACAGGGCCGATCGCAGCGACCCAAAAAGCACTGGAAAAGTCCGGTCTAACTCTTAGGGACATTGATATTTATGAAGTAAATGAGGCTTTCGCGTCTGTCCCGCTTGCCTGGCTGGAGGAATTAGATGCCGATCCACGCAGGCTGAATCCAAACGGCGGGGCCATCGCCCTCGGTCATCCTCTGGGAGCAAGCGGAGCAAGAATAATGGTTTCCCTTGTTCATGAATTAGAAAGAACAAAGTCAAGATATGGACTCCAGACCATGTGTGAAGGCCATGGCATGGCGAATGCTACCATCCTGGAACGGTTAGACTAGGTCCTTTTAAGCAAAGCCGTCTAGAGTGTCACCATAATGAAGCTTCAAAATTTGATTATTGAGGAGGAAAAACCATGGGATTAACCATAGGACAGATCTTTGATTTGACTGTAAGGAAATACCCAAATAAAGAAGCTCTTTATGATGTGAAAACAGGGAAGAGGCAGACTTACGGAGGGTGGGCGGAAGAAGTAAACTCTCTGGCCCATTCCTTTCTTGCCTCTGGAATCCAGAAAGGCGATCGTATTTCCACCTTTTTAATGAATAGGGGCGAGCTGGCTTCCGTGTATTTTGCTTCCGCAAAAGTTGGTGCCGTATTCAATCCAATGAACTTCCGCCTGACTGCTGAAGAAATTGCGTATATTATTCATGATGCAGAGCCAAAGCTAGTATTTTTTGAAAAAGAAACCAGCGCTGCCATAAAGGATATCAGGCACCGATTTCCCCATACTGCCTTTATTTATATTGACGAAGATCCCTCTGCTTTTGCAGAAAGCTATTCAACTAGAATAAAAGTCTATCATCCAGAACCGATTCAGGTTGATGTGGATGAAAATGATTTATATTCCATCATGTATACCAGCGGAACAACCGGACGTCCAAAAGGTGTCATGCACACCCATCGTGACATGGCTGAACAAAGCCTCTTGTGCATAGCTGCAACAAAGCTGGACGAAAAAGATAAGGGGCTGATTACGGCACCGATGTTCCACTGTGCAGAGCTGCATTGCGCCTTTCTGCCAAGGGTCCATGCAGGGGCCAGTAATGTGGTCCTTCATCAGTTCCATCCAGGGCAGGTGCTCGAATTAATCGAGAGGGAAAAGATCACCACTTTTTTTGCGGCCCCGGCTATGTGGAATATGATCCTGCAGGAGGATTTGAACACATATGATGTTTCCTCACTTAGGATCAGCCTGTATGGTGCAGCTCCGATGCCTCCTGCCCTTGTGCGCTCCTGCCGGGAAAAAATTGGGGCTGAGCTTGTCCAGGCCTATGGAATGACGGAAATGGGACCGGCAATCACCTTTCTTGGGAATGAAGACCAGCTGACAAAAGCAGGATCTGCCGGCCAGGCGGCCCTTAATCACGAAATACGAATTGTAAGGGGAAGGGAAGACAGCCCATCAGATCCAGATGAGATTCTGAGTGCCTTTGAGCCAGGAGAAATCATCGTTAAAGGCCCTTGTATCATGAAGGGATATTACAGAAAAGAATCCCTTACGGAAAAAGCCTTATATAAAGGATGGTATCATTCCGGGGATATAGGATATTTAGATGATGAAGGATACCTTTACGTCAAGGACCGGGTGGATGACATGATTATCAGCGGCGGGGAAAATATTTATCCCAGGGAAGTAGAGGATCTTTTATATGAGCATGAAGGCGTTCTGGAGGCCGCAGTAATCGGGGAACCGAATGACCGCTGGGGAGAATCGGTAACCGCCATCATAGTAAAAAAAGATCCAGGGTTGACGGAAGAGGACTTAGATGTGTTCTGCAGGGAAAGCAATAAATTAGCGAACTACAAGAGGCCTAGAAGGTATATATTTATGGATGCCCTTCCGAGGAATGCAAGCGGGAAGATCTTGAAGTACCAGCTTAGAAAAGAAACTAATCCAGTCAACCGCTGATCGTAATAAGGAGTCTATCATCTAAATTGAATGATAGACTCCTATTTGTTTACAGGTTTTTTGGAAAGGTCTGCTGGGAAAGAAACAACAGGTTTTGGCTGAATAGCTCAGGTGCTTCCCATGCTTCGAAGCGCAAAGGGATTTGAGTCTCCTCCACATTATGGAGGGCGTCAGCCATTTCCAAAAGAGAAGTTAAATAACACTCCATTCCGGTAATAGCTGATTCATCGCTGACTGGACCATGACCGGGTACCAGGACCTTGGCTGATAGCTGTTTTATATTCTGAAGAATTCCTAGCCAGTTTATTGGATTTCCATCCTTTATATTGGGATGTGTCCCTGAAAAGAGCAAATCCCCTGCAAATAAAATTTCCTCCTCCGGAAGATACAGAAATGAGTCACAAAGAGTATGGCCTCCTCCCATGGTTTGCAAAACCGCCTGTCTGCTATTTCCGGTAAACACCATTTTATGTTCAAAAGTCAAGTCTGGAAGTGTAAATTCGAGACCTGGAAGGGACTTCTCAATTTCCTTCAGAAAGTTTAATTGTATGTTCACTTTTTTCTTTTTTTCGGGATTAGATTCTCTTGCTAGATCCGTCTCCAGTTTTTTTATATGCTTTCTAAGCTGGGGAATACTAGCCTGCTGGTCAGAAATTCTTTCCGGATGGATTTCCAGCATTTTATTTCTTGTCGCAAGGGAAGAAAAGATCACTGCACCTTTAAAGCATTGGTTTCCTCTGATATGATCTCCGTGCCAATGGCTGTTGATCACATAAGATGCCGGTCTTCCCGTTGTTTTTAGGGCTGCTTCCGCAAGGTCGCTGGCGGCGCTTTGGGAGTTTAACGTATCGAAGATCAGCGTCTTTCCTCCTAAGTCAATAATGCCTGCATTGGATTAACCGTTTCCCTCAGGCTTTGATATAGCTGCAAATATCCCATTCTCTAATTCTTCGAGATCAAAATGTACGGATTTTGAAATTACATTCGTCATACTAACCACCTCTCATACAGATTGTGCTTAAAGGTAATCTTCTACATTTAAAGGAGGAATCCTTTATTAAACACAAAAAGACGAATGAAAGGAAAATCGGATAAAAATTGGCAGAAAAGGTAAGCTATAAAAAAGGAGGGAAAGAGATGAATCTAAGAAAATTTTTACTTTCCATAACGGGTGTGATTCTTCTTTCATTTTCTGCCGGGTCCATGACCATGGCGGAAAGCCAGGGGACAGAGGCTGCAAAGCCTGAGCTGTCGCAAGCGCAGAAGGATGAGCTGGCGGGAATCCAAAAAAGCATCCTGCAGCAGAAAAAACAGCTTATTAAAAAGTATGTGGAATATGGAATCATCAGCAAAGAAAAGGGAGACCGGATCCTGGCTAGATTCGAGGAACACAGCAAATGGCTTGAGAAGAATGGATATGCTCCTCATTTCTTCCATGAAAGACATGGAAGAAGACACCATGAAAAACCGGGAGAATAACGAAGAAGGCACGGCGTCAGCCGTGCTTTCTTTATGACTTCTGATAAAAGAGACGGGAAATGATAAGTCCCAAAGTACCCAGGCCGATAAATAATATCGCTCTGATCATTATCGATACACTCGGGATATCAAGGAATATTAATTTTAATAAAGTAAGCAATAGGTATCCTATTCCCAAATATCTGGCCATTTTTATTTTTCTTAGCAAGCCGGCAAGGATCAGCGATGCTGCGTATAAACTCCAAATCAGAGAAAGAATCATATGCTGCCCGTTGATGGAAAGGTCCTCGGCCGCAATACTTGTTTCTTGGGTGAGAAAGTAGAGCCCAAGAAGGGATACAGCTCCACCTGCAAGAATGGAAAGAATCGTTTTATCATCCGTTTTAAACGTTCTTTTCTGTACGTAGTAATGCCATATAAAGAACGCTGCAGCAAAAAAGATAAGCCAGGATAGTGTCTCTATGGACAGTATGTTCTGAATATCAGCGGTAAAAGTCAGGCAGCATCCTATCAAGAACACCAGGAAACCTGTGATCAGCTGAAGTTTTGAACGCAGCCGGCTGCTTAAATAGATGGCAAGAGTCCCCTCCATTAGGAGAAAGAGGCCGTTCGCATCCTGGTCAACCGCATAAACGATGTAAAACAGCATGGCAGCCAGCGCTGTGGTAATGGCTGTAGAACCGATTGTTTCCTGCTTTCTCTTATAGGAGGTATATCCGATGATTACGTATAACAGGAGAGAAGCCAGCAGAAAAACAGAAATACCTGTATGCTGAAATTCTCCACGGACCCATGCGTAGGTAACCGCGAAGCTTGCAAGTACAGCCCCTGCCTGCTGGAGCATAAATCTGTTTCGCAGCAGAAGAGCCGCGAGCAAGAAGATATGCTGGATAATCACAGCCGAAGCGAGCAGCCTGCCTGTTTCCAAATCTCCTGACCCGATCACTGCATAAATCAATAGAACCATGTTAAGCAGGATCGCAGAAGCAAAATATAAAACGATATATCGGTATTTCATGGCGATATAAAGAAAAGCAAGATACAGGATGGTTTCATAACCAGTAAAAACAAAGGCATTCCCCGTTTTGCTCCCGATCAGGAACGGAACCAAAAAGCCGCCTATCACACTAAGCAGACCAAGTGCCTGGGATTTGAAATGAATCGTAAAGTAAATACCTGCCGCAATCCACAGTATGTTTATAAAGAATGCGGTATTGGAGGAAATCAGCATATAAAGATTGGTCATGGCAAAAGTAGTAAGCATCAGGAGGGCAATAGAGCCTCCAAGCAGAACCTGTCCAAGCACTTCTCTTTTATTAGGGAATTGTCTGTATCCGAGCCAAATTAACACAGCAGAGATGATATAGCCCAGTACGGATTTAATCTTCGGGTTGATAATTCCATAATTAGAAGCAGCCTTAAATCCCCAGATGACTCCCGCAAGGAGAACAAGGATAAAGATACGCGGCAGCCATACCTGTGTAATCATTTTTTCATAGTCTCCATTTTCTTTTTCAAGCGGCTTAGAAAGTATTCTTTGTGCAACAGGATTTTGGATAGAGGTTAATGCTTTCTCGGGACGTTTCTCAGCTTTTACTGGAGTAACGGACATGGTTGGATTTTTCTTTTCCCTGAGTTCCCCTTCTAACAGCCTTACTCTTTCTTCAAGCTCTTCCACCCTTTGTTCTAAGTTCATAGGCACCTCCCGGATAATATAAATCAATCGTACTATTACTATATCAAATGAACCTGTATTATTATTTCAATTATTGTAATTTTTGTAAAAACATATAGTACAATAAGCCTACTTCCTTTTTATGCGACCCTCTAAAAGACTATTTTTTTAAAATGTCTTAAAATTCTTACGAAATCAGCCGATATAAAAAATGAGTTACATATCTTTGGAGAAGGTTGGTATGAGTATGAAGCTTAAAGTTGGAATGAAGATCAGGGGAGGTTTTTTCATTGTTCTGCTGTTAATGGGGTGTGCGGCAGGTTTAGGGATTTATGAAATGAAAAAAATCAACGATGCCTATTCATCATTGTTAAAGAATGAAGTCAGAAACATGGATCTAATCAGGGACCTGAAATCTGCCCTTTATAAGCAATCGGGGGATATCCGTGGGTATTTATTGACTGGTGACGAGTCCCATCTTACAGATTATCAAAATTCTTCTAACAATCTTGAAAAAGGAATCATCCTGTTACAATCCCAAACCAATGATCCAGAGCTGAAAAAGAAGGTAAAAAACCTTCAGGTCATATCCAGGGACTACCAGCTGGTGGCAGAAAAAGAAATTAAAGCCAAGAAAGAGGGAAATGTAACAGTTTACTTAACGCTTGTTAAAACAAGCGCTGCAGCAGTCACCCAAAATTTTACGGAGGCAGCAGATGAATTGGTTTCCTTTCAAATTAATAAAGTGGAAGAAGTCAGTAAAAAAGCTTCCAGCCTGACAAGGCAGGTCCAGGTAATAGAAGGAGCAGCACTGCTGATCAGTATCTTGTTTGCATTATTATTATCAGCCATTATCAATTCTAAAATTACCAAGCCGATTGTGGCAGCATCCTTTAAGTTGAAAAAAGTCGCGGAAGGAGACCTTACGGTAAATCCGCTTAAGGTGAAGAGCCGTGATGAAATAGGTATAATGGCCACTGCACTGAATGATATGATCCAAAATCTTAAATCCATTGTTGATGGAGTCAACATGTCTGCAAGCCAGCTGGCAGCTAGCAGTGAAGAACTGGCAGCAAGTTCTGAGGAGAGTACTGCCGCCGCGGAACAAATTGCCCAAAATACACACCGCGCTTCACATGGAATGGAAGTTCAATCTCAGCAGTTTGAAACGGTTTCCAGTTCTGTAAATGAAATGATAGCAGGGCTGAAGCAAATCTCACACAATAGCAGTGAAATGCTTTCCGCAGCTGAAAAAGCCAGTGAAGTGACGGAAAAAGGGACAAACTCGATTGAAGGTGTTGTGGAGCGGATGGTATCCATAAATACTACCGTCAGTCAGGCAGCCGGAACGGTTCAATCCCTTAATGTCCGTTCTGAAGAAATCAGCAATATAGTGGGACTGATAACGGGAATTGCCGATCAGACTAACCTGCTTGCCTTAAATGCAGCCATTGAAGCTGCAAGGGCAGGCGAACAGGGCCGAGGATTTGCTGTGGTTGCAGACGAAGTGAGAAAGCTTGCCGTAGAATCCAAAAAATCAGCTGACCAAATAACGAGCCTGATTGCACTGGTCCAGGAAGAAATTAAAGAGACGGTTAAGGCAATGGATGAAGGAAACGAGCTAATCAACCAGGGACTTGCGGATACAAGCGAAGCAAACGCTGCGTTTGTGATGATCTCTGAATCCATTGGTTCTGTTGCTGTCAAGGTAAAGGAAGTATCCGAATCAGTCATTGATCTATCCGAAGCAGGCGTACAGATCGAAGAAGCAGTCATGGAGGTAAAAGAAATAAACGAAACCAGTACGGCAGCAGCCCTCGAAAGCTCAGCAGCAACAGAACAGCAGCTGGCTACGATGGAAGAGGTCACCTCTTCTGCAGAAGCTTTATCCAAGATGGCTGAGGACCTTCAGACATCGATTTCACATTTTAAATTATAAACACCATTCCTGGAGAGCCTTTCTCCGGGAATTTTTATTTTGAAAGCTGAAAAGGCATGCTGTTAGATTTAGGTTTAAAAGAGAACTTGTCCATAGAGTCTTTCCACATTTGCCTGTTTAATTAATCTTACAACCCGGAGTGTTTAGAAAGCCTCGATGCAGTTAAAATAAAGAAGGACAAATATGCTTAAGCAGGAATAGTTTACTTCCTGTTTTCAAAACATAAGAGGAGTTTCCTTTTACAACTTGGAGGTACATATGTATACGCTTTTGACTCATAATGATTTAGACGGGGTAGGCTGCGGGATTTTGGGAAAGCTTGCCTTCGGAGACCAGATTGATGTGAGATATAACTCCATAGCAAGCCTTAACAGGCAGGTCGAGCAATTTTTAGAAAAAAAGGACGTATCCCAGACACTCCTCATTACGGATCTTTCAGTCAGTGAAAAGAATGAAGAAGCGGTGGAGGAGTTTTTTCGAAACGGGGGACAGGTGACCCTCATAGACCACCATGTCACAGCCATTCATTTAAACCAGTACGAATGGGGATTTGTTGCAGTGGAGGATGAAGAAGGAAGGCCGGCATCTGCAACCTCTTTGTTTTATCAATACTTAATGACCCATGAGTTTCTAACAGGGTCACGGGCAATCGACGAATTTGTGGAACTTGTAAGGCAGTATGATACATGGGAATGGGAACGGCTTGCCAATCAGGATGCAAAACGGCTGAATGATTTGTTTTTTATGCTGTCCTTTGAAGAATTCGAAGAAAAAATGACCCGCCGTCTGCTTGAAAATGAACAGTTCGGGTTTGATGAGCTGGAAACCAAGCTCCTGGATATTGAAGAAAACAAAATTGAGAGATACATCCGAAGAAAGAAAAGAGAAGTATATCAAACGTTTATTGAAGGAGATTGTGCCGGTATCGTTCATGCAGAATCCTACCATTCCGAACTTGGCAATGAATTGATGAAGGAATTTAATCATCTGGATTATATAGCCATTGTCATGGTTGGAGGAAAAAGGATCTCCCTCAGGACAAGCCATGATGATATTGATGTCTCTAAAATAGCTGGGCGCTATCAGGGAGGCGGCCATCAGAAGGCCTCCGGCTGCAATCTGACCCAAGAGGGATTCCGTACATTCGTTGAACATACATTTCAATTGGAGCCCTTAAAAGCCGATGCCTTCCACAATAAATTTAATACGAAGGATACCAGCACCTTCTGTATGTTCAGCAATCATAAGCAGGATACCATTATACTCAGCCGTTCCGGAGAAGAGTGGCAGATTGAAATCAACACGGAAAAAGAAGGCATGTATCCATCCTTTGAAGAAGCGGAAAGGCATATAAAACGTAATCATTATGCCTGGCTGGTAAGGGATGATATTTATGTGGACTATTTAAGAAAGCATTATGCTGCTTACCGTTCAGGTAAATGATGTACTTCTTTAAAGAAGGCTCTTTTCGCATACATTGTGGCACTGGAACAAAGAGCAGGATCGAGGAGACTCGCATATCCGCTCCAATCAACCCGTTTTTATAAAGGAATTTTCTTTGAAGCCGCATCTATTAGAAAAGACCCTTAAAGAACGAGGCTGTCCCGGGACAGCCTCTTTGCTTTTCATATTTACCTCTTAACGAAAAATGGAAGTTCCGTATGGCCCATTCCTCTCACATAGACAAAAAGAGCTCCTTTATGGTGAATCTCGTGCTCGAGCGCTGAACGCAGCAATTGCAGTCCTGTCATAGAGCTGCCGAATATAGCTGAGACATCTACATCTTTCTCGAAATCCTGGTCAGATAATGATGCAAGGATTTCCTTTGTTTTATTGGTATACACTTCAGCGAATTTATGTAAGTCAGGCTCTTCTGCAGTCTTTTCCTGAAACGGCGCAAGGCTCCCTGTTTTCACCACAGAGGCAAATTTGTAGGAAGACTCCATAATATGCCTGGCCAGTTTGGCCGCTTCCATGGATGTCTCCGAAGGCTTAAACCCATAATTCTCTGGTGTAATGAATTGGATTAACTCATTGGTAACCTGGCGGTGGCTTAAAAAGGATTGAAGAAATGTTTCTGATTGATTCATGTAACTGCCTCCAAATGCATTTATACAAGGATCGATTGCAGCCTTGTTAGATATATTATATCGATTTGGACGTAAAATTTAAAAAAACCTGCTTAGCACGGTATCTCATCTAATTGAAATATCTGCTTTTCCAATCTTCATAAAAATTCTTAATCGTAGAGTGTATCCCCATTAATACTAGCAATATCAAATACAGCATCATGACCGTAGCAATTTCCCCTGTGAAAATCGCAAGAATGGCAATCCCTGTAATCCAAAAATAGAACATCGGTTTTGTCATGTTCATGTTATAGTCCCTCCGATCCCTGTATTTTTTATATTCCACTCGATTCAAAGATATCCTTTTTTTTCCTTATCGGGTCCAATCTTTTAGAAAAGACCCAAATAAAAAGAGGGTGTCCCAAAAGTTTATACCTTTTGGGACACCCTCTTTGTTTAAACGGTTGCCAGATCGATAAGGTCTGTTTCATTTACGATTTGGTCAACCTCCCAGCCTTCTAATGTTTCTTTCTTGAGAAGGGCTGTGACCAATGCATCATATTGAAGACGGTGAGTCTCGATGAGCATTTCTGTTTGCTCGAGTGCTTCGTGGAATAATTCCTTCATTTTCTGCTCTTTTTCTTCCTTGGAGAAAGAAAGGGTGAAGCCATCCTGAAGGACGCCAAGGTCGACCATTTGTTCAATGATTCTTCTGGCCTGCTGTACATCGCCTCCGACTCCGATGCTGTGTTCGCCCAGGAAGAGGCGCTCAGAGACACCGCCGGCTAGGATCATCTTCACCTGGTCCATCAAATCGGATGCAGTGGATAGATGCATTTCCTTTTGGATTGGAGCTACATATCCCAGCGCCTGTCCGCGTGGAATGATGGTGGCCTTTCTGACAGATCCTGGCTTGGTCAATGCAGAGATCAGAGCGTGGCCGGCCTCATGGATCGCGACACGCTGTTTTGTTTCGTTATCTTTCAAGGTCCTCGACGTGCTTCCTAAAATCGTACGGTCAAGTGCAAAATCAAGATCTGCCTGCTGGATCCTCTCCATGCCATTTCTGACAGCTCTTCTGCTGGCTGTTTCGAATAAAGAGCTCAGCTCAGCTCCTGAAAATCCGGATGTACTCTCAGCCAGTATATCAAGAGAGGCTGCTACATTATCAGCCAGTTTTTTTCCTTTAGCATGAATATCAATGATATCGCGGCGTCCTTTTGTGTCAGGGAGCGGAACCTCAAAAGAAAAGTCGATCCGTCCTGGACGAAGGAAGGCTTCATCCAGCATGTCTTTTCTATTGGTAGCGGCTATGAATAAGATGCCGTCATTGGACATTCCGCCATCCAGCTGTACTAGAAGCTCAGTCAGGGTTTTCTCGGATTCTTCACCACCGTGCTGCTTCCTCTTTGCAGCAAGTGCGTCTACCTCATCGATGAAAATAACGGCAGGAGACTGCTTTCTAGCTGTTTGGAACAGGCTTCTTACCCTTGAAGCACCGACTCCCACAAACATTTCATTGAAGGAAGCGCCGCTTGCCGAGAAGAAGCTTGCACCAATTTCATGGGCCATAGCCTGGGCAAGAAGGGTTTTCCCGGTTCCGGGAGGTCCGTAAAGCAAAATTCCTTTTGGCGGTTTAATGCCGATCTTGGATGCTCTTTCCGGTTCTTTGAAAATGGATAGAGTTTGTGCGATTTCTTCCTTCATCTCATCAGGTAGGCCGCCTACCTCTTTAAGTGTAATGGAAGGGAGTGGTTTGGATTTCGAGATGCTGCTCTTGCTCTTGGCAGCGGTACCTGCTCCTTCTTTGTACTTCTTTTGATAAAAAATGGCCGCACATGCCAGAATAATCAGCAAGCCGCCGATGATCCATCCGCCATATTGGCTGTTGTTCGAGTATGAGTATTGTACATTATATTTTTCAACCAGCTTGTCTACCATCTGGCTGTTAGGCGGGACATAGCTTACGAATGTGCCATGGGGGGTCGTTAAGATGAGCTTCCCATCCTGCTGTTCTTTCAATGAAACAGGTTCACCCTTCTGGGATTGGATGGTCTGGGACAGAGACGAAAAGGGAATGGAAACTTCTTTTGAAGAACTTTTAATTATCCAAAAAACGGAAACAGCTGCTATCAGTAAAACTGCCAGAGGCAGAACAAATTTTGTCATAAGTTTTGGACGTGTATTCAAAAACTCATCTCCTTTTTAATGGTGGCCTGCGCACCTTCATTTTACAGGCAGGTAGAATGTTGCCTAAAAACAGGAGTGACTTTGAAATAGAGTAGCTATCAATCTAATATAAATATAACTAGATTATAGAAAATTTGAATATATTATTAAAGTATTATTTCTAAATTATTGGCGGTAAATAGTGGTAAATGTAAAAAATAGGTTTGAAGTCATGGTGGAGTGGGTTTGCGGATAGTAAATTGGTGAAATACTGGTGTCAGCGGATACTTAAGAAAATAAAAATCTGTATTCTGATCCATCAGGCAGGGCTGGAGCCTTGTGATGATCCAAGCTCAGAATGATCCAAGGCTCACCTCTATAAGAACCGAGCCTAGAACAAATCATTCTTATATTCCTAACTGTGAACCATGTCGAGCCTGCCTTTCTGCCTAAAAAAAAGCGCATGATGTGTTTTTCATGCGCCTTCCTAGTATCAGCTGTTTAAAAATGTGCTGAACATCCATAAGTGTTTTTCGAGTGAAACGGAAATTCCAAGAAAGAGGTCGCTCGTGCCTTCGTCTCCCGCCTGCTGGGCTGTTTCCATTCCCTGTTTGAGTTCATCAATCAGCTGTTTAAAGTCGCTGCTTAGGCTTTCAACCATCTCATTTGTGGTTTCATTGCCTGCAGCCTCCTTGATGGTCGCTATTTCTAATACTTCTTTTAAGGTTGCGGCAGGACGTCCTTTGATTGCCAAGAGTCTCTCCGCCAATTCATCGACATATTGATTCGCTTCGTTGTACAGCTCCTCAAATTTCACATGCAGTGTGAAAAAATTCTCTCCTTTAACATACCAGTGGTAATTATGGAGCTTTGTATAGAGAAGCGTCCAATTCGCTACTTGCTGATTCAGTATATTGTGCAATTCCGGCATGACTTATTCCTCCCAAAAAATATGTTCAATGGTTATTTTTTCTTAAGCAGCAAGAATTATTCTCTGCTTATTCTCCATATGTTTTCCTCAAAGCAAAGGAAATTAAACATGAAATACATAAACGGTAAGTGATTTTATGCCGGGGAACAGGCATATTCTTTAAGTAGGACATTAAAATGTACAGGTAATGAGGAGAAAGGGCAGTTCAACAAAGTTAAACAGGGCAGGTGGGCTAATGGGAATCAGGATCAGCCGTGACCAAAGAGTTATTTCGCTGGATGCTTTGGATAGCAGCTATATTTTTCATGTGACACAGGAAGGGGAGGTAGTTCATGTTTATTGGGGGAAAAGGCTCAGCAATCTTGAGGATCTGGATCTCCCGGTTTATAAAAATTATTCCACCTTTGAACGAAGGGAGGAGATTCTGCCTGAAGAAATGACTGCCTGGGGTCAGCTGAGATATAAGGAGCCCTCCCTGAAAATTCATTTCCAGGATGGAACCAGGGATCTATGTTTAATCTTTGATGGATTTTCACTGGAAAATGAAAAGCTGCAACTCCATTTTTCGGATTTATTCTATAAAGTACATATTCACGTGAATTATGAGGTCTATTCTGAACATGGAATGATTAAAAGAAAACTGGTGATCGAAAATAAAGAGGATCAGGATATTGAGCTGGCTTTATTCTATAGCGGGGAATGGAACTTTCCGCACGATCAGCTCTATTTGACCAATGTAGAAGGTACCTGGGCAAATGAGGGGAACTTATTCCGGAGGAAACTAGCCGGCGGGAAAACCATATTCGAAAGCAGGAAGGGTATTACCGGTCACAACTACAATCCCTGCTTTATGGTGGATCAGGAAGCTTCGGAATTTTCTGGGGATGTCTTTTTCGGATGCCTTGCCTATAGCGGGAATTTTAAGCTTGTGGCAGAACAAAGGCCATTTGGGGATACAAGGGTCCTTCTTGGAATCAATGATTTTGATTCGCTTCTTTCCCTTCAAACAGGGAAAAGCTTTGAGACGCCAGAGGTATTCTTTGGGCATACAGCCCATGGGTTTAATGCTGCCTCACATGCCTTGCACACATTCTCTCTGGATCGGCTTCTGCCGGATAATCAGAGAAGGGAAGTCCGTCCGGTTCTTTATAATTCATGGGAAGCTGTAAAGTTTAATGTGGACCTTAAAAGTCAGGAGGATTTGGCTGAAAAGGCCGCATCCCTGGGAACAGAGCTTTTTGTCGTGGATGATGGGTGGTTCAAGAATCGGAATCATTCCCGTTCAGGACTGGGTGACTGGTATCCGGATGAGATAAAATTCCCCGATGGTTTGGCGCCATTGATTCAAAAGGTGAATGAACTGGGAATGAAGTTTGGTTTATGGATTGAGCCTGAAATGGTCAGTAAAGACAGCCACTTATACCGTATGCACCCAGACTGGGTCTATGGTTTTGAAAACAGGGAAGCAACCATGTCCAGATCACAGCTTGTTTTAAACCTGACAAAGCCAGAGGTATTCAATTATTTATTTTTTATTATGGACACTTTGCTGGAACGGTATAAGATCTCCTTTATCAAGTGGGATATGAACCGGCCGTTTTCCGAGCCGGGTGCCTTAAACCTCCCGGCAGACAGGAGGCAGGAAATCTGGGTGGAGCATAATCGGACCGTGTTCCGTCTGCTTTCCAGACTTCGGGAAAAGCATCCCTCCGTCATGTGGGAAGGATGTGCATCAGGAGGCGGACGGGTCAATTTTGAAGCCATCCAATACTTTGATCAATTATGGCCGAGCGATAATACAGATGCTCTTGACCGGATCGGCATCCAGCATGCATTCAGTTTCGCGTATCCTGCCAAAGTGATGGCTTCATGGGTGACAGATTCCCCTAATGGACACACCAAAAGGAAGCTGCCACTCTCGTTCCGCTGTGATGTATCGATGACGGGAGTGATGGGAATTGGCTGCAATTTATCTAAACTCAAGGAGGATGATCTGAAACTGCTCAGGGATAAGATTTCCTATTACAAGAAGATCAGGGATGTAATCCAGCATGGGGATCTTCTGAGGATCAGCGCATCCAATGATATAGGGCAGATTCACTCGGTTCAATATATAAAAAAAGAAAAGAGTGTAGTATTTGTTTTTAAAAAGGGAAAAAGTACTGATACCAGGCATCGAGTTAAGTTAGCCGGATTGGCCGCAGAAAAACGATACTGCATTTCGTATGGTGAAAAAATTATTGCCATAAAATCAGGAGATTACTTGATGAATGCAGGTCTTCAGCTTTATCTTCCGGGAGGGTACACCAGCAGGATTTTCGAGGTGTATCCAAAGGCTGGAGAGCTTTATAAAAAGCAAAACAAGCGGAACTCCATTTTTTAACAGCTGATGGCATCAATGGCAGAAGAGGAGGCGGATATCATGGCGGAATATCAATTTTTGGGAGTTGTGGAGCAGAATGATACCAGTTATTTCGTGAAATTTCCCGATGTGGAAAGCTGTTTTGCTGAAGGAAGGACACTTTCTGAAGCAATAAATCTTGCGGAAGAATCACTGGGGGTTTATCTTGCATTCTGCGAAGATGAAAAAAAGGAGATTCCCCGGCCAGCACAGACCGGGGATCTTGATTTAAAGAACAATGAGCAGCTCGTACTCGTCCATATTCATACGGATTTATTCAGGGAAATATCATGAGGCTTTGAAGGACAAAAAAATGAAGCAGCCATAATCCGGCTTTAATCCGGATGAGGCTGCTTCATTTTTTATTCGAATCTTTTTGCTGGAGGAAGTAAGTATGTCATAATAAATCCGAGAAGATGTATGAAGTTATGAATTTTTCTGGATATTTGGCGGGATTTTTACCAGGAGGCGTTCTCCGGCTTCCATTTTTTCGCCGCAGAGCGGGCAGTCTGGAAGCTCCTGGAATGAATATTCCTTTCTCATCCAGCCATTGCATTCCTGTGAAAGGCATTCCCATACTGCGATCTGTTCTTTCGGCAGAGGTTCTTCCCATTTTTTACCGTTATACATTGTTTTATCACAACTCCTTTTATCGATTGTATCATATGAATGGCCATTTAATAGAGAGAGGGCTGAAAACATGTTAAAAATAGGTATAATTGGCTTAGGTGATATTGCCCAAAAAGCATATCTGCCCATTTTTAGCCGCATAGAGGATGCAGAGTTCCATCTTTATACAAGAAATCAGGAAAAGTTGAAAAATCTAGGAAATCAATACCGCTGGTCCCATCTTCATGAAAGCCTGGATTCTCTGCTTGAAGCAGGAATCAAAGGTGCATTCGTGCATACTTCCACTGATTCACATAAAGAAATCGTTACACGCCTCTTACATAAAGGGATCCATGTATTTGTGGATAAGCCCATTACGGCAGACTATGAATCTTCCAAAAAATTGGTAGAGCTGGCAAGAGAGAAAAATCTCATGCTGACTGTTGGGTTTAATAGGCGATTCGCTCCTCCTTATCAATTTGTAAGAGAGACCCCTGAACTAAATATGGTATTAATGCAAAAAAACCGGAGCAGTCTGCCGGATTCACCGAGAAGATTTATCTTTGATGATTTTATCCATGTCGTGGATACAATCAGACATTTATATCCTTATGATTTTAATGAAACGATTATTACAGGGAAAATGATTTCGAATAAATTATTTCATGTGACGATGCAGCTTGTATCAGACGAAGGAACTGCCATCGGCATCATGAACCGTGACAGCGGCACCACTGAGGAACGTCTGGAGGCATTTGGGTCTGAAGGAAAAAGGATTGCTTTAAATGTGAATGAAAATGTCCTAATACAGGAAAAGAATGAAACGAAGCTAGGCGGAAATGATTGGGAAGAAACTCTGTCGAAGAGGGGGTTCCGGACCATGATTCAGAACTTTATCGACTTCCTGACGGGAAAAGCAGAGATATACATAACACCAGAAGATGCTCTTATGACCCATTGGCTGTGTGAGCAGGCAGTCCAGAAATTTGAAAAAAGAAACGTGGAGCACTCTGCGGGAATAAAATAATTCTTTTTGAATAAAATAATTGACAATCACAGAATAAAGTTTTATAGTCTTTATTAAATCAACTGAATCGAACGGCGTTGACGAAGAGTAGTAGCTTAAACGAAATGATCCAGAGAGCCGGTGGCAGGTGAAAACCGGTGAATTTCCTAAGTGAATGGACTTCAGAGCCTTTAAACCGAACCCTGTATCCAGGCAGTAGGCTTTAACGTTTGCTCCGCGTTAAGGAGTCAGGCATCAGGATTTCGCCTTGATGCTGTCGAGTGGATTGCAATGCAATCAATTAAAGGTGGTACCGCGGGCTTCCCGTCCTTTTTTTAAGGATGGGAGGCCCTTTTTGCGTTCAAAAAACGGGGATAGTCCCTGTATAATCAAAATCACTGAGGAAGAAGAGTACCTTAAACAAATGTTCCAGAGAGCCGGTGGCAGGTGTGAACCGGTACAGGAGTTTAAGCGAATGGGCTTCCGAGAGGTCCCTTGAAAGAGAAGTAGAGGGACACGGACTCCTCCGTTAAAGGGATAGGATATCGAAGGGCAGCCTTCTGTATCCGAAGAGATGGGAAAGGTTTTTGATTTCCCAACGGAGGTGGCACCGCGGAATATTCGCCCTCCATAAGCTTCGGCTTATGGAGGGCTTTTTTTATTTTACACACACTGACAAAGAATCAGGAAAGAGGGATTTAATTGGCTGTTAATTGTACGAATTCATTGAAGGTATACAAAAGGACATTAAGTTCCCCGGTTGATGCACAATCTGTATACGCAGGCCTCGCTGGCAGCTGCAAAGCATATCTGATGTTTCCGGGGGATAAAGGTGGAACACAGACGATGATTGGATTTAATCCTGCCATCCAAATCCGCTCTAGGGAGGGGCGGACAGAAAGGATACAAAAAGGAAGGACTGAGGTCCTTGCGGGCGATCCCATTCAGATCCTAAAAGAGATGACAGACAGGTACAGAAGTGAGCCAGGCGGAATAGCGAAAGCGATCGGGTATTTCAGCTATGATATGATCCGCAGCCTGGAAAGCATAGGCCAGGAAAAGGCTGATGACCTGGGAGTCTATGATACGTATTTCCTTTTCCACTCTGAATTCTTGATTATAAACGAAAACAAGGAAGCTGCTTACTACCTTTTGGATTATGATCATGCTCTTTCACAAGCAGAGGCAGACAGTCTGCTGAACCAAAGAATCGAAGAGATTGAGGCTTTGCCGCAAAAAGAAAATGCAGAAGATTTCCAATTTTTCGGTTTTGTATCCGATACGGGAAAAGCAGACTTTATTAAGTCGGTCGAAACCCTGAAGCATCACATTTTGGAGGGCGATATCTTCCAGGCTGTCCTTTCACACCGGCTCAAGAGTGGTTATCAGGGAGATCCTTTCGACTATTTTATTAAGCTGTGCACGTATAATCAGTCAGCCTACCGTTTCTATATGGACTTTGGAGCTTATCAGATTGCGGGAAGTTCACCCGAACGGCTTGTTACCGTGAAGGAAAACAAGATTTTATCCAATCCGATTGCAGGTACAAGGCCAAGAGGCAAAAGTCCTGTTCTGGATGATGACCTTGCCAGGGAGCTTCTAGAGGACGAAAAGGAAAGGGCTGAGCATTATATGCTCGTTGACTTAGCAAGAAATGACCTTGGAAAGATTAGTGAGACTTCATCTGTGAAAGTAACAAGACTGATGGAGATTGAAAAGTATGTAAATGTGATGCACCTGGTCTCCGATGTAGAGGGAACCCTGGATAAACAGGTCCACTTCCTGGATGCCGTTCCTTCCTGTCTGCCCGCCGGTACTGTTTCAGGCGCACCAAAGATAAGGGCCATGCAGCTGATCAATGATTTGGAGACAACCAGAAGAGGGGCATATGCAGGGGGCATCGGCTATTTTACCTTTGATGGGACGCTCGACCTGGCACTGACCATCCGCACGCTCGTTTTCTCAGGCGGCCACGCTTATCTGCAGGCAGGAGCAGGCATTGTACACGATTCCATACCTGAGAAGGAATGGGAAGAAACGCTTCATAAGGCAAGCGGACTAATGGAGGCGGTAAGATGATTTTACTAATTGATAATTACGATTCCTTTACGTATAACTTGTATCAAATGTTAAAGGAAGAAGGACAGGAAATTCTGGTCAAAAGAAATGATGAGCTGACCATTCAAGATATAAACAGGCTGAATCCAAAAGGAATCATTTTATCTCCCGGTCCTGGAAACCCGCACACCGCAGGAATCTGCCTGCAGCTTGTTAAGGAGTTTTCATCCAGAATCCCGATTCTTGGAATCTGCCTGGGCCATCAAGTAATAGGCGAAGCATATGGAGGCATTGTCAAAAAGGCCAGGGCCGTCAAGCATGGCAAAACATCGGTGATCACACATCTTGGAGAGGGTATTTTCCAAAATGTCAAAAACGGAATTACAGTGATGAGATATCACTCCCTGCTGGTGGACCGTACAAATTTACCGGAATGTCTTGAAATAACAGCAGAAGCAGCCGATGATGGTGCGGTTATGGCTGTCCGCCATAAAGACCATCAAGTGATCGGGCTCCAATTCCACCCAGAATCAATTGCTACAGAATACGGAAAAGAAATGGTTCAAAACTTTGTAGAAATGGTAAACAGGAGGGATATTCGTGAAAAAGTACCTAACTAAACTTGTAAACGGAATAGAATTATCCTACACAGAAATGGAAGAAGCGGCGGCCTGCCTTCTTCATCCCCAAACATCTGAAAGCGAAATTGCGGCTTTTCTGATGGGCATTAATGTTAAGGGGGCTGTACCAGACGAGATGGCAGCATTGTCCCAGGCGATCCGTGCAGCATCTACCCATAAATTCACAGCTGGAGAAGCGGCCATGGATATCTGCGGAACCGGCGGAGATGGCTCCAACAGCTTTAATATCAGTACTACCACAGCATTTGTTCTTGCGTCCGGCGGAGTGAAAGTAATTAAGCATGGGAACCGGGGCATTACCAGCCGCTCAGGGAGCATGGATGTACTGGAAAGCCTGGGGATATCACTATCCCAGAATGCGGAGGAAGCGAAAAAGATGATAGAGCAAACCAACATTGCTTTTCTCTTTGCCCAGCATGTGCATCCGCAGCTGAAAAAGATTGTGAAGGTACGGAAGGATTTAGGGATCCCGACCGTTTTTAACAGTCTAGGCCCGCTAACAAATCCAGTTTCCTTAACCTATCAGGTAACGGGGGTATATTCACCTAAACTGCTGGATCCTTATGCAGAAGTCTTTCTTAAATTAGGCAGAAAAAAGGCGGTTGTCATCCACGGGGCAGGCGGCATGGATGAAGCTTCCCTCCAGGGAGAGAACCAGCTTAGGATTATTGAAAACGGCAGCAGCAGAGCCGAGACGGTAAGGCCGGCCGAGCTGGGATTGAAAGAGGTCAGCAATCTGGAAATCAGGGGCGGGTCTCCTGAGAGGAACGCGGATATCTTACTGTCTGTATTGGAAGGAGATAGAGGGCCGTTTACAGATACGGTTTTATTGAATGCGGGCATCGGATTCTTTGCTTCAGAAAAGGCAGGTACGATCAAGGAAGGAATAGAGCTGGCAGATTCACTCCTGCAGTCAGGCAGGACCTACTCTCATTTTAAAAAGATATTGGAAATATCAAAAGCGGTCAGCAAGGAGGAGGCAATCATATGAAAGATTATTTAGAGCCGATTTTACAGGAGAAAAGGAAAAGTCTTTCCCAGCGGAGTCTTCCCTATATAAATAAAAATGAAAGACAGGCGGACTACAGCTTAAAGAAAGCTTTGGAACGGGGCTTCACCGTCATAGCCGAATTTAAAAGGGCTTCTCCTTCCAAGGGAGCCATTAATCTTCAAGCAGATCCTGTCCAAACTGCCAGGATGTATGAGGAAGCAGGAGCAGATGCCATGAGTGTTCTTACCGAAGAAACTTTTTTCAAGGGAAGTATGAAGGATCTGGACCTCGCAAGAAATACCATAAAGCTCCCTATCCTTTGCAAGGATTTTATGCTGGAGACATCACAGATTGACGAAGCATTCCACTTTGGTGCAAATATCATCCTATTAATCGTAAGAGCATTGGATGACCGGAAGTTAAAGGAACTTTATCAGTACGCAGTATCCCTCGGGCTGGATGTTTTGACTGAGGTCCACAATGAGCGGGAACTGGACCGGGCACTGGAGATAGGGGCAGATATTATAGGAATTAACAATCGCAATCTATCAACCTTTCAAATCGATTTGTCTGTAACCGAAGAACTCGCAGCAAAGGCGAAAAAGAACAATGCCTACGTCATCAGTGAAAGCGGCATTACCTCTCTCGATGACTGCAGAAGGGTAGTGAAGGCCGGAGCTGACGGCATACTTGTGGGGGAAGCATTCATGAGGCAGGACAATCCAAGGCAGTTTTTAGCTGATATGAAAAACCTTAAGGTGGAAAGCCGATGAAAGTGAAGATTTGCGGAATCATGGATATTCAGACAGCAGAAGCTGCTGCGGGATATGGAGCGGATGCCCTGGGCTTTGTCTTTGCTGAAAGCAAGCGGAAAATCGAGAAAGAAACCGCAAGGGAAATTATCAGCACGCTTCCGGCTCATATTGAAAAGGTAGGCGTGTTTGTGGATGAAACGGCCGAAGAAATCAGAGAGATTGCGGAATATACCGGTCTTACCCTCATCCAGCTGCATGGAGATGAAGGTGCTGATTTTATTCGAACGCTTGGAATGCCCGTCATAAAAGGTATTTCCTTTCAGCCAGGAAGTAAAAGCGTGATCCAGCAGTTCGGAAGTGAATTTATCCTTCTTGATGCTCCGAGAGGAAAATACCATGGAGGCAATGGGGAAGCCTTTGACTGGGAGGCAATACGGGGGCTTGGAAGCCATACAAAGAATCTCATTCTAGCCGGCGGCTTGACCCCGGAAAATGTAGCGGAAGCTGTTTCCATCGTTGAACCTTATATGGTAGATGTGAGCAGCGGAGTCGAAACAGACGGAAGAAAAGATCTCGGGAAGATTAAAAGATTTATAGAAAATGCAAAAACGGGAGTGAAGGAAAATGTCTAAACCATCATATTCAATGCCTGACCAAAACGGTAAATACGGGGTATTCGGCGGAAAATTTGTGCCTGAAACTTTAATGGCTGCTATAACCGAGCTTGAAGAAGCATACCAGACCATCGGGCGTTCAGAAGAATTTAGGGAAGAGTTCCAGGACCTGCTTAAAAATTATGTCGGCCGTTCCACTCCTTTATATTTTGCCAAAAGGCTATCTGAGAAATTGGGCGGAGCCAAAATTTATCTGAAGCGGGAAGATCTAAACCATACAGGGGCACACAAAATCAATAATACTCTTGGCCAGGCCCTCCTGGCAAAAAGAATGGGAAAGAACAAAGTGGTTGCTGAAACTGGAGCCGGCCAGCATGGGGTAGCCACCGCAACGGTCTGCGCCCTTCTGGATATGGAAGCCGTTATTTTCATGGGAGAAGAAGATATCCAGCGTCAAAAACTGAATGTGTACAGAATGGAGCTGCTCGGAGCCAAGGTTGTATCGGTGACCCAGGGAAGCAGGACTCTGAAGGATGCCGTCAATGAGGCCCTTCGTTATTGGGTCAGCAATATTGATGATACCCACTATATCATGGGGTCTGTCCTCGGTCCGCATCCTTTTCCCCAGATCGTACGGGATTTTCAAAGTGTTATCGGAAGTGAAACAAAGGCCCAATTTCAGGCTGCAGAAAATAGGCTTCCTGATTATGTTGTGGCCTGCATCGGAGGAGGCAGCAATGCCATGGGGATGTTTTATCCGTTCATTGAAGATCAAGAAGTAAGCTTAATAGGAGTGGAGGCAGCAGGAAAAGGTCTTGAAACCCCTTTTCATGCGGCATCCCTGACAAAAGGAAAAAAGGGAATCCTTCATGGAGCGCATATGTACCTTTTGCAGAGCGGGGACGGGCAGATCCAGGAGGCGCATTCCATCTCAGCCGGACTCGATTATCCCGGTGTAGGTCCAGAGCATTCTTATTTAATGGAAGAAGGGCGGGTCACATATACTTCGGTCACTGATGAGGAAGCTTTGTCCGCCTTCCATCTCCTGACCAGAACAGAAGGCATCATACCAGCCCTTGAAAGCTCACATGCGATTGCTCATGCGGTCAAATTGGCGCCAAGACTTGATCAGAATTCAAGTATGGTCATTTGTTTATCAGGCCGCGGAGATAAAGACGTAGATACCATAAGAAAAATGGAAGGGAGATCTGAACATGAGTAAACGGAAACTGGAAGCACTCTTTCAGACTTTAATAAAAGAAGATAAAAAGGCATTCACAGCCTATATCATGGGAGGAGACGGGGGTATAGACAGGCTTGAAAAAGACCTCTTATTCCTTCAGGAAAGCGGAGCGGATCTCATCGAGGTAGGGGTGCCCTTTTCAGATCCGGTTGCAGACGGACCTGTCATCCAGGAAGCTGGACTTCGGGCATTAAAGAACGGAGTATCCCTGGAAATGATCCTGAATAAGCTGACAGAGATAAAAGAAAAAATCACTGTTCCCATAATCTTAATGACCTATATCAATCCAGTCCTGCAATATGGACTTGAACAATTTGCTGATGCCAGCAGACAGGGAGGAATTGCAGGCTGCATCTTCCCTGACCTCCCATATGAAGAGGAAGCGCTCGTTAAAGAGCACCTGGCAGCAGCTGATATTGCGATCATAAGACTCGCCGCCCTTACCAGCGGAGCAGAAAGGCTGAAAACCCTGACAAGTGACAGCGAAGGCTTTATCTATGCGGTCACTGTAAATGGAGTCACTGGTGAACGAGCAGAACTAAATGCTGCTGAAATCAAGAATAAAATCGATAAAATCAAGAGCTTTACAAATACTCCTGTTCTAGCAGGATTCGGCATCTCCTCCGCTGATGCTGCGCAGTCCCTGCTGCCATCCTGCGAAGGCGTCATCGTAGGCAGCAAAATCGTCCAGGCATTTCATGAGGGACGGAAGGAAGAGATAAGGGAATTCATTTCAAGCATTAAGGGCCTATCTCTAATCAGCGGGTGAAAGAGTCACATTAATTCAAAAGTGAAAGTAGGAAAATGTAGAAAAAGGGAGAATATCTATCTTATAGCTTCATAATAAGGAGGGGTATTCCTTGAAAACGCAATTAAGAAGGGTCGGCACAGCATATCTGCCTGTAAGTGACGTCACATTCTCAGCACATTGGTATGTAAAAAAGCTCGGCGCGCAGCTTAGCTATCAGGATGAAGAAAAAGCGATTATCAATATGGCGAATCAAAGCTTCTTCCTTGTAAAAGCGGCTCCAAACCAGCGGCTGAATTTCATTGATTATCGGGGGGAAGAGCTCTTTTCCATGACATTTGAAGTAAATGGAGTCAAGGAACTTACTTCTCTCCATCATGAATTGGAGTCCCTGGAAGTGCAGATTGGACAAATTGAGGACAGGGGACATACAGGAAAGAATTTTGTTTTTTACGATCCTGATGGAAACAAATTTGATGTATGGAGTGAATTGAGCAGGGACTTCATTGAGAAGCATGGAGAACTCTCTTCCTAAAAATAGGCTGGCAGCAGATAAGCTGCCAGCCTTTAACTATGTTTGGATGGATGCAGTGATTCAAGTAAGTGGATACCCTTGCAGGTAAAGAGCAATGGCCAATTGCGTGTATGAATTTATTTTTCATAATTTTGTAAATATACGTGGTATGATTTATGAAGTACATAAGAAAAGGAGCAGAAAGTTTAATGATCAGGCGTTTCTTTCAATACTATAAGCCCCATAAAAAACTATTTATCATCGATTTTTCAAGTTCCATCATAGTGGCTCTGCTTGAGCTTGCGTTTCCGCTTGCCGTTCAGTGGTTTATTGATACCCTGCTGCCTGGCGAGGACTGGCCGGCCATCGTTTCTGTAAGCATTGGCCTCCTGGTCTTTTATATAATCAGTACCTTTTTGCAATACATTGTGAATTACTGGGGGCATATGCTTGGAATCAATATTGAAACCGATATGCGCCGGCAGCTGTTTCAGCATGTCCAGAAGCAGTCATTTTCTTTTTTTGATGGTACAAAGACAGGTCATATCATGAGCAGGATCACAAATGATCTTTTTGATATTGGAGAGCTTGCCCATCATGGACCGGAGGATTTATTCATCGCGGTCATGACATTTGCCGGTGCTTTTTGGATCATGTTCACGATCAATATGAAGCTGGCACTTATCGTTTTGATCATCCTGCCGTTTCTGGTGTGGCTGATCGTATACAGCAATGTCCGGATGAATAAAGCATGGGATTCCATGTACAGTGAAATTGCGGATGTCAATGCCCGGGTGGAAGACAGCGTCTCCGGTGCACGCGTGGTACAGTCTTTTACAAACGAAGCGTATGAAAATAAAAGGTTCAATCTCAATAATCAGCGCTTTCGGAAGGCGAAGTTGTCGGGATACAAGGTTATGGGCTTCAGCTCCTCGGGAATATACATGCTTACAAGGCTCATTACTTTGGCCGTTCTTGTAGTTGGTGCGTGGTTCAGCTTTCATGATCAGCTGTCATATGGAAAGCTGGTTGCGTTTCTTCTATATGTAAATGTACTTTTCAAACCTGTCGATAAAATCAGTGCCCTGATGGAGCTTTATCCGAAAGGGATGGCCGGATTTTCGAGATTTATTGAAATGATTGACAAGGAGCCTGACGTGAAGGACCGGGAGGGGGCAGAGGACGCAGGTCTTCTTACAGGCGATATTGCCTTTAAGGATGTTTCCTTCAGCTATGATCAGAAAAAGCCGGTTCTAAAAGATATTAATCTAAAGATCCAATCAGGGGAAACGGTAGCCTTTGTAGGCCCAAGCGGTGCAGGCAAGACGACCATCTGCTCACTAATCCCCCGTTTCTATGATACAGATGCTGGGACCATTACCATTGATGGACTGGACATCAGGGAAGTGACCAAAAAATCTTTAAGGTCGCAGATAGGGATTGTCCAGCAGGATGTATTTCTGTTTACTGGCACATTGAAGGAGAATATTGCCTATGGAAAATTAGGGGCTTCCGATAAAGAGATTATTGAAGCGGCCAAGATGGCACACCTTGAAAGCTTTATATCGTCCCTGCCTGACGGCTATGAAACTCAAATCGGAGAGAGGGGACTGAAGCTTTCGGGCGGTCAAAAGCAGCGAATCGCAATCGCCAGGATGTTCCTGAAGAATCCTCCTATCTTAATTTTGGACGAAGCAACCTCTGCTCTTGATACAGAAACGGAAAGGATCATTCAGAATGCCCTCGCCGAGCTGGCCAAAAACCGCACCACACTGATCATCGCTCATAGGCTGGCGACGATCAAAAATTCAGACAGAATCATCGTTGTCACCGAGGAAGGAATTGCAGAACAAGGCAGCCATGATGAACTGCTTCAGCAGGATGGGATCTTTGCAAACCTGCATCGGGTCCAGTTTCAGCAGTGAATCATTTCAGGTGCTCATATAATTGATAGAATGCAGGAAAAGGCCTCTGCTAAGACGGCCTTTTCCTGCATATGGGATGAAAGCCCTTTCGAAAAAGTATTGACTTTGCCCCTGATACTACATAAATTAGACATAAGATGCTAGATACCAAACACCGAATGAGGGAGATCGATTTGAGCAGATTATCCACCGCAGCTTATACTCTTGGCGCTTTACTTTTTCTAGTCAGCTGCTCATTTGCAGTCTATTACGGCTCGAAGGTCGTATCCCATCAGCTTCCCAGAGAAAAAAAGAAGACAACCGAATATAACTATCATTTTGTTCTTGTTCCTGAGGAACTAGATAATGAATATTGGAGGCTGGTGGAAAAAGGGGCTAAGGAAGCAGCCAGAAAATATGGAGTGATGCTTGAATATGCGGGTCCAAAGCAGGCAAATATAGATGACCATCTGAAAACCATTGAAATGTCTGCAGCAGCCAAGGTCGATGGAATCATGACCCAAGGGTTAAGCGATGAACAGTTTCCTCCTTTGATTGAGCACATTGTTGGAAAAGGGATCCCTGTCATAACCGTCGACACGGATGCCGCCGGCAGCAGGCGCCTGGCTTACATAGGAACAGATAATTATTACTCTGGATTCCTTGCTGGAAAGGCTCTGCTTGCGGATACAAAGGGAGAGGTCAATGTCGCAATCATAACAGGAAGCTTCCATAGAAATCATCAAGTGCAGCGTGTCCAGGGATTTAAGGACGCATTGAAAAAGGAGAAAAACATCCATATAGTGGCGGTGGAGGAATCAGATATCAGCAGGGTGAAGGCTGCAGAAAAGGCGAATCAGATCATCCAGGAACATCCTGAGGTAAATGCCTTCTTTGGGACAAGTGCACTGGATGGGCCGGAGATCGCTCATGTTGTGAAAAAGTACAGAAAGCAGAATGATATTTACATTCTTGGTTTTGATACGCTGCCAGAAACGATACAGCTGATGCGCCAGGGAATTATCAAGGCGACGGTCGTGCAGCAGCCCTACGAGATGGGATATGGAGCTGTAAAGATGATGATTGACATTATCAAAGGAAAAAAAGTGCCTCCGATCGTCCATACAGAAACACGCATACTAAGAAAAAAAGACATCCGTTCAGGTGATTATGATAGTGGAGGAGAATAACCCATGATGATCCGCATACGATCAAAGCTTCTCTTATACTTCATTGTGCTGGTTGTATTGCTGACATCGGTAGGCTTTTTTTTCTATAATAGCAGCGAAAAGCTGATGAATGAGTATGATGGAGGATTCAAGCGTTTCCTCTTTTTAAATGACATCTCGCAGCGGACCAATTTAATGACGGAAAAGCTGCACGCCTACATATTGGATAAACAGCCGGCATATCTTAAGGAATATAGGAAAGAAAAACTGAAGCTCATCAGGGACCAAAATAAATTGTATACCGAATTCACAAGCAGCAATACGAGCTTAGTAAACTATAAAAATATGATTGACAGTTTTCTGGATGAAGGAGATGCGACTCTTGGCGCCTTGAAAAAGGATGAGATCAATTCCTATTCCAGCCATTTTAATGAAGTAATAAAAATCAACGGCTATCTCCAGGAAAGCACGCTGGCCCTGTTAAATAATAAATTGACAGAATACCAGAAATTTTACAGTCAGATGGAGGAGCAGAACCATTATTATAAATTGATGTCTCTCTCTTTGTTTTCAGCGGCAGCCATTTTAAGCGCCCTGCTGGCGTTCTGGATTTCCGGTGGAATCACGAAGCCTATAAGCTCCCTGTCAAGAGCTGCCAGGGAAATATCCAGAGGCGATCTGCAAGGAGAAGATATTAAAGTTACGACTAAAGACGAATTGATGCCTTTGACTGAAACATTTAACCAGATGAGGGCAAACCTGAGGCAGCTGGTAAAAGAAATCAAACAAAAATCAGAATTGGATAAGCTTTTGAAGGAGCTGGAGCTAAGGAGCCTCCAAAATCAAATCAACCCCCATTTTTTATTTAATACGCTGAATACTGTCTCAAAGATGGCTTATCTTGAAGAAGCTGAACAAACATCCAGACTTATTGAAGCTGTTGCCGCCTTGCTGCGCTACAACTTAGGGGATGTAAATAAGGCGTCTACTTTAAGAGATGAAGTAAGGATTGTAAAGGAATATTTTTTCATACAGCGCACTAGATTCGGAGAAAGAATCCAATATATCACAGATATTGATGATCGATGCCTTGATATGGGAATCCCTTCTATGATTCTGCAGCCTATTGTCGAAAACGCATTCATTCATGGTGTGGAATCCTATGAGGATAATGCAGAAATCCGGCTCCATATTTTTAAACGAAATCATACCGTACAGATTGAAATACGAGATAATGGGCGCGGAATGGACAAGCCGACCAAGAACCGTTTGCTAAAGCTTCTTGATGGAAAGAACGGGGAAGAGCACATGGAGCCTGATAAAGTGAACAGCCATTCAACAGGGATTGGTGTAAAAAATGTCATAAGAAGGCTTCAGCTTTTTTATCAGAGGAATGATGTAGTGGAGATCGAATCAGAACTTCACAAAGGGACGGCTTTTATTCTTATCATTCCAGATGAGATAGAGGGGAGTGAAGAGCTTGCTGAAAGTGCTTATAGTGGATGACGAGGTCCTGGAAAGAAAGGCTTTGACCAAATTCATCAGCAGTTCTGATGAAGAAGTAGAGGTGATCGGCGAGGCACCGAATGGGAGGAAAGCCATCGAACTGGCGAAAAATCATTCTCCAGACATCATATTTATGGATATTAAGATGCCGGGAATTGACGGGGTCCAGGCAGTAAAGGAAATTAAGAAGTTTAGCTCTTCTATCAGATTCATCATGGTATCTGCCTTTAATACCTTTGAATATGCAAAAGAAGTGATGCGGCTGGGAGTGAAGGAGTATATCCTGAAGCCAAGCAGCAGGCAGGATATTTTAGACAGCTTAAAACGCGCAGCAGGGGAAATTCTTGAAGAACGAAGAATAGAGGAGGAACACCGCCATTTAAAGGAAAACCTGACTCACGCTGTATCATTGGTTCAGAAAGAGTGGATCACCTCACTGCTGGTCAATCAGGTACAGGATATCAGTTTTGACGAGTGGGGGCAGCTCTTGGGTCTGGAGGTTGCACATGGTTATATAGGAGTGTTCGCTATTCAGCCGTTAAATGGAAAAAATCCTTCGGAAAATGAAGTGCAAAAGTGGTATATGTGGCTGAGGGATGCTCTTAAAACAGCTGCCAGGAATGAAGAGATTATGGCGGGCTCTCTAAATGATTTGAAGATGCCTGTGTTATTCCTCTGCAAAGCCCAATTAAAACGAAGTCAGATCAAAACAAGTGCACAAAATATCCATATTACACTTCCTGGCTTATTTAAGGCACAATTTCCTAACGCAAGGCTTCATATCGGAATCGGTTCTCCCTATAATGAAGCGCGCGAATTGCACCTCTCTTACCATGAAGCAGTTTCAGCCATGGAGAACGGCAGTATAGCATCCAGCCAAAAAGCGGCCAGGGCAAATCCGCTTGATGCCGAAAAAAAATTATTGGAATCTATACAGCAGGGTGATACTGTCCAGGTAATGGCTGATCTCGGAGTATATGTGGAGAATCTTCATAATGAGGAAGAAGGCATTGGATTCAAGAAGTCGTTTGAGGAACTGTTTGTTCTGATATCCAGGATGCTGCACGATTTTGGTATTACCTCCCAAACGCCGCCAGCCTTCGTTGAATCAGAAACCCCAATTAAGATCATTGAAAAAAGCAAATTATATCTGCTCACAGCTGTACAGCAGGTACAGACGTTTAGAATGAATCATGCAGGAGGCATTCTTTATAAAGCAAAAGAATTTATTGAAAAGCATTTCTCTGAATCTATTACCCTTGAACAGGTTGCCGAATATGTGGAATTAAGCCCCTTTTATTTTAGCAAGTTATTTAAGGAACGTTTTGGAATGACGTTTATCGATTATGTGACTGATATACGAATTAATAAAGCGAAAAAGGAAATGACCGATCCAGGGAAAAGCATGAAGGAAATTTGCTTCTCCGTCGGCTACAAGGATCCGAACTATTTCAGCAGGGTATTTAAGAAAATGACCGGCCACTCCCCTTCTGAATTCCGCAAATCAGTTTTGCCGGCCAATACGGCGTCTGAAGTGAATTTATCATAATGTCTGATAGGAGTCTGTCCCCCCATACGAAAAATGGGGAGGCGGGCTCCTTTGTTAGCAGGGATATTTTTCAAGAAGATTACAGGAATGTTTCAGGGATTGCAAAATAATCTAGGAAAACGCAAATTAGTGCTATTGATTCAGTCTGTGCGTATTGACATCTCCATGCTAGTATTTATGTAAGGGCTTACACACCGTGTAGGCAGCTCACAATTCTAATTTAGTATTTTAAAAGGAGAATGATGATGAAGAAAAAGCAACGATTATTTTTATCAGCAGCAGTAGCTACGAGCCTTCTGCTTGCAGCAGGCTGCAGCAGCAGTTCATCCGGAGGGTCAGGCGGCTCTGGCGGTAAAAAAGGTGAAGCGGCAGTAGGAGCAACCATCTATAAGTTCGATGACAACTTCATGTCTTATGTTCGCCGTGCGATGGAAACAGAAGCAAAAGGAAAAGTAAACCTGATGCTCAACGATTCCCAAAATGACCAGGCAAAGCAGACTGAGCAGGTGGATACTCTGATTGCCAAGGGTGCAAAGTCACTGGCTGTAAACCTTGTCGATCCTAAAGCGGCACCGACTATCATTGACAAAGCGAAGGCGAAGAATCTGCCGGTTATCTTCTTCAATAAGGAGCCGGACGAAACCGCAATGAAGAGCTATGACAAGGCCTATTACGTAGGTACAACATCTTCCGAATCCGGTGTGATCCAGGGCGGGCTGATTGCTAAAGCCTGGGAAGCCAATAAAGCTAAATGGGACAAAAATGGCGACGGGAAGATCCAATACGTACTGCTGAAGGGGGAGCCTGGACATCCAGATGCTGAAGCCCGTACAAAGTATGCAGTGGATACTGTTAAGCAAAAAGGAATAGATGTAGAGCAGCTGGCTATGGACACAGCGATGTGGGATGCCACTAAGGCAACAGAGAAAATGGATGCCTGGATTTCCAAATACAATGACAAGATTGAATTGGTAATCGCAAACAATGACGGAATGGCCCTTGGAGCCATCTCAGCGCTTGAAAAAGCGGGCTATTTTAAAGGCGACAAGTTCATGCCGGTTGTGGGTGTAGATGCAATTCCGGAAGCGCTTGAAATGATTGAAAAAGGCAAAATGATTGGAACCGTACTGAACGATGCGAAAAACCAGGGTAAAGCAACGGTTGATCTAGCCGCTAATGCTGCAAAAGGGAAAGATGTGCTGGATGGAACGGATTGGAAGCTTGATGATAAAAAAGCGGTCCGTGTTCCATATGTAGAAATTACAAAAGACAATATTCAGGTTGGTAAAGACGCGTATAAATAATCTGCTTTCTGGAGCAGCGCCTGTGCCGGGCGGACTGAAAACACCCGGCAGGGCGCTCCTCGAACAAAGGAAAAGATTTTTGCTTTTCCTTCGTTCGGGGCATCTCTTAAAAAGTTAGAACAGGATATGCAGAAGCCTTAAGACATAACACTTAAGTTCAATTGCAGAGGAGGATAGCGGATGTCTGAAGCGGGCAGCAAAATTTTACTGGAAATGCAGCATATTACGAAAAGATTCCCGGGTGTTACCGCCCTGGATGATGTCTCACTAATAGTGAGGGCAGGCACCGTACATGCATTAATGGGAGAAAACGGAGCAGGAAAGTCCACCTTGATGAAATGCTTGTTTGGCATCTATTCAATGGATGAGGGGAAAATCTTCTTCGAAGGACAAGAGGTTTCGTTCGCAAATTCAAAGCAGGCGCTTGAAAGCGGAGTTTCCATGGTACACCAGGAATTAAATCAGGTGCGGCAGAGAAATGTAATGGACAACATCTGGCTCGGGCGGTATCCGAGAAAAGGCATTTTTATCGATGAAAAGAAAATGTATGAAGATACGAAAGCAATCTTCAAAAGTCTTGATATTAATATCGACCCCCGCCAGAAGGTTACAAGCCTTTCGGTATCCGAAATGCAGATGCTGGAGATTGCGAAGGCCGTTTCTTATGGATCTAAGATTATCGTAATGGACGAGCCGACCTCTTCGTTAACAGAGAAGGAAGTAAATCATCTATTCAGGATTATAAAAAAGCTGCAGGATGATCACGTGGCCATCATTTACATTTCACACAAAATGGAAGAAATCTTAAAAATATCAGATGAAGTCACCATCATGAGGGACGGCCAGCATATTGCAACCAAATATGCCGAAGATCTCACCACAGATGAAATTATTAAATTGATGGTGGGCCGGGATCTTTCCCACCGTTTTCCTGAGAAAGTGAATCATCCGGAGAACGTGATATTAAAAGTATCCAATCTTACGGCAGAAACACAGCCTTCCTTTAAGGAAGTGAATTTTGACCTTAGAAAAGGTGAAATTCTTGGAATTGCCGGGCTGGTTGGGTCAAAAAGAACCGAGGTCCTTGAGGCGGTATTCGGAATGAGGGCTCTGCAGTCAGGAACCATTGAGCTTCATGGCAAACAGGTCGATAACCATTCACCTCAGCATGCGATCAAAAATGGATTTGCCCTTGTGACGGAGGAGAGGCGTTCGACAGGCATTTTCCCGGAATTAAGCATCAGCTTTAATTCCATCATCTCGAATCTGCCTCAATACAGAAAAGGAATTTTTCTATCCGACAGCAAAGTGCATGATGACACGAAATGGGTCATTGATTCCATGAAGGTAAAAACACCCTCACAAAAGACGTCGATTGGCTCCCTTTCAGGAGGAAACCAGCAAAAGGTAATTATCGGCCGCTGGCTGCTGACAAAACCGGATGTCCTGCTGCTGGATGAACCAACACGGGGAATCGATGTCGGGGCAAAGTTCGAAATCTATCAGCTTATTAATCTCTTAGCGGCTGAAGGAAAGGGAATCATCATGATTTCCTCCGAAATGCCTGAACTGCTGGGTGTAACGGACAGAATTTTAGTCATGAGTAATGGACGAGCCGCTGGTATCGTAAATACAAAAGAGACTTCACAAGAAGAAATTATGAGATTGGCAGCTTTGTATTAGGAGGAAATGAAGAATGAACCTGAATGTTGTAAGAAAATGGCTGTTTGATAATGTCATTTATGCAGTTTTACTTTTATTAGTGCTTGTAATCATAGCGGTTTCTCCAGATTTCTTTACAGTTACCAACTTAATCAACATTTTAAGTCAATCGTCTTCCCGTATCATTATCGCCCTGGGGGTTGCCGGTATCCTGATTACGGCCGGCACCGACTTGTCCGCTGGCCGGATGGTCGGTCTTGCGGCTGTCATTTCTGCATCCATGCTCCAGGCAGGCGACTATGCCTATAAAATGTATCCGAACCTTCCTGACCTGCCGCTGTTTGTGCCTATATTAATCGCAATGGCTGCAACCGGCCTGATCGCCGCCTTGAACGGTGTGATTGTATCCAAATTGAATGTACCGCCGTTCATTGCCACACTCGGCATGATGATTGGTGTATACGGCCTCACCTCCATCTATTTCGACAGGCCGCCATACGGAGCACAGCCAATCGGCGGGCTCAGCCAAAAGTTCACAACATTCGCCCAGCGCGGCATCAATATTGGCGGTACGGAAATTCCTTATCTCATTTTGTATGCCATAATCGTGTCGGCCATCATCTGGGTTGTCTGGAATAAAACCCAGCTTGGTAAGAATATGTATGCAATCGGGGGAAATCCCGAAGCTGCCAAAGTATCAGGAGTTAACGTAGCGAAAAACCTGATTATTATCTACACAATTGCCGGTCTTCTATACGGCCTTACAGGAACACTAGAAGCAGGACGTGTAGGAAGTGCCACAAACAATACAGGTAACATGTATGAGCTTGACGCCATCGCAGCCTGCGTGGTCGGGGGCGTCTCCCTTACAGGCGGTATCGGAACCGTGCCTGGCGTTATCACAGGCGTGCTGATTTTCCAAGTGATCAACTACGGACTCGCCTTCCTTGGAGTAAGCCCGTACATCCAGTTCATCGTAAAAGGCGCGATCATCATCGTTGCTGTTGCGTTTGACATGAGAAAACATACGAAGAAAAAATAATAAACAAAGTAGAAACACTGGGCAGTCTCTGTGCCCGGTGTTTTTTCATTTTCTATTTCAGAGATACAGGCAGCCTGTTGTAGGGTAAATGGTCATAGAATTGTCAGAGAATCTTCTGCCCTGGTTTACAACCGGAGAAATAAGGAAAAATTCAAATATAGATATAAATACTCTGAAAGAAGGGGAAAAGTGTGAAGCATCTGCAAAATCTTTTTTCCACAGTGCACAGCAGCACGGAAGAGGTCCTGAAGGAAATTATTTCTTTTGACCACCCGCTGGTTACAATCTTGACGGTTTCGCTTCAGGAGCAAAAGGAAGTATTGGAAAAGCTGCTTCCTGAACTGGAGAAGGAAGAGGAAGTGAAACTGGACACCGTTAAGGAATACATAAGCATCGTTTACCATAACCATGAAATTTCTTATCCTATGTTTCAATCATGGAAGAGGGCGGGTGAGTGGATGAATCTGTCCTCACAATCCGCAGCGGAAAGGCTGGAGCCCGCTTTTCCTGAGATGAAGAGAAATCTGGAGGCAGCAGCAGAAGAACTGAAAAATATCTATGGAGCAGAGAATATAAAATATGTGGTCCCTTCCTTTTATATTCCTTCTGTTCAAAAGGAGGCCTGAGAATAATGGCATGGGAAAAGGAACGGATTGACAGTCATGTGTATTCGCAGGGAGAGGTGGATAAATGGGTGTACAGCACCTGTAATATCTGCTCGGTAGGCTGTGGCTGCTATGCGGCTGTAAAGGATGGAAAAATAGTGGGAATCAAGGGCAACGGGAAGCATCCCATTAACCGGGGCAGGCTTGGGCCAAAAGGGGAAAACCAGTGGTATGCCAATAATGCCAGTGACAGGCTTACCACTCCCCTCGTCCGTGATGAATCAGGAAATTTAATCCCGGCAACCTGGGATGAAGCCATGAACCGGATCACGGAGCAGGCGAAAAAGTCTCTAAGGGAAAAGGGGCCGAACAGCATTGCGATTTATTCAACGGGCCAGGGGTTCCTGGAAGATTACTATACAATTGCCAAGATCGGCAGGGCTGGGCTTCAAACGCATCTGCTGGATGCGAATACCCGCCTGTGTACTGCAACGACCGAATTCTGCCTTTTGCAGTCGTTTGGGGCAGATGGGACGCCCGCTTCCTTTGATGACATTGATGAAACAGAAACTCTTATGTTATTTGGCCATAATCCAGCCGAAACAGGCACGGTACTATTTGAACGTATTATGGAGAGAAAAAAACGGACGGGAAAACCGTATCTCATCGTCGTCGATCCGAGGAAGACACTTTCTGCCATGGAGGCCGATCTCCATCTTCAGCTGTATCCCGGCTCCAACGTGGCATTGCTGAACGGGCTCATTAACGGCATGATCCAGCAGGGAAATCTTGATCATGATTTTATCCAGAATCACACCATAGGAATGGATGGAATGAAAAAATCTGTTTCTGAATGGTCACTAGAAGAGACGGCCAGTTTTACAGGTATAAGCCAGGATCTTTTACAAACAGCCATTCACAGGCTTGGGACCACATCTTCGCTTGTCACAACCACTCTCCAGGGTACTTTCCAGAGTGCAGATGCAACCACGGCCTGTGTGGCGATAAATAATCTTCATTTGATGCGCGGGCTGATCGGGAAGCCTGGCTCGGGCCCTCTTCATATGGCAGGGCAGCCTAGTTCTTCGGCGAACCGGACCGCGGGCGGGGTAGGGACGTATCCAGCCCACAGGAATCCTATGAATCCCGATCATATCGAAGAGATAGCTGCTCTTTGGAATGTGGATAAGATGGTCCTTCCGGTTGGTCCTGAAAAAGGGATTGAAGAACAGATTGCCATGATGGAAAGAGATGAAATAGGGCTTTTCTGGAATATCGGGACAAATTCCTTAGTGTCGCTCCCGAACCGGCAGAGAGCTCGAAAAGCACTCGAAAAGACATTTGTTGTCGTACAGGATCCTTTTTTAACTGAGACAACCTCAGTCGCGGACGTTGTTCTCCCGGCTGCTCTTTGGGGAGAAAAAGAGGGAACAATGGAGAATGCGGACAGGACGATTAATCTATTGCGCAAGGCAGTAGATCCTCCCCATGGAGTGAAATCAGATTTTGACATTCTGCTCGATTTTGCCAGACGTATGGATTTTACGGACAAAGATGGAGACCCGCTGATTTCCTATCATAGCCCGGAAGAATGCTTTGAGGAATTCAAGCTTGTTTCGAAGGGCCGTCCCTGCGATATGATGGGAATCACATATGAGAGGCTTGAGAAATATAACGGGCTAAGATGGCCGGTAAAGGACGAAGAATCAACAGGTACTCCCCGGCTGTACGCAGACTTTCAATTCCATACAAATCCGGATTATGCCCAAAGCTTTGCAAAGGACCAGGTGACAGGCCGTGCCTTGACAAAAAAAGAATTTACGGATTTAAACGCAGATGGCCGTGCTATCATTCACCCGACAAGGTTTGTCCCGCCTGCAGAACAGCCCAATGATGACTATCCATTTTGGCTTACCACAGGGAGGCTTGTCTGGCATTGGCATACCCGGACAAAAACAGGACGTGCTCCAAATCTCCATATGGCCGCACAGCATGCGTATGTGGAAATTCATGAAGAAGATGCCAAAAAGCTGGGTATCATTCAGGGAGAAGTCGTGCGGATCTCTTCACCGCGGGGATGGATCAGCGTACCGGCAAGGATAGGGGAGGCAGTGCAGAAAGGATTGGTGTTCGTTCCGTTCCATTTTGGAAGCTGGGAGAAAAAAGAATCCGCCAATGAGCTTACAGCTGATTTTGTGGACCCTTTATCCAAGCAGCCGACTTTCAAGCAGTCTGCCTGCAAGATTGAAAAAATCAGGAAAGAACATAGACCGGAGACAGGAGAATCCCTGGAATTCATTGCCGGCCAATACGGATTACGAGTGGAGGATCTTAAGGCCGCGAATAAGCTCACAAATCCTTATCAAATCCAAACAGGGGAAACTCTTGAAATTCCTTTGTCTGTCATTAATACACCCATTCCGCCTTATATGCCATACCGGCAGAAGATGTAACACAAAAAACTGTCTCATGAAGGTCTGCACTCTTCAGCATGAGACAGTTTTTTTGAAAAATAAAAAAAGAAATTGACATGGATCCTCCACTTCCGTTATATTAAATCCTATAAAACTCATAGGAATAAAATGTTTTGAAATAGATGACGGAATTTTATAAAGAGTAAGAAAGAGGGGGGCGTCATTAGATGGGCAGACAGCATTTTTTCATTCCCTGGGACCGCAGAAATCTTTCAGCATCATTGGATGTGCCTGAAGGGGCATGGTCAAAGCTTCCGCTGATCATCATCTGCCATGGCTTTATCGGCAGCAAGACCGGGGTGAACCGTCTGTTTGTTAAAGCAGCGGAGGAATTCAATAAGGCTGGGGCTGCCGTATTAAGGTTTGATTATACAGGATGCGGCGAGAGTGAAGGGGAGTACGGGCATACCCGCTTTGAGGAGATCCTCAGTCAAACAAGAACAGTTGTAGATTATGCATGTTCATTGGATTTTGCTGATTCCGAGAATATATTCCTCCTTGGCCACAGTCTGGGGGGAGCGGCGGCAGCCATAAACGCTTCAAGGGATGAAAGAATCAGGAAACTGCTTCTTTGGTCTGCTGTCGGAAATCCATATCAAGACATAACAGAGATACTCGGCAGTGAAAGGGTCTCAAGGCTTCAGGCTGGACAGGCTGTTGATTACGCAGGATTTGAATTTACGAGAAAGTACATTGATTCCTTGAAAGGCTACCTGACAGGACATGCATTAAATGATTATAATGGAAGCGCACTTTTGATTCATGGTTCTGAGGATAAGGAAATCCCTTGTTCATATAGTATCGAATTTAATAAGAAAAACAAGAACTGCAGTCTTCATATTGTAAAGGGGGCATGCCATACGTACTCTACGGAAAAGCACTTTAGAGAGCTTATGCAGGCGTCTCTTCAGTGGTTTAACAAAGAGCTGCAGTAATCAGGAAAGCGGCAGGTGTCCAGGCATCTGCCGCTTTTTCCCATAATGAATTCCTCCTGCTTACATAAAGCGAGATTTAAGGTATAATCAGTTAAGAATAAACTGAAAATTCAACAAAGTATTAAGGAGCCATAACCATGAATAATGAAAAACTAGCAGTGCTATATAAAGAGTGGCTGCAGGATGCATCAATTGAAGACATGCAGTTTAAAATGGATCAAGGAGAGCTGTCAGCAAGAGAGCTTACACTTCTTTATTTAAAGAGAATAAGTGAACTGGATAAAAAGGGGCCAAGCATTAATTCTGTCCTTGAAATCAACCCAGATGCCCTGCAGATCGCGGATGCCCTTGACGCCGAAAGAAAAACAAAGGGTGCGAGGGGGCCGCTGCACGGAATTCCCTTATTGATTAAAGATAATATAGATACAGGAGACAAGCTGCATACAAGCGCTGGATCGCTTGCGCTTGCAAATTCGTTTGCTCCATCTGATTCTTTTGTGGCTGCCAGTCTTCGGGAAGCAGGGGCGATCATCCTGGGTAAAACGAATATGACGGAATGGGCCAATTTTATGACAGACAATATGCCGAGCGGCTATAGCTCAAGGGGGGGACAGGTACTGAATCCTTATGGTCCCGGAAAATTTGATGTGGGCGGTTCCAGTTCAGGCTCCGGAGCTTCTATTGCTGCAAGCCTGGCGGCTGCTTCTGTGGGAACAGAAACATCCGGCTCGATTTTGAGTCCGGCCAGCCAGAATTCTCTGGTGGGAATCAAGCCAACCGTCGGCCTCATCGGCAGGACCGGCATCATACCTATCGCACATACCCAGGATACGGCAGGTCCCATGGCCAGAACGGTAGGAGATGCTGTGATTCTTCTAAATGCTCTCAGGGGGCAGGACCCTGCTGACCCTGCGACAGGTGCCAATCGTTTAGCATCTGTCGATTTTACGGCCTCCTTAAAGAAAGATGGACTTCAAGGGAAAAGAATCGGGATTGCGAGAGAGGTTTATTTTGATTATCTCAGTGAAGAAAAACAGCACATCCTTGACTCTGCTATAGAGGTGCTTAAACAGCAGGGAGCAGTGATCATAGATCAAGTGGAGATTCCCTCGAGCAAAGAGGACTGGAGCTATGATGTACTCACCTACGAATTTAAGGCGGATTTGAATGCCTACCTAAGCAGGCTCACAGGCAGTGTTCAATCACTGGCAGATGTGATCGCGTTCAACGAGACAGACCCGGAAAATAGGCTGAAATACGGCCAGACGCTGCTGATTGAAGCAGAAAAAACAAGCGGGAGCCTTACAGAAGCCGATTATTTAGATGCTCTTGAAAAGGATTACTTCTTATCCACCGAAAAGGGAATTGATGCTGCGCTTGAACAGCATGGGCTTGATGCCATTGTTTTTCCTAATAACATCGGAGCAGGCATCCCGGCTAAAGCCGGCTATCCTTCCATCACGGTGCCGGCGGGCTATACGGAGGAAGGGGAGCCTGTTGGGATTACCTTTACAGGAACCGCGTATAGCGAGCAGCAGCTGATCGAAATCTCGTATTCCTATGAACAGGCGGCGCCTGTCCGGAAGGCTCCGGTTTTTGAAAAACTCACCGTTAAATAAGGTTCTCCTTTGAAGGGGCTGTCCGGAAAGTGGGGTAAACCGACGTGCTGGACACCCTTCTTATACATGCAAGTGATCTTCTTGACAGGCAGAAGTGTCAGATGGGGTAAACAGTGCCAGCTCCCTTGTATGTGCTGATCCCGGGCTGATAAATCCGCAGATGATGAAATCAGTCGAACAAAACAAAAGCAGGAGGAGAAAACTTTTTGTTTTCTCCTCCTGCTTATTTCAGGGACTTATTGGACACCTCCTTGCTTCTTTTTTCCGTTTTTAAAGGGATTTTTACGATGAATAGCCAATTTATTTCATATCAGAAAATCTCAGAGGAGGAAGAGAGATGTTCAATATTGGGCTCCAGCTGTGGACAGTAAAAGAAGAGACAGAAAAGGATTTTGAAGGGACATTAAGGAAGCTGGCTCAAATGGGGTATCCGGGAGTTGAATTTGCTGGGTTTTACCAGGCCTCTTCTCTGTGTTTAAAAGAACTGCTGCAGGAAACAGGTCTTAAACCTGCCGGAAGCCACACCCCGCTTGAGGAACTGATACAAAAGCTGGAGGAAGTTCTTGATTATAATAGGGGGATAGGAAATAAGTTGATCGTCCTTCCCTGGCTTCCTGAACAAAAAAGGAAGACCGCAGTGGCTTATAAGGAAACTGCTTCGCTACTTAATGAGATAGGACAGAAATGCAGGGAAAATGGGTTTATGTTCGCTTACCATAACCATGATTTTGAGTTTCAGCGATACGGGGAAGGAACAGGGCTTGATATTCTCTTGAAGCATACTTCTCCTGAAAACGTGAAATTCGAGCTTGATAGTTACTGGGCTGTTTATGCTGGTGTGGATCCGATTGCGTTGATGAGGGAACATCCCGGTCGGTTCATCTCCCTGCATCTAAAAGATATGAAAATCGGGGACGGAGAGAAGAGAAGCACAGAACTTGGGACAGGCACGATCGATATTAAAAGCCTGATTACGGCTGGAATGGAGCAGGAAATCGATTGGTATATCATTGAACAGGAGCAGTTTGAACAAAGCCCTGTCGACAGCTGTAAACAAAGCCTGCAGTTTATCCTGGATCTTAAAAAGGAGCTCTTGACCAGCTTAATTGATCACGCTTAAATAACCTTACAGGAGAATGACCATGCTTACAGGAAATCGAATTGTTTTAAAACAAATGGAAGAATCGGATGCAGCCGCATATACAGATTTATTGATACGGAACCGCCATGTCTGGCAGGCTTTTGAACCTTCAAGGAGCAAGGAGTATTATACGATTGAAAACCAGAGAAAGGCCATCCGTGAAGACAAGGAATTATTTAAAAAAGGGCGAGCTTATAATTTTGGAATTTTCCTAAATGACAATGGCGGCCTGATCGGTGATATAAGTCTTTACGATGTGAAAATGGGATTCTTCCAATCGGCATCAACAGGTTATTCCATTGATACAGACCTTACAGGCAAAGGCTTTGCAAGTGAGGCGCTCGATTTAATGATTACCTTTGCCTTTCAGACCTTGAAATTGAGAAGGATGGAAGCAGGTGTTTCACCAGAGAACCCCCGCTCTATGCGGGTACTTGAGAAAAACGGCTTTAGAAGGGAAGGATTGATGAGAGAGAATCTGCTTATCAATGGTGAATGGAAGGATCACTATCTGTATGCACTTCTTGCAAAGGATTTAGATGGATAGTGGAAAAAGAATCATAATTGAAGAGTTTATTTTAATTGATGAATCACTAAGAAATAAAAGTCAGTCATCTTCTGAAAAAGCTAATAGAGTTAAGCAGGGCTTAGGTTCTGCTTTTTTTGTTATAATTAAAAGCATCAGGAGCAGGTCAGGAGGTTAGATAACATGGAGAAAGACATTGGAAAAAGGTACAGGACATCCTAGAGGCAATACAGAAGCTACATAAAGATATGTCAGAGTTTAGAGGGGAAATTGGCAATAAGATAGGCAAGATAGAAAGTAATGATGCTGAGGTATTAAAGCTATTAAAGCAGATAGTAGATAAGATCAGGTAGGGCATAAGCTCTGTATTTCCTTTTGGTATCATATAATGTTATTATTATAATTGATTTTTACTTACTAAAGGAGATGTTATCATGGCTAAAAAAGGATATATAGTAATGGAAAATGGAGAAAAAATGGAGCTTGAATTTTACCCTAATGAAGCTCCTAAAACAGTAGCTAACTTTGAAAAATTAGCTAATGAGGGCTTTTATGATGGAGTTACATTCCATAGAGTAATTCCTGGATTTGTAAGTCAGGGTGGAGATCCCACAGGAACAGGAGCAGGTGGTCCAGGGTACACAATTAAATGTGAGACAGTTGGAAATCCTCATAAACATGAGGCAGGCAGCTTGTCTATGGCTCATGCAGGAAAAGATACAGGTGGAAGTCAATTCTTTATTGTACATGAGCCACAGCCTCACCTTAATGGAGTACATACAGTCTTTGGTAAAGTTACATCTGGTCTAGAGACAGCTCTTAACATGAAAAATGGGGATAAGATGCAAGAAGTAAAAGTATTTGATGCAGAGTAATTATAGTAGGAATTAACTAGGGTAGGTGCAAAAGCACCTGCTCTTTTTTTATGTCTTTTTGGCTCAGTCTGTCACACTTGAAAATAATTATCTAATGGGAGTAGTGACAATTGGACAAGGGAGAGGTCACTAAATGGCTTAGACTTTGTACAAAGTAAAATAGATGAGTATAAGGCTAAAAAAGAAGAGCTTTCTTCTCAACTTAATTCATTAAAAGATGAGATTGAAAAGACTCAGGTAGAGTCAGATGATTTAGAAAAGTTAAAGGTACAGCTAGATAAATGGGTAGATACTTTTAAAAACTCTGTTAGCTTAGATGAAAAGAAAGCTATGCTAGGACAGGTGCTAGAGAAGTAGCTGTTACTAAAAAAAGGATTGTACTTAAATTTAAGATAGCAATTCAAAATGCTTTATTGAATGAGATTGGTACTGTTGAGGATGTAAATAATTTAGGGGAGGGTAAATGACTCCCGTTCCAACAGGCACTGGCGGCCCTGGATATACGATCAAATGTGAAACAGCAGGAAATCCCCATAAGTATGAACGCTGCTCACTTCCCATGGCTCATGCAGGAAAAGATACTGGCGGATCCCAATTCTTCATCGTTTATGAGCCGCAGCCGCATCTAAACGGTGTGCATACTGTATTCGGTAAGGTAGTTGAAGGAATGGAGTATGTGGATGACATCCAGCAGGGTGACAAAATGAAGGAAGTAAAAATCGTAGAAGAATAATCATTACTAGGGAAGCTGTCTCACTGCATGGAGACAGCTTCTTTTTTTAGACAATAAATATATTATGTAAACTTTAAGTGCAGTGTTCTTAATAGGTTTGAAGCGTGTATACTCGGGAAAAATACAAGAGTATTCAATCCAAGGGAGGTTTTACTAATGGGAGTATTGTTTACTGCATCTGCTACATCAAGAGGAGGACGAGCTGGTACTGTCCGTTCGGATGACGGGGTCATTGATTTCCAGCTTGCCAATCCCAAAGCTTTGAATGGGGAAGGCGGGAATGGGACAAATCCCGAGGCACTTTTCGCTGCAGGGTATTCAGCGTGCTATAATTCTGCATTGGCCCTTATCGCAAAGAAGGAAAAGCTGAACGTCGATCCGGTTGTTACCGCTGATGTCAGCCTGCTTAAAGATGAAAGTGATAATGGCTTTAAACTGGCAGTAGTATTAAATGTGGATATTGATGGAGTTTCTAAGGAGGAAGCACAGAGCCTTGCTGAAAAGGCGCATCAAATGTGTCCGTACTCCAAGGCTACAAGAGGAAATATTGATGTGGAACTTCAAGTGAACGCCGAAAAATAAAGCTTGTATAATTCTTTTTATCATGTTATATTAATAAAGCGATGAGCTGAATTGTGTAAGCCGAATGACATGCCTTAAATGGCAAGCGCAATGTGGAGTGTTGTCATTCGCCTCAATACGCGGGCACCTGATACGTCAGGTGCCTTTTTATTGTTTTATTACTTCATTCATTTAAAATAGACTATTTACTTTTCCGTCATAATGTTATATGATTTATGAATATTCTTACTATAATAAAAACCTTATCATGAGCGGTGGAGGGACTGGCCCTATGAAACCCGGCAACCCCTGTTATTTATAACAGCTGGTGCTAAATCCTGCAGAATTTACTCTGGAAGATAAGGAAGGGATCATTGGCCGTATTGTGCGATAACGCTCTTCCTTTTATAAGGAGGAGCGTTTTTTACGTCCTTGCGGCTTTTTAAAAGTCTGTTTTTGGTAAGGTGTATGGCAAGTGACATAGAGGTTGTTTCAAATTTAGTTTTCAGCCGCTATACACGTTTGAAAATCGACCACTTTTTTAGAAATCAGCATCTTCAAGGAGGAAATTGAAATGACAAAAACGTTAACGCAGATACCATTCCGCGCGGATCATGTGGGAAGCTTTTTAAGGCCCAAAAGATTAAAGGATGCAAGGAAGAAGAAGCAGAATGGGGAAATTACAGCAGAAGAGCTTCGCGGCATTGAAGATGAAGAAATCATCAGGCTGATTGCAAAGCAGAAGGAAGCGGGACTCAGTGCTGTGACAGATGGGGAATTCAGAAGAGCCTGGTGGCATTATGATTTCTTGGCAGGCCTTGATGGCGTAGAGCTGTTTGAAGCGGAAACAGGCTTGAAGTTTAAAGGAGTGGAAACCAAGCCTCATGGAATCAAGGTAACAGGAAAAGTAGGCTTTACCGGCCACCCTATGCTGGAGCATTATAAGTTCCTGCACGAGGCTGCAGGCGATACGACTGTCAAGTTTACCATTCCGAGCCCAAATATGCTGCTTCTTAGAGCGGTCATTGAATCCTATGAAAACCGTGAAGCATTACTAAGCGATCTGGTAACAGCTTATCAAAAAGCAATCAAAGAATTTTATGAAGCAGGATGCCGGTATTTACAGCTCGACGATACTTCATGGGCAGCGTTCTTTTCTGAGGAAGGAAGAGAGAAATTAAGAAAAGAAGGGGAAGATCCTGATAAGCTGGCTCTGACCTTCGCTAGGGCTGTCAACGAATCCATTGCAGGCAAGCCAGAGGATATGACGATCACCATGCATATTTGCAGAGGGAATTATAAATCCACCTATATGTCAAGCGGAGGATACGACAGTGTTTCTGAAATCATTTTTGGCAGGCTGAATGTTGATGGGCTGTTCCTTGAATTCGATGATGAAAGGTCTGGAGGATTCGAATCGCTCAAGCATGTAAATCGTGAGGATCTAAGAATTGTCCTTGGCTTGATTACGTCTAAAAATGGTGAATTAGAAAACCCCGAAAGAATTAAAGCACGAATTAAAGAAGCGAGTCAGTATGTTGATATCAGCCAGCTGTGCCTAAGCCCTCAGTGCGGTTTTGCATCCACAGAGGATGGGAATATTTTGTCCGAAGAGCAGCAGTGGGCAAAAATAAGGCATGTGATCAATATTGCCCGTGATATTTGGGGATAATTAAAAATATGGAAGACCCGGGATCCGGGTCTTTTTTCTGGATTCTTGTCAATAAGTCCAAAATATGGACAAAAAGCGATATCTACCTGTATACTTTCCCATAGTAAAGAAACGTAAGGAGTTATAAATCATGAAATTCATTTATCCAATTCTTGCTTTGATTGGGGGAGTGGCCATTGCATTCCAGGCACAGATTAATGGAGGCCTTGGAAAAAAGGCTGGCTCAATTGAAGCAGCCTTTATCTCGTTTTTAATCGGGACAGCCGCTTTATTTTTTGTTACCATCTTCTTTGGTAAAGGAAGCGTCATTGCGGCAGGCTCTGTGCCGAAGTGGCAGTTAATCGGCGGCCTCTTGGGAGCATTTTATGTTTTTATTATGGTCCTGACAGTCCCGAAAATCGGAGTGGCAACCACGCTTATTTCTGTTATTGCAGGACAAATCATCATCGGCTCAATCATTGACCACTTTGGATTGCTGGGCGGGGTAAGAGTACCAATCGACGGCAAAAAAATAGCAGCGATTCTCCTGCTCTTTGTGTCCTTATATCTATTTAATAAAAAATGAGAAGCAGGCGTTTGCCTGCTTCTTTTTTGATAGCATGAAAATAATCAGACCGTCCATTTGGATTTTACAGAAAAGTCACTCGAAAAGAAGGGATTTGCAGTTTGTGTGCCCAATAATACTAATGAGGCCATTAAAACTTGGAGGTATGTTGATGAACTACAGTTATCATTGTCCAACAAAGATTGAGATGGGAGAAGGAAAATCAAAAACTCTTCCCGAGCTATTAGGAAAAATGGGGGCAGGAGCTTCTATCATGCTAGTCAGTGATCCAGGAATCATCCGTGCTGGATTGATTTCCGGTATTAAGGATTCTCTTGAAGCAGGCGGCTATCGGGTAACGGTATTTGATAAAGTGTTTCCAAATCCAAGGGATACAGACTGTATGCTTGGAGCAGAGGAGTTCCGGATGAACCGTATAAACACAGTGGCAGCCATTGGGGGAGGCAGCGCCATGGATACCGCAAAAGCCATTGCTTTATGCGGACCGAATGGAGGCATTCCGTCTGAATATGCAGATGGCAAAAGAAGCTATGGACAGACGGCACCATTGATCTGTATACCCACAACAGCCGGAACCGGTTCTGAGGTGACGAGATCGGCCGTCATCACTGAACAATCTACTCATCGGAAAATGACATTGAAGCATGCGAATCTCCGGCCCCAATTAGCGGTGCTGGATCCTGAACTGACTCTCAGTGTTCCGCCCGACATTACTGCCGCCACAGGGGTGGATGCGCTTGTTCATGCAATAGAGGGATATACATGCCGGGTGAGCAACCCTATCTCTCAGGCACTTGGGGCAAGTGCCATTTCAAAGATCGTCAAGGCTCTTCCGCTCGCGTACCAAAATGGAGAAAACAGGAAGGCCCGGGCAGAAATGCTGGAAGGCAGCCTTTTGGCCGGACTTTGTTTTGGTTCAGCTGACGTAGCAGCCGTCCACTGCCTGGCCGAAGCACTTGGGGGACTCTATGACACCCCGCATGGTGTAGCGAATGCAATATTCTTACCGCATGTTTTGGAATATAACATTAGTGGCCACGAAGAAATTCATGGCCGGATTGCCAGGATTGCCGGCTTCGCTGCTGAAAAAGATTCAGATGAAGAAGCAGCAGAAAAGCTGATAAAGGGCATTGTTGAACTGACGGATCAAATAAACATTCCAAAACTCAAGCAGCTTCCTGGAGTAAAGAAGGCCGATTTTGAGCGGATTGTAGAGTTATCAATGAATAACAATTCAACCTCAAGCAATGTAAAAGAAATCCTTCCTCAGGATTATCTTCAGATTTTAGAAAAAGCTTATAGCGCTGTTCCTGCTGTATTATCAAACTAAGTGGAATTATTCTCTCCAAAATAACTGGGCATGAGCCCATGCCATTTTTATTTTTTTGCATAATCTGGACTGTAACCCAATTTGAGGAGAGATAAAATGTTTAGAAAGAAAAAACCAGATGAAAGAATGGGCGGCTATGGAATGGGAGGATACCCAGGAATGGGCGGCTATCC
>NZ_KE387238.1:302434-356879 GCF_000430765.1 Peribacillus kribbensis DSM 17871 | reverse complement strand
AGCCAGGTACAACCGGGTATCCCGGTATGAGCGGGCAGTCAGGAATGGGTGGATACCAGCAATTCCCGGGACAATCTGGGCAAAGCTGAAATTCAGATGAAAAGTAGCCTGTATGGCAGAAAAAGCAATAAAATAGAACTGTCTTAAATAAAGAGGCAGTTCTATTTCTTTTGAACGAACCATTACATACATTTGAAAAATAAACAGAATTATGACTTTCTTTGTCACTTTCTGCGCTTTCCCGAGAAATATTTCAAGAGGGGGGAAGTGGGCCCTTCCAGCAGGTTTTGTGGATGCACCTAAAAAGGAGACTGCTTTTAGGGCCGCAGGGAAGGGAGCTTAAGGAGGAAACGAAGTTGGATGGATTGCTCCTTAAGCATTTTGGAGTCTATGATGAAATAGACCGCAATCCAAGGGGCTGGATGATTTCTAATGCATTTTATGCGATTGTGCCTGAAGCACATATACAGAAGTTGAACTTTTTACAGTGGATGAGGTAGTAAGTCTTAAGCTGGCCTTTGATCATCGCAGGATTAAAATGGATGCCCTTCAATATGATTCAGACCACGGCAGCTAAAAATTTTCTGCCGGAAGAGTTTACGCTGTCAGAATTGCAGAGAGTTTTATTGACGGTTTGGGACGATCCACGTCTAAGGAGAATCTTTTTTATACGAAGGCTCCAAAGCTTACGTTCATTGAGAAGGTTTTGGATGAGAAGGGGAATCCTAAAAAGACAAGCCGCCATTCATTCAGACCCTCACAGCTCTATAGGTTCAATGATTTTGAAATGATTGAGTCAATCTGCCATTATCTGTGAATGTGAACGGAGAGTAATCAGGAATAACCATGCAAATAGCAGAGATAAGGAGATGAAATATGGGAAAGAAAGCTTTGATCAATATTGATTATACTAAGGACTTTATTGCGCCTCATGGAGCATTGACTTGCGGGAAGCCCGGACAGGATATTGAAGAGGAAGTCTGCCGCATTACTAGGGAGTTTATCCAAAATGGAGATTATACAGTATTTGCAGTGGATGTTCATGAAAAAGGGGACCACCATCATCCGGAAACGAAGCTGTTCCCGCCCCATAATATTCGGGGCACTGAAGGAAGAAGCTTATACGGCAGTTTAATCGATGTCTATGAACAGAATAAGAGTGAGCCACATGTTTATTTCATGGATAAAACCCGTTACTCAGCCTTTGCGGGTACCGATCTCGAAATAAAACTGAGGGAACGCGGGATAACGGAGGTCCACCTGATCGGAGTCTGTACAGATATTTGCGTCCTCCATACGGCAGTGGATGCCTACAATAAAGGATTTACCATCGTGGTTTACAAAAATGCTGCTGCATCCTTTAATCAGGCGGGACATGAATGGGCTTTAGGGCATTTTGAAGGTACATTGGGAGCATCTGTTGTATAAAAGTGCGGTTCACACTGTTTAGGAGGAGAGTTTATGGCAAGGAGTTTTGAAATTTGATTGCCGTTGTTTTACATGGAGTGTTTTTGGCCATGGGGCTGATTCTGCCGCTGGGTGTTCAAAATGTTTTTATTTTTCAGCAGGGCGCTTATCAGCGGAGATTCCTCTATGCCCTTCCTGCCGTCATCATGGCTTCCATTTGTGATACGCTGCTGATTTCTCTGGCGGTAGGGGGTGTTTCAGTAGTGGTTCTGGCGAGCCCTGTTATTAAAACGATCCTGATTTCAATAGGATGTTTATTTTTATTATATATGGGCTGGGCTACCTGGACTAGTAAACCGGGGAAAGAGAAGGATGGACAGGCTTTTCCTTTCAAAAGGCAGATTATCTTTGCGGCTTCGGTTTCATTGCTCAATCCCCATGCCATTCTTGATACCATTGGAGTGATCGGGACCAGTTCCCTGCAGTATGGAGGTGGTGAGAGATGGGTATTTGCCTCGAGCTGCATTTCTGTTTCATGGATATGGTTTTTGGGCCTTGCTGCTGCCGGGAGGATGTTTGGCAGGATCGATGCATCAGGGAGGCTGATGATTGTCATCAATAAGATATCAGCCTGCATAATATGGGCTGTTGCGATCCTTCTCATAAAGAACCTAATTACATAAAAGGGGTATAAAAAAGGGTGTGAGAATCCAAAACGGATCCTCACACTTTTTTTATCTTCTTAAATTTTCCTCATCCTTTAAGCGGTTTTGTTCGGAAGCTCTCCGTCCTGTATCAGGGTCTTTTTGATTTTGTGGCCTGCTTCCTTCTTGAAAACGTCTTTCGGCATTCCTTAAGCTTTCTTTACCATGATCTGCTGGCATTTTAATTCCTTTAATTCTTAATTTAAAGGTGATGATGCTCATTATGTCTTATACGGTTCTATCCCCTCTGCAGGTTCTTTAAAACAGCATTTCAATCACTCTGAATATCCTTGCCTTCTAAAGAGGACAATTCATTATTAAACTCCTGTTCTGCTTCTGCCCTGACAGAGGCTTTTTTGTGGCGGAGCTGGTAAAGCAGCCGGAAGTTCTTGATCAGCGTCTTAACCACTGAATAGAGCGGGATGGCAATTAGAATACCAATAAATCCATACAGGGAACCCGAAACAAGGAGAAGCATAATGATGGTTAATGGATGGATATTCAGCCGTTTCCCCATAACATTGGGAGTCACTAGATGGCCTTCAAGCTGCTGGACGGCAATCAGGACAAAAATAACCTTCAGCGCCATGAAGGAATCGGTCTGCAGGGCGACCAATAAAGCTGGGATAATGCCAATAAAGGGACCTATAAAAGGGACGATGGTCAGCAGCATAGCAAACACCGCGAGAAGAAGAGCATAATCAAGCCCGATAATTAAATAGCCGACATACATCAGTACGCCATCCACAAATGCGATAATGAACTGGCCGGTAATATAAGTAGAGAGGGCTTTATCTACGTCAAGCAGGATTTTGTTTCCCTCAAGCTCATGCTCTTCAGGGATATAACGCAATAAGAAAGGCCGCAGCTTTTCATCATCCTTCAAAAAATAAAACAGCGTAAAGGGGATCACAATCAAAACCGCTGCAATGCTTGTAATCATGGAAAAAATCTCAACTATATTAGAGGATGTTTTCTCAGATAATTTATTGAAGTAGTGCATGGCAGTTTCCTTGATATTTCCACCCTGAATGAATCCTAAGTTATGTTTCTGGATGGTCTTCTCTGATTGAGAGGACAACTCCTTGAACCTTTCCGGTAAGGTATGGGAAAGATTCTGAATCTGGCTGCTGATTGCAGGTCCGGAAAAATGGATGATGGCATAAATGAGACCGATAACAACGGCATAGACTGCCAAAATGCTGACAGACTTAGGAAGTTTCTTTGACAGCAGTCTCACGATAGGCCTGATTAAATAATAGAGCAGCCCTGCGATTAAAAGCGGAAAAAAGATAGTAGCAATAAATTGCTGGATCGGCCATAAAAGATAGTCGATTTTCCCCAAGAGTACAATGATAAGCAGCGTTAATATGATTCCTGCAGCATATTTGAAAAATGGCTTATGAATCCACATTGGCAGACCTCCCCTGACAGTAAGAAAAAGAATTTCTATTTTATTTACAGGTTAACAAGGTACAATCTTTTTAGAGGGTCAATAAAAAGATAAATACCACAGCCCTGTATACATACACTTTTCCTAAAAAACAGGATTCTAAACTAGCTGCTATTTTGGAAAGGAACCTTTGTAAAGGGTGTTTGCCCGGAAAGGCACCCGGAAATGGAGGAAAATACACGTTGGAGGGAGAAAATGATGCATTCCATCTTACATGCAGGTATATTGAACAAGATTTTTCGAGTCCTGGATGGATCACCCGTTTATATTCAGTTAGAAGAAAAAAATAATTTGACTATAAGGGAGGAGGAAATTGAAAAGGCTGTAACGCAGGCAGCCTCCCTGATAGATCTAAATATCGACCGGGTGGGAGCATTCATACTCCAATCAACCAGCCATTATTCCCGCATGAAAACAGAATTGATCCGTTTGGGATTTGAGTTTTATACGGCCAGAGTGGAAGTACACCGGGGGCTGGAAGATGTAAGGGAGATGCAAGGTGAAGCAGAGTGGAGGACCATGGGGGAGAAAGGGTTATCACCTGAATTCTTCAAGGAAATCTGGAGACAATGCATGATCGGTTCAGCCAACAAGGCTTCCTCCATGACTATGGATCAGCATTTGGCTTCCGTCCAAAGGGAGCTTGGAGAAGGCTGGGAAGCTTCCTGTAAAGCAGCTTTTTTAAAAGAAAATCCTATTGCTTTGGCAATTCCGCATATTGAGCCAGGGAGAAAAAATGAGGGGAGGCTCTTCTACTTCGGCCTTATGCCTGCACACAGGGGGAGAGGACTCAGTAAAATGCTGCATTACCAGACACTTTGGATGCTGAAAGGAATGGGGGCTGAATACTATATAGGAAGCACTCATACAACCAATATGGCCATGCAGCGGGTATTTACATTAAACTCATGTACAGTCTCAAGAGTGGTGGATTCATTTTATTTAACGAATTAACATATGGATCTAACCAATTTATGGGGAATAGCAGAGGAGGCTATCTGCCTTGAGGCAGATAGCCCATATTCATAGGTATTAAATTTTTGATTAGCGAGTGAATTGACCTGCTAATTGAGATTGAGCAGTAGCAACTAGACGTTTAGTGATTTCTCCACCTACTGATCCGTTTGCGCGTGAAACTGTTTCTGCTCCAAGTTGTACACCAAACTCTTGAGCGATTTCATACTTCATTTGGTCGATCGCTTGTTGAGCGCCGTTAACCAAAAGTTGATTTCTGCTTCCGCTTCTTGCCATGTGTTTTCACCTCCTTGTTGGTTGGTACTTTTAATCTCCCTCTGTTCTCAATCATTCATACATTCTTTTTTCCTGAGAATTCTTGTAAAATATGGCGAAGGGGTAAAAAGAAAAAAGAAGCTGTCTATAGGGTGTAAACCTCTAAGACAGCTTCTCTAAAGTTATCGCTGAAAAAATTCAATCCATTCACGGTCAGGACCGTAGATATAAAAGTAGCGGTACCCGTTTGGCAGGGTGATGACTTCATTGTCAATCAATTCAATATGGGTGTGTTCCATCATTCGTTTAAAATCGTCTTCGATTGTCTCCGTTTGGATCGCAAAGTGATGGACTTTCCCTTCGTTCGGAAGGGAGTCGTTATATCCTTTTATCAATTCAATTTCAGTTTCCCCGGATTCATTGAAGCCCAAGAAGGCCAGTTCTATCACACCATTTGTATGCAGAAGCCTGTCTTTCAGGGTAAATCCAAGTTCATTTACATAAAATTGAATGGATGCATCCATGTCTTTTACCATGATCCCAAGGTGATCGAGTCTTTTTTTCATTCTTTTTCTCCCTTATGAATTAATCTTGTGAACATTCTGGGGAATGCCAGCCCCGCTGAAGCTCAAGGCGGCGGAAACAAACATCTCCATTCCCATTTTCAATGAATCTTCGTCAATTGTAAAACGAGAATGATGATGGGGATATGTAATGCCCTTTTCAGAATTGCCGGCCCCAGTGAAGAAGAAACAGCCATCTGCCTTTTCTAGATAAGCGGAAAAATCTTCTCCAACCATATTTGGCTTCATTACTTGCACAGCTTCCTGACCATAAAGCTGTATAGCCGTGTCATGAATGAACGAAGTGATAGTGTCTTTGTTGACGACCGGCCGGTACCCATATTCAAATTTGAAATCATAACCAGCTCCGTGGGCTTCTGTAATCCCCTTAATCACTCTTTCCATAAGACCCGGTATTTCCTTCCTGACTTCCTTCTTAAATGTCCTGACAGTCCCCATCATCTCCACACTGCCGGGTATGACATTATGGGTAGTGCCGCCGGAGATCTTCGTAACCGAGATGACCGCCTGCTCGAGAGGGTCCAGATTCCGGGAAACAATATGCTGGAGGTTTGTCACAACCTGGGCCCCTACGGCAATGCTGTCAACCGTTTCATGCGGCAGGCCCCCATGCCCGCCCTTCCCATTTATGGTCACGTAAAATGTGTCGGGAGCAGCAAGCATTTCCCCGTAAACAATGCCAATTTTACCGCTCTCCAGAGGCGACCAGAGATGAGTGCCAATTACCGCGTCTACTCCGTCCATCACTCCGGCTTCCACCAGTTCCTCAGCACCGCCTGGATACAGTTCCTCTGCATGCTGAAAAATAAAACGAATCTCTCCGGATATATCTTGCTTCATTCCGGACAGGATTTTCGCTGTTCCAAGGAGGATTGCAGTATGTCCGTCATGGCCGCAGGCATGCATAACACCTTCATTCAGTGAACTGAATTCCAGGCCAGTCTCTTCCTGAATGGGGAGAGCATCCATATCGGCGCGGATTGCGAGTACTTTACCCTGCCGGCCGCCGATCAGCCTGGCTACGACACTGTTTTGGGCAGGACGTGAAACCTGAAGGCCTTCAAAAGATGCCAGGGTATTGTAAATGAATTCTGAGGTATTTGTTTCGTGGAAGGATATCTCAGGATTCTGATGAAGATGCCTCCTCCACTTTATCACCTCATCTTTGATTTCATCCGCCATATTCTTAATATCAGAAACGATCATTTTATCCCCTCCGAGCTGTTTCAGCTATAGAAGTCATTATATAGATTTTTGAATTATTTGAAAAGAAGAAGGATCTATGCCAATCATTGCTATTATCTTTTTTTGTTATCAACACATCATAAAGATAGATAGCAATAGAGGTGATGATATGAGAATAAAAAGCTTTCTTCCGCTGATTCTTTTGCTCGGAATGACAGGCTGTGCATTAAACAACGATAATTCTATTCAAACCAAAACAATACAAAAGGAAGGTCAGGAACGTTTCGGAACGGGAAATCCGAAAATCCTGAATGAATCAAAGGATGGACAAAGTGGACTTTTATATATCAATAGCCTTGAGAATGGGGTATCGCTGAAATCCCATCTGCGCACAAAGCCTGGAATAACGGTTATTAAACACAATACTCAGGATGAGAGTCATTATCATGAGCATGAAGTGACCGTCCGTTTTAAGGAAATACCGCATAAACCGGAACTTGCTGCCATTTTAATGGAAATTGACGGGACGATCCTTAAAGATTTTGATCATACTATGGTCTTCCGTTCCAAAACTCTCTCTACCTCCGATCTGCTGCAATACTTTAATAAACATGTTAAAACTGCGTTTGCAGAACCGAATTATATCTACATGCAGAATGAAGCAGAACCAAATGACTCTCTGTACAAAAGAAAGTACCAATGGAATCTTCCTGCTATCCAGACCGAGGGAGGCTGGACTATTAGCAAGGGAAGCAGAGATGTAGTGATTGCAGTCGTAGATACCGGAGTAGATCTTGGCCATCCCGATTTAAGGAATAGAATCATGAAAGGGTATAATGTAGTAAGCAAAAATTTTAATCCAGATGATGACAATGGCCACGGGACCCATGTGGCAGGAATAATTGCATCTGAAACCAATAATCTACGGGGAATCGCAGGGATTACCTGGTATAACCGGATCATGCCAATTAAAGTGATGAATGAAAAGGGCTATGGAAATGCATTTGATGTAGCCAGGGGTATCATTTGGGCTGCAGACCACGGAGCGGATGTCATAAATTTGAGCCTTGGCAATTACCAGCCTTCCGCTGTCATGCATGAAGCAGTGAAATATGCATTTAAGCGTAATGTGGTGATTACAACAGCAGCAGGCAATGATAATACCGATCAGCCCAGCTTTCCTGCAGCATATCCTGAAGTGCTGTGTGTATCAGCAGTCGATTATAATGGAAAAAGAGCCAGCTTTTCGAATTATGGTGAATATGTGGATGTTACAGCGCCGGGAGTAGATATTCCTAGTACGTATTTCCATAGCCAGTATGCTGCTTTATCAGGAACGTCGATGGCTTCCCCGCACGCAGCTGCGCTTGCTGGTCTGATGAAGTCGAAGAATCGTGGTCTTAAGAATTATGAAATCATGAAAATCATGAAGTCGTCCTCCTACGACCTTGGGCAAAAAGGGACTGATCCTTATTATGGAGACGGACTGATCGATATTAAAAGTGCTCTTCAAAATGTAAGAAGCCAGGCACCTGCCAAGCATGCCCAGCACGAGGGGATTTGGGGCAATATTAAAAAGACTTTTAAAATCCGATAATAATAAAAAAAGGAGAAGGTCATGTTCTATGATAGACCTTCTCCCCGTTTATATAAGTCATTTCCACCTTCACAGAATCAACCTCAGTGAGCGGAACGTCGAAAATATCCTTGTCTAATACGATAAAGTCAGCAAAATTCCCGCTTTTCAAACAGCCGGTCGAAGGAAGACGGGCTATTTCTGCTGCTTTTCGAGTGTATAGCCATACTGCCTCTATTAGGCTGATTCTCTGCTCTTGGCCGGTGTCAGTCCCATTCCAGGATGTCCGGGTAACCGCAGCCTTAATGCCAATGAATGGATTATACGGTTCGCTCCACGCGGTTGCCGGAGCGTCTGATGATATACAGACGGGGATGCCCTTATCAAGCATGCTGCGAATAGGATAAGATTTTCGAGTTCGTTCAATTCCAATGCTGCTGATATACCCTTCAATTTCCGCAAAGATGAAAACAGGCTGAGGCAGGAGTGCAATTTGTCTTGAGCTTGCCAATTCCAGATCTGAAGGCTGAACAAGGGAAGCATGCTCCATACGGAAAGTGGGCGAATCAGGGATCCATGGGTATTCCCCCGCGAATACATCGAGCGCCATTCGGATAGCCATCTCACCCATGGCATGGGTACTTACCTGCAGATTATGTTTTCTTGCATAACGGCAGGCAGCGGTAATTTCTTCTTTATTTATGATACATATACCATTTTCCGAGGAATCTAGATAGGGAGGATCGACCCATGCAGTCCGGCCCGTAATGCTGCCATCTGCAAAAAGCTTGACGCCGGCGATAAACAGGTGATTGCCTGCATTGGTTTGTTCAGGAGAGACCGGACGGGCCCTTAGTGAATCCCACATACAGTATAAAACAGCCTTTTGCTTAAACCCCTTTCTGCGTCCGGCAAGGAATCTGTCATAGGAGCCTCCGTCTGCCATCATCTCCGTAACGGAGGTAATGCCATAGGAAGCAAGGAGGCTGCTTAATTCAGCCAATGTCTGGGCTTTTTCTTCTTGGGATCTTTGAGGGAGATGTTTCCGGACCAGGCTGATTGCTGCTTCTTCACGAAGAACGCCAGTTGGAATTCCTCTTTCATCCCGGTCGATCCTGCCTCCTTCAGGATCGCCGTTTATCTGCTGGCCGATTCCAGCCAGTGACAAAGCGAAGCTATTCACGATACATACATGTACGCAAGACCTCATAATCATGACAGGCTGATCAGGGCATGCCTTATCAAGGTCCCATCGGTCAGGCATACGCTTTTCTTCCATTTTTTCTTCATCATAGCCCCAGCCAAGAATCCACGAGCCAGCCTCACGGGAAATTGCGGATTCTTTCAGTTTTATCTGCAATTCCCGTATGGAGGAAACAGCGGGCGGGGTACAGGGAATCTGAGAAAGGTTTTCTGCCAGCATTTCAGCATGCATATGCGCATCAATAAATCCAGGGAGGACACGTCTGCCGCCCAAATCAATACATTCTCCATAAGCTGCAGGCAATTCGCTGAAAGGCCCTATCCATTTTATACGTTCATTCTCGACAACCATGGAATCAGCATAAGGCATCAATGGGTCGGAGGTGAAGATCTTTCCATTTACAAATGTATAAGCCATCACTGTAACCTCCCGCTTTTCAACTCCCTTTGATAAAAAAACAAAAAGTGGGGTTAATCATGATTATGATGAGAAAAACGGGTACATGAAAAAAGCATGAGGGAAAATTCCTGACCTGTTCCGTTTTCAGTGCATTCCTATTAAGGTAGATAAGTAAGACGGCGGAAATAGTGCTCTAAAATAAAAGAAACTCGCCAATGGCGAGTTTAACTTTTTATACCAATAACGATGACTGTCATGTCGGAACATTATTAAGGAAGGCCCCTCAGAACGGAATCCTCGAAAAGAATTTCCTGGATGCCTAATGTATCCTTTAGAATGTCTTTGCTTTTTCCTTCGCTTCTGCGATGCCTTTTTCTTTAATCTCCTGAGCCCGGTCGGGATATTGGTTGTGCCCTTCTATGAAGACTCCCTCAAAGGAAGGGATACCGAAAAACTGCATGATAACAGACAGATAGCGGTGCCCCATTTCCAGATCAGCGGCAGGTCCTTCAGAATAAATTCCTCCGCGGGCCTGAATATGCAGACCCTTTTTGTTTGTAAGCAGCCCGATAGGTCCTTGTTCTGTATATTTAAACGTCTTTCCCGCAACACAAATAGAATCTATATAAGCCTTCAAGATAGGCGGAAAGGAAAAGTTCCAAAGAGGAGTGACAAAAACGTATTTATCTGCACGTGTAAATTGCTCGACAAGCTCCGATAAACGGCTTACCTTGGACTTTTCTTCCTGGGAAAGCTGATCGAATGAGGAACCAGAGCTGAGCTTGCCCCAGCCGCTGAAAACATCGGCATCAATATGCGGGATATGTTCTTTGTATAAGTCCAGGTGAGTCACGGTATCACCTGAATGATTTTCCCGGTATGAATCAACGAAAGCCTTACCGGCCGCCATACTGAACGATTGTTTTTCATCATGGGGATGTGCCGTTATGAATAAAAGTTCTGCCATAAATATTGCCTGCCTTTCCGAGTGGATTTTCCAAGATATAAATCAATGCCCTATAGACAATTAGCAACAGTTCCGTGCGTTAACAGCAGTTTACTCTTGCTTTTTTATATTGCTTATTTTCCTGGTGTTTTATGCCCGCCATAAAAAGGGCAAAAAAAAACATTCACACTAGTGAATGTTCGAATTATTTATCTTTTCCCGCAGGTTCCTCTGCCATCTCTGTAGAGTAGGCAAGCTTCGGATTAATGGTGCGGGTTTTCGTGCCATTCATCCCTGCCTCTGGATCTCTAAATGCAAATCGATGCAGAACGGCTTCAGCAAGAGTAAACACACCCGCGGATAGAATGCTTCCCCAGCCAATTTGCCCGTAATCATCCAGCAAGATACTCCCAAAAATCCATACAGAAAGGTAGACAAGGGTAAAGTCGATCACAAGGGCCTGTGACCTTCCCAGACGGGGAATAGCGATCATGTCTCCTAAAACATATGTCAATAATGCCGCAGCTGCACTGAAAGAAGCGATATCTGCAACAGAAGCATCAAAAAACAAATCCAGGCCAATATAAAATGCAGCCAGACTGACAATAAATTTCATAAGTAATATAAATACAGCTCTCATTTTTACTTCCTCCTTTTTACAACATCTTTTACCAAAAAAATATTTTTCATACTTTTTTAACAAATAAATCCATAAAAAGGAGATTAGTGGTAATATTTAGATATATTGTCGGGGGAGGATACATAATGAGTTCGCTCGAAACCCGTGGCTCAGTCAGATCAACAGCACTGTTCGAGCCATTTAAAAAATCGAAGTATTTTACAGCTCTCTATTTTGGCCAGATTTTTTCCTTATTTGGAAGTTCCATTACAAATGTCATCCTTCCCATTCTGGTTCTTAACATTTCCGGATCCACTGCAGCTATGGGAACAGTCATGGCTTTATATATGCTTCCCTTTGTAATCATCCTTCCATTTTCAGGGGTGCTGGTGGACAAAAGGAATAAAGTACATATCATGCTGACTATGGATGCCATCCGCTTTGTGTTAATGGGAGCTTTATGTGCATTGATTGTTGCTGATAAGGTAAATATGCTGTCCTTATATCTATTCATGCTTCTAATGGGGGCAATGGATAGTTTTTTCCAGCCGGCTTATTCATCGGTAAGAGCCAGGGTGTTTACCGAGGATATCCGTAACGCGGCAAATTCTTTGACTCAGACCAGCATCCAGGCATTGAGAATTTTTGGTCCGATTGCTGGTGGAGTGTTGATTTCGGCTGTATCATCTGCATGGGGCTTTGGGATTGATGCAGCGACCTACCTGATTTCCTTCTTAATTTTATGCAGTATGAGATCTCTTACATTTAAGCAGGCTTCAGCTGCGTCAGGGAATAAATTTTCAATAAAAAAGGATTTTTTAGAGGGAATCGAGGTCCTTAAGCAGCAGGATTGGCTGTGGCTCACAATTATTGCTTTTTCAGTCATCAACATTTTTTCTGGGGGTATTATTAGAGTATTGATTCCCTGGCTTGTGAACATTCATTATAAATACGATCCAGTGGTATACGGAACTCTTTTATCGGCCTCTGGTGCCGGGGCCATTATATGCGGAATTATTTTCGGAATGAAAAAGAAGTGGGAGAAGAGGGGACTTCTTGCTTATGCAGGGGTCTTCATCAGCGGAGCGGCCTTTTTAGCAGCCCCCTTTGTCTCTCATCTGATTCTTCTCATCGTCTGTTTATTCGTAAACGGAGCTGGAATCATGCTTTTCGGCCTTATTTGGGAAACAAGCCTCCAGGAGCTTGTGCCAGAAGAAAAGTTTGGCCGGGTAGCCAGCCTAGATATGCTGGGCTCTTTCGCCCTCCTTCCATTAGGATATCTTATTACAGGATGGATAGCCGAATCAGCTGGTGAAATATTGACGTTACTAATTTTCAGTTTAATCATCATGGCAGTTTCCGGGATCCTTATGCTCCATAAAGGAATAAGAACCTTTAATTAGATGATTTACTAAGCAAAAATAAGGTATATCATAGAAAATTTTCAAATACTGAATGTTTTATGTTTTAACTCTAAAAATGCTGGGTATAATATATACGCAAAGCAAATTGCAAATTTTCTCAGTAACATGCTAGGAGGCAACAAAATGGAACGTGGTAAAGTAAAATGGTTTAATGCAGAAAAAGGATTTGGCTTTATTGAAAGAGAAGGCGGAGAAGATGTATTTGTACATTTCTCAGCTATTCAAGGAGAGGGCTACAAATCTCTAGATGAAGGCCAAGAAGTAGAATTTGACGTAGAACAAGGCCAGCGCGGACCCCAAGCAACCAACGTACAAAAACTATAATCCAACCAAAAAACAAACAGACTCTGAAAAGAGTCTGTTTTTATTTTATAAAGCGGAGAACGGTGCTTTTCACACAAAGATAAAATGAAGCAGAATGAAAAAGAGACAAGTCTAAGAATAAAACTCATTGAAAAGCAGCCGCCTGACAGGCATAAGGCGAGTAGGCTATGGGAAGCGGTTTTCCTTCCCATGGACTGATTGACTTATGACCGAAGGCGGCAGTTCGGAGCTGGATTAAATATAAAGTGGAAAGCGGTGCCTTCCTAATGAAACGTATTTAAAATGAGATGTAACGGACTCAAATTAATAAATGCTCTACTAGTTGGAAGGCAGAGACCCGACAAGCATAAGACGAGCCGGATGTGAGGAGCGGTTTTCTCCTCATAGCCGGATTGGCTTATGACTCGAGGGTCTCAGCTTGGAGCTGGATTTTAATAAAAAAGCGGAGAACGGTGCTTCCCCCAAAAAATATCTGATTTTTCTTTGGTTTATTTTCGACATAGAGGCAAAGTATGATATGATCAAAAAGGAATCTAAGTATTGTAAGCTTAGTTCTATTAGAAGTAGTTCATATAAAAGATAAATATTCTGATTCATTTCTTAAATAAAGGCAAATTGAGCTGGGCAATAGAACTAGACAAAAGCCAAAAAGGAGATTCTTTCTTCTTTTTGGCTTTTTTTATTTTTTTAGCCAAGATAACAGGTATAGGAATGTATGCTGATGTCATTACTAATGGTTTGCAAAAAAAATTTATTTTCCAATAAATGAGTGAATTGAAATGGAGAAATCGTTGGTAATAGATATTAATGCCGAAAAAGATATTATGAAGGCACGGACTGGCGGAAGAAATAGGCTGCGGGACATGAATGCAGGTGCGATAGATCAGGCACGAGTACTCTCGGCTATTTCTGAACTGGCCCGAAATATTTATTTATATGCAGGAAACGGCAGGCTGACTTTAGAAATAATAGAAGAACCAGCCGGGAAAAGAGGAGTGAGGCTTACAGCTGAGGACCATGGGCCGGGGATATCAATGGTTAATAAAGCGCTTGAAAAGGGCTATTCCACATCCGGCGGTCTTGGGGCTGGGCTCCCTGGAGTCAAAAATATGATGGATGAATTTGATATTGATTCAACTCCGGGAAAAGGCACAAAAGTTACAGTCTTAAAATGGATATCGTAATTTCTTTGGGAATCAGAATTAGATATGTTTGGTAACCTAAATATATTCTATGATAAAATAAAACCAAATTTGTAGGATGCTGTACCTGCGTAAAAAAGGGCTAAAGGGGAATCATTTTCTTAAATGAAACAAGAACTCAAATATATCGGTGAAAAAATTATAGAAAATGCATATCAATTATCCATGACCGTCGGTGGGAAGAATCTATCTGAGCTTGAAAGAGAAAAAGATGATATACTCTCTTCTGCTATACATGTGGAATACCGAAAAAAGATCTTTGAATTATTTGGCATTTCCTTGTTCACTGATGATATGGAGAATCTTATTGAGAAGGTGGATGAATGGAGTAATCAAGCTGCGGAAATTGCTCTTCACTCTGGACTTTCCATAAGTGATTCTCTGCGGGTCATTTCAAGCTACCGTACAGTGGTATGGGAAGTATTTACAAAGGAGCTGGCAGAAAGGCAATTTGCCGCCATTACCATCCTGGATGTTTCAAAGACGATTGACCCCCTGCTGGACAGGATAGGGAGAGTCATGAGTGAAGTCTATGAAAGGCATAATACCAATTTAATGAACAATGCTTATTCAGCCCTTGAGGAGCTGTCTGTTCCGGTTGTTCCTGTAACAGACGGAGTAGCCATCATACCAATTGTCGGGTCCATTGACACCCAAAGGGCGATGCTGATTATGGAAGTATCTCTAAATGAAAGTGCACGTCTGAACCTCACTGATGTAATTTTAGATGTTTCGGGAGTGCCCATTATTGATACAATGGTCGCCAATCAGATTTTCCAAATTATAAGCGCCCTGAATTTGACAGGAGTCAAAGCATATTTGACAGGAATACGTCCTGAAATTGCTCAGACAATTGTTGGTCTCGGAGTGGATTTCAGTCATATCAATACCAGGGCAAATATGAGGCAGGCTTTATCTGAGATTGGATTTAAAAAAGTGGAATAGCCCAGATAAGCTTTATAAGGCCTGGAGGATGTTACACTGGCAGGTTTGCCGATTGATGCAAATCCGCTTTCATACAGGCCTATTTGTGCTGGATGAAGGGGGGAGAGGAGGAATTGAGGGGAATTGTACCTGGACTTATTAAAGAAGACGCAAGGATAGTGGAACTGCCTTCGTCAGCCGAGGTGCTTGATCTGCCTGATTGGCTGTATGCAGGTTTTATAAGATCGAAGGGTTGGGACGCGCTTTACCAATACATTGTAAAAACTCCGCTTCCTGGGAATTGGAACGATATGGAATTGTAAATTTTTTAAAAAAATTTATATTCCTTATTTACAAGTGCAATTCTTAGGAGTAAGATAATCAACAGTTTCATATTTCGTTATCGCTTAATCCTTATGGAGCGGGGAACCCAATGTTGCGTGGCACTGCCACTTGGGGTGAATCCTGATTATTAGTTAGGAAGGGCTACTCTTTGGCCCGAACCCGACAGCTAACCCCGCAGGCGTTCATAGAGAGGAAGGTGAAGCTGGTGAGGCTTAAAATATACAGGTCCACAGGCTTATTCGTTTTGCCTGAGTGGACCTTTTTTGTTTTTTAAGCTAAGATCACCAGTTTTATGGCTGATTCGTAGAATGTTTTTCGTTATTGAAATGGAAGAAAACCGCCTGGCTTTCCGTGGAAATGCAGGCCGGCAAAATTAGCCCGAATAATTTTTGGTATTGGTAGGTGCAGCAATGTTTTCTGCGGTTAAAAGATTCTTAATTGGCCGTCCCCTTAAATCCACTGAGGTGGGGGAACAAAAGCTTAGTAAAACCAAGGCATTAGCGATATTGTCTTCCGATGCTCTTTCGTCGGTGGCATATGCGCCAGAACAGATTTTAATTGTATTGATCACGGCAGGCGCGATGGCTTTTTGGTATTCTATACCGATAGCTGCTGGAGTACTGGTATTGCTGACGGCATTGATCCTTTCCTACAGGCAGATTATCCATGCTTACCCACAGGGAGGGGGAGCCTATGTAGTATCCATGGAAAACCTTGGTGTAAATCCTGGGCTGCTTGCAGGAGGATCCTTGCTTGTCGATTATATTTTAACGGTTGCAGTAAGTGTATCCGCTGGTACAGATGCAATTACATCCGCAATACCCCAGCTTCATACACATAATGTATTGATAGCAAGTATACTGGTTGTTTTAATTACGATATTGAATTTAAGAGGAATCACGGAGTCTGCTTCTATTTTGGCTTATCCTGTCTACCTGTTCGTTCTGGCATTATTCATACTTCTCGGAGTAGGCGTATATAAAATCTTGACAGGTGATGTTTCATCCAATCTGCATACACCATTGGGTACGCCTGTAGCAGGGGTTTCATTGTTTTTCCTCTTAAGGGCATTCGCCTCAGGCAGTTCTGCCTTGACTGGAGTGGAAGCAATATCAAACGCCATTCCCAATTTTAAAAGTCCTGCACCTAAAAATGCAGCAAAAACGCTGACAGCTATGGGGCTGCTCCTTGCCATTCTGTTTTGTGGGATCGTCTTTCTGGCCTACTATTATGGCATACAGCCGGCAGAAAAAGAAACGGTTGTCTCACAAATCGCATCAGCGACCTTTGGACGGAATGTTATCTATTATTTCATTCAGGCAACAACAGCCTTAATTCTAGTATTAGCGGCAAACACAGGATATTCAGCTTTTCCGCTGCTGGCCTTTAATCTGGCAGCAGATAAGTATATTCCTAGAATGTTTACCATCAGAGGGGACCGGCTGGGGTACTCAAACGGCATCCTTACCCTTGGACTGACTTCCATCCTGCTGATTGTCATCTTTAAAGGGAAGACTGAACAGCTCATTCCTTTATATGCTGTAGGGGTCTTCATTCCCTTTACTTTGTCGCAGAGCGGTATGCTGGTGAAATGGATCAAAGAAAAACCGAAGGGCTGGCTGGGTAAATTAATTATTAATGCTGTAGGTGCTATAATAAGTTTTACGGTCATGATGATTTTCTTTATCACCAAGTTTGGCCAGGTTTGGCCGGTTTTAATCTTTTTACCGGTGCTCGTGATCATTTTCCATAGGATCAGGAGGCATTATGATGCTGTTGGCAAACAGCTAAGAATCGCTTCAAATAAACCGGTCCCTCCAATAGAGGGGAATGTCATTATCATCCCTGTGGCAGGAATCACGCATGTTGTGGAAAATTCGCTGAATTACGCCAAGTCGTTATCAGCAGACCAGATTATTGCTGTATACGTCTCGTTTGAACGTGAGGATGAAAAAAAGTTCGAAGATAAGTGGAATAAATGGCAGCCTGGAATCAGGCTTGTCACGCTGAATTCATATTATCGCAGCATCATACAGCCGCTTACAAAATTCATTGCCACGGTCGAAAAAAAGGCCAATGAATCGAATTATCGAGTGACGGTTCTCATACCGCAGTTTATTCCCAAAAAGAGCTGGCACAATATCCTTCACAATCAATCAAGTCTGCTGATAAGAGCTTTTCTTTTATATCGCAGGGATGTGATTGTCACTACGGTCCCTTATCATCTTGAAGAATAATTTTATGTGAATAAAGCCTGTGATGTTTTCTTCACAGGCTTTATTTGCTTGATATAAAAAAGCAAAGGACAGATTAAAAAATCTGCCCTTATCTCCTAATCATTTAGAGATATTAGTATCCAACAAATGCTGCGCCAACAATGATTAGAAGAATGAACAATACAACGATTAGTGCAAAACCTGCACCGTAACCATAGCCGTTTCCACCCATTTATGTCACCTCCCTTATGAGCTGCAGTTCACAATCCTTTAGTATGAATACACTGCGCCAATGATGATTAAAAGAATGAAAAGTACAACGATCAGGGCAAATGTGCTTCCATAACCGCCGCCTCCATAACCAGCTCCGCCGTAGTATCCATATCCTCCGAAACAGCCCTTAATGTTCACCACCTTGGTGGATTTAAGGAATTCCCTATACATTAAGGTATGACCTTAGACATTTTTTGTGAGGACATGCACCTATTTATAATAGAATTCCACCTTTATCCTGCTATCATAGAAATGAAAATAATGGATCAAATTCATATTGTTTTTAGTGATCAACCGGTTAGTTTTTTCAGGATTTCCTCTGCCTTAAAAGTGAGTATGTCATACTTATCCTCAAACATATTTAAAAGTCTGATCAACTCTGCTTCACGCTGCTCAGAATTTTTTACAATCTTCTCCATATCTTCTTCGTGCAATTCTATGAAACATACTTTATACTATGAAGATTGATAGATAAGAGTGTGGACAATTACAAGAAAAATCCTTCTGCCGGCAGAAGGAAAAACAAAAAAATTGCTATAGTAGTAAACGAACCCTCTTTATAAGTGATATAGTAAGGTAGGGAAGAAAATGAGTACAAACAGGTTAACCTGAAAGTTAAGGGAGAGTGAAGTCTTTACGTGAGGATTACCAAAAGCATTCCCAATATGTTTACATTGGGAAATTTATTCTGCGGTTTTTTATCTGTCGGATTTGCGGCAAACGGGAAATTTAAAGACGCCGCAGTTCTCGTGTTGATAGGCATGATGCTTGACAGCATGGATGGCAGAGTGGCCAGGATGCTGAAGGCCGACAGCGCACTGGGAAAGGAACTGGATTCACTGGCCGATATTGTTACCTTTGGAATTGCTCCTTCTTTTCTTGTCTATTACACATACTTTCATCAATTTGGATTATTAGGATTGGCTATTGCAGGGCTGTTCCCATTGTTTGGGGCATACCGTCTTGCCCGGTTTAATATTGGTACAGGGAAATCATCCATAAATTATTTTGTCGGTGTGCCAATAACAGCTGCGGGAGGAATTCTGGCGCTTCTTACTTTATTTGGAGACAAGATCCCCAATATCGTCACAACTGTCATCTTTACCGCATTGTCCTTTTTAATGGTGAGCAAGCTGAGAATTCCAAGCTTAAAGGAAGTTCCGCTTCCTAAATATGGAACAATCATCACCCTGTTTCTTGGGAGCCTGCTTTTTTTGCTGTACAAGGGAACGTATAATCAATCGCCATACTTAATTTATATAGCTACTCCGCTGTATATTGCCTTTTTGGCGTACCGTTTTGTCAGGGGCAAACATAAGAAAGACCTGGATTAAGTGAATCGGATCTTTAACCTGCAAGTCTAAAAAGAGGAACGATATGTTTCTCTTTTTTTCTTTTACATGCTGGGGCGGATTATCCTTTACCTTTCTTTTAAACCAGTATGGATATAAAAAAAGGGCTGAATAACCCGAGGGTTGTAACACTCATACTCTATTCCTCTGCTAGCGCACCACATATCAATAGGATATCGCTGCAGATGGATTTTTGGATGTCTCCATCCCTGCAGTTTTTATATTCATGTAAAAGAAGTTCAATTTCCTTGAAAAAAATAAGACGCTCTTCCTCATCAATCATTTGCAGCCTCCTTTTATTAAGCCTGTCCTCATGTTGCCCAAATACACTTTTTTTAATCGGGTTTGTACTAGTATAATCCAGGCTTTTATGATTCATGACACCATCTTGACCAAAATAAAAAACGCCAAAATCTTGGCGTTTTCTTTAGTGCTGATGTTTATTCTTTTTATGATGGTTGTTTTGGTAGTTATTCTCCTGATTTCCCGGTCCCTGGCTGTGCTGGCTTTTCTCCTCATTGCCAGTCAGGTTTTTTACGGTTTCTACCACGGAATTTGCGGCTTGGGAGAGCATTCCCATGAATCCATGCTGCTCATTATCCTGATTTTGTCCATTTGATTGATTCATCCCAATCACCTCCTAAGTATAAGATGCGTAGATGTACCCGGTTTATCCCTTCCCGGGCTCAGATGGGTGTAATTTACACATAATCGAGAACCATGAGATTTACGCTTTTTCAACCTGTAACTTTGATGGATTGTTGATTTTATACCGTATGTCTTTGTTTAGCTTCCGATCCACAATCTTGCCGTCAAAGGTAAGCTGATCTTCCGGCCCGAGCTCCAATTTCTTCAGAGTCTTGCTGTATCCGCACCAGGCTTCACCAACTTCAACGGGGGAATCCCCCGTGATGATTACATCTTTGAAAATAATGATTTCTTCTTCTGTTTCGTTAAAGTGGTTATATTTGGTGGAAAATTCTTGTATCGCAGCAGTAAAGGATACCTTTTCAGCCGGAAGTTCTATGGCAGGGAGCTGCTTTTTCTTTGGCTTTGCTTCCTTCTTCTTCGGACTTTTTGCAGCCTTTCCCTCTTTCACTGGTTCAGGTCCGCCTGACTCCGCTGCTTCCTGTTCATCTAACACAAAAAGCACTTCTTTACCAAATGAACCGCTTTGCATCTCCTTAAGATAAGCAGGATGAACACAGTGCAGCACATCATTGGCAAAGGATACGACGGCTGTTTCATGGCTTCCGCTCGTCTGATACCCCTCAATCGCAACCGTATAGACAGAGCCCTGCCGCTTGTATAAAAACTCTTTTTTAGGTGATTTTGCTGAAGCAGAAATCAGTCCCCATTCTTTGACTTTTCTTATGTACTCTTCTTCATTATCAAAAGGGAAGAAATCTCCCTTAGGCGGTATCGTCGTAAACATCTGGTTCCTCCCTTAGTCATCAGTTCTTTCCGGCGAAGACCCCCTGCAAAATGATGAATCCTTTGCTTTTTTGGATCCTTATGCCGCTTCGGCAGCTGTCTAATGCTCGGCTTTTAAGTCCCGATTCTAAAAGTATACATTACAGGTTAGTATAAAGTAACTTTCGAGTATTTTTCACCAAGCATTACCCGGGCTTCTCCGCGAGACACACTGGGTTATGACTCGAAACCGCAGCTGCAGGTTTAGTTAGTAAAAGTATCGGTTATTCAAAAGGAATTTAGTGATGGGGCAGAAAATATTTTACTTTAAAAGATGTTCACACAACACCAGGTAGTTTTTTTTAGCAGATCACGGGGTACAGAAATATAGAGGTGTAGGCATTAAGGAGGAACCGAATGGATAACTATGAGAGTTTAATGCGCCGCTATATAAATCTTCATGATAATATGTTTCATTTAAGAACGCAGCTGCAGGAGGTTGCCTCAGTCCTTTCTGGAATTGAAGAAAGCCTTGGCAGTGCCCTGAATGGCAAAAAATTCAGGGACAAACAGGGGGAGACAGGAATTATAAGGATAGAGCCTAAAAGTACTGGATCGGAGTCCGGTTCTTCGAAAGAAAAGTATGTTTCATTAGTATATGGAGAAAAAGTAATTAAAACGCATCTTGCCTCGCTTGCGAACATTCAAATCCTGGATTAGATAATCTTCACAAAGGGAAAAGATCGATACTTTTCCCCTGAAAGGTTTGAGTATCAGAAGGACTGGGTAGGGAATTTAAGTGAACGAAAAACTATATAGCTATAATAGAAAGGGTGAAGCCGGTTGCCAGATTCCATCAGTATTAAAGTAAATGGAGTGGAAATGCAGACGATGCAGGACCAGACAATCCTCCAATTTTTATCTGACAGCTCTATTGAAATTCCTCACGTATGCTATCATCCTGCCATGGGAGCGATAGAAACATGTGATACTTGTATTGTTTCAGTTAACGGAGAGCTTGTCAGATCCTGTTCAACCAAGCTGAAGCAGGGAGATGAAATCGATACGGTCTCTCCTTTGGTAAAGAAATCACAGACGATCGCAATGGACAAGATTTTATACAATCATGAACTTTATTGCACAGTATGTGATTACAATAACGGTGGATGTGAAATACATAATACCGTTAAAGCGATGAAAATCAATCATCAAAGCATCCCTTTTGACCAAAAGCCTTATGAAGAGGATAATTCAAATCCCTTCTACAGATATGATCCGGATCAGTGCATTCTCTGCGGACGCTGCGTAGAGGCATGCCAGGATGTTCAGGTAACGGAAACACTTAGGATCGACTGGGATAGAGAGCGTCCGCGCGTAATCTGGGATAATGATGTTCCAATCAATGAATCTTCCTGTGTTTCATGCGGCCACTGTTCCACAGTCTGTCCTTGTAACGCGATGATGGAAAAAGGCATGGTAGGGGAAGCAGGCTTCTTGACTGGCATTGCCAAGCAGACTCTTCGTCCCATGATTGAAATAACAAAAGGAGTCGAAACTGGATACGGCTCCATTTTAGCCATTTCCGATATGGAGTCTGCCATGCGTGATGAGCGGATCAAAAAAACCAAAACGGTCTGCACATATTGTGGTGTAGGCTGCAGCTTTGATGTATGGACTAAAGAAAGGGAAATCCTGAAGGTCGAGCCATCCATTCAAGGGCCTGCCAATAATATCTCCACCTGTGTGAAAGGGAAATTCGGCTGGAGCTTTGTGAATAGCGAAGAGCGCTTGACAAAGCCGCTGATCCGGGAAGGGGATGCTTTCCGTGAGGCTGAGTGGGAAGAAGCACTGACTTTAATCGCGAAGAAGTTTTCTGAAATCAAGGAGCAGCATGGCCCGGAATCCATGGGCTTTATCACATCCTCCAAATGTACAAACGAAGAATCGTATTTAATGCAGAAGCTTGCACGCGGCATCATCGGTTCCAATAACGTGGACAACTGCTCCCGCTACTGCCAGACTCCTGCAACCGTCGGCTTGCTTCGAACCGTCGGATATGGGGGGGATTCAGGTTCTATTAAGGATATTGCCCAGTCCGGACTTGTCATTATGGTGGGCACAAATACTTCTGAAGCCCATCCGGTCCTTGCTACAAGGATTAAACGGGCACAAAAGCTCCACGGACAGAAGACCATTGTAGTGGATCTAAGGAAACACGAAATGGCAGATCGTGCAGATTTATTTATCCGTCCAAAGCCAGGGTCAGATGTTGTGTGGCTGAATGCTGTAACCAAATATATCATTGATATGGGCTGGGCGGACGAAGAATTTATAAGGGAAAAAGTAAATGGCTATGAAGAGTTTGTGAAGAGCCTGGAAGGCTTCACTCTTGGGTATGCAGAGGATCATACCGGAATTTCCCGCGAGACCCTGATCCAAATCGCAACCATGATCTATGAAGCTAAATCAACCTGTATCCTTTGGGCGATGGGAGTGACCCAGCATCTAGGCGGTTCAGATACAAGTACAGCCATTTCTAATCTTCTATTGGTGACTGGGAACCATGCCAAGCCAGGTGCTGGAGCTTATCCGCTCCGCGGCCATAATAACGTACAGGGCGCAAGCGACATGGGAAGTGCCCCTGCGAATATGCCTGGCTATGAACGAGTGGATGATCCTGCTGTACGTGCGAAATATGAGAAAGCATGGGGGACTCAGCTGCCAGAAAAGCCGGGACTAAATAACCATGAAATGGTAGAGGGAATCCACGCGGGTACCATAAAGGCCATGTACCTGAAAGGGGAGGACATGGGTCTAGTGGACTCCAATATCAACCATGTCCAGGCAGCTTTTGAAAAGCTTGACTTCTTCGTGGTACAGGATATTTTCTTATCCCGCACTGCCGAATTCGCTGATGTTGTGCTTCCGGCAAGCCCAAGCTTTGAAAAAGAAGGCACCTTCACCAATACAGAAAGACGAATCCAGCGTCTGTATCAGGTATTCGAGCCGCTGGGAGATTCCAAGCCTGACTGGCAGATCATCCAGGCAGTGGCAAACCGCCTTGGTGCTGGATGGAATTATGAGCATCCAGGAGAAATCATGGAGGAAGCTGCCAAGCTGATGCCGTTATACGCTGGTGTCACGTATGACCGCCTTGAAGGGTATAAGAGCCTCCAATGGCCGGTTGCACCAGATGGAACGGACACTCCGGTCTTATACAAAGACGGCTTCAATTTCCCGGACGGAAAAGCGAACCTGTATCCGGTTAAATGGTCTGTACCGCTTCAGTATGCTGAGGAATATGACATTCATGTAAACAATGGCCGTTTGCTGGAGCATTTCCATGAAGGGAACATGACCTATAAATCCAAGGGGATTTCCTCCAAAACTCCAAAAGTATTCCTGGAGGTTTCACCTGAGCTTGCTTCTGAAAGAGGCCTGCGGGATGGAACTCTTGTCCGCTTGACTTCACCGTTTGGCAGCGTAAAAGTAGAGTGTGTGGTAACGGACCGTGTTCATGGAAAAGAAGTCTATCTTCCTATGAATGATTCTGGTGATGCGGCCATCAACTTATTGACCAGCAGTGAAGCGGATAAAGATACAGATACTCCAGCCTATAAGGAAACAAATGCGAAGATGGAGATTCTCCGGCAGGAAGGAAAGAGCCCGCTGCCTAGAATCAACCATAGAAATGGAAATCCGCAGCCGCAGATTGGCGTCCAGGTCCAGAAAAAGTGGGCACGCAAGGATTATGTTTTCCCGGGTGAACTGGCGGAAAAAGGAGCGGAAGCATTATGGCAAAAGCGATAAAATCCATCCATAAAATCGAATTTACAGAAGAACAAAAAAGGTCCCAGGATCTCCTTGAGGTTGAAAATGCCTTGCTCGAGAATAAAGACAGCCTTCTTGAACTTCTGAAAACGCTGAATCATATGCACGACCGTGGAGTATTATCCATGATGTCCGCCCTTTTTGGGCAGGGAGACAAAGTGATGGATGTTCTGGTTAAGAAGGCAGATACTCCTGAAACAGCCAACATGCTGAAGAATCTGCTTCTGATGGTGGGAGTGCTCGGCACCTTGAATGTTAAACAGCTGGAGCCGATCCTGGTTAAGGTGAATTCAGGTATAGCAAGAGTCGCAGAAGCAAAAGTAACCGATGAGAAGACTGGCGTCTTTGATTTAATGCGGTCCTTGAAGGATCCCGAAATCAACCGTTCCATCACTTTACTATTAACTTTCCTAAAAGGAATGGGCGAGGATACTTCCTCTCTGGAAAGAAATACAAGGCTTCCTGAACATCAGCGCCAGCATCAAAATCCGAATCATGAAATGTAAATGACACGAGCAGATAGCACGCCCGAGGGTGTGCTATCTGCTTATTAAGCGTTAAGATGACGGATATAATGTAAGGAAAGAAATTTTTTAGAATGGGGAATCTGTCCCTGATAGAAAGAGGAGAGCTTTATGAAGGATACGTCGATTTCCCGGAACATCATTCGCTATGAGCGCGGCAAGGGAGCCGTGGACAAAGAGGATACGATTGTATCTGAATATACCGTTACCATTAAGATCAACTCTGAAGAATTTGTTACCATGGTCTGTACTCCGGAATACTTAGAAGATATGGTGATAGGATATCTCGCTTCAGAAGGAGTCATTAAAAGCTACAGCGATATTGAGGATTTATGGGTCCAAGAAAAAGAAGGCTTTGTCCATGTGAAATTGGCCAAGGTGAATCCTTATTATGAAAAGTTTTCAGGCAAACGATATATTACCTCATGCTGCGGCATGAGCCGGCAGGGATTCGTTTTTGTCAATGACGCTCTTACTGCAAAAAAAATGCATGATGCAGATGTAACCCTTTCACCGGAAGACTGCTTCAGCTTGATGGATAACATGCAGAATAGTGCGCACACCTTTCAGAATACAGGAGGCGTCCATAATGCGGCACTTTGCGATGTGGATGGAATGGTTGTAAGCAGGATGGATATTGGAAGACATAATGCTCTTGATAAAATATATGGATATTGCCTGAAAAACAGTATCAGCATACGAGATAAAATTATTGTCTTCAGTGGGAGGATCTCTTCAGAAATCCTTTTGAAAGTTGCAAAAATCGGCTGTCCTATTGTCCTTTCCAAATCGGCCCCAACTGATTTGGCTCTCGAATTGGCAGAAGAGCTGGGAATCACGGCTGTAGGATTTATCAGAAAGGGAGCCATGAATATTTATACTCACGCAGACCGCATACAAGTTTAGGGGGCTATCAAAAGTCTCCCTTTCTCCTTGCTAGCGGGTGCTTCACTGTCTGCCGGCGGCTAAGATGAATATAGGGTGAATCCCACATTTTTACATACTGTCCTGCCCTTATTAATATACTGTATAAATACAAAGTTGGGAGCAGGTTGATGTTTGATATTTATACAAAAGAAGCCCGGGAGAGGGTGCTTTCCCTTATTCGTCACGGTCTTCCCAATACGAATTCTCCCAAAAAAATCAGCATCATTGGAGCAGGAATGTCTGGACTCGTTGCCGGATCCCTGCTGAAGGCATCTGGACACCATGTTACGATCCTCGAAGCATCAGACAGGGTGGGAGGGAAAATTTATACGGCCCGGAAGCCCTTTGAAAATGGGCAATACTTGGACATGGGAGCCATGAGGATTCCTGACGTACATTTCATGACGCTTGCTTACATAGAAAAATTTGGTTTAAAGATTAACCGCTTTATTGGGACAACGCCCAATGACCTCGTATATGTAAACGGAAAAACAGCCCGGTTAAAAGAGGTCCTTAAATCCCCAGGGATTTTAGGATTTCCCCTGCTGGAGGCAGAGCAAAAAATTTCTCCTCTGCAGTTATTCCAGACAGCCATTCGCCCAATTACAGAATTCATTGCAAGGAATCCGGCCCAAAATTGGCCCAAGGTTGTAAGGGACTTTGACAGCTATTCCTTTGAAGCCTTTTTAAAATACAACCCGGCAGCATTGTCCCTCTCAGATGGGGCAATCAACATGCTCGAGGTGCTCCTTGCGTTGGAGGGCTTCCCGGAGCTTTCTTTTACCGCCGTTTTAAGGGAACTGCTTTATTTATTGGAATCAGGACTCGTTTTGCACGAAATCACAGGGGGCAACGACCTGCTCCCCCATGCATTTTTAAAAGAATTACAATCCATCATTATGTTGAACCAAAGGGTAGAAGGATTGACGCAGTCCAATGATGAGATCGTTCTTCGTTCAACCGCTGGAAAAAATGCCAAGACATTCATAACGAAAAGTGACCTGGTGATCATTACTGTCCCATTTTCAGCATTTCCTTTTATAAATGTGAATCCACGCTCCCTGCTTTCATATCATAAATGGAGAGCCATCAACGAACTGCATTATATTACGGGCACGAAAATCGGCCTGCAATTCAGCCGGAGGTTCTGGGAGGAAAATGGCCAATATGGAGGACAAAGCATTACAGATCTTCCGGTGAGATTCAGCTATTACCCAAGCAGAGGGATAGGCACAAATACACCAGGAATCGTATTGGCCAGCTACACCTGGGGAGACGACTCCCTGTTCTGGGACAGTCTGGACGAGAAAGACCGAATACATAAGTCTCTTGAAAATTTATCCATCATTCATGGAAGAGATCTTAGCCGTTATTTCATGGCTGGAAAAAGCTTCAGCTGGGGACAGAATCCATACTCAGCCGGAGTGGTTTCCTTTTATAAGCCACTGCAGCAGACCACACTGGGACCGTATATTGCAAGCAGAGAAGGCAGGGTCCTTTTTGCAGGTGAACATACCTCCAATTATCCTGGCTGGATACAAGGGGCTATCGAATCGGGTATACGGGTAGCGGAAGAAGTGAATCAGCTTGTTTTTCTTCACAATGAGTGACTGAACACCCTATAGCGCCGGAGGTTTAGTCAAGTTCATTTACAGGGTATGGAAAGAATATGTCATCCTTATAGGAGGGAGGGCGAAGGATGAAGCAATGGAACCTTCTATTAGCGGTAGTTTTCGCTCTAATCATTGCCATTTTTGCCGTCATTAATGTGAACAGAGTTGAGGTCCATTACCTTTTTGGAACCTCGCAATGGCCGCTTATTTTAGTGATCCTGGTTTCTGTTTTAATGGGAGTGCTCATCATGGGGGCTGCAGGAGCGGCAAAAAATAGGGAACTAAAGCGGGAAATCAAGGAATTGAAAAAAGAAAAAGATGAACTGAAGATACAAAATCATCTTGCTGATCGAGAGAATAATGAAGACCCAGCCTATTAAAATAGGAAAGAGAGCCTGTTTCTGAAGTGAAACAGGCTCTTTATTTGTGTTCACATTAATGAATGCTACGTTTTTTAAATCTACCGCCGCGTACCTCCGCGATATCGGCAATTGCCAGAAAAGCAGAAGGGTCGATATCCTCAACAAGAGAGGTCAGCTTGGATTCTTCAAGCCTGGTTATAACACAGAAGACGACTTTTTTATCCTCGCCGGAATAGGCTCCTTCTCCATGCAGATAAGTGACCCCGCGTCCAAGACGGGCGTTGATCGCATCTCCAATTTCATGGATGTAATCGCTGATGATCCATACGGATTTTGATTCTTCAAGTCCGCCTACTACTGTATCGATTGCCTTTGAAGCAATAACGTAAGCGAGAATGGAGTACATGGCCCGATCCCATGAGAATACAAAACCAGCGGCTCCAAGAATGAAAATATTCAGGAACATAACGATTTCGCCAACGGAAAATGGGACCCTTTTGTTGATGACGATGGCAAGAATTTCTGTACCGTCAAGTGCACCGCCATTTCGGATGACCAGCCCGATGCCGATACCGATTGCCATGCCGCCGAAAATCGTAGCGAGCAGTATGTCTTCCGTGAAAGCGGGGACGGGGTGAAAGAGTGTGGCAAAAAGGGATAAGGCAGTGATTCCATATATAGAAGAGAAAGCGAAGGTTTTGCCGATTTGTTTATAGCCGAGATAAATGAAGGGAGCGTTGATAATAATCAGAAAGATACCGAGCTCCCAGCCTGTTACAGAGGATAGCATGATGGAGACACCTGTGATTCCTCCATCAATGACCTGGTTTGGAACAAGGAAGATTTCTAGTCCTGTAGCCATAAGAAGAGCTCCGAGGGTCAAAAATATAGCTCTGGTAAAAATTTTTGTTGGGGAAAGTCTTTTGTGCTGGGATTTAGCCTGAATGAGATCAGTCATAAAATTCCTCCTTTTTTTGTAGCAGCTCTCCTGCCCTTCTTGTTCGTAACCTACAGGTTTACATCAATAAAAACCTGCTGGTCCGTATCCTCCTTTGTTAATCCTAGGTATTTATACGTCTCGGAAGGGGAGGAATGGTGGTAACATTTCTGGATGATTGAAATGGAAATTCCTTTGATATAGGCAAAATATCCAAACGTCTTTCTCATGGATCCCGTTCCGAATCTTCCTCTTATGCCAAGGTGGTCGAGTGCATCGTGGATGATACGGTGTGCCTGCTGGCGGCTGATTGGTTTTTGGGTCTTGGCAGAAATGAATAGATAGTCCTCACCCAGTGAATCTCTGGACTTGAGATACAGGCTGAGTGCCTCCTTCACCTTTGAATTCAAAGGATAGCTCGAAGTAATTCCCGAGGCTGGGTTGTGAAGTATACAGAAATGCTTCAAATTTTGGTTTTCATCAAGAATATCATTCAGCTTTAAACTGAGCAGTTCATTGATCTTCATCCCTGTATTGATGCCCATGACAAATAAAAGATAATCTCGCTGTGAATGCTCTTTAAAAAACTTCTTAAGTGCAAGAATGTGCTGGATATCCTTGAAAGGTTCTACAAATTCCATTAAAATCCTCCACTGTATGTTACTTAAATTCATCTTATCATAGAATATGTAACCTCGTAAAAGAATATGCCTGACTAAGTTACTGGGAATTTTAATTAGTATTTTGCGATATTCACCTGTCCTCCTAACGATGCTTTTTAAATCGCACATAATGGAGGCAGTCTGAAGCACAAATAAATTCTAAAAACCACACTATTTGAAAAGCAGACATCGATTTCGCAGCTGGATCAGGAGTCTCACAACTTTCGTTCCACTCCACCTGTTTTAATCATGAAATTGCCTCACAGAAATTAAAAAGCAACAATCTTTTAGGAAAGAGCCTATAAAAACAAAGCTCGTATAGTACAGATAAAAAAGGAATCTTCTATCTTCTTATAGAATCCTTCTATATATCTTTCTAGGGGGAGTGGTTTAGATGGAGGATTTGTTTGCTGAAATAGAAAGAGGCCTGGATGCCGGAGTTTATCAATTAGCATTAGGAATGGCTTTATGCATCCCTGATCTATGTGCTGCATTGGAGTCAAAGAATGGCAGAACGAATGGAATTAAGTATCAAGCCTGGTATGATAAATACGTAGATGGAAAGATGTATCTGACTGCCAGCGATTGTTATCATATTAGATGCTCCTTCCTCCATCAGGGAAGTCCAGAGCAAAAGCCCTCTATCAAAATCCTATTTATTGTACCTTCCGGCGACTCGCAGACTCATGATCAAATCATGAATGGAGCCCTGCATGTCGATATAAATATCTTTTGTCAGGTTATGATCGCAGCGGGGCAAAGATGGCTGCTGGAAGTGAAAGACAGTGAGAACTATATAAAAAACTACGAAAAATCTTTTAAACGTTATTCTAATGGTCTAGCTCCTTTTATAGCAGGCACAGCAGTTTTTGCTTAAGAACTTAAACATACTAAAAATATATGTTTCTGGCATATGGATTAAGGGGGAAGCAGCTTTGCCAGCTGAATGGGAGAGAAAGTTGATAGCAGATGTTTATCATGAGGTGGTCAGGAACTTTCTTAAAGAATACTCAATGTCAAATATAAGATGAAAACAAGAAGGACCAGCAGTCCTTCTTGTTTTATTTGATACATATGCTCTTTAACTCCCTGGCTGTCTGCAGGGGAGAATCCGCATGCGATATGGCGGTTATAACGGAAACGCCATCTGCTCCAGAAGCCATTACTGTACCCGCATTGGCAGGGGTGATTCCGCCAATTCCCACGATGGGTACATGGATTTCTCTTTTTAGGAGCTCCTCAATCAAAACAGATCCCCGCGCAGGCTTTGCATCTTCCTTGGTGCTTGTCGGGAAGACCGGGCCGATGCCAAAATAATCGGCACCGGAGAGCTTAGCCAATACAGCCTCTTCTTCACTGTGGACGGAAACGCCAAGGATTTTATCGTCTCCAATGAGTTTTCTTGTCTCTACGATATCTCCATCATCCTGTCCAATATGGATTCCATCTGCATCAAGAGTAAGGGCTAAATCAAGGTCATCATTGATGATAAAGGGGATGCTGTTCTCTTTGCATATCGCCTGCAGTTCTTTGGCCAATGTCAGCTTTTCCTCTCCCTGAAGGGCCCCAGTCCCTTTTTCCCTGAACTGAAATAAAGTGATGCCGCCTTTGATGGCTTCCTCTAATACCTCTTTTGGATCTTTAAAGCAATTAGTGCTGCCCATGATAAAGTACACTTTAAGCAGCTTTCTTATCTCTTGGGATGTGTATATCAACTAAGGGAACCTCCTGTCTCGTTATAGGCCCAATGATTGGTCGGCCCATGGCCGTGGCCGATGTGGAGATGGTTCTGGATAGCCGCCTGGATAAATTTCTTTGCTTTAGTGACAGCCTCCAGCACTTCCTCACCGTTCGCAAGTCCCGACGTGAGAGCAGCAGAAAACGTACATCCGGTACCATGTGTGTTTTTTGTGTTGATTCTGGTGCTTTTTAGTTCGACAAAGCTTTGTCCGTCATAAAATAAATCCGATGACACCATAGGGTCCTCATCATGGCCGCCTTTAATAACGGCAGCTTTTACCCCTAAATCGAGCAGCAATCTGGCTGCCTCCTTTTTCTGATCCAGTGTATGGATCGTTAAGCCAGTCAATACTTCAGCCTCTGGGATATTGGGGGTGATGACTGAAGCAAGAGGCAGCAGATGCTCTTTAAGTGCCGAAACAGCTTCCTGCTGAAGAAGGGAAGCACCTCCTTTAGCAATCATGACTGGATCGACCACGACATTCGTCCACTTATAGAATTTGATTCTATCAGAGACCGCTTTGATGATGTCTGCATTAAACAGCATGCCGGTTTTAAGGGCATCTGTTCCGATATCACTGCCAATGGAATCCATTTGGGCAGCAACAGCCTCAGGAGTCATTGGATAAACAGCCTGTACGCCGACTGTATTTTGGGCAGTAATGGCAGTAAGTGCTGACATGCCATAAACCTTCATTTCCTGGAAGGTTTTCAGATCTGCCTGGATGCCAGCCCCGCCGCCGCTGTCAGAGCCTGCTATGGTCAATGCTTTTTGCATAGGGAATTCCTCCAAAGTATCACAATTTTTCTATCTTGCTTAGACGTTCTATATCCCTGCTGTTAATCCTGGATAATTGATTTAACAATTCAATTTGAAAGCTTCCGGGACCCTGGGTTTCTGTCTTTTCAGCGGCAAGCTCAGCAGCCATTCCATAAGCGGCCACAGCTGCCAGTGAGGCTGCCGCAGGATTTTCCTCCACTGCTGCAAAGGCTCCTATGACAGAAGTGAGAAGGCATCCTGTACCGGTAACCTTCGTTAAAAGAGGGTGTCCATTGGCTGAAGAATATACTGTACTGCCATCCGAAATGAAATCTTCCTTTCCGGTAATGACAACGGTACAGCGAAGCTCTGTGGCCGCCTTAACGGCGAGTTCTGCTGTATTGCCTGAGCCCGCGCTGGCATCTACCCCTTTGATCGCCCAGTTTTCTCCGATCACATTGGCAATTTCCGCGGCGTTCCCCCGCAATATGGTAATCTTCAATTCCTTCAAGAGCCTGCGGGCTGTTTCTGTCCGGTAAGCAGTCGCCCCCGCTCCAACCGGATCAAGTATAACAGGAACAGAATGATGGTTGGCTGACCTGCCCGCAATCAGCATCGATTCCACCACATCCGATTGTAAGGTGCCAATGTTCAATACAAGAGCTCCTGCGATTTTGGCCATATCGGCTGCCTCCTCGGGGGCATAGGCCATGACAGGGGAGGCTCCAAGAGCCAGCAGTCCATTCGCTGTAAAGTTGGTTACGACTATATTTGTAATATTATGTACAAGCGGATTTGCCTTCCGCACTTTGTCCAGAAGACCGGCAATATGCAATTCATCCATCCCAATAATCTCCTTTCGTTTCTCTGCCATCTAATATTCCAGCCAGGAATAAGACACAAAAAAGCCAGGACCGAATGTGGACCTGGCTTGTAATATCAAATAGATAGAGGGTCTGTCTATTTATTACTACTTTCCTACGCTGGTATCATCCAGATCAGGTCCAAAGGGTTAAAAAACAACGTTTTTCTCTCAGCCCGGTTATCAGGCACCCCTAGCAGTTATATAGATTCCAGTTATAATTTTATCTCTATTTTTGAATATAGTAAAGCAAAACGGCCGGGTAGGAACTAAAACTGCCTATAGAATCCCTGTCAAGGCAAGGAATATATGGACTGTCATGCTGTATGATGGAGGTAATACATAAAGGGGAGGAAAGCAATGGCATCTGCCGCAGCGAATACAGCCATGGTGCTATCATAATGGCTGCAGCTTTTAGCACCGCCGCCTGGTGGAAGAAAATAACTTGTAAGGATTTTACTCGAACAAGCCAGCCGAAATAGGAAGGAGATTTTTCATGAGGCACTTTTTCAAGGATGCCCCGCTCCTTCAGGGACAATTGGTTGTTTTAAGGAATATTGAACCATTCATGCATCTCTGGCTCAAGTGATTTCATAGGAGGTCAGAGAATGGGAAAGCCCTATTGGAGAAAAGGATTTACACAGGAAGCCCGATGGCTGGATTATGATTTTGCATTCCATCAATTAATGGTGGAAGAAATCCATGCTCAAGCCTGGGAGGGAAATCTTAATTCCTGCAGATCTATAGAAAAATCCGGTTTTGTTTTGCTTGAGAGCACAGGAAAAATATTTCCCAAAATGGGTCAGGGTCATAAGGAATGTCATTGTGTGTTAAAAAAACAAACATGAGAAGTGAACAGCCGGGTGCAATTAGGGGAAGAGAGAAGGAATCCCCTTTAGATTAAATCAATCCAGTATCCTCACTCTGTTCAAGAGGGGCTTCCTCAGCGGCTCCTCCACTGTACATCTGATTAATCTCAGATGCCAGATTATCCAGAAACTCATCAGAAAACAAAGGGTGTTTCTCCTTTGACATCGGCATGCCTCCTTTCTTAATACGTCCTCTTTAACTTTTACCAATATAGAGACAATCAAACATAAAAATGATTTTTTATCCAATCCTTACAGTTTATTCATCAATAGGCTGTTTGTGACCCGTATTTGGGAAACGGTGCGTGTCCCCGGGAAGTGGGGTCTGTCCCCGGGAAATAGGGGTCTGTCCATGGGAAAAGGGGCATGTCCCCAGGGAAATAGGGGCAGTCCCCCCAGAAAGTTTGGGCTCACGCTTGTATAAATTACACGTTTGCCTTAAGGCAAAAGTCAGGCTGTGTACATAAGGTAATAGGGAATAAAGAAAAGGAGGGGTATAAGTGTCGAAGAGAAAGTCTAAGCATGAAGACGCAACTAAAGGGTTAATGGGGCTGCTTGTGTCAAATACGCTTAAGAAACATGGAATAGAAAATACTGCTATGAAGCTTTCCGATAAGGAAAAGCAGGAATTGCGGAAAACGGTTAAGAAGCTAAAAAAACAAGCAGATTCTTTTCTGAAAAACTTACACAAAAATGTCACAGAAACCACAGTCACGTCTGCTGTTCCACCGGCTGCCGACCCTGACCAATCCGGGGATGCTGTTGCTGCTGCAGAAACGGTTGAAAATGATGTTAATTCTCTGAAGATTTTCAATAAAGATCAATAAGGAATCGGGTAAAACCGAAGATCAAATATCCAAAAGGGATATAGGAGGAACATGAATGAACCAAGAATATTATCACTCAGGAAATGAAGAAGTAAGTGCTTGCTCCAGCCAGAGATGGTCTGCCCTCGACCCAACAAGGAACCATCCATTATGCTGCGATCAGGAAGAGAATGTACAGCAGGAAGCTGTGCAAAGCAGGAATGAATTCCAGCTTTCAGAGGAATTAGTTTTTATTAAAGACTCTTGTGACATTACAGTTACTACAATCGATACTAAAGCGGCCATCTCACTCCAGGCTGCACTTCAGGCTGCCATTGTGGTACTCATCAACATTTCCATCGCTGATGCAAGCAGGGCAGAGAGAGTGGCCCAAGAGCTGCTTCAATCTTCACAGGTTAAGCAGATCTCACGCCAGAAAACAGTTATTGAGAATTCCAGAAATGTTTCTGTTGAAACAGTCGACACACAAGTAGCAGTAAATATCCAAATCCTTGTACAGCTCTTGGTTGCCCTTCTTGTAAGACTGGATATCCTATAATCTACCTGCCTATGATAAGTAAACAACACACTCCAATAACTCATTCTAAAAGTCCAAACAATATTGCCTTCGGCTTAAGAAAATACCATCATACCCCCTTCTAGAAAAACCCCCTAAAGGGGTTTTTCCTATTTATTGAATATTGCCGGGTTGTAAGAACTATTAATTTATCGTTATTTGTATGGATTTTACATAGTCATAGATTTATCGCCCTGCTATAATTCTACTAGGAGTATTTTACAATTTGTTTATGTTATCCCAAATATACTTATTTCTTACATGGGTAAAACATCCATGTTTGGAGTACTTAAAGGAGAATCTATGAAAAAGATTGCAAGACTTCTGGTTTTGACAGCCGGAATTACAACAGGTGCTGCCGTCTATCCGCTGCCATTCAGGGAGTCAATAGGAAATTCTGAAGCTTTCGCTCAGACACAGGTGATCAACTATCAGACAACGGCAAATGTTAATTTGCGCTCTGGACCCAAAACGAGTTATAAAACAATCCTCACGATCCCAAAAGGAGCAGTCGCTGCATCGGTACAAGAAAAGGACAGCTGGCTGAAGGTAACTTATACATTTACGAAGAATAAAAAGAAAACCTCTGCTGCCGGATGGATTATGAAGAAATATGCTAAAGAATATTATTACAAGCAGCCCATAGTAAAAACTTATTTCTTTGCTCCAAAAAGCGCGGCTTTATATCCTTCCGCGGATACAATAAACAAGAGGGCAGGGACACTTGCAGCAGGAAACGGCTTTTATACTACACTGCTTGTGACCAACAGCAGGGGCGAGAAATGGTACCAGCTCTCTTTTTCAGGGAAAACCTTGTATATAAACAGCAGGGACACAGGGGCAAAAGCGAAGGTGAGCACCGCCCAGATCAAGCTTCAAACTACACAGGATACCTATTTATTTCAGGGATTGGGAACTGGATATAAAAAGCTCGTCAAAATTCCGAAGGGAACCGTGCTTTCATCGAATTTAATGGCTGGGAGCTGGTATTCAGCGGGGTACAAGGGACTTTGGGGTTGGATTGACTCAAGAGCAGTCCAAAAATATTCCGCAGCACCCAATATACAATATGATACGAGCAGCCAGGGAATCGTCTTCACCAAGAACGAGGCGGCACTATTTATTCTCAATCAAAACGTGTTTACAAAGCAGGGCACTGTCACGGCGAACAACGGATTTTCTTCTCCAGGAAAGGCAGTCAGTCCTGACGGGAATCTCTGGTACAAGGTTCAATTCAATTCCAAAACCTATTATCTAAACAGCAAGGATGTTGTAAAAGAAAAAGCAAGCCCTGTCACCCAGGAGACATACTCTGCATTACAAGACACCACTCTCTATGAATCGTTCGGAAGTGCCTATAAAATGCTCGGTAGCATCCCGGCCGGAAGCCAGCTTGTGCCTCAAGAAAAAATTGGCACCTGGTTCAAGGTTTCCTTCAATGGACGCCAGGGATATGTAAAGAGTGAGGATTTACAGAAGAATAATGCAGTTGAAGTACAAGTAAATAATCTTTCCTTTGTCACAAATACAGATCTTACCCTATATAAAGAAGCATCTGAAGGCTCATCCATAACTGGCAGTATTGCAGCATCCACCCTTGTTACAGCCCAGGCAAAAACCTCTGATGGCTGGTACAAAATCATGAGTGGAAGTACCTCAGGTTATGTGAGGGAGGAAGGGTTGATACAAGTGAAAACAGGCTATCAGGGCAGCAGGGAAGGCTACCAGTTCATTGACCTGCGCACACAGTCCCCGGTAACTGCCCAACAGATCAATTTCTATATAGACAGCAGATATAAAAGCTTTAGAAGTGTCAGCGTTTTATCCGGAAAAGGACAACTTTTTGTCGACGCAGGAAAGAAATATGGAGTGAATTCCCTTTATCTTGCTGCACATGCTATTCATGAAAGTGCATTTGGGACCTCCCTGATTTCCATCGGGAAGAATAATTTATTCGGTTTTGGATCATATGATGCAGCCCCGTTTATTTCTTCCTATAAATTTAATTCACTGGAGGAAAATATCAATTATATTGCAAGGCAGATTAAGGCAACTTATCTGAATCCGAATCCTATATCAGGCGTCTTCTTTCGATATAAAGGGGCTTATCTGGGGTTCAGTACTGTTGATATGGAAGGAAAGCGGATCGATGCTGACAGTGAGGGAATGAACTTTTATTATGCAAGTGACCCTGAATGGGGGAAAAAGATTGCAGCGCATATGCAGAATATCCTTCCATACGATCCTGCCTACTATTCCAGAGCAGTAAGGAATGAAACATCTGACCAGGTACCTTCTATACCACAAGGCAGTGATCTATTCCCGGATGGGATATCCATCATGGCAAACAGCGATTTAGTCCTCAATTCTGCCAAAGGGGTTTCGGATCATATCATGACGGCTAAAAAAGGAAGTGTGCTCCATCTCATCGAAAAAACCAATGATTACTGGGTGAAAGTGGAGACGGACGGAAAGCTGTATTGGACCAAATCCATTGATTTCGTTAATTACAAAACATATATCAGTGCATTAAACCTGGGGAGAGCCACAGACACGGTCAACGTACGAATAACGCCGGATACATCATCCTCCAGCAATATTCTTACACAATTAAAACTGAATCAAAATGTCATGCTGGTGATGAACAAGGATAACAGTCTGATTACTGATCCTTCGGGAACTTGGTATCAGGTGAAGCTTCCAACAGGAAATACAGGCTGGGTGAGTGCTAAATATATTGCCCGGGAACTGAAATAGTTTTACTAGAGGGGGAGTACACGAGTGAAAAAGTGTGCTCCCTGTTTCACTTTCCTTTGGCAAATGTACGAATTTGTACACAATTATTCCATTGTCATCAAGTATAATTAAAAATTGAATAAACTAACATGGAACGAGGACAAAACATGCAAAAATATGGAGCGGCCATTCTGACTGCACTGCTTCTGTTATCTGGCTGTTCAGACTCAGGTCATCGTGAAACCAGGGACGCGGTGCCCAAAATGCTCGATGTCCAATTACATATACCTAAAACGGCAGAAGTCAATCAGGAGGTTGAGCTTTCTGCTAAAGTGACTCAGGACAAAAAGGCAGTGACAGATGCAGAGAAAGTGGAATTCGAAATTAGAAGAAACGGTGAAGCTGAATCCGAAATGGTGGAGGTCAAGACACAGAAAAAAGGAATCTACAAAATTAAAAAAACTTTTTCGGAAGATGGCGTCTATTTGATTACCTCCCATGTGACCGCAAGGGACATGCACAGCATGCCAAGCGGAAAACTCATAGTTGGCAAAGGAGATACGGCTGCTGCAAAAGAGTCTGACAACGGCGGGGGAGAACATGATCATAGCGGTGACGTACAAATTCATTTAATGGGTGTGGAAAATATCAAGGCACATGCAGATGTTCTGCTTACTGCCCATGTCTCTAATCACAATGAACCGCTTGAAAAGGCAGCCGTAAGATTCGAACTCTGGAAAGACGGAGAAAGCAGGCACGAGTATCTGGATGCCAAGGAAGCTGCACGGGGAGTCTATACATATACACACAAATTTCCTGCTGCAGGGTTTTATCATGTCAAAGTGCATGTTGAAAAAGAAGAAAAAATTCATGAGCATATAGAAATGAAAGTTGTCGTGAAATAAATCACCTTTTGCATAAAGGAATATACGTATGAATGGGGTTCACGTCTTATTCTTGTTTATCAGGTTCAGGCTGGCGGTTTAGAACTATATCATAAGGAGATAGTAAATAATAAAAGAATACAGAGTAAAATAGTAGTGCACGTTAAAAAAGTATTGTATGATAATAAAAGTAAAATGAATATGTAGTATTTCTGCTTGAGAATTTTTTGCGCAGAAATAGTCCTTCAGGGTAGGGTGAGATTCCCAGCCGGCGGTAATGAGATTGCTCTAAGCCCGCGAGCCGTAAAAGGCAGGATTTGGTGAGATTCCAAAGCCGACAGTATAGTCTGGATGGGAGAAGGACAATGAAATTGTATACAGCATCCGTCTGTTTTTTTGTGAAAAAATAGGCTTATTTTGTGATACTTAAGATCATCTCTCCCAGCCCTGCAGGATTTTCCGCAGGGCTTTTCCTGTGGTTTTTAGTCCATTTTAAAAGAAGGTGATTGGGTGTTTACGGGCATAATTGAGGATATCGGCAAGGTGTCATCCATCAACAGCAGCGGGAAAAGCATGGAGATGACGATTCTCTCCGATAAAATTTTGGAGGACGTTCATCTGGGAGACAGCATTTCTGTAAACGGAGTCTGTTTGACAGTTACCTCGTTTACAAGTTCCTCCTTCACCGTCGATGTGATGCCGGAAACGGTTAAAGATACTTCTCTAAAACTGTTGAAGCCGGGTTCCCCTGTGAATCTGGAGAGGGCGATGAGCCCTCAAGGCCGGTTTGGGGGTCATTTTGTCAGCGGCCATGTGGACGGCATCGGGACAATTGTGAGAAAAGAAAGAAAAGAAAATGCAGTATATTACACCATCGAGCTAAGCGAGGAAGCCTCCAGGTACTGTATACCGAAAGGGTCCATAGCCATTGATGGCACCAGTTTGACAATCTTTGGGATTACAGATCATCTGCTTACGGTTTCCCTCATTCCTCTCACACACCAGGACACAGTTTTGGGGAAAAAGCAGCCTGGAGATGTCGTGAATATTGAAAACGATATGTTAGGCAAATATATTGTCCATCAATTGGAGAGAAAGGCGCCAAAGAGAGAAATATCGCTGGAATTTTTAGCTGAAAATGGATTTAAATAAGGTGGTTGTTGACATGTTCCATACAATCGAAGAAGCTATTGAAGATTTGAAAGCTGGCAAGGCCGTGATTGTGGTCGATGATGAAGACAGGGAAAATGAAGGAGATTTTGTGATTAGTGCAGAGAAGGCGACTCCGGAGGCCATCAATTTTATGGCCACCCACGGCAGGGGTCTTATTTGTACAACCATAACCGAGGACCTGGCCTCTAAGCTGGACCTTCATCCAATGGTTGAACATAATACAGACAACCATGGAACTGCTTTTACAGTAAGCATCGACCATAAGACGACCAGTACCGGAATCAGCGCTCATGAGAGATCCAGGACCATTATGGAACTGCTTAATGAACGAACAGTACCTGCTGATTTCAGAAGACCCGGCCACGTGTTCCCGATCATCGCAAAAGAAGGGGGAGTCCTCCGCAGGGCCGGCCATACGGAAGCGTCAGTAGACCTGGCAGTCCTTTCAGGCGCTGCGCCTGCTGGTGTGATCTGTGAAATCATGAATGAAGACGGAAGCATGGCCAGGGTGCCGGATTTAAAGGATATTGCTCTGAAGCATGATCTAAAACTTATCACCATTGCAGAGCTGATCCGATTCCGTAATCGAAACGAAAAACTCGTGACACGTGAAGTAGAGGTCGACCTTCCGACAAAATTCGGTGAATTCAGGGCGATAGGCTATACCAACCCTATTGATAAGCTGGAGCATCTTGCTCTTATTAAAGGTGAATGGGCACCGGGAGAACCTGTATTGGTCAGGGTTCATTCAGAATGTCTGGCTGGAGATGTGTTCGGATCGCATTTATGTGATTGCGGCCCGCAGCTGCATGCGAGCCTGGCCCAGATCCAGGCGGAAGGCAAAGGCGTCCTTGTTTATATGCGCCAGGATTCAAGAGGAACCAGCCTTCTCGATAAGCTATGGTCTTATAAATCAAGCGAAACCCCTGCCTCACTGGAAACTGGCTCAGCACCCGAACTGCGCGATTATGGAATCGGGGCACAGATCCTGAGGGACTTGGGAATAGAAAAAATGAGACTGCTGACCAATAATCCAAAGAAAATAACCGGGTTGACCGGATATGGCCTGGAAATAGTCGAAAGTGTTCCCATTCAGAATACCGGGAATGCGGGCAGAGAGTTTTAAGTAAGCCGAGGAAAAAAGGCCAGTGACATAGCGCACAGTAGAAAGCTGTCTGGATATCAAACAGCATACATTAGATACTTAGGAGGAACTCATCATGGGTCAAATATTTGAAGGAAATTTAGTTGGTACAGGTCTTAAGGTTGGGATTGTCGTTGGCAGATTCAATGAATTTATCACGGGGAAGCTTTTGGATGGTGCAATGGACGGACTTAAAAGGCATGGAGTGAATGAAGAGGACATTGATGTTGCCTGGGTGCCTGGGGCATTTGAAATTCCGCTTATTGCAAAACGTCTAGTACAGACGAAAAAATATGATGCCATCATTGGACTTGGTACAGTGATCAGAGGCTCAACTACTCATTATGACTATGTCTGCAATGAAGCTGCAAAAGGGATTGCCTCTGTGTCCCTGGAGTCAGGTCTGCCGGTCATTTTTGGGGTCGTGACTACAGAAAATATCGAACAGGCCATTGAACGTGCTGGAACAAAGGCAGGCAATAAAGGATATGATTCTGCCGTTTCAGCGATCGAGCTTGCCAATCTTCAAAAGCTGATCGAGATTTAATGCGTTCTTTACTCGCAAGGAAAAACGATTGTATGATGTAGGTAACAAATTAAAAACAGGGATACCGTGCTTTTAGCACCTATATCCAATTTCGCTAGGGGTGCCTTTATGGCTGAGAGAAAAACATTTGTTTTTTAACCCTTTGAACCTGAACTGGATCATACCAGCGTAGGGAAGTGGAGGACTTTTAAGATTGTCATGCTTTAATTTGGCATGTACCCATAAGCCCGCTCACTTCCAGAATAGTGAGCGGGCTTTTTTGTATGAAAGGCCGAAATTAAGCAGCTTTTGGATTACGCGAAGGTTTTAGCTGTTTTTATGGCAAGGTGGTGCAATACCCTAAAGGAGGAGAAAAGATGAAATATTCTGAGGCTATGAGGAGAAAAGTGAGTGAGATCTGGGAAAGAACCCATCGGCATCCTTTTGTCATTGGTTTGGGAAAGGGCTTAAAAATTCAGATTCATCTTCACCGCTGGATAAAAAGATTGAAGAAAAAAGCCTGGATATACTGCTTCCTTTAATGAGCAGCGAAAATGAACCATTTGGAAGCCAAAACCTAAAGGAATGGCAGGATATTTCAAAATGGCCTTATAAGAATCATGTAATCAAGGAGCGAGTCAATGCCGAAGACGCTTTTCTGAATCTTTAATGGAAATAGTACATCTCCCCTGTTATAAACTTTCAGACACAATGGTATAATAGTGAATATTCTGATAGTTACGGAGGACGTATGGATCAAAATAAGCCTAAGGTTTTTATAGGTTCTGCCAGTGAATCGATGCATTATGCGACGGCTGTCCAGGCTGCCCTTGCGTATTATGCGGAAGTGACTCCATGGTTTACGGGTGTTTTCAATGCCCATTCTTATACGATGGAAAGCCTGGAAAAGCAATTGAATCAAAGCGATTTTGCCGTTTTTATATTCTCGCCGGACGATGTCGTGAAAATGCGCGGCAGTCTTACGGTCAATACCCGTGACAACACGCTGTTTGAAATGGGATTGTTTTGGGGAAAGTTAAGAAGAGGACGAGTTTTTTACTTAATTTCTGAATCAATTCCTGAAGAGCTGGATGGACTGAAAGTGGATAAATTCCATCTGCCCTCAGACTTGGACGGGCTTTCTGTATTAAAATATGAAAACAGGGCTGATCAAAATTATCATGCCGCCGTTAATGTGGCCTGCTCTGTCATCGCAGGTCAGATTCAAAAATTAGGCTGCTTTGAGGAGCCTTCCCTCCTGATTGAAAATGCAGAGCTTGAGCTGCAGGAGAATTATGCATTAATCCGGTTCACGAGGAATCTGGCCAAAGGGCTGCTGGCCCATCCAGAGAAGAAGTACGAATATCTTTTCGAATCATTATGGAATGCCTTTAGACCGCCGCATCAGTTTACTGTACAGGGAATCGGAGTATGGAAGGCAGATGGGACAGAAGGACTGAGGCAGATTGCCGGTAATGAAGGGCGGGGGAAATTTTACCCTTTTTCCATTAATGAGGAGAGAGGGGAAGAAGATCATATCCTTGTCATTGATTCTTTTCTCCGAAGTGAAGAGCAGGTGCTCCTAAAGGATTCCCATTTTGATGAAACGTATGTTATATGCTATCCTATAGCCAGTACCCTTTTAATTACAGTGGCGATTTCTGGGAAAAAGGAACTGTCTGACGAAGAATTGGACAAGCTGTTCCTGGCCAATCATAATTTAATGGGAACAATTAATTATCTTTTTGGAGGGGGTTCAGTATGAGACGGCTTCCTAAATCAATTAGAACGAAGAAAACGGCAGTTGAAAATCAGAATTATAAAATAGGTGAGCCTGTTTCCGGCATGAAGGCCGTAGTCTCCACAAATCAGGGAGAAGAGGAAAAAGGGACCGTTGTATATAAGCGCAAGGCTGAATACAGGGGCTTATCTTTAAACAGGGCTTAAATGGTATATGAATCCAGCAGAAATCCCGCTGGGTTTTTATTTTGCAAAAATTTAAGGAGCTCTGACCAGATTTACCCCCCCAGCCTGTTTTTTTGATTGTTAATGAACGGAATTGAAATTTATTGATTGTTTTTGATTGAAAATGATTGATTTTTGAAAGGGCTTTCGTTATGATAGTAACAGAAGGGAGAAGTGAATCATTTGCTGGCTGATGAACGATATAACATCATACTCGCCCTTTTACAAGAAAATGAAATTGTAAAATTGGCAGATTTAATTGAACAGCTTGAGGCTTCAGAAGCCACACTCAGACGCGACCTCGCTTCTCTTGAAAAAAAAGGACTTTTAAAAAGAGTACATGGAGGAGCAAGCCTGCCGAAGAGACGCGGCATCGAGCCTGGACTTCATGAAAAAACCAATAAGTTTATTGCTGAAAAACTAAAAATTGCGAAAAAAGCGGCTGAATACATATCCGACGAGGATTGTATCTACCTGGATGCCGGGACCACTGTGAAAGAATTAATCCCATTTTTAACCGGAAAGAATGTAACCGTTCTCACAAATGGACTTATGCATCTTCCTTTATTATCAGAGGCAGGCATCCGGACCATGATCATTGGCGGGCAGGTCAAGACGTCTACCAATGCCATTGTGGGCAGTACAGCAGTCAGCTTTATCAGGCAATATAGATTTGATAAGTGCTTTCTGGGCATGAATGCTGTGCACCCTGAACTTGGGTATACAACACCAGATCCGGATGAAGCCCTTCTAAAAAGGGCCGCAATCGAATTGTCCAGAGAAGCATATGTGCTGGCAGACAGCTCAAAGCTAAACGATTCTGCATTTGCAAAAGTCGCCGATATGACGGAAGCGGTCATAATTACAGATGCGAATGATGAATCCATCTTGAGACCGTTCCGAAAAAATTCCCATACAAAGGTCGTGACCGCATGATATACACAGTGACGCTTAATCCATCGATCGATTATATCGTAGAGGTCGATCATTTCGAGATCCACTCCTTAAACCGAATGAAAAGGGACAATAAATTTCCGGGAGGAAAAGGAATCAATGTGTCCAGGGTTTTAAGCAGGATGGGCATAGAGAATACGGCCCTTGGTTTCCTGGGCGGATTTACAGGTAATTTTGTTGAAGATTTCTTGAAAAGGGAAACTGTGAATTGTGATTTTACAAGAATCCAGGAAGATACACGAATTAATATCAAGCTGAAAGCAGACGGAGAAACCGAAATCAATGGAATGGGCCCCCATATAACACAAGCCCAATATGAAGAGCTTGTCTCTAAAATAAAGAAGTTAAACCAGGGAGACACCCTTGTACTGGCTGGCAGCGTCCCGCCGAGTATAGCAGAGGATTTTTATGTAACTGCTGCAAAAACAGCTGCAGAAAATGGAGTCTCGGTTGTGGTCGATACAAGCGGCCCTTCTCTACTGGACGTAGTGAAACACCGTCCGTTTCTGATTAAACCCAATCATCATGAACTGGGAGACTTGTTTTCTGTTCAAATTGAGAGCCCAAGCGATGCAGTTTACTATGCTGGAAAACTAGTCGAAATGGGAGCGCTTCATGTGATCGTTTCCATGGCTGGCAGCGGTGCGGTACTCTGCACCAAAGAAAATTCCTGGTTTGCATCGGTTCCAAAGGGCAGCGTGATTAACTCGGTTGGAGCGGGTGACTCGGTAGTTGCAGGATTTACCGGAATGTATACAAAAACCGGCGATCTGCTCCGCTCCTTCGCTTATGGACTGGCTGCAGGGAGTGCAACTGCTTTTTCCCATGATCTATGTCAGAAGTCTGATATTGAAGATCTGCTTCATCAAGTAAATATTCAAGAGTTAAAGGAGGAAGTAAAGTGAAAATTACAGATTTACTGAAGAAGGATACTGTAATCCTGGACCTTGCCGCGAGTGACAAAATCGGTGTGATTGATGAACTGGTCAATAAACTTGATCAAGCAGGACGGCTGAATCATAGAGAAGACTATAAAAACGCCATATTAGCAAGGGAAGAGCAGAGCACCACAGGAATCGGCGAGGAAATCGCTATTCCCCATGCCAAAACGGCTGCTGTCAAAATACCATCCATCTGCTTTGGAAGGGCTGAAGGCGGAATTGACTATGAATCGCTCGATGGTCAGCCTGCAAAATTATTCTTCATGATTGCCGCGAGTGAAGGGGCTAATAACGACCATCTGGAAACGCTCTCAAGACTATCCACCCTTTTAATGGATGAAGCGTTCCGGGAAAGGCTCCTGCAGGCCGGCACGGTGGACGAAATCATCTCAGCGATCGACGAAAAAGAAAATGAAGTCAATCAGGAGGAAGCAGGACACCATGCTTCTGCTGGCGCGAAGAAAGTCCTGGCTGTAACAGCCTGTCCGACCGGAATTGCCCATACCTATATGGCTGCTGATGCCCTTAAGGCAAAGGCGCGTGAAATGGGAGTCTATATCAAGGTAGAAACGAATGGTTCAACGGGAATTAAAAATGCATTGACTCCTGATGAAATTGCAGAAGCGGAGGCCATCATCGTAGCAGCTGACAAGCAGGTGGAGATGGACCGCTTCAATGGAAAGCCTGTCATCATCGTTCCTGTTGCCCAGGGAATCAGAAAACCACAGGAATTGATTCAGAGGGCCATTGATCATGATGCCCCTATATACCGCGGCAGCGGAAAAGCAGCCAGTGGAAGCCCGGGAAGCAGCTCTGTAGGAGGCAGCATATACAAGCATCTAATGAATGGCGTCAGCAATATGCTTCCATTTGTAGTGGGAGGAGGGGTCCTGATTGCCTTATCCTTTATCTTTGGCATCAAGTCCGCTGACCCGAATGACCCAAGCTTCCATCCGCTGGCAAAAGCTTTGATGGATATCGGCGGCGGAACAAGCGGCGCTTTCTTTTTCCTGGTACCGGTACTCGCAGGATTCATCGCCTCAAGCATCGCAGACCGTCCCGGATTTGCTCCAGGTATGGTAGGAGGTCTCCTTGCAGCCCAGGCTGGTGCAGGATTCCTTGGCGGATTGATCGCCGGCTTCCTTGCAGGTTATGTAGTAGTAGGCTTGAAAAAAGTATTTGAGAAGCTCCCTCAGCAGATTGAAGGGTTAAAGCCGGTCCTGCTTTATCCGCTGTTCGGAATTTTGATCACAGGACTGATCATGCTCTATGTGATCAACGATCCTGTTACTGCCATTAATAAAGGCCTCACATCTTGGCTGAATGGCTTATCCGGAACGAACAAAATAATTCTTGGCATCATACTCGGAGGAATGATGGCTGTGGATATGGGCGGCCCTATCAATAAAGCGGCCTTCACGTTCGGCATTGCAGCGATCCAGGCAGGAAGCCTAAGCCCGCATGCCGCCGTTATGGCTGGAGGCATGGTTCCCCCGCTGGGAATCGCTCTTGCAACCACATTATTCAAACATAAATTTACAGAGACAGAAAGAAAATCTGGATTTACAAATTACTTTTTAGGAGCTTCCTTCATAACCGAAGGAGCCATCCCATTTGCAGCGGCTGACCCGCTCAGAGTCATTATCAGCAGTGTGGCAGGTTCAGCGATTGCCGGAGCCTTGTCCATGGTCTTTAATGTAACGCTTCAGGCTCCTCATGGCGGAATCTTCGCGATTCTCCTGGCAGTCAACCATAAGCTGCTCTATATCCTTGCCATTCTTATAGGATCTCTTGTAACCGCCGTGATATTAGGGATTTGGAAAAAGAAAGCAGAAAGTGAAGTTCAAAAGGCGGCTGCTTAATAAATAGAAGTGACTGACTGCAGCGAATTCAGGTATACATCTGAATTTGGCTGCAGTTTTTTTCGTACACAATGAAAAATGAGGTAAAAGTATATCAGTATAAAAAGTTGTAAGCGCTTTACACGAAAAATATCGTTATTTTTTCATAAAAAACCAAAAAAACAGTTGTAATTAACTGAAAATTTGTTATATTAAAACAATCATTTAGAAAGCCGGTTAGAATGATGATGCAGCATAGGACCAGCTAATTACAACTCAGGGGTGTGGAAGATGAAGAATTACATCGTAGAAAGAATGTACAAGGTATCAGCAGGAGTAGCGAATGCGGTTTTGGTTACTCTTGGAATCGGATTGTTATTTGAATCGCTTGGAAAGTTTCTAGGCTGGCATATATTTTTGGTAATAGGCGGGGCAGCTAAGGTCTTGCTGGCTCCGGCAATCGGAGCCGCAGTTGCTTATCAATTGGGAGGAAATACCCTGGTTTTATTCAGTGCCATGGCGTGTGCGGTAATTGGGGGAAATGCGATTACACATACACCTGAAGGAGCGTTTACAATTGTTACCGGCCAGCCGATCAGTGCGATCCTGGCAGCAGCCGTGGCCGTCTTTGTAGGAAAGCGGGTTACTGGAAGAACAAAGCTTGATATGATGGCCATCCCTTTTGCCGCAATTTTGGCGGGAGGAATAGCAGGGGTGGGGCTGGCAGCAGTCACTACACCGCTTTTGCAAAAAATCAGTGAGGAAATCACGACTTCTGTTCAAGGCAGTCCGATCATTGCTTCCATGGTTATAGCTCTTGTTTGGAGCATTCTATTGATGTCACCTGCATCGTCAGCTGCCATTGCGATTGCCCTTCAATTGGACCCGGTTTCAAGTGCTGCGGCATTAATCGGATGTACAGCCCAGTTCGCAGGTTTTACAGCCATGAGTTTAAGGCAGAATGATTTAGGCGGTTTCCTTGCACAGGTTCTCGTGACACCTAAAGTTCAATTCCCAAATTTGATTAAGAATCCCCGGCTTGTGATTCCGACATTTGTTTCAGCGGTTGTTTGTGCACCAATTGCAACTCTATCTTTTAAGTTTACGGCTAATTATGAAATTGCAGGTCTCGGCCTCAACTCACTCATTGCGCCATTCAGCATATTAGCAGATTCCGGCGTCTCAGCGCTGCTTGTTTTTATCGCAACAGGAGTCATCCTTCCGATCGTGATATCGCTGTCGCTCTATCAGCTTATCAAGCTCTGGGGCTGGGCAAAAAAAGGAGACCTGCATATGGAGATTCAATAAAGGAAATGGGAGGCTGCCTTAGGGGCGCCTCTTTTTTTAGATTTAAAATATTCAAAAAAGAGGTATCATCTAAAAGGAGACCTTAAGACTAGGAGAATGTTTATGAACGTGACGGAAGGACTTGTAGAGGTAACAGGCGGGAATGTTTGGTACAGGCGGATTGGAGAGGCAAAGGATCAGGCTCCCTTATTAATCCTGCATGGAGGGCCGGGAAATTCACATCTTCCATTGGAAGCACTGGATCCTCTTGCCCGGGAGCGTGAAGTCATTTATTATGACCAGCTGGGATCCGGATATTCAGACAGGCCGGACGGCGAAGACTTATGGACATTGGACCGGTTTGTGCTTGAGCTTGGGGAAGTGAGGGAGGCCCTTGGATTGAAGGAAGTGCATATCCTCGGCCATTCCTGGGGGACAACCCTGCTGGCTGCCTATCTTCTCACCAATCCTGAAGGAATGAAAAGCGCTGTGTTTTCGAGTCCCTGCTTGAGTGCACCGCGCTGGGCAGAAGACCAGGCAGTTCTATTGAAAGAGCTTCCCGCTGAAACACAAGGGACAATCCTTAAATGTGAAGCAGAGGGACTGACAGACAGCAAAGAGTATAAAGCAGCGATCAAAGAGTATTACAGCAGGTATGTATGCCGGCTTGATCCATGGCCGGGAGTTATGCAGAAGGCTACTAAGCTGTCTAATTCAGAGATTTACCAAACCATGTGGGGGCCCTCTGAATTTTGTGTTACAGGAAATTTGAAAGAGTTTAATTGCGTGGAGGATCTGCACAAGATCCATGTACCTTCTTTATTCATGTGCGGAAGGTATGATGAAGCGGTGCCTGAAACCACCCTTCACTATAGCCGGCAGATCCAGGGAGCCGAATTTCATGTTTTTGAGGAAAGCTCCCATACTCCTTATCTCGAGCAAACAGATGAATATCTGAAGGTAGTAGGGGAATTTATAAACCAAACAGAAAAATAGAAGATTAGTATGGTCAGGGGGCATCTGGAGACAGCGGATGCTCCCTGATCCTTTTTATTCGTAAATTTTCCCAGCGTTTTATTCCACCTCTATACTTGTACCCTGGCTTGAGATAGGAATAAAATATAAGATAGCATTGCTTTTTTAAGGGAATGTCCCTAAGGGTGATAAAAAAGACCGGTTTTTTTTGTTTGATTTTTAGGCAAAAAGATAAGGCTGTTTAGTAAAAGATGGTTGTATATGAAAGGTGTCAGGCATTTCGATGTCTAATCCGGCACCATGTACGAAAACGGATAAAAGGAAGGTGGGCTATGAAGAAATTTCTGACCCTTCTGGCGATTATCATCGCTTTATGGGTATATATGGGACGTGGCGGAACGGATCACACACTGCAAGGGACATTAGGAGAATTTAAAGATAAGATCCAGCAATTAAGTAAAGATCCAGATCTTCAAAATACTCTAGAATCTGTATCGTTTGAGCTTAAGAGCCTGGCAGCGAAGTTAGGCAATAATTCCAAAGGCGGGACGGACAATTCAGAGCTTGTTCCTACAGCAGAAAAGCCTAAATTGACCACGCCAGCCCAGCATGTTTTTTCCATTTATAATCTGGAGCTAGGGGATTCGAGGGCGAATGCAGAAAAGCAGCTTGGAGCCCCTAAACGCTCAAGTATCAATGAATATGGTTTGAAGTGGTATTCGTATCATAAAAACTACCAGAATTTTGTTATGGCAGCTTATGATAAGGATAACCGGATCGCAGCCCTCTATACAGACCAAGATCTCATTTCTTCTTCCAAGGGAATCAAGCTGGGTACACAGCAGTCAGCTGCAGAAAAAGCACTGGGAACCCCGCTGACCAAAATTCAAAAAGGGTTTGCTTTTTACCTCCTCCCGAAGGATAAGGAATATGATATGTATTTGTTGGACGACAGCTATGCAACTATATTTTATGATAAACATCAAAATAATACAGTTACTGCTCTCCAGCTGATCCGCAAGGATATTGAACGAGAAAAAAAGGATTATTATACAAAACCAAGCAAGTCATTGATCCAGGGCTTTGAAGCCCAGTTGTTCGACCTGACCAATGCTTCCAGGGTGGTTCATGGATTGAGGCCGCTGACCTGGGATGAACGCATCAAGGGTACTGCAGAAAAACACAGTGATGACATGGCCGTCCATAATTTCTTTGACCACACCAACCTGAAGGGCCAATCACCATTCGACCGCATGCACAATGATCATATTTATTTTAGTGTAGCAGGGGAAAATATCGCTTACGGCCAAATGAGCAGTATCTTTGCCCATGAAGGTCTGATGAATTCTCTCGGACATCGGGAAAATATTTTAAAACCTGATTTCGAGCGCCTGGGAGTGGGCGTTGCGTTTAACTCACAGTCACAGCCCTATTATACTGAAAACTTCTACACAAAATAGCTATAAGACAGAACAGGCTGCCACAGAAAGGATTCCACCCGCAAGGCGAGATGCAGAGCATTTCGCAGGGCTGGTGACTCCTCTTGTTGGCAGCCTGTTTTATGATTTTATTCATTTATGCCGGAAAGCTTCGATGCTTGAATTGGTGGAGCATCAAGTCTGAAATGGCGGCATAGCCTTGATCACTTGGATGAATCCCGTCGTCAGACAAATTCTGCACATGTTTGCTGTTCATGACCTGGGTGGTTTCCACTACGAGGGCGGAATTAAGTTTTTCTGCGGTTTGATAGATTGCAACATTCCATCTTGGGAGCAGCTTGTTTCCAATGGAATAATAAGGGCTGTCCGGAGGAAGAGGATTATAAAGCTCCAGGAATACGACTGTAGCGTTTGGATTCAATTCCTTGATATAATCGCTGATATCCTGAATATTGATGGAGAACCCCTTTTGCAGGGTATCGAAGGAATTAAGGGCATCCGCAAAATTCTGCTTTCGTGCAAGCTTTAGAATATCATTTCCCCCAACATTAATGGTAACGATATCTGCAGAAATAATATCCTGGTTATAAATTCCCGACTGAATAAGGTCCTTCAGCTGTGAGCTGGTAATCCCATTGATCCCTTTATTTTGATACACTACGGGTTTGTTTACTTCTTTTTCTAAGGAAAGGGAGAAGTCAGTGACCAAATCCTTATTTTCTTCACTTCCATATCCTTTGATCACTGAATCGCCTAGTGCAAGATGAGATAACTCTTTCTTTGGGGATTTACGGAAGTAATCTATATAAGAAGTTTGTGTTTCTTTATGCATCTTTTCCCCTTCAGCTGCCTCCGCCTTTAATTTATGGAGCTGATATTGAGGATAGAAAAACCAGCCTGCAAAACAAAGTGCCGCAATGGCGGCAATACTTACGATATATGTTAACACTCTCATGCTGTCACCTCTTTATATACTTATTATAACAGATTTTTACATAATTGGCGCTGGAGAAAATTCTGGAATTAGTATACCCAGAGAGGAAGAAAAGAAGCAAAAATTTAGGATTTTCTTCCTTTCTGTATGACAGGAAAGAATTGAAGCATCCTATAATCATGGATTATTCATAAAAAGGGGGAAGTTTACATTCTTCGAAACAGCATCCCTAACCTATTTACTCTATTTAATTTATATTTCGGCTTTCTTTCCATCATGTATTCCGCCCTTGGTGAATATAAGAATGCGGCTGTCTTAATTTTAATCGGCATGATGCTCGATAGTATGGATGGCAGGATGGCCAGGCTGTTAGGCTCAGACAGCGAGCTGGGAAAACAGCTCGATTCTCTGGCTGATGTGATTACGTTCGGTGCGGCTCCGGCCATGATGGCTTATTATTCCTATTTTTCGGAGTTTGGGGTACTTGGACGGGTGATAGTCGGCTTTTTCCCGCTTTTTGGTGCCTACAGACTTGCAAGATTTAACATTCAGTCCGGGAAGACATCTTCCCATTATTTTGTCGGCATTCCGATACCAGCAGGGGGAGGGCTTCTTACACTGCTTTGTCTGCTGCAGGGGAAGATTCCATCGTTTGTTCTTCCACTGGCTTTTGCGGTAATCTGTGTGTTAATGGTCAGCAAAATTAGGATCCCAAGCTTGAAGGATGTGCCGCTTCCAAAATACGGAATCATTGTAACAGCATATTTAGGATATGCCTTATATGTCGTTTTTAAGGAAAAGCATGAAGAATTCCCATACTTTATCTACATAGCGATTCCCCTTTATATTATTTTCATTGGCTATCATTTTTTTAAAAAGAATAAAGCAGAGGAAGTTTAATTCTGATACCATGGGGTAATTAATAGGTAAGAAAGATACGAACATTGCTTGACCGAACGCTTACAGGTCATTTCCGGCAGGAAGGACTGTGTAATCCAAAGGTGATCAATGTTCGTATCTTTTTATGTTTATTAAATAATAATTTATATTATGTAAACTAAATTGAATAGATTTTATTTACCTCTGGAATAATCTGTATTACTTTATGGATAGGCCAAATGACGTACTCCCTTATTATCCAGACATAAATTACCTCTTTTGACCGTATGATGGTCCAATTGCTGGCTGAAATAACACAGTATAAATAGATAAAAGACCCTTTCGTTTAAAAGTATGAATTCTAAAACGAAAGGGTCTTTTTTATTCGCTGTCGGATTCTACAAATTGTTTTAAAGCGGATAGCTTATCATCCCAATATTCTTCAAAGAAAGAAAGCCACTCCTTAATTTCGGAAAGCGGGGCCGGCTGAAGCTTATAGCGGGTTTCTCTTCCTGCTTTCTTCCGGCTGACAAGGCCAGCATCCAGCAGGACATGCAGATGCTTATTGACAGCTGTCCTCGTGATGGGAAAACAATCGGATATAGAAGCAATCGGCATTTCCCTGTCAGCGAGTAATTTAAGCATCCTGCGGCGGGTAGGATCGGCAATAGCCTGAAATACATCATGCTTAAGCGCTGGCTGTGCCAATGTTATCCCTCGATATATTCCTTAAGGCGCTTTTTGACAATGCCTTCCCAGCCGCCATCCATGATTCCGCGGACAATGCTGTGCGGCTGCCCAAATTCGGTAGCCTTTGATTCATCCCATCCGGAATGAATTAAGGTAAACTCTGTTTTTTGCTCATCAATTCCTTTTAATTCAAACGTAAGCTGCCAGTCTTTCCCCCAATTGAAGCTGACCCGGCTCTCTGGGATGATTTCTGTTACTTTGCAGGGTGAATCCCCAAATTGACCAGCATGCAGGATGAATTCATGCCCGACAATCGGTTCAAATGTATTTGGCATCCACCATGCCGCAATTCCTTCCGAAGTTGCAGCCGCTTTCCATACCTTTTCAAGTGGTGCATGAAGCACAACCGTCTTACGGATTTCCTGAAATGTCTCTTTAGTTTCCATTCATAATACCTCCTTGATAAAGTAACACTAATAGGTGTTATTATTACGATAATTATAACACCTTCAAGTGTCATTTTGCAACACCTGACACCTTTTAGTTTTTCAATGTACTAGGCATCCTCCTCATTCCAAACAGAAATCAGCACATACACTATCACGAATAGTTGAGGAGGGAAAATAGAGATGTTAATAAATCAGTTTGGCAATGAATTTGCAGGATATGGAATGATACATGAAATGGAAGACAGGATGGGATACAGCGGTTTGCCAGGAACAATGGGTTATGGGACGCCTGTTCAGGGAGGAGGATATCCAGGCTACGGAATGAGCGGAGGATATCCAGGCTACGGAATGAGCGGAGGATATCCAGGCTACGGAATG
>NZ_KE387238.1:258112-302349 GCF_000430765.1 Peribacillus kribbensis DSM 17871 | reverse complement strand
GCGGAGGATATCCAGGCTACGGAATGGGCGGAGCATATCCGGGCTACGGAATGGGCGGGGGATACCCGGGCCATGGAATGACCGGAGTTTTGCCGTCTCTTTATGATCATCATGAATCATGTGGATGCGGATATTGAATTAAAGGAACGGAAGAAGAGGCTGTTTATTTTCAGTCTCTTCTTTTTCGCTTAAAACCATTTAAGGTGGTTCATACTTAATAAAAGTTAATTATATTTGGGGTCAGGGCCTTAACTTATAAAGTTTAGGGTATACCGAGTTTTAATCCGGAAATGGAGTCATATATGTTATTTGACTCCATGTTTATATTAAGTTAGAATAAGCAACAGATTATATTGCACCCCAGGGGGGAAGACATTGTCTCTTGAAGATAGAGTGTTTGAATTAGAAAAAGAAACAGCACTTCTTAAAGAAGAAGTAAAAAACTTGAAGAAGCTGTTGAAGGTCAAGGATTTAGCAGAGGATTCTGAATGGATAGCGAACAGGGCAGGAGAGTGGATGATCAAGGTTGTATATCCAGGAATTTATGACCCCGAAAAAAGCCCTTCAGTGGGATTTCCGCATAACCGAAGAAAGGTAGCTGAACAAATTAAAGCCGGACAGATGGTGTTTATTTATGTAATAAGGCCCGTTAAGCGAATCATTGGCCTTACCAGGGTCGTATCTCCGGTAAAACCCTCAGATGGGCAGTGGCCATATTCGATTGAACTTGAGTGGGTTATGCCTCCTAAACCTGGTTTAACATTAGAGGAGGCAGGCCTGAATATCCGTCCTCGTATAGGAGAAAGCCTTTATGCCATTAAGCAGAGTGCTGCCGATCGGATTCTTCGTCAATTAAATGAGCAGCCTGATCTCCATATGGAAGAAATTCTGGAAAGATTGAGTCAATATCTGGTAAATGCCCAGAAAGAAAGGGTATCGTTTAAGGAAGCTGTGGAAAGACTCAGAATGGCCGGGTATGAGGAGTCAGCGGAAGTTCTGTCTGCTTATCGCGCGCAGGATGGCTCAGTAAGAGGGTGGGATGAACTGGCCGAACGCGGTGAATTACACCGTAAATATCCAAAGGCTCGAAGCATCATCTGGCCGAATACTTATTCATCTGATCCTGATTAATTCAAAGTTCCTTCTAATTCATAAAAATCGGTTGAGTAAAAAAGTAATCAGTCTGCCAGGTTAATAAAATTTGCAGCGGGGTCTAATGGCTATCGTTGACAAGTTTGTCCCATAAAGGTGGCAGAGAATCGGGATTATTTTTTTATTTTGCCGATTAGCTTCAATATTGTATTTCTAATACTATTCTTCCTCTTGGGGGATGATATTGTGCAATATCTCTAAACAAATATCACCTAAGGAGACGGATAGATGCGTTTACAAACTATAATGGATGAATCTCCCTTCACTTCATTTCACCGCAAATTAACTCTTTATACATGCGGAGGTCCATTCTTAGATGGATATATCTTAACAATTATTGGCGTAGCTTTATCTCATATGAATAACCAAATGCACGTGACTACTTTTTGGAGCGCAATGATCGGTGCTTCTGCCCTTGCTGGATTATTGTTAGGGGGATTAGTGTTTGGGTATATCACTGACCGGGTTGGAAGGCATGTTATGTACACCTTGGATTTAGTGGCTATTTTAGTATTTTCAGTTTTGCAATTTTTTGTACACAATGCAGTCGAGCTGACCATTGTACGATTTTTAATGGGAATTGCAATAGGTGCTGATTACCCGATAGCGACTGCCTTACTGGCCGAATTTTCTCCGAGAAAACAACGCGGTAAAATGCTGGGTATCTTAATGTCAACCTGGTATTTAGGAGCACTTGTTTCTTATATTGTTGGTTATTTATTGCTTCCATTAGGTGACAGTGCCTGGCGCTGGATGCTCGTAAGCAGTGCGGTCCCAACTCTCCTTCTGCTGGTCATGCGATGGGGTACGCCTGAATCACCCAGATGGCTCGTAAGCAAAAAACGCTTCAAGGAAGCCAGTGCAATCATCCAAGACGTATATGGTGTGGATGTTGATTTAACACAATTGAAAGAAGAAAAGGTAGTAAAAGCAAAGTTCAGCAGCATGTTTAAAGGGGAATATTTAAAACGGACTCTATTTATCGGCCTGTTTTGGACTTTCCAAATCATTCCTACTTTTGCGATATACACTTTCGGCCCTCAGATATTAGAGGCTTTCCATTTAAAAGGAGAAAATGTAGCATTCTTAAGTGAAATTATCATCAGCTTGTTCTTCTTGATCGGCTGTATTCCAGCCTTGATCTTTGTTAACAAATTAGGGAGGCGTCCCGTCATAATATGGTCTTTTGTTATGATGGCCGTCGGGATGTTCATTTTAGGGATTTTCCCTCATTCTTCCATATGGGTCGTGTTATTAGGTTTTGCCCTATATGCGTTCTTCTCAGGGGGGCCAAGTGTCCTGGATTATATTTATCCCAATGAGCTCTTCCCAACTGAGATCCGTGCATCAGCAGTAGGTATGGGTACAGCCTTCAGCCGCATAGGTTCCTTTGTAGGGACATTCCTTCTTCCGTATTCCTTAAACATTTTAGGAATTGGGATCACCATGTTAATTGGCGGCGGGCTAACAATCCTAGGCCTTCTCGTTTCGATTGCATGGGCACCGGAAACAAAAGGAAAAACCTTAGCGGAAGCCAGCTCTGTGGACTGAATTGATAACGAAAGACCCTGACTTCAAAAGTCAGGGTCTTTTTGCGATTATAATATCTTTACAAACTCATTTTCTAAAAAAATTGATTAAAAATTGTCCATTGACTAGTCTTTTATAATGCTTTAGACTATTTTAGTTGACGTGGTTCGAGAACCTCCCACGATAAAAAACTAAGGAGTTTTAGAGATGAATATAAGATCCATTGCAGTAAATGGGATGCTGGCTGCTCTTTATATCGCGGTTTCTGCCATTATCCAGCCATTTGGATTTACCCAGATTCAGTTCAGGGTTTCCGAAATTTTTAACCACTTAGTGGTGTTTAATAAAAAATATATTTTGGGCATTATTCTTGGGGTATTTTTAACCAATCTGTTTTTCTCCCCAATGAAGATGTACGATCTCATATTTGGAGTCGGACAGTCCTTGGTTGCTCTATTGATTACCATCATGACTGCAAAATTTATTAAAGGCCTATGGACACGTATGATTTTCAACACGTTGATCTTTACGTTTACGATGTTTTTCATTGCCCTTGAGCTGCATCTTGCCTTTGGGCTGCCTTTCCTGTTTACCTGGCTGACAACAGCCATAGGGGAATTTGCCGTAATGGCGGTAGGGATGCCGATTATGTATATGATTAACAAGCAAGTTAAATTTGAAAAAATGATTGGGTAAATTAACCTAAAGATCGGGGTGTGTACCTTGAACGAATATAAAGTAGTTGTGAAGAATGGGAGAGACGTTTTGCTTTCTGAAGTCATGCAGGCTGAGGACGAGAGAGACGTATTAGGTAATCTTCTCATTAAAAGTGAACTATTCAATCAGGCTTTTACGGATATCAGGATTACGGAAAAGTAAGCAATCAGGGATAAAACAAATAGAGAGGCGACTCACAAGGCGATTTTTTTATCGGCCTATTGAGTCCGCCTCTTTTTACATCCTACTCTTTTTCGCGGATAACGAATAAGACCCCCGTTAGAATCAAAATGGAGCCAGCCCAAAAGGAAAAGCCGATCTTCTCACCAAGAATAAGCCATCCGAGCAGGGTCCCAACCACAGGCTGAAAGAAGAAAAATATTCCTCCGCTTGCGGCGTTGAGCATCTGTAAACCTCGATTCCAAAGCAGAAATCCACACGCTGTTGATATAATCCCCAAGTACAGAATCCCTCCCCAGATGGCCGGGTGTGCCAGCTGAGAGGCTTCAAGCAGATGTAATCTTGGTAAAACAAAGGGAGTCAATATGATTAAGGCTGTTGCTATGGAATAGGCGGTCACCACAATTTGTGAATAATCATCCGGCAGACGTTTTACAAGTACAGACATGAGTGCCCAGGTCAGGGCAGCGATTAGGAGGGAAAGGCCTCCAAGCTTGCTGGATACATCCAGATCCCCAATGCCCACGATGAGAAACACTCCAATGGTTGCTAAAAGGACGGATATCGCTTTTTTTAACGTTATTCGTTCCCTGAGGAAAAATCGGGCAAAAACAACCATAAATGCAGGTGTGGCAGACGTGATAATGGCTCCCATTTGAGCCGTGGACAGCATGGTGCCCGTTTCCTGGGTTACGATGGAAATAGCGTTGCCTATGATTCCAATGGCGATGATCAGCAAGAAATGATGTTTTTGAATCCGCCAATTTTGTTTGGTGATCAGCCCGATTACGAGAAGTGCGACGATCGCGACCGCATACCTGAGCCAAACAAGTTCCAGCGGAGGAATGACTGAGACAACCACTTTTACTACAACATACATGCCGCCCCAAAGACTTGAAGCCAGCATTAAATACGAAGAACCCAATAAGGTGTTTTTCATGTTATACCCTCCGTTTTTTTTAGGTTGGATACAGCCCTTAACGGAGGTGCAGCTCCTCCCTTCCATTAAGAGCAGAAGGGTGCTGGGGGTACATCGATTTCAAATAATGGGGTCCAATACATGTCATTCACCTCAGTTTTTTCAGATTAGTTAAAAGAATATGTATTTATTGTATCAGATAAAGGATACATAAAAATAAAAATGCCCGGGTGATTCCAGATGGGCGACCTAATGATTTACCGGGGCACTAATGGGAAGACCGATTATACGAAAAGGAATATGGTCGCTGTCATTTCAGATATGGTGGTCAGCTTTATTGTAATCTGGCTGATGGGACAGGCCTTATTTACTGACACAGGAAAATGTCGTACTGGGGTCATTAATTTCTGCCGTAGTCACGGCGGAGGAGAATGGTTCTTCCATAAATATCTTTCAAATTCAGTCTTTCATGAATACCGCAGCGGAAGAGCTGTAGAATAATAGGAAAAGCGGGGCTATCCATTAAGTCCCTAAAAATAAAGCAGGTGGAGACCGTCCCCACCTGCTTTTGTATATACTCAGCAGTTTATCAAGACTCTTATTATCCAACCATAATCAAGAGCATCTTAAAAAAACAGGTATATTGGATCGCAGCAAAAAAGGCCCGGATAACCGGGCCCCTACTGTTGCGACCTGGTTAAGTCCCGCAACGAGTATATTTATATTATACCATATTGCTCTCTTTTTAAACCTTCGTATGGTAAATTCAATCAAACCATTTTATTCCTAGTGATTCCAGCAGGTGTGCAGGTATAAAGAATCTGGCGGTTACGAGAGGATCAACCACCTGGCTGATCTGTGTTTCCCCTGCAGCACTGAAAAGCATAGTCAATTCATTCATGGTAAGCTCTGTTTTTGGTAGAAGAAACGCCATCATCTCTTCAATACTGACTCTTACGGCTTCATCAAGTGTCTCCGCGGAAACTAAGAATGCGATTCCTTCATCATTCACTAACAGTGGATAGTTCAGCGATGTTCCCTTGATCACATCCAAAGTGACAACTGCTGTTCCGGAAACCTCGATTCCGGATACCCCGACTTCACCGTCACCCATGGCTGCATGCATATCCCCAAGGCCGAATAAGGCTCCTTCTGTGAAAACAGGGAAGTAGATTTCAGCTCCTTCGGTAATGAGCTTTGTATCCATATTCCCGCCATGCGGTCCAGGTGTCCCGCAGGAAACGGGCTCGCCAGCAGGAGCTACGCCGATAACACCAATCATTGGATTCAGGGGAAGTTCGATTTTTTCATTAAAAATGGCTTTATTATTTCTAATGGGGATGATTTTCGCCTCGAACTTTTCCAGATGCGGACCTAATACACCAAGATCCGGCCCAACTGTCATGACCCCGGTTTCAGAGAATTTTATGCTTTGGACCTTTACCTTTAAGAGGTCCCCGGGCTCAGCGGTCTCGACATAAATGGGACCAGTCGCGGGATTAATTTGATCCCAATCGATTGAGGATATTCCCGTTTCACTTGAAGTGATCTGGTTTTGAAAGCAATCATATGTATCAATTGAAATGGTAGTGCCTGGCTTAACCTGTTTTACAGGTTTATGATCTTTACTGAACGCATAAATAATATCCTTGCAAGCCAATGTTTCAGCCATAAAAACCCCTCCGTATAAGGCAGATAGTGTAGTCATTAGTGTATCAGCATAAGAGGTAAGGCACAACGAATAAGTCTGCAATTTTATACTTTTTTCTCAATTTTCTAAATTTATTGACTAGAAAAGAGTTTCTCTGTAAACTGTTAACATCTTTAAACTGGAGACTAATAGTACCAGGTGGAATGGAGGAAGTAAGTTGGAGAAGAATTTGGCACAGGTGTTGACCGAGCTTGACAGAATTCCGGGAGTCTCAGGAGCGGAGGAACAGGTTGCGTCTTATACCAAGGAAGCACTGGCAGGATATTATGATGAATTTCATTCCGATCGTCTTGGGAATCAGTTCTTTATTAAAAAAGGGAAGGATCCAGATTTTAAAATCATGCTCAGTGCGCATATGGATGAAATAGGCTTTGTAGTCCAATATATCGATGATGACGGCTTTATTCATTTTGCTCCCGCGGGCGGTCATGATCCTCGCATGGTCATCAACCAAGTATTGTCCATACATACTGAAAAAGGGGAAGTAAAAGGCATTACCGGCGGAAAACCGGCACATATCGTCTCAGCCGAAGAAGCATCAAAATCGATTCCGATTTCCCAGCTATTTATAGATACGGGAACAACATCAAGGGAAGAAACGGAAGAATTAGGGGTGCAGATAGGGGATTATGTGACCTTTGACAGAGAAGGACACTTCCTCAACAATACGAAGGTATTTACTGGTAAAGCAGTGGACGACCGCTCCGGGGTAGCTGTATTGATTGAAGTGATGAAGCAGCTTTCCGAGAAGGAAATCGACGCCACGGTATATGGTGTAGCATCTGTACAGGAGGAAGTTGGAATCCGCGGTGCCGGTCCGGCAGCCTTTTATGTAAAGCCAGAGATCGCCCTTGCAATTGATGTTACATTAGCAGGAGGGACACCGGGAATCGAAAAAAAGCAGATACCCGTGGAGCTTGGAAAAGGACCTGCCATCAAATTTTTTGACTGGGCGCCAAACTCAGGAATGATTGGAAATTCAGTTCCCAGATGGTTAACCCAGCAATTAGTCCAGACAGCACGGAAGAATGCCATTCCGTTTCAGCGTGAAGTGCTTTTGCATGGAGCTACAGATGGCTGGGCCATGTCATTGGCCGGTGAAGGAGCTGCTGCAGGCTGTATTTCTCTTCCGTCTCGATATATTCATTCTGCCACAGGCTGTGTCCATCTTGATGATCTGGAAAACGCAGCGGCACTTATTGTGAAATTCATTGAAGAAGCAAAAAAATAAAACAAGAGCAGCTTCATTTTTCCGCTGTGCCAGGAAGGGATTCCATCATTCAGTGTGTAAATTATCAATGATGAATGATTCTAATGATCGGAGGATCTTGAATGAACCATACGAGCGCAGTTTATCCCATAAGTAAAGTCCGTGAGCAGTTTCCTGCATTAAGGCGCAAATACCATGAAAAGCCGGCTGCCTACTTTGATGGGCCTGGAGGGTCGCAGACAGTTAACACAGCAATCCAAGCCATTACCCGGTATATGGAGAATGGAGGGGCGAATCTTCATGGAGCCTTCCCTTCCAGTGTGGAAACAGAACACATCATAAGGGAATCGAAGGAGGCTGTCGGAGACTTTTTGAATGTCGATCCGAGGGAAGTGGCTTTTGGCGCTAATATGACTACGCTGGCATTTGCCATTGCCCGTGCACTGAGCAGGAATTGGGAAAAGGGCGATGAAATCGTTGTAACTGAATTAGATCACAGGGCCAATGTAGATCCATGGCTGTCGGCAGCGGAAGAACGGGGGCTGACCATCAGATGGATCCCTGTGGATCCAGAGAAACTGACTCTGGACTTATCAGACTTGGATACCATCATTAACAGGAAGACCCGGCTGGTCGCAGCAGGACTTGCATCGAATGCAGTAGGAACGATTGCCCCTATTCAAACAATTGCTGCACGGGCAAGGAAGGCGGGAGCCCTAATGGCGGTGGATGCCGTCCATGCTGCGCCCCACATCCCGATAGATAGGGATGAGCTTGATGCAGACATTCTTTTGTGTTCGTCCTATAAGTTTTTTGGTCCACATATTGGGATAGCAGCTATACGGGAGAATATATTTAAAGATCTTCAGCCATACAAGCTGGAACCAGCTCCGTCCTGCTATCCGGATAAACTGGAGACAGGAACCCAAAATCACGAAGGCATTGCGGGTATACAGCCGGCCATCGCCTTCTTCGAACAGATGGGAACTGGAAGTACACGGAGGGAGCGTATCGTCTCAGGCATCCGGCAGATCGAGGAGCATGAAGGAGCCCTTGCGGACATGATTCGGGATGCACTTGGCGGGATGGAACCTATCAACTTGTATCAGGCGGGTGCGGACATCCAAAAGACTCCTACCATCGCATTTACGGTAGAAGGATACGAGCCAAGGGAGGTATGCAGGATCCTGGCTGAACAGCATGCCATTTTTATCGCTGACGGCGACTTCTATGCAACAACCCTGGCGGACAAGCTGGGGATCAATCGCTCAGGAGGCTGGATCCGGGCAGGATTGGCGCCTTACAATTCGGAAGAAGAAGCGGAAAGATTCATTGCTGCTATTCAAAGTTTATAAATACCATTGACACAGCACAAAACAAAAAACGGCTGGCTCCTAAATGGGCTTAGCCGTTTCTTTTGGTTTACTGTTAGTTAGGATATGCCCCTTGAATTGATCAAACTGGCCCTCATAGAAGCTTTCCAAAGCAGGGCTGACCTGAAAATCCTCCACATATTCTCTCCACTTTGGATGGGAGCTGAATTCAAGCCAGGTAATTTGTTCATTTTGAGTCTTTTTCAGAACGGATTGAATGAGCTTGGAATATTTTCTTTTTCCTGCACTGTTTATTCTTCCGTCAGTAAAAAACTGTTTTTCTGCATATCTTTTAGGCTTTTCGACAGAATGGATGTCGATCCGCCTTTTAAGCTCCAAAAGGATGTGAGAGGTGCTTTCTGCATCACTCAATGCCCTGTGGGAATGTTCATTCACAGGAATATTCAGCGCCTCGAGGGAAGCGGCCAGGCTTGGAGTAGTAAAGGTATTTAAAATCCCAAACATATAGACTTCCTGTATATCAAGATGGGAGGCGGGGGTGAACATTTGAAGTCCGCTGCGGCTGCAGTCTGCCTCAAAGAACCGGTAGTCCTCCTTGCCCCAGGAAACAAATACATAATCTTCCCCTAAAAACTCAACAAACTTTGGGTATACTTCTTTAAATACAGGGGCGTTCCTTACATCGTCATCTGTAATGTGGGTAAGCTTCGTGGTGAATTTTGAAAGAGGGCAGGAAGGCTTAATGAGGGCGGAAAATTTATCTGCAATCGTTCCATCCTCAAGGATTTTGACAGCCCCAATTTCGATAATTTCACTCGGCTTCACTGTTTCGTATTTAAAGCTATTTCTTTCAACATCGACTACTATATAATTCATTGAATTCACCTTTTTCATTGAACACTTTTCACTGGCTGATTTGTTTTAGAGGCTTGTCCAGGATTCCTTTAAGGGAAAGAGGACTTTATATGTTAAATAAAAATATTGCAGCCAATTAACTATTATATCACAAAAAAATGTTCTTTCATATGCAGACAGGTATAAGAAGTACATAAAACGTTGAAGGAGGAAGGAAGCTGTGTATCAGATTCTTACATATAAAGAACAAAGTTTGACACTGTATCAATTAACCTCCCCTGATGGATCTGCCTGGGTGAAGATAGCTCCTGAAAGAGGGGGCATAATCACGGGCTTTGGGGTCGGCCATACGGAATTATTATTTTTAAACGAGGAAACCCTTCATAATCTTTCCAAAAATGTCAGGGGAGGGATTCCTGTATTATTCCCTATTTCAGGACAGCTGAAGAATTCGGAATATGATTGGGATGGAACAACCTATAAAATGAAAAATCATGGATTTGCAAGGAATCTATCCTGGCAGGTGTCTGGATCTCAGTGTAATGAGGATCAAGCTTCGATTACTTTAAGAATCAGAAGCAATCAAGACACATTGAATGAATATCCATTCGAATTCGAGGTTTTGTTCACCTATATCCTTACAGGTCACAGCCTCTCCATCCATCAGGAATATAGAAACAACTCAAAGGCATCCATGCCTTTATATGCGGGTTTCCATCCCTATTTTAAAACAAGGGAGAAGGGGCTCGTTTACGATACCGATGCAAAAACATATCTGGATTATAATGATGGGAAGCATTATCCCATTCAGAAAAACCTAGACCTTGAAGGGAAGAAGGAATCTTTGGTCCTTCTGGATGCTGTTCAAAAGGAAATAGCGTTCAAGCTGCCGGAAGCAGATAAAACGATCAAGATGGAATATGGTCCTGAATTTCCATATATCGTTTTATGGGCAGAAGAAGATCAGCCATTTGTCTGTGTGGAGCCATGGATGGCTCTGCCCGGCGAAATGAACAGGAAGGAAGCCCTGCCAAAAATCGGAGGGGGAGAGGCGTTGAGGACGTTTGTAACCATCCATGCCATTTAGGGCTCGGGGCTCTGTTCTATACAAGAACCATTTTCGTATTGTATACTTTTAAAAAGTCACTGCGTTTGGCGGTGAAGAACTAAGGATAAATGGAAAAAGGGAGAACAAGGATGGGACATTTAAGTGGAAAAACCTTCAGCTGTGAAAAGGAATTGACCCTAGCCGTAATTGGAGGTAAATGGAAAATGCTGATATTATGGCATCTGAAAAATGGTACAAAGCGGTTTGGGGAACTGAAATCCCTAATGCCGGGTGTTACCCAGCGCATGCTGGTAAACCAGCTGAGAGAGCTTGAAGACGACTTGATCATCCATCGTGAAGTATATCCGGTTGTTCCTCCAAAAGTTGAATATTCTCTCACCGCTGAAGGAACGAGCCTGATTCCCATTATTGATGCCATGTATGAGTGGGGAAAAACCTACAGCAAAACGGTCATGAAGGATGATGTCTTCATTCTGCAGCCAGCAGAATGAAGAAGGATTAACCAGTATATATGTGAAGGTTTATCGAATAATAAACACCGTACAGATTATTCTGTATGGTGCTTTTGTGCCTCCATAGTATGTTTTTTGATACTACCTTACTTTTAAGTCACTATATGAAAATAAAGTGCGTACTTTAAAATTTTGTATATATGAGTTACGATTTGATTTGTTGAGGGTATTCAACAAGTGGAAATGGCTCATGTCATTTTACATCACAGAAGAGGTGACTTATATGCAATTACAATTAGCATTAGATTTAGTAAATATCCCTGAAGCGATTGAATTGATTCGTGAGGTTGAGGAACATATTGATGTTGTTGAAATCGGTACACCTGTCGTTATTAATGAAGGCCTTAGGGCTGTTAAAGAAATAAAAAATGCCTTCCCTGATCTTAGTGTTCTTGCAGACCTTAAAATCATGGATGCAGCAGGTTATGAAGTCATGAAGGCATCAGAAGCCGGCGCAGATATCATCACCATCCTTGGTGCCGCAGAAGATGAGTCCATTAAAGGTGCCGTTGAGGAAGCTAAAAAACAGGGGAAAAAGATTCTTGTTGATATGATTGCTGTAAAGGATCTTGAAGGACGTGCCAAGGAGCTTGATGAATTTGGCGTGGATTACATCTGTGTGCACACAGGCTATGACCTGCAGGCGGTTGGACAAAACTCTTTTGAAGATTTGAACACCATTAAAAAGGTTGTAAAAAATTCTAAAACTGCCATCGCAGGAGGCATCAAGCTTGAAACACTTCCAGAAGTCATTAAGCAGCACCCTGACCTGATTATTGTCGGTGGCGGCATCACAAGCAAAGACAATAAAAAAGAAGCAGCTGCACAAATGCAGGAAATGATCAAGCAAGGGTAATTCCATGGAAGCTTCCTACTTAAGCCAGATCGTGGACGAGCTGGCAAAAAGCGCTGCATTAGTCAACGATAAAGAGATCCACTCTCTTGCTTCTAAGATCCTGGACAAGAGGAAGATTTTCTTGGCAGGAGCGGGAAGGTCTGGATTAATGGCAAAAGGATTCGCCATGCGCCTGATGCATCTTGGCCTTGAAGCCTATGTAGTGGGTGAAACGATTACTCCAGCCTTTGAGAAGGATGATCTTCTCATCATTGCTTCTGGATCGGGTGAAACGAAAAGCCTTGCCGCCATGGCTGAAAAAGCTAAGGGAATGTCAGGGGAAATGGCCGCAATGACAATCAATCCCGATTCTTCCATTGGCAGGATGGCAGATCTAACCGTGCAGATTCCGGGGACTCCAAAGGACCGGAATGGTGAGGGCCGTACCACCATCCAGCCGATGGGATCGTTATTTGAACAAATGCTTCTGCTGATTTTAGACTCGCTTGTACTGAAAATAATGGAATTGAAGAATATGGATTCCAGCCGGATGTATGGCAGTCATGCAAATTTGGAATAAGTGATGAAGTCTGTCAGCACTCTGACAAAGGAATGGCTTAAAGTCATGCCATCAGAATGTGCTGGCAGGCTTTTTGTGTGCAATCGGAAAAAGGATGCTAAGCATTACCCTTGTGATATAAAAAAGAAGGAGTATTATATAATGTGGGGATTTAATGCAAGAAAGTGAATCAAGTTAGGAGATACGTACTGTGAAACAACTTACCAAAATGCAGTCGATGTTCATTTTATTATTTTTAGTCGTAATTTGGGGAATTAACTGGCCGTTGTCTAAAATGGCTTTATCTTATACGCCCCCCATTTTATTTGCGGGCATCCGGACACTTATTGGAGGGCTGCTCCTGCTTATTGTGGCTCTGCCGAGATATAAAAAGCTGCAACTTAAAAAGAACTGGCACTTATACGCGATATCAGCACTTTTAAATATCATCATGTTTTATGGCCTTCAGACAATCGGTCTTGGATATATGGGGGCTGGCTTGTTTTCAGCCATTGTCTTTATAGAGCCTGTGCTTCTTGGGATCTTCAGCTGGCTATGGCTTGGGGAATCCATGAATGGCCTTAAAATATTTGGACTTATCCTAGGTTTTGCAGGAGTGGCCGTCATCAGCGCAGGAGGATTCACTGGTGATATTTCCAGCACCGGGATCCTTTTAGCCCTTGGATCGGCTTTGGGCTGGGGACTTGGTACGGTATTCGTTAAGAAAACGGGAGACCGGACGGATTCCATCTGGATGGTGAGCCTTCAGCTTATTATAGGGGGTTTGGTCCTTTTGGCTGTAGGATCCGGCTATGAAAGCTGGGGAGATATCCAATGGAAACTGCCGTTCATATCCAATCTTCTTTTCATTTCCATCTTTGTCATCGCCCTCGGGTGGCTGGCCTTTTTCACCCTGGTCGGATCAGGAGAAGCAAGTAAAGTGGGATCATATACCTTTCTTATTCCGATGATTGCCATTACCTGCAGTTCATTCCTGTTGCACGAGGCCTTAACTCTCAATCTGATCTTAGGACTTTTTCTTATTGTTCTTAGTATAGGCTTTGTAAATATTACATTTAAAAGAAGAATGAAAGTTTAAAGGAAGAAAACGGACAGTCCAAATAAAGCAGGTGGAGAATAACGAAAAAATTTTTCTCCTCCTGCTTTTGTCTTTATTTTACTGACTTGGCTTTCTGGACAGCCTCTTTTCTAATTACCTGCCTTATTCCTTCAGCCTGTAGGGCACTGTTGTGACTATGACATTCCTTCTGTAAAGCAGGAATGCCCTAATAAGCAGGCTCGACTGATTGTGGAGAATGTTATGCCAGCTTTTTTTAGGAATAAATTGAGGAATCAGCACAGTGACGCTGTAATCGGCTGCGTTTGCCTTCTTCTGGACGGTATCAATGAATTTGGTCAGCGGGTGAATGATGCTTCGATAATAGGAGTTTAAGGTCACAAGCCTAATGTCTGGCTGCCATTTCCTCCATTTCTCTTCAAATTTCTTTTCTTCTTCCCGTTCAAAGGCGACATACACGGCGATGATTTGGTCGGCCGAAAGGGATTTTGCATAGTTGAGGGAATTTTCTACAACATGTGTAAACCCGGCGACAGGGACAATGATCACATTGCCCTTGATTGGCAGAGCAGGCTCGCAGGTGGTGAGGTCCAGCTGTTTCCCGACTGCGGTATAATGTTTTTTAATCCTGTGAAAGAGCAGGACCAGCAGCGGCAGAAAAATTAAAACCGGCCATACCTGTGTGAACTTTGTTATGAAAAAGGTCATCATAACGAGAAAGCTGATCAATGCACCGATGAAGTTGATGGTTAATTTAATTTTCCAGCCTTCCGGCTTTTCCTTCAGCCATTTAACCAGCATTCCGGACTGGGAAAGGGTAAATGGGATGAACACTCCAACGGCATATAGCGGAATAAGTTTTTCGGTCCTGCCCCTGAATGCAAGGATCAGAAGCATGGAGGTAATGGCAAGAAAGATAATGCCATTAGAGTAGCCCAGACGATCTCCCCGTATGGTGAACATTCTCGCAATATACCTGTCTTTGGCCAAATTATAGGCAAGAAGCGGAAAGGCGGAGTATCCAGTGTTAGCCGCCAATACGAGAATCATTGCGGTGGTTCCCTGGATAATATAATAAAAAACATTCCTCCCGAAGATTCCCTCTGCAATTTGGGATACAACCGTCTCTTTCTCGTTTGGAACGATCCCATAATAATAAGATAAATATACAATCCCGGTAAATAATAGTGCCAACAGCAATCCCATCGCTGCAAGGGTTTTAGCCGCATTGTTCGGGGCAGGGCTCTTGAAGTTGGGAATAGCGTTTGAAATGGCTTCCACACCGGTTAAAGCGGAACTTCCCGATGCAAATGCCCGCAGAAGGAGAAATAAGCTGATTCCAGCCACCGGTGTACCAATAGAAGCATGCCGGGATGGAGAAACCTCTCCTCCGGAAATATGGAAAAAGCCAACGCCAATCATGATAAAAAGAGCCAGCACGAACAAATAGACTGGATAAGCGAGTATGGATGCGGATTCTGTCAATCCTCTGAGATTAAGGATCGTGATAAGTAGGACGAGTATGCATGCAATTAGGACCGTATAGGGATGAAGGGCCGGGAAAGCCGAAGTAATGGCATCTGTACCGGCAGATACACTGACTGCCACGGTCAGAATATAATCCACGAGCAGCGATCCGCCTGCAATCAGCCCGGGATTTTCGCCCAGGTTCTGTTTGGAGACTATATAGGCACCGCCGCCATGCGGATATGCGAATATAATCTGCCTGTAGGACAGGATTAAAGCCGCCAATAGAAATAACACACCAGCTGCAATAGGCAGGGAGTACCAAAATGCGGCGGCACCGGCCGTAACAAGAACGATTAATATCTGCTCAGGACCATAAGCAACGGATGAAAGGGCGTCGGATGATAAAATCGCAAGCGCTTTTGTTTTATTTAACTTTTGTTCTCCCAGTTCAGTTGATTTAAGGGGCCTGCCAATCAAAAATCGTTTTAGAGAAGAAAACATCCTGCCACCACCAATAATTGAGTTTGACTTAGGTTTCCCTTGAATGTGAAATAATAGTGAAAAACAGATAAATATTTTCATCGTACGCCTGAAATAACAAAAAAACTGTTGAATTATCTTAGTACAATGAATAAAATAATCAATGGATAACAGAAAAAATCGCTTTTATCTAATTTCTTTTTTGAAAAACATCTTGGATTTTAATAGATTTTGGTGGTAATGAACTGGACTATAGAGCTGGGCTTAAGCCAAATAGAAGGAATCATCCTTTCCTTCTATTTGGCTTTTTTATTTTCTTTATATATTCATCCAGGTCAAGCTCATTGAGATCTACCCCGAAACTATATATAGCTTGCCTTTCCGGAAGCAGCAGAATCCTATGAACCGTCTTATAGAAAGGAGGAAGCGATGAAAAATACGTATAAGATTGAACAGACGGATTATAGCAGTTACATTGGTAAGCTGTTTAGAAGTCAGTTTGGGAAAGGACCGGAGTCCATTTTTGTAACCATCCGTCCGCCATACTTGACCATTTACTTTAGAAATTTCCTTTCTCCCATTGAAAAAGCACTTCTCGAGCAGAAACATGAAATGACCATCTTCCAGACGCGGGAAATCATCATGAAGCTGCTGATTCCGGAAATGAAAAGTTATTTCAAGTCACTGACCGGCTTTGAGTGCGAAGATCTGTATTATGACTGGAATATTGAGAACAGGACCGGTTTTATGATCGGTTTAATCAGCAATGCGGAGGATGTACTTCAGGCAGAAGACTATAAAGGCTCTGCACAGGTAAATGCCCTGGTAAGTAAAATCAGCACCAAAGTCCAAAAACCGCCTTTAAAGGTTTCTTCCCTGTTTATAAATCAACAGACTCTTTTAATTTCAAGAGAAGGAGTCATGACCATGGTGGAAGGGGAATTGCTTGTAAAAGGGTATAGGGACACATTGAAATTTACGAAAAAGAATCTGGAACGGTCCATTTTTATGAACAATGCCTACAACTTTGGAAGCGTGCTGAATCAAGACATCACAGATGTGTTTATTGATTTTGATTTTGAGAAGGATAAAAGTACGATTATCTTTATTCTTAAATCTAACAAGCAGGTCGGTCCCTCTTAAATGTTTAAAAGCCGTCTTGGCTGGGAAACGTATTAGTAAATAAAGGATAAAAGAAAATGATGCTTTTATCTGCTGAGGCAGGAAATGTAAGCAGGGGATTTAATTTTTACTATAAGCTTATAAAGGGGCAGCTGATGTGGAAAGAAGAGCTCCAGAAGTCGAGATTTCAAGCTATGTGGGCAGACTGCTGAGGGATAACTTCGGCAAAGGACCGGAATCCGTTTTTGTCACTATTGCCAGGCCATTCATTGTCATTCATATGAGGAACTTCATTTCACCAATGGAGACTGCCCTGTTAAATCAGGAGAACCTGAATATCGTCCAAAATACGAGGGAAATTGTATTCACGAATCTGGTACCTGAAATCAAAGCCTACATAAAGGGATTGGCCGGCCTAGAGATTGAAGAGGCGTTCTTTGATTGGAATCTGCAGAATAAATCAGGAGTCTTTGTAGGTTTAACGGATTTAACCGAAGCAGGGATGGAGATGTCCGATAAAGTCCCGAATAAAGAGGCTCTGCATCATAAAATAAATAAAATCAGTGCTGAAGCACAAAAAGTCCCTGACGAAACGAGCAGCTATAATATTAACGGCAGGATGCTCATCTTCGTTAGGGACGGTATTCTCGTCAGGATTGAAAAAGAACTCATACGCCAGGGGTATGAGAAAATCTTAAAATCTACCAAAAGGATCTTAGAAAAGAAATACCTGCACAACAGTGACCTGGATTCTTTAATTCAACAGGATTGTTCTGATATATTTGTGGATTGGGACTTTTCCCGTGATCGCAGCGTTATCGTGCTGATTCTAAGGCCTAAAGGATAAAGGCAGCAATGAACTAGACTATAAGAGCTAGACATAAGCCAAAACAAAACTGCTGAAAGGCTGTTTTTGTTTTGGCTTTTTGCATGCATTTTTAAATAAGGGGTGAAGCTAATGATCAAGCAATTATTGATAAAAGCCTTTTGTATGATCCCGGCGATAATAGGCCTGGTGTATATAACCGCATTGCCCTTTCGCCCATTACTGGCGTTTGGCATCACCTATTTTTTATTATCCTTTCTTATAATCGATCTGTATCTTCTCCCTAAAATGGGACCCCTGGGAGCAGGGATTGTAGATGGGTGCTGTGCCTTTTTTCTTTATGGGATCACCATTGATGTTATAGGGAGGTACGGCCTCCGGGGGCTTGCCGGATCCCTGTTTATTGGAGCTTTCCTTTTCTTTATCGAAATAGGCATTCATAGGTATCTGATAAAAAATAAGGAGCGGGACACCGGCCAGGGCGTAAATCATCAGACCTGAAACGAAAAGATCATGTACCGGCCGTCCTGGCAGGACCGGTGGCAGCAAGGGCTGCCAAATTTTTTTCTACCTTGCTGGTGTAAGTGAAATCTCCATAACAGTAAGGGTAGCGGAAATTATTCTTATCTCCTTTACAGTTATAAATCTTCGGCTGTTTTTTAACCTGCTGTATGGAATATTGCTTGGCCAGAACCTCACTGTGCTTTCCGCCATGCGAAGAGACATAATTGATATAGCCAGTGCCCATATTATAAGCCTGGATAATCGTTGGGAAATCTACATTTTTCTTCTTTCCATAAGTAACGGCCGAATTAAAATGTTTGATTCCCTGTTGAATGCTTTTTTCAGGGCTGTTGATGGTATTTGGAGGGAGGCCGGCTGACTCGGAAGCCTGCATAGGGTCCCCTCCTTTTCCTTTTGTTTCTTGCTGCATCAGTGCTACCACTGTCATGGTGTACTCTTCAAGTCCATATTTTTTTAATTCGCTTTCTATTAAAGGCGTATATTGCCTGGATTGTTTAAAAGGATCAATCTGCTCTTTAAGAACAGAGGAAGGTATTCCTGACTTAATGGCTGGATGGCGCATCACCGCAAGAAATAGCAGCAGTACTCCTGCCAGGATTAAAAAGGACTTCCATCGTTTGTTTTTACGCTTTTTCATAACTATCTCCTGCTATTCTAGTAAACTCGTAGTGCCTCTATCATTGTAAATGGAAAAATTGGCTCGAGTCAAAGCATTCCTATGTAAAAGTTTAAATTTAAATACAGGAGAATACCCTATAAAAGAGAAATAATAAAGGATGTCTGGAAAATCACTGAATTTATAAAATAAAGGAGAAGAAAATATGGATATTGAAAAGTTGATCCTATCCCGCAGAACCATAAAGAAATTCAAGCAGGAGGAGCTGGATGTTAAAACAGTGGAATCCTGGCTTCAAACCGCACGAGTGGCTCCGAACCATAAAATGACTGAGCCATGGGAAGTAATTTTCATCGGTCCTGAAACGAGAAAACAACTGAACCATAAAACAGATTTTGGAAAAGCGCCTGTGGTCTTTGCGGTATTAAGCCATAGAGGAAGCTCTGAAGCAATGAGAGATGAAAACCTGGCCGCGGTTTCCTGTATGATCCAAAACTATCTCCTGCTTGCCTGGTCCCATGGAGTGGGCACATTCTGGAGTTCACTCGGAGTGTCTTCTTCTGTTAAAAAGACGCTTGAGGTCAGCGAAGAATATGATGTTGTTGGCATTTTCGGTACAGGGTATCCTGAAGAAATCCCCGCTGAAAAGGAACGGACTCCCATCAAGTCAAAAGTAAAGCATATGAAATAGAGGCTGCTTTCCAGTTCTCCTCCTAGAGGGATAATTCCTGGAACGATGGTGATACTATGGTTCAAAAAAGGAGGAAGAAATATGGATGAAAAAAATTCTATGGAAGAGTCTATGACTGAAAAGGTGGATGAGGCACAAGAAACTCTGGCTGGCTCCATGCTGAATAACGAGGCCCTGGCACAGGAAGCCTGCATGAAAAACGATCCTCGTTATGCTCAATATTACCAATAAAAAATCGCGGGGGTGAAGTGACTCCTTAAAGGTCTGTTTCTGGATCAAGATATTCTTCATGCTGTATGATAAAGCCTGTATCCCACAGGCTTTTTTTGATGCCTTCTTTTTTATATTGCGCTTGTTTATTTATTGAATGTCCTGGCAATCTTAGCTGCCAGGATGGCCATGAAGATTGTGCTGCTAAGAAAGCCAATCAGCATTTCAGAGGCTGCTGCTGCATATGAAAGAGAGCAGGTGGAAGTGATATCACCGTAACCGGTAGTCGTAAAGGTGGTTACACTATAATAGATAAAATCATCTGCTGTCAGATTCGGCCCGGAAAATGAAGATTGTCCATATTGTTTGTAAATAGATAAATACAAGTTGGAATAGGTGAGGAGAACGATGCTGAGCATTAAGAGCGAGCAGGAAAGCAGCTTCAGCGTGGAGTCCATTGAACCAGGGATATCCACAAGAAATTTATAGAGAAGGTATACACAAACCGGAAGGAACAGTATAAAAGGAATCATCAGGTCTGCTTCAATATAGGAAGACACTGTCAGGGGGATGAGAAGGCAGACGTTTATCCCGATATACATATAAAGTCTATAGTTATTAAAATAGCTTCTTATGATTTTCACTTGGATTACTCCTGCCTGAGATCTGGTACGGTTATAACTTGTGCTGATTTTAAAAAATAATACCCTTATTTGAATTTATTACAGATGACTGGAAACTATAAAAGGTAAGCATGTGCATGTAACTGGTATTCAAGGGCAGGCAAACTTCAAACTCCTATTTTAGGATGGATAAGCATTGAAAAATTTTAAAAAGAGGCGGTTATTATGAAGATAGGATTAATTGGATTAGGAAAAATGGGATATAACTTGGCATTGAATCTTATGGATCATAAGCATGAGGTAACAGCTTACGATGTTAATGCAGAGAATGTTCAGAAACTCACTAAAGAGGGTGCGTCCGGGGCAGGGTCCATTCCGGAATTAGTTGAAAGCCTTCCATCCCCTAAGGCAGTCTGGATCATGGTTCCGGCAGGGAAAATCACCGAAAATGTAATCGATGAGCTAAAAGGATTATTAGACAAAGGCGATATCGTGATTGACGGAGGAAATTCCAATTATAAGGAATCCATAAGAAGGGCCAAGAACCTCGAAGAAAAGGGCATCCATTTCCTGGATACCGGAACGAGCGGCGGAATGTCAGGGGCGCGCCATGGAGCTTGTACAATGGTAGGCGGAAACCCAGAAGCCTTTCAGCATGTAGAGCAGATATTTAAGGATATTTGTGTCGAAAACGGTTATTTATATGCAGGAGAGAGCGGAAGCGGCCACTTCTTAAAAATGGTACATAACGGCGTGGAATATGGGATGATGCAGGCCATTGCAGAAGGATTTGACGTCTTGGAAAAGAGCAATTTTCAGTTTGACTATGAAAAGGTGGCCAGGGTATGGAATAATGGCTCGGTCATTCGCTCATGGCTGATGGAATTAACAGAAAACGCCTTCTCGAAAGATGCTCGGCTTGAAGGACTTAAAGGAATCATGCATTCCTCAGGCGAAGGAAAATGGACCCTGGAGGAAGCATTGGACCTTCAGGTAGCTACACCGGTCATAGCTATGTCACTCCTGATGAGATACCGATCTCTAGAAGATGATACCTTCGCAGGCAAAGTCGTAGCAGCATTAAGAAACGAATTCGGCGGACATGATGTAGTGAAATAAAATTAAATGAGCGGCCGCTCCTGCTGGGGGGCGGCTGTTTATTATGAGTTTCGGGAATAGAAGAAAAGGGCCGGGGGTAAGCCTTGCAGCCTATGCCGAACTCCCATATATGGCTGCAATACTTACGAAACATCATTAATTGTCCGGATCCAGTGACATCATGGTCTGGGCTTTTAATTGCTCTTCATTTTGCAGCAATTCACCGCTGTTTTTGCCCGGAGTGTCAAGTCCAATGATCTGGAGCAAGCCAAGGATGCTCAAAAAGCATATAAAGATGAGTAACATTAACAGACAGCCTCCTTTAATCAGCTCTTTTTATCTTCTCTTTAAACCTTATTCAATGGCTGTCCTAATCTTTCCGGAAAAACGATGGAAATTTGGCTGAGGATAAAAAGCTAATGGATTTCACATGCTAAAAGATATTATCGGTCAGGGAGGGAGCATATGGAAGGGAATTGGGTCTCCGTTGTGCCTTTTTTAATTGTGATACCATTGTCCATTCTTACAAAGCAGGTTTTGGCAGGGCTGTTCGCCGGTTTTCTTGCCGGTTCCTATCTATTGAGTCCTTCTCTCACGGGTGGATTGGATGTATTCATCCGTCTTTTGGTAAAGGGAATGGTGGATGAAAACAATATTAAAATCATATTATTTCTATATATGTTCTCGGGTCTCATCGGAATCATTAAAATATCAGGTGGAGTGAGGGGATTTGTGGAAAAAGCTTCGGAGAGGATACATACAAAAAAAGAGGCTTTAATTCTTACATATCTTTCAACCCTCGGAACTTTTACTGCACCGAGCTTCCGTTTTGTCACAATTGCACCGATCATGAGGGCTCTGCTTCAGAAGGTGAATATGTCTGCACAGGAGCTGGGATTTGTGATTGAGACGACGGCTACGCCTATCATTGTCCTGATTCCCATCGCTACGGCTTTTGTAGGATATATGACTTCCATGGTGGATGCAGCAGTCCATGCAGGGAATGTGTCACTGGATCCTTACCGCTTATTCATTCAGAGTATTCCGTTCAACTTTTTTTCATTTGTCATGATTATAGTAGGAATCTATTTAAGCTTTTTTCATCGCTCTCGTTCTACCGAAAACAGCGATCCCAATCAGATTGGCAGAAACACTGAAGGCGGGGATGATTGGCATAGCTGTGATCCTTCTGTAAACAGGGAGCTGCCTGTGAAGCCATGGAATCTTCTTGCACCATTGGCTTTGATCATCATTTTAACAATGGTTTTTACCTGGTGGAGTGGCTACCAAAAGAATAGGGGAATCGTAGAGGCCTTTTTAAACGCCGACGTGATGGCAGCCATGCTGGCAGCCTTATTAGCTGTTTCACTGCTGACCTTTGTCTGGCTCCTTTTTCAGCGTTTTACGCTGAATGATCTGATAGGAAGCTTCATCCAGGGCGGAAATGAAATGGTTTCTGTCATTGTTTTGCTGAGTATCGTGTGGGGGCTTTCCTCGGTTGCTGAAAAACTGGGGTTTGCAGCTTTCATAACCCAGCACACCGGCTGGATTCCCTCTTTTTTTGTAGTGCCGGTTTTGTTTCTATTTGGAGGTGCCTTATCCTACTTTATCGGATCAGCCTGGGGGACCTGGGGGATACTGATGCCAATGGGGATTTCGATGGCGCAGGCTGCCGGAATTTCTCTGCCGATTATGATAGGTGCTGTCTTTGCGAGCGGAACATTTGGGGCATTTGCTTCCCCGCTTAGCGATGATACCAATACTCTTGCCAGGATTCTCAATATATCAGTCATCGAGTATGCAAGATTTAAATTAAAGCCGGCATTGATTGCAGCCGGCATAACAGCTCTTTTATATGCCGGCACTGTATTCCTTCCGCATTGATTCCTAAGCGCAATAGAAAAGGGCCTGACTCTAATGAAAAAATCAGGCCCTCATGTTAAGAAAGACAGGAAGGAAAAGATCAATATCATAGCTGGCTGAATATGTAATATTGATTTTTACCCATTCTTTTGGCCTTGTAGAGGGCAAGGTCCGCGGTTCTTTTAAGCGCTTCTGAGGAGTCAGCGTGGAGCGGATAGACGGCAGCTCCCCCGCTGAAGGAAGCGTGGAGTTTAATGTTTTGAAAGTATAACGGTTTTGTGTCTAAATATTGTCTCAATTTAATGAAATAAGAATCCAGTTCATCCAGTCCGGCACCATCTAAAATGAGCATAAACTCATCGCCGGCGTAGCGGTACGCTTTTACATACCTGCCGCATAGGGACTTCATGCCATCGGCAATCGTTTTTAAATATAAATCTCCCGCATGATGTCCAAATCGATCATTGATGGATTTTAACCCGTCAGAATCGATCATAAGTAGAGACACAGAACTCTTCCCGGCCTGTACAAGCTTTTCTAAGTCCGAGTGAAAGGCCCGGTAGTTGCCAAGCCCTGTCATTTCATCGGTGAGCGACATTTCATAATTGGCTGTATACAGCCTGGCTGTCACAATAGAAGAAATGACCTGGTTTCCGATGATTTGCAGAAGATCTTCATGCTCTTTCCGAAAAGCAAACTCCCGGTTGCTTTGTGCAGATATTACCCCTTTCACCTGGTCATCGACCAGCAGCGGAACAAAAATGCATGTGTCGGGTTCATCGGCACCGATGATATAATTGAATTCATCCAGCTCCTTGGCTGTTTTTCCATGTATCGTTTCCTTGGATTTAATGACCTTTGCTGTAAAGCTGCCATCTTCAAAAGGGATGTCTACAGGAGGGAGAATTTCTCCGTTTTCGACCATAAAGGACATCTGGATCACATGGCTTCCTTCATCCCACAGAGCAATAAAAAAAGAATCTGTGGGCATAACCTGCGATACCAGCTCAAACGCTTTTTCCATTAAAACCTTCTCATTTAAGGTCTGGGAACAGGTCCTCCCAAAATCATGCAAAATCCTCAAATGCTCATTGAGCCATGTCATATCAATAATTTTCTCATTGAGGGCATGAATCTCGTCTAAGATATCAGCAAAAAGGGAAGGGTTTTCTGTCTTTCCGCTGTGGAAAAACGTTGTAAAAGCCGCTTCAGCACTTCGATATGAAGTCGTGCCTACAGACTTGACCAGATTTAATATTTCTTGTAAGTGGACAGCTTGCCCGTTTGGTTTATTTTCATTCATGATTACACATCCAGTCATTTCTTAAGGCGAAAGGCCGGTAGAATAGTCTTCTTAATATTATAACATTTATTACCAATGCGAATAAAATAAAAAATCTCCATATACACAAAAAAATACAAAAACCATCATTTTTAGAGATGAAGGATGATTCTGTCCCGGAATTTTTACAGAAAAAAAGGAATGCAGAAGGCTGGATCATCCAGCCGCCGGCATTCCATTCATGCATTTAGGATAATTCGTTGATGAAAGGCCCGTAATTTCTAGGAGAATGCTGCACACCGATCCATTTTAAGGTAGTGAATTCATCCAGTACCCATTGGCCATTAAAGCGGCCAAGCCCAGAATTTTTTTCACCGCCGAAAGGTACATGGGCTTCATCATTGACGGGTTGGTCATTGACATGGACCATGCCTGTATGAATGCGGCGGGCTAGATTGGTTCCGCGTTCTATGCTGGATGAATGGACCGCCCCGCTTAGTCCATAAGGGAGCTCATTGGCCATGTCGATGACTTCTTCGTCCGCTGCGAACGGAATAATGGCTGCAACAGGACCGAAAATTTCATTAACGGCGATGGGCATTTCATTGGTTACGGAAATCATTACGGTCGGCTGTAAAACGTTTCCTTCTGCTTCGCCGCCAAGCAGGATTTCTGCACCCTGGCCAACGCTTTCCTCAACATCACTTAGAATTCGGTCTACCTGCTTCCCGTTGATTAGAGGACCTACATGAGTTTGGGCTTCGGCCGGATTTCCATATTTCAATTTTTTCACTTTTTCAATAAACTTTTCAATAAAGTCATCATGTATGGAATCATGTACAAAGATCCGGTTGATTGCCATACAAATTTGCCCTTGATGATAGAACTTCCCAAAAATGGCTGAATCCACAGCCTGGTCAATGTGCGCATCATCCAATACGATAAAAACGTTATTGCCGCCTAATTCAAGAGCTGCCTTCTTGAGTCCTTTTCCTGCCAGCTCGCCGATGTGGCGTCCAACTTCTGTGGATCCAGTGAAGGATATGAGGCGGGGGACAGGGTGTGTAACCATATCATCGCCGATTTCCGAACCCCTGCCGACCACGATGTTCAGCAGGCCTTTAGGAAGACCTGCTGCCTCAAAGATGCTTGCAAAGATCAATCCGCCTGTTACTGGGGTATCCGTTGCCGGCTTTACGACAACAGCATTGCCTGCAGCGAGTGCGGGACCGATGGTTCTCATGGCCAAATGAAAAGGAAAATTCCACGGACTGATTACCCCGATTACCCCTAAAGGATTCCGATAGACTCTGTTTTCCTTTCCTGCGTTTTGGGACGGAAGGATTTTTCCTTCCATCCGGAATGGGAAAGAAGCAGCTTCCTTTAGGATATTGATGGAGGCCATGATTTCAAGCTCGGCCTTCGTCCGGGTGCTTCCGGATTCCTTAACCAGCCATTCGGTAATGAAATCCTCATTTTCTTTTATTAAAGCAATCGCATTTTCAATGACTTCCTGTTTCTTTTGGGGCAATTCATCTGCCCAGACATTCTGTGCGGCTGCTGCAGCTGTATAAGCCTCATCCAAGTCCTCTTTGCTCGCTGTCTGTATAGTGAACAATTCTTCACCTGTATATGGATTCACATTTTGCTGCCTATTATCGCTGGATCCGTTTTTCCATTCGCCATTTATATATAGTTTAGTGAAATCTGTATTCATCAGGCTCTCTCCTTTAAATTGATCTGGCATTGTCTCATAGAATATTGATATACCCTATCCGTATTTCCAGATAAACGTAGGAAGTAATGTTTGTGAATAGAACAGGGATGGCCCTGAGCGATCAGGTAAAGCTGAATTTTCTCACCTTTGATTTTTGAAATGGAAAATAGGGCTGTACTGATTGAAACAAAAAAGTTCGGAATGAAAATCATTCCGAACTTTTTATACCGTTGAAAGCACGGACCAGGGCCGGACTTTATGCTCGACTAGGAGAGTTTGCTTTTTACAAGGTAAGCAGACAAGATATATCTTTTTGGGGCTGAACCAATATAGCGGAACGGATAGCAGGTGCTGACGGTTAAGACAGCCCTGGGTTTCGGCACGATCACGGTACGATCATCGGCGTCGACAATCCGAACTCTATTTACTTTATAGGTGAATTCTCCAGCAGTGGTCCTGACAATCAGCCTATCGCCCCTTCCTACCTCACCAAGTCTTCTAAACACGGTATCACGGTGTCCGGAAAGGACACTGTTGTCTTTCTCACCGGGAAGTACGCTGCCGGCAAAATGTCCAACTCCCTTTTCCAGCTCATCTTCATTTGTTCCATGAAAGATTGGAAGAGATGCCTTCAGTTTTGGAATATATAATTCTCCGATATTTTCCCCCATCTTTGGCTGCACAGGGTAAAGAACTGCTTTTTCTGTCTGCTGCTTTTGGGACGGGACCTCTACCGCCTTTGTTACATGAGGGTGCTTGGTCTGGTATTTAAACAGCATATATCCCTTTGCAAATTTATAAAGATTGGTGGAGGTAAACCAGAAACCGCCTGAAATGACCAGCAGGGAAGCCATCAAAAGAATAAATCTCTTTTTCCGGTTCAGTTTCTTTTTTGGTTCTTCCATCAAGCCTTCCTAACCTTCCTGAAAATGAATAGCCCTGCAAAGACAGCGGCAAGTCCCGCCAGTGCATTCTGGAGATAGCCGCCGCCGGTTTTTGGAAGCTTTGCTCCGCTTACCGTTTTATGGACTCTTTCGTGCTTTGGCTTAATATGCTTTTGCACTGGAACTGGGTCAGAAATCGTATGCTTAACTTCCTTTACAGATTGCTGCACCTGTTGTCCTGTTTCCCCGAGAGCTCCTGAATCTACCATATCGCCGGAGATAAGCATATCCGCCAAAAGCTCTCCCTTAAGGTTGTATAGATTGATCTTCAGCTTGGCCCCTTTAATATCATCGATCTTTAAGAGTCCAGCAAGACTGATGGGAGTTTCTTTTCCGTTGCTTACAAGACTGTATGAAGCTTTCATTTCAAATATATCCAGCAGCTGATCATAAATCCCGAGCAGCTTTGCAATCTGCGCCGGTGTCAGCTCCGTGACGGTATCAAAATCCTGAAATTCCATCATCTGTTCAGCGATGGCATCCAGCCGCTTGGTGGTTTCATCACTGCTTAGTTTTTCCTCCAATGAGGCAAGATGATCCTGTATTCTTTTAAGCTCTTCTTTGGTCAATCCGAGCTGCTGCTCAAAGATCGGGAGAAGTTCATCAGCAATTTCATCCTCCATGCCTGGAAGGCTGCCTCCTGAAAAATCCCAGACATCCTCTTCAAGCTGGTCCATAAAAATATAGTCCTCAAGCTTCTTGTTATTTTTTTGTAAAAGATCTTCTAATCCTTTTCGGTCAAGCTGATAGTTTTTATGGAAGTAATCCAGGTTGCTGTAATCCGCCCTGATTACATCCCCCATATATTTACTAAGCTCGTCAACGGTTGCATAGTAAGCCACGCTGTCATCGTAAAGCGAAAGATAATCCTCGAGCATTTCTTTTGTTACAGTCATGCCCCGCTCAGAGCTGATCTTGTCTAAGTATACTTTTAGCTTATTGTCAAAATCAGGTTCTTGTTTCACATGTTCTTCCATATAAGTTCCAACGGTGAAATCAAGATCGTCCAGGAATATGTAATCATCCAGAGTCTCCTTATTTTCTGCAAGAATGGAATCTAATGTACCTCTGTCAATATCGTAATCTTTATAAATAGAATTAAGATTGCTATAGTCCTTTGAAATAACTACACCAAGGTATTCCTTTAGCTCATCCACAGATTCAAAAGAGCTTTCCAACGGTAGTTCATCTTTATCGAACAGTTCTTCGATATCACTGCGGGTTACCTCAAAGCCTCTTTCCTTTGAGAGTTCCTTTAAATAAGCGGTTAAATCCAGTTTTGAGGCAGCCATTGCCATTTGAGGGATGAAGCTAAGAATAATGGAAATGGAAATCAAGAGTGCAGCTGTTTTTTTCATACTTTTCCCCTTTTGTCATTTTATGTTTTCTAGAGAATTATAAGGGAGAAGCGCTTAATTAACAATGAGGGTAATATTTCCAATTTTTCAAGTCTTTGAATATTTCGTTTAAATAGTTTGAATATTCGTTTGGTTTTTATATGATGGAGAAGAGAGAATCCGGAGGGGGAATAAATAAATGAATAATCTGCCCATTTTTGACGGCCATAATGATACCCTGCTAAGCCTGCTCTATTCCGGCAGAACCTTTTTTGAGGAATCATCATCCGGCCATATAGATTTACCACGGGCGAAGAGATCCGGCTTCGGTGGAGGCTTTTTTGCGGTTTTCACACCAAATGAACAGTATAAAATGGTGACAAAGGAAACAAAGGATGGATATGAGACGCCGCTTCCTCCGCCAATCACACAGGAATATGCCCTTCAAACGAGCCTTGCCATGATTGCGGAACTATTCAAAATTGAATCCCAATCGGATGGGGGACTGAAGGTGGTTACAGCAGCGCAGGAGCTGGAGAGGTGCCTTCTGAACGATACCATGGCGGCTGTCCTTCATATTGAGGGAGCAGAAGCAATTGACCGTGATTTTAACGCCCTGCATGTCCTGTATCAAGCAGGACTCCGCTCTTTAGGCTTAGTGTGGAGCAGGCCTAACGCCTATGGACACGGAGTTCCTTTCCGTTATCCTTCTTCGCCTGATACCGGTCCCGGCCTTACAGACAGAGGAAAAGATCTGGTGAAGGAATGCAATTCATTAGGGATAATGGTGGATACGGCCCACCTTACCGAGAAAGGATTTTGGGATGTGGCCGGCATTACAAATGTCCCCCTAGTCGCCAGCCACTCCTGTGTCCATGCCATCTGTCCGATGTCGCGGAACCTGACGGATAAACAAATCTCGGCGATTGCAGAGTCCGGCGGTGTGGTGGGCATTAACTATTCGGTCAACATGCTGAGAGAAGACGGAGGCAGGGATCCCAACACCTCCATGGATGAAATTGTAAAACACATTGATTATATTGTCGAACATTTCGGTATTGATTATGTGGCGCTTGGCTCTGATTTCGATGGAACTACAATTCCTGCAGAAATGAAGGATGTAACAGGGATGCCGATACTGATCGAAAAGTTAAAGCAGAGGGGATATTCCTATGATCATCTGAAAAAAATTGCATGGGAGAATTGGGTACGGGTATTACATCAGACCTGGAAAGAATAAAAGAACAGCCCGGCATGCAGATACCGGGCCGGCTTATTACATTCCATTTATTTCATCCATATCCTTATGGACCTTCAGCAATCTGGATAAAAGAGATACAAACCTTTTTTTATCCTGGTGTGGAGTTTCATCAAGCTCTTTTTTAATTTCATTGCTTTTATTAATCAATTCGTTTAATTTCTGCTGAATCTTACAATTAGTATGTTCCATGGTTCTTCTCCATTTGTACATTTTATTAGTATAATTTAACAAAAAAACATTACTATAGCATGTTGAAAAGATTAAAAGTTTGTTTCAAATTTTTTTCTGCTGCCAGAGGTCATAAATAATCTTGTATGGAAACGGGTACAATCCATATTAACAGATTTTGATTTTCTTAGAGGTGGAAGGCATGATGGATTTCTGTCCGGAGATTTGGCCGGAAGTGCCCGTTCCGGAAAAGGATGAAAATTGCCGGGAATGCGGACTGTATGAACATGGTTCGCGGATGATCTGGGGTGAGGGAAATGTCCTTGCTCCAATAATGGTGATTCTGGATAACCCCGGAGCCAGGGAAGATCCTGATGGAAATCCTTTTGTCTGCGGCACCCGGCAGACATTGCAGAGGGCTGTCCATGAAAATGGTTTAACTATGGATCAAATCTTTATAACGTATGTGCTGAAAAGAAGACCATTACGGGGCTATGATAAAGAGTTTGCACGAATGACGTGTATCAGGCATTTGAAGGAACAGTGCCAGGCGAGCAGCCCCAAGCTGATACTTTGCCTCGGAAATGTGGCTGTTCAGGCCTTCTTTCATAATCCGGAAATAGATGTGAAATCGGTTCGCGGGAAATGGTATGAGGCAGGGGGGATTCCTGCAACTGCAGCCTACCATCCTCTAGCAGTAAGAAGGAGGCCGAATCTGCTGCCGAAGTTCATGGAAGATTGGGCTTTTACAGCTAAGCGTTTTAGAAGCCTAAGCTTAAATGAATCCGATTCCTTTAAAACCAATAAGTCCACCTGAATGGGTGGACTTGGTTTTTTTTATGATCGATCAGCTTCAAACGAATATTGTTCAAAAGGTATCTCAGTATCCATTTCCAAAGCAAACTTGGCAAGTTCTGAACCTATATAAGGACCCATGGTCAATCCGGATGCTCCGAGTCCGTTTGCCGCAATGATTCCTTCCCAGCCTTGGAGTCTTCCCATCATGGGCAGGAACCCGGGGGTAAAAGGCCGGAATCCCATCCGTGCTTCCACAAAAGAGGCATTTGCCAGGCCGGGGGCCGTAAGCAGTGCCTTTTGCAGAACCTCCTGCAGGCCATCGGCGGTTATGCGTGTATCGAATTCATCGGTATTTTCATGTGTTGCACCGGCAACCACTTTTCCGGAATCAAAAGCCAGAAGATATTGATCACTTGGCGGCATAACCACCGGCCATGCCCCCGTTTCTTCATCGGGTACTTCAAAATGCATAATCTGGGCTTTCTGCCAGCTGATTGTTGACGGGATTCCCAAAGGAGCCAGAAATTCATTTGCCCAGGCACCTGCACAGACAATCATCTCGTCAGAAGAAATATATCCCGACTTTTTTGTTTCCGCCCCGATAATCCGGTTCTCTTTTACAGATAGAATGGCTTCATCTTCTGTCAATAAGGCGCCATGTTTCTGGGCGGACCGGAGGAGAGCATTCCTTAACGATCGCCCATCCACCCTGGCAGCCCCGGATACGAAAACGGAGCCATAACTGTCCTCTAACAGGGGAAACCGTTCTTTTGTCTCTTGAGAGGATAATACTCTGATATCTCCCATTTCCGGTGCCTCTTCTTTTCTATCGAGAGCTCTTTGCTGCATCGCGGCAAGCTTCTGGGGATCTGTATGCAGACTCAGGGACCCGACTTTTTTATATCCAGTATGGGTCTCTCCTTCATCCTCAAGCTCAGAGATTAATGCAGGATAATAACGTGCGCCATTTCGCGCAAGGAAATACCAGGCTTTATTTCTTCTCTGCGACAGCCAGGGACAGACAATGCCGGCGGCTGCATCGGTCGCCTGTCCTGTATCTTTCCTGTCAATGATCGTGACATTGGCTCCCCGCTTTGCCAGACTATACGCAGTGGAGGCCCCCAATATGCCCCCGCCTATAACTACAAACTGTTTCATGAAGAACATTCCTTTTATTCATATATGTCCTAAATAATAGCTTTAGATATTTTGAAAAGCAATGATAAAAAAATAATACTGATATAAAGGAATTATGGCAATATAAGTAATGGAATGAACATCTTTCTTGCAATGAAAGCATGGATAACATACATTTTAAGGATGCACCGGCAATCTTGCATCCAGTCGAAAAAAGGTGGGAGATTATGACTTTGCAAAAACTCGATCCCAAAGTGTTGGCGTTACTCGGGGATAAAATTCAACTAATTAAAACTGAAAGAGGAGCTATTTACCTAGTAGGGCCGATCCGGCTGCCGGTTAACCTGTTCGGGGAAACCGTAGTCTTCCAATGGTACTGCTGGCTGAACTGTGATGAGGTAACTCATGATTATGAAAAGATCATTGAAAAGCTGTCTTCACAAAATTTAGCTGAGCTTCAGCAATCGAGTGTATTGGTCTACGGAGATTTCAAAGATGAAGATGAAGCTTTGATCAGAATGCATTCCATCTGCCACACCGGTGATATTTTTGGAAGTAAACGTTGTGACTGCGGCTACCAGCTCAAGCAATCCATGAAGATGATCGCAGAACACGGGACAGGTGCACTATTCTATCTTGCGAATCATGAAGGACGGGGAATAGGACTTTTCAGCAAGGCCATGGCATATGTTTTGCAGGAAAACGGCTATGATACGGTGGATGCCAATGTCAGTCTAGGCTTTGTCGATGATTCCCGGAATTATACAGATGCAATCCTGGTACTAAAAGCATTGCGGACGAAACCGGTAATCCTTATTACCAATAACCCAAAAAAGCTGCGTGCGCTACAGGAATCAGGAATGCATGTGGAAGGCAGGACGCCGATATGGGGCGATATCTCAGAGTTCAATGAAAAATATCTTCAGACTAAAATCCGCCGTTCCGGTCATTTTGACATGGAAGTGAATAAAGAACAAACATAAGCAGCTAACCCTTTTTAAGGAAGCAGCCAGACATAGGAGAGTAACATGAAATTTGGATTCGATATAGATGATACATTAATCAACTTAAGGGAACATGCCTTTCATATCTATAAGGAAAAATTGAAGAAAGATATCCCGATCGAGGTTTTCAAATCCTTGGAAACAGTCGAAATACATGAAGCCTTCGGGTTATCCGCCGAACAGGGAAAGCATATGTGGGAAAGCACACTGGAGGAAATCTATTTTACAGCATGCCCCCCTCTTCCTGAGGCCGTCCAAGTATTGCAAATCCTTGAACAGGAGGGTCATGAAATCTTTTATATCACTGCAAGAGGAAAGGCTTACGGTGAACGCACAAAAGAATGGATGAAACAGCAGGGCTTCCCTGTCCAGGAGGACCGGTTCTTTTGCGGAATGAAAGATCACGAAAAGGTACATGTCATCAGGGACCTCCACTTAGACTATTATTTTGATGATAAGCCGGCCATACTTGAAACCCTGCTGGAGGAAGGCATTCAATTATATTTGATGAACCAGTCCTATAATCAAACATCTGCAATCCCAAGAATATCGAGCTGGGAGGAACTCAAGGGAATTCTTGAAAAGCATGCATGACCTATAAAACTGCAGATTAAATCAGCAGCCTCGGAATCGGTATGGTCATGCGCGAAAAACCCGGGTCCGTGCTCGAAAGCGGGGGGATCACACTCGAAACCGGTGTCAGGCTGTCACTGGGCAAGCAGGCTGGAGGAGTCTTCGGGGTATGCTCGAAAATCCGGTGGTGGTGATCGAAAAAGCAGGAGTCATGCTCGGAATCGGTATGGTCATGCGCGAAAAACCCGGGTCCGTGCTCGGAAGCGGGGGAATCATGCTCGAACAGGTGTCAGGCTGTCACCAGGGCAAGCAGGCTGGAGGAGTCTTCGGGGTATGCTCGAAAATCCGGTGGTGGTGATCGAAAAAGCAGGAGTCATTGCTCGGAATCGGTAAGCCATGCGCGAAAAACCCGGGTCCGTGCTCGGAAGCGGGGGAATCATGCTCGAAACCGGTGCCAGGGCACACAGTCCGAAAAAAAACCAGATAACAAAACTGAGGCTGACAATTGTCAGCCTCTTTGTTTTTAGTAATGGCTGTAGCCGCCGCCATATCCGCCGCCGTAGCCACCGCCATATCCGCCATAGCCTCCTCCATAATGTGGGTAAGGGTATGGATATGGATGCGGATGTGGATGATAGTATCCAGGATAGTATGGGTAGTAGGGGTAAGGACGCGGTCTTGGCCGCGGATAATGGCCGTAGCCAGGCCAGTATTGTCTGTCATCATATTCCTGTAGATCCATCTGATCATCGATATATTGAAAAGGAATTTGCTCCTGCATATGAATAACCTCCTAAAAATACTCATCTATTCCAATTTCTATATTTAGCTGTTTTCCAGCTTCTGCTGAGGAATAGATATAATGTATTTTTATTCAGTTTAGAAGCGGTTTGCGCCTGTACGCTTTGTTTTTTGGCCGATTGAAAAGTTAGTACAATCAGCCTAAAAATATCTTAAAATATTCCAAAAACATCCCTTGATGCCGAACTTTGTTTGTAAAGCTGCATGATTTTCCGCGCCTTACGGGTTTAGAAATTCATGTCAACAGAAAATTGGACTGAAAAAGGGGAAAGAAGCTTGTCAGGAATAGTCGATATTTGCTGATACCAATTAGTCTAAGTCTGAGTTAATATGAATAATATATTATTTAAAAATTTTCAATATTGCTTCCTTTGATATTCACTTGTCAGTACCTGCGTGCATAAATCAAAAAATTCATCCTGAATGATGGAGGGATCCTTAAGTGAGTGTAGACTTCGGAGTAAAGCTGGTAGAAAATTATGCGGATTTAGAAGATGAAATGCTGGTAAGGCTTGTCCATGGAGGCGATGCTGAGTCCACTGAATTCCTGATCAATAAATACAGAAATTTTGTCCGTGCGAAGGCTGGCCCCTACTTTTTGATTGGTGCTGACAAAGAAGATATTATTCAGGAAGGAATGATCGGCTTATTTAAAGCTATACGCGATTATAAGGAGGACAAGCTTACGTCCTTCAAAGCATTTGCAGAGCTTTGTGTAACAAGGCAGATCATTACAGCGATAAAGACTGCGACGAGGCAGAAGCATCTGCCGCTTAATTCTTATATTTCTCTGGACAAGCCGATTTACGATGAAGAATCGAACCATACTCTGATGGATGTCATCCCTGCCGCTAAAATCATGAACCCGGAGGCGCTGATTATCAATCAGGAAAATGCGGATGACATCGAGTATAAAATGGCTGCATTATTAAGCGATTTAGAAAGAAGAGTCCTGGCTTTATACATCGAAGGACAATCGTATCAGGAAATATCCATAGAACTTAATACTCATGTGAAATCAATCGATAATGCCCTTCAAAGAGTAAAACGAAAGCTTGAGCGGTATCTCGAGCTCAGGGAAGTTATTCATAGCTGAACAATCTTTAAAAGGGGTATATTTGCTGTGCAAAAAATTATTGAAGCAGAAAGAATCTATCTAAGATCCTTCGGTCTGGGAGATGTTGAAGACCTGCACGAAATTCTGGGAGACAAGGAAACCATGTCGCATTATCCATCTCAATTTACTAAAGATGATACCCTTCAGTGGATCCTTCGAAACCAAAATCGGTATAAAAGGGACGGTTATGGACTGTGGGCGGTCTGTCTGAAGTCCTCCGATGCTCTGATAGGCGACTGCGGCCTTGTAAAACAGGAGGTCTCCGGCAGGGAAGAGGTAGAATTAGGCTTTCATATCCATAAAAACTATTGGAGGAAGGGCTTTGCCTCAGAGGCAGGGTCGGCTTCAAAAGATTTCGCATGGAAGCTTGGATTAAAAAGGCTGATCAGTATCATCGCCCCTGAAAATGAAGCGTCCAAAAAGACTGCCGAGAAAATTGGTTTACGCCTTGAAATACAAGAGTTTGTGTTTGGAAGACCCCATCTTATTTATCAATGTGGCAGACAGGAAAATATTTTTTGCGAAAAATAAAAAGGCGACCTGGATCGCCTTAAATAATCAACTACTTTCTTCGTCCCTATCCCTATTCCTATCTCGACCGGGATCCTGTTCCTGATTCTGGTTCTGTGTTTGGTCTTGATCGGATTCAGCATCAGACTCAGACCGTGAACGCACTCTGGATCTTGATTCGGAATCCACGCAGATATCAATACAGAAATCAACTCTGGCATTACCGCTGTTTTCAATACGAGAATCGGCCCGTGAATGGCTTTGATTGTGATTTTTCAACTCATTATCACTGTCATTATGATTACGGGAGATGTTTTTGCTATGAACATCCGTATTAGTGTTTGATTTTGAACGAGATTTGTTTCTCAAATCGTTATCAATGCTAAAATCCACGTTGGAGTTGGATTTAGATTTGGATTTTGAATTTGAGTTATTCTTGACGTTTTTCCCCATTGGATATCCCCTTTCACTTTTCCTAACATTAATGTATGAGTGTATATGTAAAAAGGAATGGACAATAATCCTGTATCGCAGGGATTTTTATGGGAAAGCCGGTCAAAGTAAAACTCTGGATGCTCATCGTTCTACATGGAGGAGGGATTGCACATCTGATATCGGAAATAATTTTCCATTCAATGCGAAGGAAACCTTTCCTGTTTCTTCAGATACAATGAGCACCAGTGCATCACACATCTCGGTAACCCCAAGCGCAGCCCTGTGTCTGGTGCCTAATTTTTTTTCTGTTACCGCCTGCTGGGTAAGCGGAAGGACATTTGCTGCTGAAACAATCTGATTCCCCTGGACAATAACCGCTCCATCATGGAGGGGATTCCCAGGATAAAAAATCGTTTCAATGAGGACTGATGACAGCTCAGCGCCAACAGGAGTACCCTTTTGGATAAGCCCCTCTAGCGGATCGCTCCGTTCAATAACAATCAAAGCGCCGAACCGATGCTTGGAAAGATACTGAAGCGAAATAGAAAGCTCTTTAAATTTATCGGTAAATGCAGATAAATAACAGTTTAAATAAAAGGTTGCAGCTGAATATTCAATTTGTAAAAAGTCTTTGCGGATATGCTCCAGTCTGCCAAGGAGACACTGATGTTCATTCCCAAGTATTTTAATACTGCCCTGAAGCTCCGCCATGATATGCTCTATGCCTTTTATAATTTCTTCCTTCATCGGCGAGAAATCGCAATTAATCTGATCCATCCCATAATCCTCCAGGTATTTTGCCTCGGCAGCTTATCTTTTTTAATCATTTCCTTTATGTAAAAACCAAGGCCTCTAATTTAATTTTTTTTGGCATTTAAACTGAGTGCATCAAGCTTTGCTTTTAGTATTTGCTGTATTTTCCTGCTTACTCACCATCCCTGAGAAACACGAACATAAAAATTCAGGTATCATCCTACCCTGTTATTCCATCATTTTATTCTTTCTACTAGTTTTCATCCAAGCTTATGAATAGCGGGTGCCCTTTCTAATATATCGTGCTGTTTTCATAAAAATAGACCGGTATAATCCGGTCTATTTTCCTTATTGTGTGGGAGACTTGGATGCATGATGTTTGACTTGTGTCCTAATCCCGGACCAAATGGCAACCAAAAGACCTCCAATGGTGTCAGCAATCAGGTCGGTCATCGTATCTGTATTCCCGCCGCCCTGAAGAGTCGTGCCGAACAGCTGATCCGAAGAAAATTCATATATTTCCCATATGACGCCGCATAAAGCAGCAAAAGAGAAGATGAAAAGAAATATAAACCATGATGAAATTTCCGGTCCAGCACTTCTATGGGTTAACCGTTCGTACAGAGCCACAGCGGTAAATCCTAAAATGATCCCGCTAAGGCCATGAAGAAATGTATCCCACCAGCCTAACCCATACCATCCTCTAATGGAACCAAGATATTGGGAAGCAACTAAGAAAATGAGATAAGAAAAGGTAAGGGGCAGATTGAACGTCAGCCTTGCAAAAAAAGAAAGAAACAGTGGAAAAAGCCCGCAGAGGATTCCTGCAAAAGCCACGGAGGCTTTAAAGGAGTATCCAGCCTGATAATAATCGATACAGTTATAGGCCATAAAAAGGACATAAACTAAACTTGCTGCCATTACAATTTTTCTGTTCATAAAATCACCCGTTTTTGCTAATTTTGTATGTGCCCGCTAAATCTTCTGCCGCCGCAGCAGCGAATAGACAGCGATGATCAAGCCTCCAAGAAGTCCTGCTGATAAATCGAACATCGTATCTTGATTGCCTCCGCGCTGCATGGTTTCGGTATAAAAGACATCCCCGAAAAACTCATATATTTCCCAGATGGCGCTGGCAACTATGGAAAGGGACAGGACAAATAAGAATAAGAGCCATTTAGAAACTTCGTTCTGAAGGTGCTTTGGGACGAATATCTTAAATAAGGTGATTGCAATGATTCCCATAAAAAGCCCCTTATATAAATGCAATGCCGTGTCCCACCAGAGGATAGAAACATAGAACTTGCAGATCGAGCCTAAAAAAGTAGTGCAGAATAAAAAAAGATAATAGCCGATGATGACTGAGGTACTAAAAGGAATCTTTTTTAACAGAAGCAAAAGTAAAGGAAATCCGCTGACCAGAATTCCGCCTAAAGCTACCTCCCAGCGGGATGTATCATGCTTCATGAAAAAATAAATAAAGAGGCCAGCCATAAAGGCCATAAAAATAGCAGATGCTCCGATTATGATTTTTCTCTTCATGGGCTCACTCCTTCTTCCAAGTGTGCCCAATCTTCCACAGGAGAAGTCAATATAATGACCTGTTTTTTCAAGTATCTATAATAATGGTGCCACACAGAAAAAGGCAGGCTTTATATAAAATATGCAAATGGGCTGGATTTTGTATCTTTTTTCGGCTTCATTAAAAAAGTCTTCCGTTTTATAAAATTTATGTTAAGATAAAAAAGTTGATTTATTAATCGAATAAAAATCGTTGAAAAACGTTAGAGGTTCTTAGCTACCCTCTATAAAAAACTAAGGAAAAACAGTGCGCTTTTCTTAGTCGCACTGTTTTTTCGTGTAAAAGGAGAAGTTTTATGAAAAAGGAAAAAGCCATCGTCGTGTTCAGCGGAGGCCAGGACAGTACAACCTGCTTGTTCTGGGCCTTAAAGAATTTCAGTGAGGTCGAGGCGGTTACGTTCAACTACAATCAGCGGCATAAACAGGAAATCGAATGCGCCGCACAAATTGCAGAGGAGCTGGGGGTCAGGCATCATATCCTGGATATGGAGCTTTTGAACCAGCTTGCCCCAAATGCATTAACAAGGACTGAGATGGAAGTAAAAGCTGGAGAGGAAGGGGAGCTACCAAATACCTTCGTTCCAGGACGAAATCTTCTGTTTCTGTCTTTTGCGGGAATCCTTGCAAATGTCACAGGCGCGAAGCATATTGTCACAGGTGTCTGTGAGACAGATTTCAGCGGTTATCCAGACTGCCGTGACATTTTCATCAAGTCCTTAAATGTAACACTCAATCTTTCCATGAATGAACATCTGGTTATCCATACACCGTTGATGTGGCTGAATAAAGCAGAAACCTGGGAGATGGCTGACCATCTAGGAGCGTTTGATTTTGTCCGGAATAAGACATTAACCTGCTACAATGGCGTCGTTTCAGACGGGTGCGGAGAATGTCCTGCCTGTATACTTAGAAAAAAGGGCCTGGAAGAGTACCTTCAAACGAAGGGAGAATCCTGATATGGCTGAATTCCGCATTGTGGATAAGCTTCAAAAAATGGGTGAGGATATCGCGGCCGGCGAGCTAAAATATCATACCAAGAGAGTCATTGTGTCTAAAGAGTTTACCTTTGATGCGTCCCATCATTTGCATCAGTATGAAGGGAAATGCAAGAATTTGCATGGGCATACCTATAAAGTGGTCTTTGGAATCAGCGGTTTTCTGGATGAACGAGGATTACTCATGGACTTTGGCGATATCAAAACCATCTGGAAGCAGGAGATAGAAGTTCATCTGGATCACAGATATTTGAATGAAACCCTGCCTCCTATGAATACGACTGCCGAAAATATCGTGGTCTGGATCTATGAACAGATGGCTGCAGCCCTTTTTGCAAGAAAAGAGCAGTACTTCGGGGCGAGAGTGGAATTCGTCCGCCTTTACGAGACAGCGACAAGTTATGCAGAAGCCAGGCGGGAGTGGATGGAGCATGAGTAAGATACCAGTGATGGAAGTGTTCGGGCCGACCATTCAGGGAGAGGGCATGGCTGCGGGCCAGAAGACTATGTTTGTCAGAACGGCGGGCTGCGATTATTCATGCTCCTGGTGTGATTCGGCCTTTACCTGGGATGGAAGCGGGAAGCATCTCATTCATCAGATGGAACCTGAAGCCATTTGGGAGAGGCTTGCCGAGCTTGGAGGCAGCGGTTTTTCCTTTGTGACGATTTCAGGCGGAAATCCTGCGCTTATTAAAAATCTATCAGGGCTCGTTTCGTTATTGAAAGAAAAAAAGATTAAAACCTGTCTGGAAACACAGGGTTCCAGATGGCAGGAATGGATGCTGGATATTGATGAACTCACAGTGTCCCCAAAGCCTCCGAGTTCGAATATGACAACAGACTTTGCGGTCCTGGACAGGATTATGGATAAGCTTGAAGGCCCTGAGTTTTTCGGAAAAAAAAGCCTGAAAGTGGTCATTTTCAATTCGGAGGATTATCTGTTTGCCAAGCAGATTCATGAAAGATATCCTGCAGTTCCGCTATTTCTGCAGACCGGCAATGATGATCTAACAACCCAGGACAGAGACCGGCTGGTTCCGCGCCTGCTTCTGAAATACGAAGAATTAATCGACCTTGTGATAAAGGATGAACAATTAAAAGACGTCAAAGTCCTTCCTCAGCTCCACGCATTAGTATGGGGCAATAAAAGGGGAGTTTAACGGGAGGAAATCATGATACGCATTTTATTATACTTAGTGGCCATCGTATGCGCCAATGTCATAACCGCATCCGTCGCACCGCTCACTTTTGGGGTATTTATTGTTCCAATGGGTACCCTGTTGATCGGGGCAACTTTTATCCTCAGGGATATTGTGCAGAATAAATTCGGACGCAAAAAGACTTATGCTGCCATAGCAGCTGCTCTTATCCTTTCGGCCGTTGTTTCAGCGGCACTTGGAGATACATTGCTCATCACTCTTGCATCTGCCATCTCCTTTGCCGTTTCGGAGACTACAGATACAGAAATCTATTCAAGATTGAATCTGCCAATGAGCTGGAGGGTATTCTACAGCGGTCTGGTTGGAGGAATTCTGGACTCGGCCATCTTTGTCATTATAGGGCTAAGCCCTCTTGGAGCCGGGATGCTACCATGGGAAGCAGTTCCTGCCGCCATTCTAGGCCAGATCATCGTAAAAACGATCATACAGGGCATCGGTGCCGGAGCCCTCTCAGGATTCATGAAAAAAAGGACATTCTCCGCATAATGCAAAAAGAGGAGCTGAGTGCAGCTCCTCTTTTTTTACTGCCCTCGATGTTCAAAAAGGTCGATTACACCCAGGACGATATGCGCTAAGCCGAAACCGAAAACCGTGTTGGCAATCATTTTATTGGAGCCTGGAACTCGTTTCATCGTGTATCCAGCCGCAGTAACTGCAGTTCCAAGTGCCGCAGGAATCAATCCTTCACGAATATTCATAGCCATATCCCCCATCGAAGTTAGACTGGTGAAAACTCACCATCTGTAGTTTTTCCATAAGTGTTTTCAATATGCGGAATACAGTTCAGCTGGCCTATATATGGCAAAAGATGAATGATCTGTGGGTATGGCAGAAACCTGCGAGGCTGAGTGGGTCCGGCGGTTACTGGGGGAATGGAAGATGCATATCTTCGGCAGGAGATTTCCATTTGGGCACTTCAAAAGTGGAGGTGAAACCTATGGGAACAAGTCAAGCTAAAAAAGGAAAGTGGCGGAAAATGCAGAATTCCTAATGAGAGGTGGAGAAAGAAATTGTTTGAACAGTTGGTTCAATGGGTGGAAGAGATAAAGGAAAAAAATCATAGTTCAGCGGCTGCCCTGCTGATTATAAAAGACGGGAAAACGGTGCTTGAGCACTATAGCGGGAATCATTCTAATACAAAGGAATCAAATCCGGTCAATCCGCACTCCCTTTTCAATGTAGCATCAGCAAGAAAGTCTTATTTGGGGCTTGCAGCTGCTTATGCATTATTTGAAGGAAAAATCAAAAGCCTAGACGATCCCGCCGGTGACTATTTTCCAGAAATGGACCAGAATGTTCTGGGATGCACTACAATCCGCCATCTTGTTACACATTCACATGGCCTGAATGAGAAAGAGGACGGGACGGTTTACCGGGAATTTCAGCCAGGGGAGGGATGGGCGTACCGGGGGATCAATGTTCTGATGGTCACAAAATTGATTAAAAAGCTGTATGGAGTTCCCTTTACAAAGCTGCTGCAGGACCGAGTCTTTACCCCGCTTGGCTTTTCAGAAACAGGCTGGTTTACTGAACCTTTACCCCAGCTTGTTAAAGTGATCATTCATCCAGAAGAGCAGGGAATGGACAAAATAGGAATGACGCAGGACGGAACAGAGTCGAATCTGTTTGTTTCTGCACGGGAATTTGCCCGGTGGGGAGAGCTTCACTTAAATAGAGGATTTCTGGACGGAAAACAGATTGTACCATCTGGAGTGATTGACATCGCGGTCAATATCCAAAGTCCTTCGTACAAAAACAAGGAGCTGCCTAAAAACGGATTATTCTGGTATGTACAAAATGAGATATCTGCGGCTAAAAGCGAAATTGGAGGGAGAGTACCTGAAGGATCCTACCAAATCCTGGGCATAACAGGTCCGGCACTCCTCATCATTCCTAGATATCATGCTGTGATCGTGAAAATGTTTAATAAACGCTATAACTATGGCGGAGAGAATTACCTGTATTATCTCCGGGAGTTTGGCAGCCTTGCTGCAGATGCCTTGTCATATAATTGAGGATTGCGAATGATGGTCAGCAGACTCTAAAAGCCGAACGGCATTTTCCCTTCGAACTTTGGGTAAAGTATCTTTGATATTCCTTCGATTTTTATTATTGGGCCAGTAATTCTTTATCATCAAGTCGAATCATTTGCTACAGACTAAAGGGAATGTGAAAATAAGGGATATCTCTCAGAAACGAGATAAATGAATCAGAGAGAAATGCAAAAAGGAAAGGAAGTTTGAGATATGCCAAATCTTCTGGATACGTTTGAATTAAAAGATCTTAAACTAAAAAACAGGATCGTTATGCCGCCAATGTGCCAATACTCTGTTGAAGCAAAGGATGGCATACCCAATGACTGGCATTATACACATTATACCAGCCGTGCAGTCGGCGGTACGGGCCTGATCATTATAGAAATGACCGATGTAGAGCCAGATGGAAGAATCACGGACTATGATTTGGGAATCTGGTCTGATGAGCATGTCCCCGCCTTTAAGCGGATTATCGAATCATGCCAGAGCTACGGAGCTAAAGTAGGAATTCAGATCGCCCATGCCGGCAGGAAAGCAGAAGATGCTGAAGTTCCTGTTTCTTCATCAGCCCTTCAGTTTTCAGACCGCTACAATCAGCCGCGGGAATTGACTACTGAAGAAGTGAAAGAAATGGTTGGGAAGTTTGAATCGGCTTTCGCAAGAGCAGTGGCAGCAGGGGTCGATACTATTGAAATTCATGGAGCGCACGGATATTTAATCCAACAGTTTCAATCTCCATTAACCAATAAGCGTACGGATCAATACGGGGAGGATCTTGCCCTCTTCGGAGTGGAAGTCATCCAGGCTGCACGAAGGGTTATGCCTGAATCCATGCCGCTGATCCTCAGGCTCTCTGCAGTGGAATATGCTGAAGGCGGATATAATATCGAAGATTCCGTTAAGCTGGCTCAGAGATATAAAGAAGCGGGAGTCGATATCATCCATGTTTCCTCCGGGGGGGAAAGCACTTCGGGACCAGCTTCAGCAGGACCGGGCTATCAGCTTGACTTAGCCCATGCCATCCGCAGGGATGTTCAAATTCCGACGATTGCAGTTGGAAGACTGGAGGATCCAGAGCTGGCAGATCAAGCAATCAGAGATGGAAAGGCCGACCTTGCAGCCATTGGACGAGGCATGCTGCGAAGCCCATATTGGGCAAACGAAGCCTCCATACAGCTTGGAGGAGAGCCTCTTACTCCCAAACAATATGAGCGGGGCTATGGCTTGCGTAAATAATGACATGTAAACCAATCTTTTAAAAAGTACATCTAATTGGGTCCGGAAAAATATTTTCCGGGCCCTTTTTTGGCTGGTGAATTCGGGATTTAGGCATGATCGAAAATTCATAGTAATGAGCGAAAAATAATGGCGGAGCAAAAATCC
>NZ_KE387238.1:101827-257001 GCF_000430765.1 Peribacillus kribbensis DSM 17871 | reverse complement strand
GACCGGAGCAAAACCCTGGGTGGGATGAGCAAATCCTGAGAAGGGATGAGCGGAACATAAAAACCCTGCCATTGTCTATAGGCAGACAACTCACTCATTTCCATGGGCAAAAATAAGATACTAGTGCACTTTCATAATCAAAATGAGGAGTGATACGTATTGTGCATTAAAGCTAAATTAGCATCTGCCTTCGATTCAGCGGCGGAGCGGCTGGGGAATCGGGAGCTTGAGGAAAGTATAAAGAGTCTTGAAGTGACATGTGAGGATATTGAAAGCTATATAAAGGAACCGGAGCACCTGCCTTATGGCAGAAATTGCATTTATAAGAATGAATTCATTGAGGCGGTTATCATTCATATTCCTGCGGACAGGGAAACGTTTGTCCATGACCACGGTGATTCCATAGGCTGCGGGATGGTAGTTGAAGGAGAGCTTACCAATGTGCTGTACGGGGATTCGGAGGGGCTGCTGCAGCAAGTCTCCCAAGACATTATTAAAAGCGGAGATTTTTTCCATAGCTGGCCAGGGGATATTCATTCTATGAAAAACGAATTACCGGGACGAACCTTGACTCTTAATCTATATTCTCCTCCATTAACACACTATAAAACCTTTAAATGAGAAAACATTAGGGTATGCAGGGTGGTTTTTTTTATTGGACACAATCATTGTTTATCGGGATGTAAGAGGCGATGTCACCAGGAAAATGATGATCACATGGCTGAAAATATTGGCTGAATTGGGTGATAAGTTTTACGTGAACGATAAAACCAGCTGGGTGAAAGCGGACTTAATGGTGGAGGAAGATTCTCTTCCATTTACCTTCTTTAAAAAATCAAAAGACAAATTTGAATTTATCCTCGCCTATTTAAGGCTGGAGTCTCCTTCGGTGAATCTTGTGGACTGCATCGACTTTTTGCTGTATGAGGGAAATGCAGAGGGAGAAAAGCATGTGATCCGAGAAGGGGATAGAGAGGTGCAATCCTTTGATGCGGCACCTGACTATCATGTTCATGAAGAACCCGAGATCTTCTCCTTGAGAATCAAAAAAGAAACGTTGATGGGGGAAGTTCTGCTTTTACTAGAAAAGCTTACTCAGAAGAACCAGGTACACAAAACGGACCATTTATTTAAAATTATAGGAGAAATAAACGCTATCTCAAAGATGCTCAGGGACAGCTGACAAGCCGGCTGTCCCTCTGTTTTTTTGAATATTCATCCGGCAGGTCTCATATATTGGATACGTACCAAGTAACTTCCTGGAGGGATTTCAATGAGCACAACAGTGGGGACGAACGAAAGATTGCGGACATACTTAAGAGAATGTGCAGAAGCCTGTAATGCCTGTGCCGAATCATGTGAGTACTGCTACAGAGAGTGCCTGAGAAGCGAGGATGTAAGAAGGGAGCCTCTCCGTCTTGTCAGGGATTGTGCGGATGTTTGTAATCTGGTCAGGCAGCTGATAACCAGGGAGAGTCCATACTCCAGAGTCTTGTGCAGTGTTGCTGCGAATATCTGTGATGCATCTGCAAGGGCCTGCGAGCAATATGAGGAAGATTATTGCAGAAGGTGTGCTGAGGCCTGCAGAAGATGTGCCGATGCCTGCCGCGAGGTTTGTTTAAGCTAACATCCTGAATAAAACGATAAAAATACTCTCTACGGAATAGAGAGTATTTTTGCATTTCTCCGCCTTTAAAGGCCACTCCTTCCCATAAGTATAATCCCCTCACTCCAATCTCCATCGGTATTTCTATAAATCGATACTTACTCCCATCATTTTGGCCAAACACCCAAAGGACCATAGGCGAATAGATTAAATTAGAATTTGCTTTATCATTCGCTCTTTAACTGAAGGGGTGATCGTTATTCAAATCCAAATTATCCAGGGCAGCAGCCATGTTTTGGATCATGCCGCAGTCAATGTGGTTATTGATGTGATCAGGGCATTTACGGTCGCTCATTTTGCTTTTATCAAAGGAGCCGGCAGTATCCTGCTGGCAGGCAGCGTGGAAGAAGCTTTTCAAATGAAGGAAAAGGATCGGGAGCTTTTATTGGCAGGGGAAGTTATGGGGCTGCCGATAGAAAACTTTGATTTGGATAATTCTCCGTATAGGATCTGCCATGCAGATATTGCCGGGAAAGTTCTTGTTCAAAAAACGACCAACGGAGTGAAAGCTGCGCTCCATTCTCTGGATGCTGAAGAGGTGCTGGTAACAGGTTTTTCAAACGCAAGAACAACTGCCCGGTATATAAAAAAGGTACTTAAACCCGGCAGCTCCCATAAGATCCATTTGATTGCCTCCCATCCGACTGGCGACGATGACCTGGCCTGTGCTGAATTTATGAAGCGTCTCCTGGAGGGGCATGATCCTCTGGCAGAAGAGACCTCAGAAAGAATCCGCAACTCTCAGGCTGCGGCAAAGTTTTTTGATGAGAGCAGGCCGGAATTCATTCCGGAAGATATCCATGTTTGTGCCAGAGAACATCCCTCCGGTTTTGTGATGAAAATTAACGCAGCGAATCTTATCCCAAGAATTGAGAGGCTGGAAGTGTGAATATGATGAACTTATCTCTGCCAAAAAGGCAAGCAAAGCCTCGAAGGCATGGTATCACGGTACTCATCGATAATGGAGTGCCATTGGAATTATTTAGAGACAGCATTAGAAGTGCTGCAGATTATATTGATTATGTTAAATTCGGCTGGGGAACCTGCCTGGTCACGCCATTTCTTGAGGAAAAAATGGCTGTACTGCGAGAGCATGATGTCCACTTTTTCTTCGGAGGGACGCTATTTGAGAAATTTTTAAGCCAGAAAAAAGTGGATGAGTTTCTAAACCTTTGTCATGGTTATCACGCTGCTTTCATTGAAATTTCCAATGGGACATTAGCCATTTCGAACCGGGAAAAAGCCCGATTTATCCGGGAGTTCTCGAAGGATTTTTTTGTCTTCAGCGAAGTGGGCAGCAAGGATGCCCAGGTTTCCATGGAACAGGACGCCGCCCAATGGGTGGAGTATATCCAGGAAGACCTGGAAGCAGGCGCCTATAAGGTGATAACGGAAGCAAGGGAGACGGGCAGCAGCGGTATTTGCTGCAGCAAAGGGGAAATCAGGGATGACATCATCGAAGATATTCTGAATTCCGGAATCAACTTGAAAGATGTCATCTTTGAAGCCCCAAACAAGAAGCTGCAGACCTGTTTTATCCAGCGGGCAGGATCTGACGTTAATCTGGCAAACATTCCTTTTGCCGATCCGATTTCTTTGGAAACTCTTCGTCTGGGGCTCCGTTCGGATACTTTTTATACGTTTGAAAGAGAGGGAATTAAATGAGGGATACGAATAAAGTTTTTCACCTGGCCATCCCATGCAGGGATTTAGATGAAACAGTAGATTTTTATGAAAAATTGGGCTGCAGGCTGGCTCGGCGCTATGATGACAGAGTGACTTTTGACTTTTTTGGAGACCAGGTTGTCTGCCACTTAAGTCCGGAACAGATAGATCCATCTCCTAAAATGTATCCGAGGCATTATGGAATTACCTTTATTGAGAAGGAAGAATATGAGCAGGCATTATCCCATGCCATCAAGCATGAACTCCCATTCTTTCAGGAGCCGGCCACCCGTTTCGGCGGGAGGAGGGAGGAACACAAAACCTTCTTTTTGATCGACCCGGCCAATAATCTCCTGGAGTTTAAATATTATCATGATGAAGAGATGGTATATTAATAGAGGAAGGGAGCTGTTCGGGCAGAACGGCTCTTTTTTCTTGCGCAGGCAATTTTTTTTATTTTTTCCTGTTTTAATGGCATAATAAACTCCGTTATCATTCTTGAAAAATTAAACGGGGTGACCAAAATGAAATGTAAGATAAATCGAAATGCTGCCAAGGTGATTAAGCAGATGCTGAGCGAAAAAGAAGCGGAAGGCCAGATGATCCGTATCATTGTGACAGAAAAGCATGGAGATCATGCCCATTATGCTTTGACATTCGGAACACCTACCGAGCATGATGAAATTGTAAAAACAGACAAAGATATCGACATTCTTCTCGATAAAAGGGAGGACTTCCTGGATGGAGTATGGATTCAGTTCTTTTACGTTCCACAGGAAGAATTCGTCATCACGAATCCTTCAAAAGGAAGCCATTAATAGAAGTATGGGGTCGGGGCAGAAGGAAATCCTTCTGCCTCTTTTTTTATGGTAAAAATAACATATATATCATGGTATACTTTTTTACACTATGTTCCCAGAAAGTGGGTACTTGCCAAGTTCCTGGATTTATCGAATAATATCGTTATTGTTTAAAAAACAGCAGATCAAGAAGGAAGGTGTTTTTCATGCAGATGAGAGTATCCGCAGTTCAATATAATCTTCAAACCATTCATTCATTTGACGAATTCGCAGCACAGGCTGAACACTATGTAAAAACAGCCAAGGAATATGATGCTGAATTTGTTTTATTCCCCGAATTTTTCACCACCCAGCTGATGTCCATTGGAGATGAATTCGGCAGCGCGCTGTCCATAGAGGATCTTCCGGCCTTTACGGAACAATATCGCTCCCTGTTTATCAGGCTCGCTATACAAAACAGCATCCATATTATCGGCGGTACGCATGTTATTAGAAAAGGAGACCGTTTATATAATACAGCTCATCTGTTTTACCCGGATGGGAGAGTCGCCGAACAGGCAAAGCTCCATATGACTCCGACTGAGGTAAAGGAATGGAATATGTCTCCCGGTGAGGGTCTGGAGGTTTTTGAGACCGAAAAAGGCACCATCGCCATGCTGACCTGCTATGACATTGAATTTCCGGAAATCGTGAGGATGGCGAAAGCTAAAGGAGCAGATGTCATTTTCTGCCCATCCTGCACAGACGACCGCCATGGTTTTCACCGTGTCCGCTACTCTTCCCATGCCCGGACCATCGAAAACCAGGTCTATGTGGTCACTACAGGCACGGTCGGTTCACTTCCTACCGTTGATTTCATGAGGGCAAATTATGGCCAGGCCGCCATCCTGACACCAAATGACATTCCCTTTCCTCCAGGAGGAGTAGCAGCATCCGGTGAAATCAACCAGGATATGATTGTAACAGCTGACTTAAACCTGGAGCTTCTCTACAAAGTAAGGGAAAGCGGATCGGTAACCACCTGGCGCGACAGGAGAACGGATTTATATACAGATTGGGAAGTAAAAGATGAGGTACTTGTGTAGGTGAATCGTATGTACCGCAAGGAATTTTACATTTATAACGGCGATATACCGCTTCCTGCAGTGATACGGAGTTATAAGGAAACGGATTTTACGAGTTTGGCAGAAATGAACCGCGAATGCTTTCCGCCCCCTTTTCCGGACGAGCTGCTTTGGAATCATAACCAGCTCCAGAATCATGTGAATTTGTTTCCCGATGGTGCACTCTGTATCGAAGTGGGCGGAGAGATGGCCGGCTCCATGACCAGTTTAATGGTGGATTACCACCATACCGATGGAGATCATTCATGGGACGAAATCACAGACAGAGGATATATCGGGAATCATAACCCAAAAGGAAACACTCTATATGTGGTCGACATCAGTGTCAGGCCAAGGTTCAGAAAACTGGGCCTTGGCAAATGGCTTATGTTTTCCATGTACGATGTGGTCATACATCATAATCTGGAGAGGCTTCTCGGAGGCGGACGTATGCCCGGCTATCACAAGGTTTCGGACAAAATGACGCCTGAAGAGTACCTCCAGGCGGTCGTTTCAGGAAAGCTGAAGGATCCTGTTTTGACCTTCCTCCTCCGCTGCGGGAGGACACCTGTCAAGGCTGTATTAAATTACCTCGAGGATGAAGAATCCTGTAATTGTGCCGCGTTGATGGAATGGAGAAATCCGTTCTTTCATACTTCTTAAGCTGCTGCCTGTTTTGAAGAGTGAAAACTTGAAGGATAAGGAGAAATGTTTTGTGGAATATCGGAAAATAAATGGAATTGAAGATCCGCTGTTTGATGAGATGCATAATCTGATGAAGAAAATTTTTCCTCCAGAGGAAGTTTTGGAATTCAGTCTCTGGGAGGAACCTTTAAAGGATCCTGGAATCCAGGTGTACGCTGCTGTAAATAATGGGGAAGTCGTCGGTGCTACGGAATACCGCTATTATCAGGAAATGAATATAGCCATGACTGATTTCACTATTATTGGCAAGGAAGGACTCGGTGTCGGTCCATTCCTGGCCAATCAGAGACAAGAACATTTACATGCCCTGGCTTCCGCCGGCAGCCAGGAGCTTCTTGGCATGTTTGCTGAAATTTATGATCCCTACCGCGTAGAAAGCTATGAATTCGGCGGGATCAAACCGATGGATCCCTATGTGCGAAGAGAAGTCCTGAGCCATCTTGGTTATAAAAGACTGGACATCCCATATGTGCATCCTTCCTGGAACAATGATGGCGAAGCCGTTCCAGGACTCGATCTTTGCTTTATGCCGGCAGAATCACATCTAAACGAAGTGGAAGCAGCTCTGATTGTACAGTTCCTGGAAACCTACTATTCGGTTCTTCCCAATAAACCGGAAGCCTGGCTTCAGATGATTCAAGACCTAAAAGAAAAAGAAAAGGTTGCACTTCTTGCGTTTTAATTAAAGGCTGATTTAACAGGGCTAAACCTGTTGGATCAGCTTTTTTTGTTCATTCCAGGTTAACCCTGCACTTCTAGGTTGCTGCTGAAGAAGGGAATTTCCTTTATCTCCTCAAATCGTACTTTACCGCGGCAAATGACAAACCCTATTGCTTTTTTCTAATTTTCTTGTAAAAAGTAATCGCCTGGTCTGCTGCCTCCATGAGTTTATTTATTAGATGGTCAGGAGATATAACCTTTATCTTGCTGCCAAGTCCCAGCAGGAATTCTACAGCTTCTTCTTCAGTATAGGAACGGTCCTCAGCTCCTGGGAACTTGCAAAGGAGTATGATCTTGTTGATATAGATGGCCGGAAGCCGGACTGGTGGAGTTATTACAGGGAACATGATTTGAAGGAGCGGGGCTAGGCTTGCCCTTGTAAAAATAGAGGGCTATGGTTGAATAAGGATAAAACCAGTCCCGATTTTTATTTGAGGGGTGCCGCTCAAGAAATAATGAAACGCATTTTTGCAGGTCGACGGTCTAGAGAGGAGTCATCAAGACTGGTTCAGTGAGGCTGCTCAAGACCAAAAAGAAGACTGCTCCCCAGAAAAAATGGTTCAGAGAGGGCTGCTCAAGGACAAAAAGAAGTCGTCCCCTCGGAGGAATGGTTCAGAGAGGTCCCCTCAAGACCAAAAAGAAGGCTGCGCCTCAGAAAAATGGTTCAGAGAGGTCCCCTCAAGACCAGAAAGAAGTCTGCCCCTTCAACGAAATGGCTCAGAGAAGGCCGCCCGCTGAACCAGATAAAGAGTCTTCATCGAGTTTATGAAAACCAAAACCAATCCCCACCCCAGCCAAAAGGGTCTTCATCAAAGCTATAAAGACAAAGCTCCCTTCCGCCAGCAAAGAGTGTCTTCATTTAATAGATGGATCTCTTTCCCAGCAAAGAGGCAATTATTTTAACCAGAGCAGTATTAAACACTTCATTTCACACTCCCGACAGGCTTGAGAGGAAATAAATGTAAGCTTTCTGTAGAATAGACATAATGAAAGAGAGGAGTGATGTTGTGGAATCAAGAGAAGAACTGCTTCAGGAGCTTGCCGTGATTGAGAAATGGGAGAAGGAGCAGAGTGGACAGTGGATTTGGGACAGACTGGGCCGCCTTCCATTTAAGATCCTTGATAAGCTGACACCTGCTGGTATACATACTAAAATCGGGAGCCTGCTGGATGAGATTGGCCGCTATATCCATACAGGAGGGAGCTACCTCGTTAAGGAGGAAGCCATTTTCGAAAAGATACAAGAGGAAACAGGGGAGCGGGTCCGAGACCTTCAGGATGTGCGGGGCATTCCGCTGCATGCCATGGAGAAAGCGGCGGATTCTCTTATTTCAAGCAGGAAAAAGATGGCTTCGATTCAGGGGGCGAGTACAGGGATAGGAGGTATATTTACCCTCAGCCTGGATATTCCCGCCATCCTGGCCATATCGTTAAAGACGCTTCAGGAAATTGCCCTTATATACGGATATGATCCGAATGAGGAGAGCGAGAGGATCTTTATTGTAAAGTGCCTGCAGTTTTCGTCGGCTGACATTGTGGGGAAGGAGGCCATTCTGAACGAATTGTCCGCTTATTACCAAGGGAGAAATGGTTCTGGTGAAATGATATCCCAGCTTCAGGGATGGCGTGAAGTGGTCTATACGTTCAGGGACCAGTTCGGCTGGAAAAAGCTGTTTCAGATAGTGCCGGTAGCCGGCCTTGTATTCGGGGCATTTACTAATCGTTCCATGGTCAAGGACCTGGCGGAAACAGGAACGCATTTCTATCGGAAGAGAAGGATTATGGAGCGTCTGAACCACACAGACAGCTGAACAGAAAAGCCAGGCAGAAGAGTCTGCCTGGCCCTGTTTATAGTCCCAGCTTCTTAAGAGTCAATGGACCGGCAATTCCGTCGGCTTTTAAGCCGTTTGCCTTTTGGTATTTTTTTAAGGCTGATTCGGTTTTGGAACCGAAAATCCCGTCTGTTCCGTAAGTGTTATACCCGAGGGAAGTCAGCTTCTTCTGCAGCGCCGTTACTGCACTGCTCTTGCTTCCCTTTTTTAGGAGTGACGCTGGAACGGACGGGGAGGATGGGGCAGTCCCGCTGACTTTATAGCCATAGGAGGCGGCCAGGCTGTTGAAGCTTTTTGAGGTAGCAGCAATGATGACTGGCGTACCTACGCTTACCTGGCTGTAAAGCCATTCTACTTCATTGTCGTACATGCGGATGCACCCTCCGCTTACATATCCCCCGATGGACGCAGGATTATTGTTTCCGTGAATGGCATAAGTGGTTCCCCAGGTTCCCCTGGCATTGAGGCCGAGCCACCGGTTTCCCAGTGGATTCCTGGGGTCTCCTCCCGGAATATGCCCTGTGTAGTAAGGCCGGTTTATAATTTTATTTACGATTTTGAACCTGCCCTCCGGTGTATAAGATGGCTTCCTGCCCGTACCCACAGCAAAAGTTTTGACCAGTTTTCCGCTATTATAATACGCAAGCTGGTTATTTGTCTTGTTGATCAGGATGAGCTTGTTTTCGGCTGCAAGGCTGGTGTGAATGCCTGCGCCAAAAAAGAAGGCAGCCATCAGGACCAGAAGAAACAGCGCCTTTTTTATCATCTATTCTCCCCCTTTTATTTCATCCGTTTATCCTATGATGAAGGGGGGCTGGAACTTTCCTTAAATCATCTTTTTTTTCTTAAAAATGCAGATGTCTTACTGGACTATCTTAAGGATTTACTTTATTATCTAAACAGGCTATGAATACATACGAAAGCTGCCTTAAAGAACCATCAGGCAGCAACTATATTGGAAACAGGGAGTTTTGAACATGGAAAAAGTATTAATATTTGGTCACAAGAACCCAGATACCGACACAATCTGTTCTGCAATCGCTTATTCAGACCTGAAAAAGGAGCTTGGCTTTGAAGCTGAGCCTGTCCGCCTCGGGGAAATCAATGGCGAAACTCAATATGCTTTAACTCATTTTAATGTGGAAGTTCCTAGACTTATTGAAACAGCTGCAAATGAAGTGAAATCTGTCATTCTCGTGGACCATAATGAGCGCCAGCAGAGTGTCAGCGATATCAGCGATGTACAAGTGCTGGAGGTCATCGACCACCACCGTATCGCTAATTTTGAAACGAGCGATCCGTTATACTACCGCGCTGAGCCTGTCGGCTGTACAGCAACGATCTTAAATAAAATGTATAAAGAAAATGGAGTCGCGATTAAAAAGGAAATTGCAGGATTGATGCTTTCTGCCATCATTTCTGACTCCCTGCTGTTTAAATCACCGACCTGCACGGAACAGGATGTGCAGGCAGCTCGTGAGCTTGCTGAAATTGCTGGTGTGGATGCGGACTCTTACGGCCTCGATATGCTGAAGGCAGGGGCAGACCTGAGTGATAAAACGATTGAGCAATTGATCACCCTTGATGCCAAGGAATTCGACATGGGTTCAAGCAAAGTGGAAATTGCCCAGGTAAATGCTGTGGATACAGACGAGGTTCTTTCCCGCAAAGCGGAGCTCAAAGCGGCCATTGAAAAAGTGATCAGTGAAAAGAATCTGGATCTGTTCTTATTTGTGGTAACAGACATCCTGACGAATGATTCAGTAGGACTTGCCCTCGGTTCTAGAACGGATGCTGTAGAAAAAGCCTATAACGTGACTCTTTCGGAGGATACTGCCGTCCTTAAAGGTGTCGTTTCCCGTAAGAAGCAAATTGTCCCTGTCCTGACTGAGATTTTCAACAAGTAATCTAGAGCGCAAAAGCCCGGCTTCCCGACTGAATGGGAGGCCGGGTTTTTTTCACAAAAAGATTCATAGACAGCCTGACAGCCGGGTTACATTCAGTGAGACCGGGAATAATCCCTATATGAAAGAATAGGAGTGAGCAGGATGTATCTGGATAAGCAGCATAACCCGCTGAAAAACAAAGAACTGATTTTTCAATATACGAACCTGAAAGGGCGGCTCGGCCAGGCCGTCAAAGAAACAGATACGATATTTGAATATTTGTATAAAAATGAGAGTTTTCATCCTAAAGATTTTTCACGCAGCGGGAACTTTTTGTCCCGTTTAGTAGTTAAGAAAGGACAGGCGCTTCCATTGCATCCGGGTGAAACAAAAGTCGATCACGATGGAAACGCCTTTCCTTTTTGGAAGGAAGAGCTTGAGAGGGAATACCGGCGCCTGGAAGCGAATGTCACACGGGAGGTCAGTGTGACGGATTTTGGTGCGGTCGGCGACGGGAGGACCGATTGTACGGCAGCTTTCAAAAAGGCGATTGGCTCAGGGCTTGCAAAAGTGCATATCCCGGAAGGCACGTATATCGTCCGCGGCATCAGGGTGCCCTCCTGGACGATCCTTAAGGGAGCAGGTAAAGGAAAGACCGTTTTAAAACTTCATGATTCCTGCAGAAAGAATGAATGGGTAGTCACGAACTCCAGGCACTTTTTAGGGAACCGCAGCATTTTTATTGAGAGTATGAGCCTTGATTGGAATGTAGAGCGGCTCGGCAAAGAGACAAAAACAAGCGCGGGCAACAACCGCTCAAGCTGCCTGACACTTGCGAATGTGAGGCTTGCCTGGGTAAAGGATGTTGAGGCCATCAATGGGGGCTTGCACGGATTTGACGTTTCCTCCTCCATTTATACGTATTTGGGGGACGGGACAAGGGCAAGGGGCGGCAGCAAGTATATCTGGCTGGACAACCTGAACGGCTATGGCTTTGGAGATGACGGCATCACAACCCATCACAGCGATTATATTCTCATCAGCAACAGCCATATGTGCGATCCCAGCGGCAGGGCACACAAGAGAGGATTCTCCAATTCTAATGGAATTGAAATTGATGACGGTTCGCGGAATGTCTGGCTTGTGAACAATTCAACAACACGCTGTTTTGGCGGTGTGGAAATCAAGGCCCATCATAATGTGTCAGCAGCATCCGGAGTGCATATTATCGGCCATTTATCTGTCGAGGACAATCGTTCCTATAACTTTCGGCATATCGGCCATCACAAACAGGAGGACCCTGAGTCTCTCACAGCCTATAATATTAAGGCAACCGGCCTTGTTTCCATCCGTCCCATCCACACCGCTCTTTATGAAGGATCAAAACCGCGAGGGATGGTGATTTCTGCCTACCGCAATGTGGTTATCAACCATTTTGTCCTGGAGGGGGATCCTGACTATGATTACCAGGGAGAACCAGTGATTGCCGTACAGTATATGGCCAGAAATATCTCCCTCAGCCATATTTCCTTAAAAAACTTCAAAAAAGCCGGAAGTGCCATTAAAGTATTCGGGGGAGACAATAAGGCCGATTATCTGGATATCAACCATGTTTCCATTGACGACTATAAAAACCACGGGATAGAAGTGGGGAGGCATACCAAAAGAGCGGCAGGATCCATGCCAAAACCGGAGCCTGCAGGGTTTCCCGGAAATTAAAAAGGGGAAGGAGAAGGGTATTCATATAGTGGGAGGTAAAAAAGCCTGATGCTTTATCTATCTATCATCAGTAAGCTGGTGGTCGGCCTGGCTGCACTCGTTTTCGTTACAAGAATCCTGGGCAAAAAACGAATGTCCCAGGTTACTCCCTTTGATTTTGTATATGCCCTGATCCTTGGCGGTACCGTAGAGGAAACCATTTACCATCAGGACCACACCATTCCGCAGATGCTTTATTCGATTGCCGTATGGGCTGCTTTAATCTTTTGTGTAGAGAAGCTTACCCAGAAGTTTGACAAACTCCGCGGCCCTTTGAAAGGAACAAGCCAAACATTAATACAAAATGGAAGAGTAAGTATCAATGAGCTGGAAAAGGCAAGCCTTGAGCTGGAGGAGCTAAGAGGCATGCTGAGGCAAAAAGGCATCTTCAGTTTAAAGGATGTGAATTATGTCATCCTGGAGAACAGCGGAGATATCAGTGTACTGAAATATCCAGACCGGCCGCCTGTTGAAGAGCCATCGATCCTCCTTGTCAATGAAGGAAAAATACATGATGAGAATCTTAAAAGACTTGGCGAGGATTTAGGATGGCTTAGACAGTCCCTTGAAAAAGAGGGGTACCGAGACATAGGAGAAATCTATTATGCAGAATGGTCCAGGCCGGAAGGTTTTTTTATAAAAACTTACGAGCACTGTCTGGGGTAATATGGGTATATGAAAAAGCTGTCCTTGATCGGGACGGCTTTTTCATATAGAGCATAGATAGACAGATTTTTTGGAGTAATTGTCGAAATGTTTTGAATAAATCCTGTTTTTCTAGTAAACTGTGGTAAAATAAAATCTTTTTTCTCGCAGGATTTCCTCAGCTGAAACGAATCGCGAAATCCCCTTCATCAGCCGACAATGAACATAAGCAGCAAGAATGCTTGGCCTCACTATGAAGATTTAATCATTTTCTATAATTTAAGCCGACGGACGGTGGATGATGTGGAAATAACCAGGCATTTATTTTATAATCTATCCCTTTTGATTGTGATCGCGTTTTTCTCGTTAATCTGGTTTGAAAAGAAGAGCAATCGTACGTTATCCAAAACGACATCCATTTTCTTTTTTGCCTTCTCATTATGGGTTTGCTTGGCAGTTTCGTACACACCAGCCCCCAATCTCCATTTTGACTTAAGAGAAATCCCCATCATCATATCTGGGCTGTACCTGGGACTTGGCCCTTTAATGTGTGCACTATGTATTGTTCTGCGCAGCTTTTTTGATACAGATGGGGGATTTTTGGCGAATGCGCTTCTATATGCACCCATCGGGTTCCTGCTTTGGCGCCTGCATCCATGGTACGTTAAAATCGGCTCCAGGCAGAAGATTATGGCATCGGTCATGATCAGCATCACCGTAAGCATCTTTACGGCTATCTGTTTGGAAGTTTTTGATCCTCCAGTCAATCACTTTGATGCTTGGTTTGCGTACCTTCTGATCCCTCCCCTGGGCGTCGGGATTTATTCGTATTTTATTGAGTTTATCCGCAGAAATATCCTGATGTATCAATCATTGGTCAAGACAGAAAAATTGGAAGCGGTTGAGCAGATGGGGGCTGCTATCTCACATGAAATCCGCAATCCATTGACAGCAGCCAGCGGGTTTGTCCAATTGTTAAAGGATCCCTCTGTGCCTGCACACAAGAGGAATGAATACCTTGCCATCGTCTCCCAGGAGCTTGAGTCTGCCGAAAGAGTCATCCAGGACTACCTTACATTTTCAAAGCCGGCCCTGGACTATATGGAAGAGCTGCAGGTGAAAAAAGAGCTGACACAAGTCATCAATATTCTCAGGCCGACAGCCAACCAGTATTCTGTTCAGATTTCAACCAACTTTTCCCTTGTAGGAACGATAAGGGGCGACCGCCAAAAGTTTCAACAGTGCTTTTTAAATGTCATTAAAAACGCGATTGAATCCATGCCTGGAGGAGGACAACTGACGATCAGCACCCATTTCAGTGAATATGATATCACCATTGAAGTGAAGGATACAGGGGTGGGCATGACTAAAGATCAGATCAGTAAACTGGGCGAGCCTTATTATTCAACCAAGGGGAAGAGGGGGACCGGACTTGGGATGATGGTCGTTTATGGAATTGTAAAGGCGATGAAAGGAACCATTTCCGTAGAAAGTGCAGTTGGAGCAGGTACCACCTTTACCTTTACCTTTCCGGCAGTCATTAAAAATGAACAGTTTTAAAAAAAATAAGCGAGATAGAGAATTCTATCTCGCATTTTCTTATCATCTGTCCTGATCTTGATCCTGGTTTTGTTGTTGATCCTGTTCAGAATCGGCATCTGATTCAGACCTTGAACGTACTCGGGACCTGGATTCGGAATCTACATTAATATCAATGCAGAAATCTACTCTTGCGTTACCGCTGTTCAATACTTTTGAATTGGCAGTGGAGTTGCTTTTATTGTTATTTTTTAATTCATTATCATTATCGTTATCATTATCACTGTCATTTCGCGTATTTACATCAGTATCTACATCTGAATTCGATCTGGAAGAGGAATTCAAATCGTTGTCGATATCGAAATCCACATCAGAATCTGAATTGGAACGACTGTTTGAATCTCCACCTTCACCGCCGCCATCATAGCCAAATCCGTTAAAATTATTGGTCCTTCTCTGATTTCCATTATTTCTGTTATTCATCCAGAATGTCATTTTTTATCCCCCTTTCAAGTTCCTAAGATTACTGTATTCAGCGGGCAGAAAAATGTTATGGACAAATAACCCTGTTTATAAAAGGAAAATTTCTTAATAGGAGGTAACCCCAGTGAGATTGGGGGGAGGGGAGAAATTCGTGAAAAAAAAGCTGCATCCTCTGCCATCAGGGGAGGATGCAGCTTTTTCACGGCTTAGCGCTTTTTCTTAGACATACCCAGTGATTGCAGCTGATTCATTACTTTACCGCGTGATTCCTTATTTCTTAATAAATAGGCCGCTCCTACTGCTAAAGAACTCATCATCAACTTTTTTCGATCCATCTTATTGTCCTCCTTCAATTCAAATATTTAACCATATATTATGGATACCCTTTAAGAGCGGCTCTAAACGGGAAGAGAACTTGACGCTTCTGTTAATACTTACCGTCGTGAAAGATGTTTAGGAGGAGGAAAAAAGGGAATGTACCATTTTGTGTGTAAAATTTTGTTAATTGAGGAAGAAAGGATTGAAGCAGGTAGAACAGGGGAAATATAACTATACTCCTATAAACTGACTAAGACTGGAGAAACATAAGGGAGGATGCCATGTTAGAGAAAGAAGAGTATAGCATATTATTTAGAGAACTGGAATGGCTGATATATGAATACCGTTCCTGCCACAGAGAAGCAGTAAAGAAAGAAATCTTTTCGGATATCAAATTATTGACCGAGGCAATCACCATAGAATAAACCCCTGCACAGAGGACTTTTTCCTTGTGCAGGGTTATTATTTTGTCATTTAGGGGTTTAGCGGTTGTTAATGTTAAAAAATCCTCTGACATAGTCATTGAAATTGTTCAACAGCCCGTCATTGTTTCCGTTTCGGATATCATCAGCATAATCGGACATTCTGTCGTAAAAGCCGCGGTCAGAAGAAACATACACTTTATGGATGCTGCTGTCTGCCTTTCGTACTTGATCGGCTACCTGCTGTTCAAACTTTGTGTCCACTTTACTGTAGTCACGTTTATTTTTGTAATTGTTATCATTGTTATTATTATTATTATCAAACATATTATCGCCAGCATTATTACGGCCGCCGTTAATCATGCCATTATTATTTCCTGAAATGTTTCCTGAATGGTTGTTGTCATCATTGTTCCGGATGCCTGTATGGTCCTGATATCTGTTTCCGTCACCGACGCCTCCATAAGTTCCAACACCATTGTTATTATCAACCATATCCCCGTTAGGTCCTATGTTGTTGATTCTTCCTCTGTCTGATCGTGTACCTAAACGGTTATTGTTGTGATCATCGTTAAGTCTTAATGCCACATAGGCATTGTTTTTAGACACAATAACATGAGCACGGTCCACTTTGCGCATTTTTTCCACTTTGTCCTCAATGCGTTCTTCATTCCGAAGTCTGCCGTTATTTACATTGTCACCAATATCTTGAATGCGTTCAGCACCATTATTTGCTCTGTTTTTAACTCCATTATTGTCATTAGCACCGCAGCCTGCAAGTGAAGAAAGGCCAAGAACCATTGCGGCAGCAACCAAGTTTCTATTCATTAAAAAATCACTCCTTTTGATAGCTGGTTCTTGTATAGCTTTCCGAATCCTGAATGGAACTATGCACACGAAAGAATTGGAAAAGATGGGCTGTCAAGGTGGTATGGAAAAGCAGAAATCTTTGTTACAGGAAAAATTATTAGGGTAAATAAATAACCCATTTCCATAAAAAATGGGATAATAAAGTTATAGCCATGTTTTTGTGAGGTGGATCAAATGGAGAAAGAAACAATCATCGAAAAAGTGCAAAGCCATACTCCTGTCATATTAGGAAGTGAAAGCTTTTCAAAATATTCGGTGTTAATCCCGCTTGTCCAAAGGGAAGATGAACTTCATGTAGTATTCGAAGTCCGCTCGATGGAACTTAGGAGGCAGCCGGGCGAGGTCTGTTTTCCGGGAGGCAGGATCGATCCTTGTGACCATGACGAAAAAAATGCGGCCATAAGGGAAACGGTGGAGGAGCTCGGTATCGCAAGGGAATCCATATCCCAGGTGATGCCCATTGATTTTCTGCTCTCTCCCTATGGGATGATTGTGTATCCTTTTACAGGGTTTATCGATGATTTTCATTCCATTACCCCTAACTCCTCCGAGGTAGGTGAAATTTTCACGGTGCCGCTATCCTACTTCCTGAATACAGCACCTAGAATATATAAGGTCCATTTTAGGGCTGAGCCGGAAGAGGGGTTTCCCATGGAGCTTCTGGTCGGAGGGGAAAATTACCAATGGAGGCCAAGGCAGCTGGACGAGTATTTTTATCTTTATAAAGATCGGGTGATCTGGGGATTAACCGCTAGAATCCTTTCCCACTTTACAGATTTACTAAAAAAATAAGGAAAACAGCAGGAGGAACTGAATAATCTGTATAAAAAGGCGTGATGAAAATGCCTGTTTATGTAGTGAAAGCCAGAGATAATTTATGGGACATTTCCCAAAAGTATCGTGTTCCGCTGTCTGTGATCATGGGGGATAATGGGCTGGCGTCCAGTGACATTATTCCTGGACTTCCGCTGTATTTACGAAGGACGGAACTTCCGGTCAGAGGGTATATAATTAAGACGGGGGATACACTTACGTCCATTGCGATGCGGTATGAGACCACTGTTTCCCGAATTTTAGCCGCAAATCCTGGATTGGAATCAAAGCCCGCTGCCGGCAGGATCATTAATGTACCGAGCCCGAAACGATATTCACCCGAGGTTCTTGCATTTGTTGTTCCCTATAATCCGGAAAGAGTCCTGCGCAAGCTCGAACAGATTCATGGTAATATAACGTATCTGGCTGTCACGGCTTTTACTTTTTCAGAAAAAGGCCATGCCTATGCGGAATTGGATGATGGGGGCATTGTGCAAAGAGCGCGTGAGCTGGGAGTTCTTCCTTTATTGATGGTCCGGAATTATGTAAATGAGAAATTTGTTCCTGAGCTTGCTGGAAGGGTATTAGGCAATGCTGCTTACCGCCGCAGCCTTTCCTCGAGTCTTGCCGCCCTTGCCAGAGAAAAGGGCTATGGGGGAGTCAGCATTGATATTGAATTCATTCCTCCTGAGAGAAGAAGAGATTTCAACAGCTTTCTTGAGGAGCTGAAAAACGCACTCGGCCCGCTGGTGCTTCAGGTGAATGTTCATTCTAAATCCGCAGACCTGCCAGCCAATCGAATCGTGGGTGCTTATGATTATAAAGCGATTGGTGCAGCAGCCGATATAACGGCGGTTATGACCATTGATTACGGTTATCCCGGCGGCCCGCCGGATCCTATATCGCCCTACAACTGGATGGAGGAGGTCATTCACTATGCGGCCCGTCTCATTTATCCGAGCAAGCTCATGGCGGCCCTTCCGCTTTATGGGTACGACAAAACCGTCCCGGGCAGCCATACAAAAGGTCTTTCCATGCTGAATGCACAGAACCAGGCCATCTCAAAAAAAACCGACATTCTGTTCGATCCTTCTGCCCAGTCTCCCCACTACACCTACCAAACAACCGAAACACATTCCGTCTGGTATGAAGACATTAGAAGCTATATCCAAAAGCTCAAACTCATGGACGCCTACAAACTAAGAGGCACAACCCTCTGGGAACTCAACCTGGACGCCCCTCCGCTCTGGGCTTATCTTAAGAGTAGACGTTAGGGGGCAGTCCCCATTTTCCGAATTATTTCCCGGTCTCTCCTTTCCCGTATTATGATACAGTAGAGATAATCCATTGGCCGTTATACGAGTGATCATTACGTTATATACCAAATGTGAAAAAGGGCTCTAAAAGTCCTTTTTTTACATGGTTTTTTAATAAACAGGAGCTTATCAGGAAGCTTCCGTATTTCTGGAAAGTTCAGAACTTCAGACAGATGGTTCCCGTGAACAGAAGAATTTCGCTGAAGTGCTGAATCAGACAAAGAAAGCGTATCTGACAGAGCTGAGGAAAAAAACTCATTGGCAGCATAAAAATCATCTATTTATCAATACATGGGTCCATACTATGAAAACGCCCGTCTCGGTCATTTCCCTTCTCCATGAAAAGGGAAAGCAAAAAGACATATCTTCCGGAATTGATCGGGAGCATAAGAGAGGAAAATGAACGTCTTATTGGAAGGGCTGGATTTAGTCCTTCACGCAGCAAGAGTAAGATAACCAGTTGGACAATTATGCCTCTGCGGGATAAAATAATTTAAAAAAATTATTTTTTTAAGCCATACCTATTGACCAAATGAAATTCTTTTAATATAATAAATTCTGTTGTTGATAAAATGTTCCAGTAGCTCAGCAGGATAGAGCGACAGCCTCCTAAGCTGTAGGTCGTGAGTTCGAATCTCTCCTGGAACGCTAAATTAATAGGCGAAAACCCCTTGATACATAAGGGGTTTTCGCTTTTTTAGCACTTAATGATAGATACCTCAATCTTTATAAAATCATCAGTTGGGGACGAGATGGGGACAGAACCGAAAATTCACTGTTCTTTGAATTCAAAAAAGGAATCAAAGTGAGATGCAGCTGATTGATCGGCTTCCTGCAGTACATGACTATAAGTACTTCGTTGTACCAATTTTAGAATGACCTAATCGTTCTTGAATGATCTTTGCATGCACACCTTCATTTATTAGCAGCGTGGCAGAGGTATGTCTCAAATCCTGGAATTGGATATATTTTAATTTATATTTTGATGTAAACCATCTCCACCATTGGCCAATACTGTCCGGACAAATAGGCTTACCAAATTCGTTGGCAAAAATAAAAAAGTGATCCTGCCATTCCCATTTATCTGATACCATTAATTTTTCATGGGATCTCTGGGCTTTTAGATTTTTTAACATGGTAACAAGAGGGATGGGGATAGAAACAGTTCGTTCTCTCTCTGTTTTGGTATCTTTAAATTTTTACACCTTCTCCTTTAACCTCGGCTATGGATTGTTCAATGAAAATAGTTCTTTTTTCAAAATCAACATGTTTCCATTCCAATGCGGCGATTTCTCCTTCACAAGCTCCAGTAGATAGAGCAAGGAGGATTAATATCTCCCAGTGAAAGGAACATTTTTTTAATGCGAAATAATAATCGATACATCTTCTTTAGAATAGACTACTGATTTTTTTGCCTGATCTTTGCGGCTTTACCGGCGTGGTTGGATTTTCTTTTATAAACTTCCACTCAGCTGCTCTTGAAAGAACATTATTAAAGGCTTTATAGCAATTATTAATACTGGAAGAGGAGAGGGGACCCGGCTTTCCATCCCATCTTTGCCCATCTTTTTTTAGATCGTTTACGAAATCTAAAATATGCATGGTTTTCTATCGGACAATCGTAAATGACCATATGGATGAAGTATCCTGGCATTGAAGAAACTGAATAATGAATTGCTGAATGACGGACGGATCGACCCCGCATTACGTAATTCGGTTATGGATAGACATTAAGTTTATAATAACAAGCTCTGAAAGGTATATGGTGGAGCTTAGGAACGATTCATCAAAATCCGACTGATCAGAAAATTGAAAAGGGGTGTACACTTAAAGCCCTGAAAGACCCATGATCTCTTTTACGAGGACGTTAAATTTGAGAGATACATCGGATGCTTCCCGTTGCATTGGTTTGATGATTTTAAAGAAGATTTTAATGAAGGCGAAATAATTTTCGAAGATGAAGATCTGCCAACAGATACTTATAAAGAGACTGCCGCCCAGAGGAATGAGAAACTTGCATTATTTTGAAACACAAACTGTTAAATAATTTGGATTATTTTTCGTGTAATAATTTCTCATATTCGTTCAATAGTTTGTTTAATTCTTGACTCAATGATAAAACTTCGTCATCAAGAAAATTTAAATTCTTATTCAAAGCAACTTGTACCATTTCTTCACGAACTAGCCGGATTTTATTCCAGAGTTCTTTCTCTTTTTCTAGATTTAAATTCATTTTAACACCAACCATTAATGATTTTTTGCCTATATAAAGTTACAGACAGGCATCTTAGGAGTGAACATTATTAGTTTTATCGCATCCAGAATTTCGTCCATCATTACACCTTACCTTTTATTACAATTAGGCTTCCCATTGATTTCAAAAACAAACAAAAGGGTTATTACATTCTCCATTAAAGATGAATTTTCGCTCAGTAAAAGTGAAAAGAGGTTAATCATTGGCGCAGTAACCCTTACAGTGTTGTAAACATAAGTCGCAGGGTTAATAATAAGACTAGCAAAATTATGTTGGTTGACCATTAAGAAATGCTTGTAGGACTGATTTGCATTTTGGACAGTTGATTTTGTCCACTTGTTTGAGTTTAATTTTCTTCAAATCATGCCTTGTAACTGGATAAAACAACTGGTATTTCAATCCACATTCACAGTTTTTGTGATCTTTTATAGCGTGTATGTATTTTGTTTTATGAATATAAATAGTTGGATAATACATTCTTCCACTCATTACCTATTATTATTTTGATATAACATTCTGGATGCATAAATAACAATACCTGAAATGGTTGAAAGAAAAATGAATTCTCTATAAAAAAATAATTAAAATCTAATTAAAATTATAAGTTCCACAATTGTTCCGCAGTGCGAAAATTAAGTGAAGGAGGACTAACATGAGCCAAGTAAGTAAATGACCGAAGAACAACGGCTGGCCTACAGTGCCAAGCATCCGATTAGGCCGGAAAAGAAAGCCAAGAATAAAGCAGCAATGGGTGAGTTCGATATAAATTTTCGCTCATGAAAAGTGAAAAGAGGAAAAAGAGGTTTGGAACGGACCTAAACAAAGCCACAAGGAGCAGCTATCCAGATAGCCTTTGATAAAAACGAAAGAATGAAAGATCGTTATGCAGCTGTGCGGGAACTTAAATGGAGACGGAATTTGAAGAAAAAGGTATTTGCAAAGTGAACTTTGTTTTTGGAATTGTGTTGGACAAGTTGTTGCTTTCCTGGTTTTATATACTTGATATAGTACCAGGAATTAATTACAGGCGCTCAGTATGATGTAATGAATTATTACTCCAGAATAGCAGCCCAGCAGGAAAACGAATTACGGCCGCATTTGGAACACCTTATCCGCCTGCTTTTATGGTGCTCGGATGAATTAGGTGGCAGCATTGATCCTGCCAAAATAGAGCGGGAGTTGAAATTTAATCCTCTTTGGGAGGTTGATGCCCAGACTGATGCCAATATAAGAAAGACTGTTGCAGAAACGGATAACATCTATCTCACCAATGGTGTTCTTATAGCCGATGAAGTCAGGGAAACTCGCTTTGGTCAGTTTGGATTGACCAACATAACGAAATTTTCTGGTGACGAGGCTGATTTGGAGAAAATGACATCGGAAGTGTATAGCGATTGGAAAGAACGTGGGAATCATGGCTAAAATTCCTCTCCTACGCGTTTTCCGGACGCTGTGGCAAGTTTCCTATTACCGGGCCATCAATCGGCTGATTTCAGCCTTAGGTAAAGCCACACTGGTATTTGATGAAGAGATGGTACCTCAGGTTAAACAGTACCAAACCCGGTCCGATGACCGCTCATTCGTTGAGGATGGACCACTGGATATTATCAGACGGGCCATTGAAATGATAAAAGGACTGTCTCTTGGTATTTTGCACCTCGAATACGATCCTCGATATGGCAACGAACTTTGTTAGTTCTTTAAATACCTTTAATGTAAATAACATGAGGGCGCAGGGACGAATAAAGGAAATTGACCCCACTCAATATGAACCCTGGCTTGATGAGTTCATGAGGAACTCCATTGCTGAGAATACCAGCTATATCAGCACGATTCGAGATGAGTTTTTCCTCAAGGTGGAAAGCATCGTATCAGGGTGTGAAAAATGGCACTAGCCCTAAAGAAATTCGGGATGAGCTGGTGAAGCGTACTGGCATGTCAGAGAAGCGGGCAAAATACATGGATCAGACAGGCAGCATACTTAGCCAGATGACAGCAGAACGCCATAAGGCAATGGGCGTCAGCAAATTCAATTGGAGCACATCAAACGATGAAAAGGTACGTGATTCGCACAACAAGCTGGAAGGACAGGTATTTGAATATGCTAATTCACCGGCTGTTGGGCTGCCGGGTACTGATTACAATTGCCGCTGTACTGCTAATCCCGTTTTTGATGATGATTAAAGGCCTTAGGTAAAATGATTCTGACAGTCGTGCCTTCACCAAGTTGACTGTTAACTTCTATCGTACCGTTATGGTTTTCTATAATTCGTTTACACATCATAAGCCCTAATCCTGTCCCTTTTTCTTTTGTTGTGTAAAAAGGTTCAAATAGTCTTTTTTGTCTCTCTGGTAAAATCCCGCTCCCTTTATCGGTAAGTTCTATTAAGAAGCTATCGTCATTTATATTTTTAAGCGAAATGACTATTTTTTGGGTAGGATCAGTAGTTGCTTCAATTGAGTTTTGTATTAGGTTCATTAGAACTTGTGTTAACTGATTAGGGTCACACTGAGCAGTAAATATAGAATCAGAACTAATAAATTCGAAAAAGTTTAGACCTTTTAGGTTTGCTTGGGGTTTCATAAATTCTATAACTCGGGAGATCAAAGCCTTTATGTCTGTATGTATAATTTCCATGGTTTCTTTAGGTTTAGCTATAAACATAAATTGATTAACAATGGTATTAATTTGACTTAATTCATGAAGCACTATCTTAAGATATTCGTTTGTTGTTGCGTCATTTGAGCGTTCCAGAATCATCTTGATAAAACCTGTTACAGACGTTAATGGATTTCGAATTTCATGGGCAATTCCAGCTGCTAATTCACCAATTAGTGAAAGTTTTTCTAAATCCTGAATTTTAGTGACATTTTTCCAGTAATCTGTAATATCGATAGCCGTACCAACCACTTCAACAACTTGCGAATCGATAATTAACGGAGTTAACGAAGCAAGGTAATGGTATCCGTTCGCGCCTCCTTCATAGTTAACCGAATTACCGTTCCAGGCTATTTCATAAAAACACTGTTTCTGATTTGCCTGATCTTCAGGTGAAAAGTCATGCAAAGTTTTACCAATAATACATGCAGGAGAAAGCCCTATTTTTTCTAGAAAATCACCTTCAGCGAACGTATGGATAAAATCGTTATCTTTCTTTATAAATTTAAACACATACCCATTTTTTCTTGGGATAAGATGCTTGTAATCAACTTGATTGTTATTATTATCCTGATTACTTTTATTGTTGTAATAATCCATGCATATCATCCTCTATTTATATTAATGGTTACTAAATTCATTCATCATAATCGATAAAATATCTTTAGATTATACAATACATTTCGCTATGTTTCCTTTATTTGACTACAATTTGTATTGTTACGATTGAATAATTTCTGGGGCATCTTGGTTGTACACAATTTTCCATGCCTCAAGGAGATTTTCTTTTGTTACTTTTAGAGCCGGAACAGCTACATAAGCAGGCGCTGGTTTGCCGAGGAGGGCATAACCAGCCAGGATTGCCTCGGCCACTCCTTGATGGTAGGGCATCTGTGATCCCGAACCCTTGATAAGGCCATCTTTGGCAATTTCTACAGCAGCATTGGTACCCAAATCGATTGTTGTAATGACTAAATCATGTTTTCCGGCGGCACGGGCGGAAGCCATAGCACCTTCAGCCGCCAAATCCCATACAGCAAAGATTCCCTTCAAATCCGGGTGTTCAGAAAGCATAGCTTTTGCAAGTTCTTTCCCATCAAATGGACTTGTGAAACCGATGCGGGCTATTATTTGAATGTCGGGATAACTTTCTTTAATTGTCTTTTCAAAAGCAGTTAATCTTTGTTTCGTTACAAAAAAATCAGCATTGTGGTATATAACCCCAATCTTGCCTTTAAAGCCTATTTTCTCCGCGAGGATATCGGCGGCATAGGTCCCGTTTCCATAATTGTCAGCGGATACGACGCTTACATACTCCTTACCTGCTTCCAACCCGTATGGCGCATTGTCCATAAACACCAGCTTAACACCTGATTGAGCTGCGGTTTGAAAGGCACTCGCGGTAGATACCGGATCGATGGGAAGACTGACTATAATATCAGGTTTTTTCGCTACTATCTTTTGAATATCTGCGACTTGCTTCTCCCAGTTAAATTCGGCATCCGTTATACCCACGATCCTAATCCCCATTTTATTAAACGTTGTCTTCAATCCCTCGATTTGTGCCTTTGCCCAATTACTTCCCGTATAGGGCATCGCAATGGCAGCTGTATAGTTCTTTTCCCTGATTTTTTTTAACTCTTTCAAAGACAACTGCAATGTCTTGGCAGAAACAGCTTCCTCTCGATTTGGTCCTGTACATAAAATTTTATGTTCGGGTATATTTTGATTAATTGTACTCGTTAAAGTCTCGTTAACAGTTGTTAAGAACTCTTTGACAATAATGGGTTTCGTCACATAATTATCAAACCCCTTGCTTAATGTCTGCTGGATGTCCTGGGGCATGGCATTGGCACTTACAGCAATAACGGCGATGTCTCTCGTTTTTTCATTTGTTTTTAAAAGCTTAAACACTTCGAAGCCATGGATATCCGGTAGGTTCAGATCCAGCAGGATTAAATCGACTTTTTTTGTCCTAGCGAGTTTTAATCCTTCTTTTCCAGATTGAGCAGTTAAGATCGTGTAGGAGGACTGCGATTTCAGGATGTTCTTTACCAGATTCAAATTGGATGGATTATCTTCAATATACAGCAAGCAATAGTGCTCAGATTTACCGTTGTTTGTTGAAAGGCCAATCACTTCTTCCTCCCAGTGCATCGCGGCCTTTAAATCATAGGGAAGAGGGAGACTAAAGTAAAAGTCGCTGCCTATACCTTTCTGGCTTGTGACACTTATTTTTCCTCCCATAAGCTGGACAAGCTGTTTTACTAATGACAATCCTATCCCAGTACCTTCTTCTTGTGTACCTTTAATTCTGTAAAATGGAACAAACACTTTATGATATTCCTCAACTGAAAGCCCGGTCCCAGTATCGGCAATATGGATAACAGCATCATTTCTTTTTAAATAAGAGAAAATCATAACTTTGCCGTCTTCCTGGTTATATTTAATGGAGTTATCCAGCAGATTCAAAAGGATTTGTTTCAGGCGAATAGGATCAGCCAGAACTGCCATGGTTTGTGATTGATCCAGTTGGTTATGTATCTGAATTCTTTTCTTCTTGGCAAGCGGCAGCACGATATTGATACATTCAGTAATAATTGTTTTAAGATCTACCTCTTGGAGTGTAACTTTTAATTGGCCGGTATCTATTCTTGATAGATCTAAAATATCATTGATTAAGCTTAATAAATGTCTTCCACCCCCTAGAATCTCCTGGACAAAGTCACTTTGCTCGTCATTTAAGGAATCATCTATCTCTAAAAGCTGTGCGAAACCAAGTATTCCATTCAATGGTGTCCGAAGTTCATGGCTCATTTTGGATAGAAAATCCGATTTAGCCAGGTTCGCCTTTTCTGCCTCTTCTTTCGCATGAATCATCGTTTGTTCCATTTTTTTTCGTTCGGTGATATCCGAAATGGTAATAAGGGCAGCCTGTTCACCGCTGTTATGCATGTTGAGAGGTTTTGAATTTATTGAAAGCCATTTAGTGCCGGATTCCGGATCAATCATTCCCACGACATAGTTATAAAAAGGGATTCCTTTTTCGAGGGTGATCAATCCTGGCAATTGGGAATAGGGAAGTGGTTTGCCGTCTTCTTTTATATATTCATGTTGTTGAAGGCTTGATTCTGTCAAAAATTCTGATTTAATCCCAAGTACAGTTTCCACATTTTCATTAAGCGGAATCATTTTACCTGACTTTTCCTGAATAATGACGCATTCGGACAGGGTTTGTAAAACTTCTTTATATAAATTTTCGTTAGGGGTGAGTTCCATCATCTTAGCCTGCCTTTAATCTAATAGTCATGCAATTTCCTGATTTACCATTAGTATAATCCATAGAAAAATACGAAAAAACACCATAAGCGAATCATATTAAAATACTTCCTTTACTGATTAGACTGGCTTATACTGAAAGTAAATACACATGTTAGCGATTTCAAATGTTGAATTTTCAATTAAATTAATGTTCCATAGATAAATAGCTTTACATGAGGTGATCTTTATGAGAGTTTTAATTGCAGAGGACCATGCACCATCCAGGAAGCTATTGAAACATCTTCTTAAACCTTTGCAAAGATTTGAATTAGTTGGAGAAGCCGTTAATGGTGAGGATTTAATTTGTAAGGTGATGATAGAAAAGCCAGACATCATGCTGGTTGATATTAATATGCCATTGTTGAATGGGATGGAAGCGGTTAAATCTTGTAAAAAAATAGTTCCATCATTGCAAGTGATCTTTATCACCGGGCATGATACGTTTGCCTTAGAAGCTTTTAGTGTAAATGCAATCGATTACATTGTCAAACCTATTGACCGTGACCGTCTTTATGCAGCGTTAGGACGAGCAGCTGCACTTGCTAAGACTCCAGCCGAAAGCGAGCGCCCAGCCGTTAAGAAGGATTTAATGATCAAACAGTCCAATCAGATTTCTTTTATACCGTTAGAGGACATTATTTTTATTGAACGAGCCGACCGAAAGGCCGTCATCCATACAATTGATCATCAAATAGAGGTGAATGAGGCGTTAACGAATCTAGGAGAACTCCTCGATTCCCGTTTTGTAGCCTCCCATCGTTCCTATATTATTAATTTGCAATATTTAAAGAGGATTGAAACGGCAGGGCAGACGTACAAAGCATATTTTAAGAATTATGAGGATACAGCAAAGGTTTCCAAGAATAAGTTAGCAGAATTACAAAAAAATAAATCGTTGTGAGGTCCAGGTTCACCGGACCTCATTTTTTTGTTTTTTTTGATTTTATTGTCTGAATGAACGATGATTGTGTCCGAAAGGAAAGAAAGCGGTTTCAGGTGGATTAAAAACTTGTCAGAAAATGATTAGACGACAATTTTGTAATCGATTACAATTCAAATATAGAAACGAGAAAGGACAAATAACAAAGATGGTAGGAATTGTAGGTGTGGCAAAGAAGGAGATAGTTTCTGCTAAAACCATTTTAGTTGTTGTGCCTGACATTACAAATCCGTTTTTTTCAAAGGTGTTTAGGGGGATTGAAGCAGTAGCGGTTACAAATGGATATCAAGTTATACTTGGTGATACAGGCAATGATCTGGAACGAGAAAAGGGGTTTTTAAACCTTTTGCATCAAAAAAAAGCAGATGCAATGGTTTTATTAACTGCCCAAACGGATGCAGCAACAGTCGAAGAGGCGGCCCAAAGATTTCCGTTGGTCCTTGCGTTCGAGTATATGGAAGGTCCCTTTATCACAACAGTTTCGATTGATAACATAAGCGGTGCCAGAAAAGCAACAGAATATTTAATTGATTTGGGGCACGAAAGGATTGGCTGCATTATTGGACCGCTCAATAGTATTTTGAATCGAGACCGTCTTAAAGGATTTTATCAAGCAATGTCAAGCCACAACCTTATCGTGGATCCTGTGTTAGTACAGGAAGGTGATTTTTCTTTTGAAAGCGGTTTTAACCTTATGAAAAAGTTTTTTGCCATTGGCCAACTCCCATCAGCGATTTTCGCTGCCAATGATGAAATGGCAATGGGAGTCATTAAAGCCATTAAATCTAAGGGGCTAAACGTGCCAGATGATATTTCGGTTCTCGGTTTTGATAATCTGAAATTCTCGTCCACATTTGAACCGGGTCTGACAACGATTGCCCAGCCCGCATTTGAAATTGGTGAGAAAGTGGCGGAATCACTATTGAGGCTCATCAACAAAGAGGAAATCCAAAACGAGCAAATGTGTTTAGCAGACCAGTTAATTGTAAGACAGTCTTGTCAGCAGTATGTGAAAATCTTATAGAGAAAAATGTAATCTATTACATTTTTTGAAGTCCGTTGAAGCCTGGTTTTATAACTTACATGAATGTAATCCATTACAAGTTATATTCTATCAGCTTACTTTATGAAAAGGGGTGGTGGTGCCAACTTGTAGATTCTAAGGTGGTACCAGCAAATAACGAGCTTCAACTAATAAAGTGGAGGTAAGCAAATGAAAAAGAGTTTTTCTATTACAGTTTTACTGTTACTTGTTTTAAGTGTTGTTCTTGCAGGGTGTGGAGGGAAAAAAACTACATCTGAACAAGCGGGCACGAAAAAGAATAGTAACTACTCAGAAACAGCTTCAGGACCATTAACGATCAATCCAAAGATTCCTGATTTAGCAGTACAAGATAAAGGGCCGAATGGCGAACAGGCCGTTTCAGCTAAGACATTGCAGCTTACGGAAGATGAGCTGAAGAAGGTTAAGGAAGGTAATTATAAAGCGGCGATTGTTATGCACTACTCTGGTACTGACTATATGAATGCCGCAGTAGGTGCGATGAAGGATACATTTAAGAAGATGGGCATCAAGATTGTAGCTGTAACAGATGCACAGTTCAAAGCGGAAAAGCAAGTAAATGATATTGAAACCGTTTTAGCGAAGAAGCCGGACATCATGATTTCTGTTCCAGTGGATGCCGTATCTACCGCACCAGCTTATAAAAAGGCTGTCGCCCAAGGCGTAAAGTTAGTATTCATGGATGGTGCTGCACAAGGTTTAGTGGCAGGTAAAGATTACATCAGTATTGTCTCAGGTGACAACATGGGCAACGGAGCAACCGCAGCAGACATTATGGCTGAAAAACTTGGCGGAAAGGGTAAAGTCGGCATTTTGTATCACGATGTAAACTTCTTTGTAACCAAAAACCGTTCGGATGCTTTTGAAAAAAGAATTAAAGAAAAATATCCAAATATTGAGATTGCCGCAAAAAGTGGGATTACTGGTCCAAATCAGGCAGAAGAAGTAGCAGCTGCCATGCTGACAAGACACCATGATATTGATGGTATCTTCGCACCATGGGATGTACCGGCTGAAGGTGTTATGGCTGCAGCAAGAACGGCTGGCAGGGATGACCTAGTTGTTACAACAGTTGACTTAGGTACAAACGTAGCAATCTCTATTGCACAAGATGGACTTGTTAAAGGTCTTGGAGCACAGCTGCCATATGACCAGGGTGTAGCACAAGCGATCCTTGCCGGCTATGCTCTATTAGGAAAAAAAGCACCAGCGTATGTTGCTTCACCATCAATCAAAGTTACGAAAGAGAATGTATTAGATGAATGGAAGTTGATCTATGGAACAGAGGCTCCTGACACAGTAAAAAAAGCGATGAAATAATTCTAAAAAAAGAATAGAGGCGGATTTTGAAAAGCCGCCTCTAACATAAAAAGAGGTGAACTTGGATGGAACAACCGATTCTCGAAATGAGAGGTATTAATAAAGCTTTTAATGGGATTACAGTTCTAAACGATGTCCATTTTTCCGTCAAAAAAGGTGAAGTTCACGCCTTGATGGGGGGAAACGGTGCTGGGAAATCGACGTTAATGAAAATCCTCACAGGCGTATATACTGCAGACAGCGGCGAGATTTTAATTGAAGGACAACCGGTGACCATTAAAAGCTATGATGAAGCTCAAAAGAATAATATATCGATGATTTTCCAAGAGTTTAGTTTAATTCCTACCCTTACCGTCGCCCAAAACATCTATCTTACTCGTGAGAAGAAAACATCAATAGGGCTGCTCGATGATAAGGATTGTGAGAAGAAAACAGAAAAATTGCTAGAAGAATTAGGCGTAGATATTAGACCAAATGATCTAGTTCATAATTTGGGTGTTGGCTATTGGCAGATGACGGAAATTGCCAAAGCGCTGTCCCAAGAAGCAAAGATTCTGATTATGGATGAGCCAACCTCGTCCTTAACAAAAAATGAAACTGAGGTGCTCTTTAGTTTTATTAACAAATTGAAAGCAAAAGGTTACTCCATCATCTATATTTCTCACCGGATGGATGAAATATTTGAAATTTGTGATCGAATCACGATTATGCGTGATGGCCGATATGTCACAACAGAAAAATGCAGCGAAACCGATCTTGATACTGTTATTTCACATATAGTCGGTATGCAATTTGACCAAGCTTTTGAATGGAAAGAACGTACCTACGCATTGGACGTTCCGCCCATATTTGAAGTAAGAAACTTAAGTGCCGAACATGTACAGGATATTAATCTAAAAATTCAGCCGGGTGAAATCGTTGGAATCGCCGGGTTAATGGGAAGCGGTCGAACGGAATTACTTCGAAATCTCTTCGGGATTGACCCAATTAAGAGTGGAGACATCTACATCAATGGTCAAAAACATTCCATAAAGAATCCTAAGAATGCCATAGAAGCAGGACTTGCTCTAATTCCGGAGGACCGCCGGATGCAAGGATTGGTCCTTGAACACAGTGTCAAGGATAATATGACTCTTCCAATTCTTTCGAAGGTAAAAAAAGGAGCTTTTATTGATAGTAAGAAATCCAATGAAATTAGTAAGGAATTTGTAAGGAAGTTAAATATTAAAACGGATAATATTTTTAAAAAGGCCGGGTTGTTATCAGGCGGTAATCAGCAAAAAATCGTGCTCGCTAAATGGCTGGCGAACGACCCTACTGTCTTGATGTTGGATGAACCAACGATTGGGGTTGATATTGGTGCAAAGACGGAAATTGTGGAGATTATTAGAGCCATGGCCGAAAACGGCAAGGCGATCCTTGTGGTCTCTTCCGAACTTCCAGAACTGCTTGCTTTGAGTGATCGGGTCATCATTATGCATGATGGAAAAATTAAAAAGGAAATGACCCGCAGAGAGATTAAATCAGAGGAGGAATTACAATATGCAATCCAAGGTTTCTAGTGTCCAAAAGCCAGCCGCTCCTTCATTAAAGGGATTCGAATGGCGTAATTATATTGTCTATTTTGCCTTCGTGGGCGTATTAATCTATTTTTCTATCAGCTTAAGTGATGAAGGCTTCTTAACTTCAGCGAACTTATTAAACATTGTTAGACAAACAGCGACGATTTCTTTGATGGCGCTGGCAATGACATTTGTTATTAGTACAGGGGAGATTGACCTTTCTGTTGGTTCCATTGCTGCCCTTTCTTCTCTAGTTGGTGCATTAGCCATCCAAGCGGGTTATGGCATTATTGGCGGACTCATCGGCGGTGTAGGTACGGGACTTGTGGTTGGATTAATTAATGGTTTGCTTGTTACAAAAGTAGCGATTCCTTCCTTCCTGGTTACACTGGGAACGATGGGAGCCGTTAAAGGTGCTGCGATGTGGGTTACAGATACTGCGCCTGTTCCGATTGTAGACGCAAATTTCAATTTCATCTTTGGTTCAGGGGACATTGGACCGATTCCAGTTCTACTTATTTGGACCCTAGTATTTACAGTGATTGCTCATATCTTACTTCGTAAAACATCTTTTGGCCGGCAGGTATTGGCGACAGGCGGTAACGAAAGTGCGGCAAGATTCTCTGGCGTAAAGACAATGAAAATCAAGCTAATGGTTTTTCTTGCAACAGGTTTAATGGCTGGGTTAGCTGGTCTCCTTTATGCGGGCCGTATGAATGCCGGACGTTTCTCCTTCGGTGAAGGCGATGAGCTTTCTGTTATCGCTGCGGTTATTCTTGGTGGAACAAGCTTGTTTGGCGGAGTAGGGACAATCATCGGAACGATTGTTGGTTCCTTAATGATTGGTACGATCAACAATGGTTTGATTATCATGGGTCTGGATGTCAGCCAGCAGATGATTATTAAAGGAGTTATCATTATCTTGGCGGTGGCATTCGGTAAGAAAGCGATGAAACGATAATCTAAATAGAGATTTCCGCGGAATAATAGTAAGTTCCGCGGAATTCCTGCACAAATAGCAGAATTAATGATAATACATACGGAAATCTCTTCAAAAAGCGCTTTAAAAGTTCAACCTTGAACAACAAGAATAACTTTGAACAGGAGGAAGAAAGGTGAAGAAGATTAAAGTTGGTATCATTGGAACTGGTTTTATAGGGCCCACTCACATAGAAGCCATCAGAAGGCTTGGCTTTGTTGAAGTAGCTGGTTTGGCGGAAACCAGTCAAGAAATGGCTGAAAAAAAGGCAGCTGAGCTAGGAATTCCCATGGCCTTTGGTGATTACCGAGAAATGCTGAAAGATAGCGAAATCCAGGTCGTGCACAATTGCACACCCAATCATCTTCATTTTGCCATTAATAAAGAGATTATTTTAGCTGGAAAGCATGTCGTTTCAGAGAAGCCGCTAGCAATGAATAGTGATGAATCAGCGGAACTACTGGAGTTAGCGGAAATACAAGGTGTCATCCATGCAGTAAATTTTAATTACAGACAGCATGCCAGTGTACAAAACTTAAAAGCGAAAATCACTGATGGTGATTTAGGAAAAGTGAATTTAGTTCACGGAAGCTACCTGCAGGACTGGTTATTATATGAAACCGATTATAACTGGCGTTTGGCACCGGAAGTAGGTGGGAAATCACGTGCGGTAGCCGATATTGGTTCCCATTGGTGTGATACCGTTCAATTTGTAACAGGTAAAAAGATTTTCGAAGTATTTGCCGATTTAGCAACTGTTGTTCCAGTAAGAAAGAAACCGACAGGAAACGCAGCTACTTTCGGAGCACAGACAGCCGAAGATATGCAATATGAAGATGTACTAATTAATACAGAAGACTATGCAGCTGTTCTTGTCCGGTTTGAAGATGGATCACGAGGAGTCTTTACGGTATCCCAAGTAAGTGCGGGACGGAAAAATAGATTAAGCTTTGAGATTAACGGTAATCAAGCTTCAGTATTTTGGAATCAGGAGGAGCCTGAGAAGCTATGGATTGGGCACCGGGATAAAGCAAATGAAGTTCTATTAGCGGATCCTGCGTTGTTTTCACCAGAGGCAAAGTCCGCTATTCATCATCCTGGAGGGCATAATGAGGGCTGGCCGGATGCTTTGAAAAATATGATGTTGAATTTCTACTCGTTTGTTCGTGACGGCAAAAGCCTGAAAACAGACAAGCCAAATTTTGCGACATTTGCCGATGGACACCTTTCGATGTGTATCACAGACGCAATCTTAGAAAGCAACCAGCATCAGAAATGGGTGAAGGTTCAGGAAGTGAAGAATGGGGACGGTTCTCTTGCTTCCAAAGGGCTGGCTGGTCCCTTTACAGACCATTCATAGGAAATAATAATAGGGTAATTGTTTTTAAGAATAAGTGATTGGAGGAAGTATCATGACAACAATGAATGCAGTATTTTTTCCAGGAGATAAAAAGGTAGAGATTCGTCAGATCGATATCCCAACACCTGGCGAAGGAGAGGTATTAGTTCAATTAAAAGCTTCCGCTATTTGCCGAAGTGATATGAGCTTATATTATGGAACTTCCGTTTTTGAAGGAACAAAATGCGGATGCACGGTACCAGGGCATGAACCTGCAGGAGTTATCACGGAAGCAGGAGCTGGCGTTTACAATTACAAAGCGGGTGACAGAGTTGCTGTTTATTTAGCTCTTGGCTGTGGTGAATGTGCACATTGTAAGAGTGGCTACAAAATGTTCTGTAAAGAATTTAAATGTATCGGCTTTGATTCTCACGGCGGTGATGCAGAGTACATGGTCGTTCCAGCTGAAAACTGCATGAGATTGCCAGATAACATGAGTTTCGTAACGGCTGCTGTTTCAACTGACGCTGTTGGAACCCTTTATCACGCACAAAAGAGATTAGGAATTTCCGGAAGAGACTATCTGGTCATTTTTGGGATGGGCCCTATGGGCGGTGCGGGTGTGATGATCGCTAAAGGATTAGGCGCAACCGTTATTGCTGTTGATATGCTGGATGAGCGTCTGGAGCTTGCGAAGGAATTGGGTGCGGATTATACCATCAATGGTAAAACGAAGAATGTTCAAGAAGAAATTACTCGTATCACAAAGGGTCTTGGCGCAGATGCTGCGATTGATTGTTCTGGAAGCCCTTACGGTGAAAATGATGCATTAGATTGCGTGAGAGCACATGGACGTGTCGCTTTTATCGGAGAAAGTAAAGAGACAACAATCAAACCAAGTGCGCAATTAATTCGAAAACAGATTTCTGTAATGGGTTCCTGGTACTTCCCAATTCAAGAATTTGATGAAATTACGGAGTTTATTGTTAGAAAGAATCTGCCAGTGGAAAAATTAGTTACGCACCAATTTAAATTAGAAGAAGCAGAAACTGCTTTCCGTATGTTTGACGAAAGAAAGACGGAAAAAGCTGTGTTTGTTTGGGAATAATCACATTCAATAACAAAAATTTGCTTTATGACTTCATTTTTGAGGAGGATTAAAAAATGAAACTTTCATTTAATACTTGGGTTTATAATTCTTTTCCATCCATGCTGCCTTTTTATCCATTAGAAGTAGTGATTAGTCGAATTGCTGCATTAGGATATGATGGAATTGAAATAGGTTGTGCGAGTCCGCATGCCTGGCCTGATTATCTATCCACACAAAGACGTAAGGAAATTCTTCAGCATTTAAAAAGAAATAATCTTAATGTAGCTGCTATGCTTCCCGCACCAGGAGGAGGACCTGGAGTGAATCCAAGTTCAGCTTTGAAAGAAGAGCGTGAATTTACGATCAATCATTATAAGGAAGTCATTCGTTTAGCGCATGAATGGGAATGCCCAACCGTGATGTGGCTTGCCGGCTGGTTTGGCTTTGGTATGAACAAACAAGAAGCATGGAAGTATAGCCGCGAAGGTTTGCAAGAGGTGGCAAAATATGCGAAAGATCTTGGAATCACATTAGTAGTTGAACCTCAGGCTGCTGATTGTAATTTAATTGAATCGGCAGATGATGCCCTGCAGTTGGCAGAAGAATCTGGTGAATCCAATGTTAAAGTGATGTTTGATACGTTTCATGCCCTATATCGTAATGAAGTACCGAGTGATTATGTTTATAAAATGAAAGATAAGCTGCATCATGTTCATATTTCGGATGATGATCGTTTACCGCCTGGTCAAGGGACGGTAAATTGGGATTCCGTATTAAAAGCATTAAAGGAAATCGATTACAAGGGTTACCTCTCCATGGAAATTGGATTTGGTACTAGAAAAGCAGATCCTGACTGGTATGCAAAGACATCCATTGATTACTTGACAGAAAAATTAAAAGGAATTGGATGTAAGTAATAACCTTATTGAAAAAAATAGAATCGGGGCGGATGGTTTAATTCAAACTGGTTCGCCCAGTAAATCTATTCAAATATTTATAAAATTTAATAGAAACATAATGACCATAGAAAAGCAGGAAAAAACAAGTTTTTATAGAAAAAATGTAATCGATTACATTTTTGTAGGGGAGTGATGCATAAAAAAGTATGAATATTGGAATATTTTAATCTTGAATAAAAATAACAAGGATGAAAAGAGGGCAAATCATGAAAAAGTTACGATCTGTTATTACTATGATTCTATTAATCACTAGCATTGCACTCGTCGGCTGCGGCAAGGATAGCACGACTAGCAGCGGTGTCAAAGAAACAGAGAACACAACAACAGAAGACACAACCGTTAGTTCAGGCCCAATCACTATTAATCAAGATATCCCTGATCAAGAGATTTTAAGTAAAGGTCCAAGTGGCGAATCCGCTGTTTCAGCAAAAACATTGCAGCTTACTGAAAAAGATGTGCAAAAAATCAAAGAAGGCAAATACAAAGCGGCCATTGTCATGCACTATGCTGGTAATGACTGGGCAACAGCACAAATCAATGGCTTAAAAGCAACTTTTGCAAAGATGGGAATTAAAGTCGTAGCTGTAACTGATGCCCAGTTCAAGGCTGAGAAACAAGTATCCGACATTGAGACAGTTTTAGCTAAAAAGCCGGATATTATCGTGGGGATTCCAGTAGACCCTGTTTCAACTGCATCCGCTTTTAAGAAAGCGGCAGACGCAGGAGTCAAAGTAGTGTTCATGGATAATAAACCAAAAGGATTAGAAGCCGGCAAGGATTATGTAAGCGTTGTATCCGCAGACAACTATGGCAATGGTGTTCAAGCAGCTGAAATCATGGCGAAACAGCTTGGTGGAAAAGGGAAGATCGGCGTAATCTATCATGATGCAGATTATTTTGTGACCAAACAGCGTACAGAAGCCTTTGAAAAAACGATAAAAGAAAAATATCCAAAAATCAAAATTGTTGAACGTGGCGGAATCATTGGCCCTAACGATGGGGAAAAAGTAGCCTCAGGTATGCTTACCAAAAATCGTGACCTTGATGGAATGTTTGTCGTTTGGGACGTTCCGGCCGAAGGTGCATTAGCAGCAGCCCGTACTGCAGGAAAGAAAGATTTTGTCATTACGACCATTGATTTAGGGACAAACGTAGCTTTAGACATCGCATCAAAAGGTTTGATTAAGGGTCTCGGTGCCCAGCTGCCATATGACCAGGGGATTTCAGAAGCGATTTTAGCCGGTTATTCTTTACTTGGTAAAGAAGCACCTGCTTATGTAGCCGTTCCTGCTTTACATGTAACAAAAGAAAATGTTTTAGATGCTTGGAAACTTGTTTACCACCAGGAGGCACCTAAGTCCATTCAAGGGGCTGCTAAATAATAAATCTTTATTATTATCTAAATCTATTATTGGGGGTTCTTATGAAAAAAATTACTTCACTAATCGTTACGTTACTTATAATCAGCAGTTTGGCTCTTACAGGGTGTGGAAAACAAAGTTCAGATGCTTCAGGTCAGCAAAAAGAAGGGAAAACAGCATCAACAAAAGTCACTTATCCTCTTACCATTAATCCTGAAATACCAAGCGATCAGAAAATTTTAAGTACAGGTCCAAACGGAGAAACAGCCACACCTGCAGCAACTTTGCAATTGTCTGAAGAGGATGTAAAAAAAATTAAAGAAGGAAAGTTCAAAGCGGCTATTTCCATGCACTATGCAGGAAATGATTTCTCAACTGCTATCATCAATGGTGTAAAAGACACTTTTGAAAAAATGGGCATCAAAGTGGTGGCCGTTACGGATGCACAATTCAAGCCTGAAAAACAAATTTCAGATATCGAAACCATCATGGCAAAAAAGCCAGATGTTATCGTAGCTTTGCCGGTTGATCCAGTTGCTACTGCTCCAGCTTTTAAAAAGGCTGCAGAAGCCGGTGTAAAACTAGTCTTCATGGATAATGTACCAAAAGGCTTTAAAGCTGGAAAAGATTATGTCAGCGTTGTTTCATCGGATAACTATGGAAACGGTATCTTTGCCGGTGAAATTATGGGTGATGAACTAAAAGGAAAAGGGAAAATCGGTGTTATTTTCCACGATGTTAATTTCTTTGTAAATAACCAGCGGAAAGAAGCATTTGAGAAAACCATTAAAGAAAAATATCCAAATATTAAAATTGTTGCCCATGGCGGAATTATCACTCCTAACGATGCTGAAAAAGTAGCCTCAGGTATGTTAACAAAACACAAGGATTTAGATGGGATCTTTGCGATTTGGGATGTACCAGCGGAAGGTACACTTGCTGCGGCTCGTACAGCAGGGAAAAATGATTTAGTTATTACGACAGTTGATTTAGGAACAAATGTGGCGCTTCAAATTGCTTCGGGAGGAAATGTAAAAGGTCTTGGCGCACAGTTACCATATGAAAATGGAGCAGCGCAAGCTCTTGTTGCCGGTTATTCATTACTTGGCAAGAAATTAGATCCATACTATGTCGTTCCATCAATGAAAGTAACAAAAGAGAACGTCTTAAAGGTTTGGAAAATGGCTTATCGTCAAGATGCCCCTGAAGTTATTCAAAAGGCAGCAAAATAAGCATCGCGTAACCATTCAGAAAAACAGGTTACAAGTTTTCTAGAAAAAAAATTAATTAGTGGCCGCATTACATGTGGCCACTATAACAATGTGTTACATAGAAAAATAGTGATAAGGAGATGTTCAAATGATTAAGTACTCTTACAACACGCTAGTATATGCAGGAGAAGATATAGAAGCTAGTATTGCCAGACTCGCTAAATATGGTTATGACGGTGTGGAATTCGTAGGCGAGCCAGAGCAAATGGATGCAGACCGCATTAAAGAATTACTTGAAAAATATAATATTGAAGCTTCCACTATTTGTGCCATTTATAATGCCGAAAGAGATTTAGTTTCTAGTAAGGAGAATATAAGAAGAAATGCAGTAGAATATTTAAAAAAATGCGTTGATTTTGCCAGCAAAATCGGGGCAAAAGGAATCTCTCTCACTCCAACTGCATGCATGAAAATTCATGGAGAGGCGGATCGGGAAACAGAATTGAAATGGGCTGAGGAGGGAATACGGGAAGCTGGTATTTATGCGGGGGAACATGGGGTCCGTTTAACGGTAGAAGCATGGAATCGCTATGAAAACTATTTAATCAATCGATTGGAGCAATCACTTGAGCTGGTCAATCGTGTGAATCTTCCCAGCGTAGGTGTGATGGGTGATACCTATCATATGAATATTGAAGAAGTCGATATTGCTGACGCCATCAGAATGGTTGGAGAGAAATTATATCACCTTCACATCGCTGATAGTAATCGAGCGGCACCAGGACGTGGTCATATTGAGTTTGATCCAATCGCTCAAGCTTTACGTGATATTAACTATAGCGGTTATTTAACAATGGAGCTATTGCCTCCGTTTGCCGATCCTTTTAATGGCACTAGATGTGAAGAGTTTTATGATCAATATACTGAAGAGTCAATTACTTTCCTAAAAAACCTTTTTAAGGAGGAAAAATAAGATGGCACAAGAAACAGTAATAAACAATGAACATTCAGAAGCAGGGTTTGATCAAAAAGTAATGAAAGCTGCTGTGTTATATGGTAAAGAGGATTTAAGATTAGAAGAAGTTCCGGTTCCTGAACTTGGGGATAAGGATGTATTGATAAAAGTAAAGTATACCGCAGTATGTGGTACTGATCCGCACATTTATGAAGGGCGTTTTCCTGCAAAGCTTCCACTCATCTTAGGTCATGAATTTTCCGGTGAAGTGGCAAAGGTTGGTTCTAAAGTAAGCTTTGTACAGCCGGGAGACCGCGTGACAGCTGATATCAATATTTCTTGTGGTACATGCTATTACTGCCGTCATGGTCAAAAGTTGCATTGTGAAAAAATTACTCAATTAGGGGTACACATTAACGGAGCATTTGCTGAATTTGTTAGAGTTCCAGAGAGTAATATTCATAAGCTGCCAGAATCTATGTCTTGGATCCATGGAGCATATATTGAGCCATTAGCATGTGCAATCAGCGGTCAGGATAAAGTTAATGTCCAATACGGTGAAACAGTCGCGATAATTGGCGGAGGTCCAATGGGTATCGCTCATGCCTTACTTGCAAAATTGAAAGGTGCAAGTAAAGTAATCCTTTCCGAACTAAATCCTGCGAGGATTGAATCAGCTAAAAACATGGGTGTTGATTATGTCATCAATGCAGGTGAAGAAGACCCGGTAGAAGCTGTTAAAAGATTAACAGACCGACGCGGTGCTGACGTTGTTATTGAAGCGGTAGGTTCTGCCTATACGTACGCGCAAACGTTTAAATTAGTGAGAAAAGGCGGAAAAATACTGGTTTTTGGAGCAGCCCCTGCAGATGTAACAATTCCTGTAAGTCCATTTGAAATTTACAGCCGTGAATTAACCATTGTTTCCTCCTATGCAGGCACATATGATACCTTCTCTAAAGCGATTGATTTAATCGCAAGCAAGCGTTTTGACCCAACTCCAATCTTCACAAATCATTTTGAATTTGCAGATATAAAAAACGGAATTGAAACGGCAGAGCATAATAAGGATATCCTTAAAACTGTAGTTAAAATCTCAGATTAATCTATAGGTATACAGAGTTCTCTACGGTTTATGTGGGAACTCTGATTTTTTCATAATCTAAGAGGTGAATTTAAATGTTCAAATATAGTGCCACACAATGGATATACGGAAATGAAAGTTTAGAAGATAGCTTAAAAAGGCTGAAGAAATATGGTTATCATGGTGTAGAACTCGCTGGCGAGCCGTATACCATTGATATGGAGGGAACGAAAGAACTTTTAACAAAGTATGAACTTGAATGCAGTTCTATTTGTGGAATTTTTACCCCTGAAAGGGATCTTTCCTCATCAAACGATGAAATAAGAAAAAAGGCCGTCGAATATGTGAAAAGATCGGTTGATTTAGCGAAGACTTTACATGCATCAACTCTAATTGTCGTTCCTACTTGTGTTGGTAAACTCAGCCCAGAAACGACGTTTGAGGAAGAGTGGAATAATGCCATTCAAAGTGTGAAAGAGGCGGGGCTGTATGCAAAGGAACAAGGAATCACTATAGCCATTGAAGCATTAAATCGTTATGAAACCTATTTAGTTAATAACCTCACCTTAGCCTTACGTTTTGTGGAGGAAGTGAATGTAGAAGGTGTAGGGATTATGGCGGATCTGTTCCACATGAGCATAGAAGAACGTGATATGACGGGGTCGATAAAGAAAATATCGCGTTATCTTGCCCATGTCCACATCGCTGATAATACAAGGGAGGCAGCGGGGCTGGGACAAACAGATTTTGGTCCAGTCATTTCCCTGCTTAAAGAATTAGGTTATAAGGGCTATGTTACGATGGAGTTCCTGCCTGCCGTGTCAAATCCTTATGTCGCTTCAGGCCTTCAAGGGGAAGCTGATGTTTTTGATGAGTTCACAAAGCAATCTATTAAACATATGAAGGACATTGTTGAAGCACTATCATAAAAGATACTAAGTATAAAAGGTGGAATTTAAGATGATTCTATTCATGCGTACTTTAAAGTGCAAGCCAGATTTTTATAGGCTGATTTACATTTAATTTAAAGTTGTTGGATAAAAATGTTTTTAAATAATTCCATTTTATGGATGATTTACGAAAAATATTGTAATTCTCAATGTAATCGATTACAATAAATGTAAACGAACACCGAAGGGGAAAGCAATGCATGGTCAGAATTGCGGATGTTGCAAAGTTGGCAAATGTTTCAACAGCCACAGTATCCCGAGTGATAAGTAATGCTGGGACTGTAAAAAAAGAAACAGCTGAAAAAGTTTTAGAAGCCATAAAAAAATTAAATTACCAGCCTAATATGCTGGCAAGACAATTAAGAAGATCTGAAACCAAAACCATTCTTGTGGTGGTTCCTGATATAACCAATACTTTCTTTTCTGTGGTGCTGCGGGGAATTGAATCCGTTGCCATCGAAAACGGATATCAAGTACTTCTAGGAGATGCGCGAAACGATGTCGAAAGCGAAACTAGTTTTTTAACGATATTAGGTCAGAAAAAAGCAGATGGGTTGATATTATTAACGGCAAGGACCGATCAAAAAATATTAGAAGATTTATCCCAGGATTTCCCTGTGGTATTGGCGTGTGAATATTATGAGGGTTCCAAGCTGCCTACGGTCTCCATTGATAATGTTAGTAGTGCAAGAAAGGCAACCGAATATTTAATTAGCTTAAACCACAAGAGAATTGGACACATTTCCGGACCCTTGAATATTGTTGTTGGAAGAGATCGATACAGGGGGTTTCATCAAGCAATGGCGCAGCACGGCCTGTCTGTGGATCCAAGTTTGATACAGGAAGGCGAATTCTCTTTTGAAAGTGGATTTAATTTAATGATGAAATTTTTGTCACTGGAGAATCCTCCTACAGCCCTCTTTGCCGGTAATGACGAAATGGCTATGGGTGCCATTAAAGCCGCTAAATCTAAAGGTTTAAGAGTTCCAGAAGATTTATCGGTTGTGGGCTTTGATGATATTCAATTTGCATCGATTTTTGAACCTGCTCTAACAACCGTAGCACAACCAACGTTTGATATGGGTCAAAAAGCGATGCGTTTACTGTTAAATTTAATTAAAGACGAAGAATTAGAGAAAGATCAATTTATTCTTCCTGATAAACTCATTGTCCGTGAATCATGCAAAGAACTTACCATAGAAGAGTAGTCAGCCTATTCCTGTTAGAATTAGAATAATGAAAAACAAAAGGGAGTGAACGCAATACTGGTTTATTCCCTTTTTATCATGATTAGGAAACCAATGACTCTATTGGTTCCAGAGTAGTTTTTATCATTCTGATTAAAAAAGAATCGAGGAAGTAATAAAAAAATATTGAATTCTCCAGTGTAATCGATTACAATAAGGGTGTCGAAAAAAAGAGTAAAATATTTTAATGCTAAGTGAAAACATATTTTATTCTGAAAGGGTATTTTTAAATTAAAATGTATGAATAAATTCAAATTTTTTTCGACAAAAATGTAATCCATTACATTTTTGAGAAGTTTGAAAGATTAGTAAATTATTTATTTTTTTAAGGCAAAACACATATTTTTTTTTGAAGTTAGTGTAATCGATTACATGGAATAGCTTCTGCTGATTCTAGGGTGAATCGAAAAGTTTGATTGGAGGACGGATATCAAATGGAAAAAATAAAAGTAGGAATCATCGGGACAGGCTTCATTGGCCCGACACATATTGAAGCAATCAGACGACTTGGATTCGTGGAAGTCGTAGCATTAGCGGAGACGAGTCAAGAACAGGCGGAAAGAAAGGCAGCTGAACTTGGAATTCCGAAAGCATACGGAGATTATCATGAAATGCTGCGTGACAGCGAAATTCAGGTAGTTCATAATTGTACCCCAAACCATGTGCACTTTGCGATCAATAAAGAAATTATTTTAGCAGGTAAACATGTGATCTCAGAGAAACCGCTTGCGATGAATAGTGAAGAGTCAGCGGAATTGTTGGCTTTGGCTCAAAAACAGGGTGTTGTCCATGGTGTGAACTTTAATTACAGGCAGCATGCGAGTGTGCAAAACCTGCGAGCTAAAATTGCTAACGGTGACCTTGGGAAAGTGAATTTGGTTCACGGAAGCTATTTGCAGGATTGGTTACTTTTTGAAACGGATTTTAACTGGCGTTTAGCACCTGAAGTCGGCGGAAAATCCCGCGCAGTAGCAGATATAGGGTCTCATTGGTGTGACACCGTTCAATTTGTTACCGGTAAAAAGATTGTAGAAGTATTTGCTGATTTAGCAACGGTCATTCCAGTTAGAAAGAAAGCAATTGGAAGTGTGGCCACTTTCAGCACACACAGTACTGAAGATGTAGAATATGAAGATATTTCAATCAATACAGAAGACTATGCATCCGTACTAGTTCGTTTTGAAGATGGATCAAGAGGAGTTTTTACGGTTTCGCAAGTAAGTGCGGGCCGAAAAAATCGACTAAGCTTTGAAATCGATGGCAGCGAGAGCTCTGCTTTCTGGAATCAGGAAGAGCCTGAAAAACTATGGATGGGGCACAGAGATCAGCCGAATGAAATCCTTCTGGCCGATCCGGCACTGTTCGCACCTGAAGCAAGATCAGCCATCCATCATCCAGGAGGACATAACGAAGGCTGGCCAGATGCACTGAAAAATATGATGTTAAATTATTATGCCTTCATACGTGATGGCAAAGACCCACTGAAGGATAAGGCCAATTTTGCCACATTTGAAGATGGTCACATTTCAATGGCGATTACTGATGCCATTCTGGAAAGTCACGAACAGCAAAAATGGGTCAAAGTTCAGGCGGAAAAGGAGGTTTTAGTATGAAGCTGGGTGTGTTTACCGTTCTCTATCAAAATCTTCCTTTCGAAGCCATGCTTGATAAATTAGCCGAAATGGGAGTAGAGGCGGTGGAGATAGGGACGGGCAACTATCCCGGAAACAATCATTGTAATCCGGAAGAATTGTTAGGAAATACGGATAAAATCAAATCGTTCAAAAGGGCGATTGAAAGCAGGGGATTAACCATCAGCGGACTAAGCTGCCATGGGAACCCGCTTCATCCAAATGTAAAGGCTGCCAAAGACGCCCATGATGTCTGGAGAAAAACAGTCTTACTGGCTGAGCGATTAGAGGTGCCGGTTATCAATGGATTTGCCGGATGTCCGGGAGATCATCCGGGTGCCAAGTTTCCAAACTGGGTGACATGCTCTTGGCCGCCTGAGTATACAGAAGTTTTAGAGTGGCAATGGAATGATGTAGTTATTCCATACTGGAAAGAAGAGGCAAAATTCGCTGAACAGCATGGGATTCACCAAATTGCTTTCGAAATGCATCCGGGCTTTGTTGTGTATAATCCAGAAACCCTACTCAAACTAAGAGAATATGCAGGACCAAACATAGGGGCAAACTTCGACCCAAGTCATTTGGTATGGCAGGGCATCGATCCGGTCGAAGCGATTAAAAAATTGGGCAGAGAAAATGCGATCTTCCATTTTCATGCAAAAGATACCTATTTAGACCAAGCCAATATCAAGGTGAATGGTGTTCTCGATACGAAGCATTACAGTCAAGTCTTGGATCGCTCATGGACCTTCCGCACAGTTGGCTATGGCCATAACGAAAAAATGTGGAAAGATATGATCAGTACACTTCGTGCGATAGGGTATGATTATGTGGTTTCCATTGAACATGAAGATATGCTGGCGTCTATCGATGAAGGCTTAATGAAAGCGATCACACTGTTAAAAGGTACGTTGTTTAAAGAGCAAGTATCGGAAATGTGGTGGGCTTAGAAAACCGTTCCCCCGCACCCAACTAATAAAATCGAGGTGGTAAAAATGAAAACGCTTGTAGGTCAAGAACGTACTTTAGGCGGACTTCCAATGGGAGTCGTTTGGGGATTTGTTGCAACGTTAATTTTTATGGCCGGTGACGGTCTCGAGCATGCATGGTTGTCTCCCTATCTGATTGAAAAGGGATTGACCGTTCAACAATCCGCGACTTTATTTGCTGTATATGGTGCTGTGCTGGCAATTGCATCTTACTTTTCAGGTGTACTCACCGAGATGTGGGGACCAAGGAGAGTAATGGTTATCGGTCTTGTTACTTGGTTAATCGGTCAGGTTCTATTTATTGAATATGGTTTAAAGTTAAACAATTTCGCTATTATGCTCCCGACATATGGGCTTCGTGGTTTAGGTTATCCATTATTCTGCTACTCTTTCTTAGTGTGGGTTACTTATCGCAGTCCAGAGCGGATTCTGGCAACAGCTGTAGGATTGTTCTGGGCAGCGTGGAGCGGAGGACTTTATGTTGTTGGAAGTTATTTCCCTGCTTATATGCTTCCGAAAATCGGATATATCGGGTTATTGTGGAGTGCTGTAGCTTGGGTATTAGTTGGAGGAATTGTTGGTCTTATTGTAGTAAAAGGTGATGTGAAAAAGGAACAAAAGGGAGATCCAAAGGACAAGCTAAAGAGCTTATTGAGTGGATTTACCATTTGTGTCGAACAGCCGAAAGTGGCAATCGGCGGCGTGGTCCGGATTATCAATTCAACAGGAATCGGTTCACTGCCAATCTTTTTCCCAATGTACTTGAAGTCCAATTACGGATTCACCACTGAACAGTTTTTACAAATGTGGGGAACCATGTGGTTTGCAAATATTATCTTTAACCTGATCATTCCATACATCAGCGATAAATGGCTGGGCTGGAGAAAAACAATTCAATGGCTCGGCAGCTTCGGTATGGGCGTTATGCTACTTGCTTTGCTTTACACACCTGAAGTATTTGGCAGCAGTTTCTTGGCATTAAATATTGCTGGAATTTTTATGGGAATTGTTCTTTGCGGTTTCGTTCCACTTTCAGCTTTGGTAGCATCACTTGCCCCTGAGAAAAAAGGGTCGGCGATGGCGATTGTAAGCTTTGGTGCAGGAATGTCTTACTTTATCGCACCGGCAATCGTTGGAATATTTATCGGACTTATCGGTGCGAAAGGGGTTATTTGGATTTTCGCAGGCACGTATTTCCTTGGTGCTTATTTAATGAAGTTTATGAAAATTGATTCCGAAGAGAAAAATAAAAAAGAAATCGTATTAGAAAAACATGCAGGGTAGTTTTTTAGAAATACCATCAACAATTAAGGGGGATGTACCATGATTATCATTCATGCCAGCATAAAGGTAAATGCGCCTTTTCGTGAAATATTCTTGGAAGAGGCAGGGCTTGTAACAAAACAATCTCAAGCGGAGTCCGGAAATAGTAGTTATCAATATTATGAAAATCCGGAAGAGGCGAACAGCTTTATCTTTGTTGAGAAATGGAAGGATGAAGAGGCGATTCAATTACATGAGGAAACCCCTCACTTTAAAAGATTCATAAAAGCTGTTGAACCCATTATTGCTGAACCCATCCATGCAGAATTATTTGAGGCTACCGTGAAAAATTAATATGGGAAATACATAAGGATTAACTCCGGGCTGAGTACCAGCTAGAGTTAATCCTTATTTGGCAGCTTGCTGATCAGGTTAGCATAGAAAGGAATGGATCAAAAAATGAATCTGGAATTAAAAAATAAAACCGCACTTGTGACTGGCAGCAGTAAAGGTATTGGGAAAGCAATTGCCATGGCGTTTGCGGAAGAAGGTGCCAACGTTGTAATTTGTGCACGGGGCGCTAAAGCGTTAAATGAGGCGTCGGCTGAAATAGAAAAAACCGGAGGACGTGTTCTTGCTATTGAAGCCGATTTAACGAAACAAGCAGACGTCGACCATCTTGTTGCTTCTGCTATTGAGCGTTTTAAGACCATCGACATCCTCGTTAATAATGCGGGGATTGCAAGTGGATTTGATGACTTTGAATCATTGGATATAGAGGAATGGCAGAATATTTTTGAGGTCAATCTTTTTGGAGCTGTACGTATAACGAAAGCGGTTATTCCTTTTATGAAAAGAACAGGATTTGGCCGTGTTATTAATATTTCATCAGAATCCGGGATTCAGCCAGACGCATTCATGCCTCATTATAATGCTTCTAAAGCAGCACTAATTAATTTTACAAAAAGCTTATCCAAGGCATATGCCGCAGAAGGGATAATTGTGAATACGGTATCGCCTGCGTTTATCATGACACCTATGCTTGAGGACCTGCTGAAGGATAATGCCAGGAAGCAGAACATCAGTTATGATGAAGCAATCCAGCAATTTTTAAAGGAAAATCGCCCGCATGTTGAAGTGAAACGGCCAGGGACAGTGGAAGAAGTTGCTTCAGCTGTTGTGTACCTTGCATCCGCAAAGGCTTCTTTTATTAATGGTGTAAACCTTCGAGTTGATGGTGGCTCCGTTGCAAGCCTCTAATCTGATTGGTTTAACAGTGGATCATCTTCAACATCTTGAAAACTGGCAGTAGGTATCGCTTAACCCGCTGACCGTTGTAAAAGGATTTATCCATGTTAATCGTATAAGAGGAAAGGGAAGTTTTTTAGGATTTCCTTTCCTCTTAAGCGTATGGTGAACAAAAGGCGGCATTTTCTGACAATATAAAATTATAGGTTGCAAATTTGGTTGTAATCGATTACAATAGTTCATGTAAGCGGTACAATATCTTTTATTCCAAGAAATAAATAGATATTAATTCATTCCTTCCTACTAAAAACAGCAGTTCATATGTATATAAAAATGTAATGGATTACATTTCGCTAAAACGTAAATAATGCATTTAATATTAGTATTATTGAAAGTTTAGAAATCTTTCAAAATGAAAATGTAATCGATTACTATAATTAAAGGTGAGTTGCTTCGATTTTTATAGGATGAAATATGGCAGACTAAATTCCAAAAGATATGGAGGTAATCAAATGAAATTAGGTTATCAAACAAATACTTGGGGCGGCGTAGTTGGTCATCCGGCAGGTGTGACTAGTGTGAAGGATAATTACTACCTTGCCTATGGATCAACGGAAGATGCATTAAAGGACATTGCGGAAGCTGGCTATGACGGCTTTGAAATCTTCGATGGAAACCTGATGCAATATAAAGATAAAAAAGAAGAATTTTTAAAATTGATGAATGACCATTCTTTATCCTTGGTTGGTGTATATACAGGCGGGAATTTTATTTTCCCTGATATTTTAGAAGAAGAATTAATAAAAATCGAAAGTGTAGCACAATTCGCATCAGAAGCAGGTGCAATCCACCTTGTAATAGGCGGCGGTGCGGTGCGTGCGAATGGCATACTTGAAAGCGATTTTACGGCTCTTGGTAATGCGCTTAATAAAGTAGTTGAAATTGCTGAAAAATATAATCTGATTGCAAGTTATCATCCGCATTTAGGAACGAACGTTCAGGCTCCTGAACAATTAGATAAACTAATGCCATTAACAAAGATTAACCTTTGCCCAGATACAGCTCACATTGAAGCTGGAGGTGGAGATCCAGTGGCTGTCATAAGAAAATATGTGGACCGCATCAAATATGTTCACTTTAAAGATTATGCCGATGGAGAGTTTTTACCATTAGGGGAAGGTCATCAGAAATTCGATGAAATGGTTCAAGCATTAGAAGAAGCAAACTATGATGGCTGGATTACGGTCGAGTTAGACAGCTACCAAGATCCAAAAGAAGGGGCTAAAATCAGCCGCAGCTATTTAAATCAATTTGATAAAGTAAATCAAGCATAAACGTTTCTTATCCATTAGGAATATCAAACTTTAAAAATATGAAGGAAATAGTGGGAGGATACTAAAATGAAAAAATTAAACGTAGGTATGATCGGCGGAGGATTTATGGGTAAGGCGCATTCACTTGCATATGCAGGTATGCCAATGTTTTTCTGGCCAGCACCGGCAATTCCTCATCGCCACACAGTAGTAGACGTTAACGAAGGATTAGCTAAAGATGCAGCAGCAAGATTAGGCTTTGATAACTATGCTACCGATTGGAGAGAAGTTGTTAACAATCCGGAAATCGATGTGATTGATATCGTAACTCCAAATAATACTCACGCAGAGATTGCGATTGCAGCTGCAAAAGCTGGAAAGCATATTATCTGTGAAAAGCCATTAGCATTAGGGGCTGAACAAGCGAGAGAAATGTTAGAAGCAGTAAAAGCAGCAGGTGTAAAACACGCGGTTGCTTTTAACTACAGGAGAACACCAGCTGTTGCACTTGCGAAAAAATATATTGAAGAAGGAAGAATCGGTAAAGTTCTAAGCTTCCGTGGAACGTACTTACAAGACTGGTCAGCTGATCCAAACTCTCCATTATCATGGCGCTTCCAAAAGAAAATCGCTGGGTCAGGTGCACTAGGTGATATTGGTACACACGTAGTTGATTATGCTCGTTACCTTGTTGGCGAAATCACAGATGTAAATGCGATCACAAAAACATGGATCCCTGAAAGACCGATTCAAACTGGCGGCATCGACAAGTTAGGTACAGTAAAATCAGGTGGCGACGATGTACCTAAAGCAGCTGTAGATGTGGATGATGAATTTATTACGATGGTTAAGTTTGATAATGGTGCTATCGGAACGATTGAAGCAACACGTAATGCACATGGCCGGAACAACTTCCTAACTTTTGAAATTCATGGTGAAAATGGTTCATTATACTTTAACTATGAGCGCCGTGATGAACTTCAAGTTTGCTTCGCAGATGATCCAAGTGATGCAAAGGGCTTCAGAACCGTTTATACAGGACCTGCTACTCCGTACGGCGAAGGATTATGGCCAATTCCTGCTCTGGGTATTGGTTACGGCGAAACAAAGATCATTGAAACATATGATTTCTTTAAAGCAATCAGTGAGGATACTGAATTCTCACCTAACTTCAATGATGGCTACCAGATTGAAGTGATTGCTGATGCGATTCTGGCATCTGCTGAAAAAGGTCAATGGGTTAATCTTGAAAAAACAGCTGCCGCTGTAAAATAACGAGAAAGGCAGAAGCGCCCGTTAGTTACTGGGCGTTAGAGCTAGACAATTCTCAACCTTAACAAGAGGCGTCTCAATTGAGATGCCTCTTTTGTAAGAATGGCGTTTTTTGGAGTGGGAAGGAAGTCATGAAGGAAATGAGTGAAGGGTTATGGAAGAAAGATGGTTAGTTGGTGTTGATATAGGCGGGACCACGATTAAAATGGCTTTTATCAGTTTGCAGGGTGACATCATTTATAGCTGGGAGATCTATACTGATATAAGTAATAAGGGCATACACATACCTGAATCGATTGCAAGATCGATTGATCAAAAGTTAGAAGAATTAAATCAAACGAACAATCAGTTAGTTGCAATCGGGGTTGGTGCGCCAGGCCCTGTGAATGAGGAGGACGGCTCCGTTGAAGTGGCGGTGAACCTAGGCTGGGAACGATTCCAATTACAAACTATCCTCGAGAGGGAAACATCTCTGCCTGTTGTCGTCGACAACGATGCAAATCTAGCGGCAATCGGTGAAATGTGGAAAGGTGCGGGCAAAGGGGCTAAAAACTTAATTTGTGTTACTTTAGGAACAGGTGTTGGTGGCGGAATTATCGTTAATGGTGAGGTTGTACATGGGGTAAATGGAGGCGGTGGTGAAATTGGCCATATGACTTCGGTACCGAAAAACGGAGCACCATGTAACTGTGGGAAATTAGGATGTCTGGAAACGGTAGCGTCAGCGACAGGAATTGTCCGCTTGGCAAAAGAAGAATTAGTATCTTCAAATGAGAGCAGCTGTTTACGAGATTATGAGGTACATCAAACTTTGTCCGCCAAGCACATTTTTGATGCGGCGAAGGAAGGAGATGTACTTGCTAACCGAGTAGTCGAACAGGTTGCCTTTCAATTAGGATTGTCTCTTTCAAATTTAGCGAATGTCTTAAATCCTGAAACAATTGTGATTGGAGGCGGGGTTTCGAAAGCTTATGATACCTTGTTGCGGCCATTAAAAGACATATTTCTGCAATTTGCTTTTCCGAGAGTAGTACAAGGTGTCGAGATTGTCACTGCTACACTAGGTAATAACGCAGGTGTTATTGGAGGAGCTTGGCTGGCGAAAGAAAAAATGATCAATAAGCCTGTATTTCAATGATCATTCTTTTAAAAAGAGAAAGGCGAAAACTATCAGTTTTCGCCTTATTTATTGTCCTATTCACCCTTTTCCTTGTGTATTTTGATATTACAAAAGTAGGAGTGAGTGAAGATTTATTTATGATTTTAAATAGACTTTCTTTTAAGGCTGTAGGCACCTTAGATTTCAAGGTTTTGAGTCATCTTGCCTTTTCACCAAACGATTGATGGAATCTTGGATATGACCAGAAATAGCAAGCTCGGCTCTGTAAACATCTCGTGTTTTAATCGCTTTAATAATTTCCAGATGTTCCGATGGTGCTTCTGTTTGATCTAACTGACCTCTGACGTGGTAAAAACGACCAATATGCAGGTGGATGTGCATGCCTTCATAAGCTTCAGTAAGGAATGGGTTCTCTCCGGCTTTCATAATAGAAAGATGAAATTGTTGATCTAAATGTGTAAAATCGAGTATTTTTTTATTTATTGGACCTGGGGGAATAGAATACATTTGTTCTGTAAGCCAAGAAAGGTGTTCCACCACACTCAAATTATTTGAGCGGATAATATTCCGAATGGCATTGACTTCCAATAAAGTGCGGGCTTCTAGCATTTTCTTCATATTATCTGCATCTAAAATATCACTGACACGATACCCTTTATTTGGTTCCAAAATCACTAATTTTTCCGAACTAAGGCGTGAGAGTGCTTCTCTTAGAGGAATGGCGCTGATGTTGATTTCCTTTGTTAGATTACTTATATTAATCTTTTGCCCAGGTGATATACTCCAATCAAAAATTCTTTCCTTTAATAAATTATAGACTAACTCTGTTGTCTCTCCTCTTTCCTTTTCCCTTATCATGGAAGTTCTCCTATCTTTTTAAAATTTGTGTGGAAGATATATGGTAGTAAACCCTACATTGGTATCTGTAACTTCTTTATTTAAAGAAACAAAGGTATCAATATGATAATAAAGTAAAACCTTGTTGGTTTTCAAAATTTGCAAATGGACCGAGGTAGACTAGTTGAGAACTACTTATTTCCAATTTGCTACTTATTAAATATATCATTCACAATGGAAATTGTATATCAAGCCAAAAAATCATAAAAATAATATACGATAATAACCGTATAAGGCATGCGGCGTCCGAGATTCTTTTTATTATATTTAGATAAAGCCTTTGATATCAACAAAATATATAGATATCAGAATATTTTAAATAAAATAGTATTTACAAAATAATATATTATATGATATATTATTGAAAATAATTATATATTATTTTGACGGTTTACAATAGCTTATTAAAGTTATAGCAAAGGAATTCATTTCAATGAAAGCGCTTTATATCCATCTGGTAGAAACTCTCGTAAATTGTAAAAACGTAGGAAGGTTCGATCTTTAATGGACAGAGGAGGAAGGAAGCTACTATGAACACAGTGACAGCTAAAAAAAATGAGGTTTATGGCCATTTCATTAATGGCAGCTGGATCTCCGATCACAATACAATTCCAGTTTTGAACAAATATTCAAAAGAAGAGATTGCCCGGATTGGCAATGCATCCCGAAAAACTGTTTCTGATGCAGTAACCAATGCCCTGGAAACCTTTAATACAAAAAAGCTAGATTCCAATCAACGCTACGAGATTCTAATGCGTGCAGCGAATATCGCTAAAGCAAGAAAAGAAGAGTTGGCGATGATTCTCGTACAGGAAGTCGGTAAAGTATTGAAGGATGCTAGAGGGGAAATCGATAGAGGAATTCAAACCATGGTTCATTCAGCGGAAGAAGCAAAACGGATTGCTGGGACAGGCGTACCTTTGGGGCAGTCTGGTAACGACAATAAGATGGCTTTCACCATCCGAGTTCCTGTTGGGGTTATTGGTGCGATTACCCCGTTTAATTTCCCATTCAATCTCACTATACATAAGGTAGCTCCTGCGTTAGCAGCGGGAAACACCATAGTATTGAAGCCGGCGGAAGTGACGCCCCTTATTGCATGCAAGATCGCAGAAATTTTTTCTGAAGCAGGATTACCTGCAGGTTTTCTGAATGTGGTTAACGGGTTGGGACAGGAAACAGGCCAATATCTTTTGGAGGATGAACGCATTGCGATGTTCACTTTTACAGGGAGTCCAAGCGTAGGGCGGCACATTAAGAGCAGTACGGGTATTCGTAAGGTTACCTTGGAATTAGGAAATAACTCCCCTAATATCGTTCACAAGGATGTCCCTGATATAGACAGAGCAGTTGAACTCTGTGTCACCAGGGGGTATGTGAATGCAGGTCAAGCCTGTATCTCTGTACAGCGCATCTACGTTCATAGAGATATCTGTGATGAGTTTGTGGAGAAGGCAGTCAAGGTAGCACAGAGCTTGAAGGTCGGAAATCCTGCAGATTCTTCCACAGACATTGGCCCTATGATTTCCGAAAAAGAAGCAAGGCGAGCGGAAGAATGGATCCAAGAAGCCAGTCGTCTTGGGGCCAAAGTGGTATATGGAGGAAAAAGGCGGGATTCAATTTTAGAACCTACTATTTTAATAGATGTGAAGCCGGAAATGAAGGTAGTCTGCCAGGAAGTGTTCGCGCCAGTGATTAGCATTATTCCTTTCGATAGCATCGAGGAGGCTTTCCGTCAGGCGAATGATACGAAGTTCGGCTTACAAGTTGGTTTCTTTACATCGAATATCACTTTAGCCATGCGGGCAACACAGGAACTCCATTTTGGCGGTGTGATTATCAATGATGTTTCTACTTACCGTGCCGACATTATGCCGTATGGCGGCGTGAAGGATAGCGGAATTGGCAAAGAGGGACCGCATTATGCCATTCAAGAAATGACGGACGAAAAACTTGTCGTCATCAATTTATAGAATTTGGAGGTAAGGGGCATGAGAAATACATGGGATTTTTATTCTACAGAAAGGATCGTATTTGGAAACGGGGCGATCAGGCAATTGGATTCGATCCTTCAAAGATTAAAGGCGAAACACATTTTACTCGTTACTGACCCAGGGATCAAAAATGCAGGTATCGTGGACAGAATTACCTCATTGTTGGAACAAGCAAACTACGAAACAGTGATCTATGACCAGGTCGTACCGGAGCCGCCGGTAGAATCGGCGCTAAACTGTTATGAGTTTGCTAAATCTCAAATGGATATTGATGCAGTAATTGGCCTTGGTGGAGGCAGCAGCATTGATATGGCCAAGATTGTTGCTTTGTTGGTCGCCCATGGCGGACATCCTTTGGATTATTATGGTGGAGAAAACCAGGTACCCGGACCCATCGCCCCACTTGTAGCGATTCCGACGACCGCTGGAACCGGTTCAGAAGTAACATCTGTTGCGGTATTGACCGATGTTGAAAATAACCTGAAAGTTGGTATCTCAGATAATTATCTAAGACCAACCGTTGCTCTACTAGATCCAGAATTAACGGTGGGGCTTCCTGCTTATGTAACAGCTTGTTCCGGAATTGATGCTTTGTCACATGCGATAGAGGCCTTCACAGCCAAACCTTATGCATTTATCCAGGCAGAAGGAAGTATCTTATTCCAGGGTTCCATCCCCATCAGCGATGCACTGGCATACAAGGCAATTGAATTAATCGCAAAAAATCTGCCGCTTGCTGTGCAGCAGGGCAGCAATCTTGAGGCCCGTTCCAATATGCTGATGGGCAGCCTGCTTGCTGGAATGTCCTTTTCAAATGCAGGTACAGCAGCAGCCCATGCATTGGCTTACCCAATTGGTGGGCTTGTGAAGTCACCTCATGGAGAGGTTACGGGGCTCTTGCTTCCGTATGTCATGGAATACAATGCAGCCGTAGAAACAGAAAAAATGGTGAGAATTTCCCAGGCATTCAATGTGAACTCGGATGGCCTATCCGATAGGGAAGTCGCTTTGGCCGCTTCAAAAGCTGTGCTTGCCCTGCTTGGGGAAATTGGACTGCCTACCAGACTAACAGAGATTGGGATCAAAGAAGAGGATATTCCCGAAATTGCTGAGAAGACACTCCAGATTGATCGACTTGTCCGTAATAACCCAAGGGTGCCAACTAAACGCAGTTTAGAAGAATTACTTAGAAAAGCTTTATAATTTAGATTATTTGTATAAGAAACCAGGGTCCACATCCCCCGGCCTGTAAGATAACCGAATGGTTAAAAGCACTTATCGCAGTTTAGGGTAAATTAGTATAAAGAGAATGGATCTGCAGACCGGAAAAGAAAGAGTTTCGCTATCTAATAAAAAAATGAAAGGATGGTGCAAGATGTCTCTTATACCTTTTACATATTTTATGCCGACACGAGTGGAATGCGGAAACGGAATATCTGAAGAAACAGGAGAACTAATTAAAGATTTAGGGGTATCGAGTGTGCTCATTGTCACAGATAAAGGGGTCAGAGCAGCCGGACTCTTACAAGGCATTGAAAAATCCCTTTCTTCGGCAAACCTTTATTATGAGATTTACGATGAGGTAGAGCCCAATCCATCAGCTGAAACAATCCAACAGGGGACAGTGTATCTTAAGCAGCAAAAGATTGAGGCAGTTCTGGCTGTAGGCGGAGGAAGCAGCATAGACACAGCCAAGGGAATTGCGGCAATGGCTACTAATGCAGGCCATATCCTGGATTATGAAGGGGTTGGAAAGATTTCCAATCATCCACTCCCGATCATTGCCATCCCGACTACGGCTGGAACAGGTAGTGAAGCCACTAATTCGACAGTGGTAACGAATAAGGAAACCTCTTTTAAATTAGGTGTTCTTAGTTCACTTCTATTTCCAAACCTAGCAATATTGGATCCTGCCCTTACATTGCATTTGCCTCAAGAGATTACTGCAGCTACTGGTATGGATGCTTTAACCCATGCGATTGAATCCTACACATCCAAATCAGCAAACCCTGTCAGCAAGGCTTTTGCCATGCAGGCGATCAAGATGATCGGTGAAAATTTAACACGATCGTACTTTGTGGGGACGGACTTGGAAAGCAGGGAAAACATGCTTGTAGCCTCCCTGTTAGCTGGCGTAGCCTTTTCACAGTCGCGATTGGGTAATGTACACGCTATTTCCCATACATTTGGAGGTGTCTTTAATATACCGCATGGCATCGCAAATGCAGCTCTATTGCCATTCGTTATGAAATTCAATCTGCCGGCATGTGCGGAACAGTATAGAGAAATAGCGATAGCTTTAGGAAGAAATGTAAGCGGTTTATCTATCGAGAAAGCAGCCGAAAAAGCAATAGATACTGTCATCGAGATGAATCAATGTATGAATATTCCTCTCAATATTAAAGAGCTTGGAGTCTCACTGGACGTTTTGCCGAAATTGGTGGATGACTCCATGAGGAGCGGTAACGTGTTCGTTAATCCGAGGCTGACAAAGGCATCTGATATCCAACTGATAATTGAGAAGGCTTATCATGGAGATTTAGAATGTTTTCATCGGGATGCTTTCGGTTCCAAAAGTCTAGAACCGGCCATCATGAATGTATAAAGGCAATCGAAATTACTACCATTGTACTGTAATAGTCATCTAGATATTTCTGGTAATTTCAAAACATTTTTCTCATTTCAAATTTTTTCGGGCCATATGAATTTCCCGAAACGTTTTTCTACCAAAAATATTATCCATAACGAGGTGCAAATATGAAAAAGACAAATGGAAGATGGCTTGTAGTAGGACTCCTTTTCATCGCTACGACAATCAACTATATGGATAGGGCCATTCTTGGCATTGCAGGGCCCTCGATGATGAAGGATCTTTCGATTTCGGTGGTAGGATTCGGAATATTAGGGTCAGCGTTCTTTTGGTCGTATGCCTTAATGCAGATTCCGGTCGGGGTAATCGTTGATAAATTAGGAGCCCGCTTAACGTACTCCATCGCCATCGTGTGGTGGTCGCTTTGTACAGTGTTTACTGGATTTGGACGTTCGCTTGGCGCACTGATCGGTATCCGAGTTTTAATGGGAATCGGAGAGGCCCCTGCGTTTCCAACCAACACGCGCGTTATTTCAGACTGGCTGCCGTCACACGAACGGGGCATCGCAAACGGGATTTTTAATTCTGGTACTGCTATCGGTATTGGTATAACGACACCGATTTTAGCATGGATTATCCAAAATTGGGGTTGGCAAGCATCCTTTATGGTAATCGGATGCCTCGGATTCGTATGGCTGGCATTCTGGTTACTCTTTTTCAAAAACCATCCAAAACAAAGTAAGATCGCAAATGAGGCGGAAGTGGACTATATCAAAGAGGGGCAAACCCAAGCGGAAAAAGCACCGACACTAACCATCTCACCATTTAAATTCTTTAAATACAGAAATGTTTACCCGATGTTATACGGTTTGTTTGCACATAACTATCTTACTTATTTAATGATGACCTGGCTTCCTACTTATCTTGTAAACCAAAGAGGAATGACACTTTTAAAAGCAGGAATTTTCACGATGCTGCCTTGGATTATGTCCTTTTTGGGAAATATCCTGGGAGGAGTGTTGTCCGATATTTTAATTAAAAGAGGCTGGAATTCAATCAAAGCGAGAAAAACCGTTTTAGCCATAGGCATGCTATTTCCATTAGCCATTATACCGACTATCTATACAGACAGCGCCATTATGGCACTTACGTATATTTCCATAGCGATCGGCGGTGAAGGATTGGCTGCGGGCATTCTCTGGGCTACTGTTTCGGATGTTGCTCCAAAAGGTGCGGAAGGAAAGCTTGCAGGGTTGCAAAATTTAGTGGGCAACCTTTCTGGTTGGTTAGCTCCAGCCGTGACAGGGATTTTAGTAGCGAAGCTCAATAATTTCAATATAGCTCTGATTATACCGGTAGTTCTTTGCCTTCTTGCTGCTGTGGGATATACCTTCCTTCTTAAAAACGAGAGGATTTCCATTAACTCGGACATTGATGGAGGAACTAAAGCTTCAGGATTCTGATCGGTCATTACCCTATGGATTAAACAACTTTAAAAATTAATGAAGAGATTATAATTCTGTTAAAAAAGGAGACTTAACTATGCTAAAAACTAGTCGATTAGTCGATTTAACCGAACTGGAAATGTATGTAAATGGGGAATGGTCAGTAGCACAGAACGGAGAAACTATACCCGTTACAAATCCATCAACAGGGAAGGTGGTGGCTAAAATCCCAAATGGTGGACGCCAAGAAACTCAGGAGGCAATTGCAGCTGCTGAAAAAGCGTTTAAAACCTGGTCAAAATTGACGGCTCAGGAACGTAGTAAATACCTAAAGAAATTGCATGATCTTATGCATGAATATAAAGATGAATTAGCAGAAATTATGAGTCTGGAAATGGGGAAGCCCTTTACTGAAGCCCAGGGTGAAGTGGCTTTTGCTGCAAGCTACCTGGAATGGTTTGCGGAAGAAGGACGCCGGATTTATGGGGAAACGATCCCTGCTTCTGCTGCCAATAAAAGGCTGTCGGTGATCCGCCAGCCGATCGGGGTGGTAGCCTCAATTACTCCTTGGAATTTCCCGTTGGCTATGATGACTAGGAAGGTAGGACCTGCAATGGCCGCTGGATGTACAGCCATTGTGAAGCCTGCGAAACAATCTCCTATTAGTGCGTTAGCATTTGGTAAATTGGTAGAAATGGCGGGAGTGCCTGCTGGGGTGGTTAATATAGTAACGGGTAGTGCCGGACCTATCTCGGATGAAATCTTTGAAAACCCCGTAGTAAGAAAAATTTCTTTTACCGGTTCTACTGAAGTAGGCAAAATGCTGGTTACCAAGTCAGCCCCGCAACTCAAGAGACTTTCTCTTGAGCTTGGTGGACATGCGCCATTTATCGTTTTTGAAGATGCTGAATTGGAAGCAGCAGCAGCTGGTGCCGTGGCAAGCAAATTCAGAAATACAGGGCAGACGTGCGTTTGTGCAAATCGAATTTACGTCCACCGTTCTGTCATCGATAAATTCTCTGCGCTATTTGTTGAAAAGGTACAAGCTCTTAAAGTCGGGAATAGTATTGATCCTACCGTTGAAGTCGGGCCTCTTGTCAGCAGTGACGGGCTGGCAAAGGTAGAGGAGCATGTACAAGATGCCCTGGCAAAAGGTGCCCGCCTTCTTTGTGGCGGACAAAGGATCGAAGGGGAATTGTCGGATGGATTGTTCTATGAACCTACCGTTCTTAGTGGAGTGAACAAGGATATGCTTATCACATTCGAGGAAACATTTGGTCCGGTTGCACCAATCATCCCGTTTGATACAGAAGAAGAAGTGATCGAGCTTGCCAATAATACAGAGTACGGTCTGGCGGCCTATTTTTATACACAGAATATAAGCAGGGGAGTTAGGGTATCGGAAGCCCTGGAGTTCGGAATTATCGGCTTTAACGATGCCATTCCCACTGTTGCACAGGCTCCATTTGGCGGAATGAAAGAGAGCGGTATGGGAAGGGAAGGCGGCTATCAAGGCCTTGAAGAATATTTGGAGGAAAAATATATATCGATGGGTTTTTAGAACCGGGGGATATTAGAAGCTTCTTGATTTAAATGAATCAAAAATCCTGCCAAAGCTGGCAATAAAACTAGGCAGGTAGACTGAAAGTGAATCCTAAAAGCTAGGGATCTATCATAATGCAAATGAGGGATAATTATGTATGATTTTGCAATTGTAGGTGGAGGAATCATTGGTTTATCTACAGGTATGGCGCTGACGAAGCGGTATCCCGGCACAAAAATAGTCATGATAGAAAAGGAAAAGGATTGGGCCCATCATCAAACTGGCCATAACAGTGGAGTTATCCATTCCGGTATTTATTATAAACCAGGCAGTTTAAAGGCGAAATTTGCACGCGAAGGCAACAAAGCAATGGTCCGATTTTGCCAAGAGCATGGGATCGATTATGATGTATGTGGAAAGGTGATTGTCGCCACCAATTCGGAAGAGCTGCCGCTTTTGGATAATCTGTTCGACCGCGGCATTCAAAACGGATTGGAAGTCATTAAAATTGGATCTGAGGAATTGTCCGAAATAGAACCACATGTCGCGGGTTTGGGCGCAATCCGGGTTCCAAGCTGCGGAATTGCTGATTATAAAGGCGTTTCCCAGAAATTCGCCGAGATCATCCAGGAAGGCGGAGGAGACATCTGTCTCGACACAAAAGTGGAAAATATCACGGATGGGACGGACGGGGTCGCGATAGAAACAAACCGAGGAACAATTAAATCGCGTTTTCTCATTAACTGTGCCGGCTTGCACAGCGATCGTGTGGCAAAAATGACCGGGATGAATACCGGCATGAAGATCGTTCCTTTCCGAGGCGAATATTATGAGCTGGCTCCGGAAAAAAGGCATCTCGTGAAGCACTTGATTTATCCAGTTCCCAACCCGGACTTCCCGTTCCTCGGGGTTCACTTTACCCGTATGATCAATGGCGAGGTTCACGCTGGGCCAAATGCGGTATTGGCCTTTAAACGTGAGGGCTATACCAAGAAAGACATTAATGTTAAGGATTTATTCGAAGTGTTGACATATCCTGGCTTTTGGAAAATGGCCATGCCAAATATGAAAGAAGGCATCAAGGAATATGTACGTTCCTTCAGCAAACAGGCCTTTTTGCATAGCCTACAACGGCTAATCCCCGAGTTGACGGAGAAGGATATCATTCCAACACATGCCGGAGTGCGGGCACAGGCTCTTATGCATGATGGCAGCATGGTGGATGACTTTGCAATATTTTCGGGGACCAATTCGCTGCATATTTGCAATGCCCCGTCACCTGCAGCAACGGCATCTATTCAAATCGGAAATGCTGTAGTTGAACGTATTGTAGAGAGTTCCCGGATTTTAGACCGATTGGCTTGAATAAGCTAAGTGAAGACAATGATGAATAAAGAGTATAAAGATCTTAATAATATATACTAGGCTATGAAACTGGAATTTTGGGAAAGTGAGAAAATTGCTTTCTCTTTTCTTTTTTTCTCACAATTAAAATGATGGAAGAAAAATTACAATTGTAGAATGGGGGAGGATCTTTGGATATATCAACAGTTCTATCAGCAGTAAGCATGATGGCAATTATTATTTTACTTGGGGTGATAATTGGTATAAGCTTCTCTGTTACAGAAGAATCAAAACGCTTGCTTACTACCATCATTCTCAATATTGCGGTACCTTCCATTATTTTAAACGGAATATTTACTATGGAAATCAATGATCAATTGTTATCAAAAATGATAACTCTATTTTTACTTTCGATTCTTTTCAATACGATTGGTATCGGATTGGGTTGGATGAGTGCAATAGTGTTTGGTTTTCGTTCGGTGAAATCCAGAAAATTAGCCATCCTGGCAGGTTTGGGGAATACCGGATTTATCGGCATTCCTGTCTGTACGTCATTGTTTGGGCCTTCGGGGGGCTTATTAGCGGCAATATTTGATGCAGGTCTTGATGTAATCATTTTTACATTGGTAACTGTGCTATTGAATAAGGATGGGAAATTTTCATTAAGAAGCCTTAAAGCAATGATTAACATTCCGATTTTTGCCATTGTGATTGGGTTAACCATTGCAATGATTGGGTATAAACCGCCAATACTTGTGAAAAATTTAGCAGCAACATTATCAGATTTAGCTGCCCCATTGGCCATGCTGTACATTGGTTTATTAATATCTGCATTTTTCAAAGAAAAGAAGGAACTACCTATTCGTTTCATAAGTATTTCGCTTATGATGAAACTGTTGGTCTTTCCCTTAATAATTCTTGCTGTCTTACAATGGATACCTGTCGCCAATGAACTTAAATTAATTGCTTTGGTCGAGGTATCAATGCCCACTTTTATGATAGCTACTGTCTTATTTGCACGTTATGGCCATGATGAAGGGACTGCGGTTATGGCTACAGTTTATTCTACTATGTGTTCTTTACTCACAATTCCTCTAATTGCCTATATGGCAAGTATAATTTTTAATTGATCTTTTTAGATGGAGGCAAAAAACTTTTTTAAGATTCTGAATTTAATTATAATTATGATGCCAGCATACTAAAAGAAAAGTTTACTTACTGTGGGGGAATCAAAGTTGAATACAATGGAAAACGACTTAGTCGGCCAATTAAAGAAATTTATACCGGCGGAGCAGATCACTGCCAACCCTACTGTGTTAGAACAGCATAGTAAAGATGAATCGTATCATACTCCTCATTTGCCAGATGTCGTTGTATTTCCAAAAAGCGCTGAGGAAGTCAGCAGGATCATGAAGTTTGCTAATGAAAAGAACATTCCTGTCACTCCTTTTGGAATGGGGACCAGCCTAGAAGGTCATGTGATTCCGTATCAAGGAGGAATATCATTAGATTTTCAGCTGATGAATGAAGTACTGGAGGTGCGCCCGACAGATTTTTTGGTACGGGTACAGCCGGGAGTTACACGGAGCCAGTTAAACAAAGCATTAAAGAAACATGGGCTTTTTTTTACGGTGGATCCAGGTGCAGATGCAACGCTTGGAGGGATGGCTGCAACAAATGCCAGCGGTACCACCTCTGTGAGGTATGGAATTATGCGTGACCAGGTGCGCGATCTTGAGGTGGTACTGGCAGATGGACGCATCATTCATACAGGAAACATGACAGCAAAATCATCATCCGGATATCATATTTCCAGTCTGTTTGTCGGTTCAGAGGGTACGTTGGGTGTATTTACAGAACTGACGCTGCGTGTATACGGTTTACCGGAGGTTATTACAGCGGCACGTGCTGTATTCTCCAGCGTAGAAGATGCTGTTACCACAGTTGTTTCAACGTTGTCAGCCGGTATTCCCATCGCCCGCATGGAATTGGTGGATGCACGATCCATTAAACAAGTAAATGCTTATAACAACACAACTTATCCAGAGAAACCTACCCTTTTTATTGAGTTCCACGGAAGTGAAGGGGGGCTATCGTACGATATAGAATTCACTCAAAACATAGCGCTGGAAAACGGCTGTCAGGAATTCCTATTTGAAACAGATTCGAAGGCTCGTTCCCAGCTCTGGGATGTACGCCATAGCTTAGCTTACGCTTTTGTCCACAAATCCCCGGGGAAGAAAATGATGGTTACAGATGTGTGCGTCCCCATTTCAGAGTTAGTCGGCGCCATCGTGGATGCGCGTAATCACATTGACGGCTCCGAGCTGGATGCGGGCATAGTGGGGCATGTAGGAGATGGAAACTACCATGTTATTTTAATGATCGATTTAAATGATCCGGAAGAAGTATCAAAAGCCAAAGAGTTTAACGCCCACTTGGTTGAGTATGCGTTAAGCCGGGGAGGATCCTGCACGGGAGAACATGGTGTAGGAGTGGGGAAAGCTCATTATCAGCGCAGAGAGCATGGAGAGGCCTTGGATATAATGATGGCGATCAAAGATGTCTTGGATCCAAAGGGAATCTTAAATCCAGGGAAAATTTTTATGGATTAGTTCCTGAGTTCATTGACTATTAGCATGACAGATGTATATCAATCAATAAAAGAAATCCCTGGAGGACTTTCCAGGGATTTTATTAGATGACATGGCAAAAGGACTAGAAAGGTCCTTTTTTACCTGCTGAGCAGTTCAAAAAAGGAGCAAATCGTCAAAATGCCCTTATCGAAATTTTCTAGGTTGAAATGTTCATTTGGAGCATGAAGATTTTCGTCTGGCAGGCCGAATCCCATCAGGACTACAGGTGCATTCAGGGAGTGGCTGAAGTCTGACACAATCGGAATAGAACCGCCTTCTCTTTTATATACAGGCGCTTTCCCATAAACGTTTTGATAGGCTTCTGCTGCTTTTTGGATCATGGGACTGTCAATCGGTGTCAGGAAAGGATTACCCCTATCTTGCAGTGACACTTCCACCGTGCATCCTTTTGGAGCGCGTTCTTCCAGGTGCTGTTTGATCAATCCTTGGATTCTTTCAGGGTTTTGGTTGTGTACCAGACGGCAGGTAATTTTGGCATGAGCCTCATTCGGGATGACCGTTTTGGTTCCTTCTCCCTGGAAGCCGCCCCATAAACCGTTGATTTCTAATGTGGGCCGGGAACTGATTCTCTCAGGGTAAGGGAAATTGTTTTCTCCTCCCGTTAAATCTGTTAATCCTAACGATTTTTTCAGCTTTTCTTCATCGAAGCCCAATGCTTTAATTTGTTCCTTTTCATATTCTGTCAGTTCCACGACGTCATCATAAAAATGATCAACCGTCACTTTCCCATTTTCATCATGAAGAGTGGAAAGCAGCTGAATCAATAAATGATTGGCGTTTTGAACTCCGCCGCCAAACATGCCTGAATGCAAATCGGAATTTGCGGTTTTAAGGGAAAATTCCAGTGCACACAGCCCTCTCAAGGAATAGGTAATGGCAGGGACACCTCGATCCCACATATCTGAATCAGAAATTACCACTACATCACAGGCTAGTTTTTCCTGGTTTTCGGATAAAAACTCTGGAAGATGAGGGCTGCCGATTTCTTCTTCCCCTTCAATACAGAATTTAACGTTTACCGGCAGTGTACCTTCCGATTTCAAAAGAGTTTCCACTGCTTTGATATGTAAGAATGTCTGTCCTTTGTCATCGGTTGCCCCTCTGGCAAAGATTTTTTCATCACGGATCGCCGGTTCAAAAGGAGGTGTTTCCCATAAATGAATAGGGTCAACTGGCTGAACATCATAATGGCCGTATACTAATACAGTTGGGGCGTTTTCCTGATGAAGCCAGTCCGCATAGATAATGGGATGCCCTTTTGTCTGAACGATTTCCACATGTTCTAATCCAATGCTTTCTAATTTGCCGGAAATCCAGGAAGCTGCTTTTTGAATGTCCTCTTTATGCTCGGATAAGGAACTGACACTTGGAATTCGCAGCAATTCTTTTAATTCCTCGATATTCTGATTATGATTCTTTGACAAGATCTCGGATAATTGACTCATTGTTTCACCTTTTTTCGTTTAGACTTACCTACTATTTTATACTAATTGAAAAACTCGTTAAACTTTTTAAGTGAGATTTTTTCATTGGAACACAACTTGATGGTTTAGAACTAGTGCAGATCCACTGGAGTACTGAAAAATATAAAGGAAAATAAAAGAAAGGACTAGAATATAATCTATAAAATGAAATCGTAAGGAGGAGGGGAGATGATAACCAGAATTAAATCGATGTTCAAGAAAAGAATTACATCGATTTTCCTTTTGCAAATTTTATTGACTATGGTCGGGATAACCATGTTGATTTTAGGTTTTAGACATGATGATAACACGATCTATATCAAGATCGTATTTAGTATCTCTTCCATTACGTACTTTTTAGCTGGATTAGAAAACCTTTTATTAAAATCAGAAAAATGGGCTTATTGTATGGATTTTCTTTTTGGGACCCTGTTTTTAATATATTCTTTATTTATATTGAACTAACTGATTTTACTGGGCCACAAACACCGTTCCTCAGGACATTAAAGGATTGAATGAAAGGAGAGTGAGATTCTTGAAGGAAATCGTACAGCGGCTAAATCATTGGATAGGGAATCTGCAGCGGGAATTCCGGACTAAAACGGAAATTGAGCTGTCAGTGAGGCCTTCACCAAATAAGTGGTCGAAGAAAGAAATTGTAGGACATCTCTGTGACTCGGCAGTGAATAATATGGAACGGTTTATCAAAATACAATATGAAGACCAGCCTTTTCTGTTCCAGCCTTATAATCAAGACCAGTGGGTGCAGCTTCATAATTACCAGGATCGACCGGTTGAGGATGTATTAGAACTTTTTTGCTGTTTAAATAATCAAATCATACATATTATCCAAAACATTCCTGAGGAGCGTTTATCCCTTCTCTGTCAATTAAACAATAAGGAGCAAAGGACCTTTGAGTGGCTGATCAAGGATTATCTCAATCATATGGAGCATCACATCACCAAACACATTCTGGCAGGTTGATTATGGGGGAGGAACAGTAGATGGAGGTATTTTTCAGTCAATACAATTGGATCAGGAGGACAAGGGAAACCTTATTCTCTTATTGCGAAACTCTGTCAGATGCAGATTATATTAAGGAGCTCGAAGCCTTTGGCGGAGATTCGATCCGTAATCTTCATGTTCATGTCGCGGATTGTTATCGAGTATGGCTTGGAATCCGCGCTCTTGGAAATGCTGAGCCGGACATTATGCCGGAGACGGTGAATAATGTAAATGATATGCGCGGAGTATTCAGGAAAACGGATGAATTAGTTTATAGCTTTCTGAATGAGTTTCAAGGAAAATGGGATCGAACCATCCCTCTTACCTTACGAAATGGGGCCACTATGAATCCAACCGCTCTATGGCTGTTTACACACACCGCCACCCACGAATTTCATCACAAAGGGCAGATTGTAAAAATCGGGAGGCAGCTGGGATATGTCCCGCCGGACACCGATCTCATCGAGCCTATACTAGAGGGGTGAACGTTTTGATAGAAATAAGAAGCCTGGAGAGAAGTGAGATCGATTTTCTTTTTGATATGATCTACGAATCGATTCATATTCCAGAAGATAAACCTCCCAAAGAAGTATTGCTGAATTCTCCTCATTTAAAGAAATATAGTGAGGATTGGGGCAGGGATGGAGACAGAGCGCTGGTCGCCGTTCGAAATGAACAGCCTATTGGTGCAGTCTGGTATCGATTATTTACGGAAGAAAATAAAGGATACGGCTATGTGGACGATCATACACCGGAATTGGGGATTTCGGTTATTAAAGAAGCCAGGGGGACAGGAGCAGGTAAGGCACTCATGAGGGCGATTGTGGAACAGGCAGGAGCGGATGGATATGATGCTCTGTCTCTAAGTGTTGATCCTGTGAACACAGAGGCCGTGAACTTATATAAACAACTGGGTTTTTATCCCTGTGGTTCATCAGGTACTTCGATTACCATGATCTATACAAGGATGATCTCAAAAGATTGAGAGGCGGAATATGTAAGGATGAGCCAGTACCTTGTATATTTTCTGCTTGCGGAGCTGTTGAGCTTTCTTGCTCACTTTCCTTTTCTTCTGAATTTCGGTGCTTAAAGCCCTCCTTTTTTACTTTGGACGAAACTCATAAAAGGCAATGGCTTTTCCCCAGCCAAATTGCTCATTTCCATGATACAGCTAAAGAAAACAAAGCAGCAGATGAGACAGACACACATAAGGACCATACCATGCTGCCAACCGTTTTATCCATTATTTCACTTGTTCTGTCATTGGCTGCGTTAATTTTTGCAGCGCTAAGAAAAAGAAAATAAGCCGGCCAAATCGTAAAAATTCCCGCGTATCTTAAGAAACGCGGGATCTTTATGACATTTAAATATAGGGTACTCAAGATTAGGACCAGGTGTTAAGATGAAGGTATGAAGTGTTTGAACACAAGAAATTTAAAAGAAAAAGGAAAGGACCGGAAAAAATTATGGAAATTTCATTGATCCCCATGGACAATCCACATGCATTCAGAATAAGGCGATACCCTGCCGCAAGTTTAAAAAGATGGGTAAGCCTATATGATCGAAGCGGCGTGCAGCCGGAAAAATCCTATCCTCCAGAAACCATTGAACGGATATCGAATGCAAACATCGTTATAGCCAGTGATCTAACAAGGTCCCTTGAATCTGCTATCCTTTTAAAGGAGGATGTAACACTGATCACCGATCCTTTGTTTCGTGAAGCAGAGATACCCCATTCTTTATTCGATTTTTGGGGAATCAAACTAAAGCCGAATCTATGGGGAGTCATTTTTAGATGTTTTTGGCTTCTCGGTTATTCTGGGGGAAATGAATCGCTTAAAAGCGCAAGGAAGAGGGCGGAAAAGGCGGCGGGGGCCTTGGCCGAATATGCACAGACACATTCATCAGCCGCCTCAGTGGGAAATGGATTCTTAAATAGACTGATTGGCATTGAACTTCAGAAAATGGCTGGAAGGGGAAGAAAAAAACGAATACCAAACATTGGAGCCAAACCACTTATTCCTTACCAGAGGAAACAGCGGGCAGCCAACAAAAAACCGCATTTCTATAGAAACGCGGTTTTTTTGTTAATTATTCTCCACAAAATCATATTCTGGCGGCTTTACCCTGAAGCCTTTCGTCAGCCAGAGCAGATAAATCAATCCAGCTGCAAACCAGCCTAATCCAAATTTAATCGCCAGTGCATCCAGGCTGATCCATAGATAAATCAAGAAGGCCAGTCCAATCAAAGGACTTAGAATGTAAGAGAAGAAATTCAGCTTTTGTTTTTGCTTGTTCTTCACATAATAGACGATTACAGAAAGATTGACGAATGAAAAGGCCGTGAAGGCACCAAAATTAATCAGCGATGTAGCGGTAACTAAATCCAGAAATAATGCGCTCAGCGATAATATACCGATAAAAACGATATTAAAGACAGGGGTGTGATACTTTGCATTCAGAGATCCAAACCATTTTCTTGGCAGTACACCATCCCTGCCCATCGAAAAAAGCAGACGGGATGCGCTGGTCTGTGCTGCCAGACCGGAGGCTAATACAGAAATAAGTGCACCGCTTGTGAAAATTGATTGAAAAAGAATGCCTCCGATGTGTTTTGCAATCTCCGGAGAGGCGCCGTCAATATTTTTTAAAACAGACACATCAGGATACAATGCCTGCATAAAGTAGGTGACAACGATAAAAAATACCCCTCCGATCAAGGCAATCAGAAAGATTCCTTTTGGGATGTTTTTTTCAGGGGCGATCGTTTCTTCCGCCAGGGTTGTAACGGCATCGAATCCCAAAAAGGCAAGAGCTAGAATCGAGGCTCCTGAGAATAAAAGATTTATATTCATATCTCCTGAAAAGAATGGGTTTACCGTAAAGGAGCTGCTGTTATCAGTGCTTACGATGGAATGAACAGTAAATATAACAAAGATAATGGCCACAAGCAATTGAAAAAGAACAAAAAGAGTATTGGCGGATACGGCAATCCTTATGCCGGCAATATTTAAAACAGTGATGATAACAATTAATCCTACTACCCAAACCCAGGCAGGGACATTCGGAAAACTTGCCGATAAATAAATCCCTGAAAGGATGGCATTAATCATAGGCAGAAAGAGATAATCCAATAATGCTGACCAGCCGACGAGAAATCCGAGCTCGGGACTCATGGTTTTCTTTGTATATGTATAGGCCGATCCTGCATCCGGAAAGAGTTTTACCATTTTTCCATAACTTAAAGCTGTAAATAAAATGGCGATGGTGATTAAAATATAGGATGCCGGGACATGTCCTTTCGTTTCCATAGATACTACTCCAAATGTATCAAATACCGCAAACGGAGACATGTAGGCCAAGCCCAAAAAGACGATGGGCATGAGCCTCAGCGTCCGGTTCAGCCTTCGCTGTGAAGATTCCAAAATTACAATCCCCCCTTTTTCTACATAAATATCATTTTAAATGAATTAATATGTAATGTGAATCTATTCTTAAACTTTTTTCTGGTCCTGACCTTTCCATCATCCTTCATAGAATGAATGGAATCTATATGGAAGGGAGATCGATCAGTAAATGACGCCGCATGAACGTTCCCAGTTTTTATTGCAAAAAAGAATAAGGAAGATAAAAAGCAAGAGTAATTTTCATTTTGTATTCTTCAGGTCTGTCATTGGGAAAGTACATTGGGTAATTGATATTCCGGCCTTCTGCATCCAGTGCATCGCCTTGAATAATATCCATAAGTCCTAATGACTTTGAGCGACTATAATTTGGTCGAGTTTGTTGTAAACCGCCGGCAAGTTTCTGGCACTATTCTGTATAGGGATTTTGATAAGCCCAGCAAGCCGTGTATATAAAGAGTGTGAAAATGTCTATGGAGTAATTTTTTCTTAGAGAGGCAAAGGTGGAAGCTGCGGTACCTCATTTGAGCTTTATCCATTTTGGAGGATTCTAAGATCTAACCAGATAGTAGACGATTGTGAGTAGAAAGCCCGAAGTTACAAAAATAATGGTTCCAGAAAAAAATGGTGTCTTAAATAGGATGCATTGAAATACAACCAGTAACGATTATAGAATGATCGTGAGCGCCAGCAGCAGTCTATACTTCTTTTTTCTTTCTAAGTTGGCTAAATATGTTTTATTTAGGACTTCTTGAAAAAATTCGATTGACTTTCCTAGCAGGACACTTATGAGCACAATCGAGAGGATAAGAGCTATTACAATGAAGATGGCAATCAGGGCCACTGAAACACCTCCTTTTTTTGAATATTGTGAATACCATTAATTTACCATAGGACTACGTGTTTGAATAGATGATGCTGTTCATAAAAAAAGGGAAGGAGGAATAAAATCACCTTTATTCTTCCTTCCTTATATCTGTGCATGAATTTATTTTGATCGTTTCCTTTTATAAGAACTTGGATTGGTTAATATCTGATATTTGTTCAGGCACGTATCCAGCTGGCGGCTGATTTCGAGGGTGTTGGTGCTCAGAAGTCCTTCCTTTAAGCCTGTGTTAATCAATGCAGTCCGCAGTTCATAAATCTGGTTGGAAAGTTCATTGGTCGTTTCATACATATATTCGTATTTCATATTACCGCCCTTTTACATAAAATCGCTAGAGATATCCATCATTTTCTAGTTTAATATCGGCAGTACTTTAAAAATTTAAACTGTTTTTTACTTAAATGTAAATGTTTTCAAAATTCAAAAAACACCTGGGCAGATATAGAAAGATGCCAGGGTGCATTAAATGGGTTATGTAAACATTCCATTCCAACCTCATTAAAGTTAGAGATCGATTTCTGCTGCAGCGATTCACTTGAACCATGTTTATCCTGCAAAGCGCAAATCGGATAAAGCAACCAGCTTAACCTGCTCCAATCCATCGCTTTCCTTGATTTCACAATACCCGGACGTATAGGTATATAATAGCCAATATTCCTTGCCTTGATAGATTACTTTGTACATATCCATCTCTACTCCCCCGTACTTAGACCTAGGTATTTGGTACTGTTTTGTATATTTCCTTAAAACAGTCTTTTCAAACATTTTATAAAAAATTTTTTCGGAAAATATGTAAGAGTTAACAAGCTTGATGTAAAGTTCAAATAAACCTGGTATAAGGGAAATTCTCTATCAAAAAAGCCCTGCCGGAGCAGGGCCCTTATCTATGGTTTAACCGCATTTGCTCAATCCACCAATCGATGTGATCTAAATTAAAGACAATCATGCTGCTATGTGGCCGAAGATGAGGAATCTTTTTATTTAGAATCAGATTGTGGACCTCCTCTTCAGTGAGCGGAAAGCCCACTGATGCAAGGTATACGATTAAATTATGCACTCCATAGACCTTTCTCATTTGAACACCTCCCGCCAGGTTCTCTTTGCCTCCTGCAAAGAAAACCAGGGAGAAGGTATTTAAAATTAAGAAAGAAAGTTACTAGTTATTTACCCAGTTAGACGGTTGTTAATCAAAAGGGCAGGCTGCCGGTTTCTTTATATGTTCGGACGAGCTCAGTAATATCATGGCTTTCATTATAAATGACCTTCACAATCCTCGTGTCTGGAGCATAGCCGGTCTGCATTTTAATGGATTGAATCCAATTATAGGCGGTTTCCGCAGCAGCGAGATCGGGATTTTCTTTATATGCCCTTGGCTGGACAGGGAAAGCTCCCCTCTTCATAAAAGTAGTGGAGTGGGCGAAAATGGTTACTTCTAAATTAATCTGCATATCGATCTTCCTTTAATAAAAAAGTATAACAGACTGATTCCAGGCAGGTTCGTTTATATTATTTCTTTTTTCGTATACTATTTAGTATATGTATTTCAGTATTTCATATGACTTTTGGTAAAGGGGAATGTACATGGAAACTCAAGTTATTATAAATAAATATCCACTGTCTGTCAGCAATTATAAGGAAGAAACCATTCAGAAGGGTGAGAACTCCCTGAAGAAGCTTATCTTTGATTTTCAGGTATCACATGAAGAATATCATGACATCACGACACTTTTATATCAAAATGAATTTGAGATCGAAGTGCCTGAAAGAACCCTTGCTTTCCAGGGATCCATTTGCAATTACTGGACCTCCTTCACCAATCTTTATGAAGAGGGAGCGGTAGGAGATTTCCACCTTGAACTCATACAGAAATAAAAACGTGCATCTATTAAGGAAAAAATAAGGAAAGGGGGGTAAAGTATACCTATCATGATGAATACCCCCTTAGTTTCAAGCTCTCTTCCATAGGAGGAGGGCTTGTTTTTTTATGAAAATTCATATGATATCTTTTATGTAATAGGAGTTACATATTGGGGAGCAGAAAGATAAGAGTTTCATTGTGAAATATCAGGAGGGGTAAAATGAAATCAGGCTGGGAACGCTCGCGGGAATTGATTATTCCGGAATTAGATACTGTCCATCAGATGGTACGTCCTTTTCTAAAGGAATCTGAAGTTCAGCAGGTTCAATTATTAAGCGGTGGATTGAATAACTCTAATATTAAAATTGTCACGAAAACAAATGAAGAGTATGTATTAAGGATTTATCCCGGCCATAAACAAAGGATGGAAGTTGAAAGAGGAATTTTAAAGCTGCTCGATGGGATTCCTGTTCCTTTGCCGCTTTATCACGATTCCTCCTGCACAGGATATAAGTATCCGTTTATGATCTTGAGCTGGATACAAGGAGTTCAGTTGTCTGAGATCATAAAGAGAGGAGAAAAGAAAGCCGTTTCAAATGCGGCAGAAAAAGCAGGGGAAGTATTAGCCAAAATCCATCGTGTTACCTTTTCGGCTTCTGGCTTTTTTAATGAAGAGTTAACGATTCAGGAACCTTTAGAATTAGATGCAGAGAATTTTTTATTATACATCGAAGATAGCGTTGTAAGTGGATTTGCACGGAAGCATCTTGGAACCGATCTAGCAGAAAAAGTTTATCGTTTTTCTTCTGCCCATGCAGGTATGATGGATGATTTGGGGCAGCAAACCTCTTTAGTACATGGAGACTTCAACCCATTAAATCTTTTGGCTGAAGAACAAAAAGGCGAGGTGCACATAACGGGTGTATTGGATTGGGAATATGCGTTAAGCGGGACGGCATTAATGGACATTGGGAACATGTTGAGATATGAAGATATAGAGTATCCGGAGTTTCTTTCTTCATTTATGCAAAGTTATCAAGTTAATGGAGGTTGTTTACCAGACAATTGGCTGCAAAAAGCCAAACTAATAGACCTAATTGCTTTGTGCGGATTACTGAATAAGAAAGAGTGCGGGGAAGTAAGGATCCGTGATATTAAGAGGCTTCTGCTTCGCACCATGGAGCAGTGGGATATGTACCGGCACGTGCCTGGCTGGTATTAAGCTGGCTGGGAGCGTTTTAGATACTGAAAAAAGCAGCCCTTTTTTGGGACTACTTTTATAGACAAGATAGATCCTACTTGCCATCAAATAGGGGAACGGCTATTTTTAGGCACCGTTCTAGTTATTTCCAATCATCGGCTGATCCACAATATTAGGATCGATGACAGAATTGCCGTTTAACAGATTATTATTCACAACCATAAGAGCTGTATTTCCTGACCCTGATCCGTTTGTGGTTTTATTCGCTTCCTTGGGCGAAATCACTACTGAATCACCGAATTGAATGATTCCTCCTGCAGAGTTATGGGTAATCTGGACTGGTCCATATCCAAAAGAAGGCATATAAGACACCCTTTCTATGGTTTGAAATAGTTTGTTGCTTTTACAAAGAGAAAAATAATACTGTATAGTATGCTGGTACCTGATGAAGAGTGCTCCTTGTTTGGGTAGGACTGGCATTCCGAGAGCTTCATTGATCAAAGCACAGTGGAAATTTATATTCCCATTTGCATTCCATGTGGTTTCCTGTTATGATTTAGAAGAATTATTTTTGTTCGGATTTAAGGATCGCAGGAGTATCGACTTTTCGTCTTGAGAATCACTTTGGGCAAGGATAGTATTACATTGTGCAGAATGCACTAGGAGGCAACACAAATGGAACAAGGTACAGTAAAATGGTTTAATGCAGAAAAAGGATTTGGATTTATCGAGCGCGAAGGCGGAGAAGACGTATTCGTACATTTCTCAGCTATCCAATCTGAAGGTTTCAAATCTTTAGACGAAGGTCAAAAAGTAACTTTTGACGTTGAGCAAGGTGCACGCGGACCTCAAGCAGCTAACGTTCAAAAAGCTTAATTAGTAAATACTAATATCCCAAACAGACTCTGTAATAGAGTCTGTTTTTTATTTTTCTCTTTATAAAAGTCTCTTTTATTGTTTTTTAAAGAGTTTTGAGAGTCGATCTCATTGTTAAATCAGGTTGATTGGAGCGGAAGGTGCGAGACTCCTGATCCAGCTCCAAGCTGAGCCCCTCGAGTCATAAGCCAATCCGTCTATGGGAAGAAAAACACTCCCCACAGCCGGCTCGTCTTATGCTTGTCGGGTCTCTGCCTGCCAAGAGGTTCACTGCTTATTTTTATATAGATGAACATTGAGCTCTTAATATTGTCATATTTAGCAGGCACCGCTTTCCGCTTTTCTAAGCGGGATTAGCGGGATAGGTGAGACCCCGCAGGCGCAGCTGAGGAGGCTTACCGCCCGCCCCGCGGAAAGCGAGCATCCTGGAGAGGAAATCAACCACCTTGTTCCAAAACAACAAAGTTTGCGAAAACAGCTTTATAAAAATACATTAAAAAACCCTGCTCGGCGTTCGAGCAGGGACATGGTACAGGTAATATAAAAATAATTTAAAGCTTAAAGGTTTAGTACAGTATAACACAACTTTGGACTGTATGTGGGGAATTGCTGAATTTTTCTCTTGCAAAGCTTCAATCCGTTTGTACAAATGTTTTTTAATAAGAGAAATGAAAAAAAGTCCTTCTTAAATCAGAGGGGAAATTTTTGTAATAGATACATTCTGGCTCAAAACGCTTTCTTTTTTGGTGATTTGTTTCCTTCCAAGCTTCAAAATTTCATAATCATCTTCAACAGAGTTAACGATTATGCTGTTGTTTATGTCATCAGTACCGTGCTTATAAATGGAATAATATATTCTGTATTTTTTCATATAAACTCCTTATTCCTTCTTAGTAGGTTCAAATTGACCAGAACATCTTGCAATAGGCTATGTAAATTCTATGACAAACTTTAATGGAAGTGAGCATTGCTGAGGATTGACTTTGTAAGGACCACTCTTTTATTATCTCATAATATGACAGGAGAATGCGAATTTACTACATTTGAATGAGGTGCATGATGGAGAGAAGCAGTTTTTGGAATTGGATAAGTTTGTACTATAGGAGTACTAGATATGAAGTACAGAAAAGAGTGTTCCGTGTAAGGACGAATAAAGACCGCCCGCAATAAAAACTGGGCGGTCCTTCTTAAAGCTTATTTTTTCGACTCCAAAATTCTATCGAAATCCTGCTTTAGGAGCTTCTTAGTATGATCATCGGCACCTAAAACCTCGATATCATGATCATTAACCAAATTCTCCTTTAATAAATTCACATAACCGTAAAAAGCCGATGAATCTGAACGTTCAAAGCCTTCCGGCATTGCTTCCTTTACCACTTCTTCCGCTAATTTTTGTATGGATTCTGTAGTTACTGTCATAGATTTCTCTCCTTTTAGAATGACCTATGAATTATTTAACCTTAATAGTGGTCGATTAATCTAATTCATTTAAAAAAGTTATACAGACCTTTTGTGTGAATGACGACGACTCCATTATTTAATTGGTTGATTGGAGCGGAAATCAACCTCATCGTTCCAAAACCACAAAGTTTGCGAAAACAGCCTTTTATTAACTTAAAAATAATAAAGCTGAAGATACAGATATCCCTGAACTATTATAAACAAAGTAATCCGGAATGAAATAAATCGCTTTAGGCTGCAATAAGTATTAAAAAGACAGTCCTTATTTAAGGACTGTCTTTTTTAGTATGTTCTTTAAATCATAAATGTCTCAAAGTAAATAAGACTGCTAAATTGTGCAGAAAGGTCACCCGAAGCCTTGGTCCTGAAGAGCTAATTTATAGGTTAATTTCATTTCTTTAAAGGATACCCTGAATGAAATGAAGGAGGATCATCTATCCTACATTTCCTATGCGGGGGGAAATAAGCTGTCAGCAATCCGTACTGTAGATTATGTTATTGTAAAGAATTCAATCTTTAATGGTGATAAAGTAATTAAAAAGGTCTAAAACCTATTTTAATTGTGGTTAAAAATAGTTAATGCTTATTGAACACAATCTATCTACTCGCTCCATAGAGTAAATGAACTGCGGAGCAGCTGTCCGGTGCTGGATAGAAAAGAATTGTAATTTAAAAACAATTTTCTGATTACTTTACATTTTTTAATCGTGTGCTATAGTTTTACTATATTCCAACTTAATATTTTGATCGAATTACACTAGGGGGGCCTTTGGCTGAGATAGAACATTGTTCTAGACCCTTTGAACCTGATCTGGATGATACCAGCGGAGGGAAGTGGAGCGAATCTTTATGTCAGCTTCATTTATTATGACATTATCCTTCAAACCATTCATTTCTCTAGAAGTGGGTGGTTTTTTATTTTGTATATTATTAAGGAGCGGAAAAAATGAAGGCTATATCCGGAAATTTATCTCAAAAAATTGCACAAGAAGTGGAATCTAGACAAGAAGAATTAATGGAGCTTCTAACCGAATTAATTACTTTCCCAACAGTAAGTCCTCCTGGTCGGAATACAAATGAAGTACAAGAATTTATTCAAGACTACTTAAAAGACCTGGGCTTTAAAACGGAAAAGTGGGATGTTTACCCAGGAGATTCTAATGTAGTTGGGATCTTAAAAGGAAATGCTTCTGAGCAATATAATAGTTTAATCATAAATGGTCATGTGGATGTGGCAGAAGTAGGAGATGATAAAGAATGGAATAAATCTCCCTTTAATACCTATTTTAAAGATCAATATATTTATGGACGTGGCGTTGCCGACATGAAAGGTGGCATTGCAGCATCGCTGTTTGCTATTAAACTATTAAAAGAACTCGATATTACTCTTCAAGGTGACTTGCAATTTCAGTCAGTGATCGGGGAAGAAGTGGGTGAAGCGGGAACACTCGATTGTACAGAAAAGGGGTATACTGCTGACTATGCAGTAGTAGTCGATACAAGTGATTTACATATCCAAGGCCAAGGCGGGGTCATTACCGGTTGGATAACGATTCAAAGTAAAGAAACCAATCACGACGGTTTGCGCAGGAAAATGATTCATGCAGGTGGAGGCGTGAAGGGGGCTAGTGCGATTGAGAAAATGATGAAAATCATCGCTGGCCTTCAAGACCTGGAACGCCACTGGGCGATTACGAAGAGTTATGAGGGCTTTGAACCTGGTGTCAATACAATCAATCCTGCTGTGATTGAAGGTGGCAGGCATGCCGCATTTGTTGCTGATCGTTGCTCACTTTGGATTACGGTACATTTTTATCCGAATGAAGATTATGAAGAAGTTATCAAGGAAATTGAACAGCATATTTATGCAGTGTCCGCTGCGGATCCATGGTTAAGAGAAAATCCGCCAGAATTCAAATGGGGAGGAAAATCTATGATTGAGGATCGTGGAGAGATTTTTCCTTCCTTGGAAATTGATTCAGAGCACCCTGGAACACTTCTTTTAGCCGATTCGTATGAAGAGTTATTAATACAAAAGCCAACAATAGGAATGTCGCCTACAGTTACTGATGCTGGATGGCTGGGAAGGGCCGGGATTCCGACTGTCATTTTCGGACCGGGAAAATTAGAAGATGCACATTCTGTCAATGAAAAGGTGGAAGTACGTCAATTGCTAGATTTTACGAAAGTATTAGCCACATTTATTGCAGAATGGTGCAATACCAGAAAGGAGGAGTAACACATGAAATTTACGGACATTCTTTTTGAAAAAGTAAATGAAATCTGGCAAAAGACTCACCAGCATCCCTTTGTGGTGGGGATGGGGACAGGGGAATTGCCTGTTAAATCGTTTATTCGGTACATGAAACAGGACTATGTCTTTTTAATCGATTATTCCAAGCTTTTTGCACTAGGTGCGGTCAAGGCAAAAGATATCGAGACGATGGCCGCTTTTGCAAAGCTGCTTCATGAGACATTGCATGGTGAAATGGATTTGCACCGCCAATATGCTGAACGATTTGGTATTACCAACCAACAGCTTGAGGAAACGAAGCCACTTCCCGTGAATTTAGCCTATACACGTTATATGCTAAATGTGGCTCAGAATGGTTCTCTTGAAGAATTAATCTCTGCACTGCTGCCTTGTATGTGGAGCTATTGGGAAATAGGAAAGATGCTTGCTGAAATGTATCCAGGATCAAAAGAGCATCCTTTATATGGTGAATGGATCAAAATGTATTCATCAGATGAATTTGGTTCCTTGGCCACCTGGCTGATTGATTTGTTAGACCAATTGACTGATGGGAAACCAGATCGGGAACTAGAAGTCCTCGAAGGTCATTTCCTGACGACATCCAGGTTTGAATATATGTTCTGGGATATGGTCTACCGGGGAGGCGAGTGGCCTGTCTAGTACATCAATATTATCAATAAAAAATCTTTCCTATGCTTTTTCAGGTGAAGAGATTGGAAAGTCCATATTTCAAAACATCTCAATGAATGTCCTGCCGGGGGAGTTTGTTTCAGTTATTGGTGCAAGCGGCTCAGGAAAAAGCACTTTATTTAAACTGATTGCCGGTTTATTGGAGCCTGACCAGGGACAAATCTGGATTAATGGCCAAAAATCTGGAAAGCGATTAGGAAAAGTCGGGTATATGCCCCAAAAGGATCTGCTTTTACCTTGGAGAACTGTGGCTGACAACGTTATGCTGCCAATTGAGATTAGCAAGGAAAAAAAGCAAGAGAAAACGAGTGAAATTAGTGAAGGGTTGAACAGATTTGGCTTAGCTGGTTTTGAAAAAGCCTATCCCCATGAACTTTCCGGTGGAATGAAGCAACGGGTCGCCTTTTTAAGAACAATTATGACTGGAAGAGAACTTTTATTATTAGACGAGCCGTTTGGCGCCCTCGATTCAATGACGAAGCATAATATGCACAGTTGGTTGTTAGAACTTTGGGAAGATCTGCAAAAAACAGTATTGTTCATAACTCATGATTTGGAAGAAGCGATTCTGTTAAGCGATCGAATTTTTCTTCTGCTAGATAAAGGAGCTATAAAAGAATTAAAGGTGGAGATACCGCGGCCGAGACGTTCTGAACTTATTTATCAAACCGAGTTCATTGCTATGAGAAAAGAATTGGAGATGCTGATTCACAATGAAAAATAGATTCAAGACTTGGGCAGAGAACTATGGCCTGTTTCTATTGGTTGTTGTTCTCCTTATAAGTGTATGGGAATGGGTCGTTAAACAAGGATTTATTCCATCCTTTATTTTGCCTGCTCCCACTTCCATATGGCAATCATTGATGGAAAACCGGCAGCTTTTGCTGGAACAGCATTTACCTGCCACTCTAAAAGAGGTATTGCTTGGTTTTATCCTGTCCTTAATCGGTGGTGTGATAATTGGGGTTGGCATGCATTTTTCAAGAGCGTTAGAAAAAGTACTATATCCATTTCTCGTTATTTCACAAACAGTGCCGCTAATTGCGATTTCTCCTATTTTTATCATGTGGTTCGGCTACTCTATTTGGAGTAAAATTGCCGTTACCATACTAACAGCATTCTTCCCAATCGTAGTTAGTACATATGATGGGCTTAAAACCGGGGGAGAAGAGTACCGGGAATTATTGTTAACAATGGGGGGCAATCGCTGGCAAATTTTCAAGAAAGTCCAGGTACCGCTGGCGCTGCCTGTCCTTTTTTCTGGATTGAAAATGTCCGTTGTTTATTGTGTTGTCGGGGCCACGATTGGAGAATGGCTGGGTGCGAGTGAAGGATTGGGTTACTTTAGCAGAAGGATGTCTGGCAATTTGCAGGCCGATGCCTTGTTTGCCGCCATATTTTTGCTGTCATTACTGGGTATAGTGCTTTTTTTGCTAATTGGATTGGCAGAAAAGCTATTATTGAAATCCGTTAAAAACCAGAAGGGAAGTAAAAGGAAATGAAAAAAAGTTTTTTAGTACTAATTAGTTTGTTATTACTATTATTAAGTGCCTGCAGTGCGGGCAGCAAGGATAACCAGGCAGGGACGAAGAAGACTTCAAAGGAAAAGGTTCAAAAGGTTACCTTAATGTTAGACTGGTATCCGAATGCGGTTCACTCCTTGCTTTATGTAGCAAAGGAAAAGGGATATTTTAATGATCAAGGCCTGGATGTGGATTTAAAGATGCCTGCTGATACAAACGATCCTCTAAAATTGGTTGCTGCCAACCAAGTTGACATGGCTATCAGCTATCAACCGGAGGTCCTTGTAGCACGAGGAGAAAATATTCCTGTTAAATCATTCGCTGCTCTTGTTCGTCATCCATTAAATCAATTAATGGTTCCTGCTAATGGTCCGATTAAATCACCAAAGGATTTAGAAGGTAAAACAATTGGATATCCTTCGATTCCATTGGATGAGGCCATTGTTCAAACGATGGTTAAGTCTGAGGGCGGTAATCCACGGAAGATTAAAATGGTCGACGTTGGATGGGATTTGATTCCGGCGATGGCAACGAAAAAAACAAATGCGCTTATCGGCGGTTACATCAATCATGAGAAATTATTGCTTGAAAAAGAGGGCCACCCCATGCTTGCATTAAACCCAAAGGAATATGGCGTTCCAGATTATTATGAATTAGTTTTGGTTGGAAGCCAAAAAGGACTTAAAGAAAAACCAGAAGTGTTTAAAAAGTTTATGGCTGCTATCACAAAGGGACAAAAATATGTTCAGGAAAATCCAGAAAAGGGTTTATCTATTTTATTGAAGAACGCAGATAAATCGTCTCCGCTGGATAAGGATGTTGAAACAAAGAGCTTGCAAATTCTACTTCCTTTAATGGATGCAAAAGAAAAAGCATTTGGTTATCAAGATCCGCAAACATGGAAGAATGTTGCGGAGTGGCTGAAGGACAACAAAGTAGTGAAAACGAAAGTTAATAGTAAAGATGCATTTGTAAATCTCTAATAGGCACCAGGTTACCATCCAATAATTTGGGTGGTATCTTTTTTGCCTAAAAGATAATATTTTCGATTAGCCAGAATTGAAAAATAATTCTTCTCCTACCTTCTTCTCCTACTGCTTTGTCGCTCCAATAAAAGGCGTTTTTGGAAAGTTAATCCAAGTATGATGATAAATGGAGTACTAGCTGGCTTGGTCGCTATCACTGCAGGCTGTGCCTATGTACCACAATGGAGTGCCAATTGTGATAGGGGGCAATAAGCGGTCTAATCGTGATTTATCCAACATTATTAGTTGACAGTTTAAAAGTGGATGATCCAGTTGGAGCAGTTAAGTCACAAGCAGTAAAAATGATTGATACTAACCGTCAATATATATTGAAAGCTGGCAAGGAATTGGGTCTGACTTTAAAATAATATCTATTTACCAAAAGGTGCATCTCCAGTCGGGATGCCCCTTTTTAATTTGAGGGATGTTATTTACCATTAGCAATAATTTTACTATCTATCTTTTTCTCTATATCGTTCATAGTAATTTGATTTAATAAAATCTCCCGTTTATTTTTTTCAATCATTTTATGCAGTGTTCTGCTAATCTTTTTTTTCATTATATCCTCTCTATTCTGATAGAGTTGTTATTATAAAAGATATATGTCGTAATTTGTCGAAAGTGGACTATATAAATGCCCAATGTACGTTCTATATTTTCCTTATTGCTATAAAGGATTTACCTCAAAGTTTAACTTCTTTAATCGATACTGTAAGCTTTGACGACTTAATCCTAGTAATTTCGCTGTTTTAGAAATATTAAAGTCATTTTTCTTGAGGACATGCTCAATATAGGATTTTTCAAACAATTCCAGTTGTTCTTTTAATGGTACCGTAACGTCTCCCGTTTCCTTCATAAAAGTTTCAACGGTTGATAGGGGCATCATTCGTTCTTTCATCTGCATTTTATTGCGATACTGGTAGGGTAAATGGCGGTACATGATGAAATCTTCGCCGTCCATCAGGATGTTCATGGCTGCTTCTATTATATGCTCTAGTTCTCGTACATTTCCATGCCAATCATACTCAAAGAAAGAATGTTTGACCTCCTCTGATAATCCTTTTACCTGCATTTGAAACCGTTCATTGTATTTTTCAATAAATTCTTCTAATAATAATGGAATATCTTCCTTACGATCTTTTAAGGGCGGCACAAAGATGGTTACTACTCCAAGTCGATAATACAAGTCTTTACGCATCCGATTATTAGCAACAGCGTCAATTGGATCTTCATTCATATTGGCAATCACTCTGACATCGATGGGCATGTCCTTTGTATCCCCAAGCCTTCTTATTGTTTTTTCCTGAAGGACTCGCAACAATTTTGCTTGAAGACTTAAATTCAAGGAGTTAATTTCATCAAGCAGCAATGTACCGCCGTTCGCTTGTTCAAATAATCCTGGGGTATCCGTAGCCCCTGTGAACGCTCCACGTTTTGTGCCGAACAAAAGACTCTCGATTAAATTATCTGGCAAGGCCGCACAATTTTGCGAAATAAAAGGCCCTGATAACCGATCGCTCCCGTTATGAATGCTTTGTGCAAAAAGCTCTTTCCCTGTACCGGTGTCACCAACAATCAAAACATAGGACGAGGTTCTCGTCGCACGTTTAGCCGTTTCGATTACTTCCTTTATTGCTGTGCTGGTCCCAATAATATGATCAAAGGTATACTTCGTAGTTCCTTTTTTCATGTTGCCCTTGATTATTTTTTCCAGCTTAGTCACATCATTAGCAATTTCCACGGCACCCTGTAGTTCATGATCAGAATAGATCGGAATCGTGTTGTTAATGGTAGTAATTTCTCTGCTCTTATTATTAAAATAGGTTTGTTTTACGTTACTAGTTTCTTTTCCTTCCTGGAGCGCTTTTACTAGAGTACTAGATTGGTCGTCTTTAAACATAAACACGTCCAGCAAATTTTTATCCATGACATCCTGAAAATCCATCGATTCCATTTGCATCATTTTTTTATTATAAATAATGGTTTTACCTGTCTCATCGACTGCATGGACTCCTACATTGATTTCGTCCAAGATCCTCTTATACATCCCATTTAAATAGACTAAGTCTTTCCTCGTTTTTTCCATTGTGTCATACCCCTTGTTTTTCCTCTATGCATCTATTAAATCAAAATAATGTTTTGATGGCAAAAAAATTTTGCTATTTTGTTAAAAAAGTAATTTTTGCGCAAAAATAATTGGCACGTAATCCTGCAAAAAAGCTTTTAAACTGCAAAAACTAAAGTTGGCACGAAACTTGCATTATATTTTTACGTACAAACAAAAGGGGGAAAAAACATGTATCCATACTCACATGAACCATTCACTAATTTTACGGAAGAAAAAAATATAAAAGCATTTAAAGAAGCACTTGCCTTTGTTGATAGCGAACTCGGAAAACACTATCCAGTTATTATTGACGGCGAATCCATCACAACAGAAGAAATAATCCAATCAATCAATCCAGCCAATAAAGAAGAGGTTGTTGGCAGTGTTTCAATGGCAAATCAAGAACTTGCTGAACAAGCAATGCAAGCCGCCTTAGCAGCATTTGAAGATTGGAAAAGATGGAGCCCAGAACATCGTGCCAATATCCTTTTGCGTGCAGCTGCAATGCTGCGCAGGCGTAAACATGAATTCTCCAGCTATCTTGTAAAGGAGGCAGGGAAGCCATGGAAGGAAGCAGACGCAGATACTGCTGAAGCAATTGATTTTATCGAGTATTATGCTAGACAAATGTTAAGCATGAAAGAGGGTGTACCTGTAAAAAGCAGGGCAGGAGAATATAATCAATTTAACTACATTCCGCTTGGAGTGGGAATCATTATTTCACCATTTAACTTCCCGCTTGCCATTATGGCTGGAACTACGGTTGCAGCAATCGTAACTGGAAACACGGTTCTATTAAAACCGGCTAATTCCACACCAATCGTGGCTGCAAAATTTGTAGAGCTGATGCATGAAGCTGGATTGCCAAAAGGAGTTCTAAACTTTGTACCTGGCAGCGGTGCTCAAATTGGTGATTATTTAGTAGATCATCCGAAAACCCGATTTGTATCGTTTACAGGTTCGCGCGAAGTAGGATGCCGTATTTACGAACGTGCTGCAAAAGTAAATCCAGGACAAATTTGGTTAAAACGGGTGATTGCCGAGATGGGTGGAAAAGACACCGTTGTGGTCGATAATGAAGCAGATTTGGATCTTGCAGCTGCCTCAATTGTCTACTCAGCATTTGGATACTCTGGTCAAAAATGTTCAGCTGGATCCCGCGCTGTTGTTCATCAAGACGTGTATGAAGTAGTTCTCGAAAAGGCGGTTGAGCTAACGAAAACGCTTTCCCTTGGTAATCCAGAATTACAAGACACTTATATGGGACCAGTTATTGACGAAAAATCATTCAGCAAAATCATGAGCTATATTGAAATAGGGAAAGAAGAAGGCAGATTAATGACTGGCGGCGAAGGTGATGGCTCTAAGGGTTATTTTATTCAACCAACCATATTCGCTGACTTGGATGAGGATGCCCGCCTTATGAAGGAAGAAATTTTTGGGCCAGTGGTAACTTTCTGTAAGGCGCGCGACTTTGACCATATGATGAAAATTGCGAACAACACCGATTATGGTTTAACAGGGGCACTTATTTCAAATAACCGACAGCATATTGAAAAGGCAAGACAAGAATTCCATGTAGGAAATCTTTATTTTAATCGTACGTGTACGGGTGCTATTGTAGGCTATCAGCCATTTGGTGGATTCAATATGTCTGGAACCGATTCAAAAGCAGGGGGACCGGATTATTTATTGCTTCATATGCAGGCGAAAACTACATCAGAAATGCTTTAAGATTACAAGGGGCGGGGGCAAAATGCTGCTCCCAAAAAATAAAGGGGGAAACGAACATGACGGTCCTTACGAAAACGACGGAAATTATTGAACAAACAAATAAATTTGGTGCAAAAAACTATCATCCACTGCCAATCGTTATTTCAAAAGCAGAAGGTGTGTGGGTGGAAAGTCCAGAAGGCAATCGCTATATGGATATGCTGAGTGCCTACTCTGCTGTTAACCAGGGGCACCGCCATCCGAAAATTATTCAGGCGCTGAAAGATCAAGCGGATAAAGTAACGCTGACCTCTCGTGCCTTTCATAATGACCAGCTCGGTCCTTGGTATGAGAAAGTTTCTAAACTTACAAATAAAGATATGGCACTTCCAATGAATACAGGTGCTGAAGCGGTCGAAACAGCTCTCAAGGCAGCACGCCGCTGGGGTTATGATGTAAAAGGCATTGCTGAAAACCAGGCTGAGATCATTGCCTGCACAGGGAATTTCCATGGCAGGACTATGGGAGCTGTGTCGCTATCATCGGATCCAGAGTACAAACGTGGATTTGGTCCAATGCTTCCTGGCATTAAATTAATTCCATATGGTGATTTAGAGGCATTATCGGCAGCCATTACACCGAATACAGCAGCCTTTTTAATGGAGCCGATTCAAGGGGAAGCTGGGATCCTATTGCCTCCTGATGGATTCTTAAAACAAGCATCTGAATTATGTAAAGAAAATAATGTATTATTTATAGCTGACGAAATTCAAGTTGGTTTGGCTCGTACGGGAAAAATGTTTGCCTGTGACTGGGAAGATGTTGAGCCAGATATGCTGATTTTAGGTAAAGCACTTGGAGGGGGAGTATTCCCAATCTCATGCGTTGTTGCAAATTCTGACGTTTTGGGTGTATTTAATCCAGGTTCTCACGGTTCAACATTTGGGGGAAACCCGCTTGCTTGCGCCGTTTCACTTGCTGCCTTAGATGTTATTGAGGAAGAACATCTGGCTGAACGCTCGCTTGATTTAGGAAAGTACTTCCTTGACCAATTAAAAACGATTAACAATCCAATCATTAAAGAGATTCGAGGAAAAGGCCTGTTTATTGGAGTGGAATTAACCGAAGAAGCAAGACCCTATTGCGAACAATTAAAAGAAGCAGGGCTACTGTGTAAAGAAACCCATGATACTGTTATTCGCTTTGCCCCTCCGCTCATTATTACAAAAGAGGAAATTGATTGGGCTATTGAAAAAATTCAAACGGTTTTATTATAAAGATCAAACTCTAGCATAATAAGGGGTGGCATAGATGCCTGCGAATCAATTGGTTGTTGAAATGTCAAAGGAACAGCAGAATGTACAAGAGTCATTAAATTTATTTTATTCTACACAAACAGTGATCCGAAAAGCGTTAAATAAATTAGGGTATTCAAACGAAATGTATGAGCTTTTAAAGGATCCTCTTCGTCTTTTGACGGTTCGAATTCCTGTCAGAATGGACGATGGTACGGTTAAAGTTTTTACAGGCTACCGTTCACAGCATAATGATGCTGTAGGGCCAACAAAGGGCGGCGTCCGATTTCATCCAGAGGTGGATGAGGAAGAGGTTAAGGCATTGTCGATTTGGATGAGTCTAAAGTGCGGTATTACCGACCTTCCCTATGGCGGTGGTAAAGGTGGAATTATATGCGATCCAAGGCAAATGTCGTTTGGAGAGCTAGAGAGACTCAGCCGTGGTTATGTTCGGGCGGTCAGCCAAATTGTTGGGCCTACGAAAGATATTCCTGCTCCGGACGTCTATACTAATTCGCAAATCATGGCATGGATGATGGATGAATACAGCCGTTTACGCGAGTTTGACTCACCAGGGTTTATTACCGGGAAACCCTTAGTCCTTGGTGGTTCAAAAGGCCGTGAAACAGCCACAGCAGCTGGCGTAACGATCTGTATTGAAGAAGCTTTAAAGAAAAAAGGCAAGGATTTAAAAGGTGCCCGTGTGGTCATTCAAGGCTTTGGGAATGCCGGAAGTTATCTAGCTAAATTTATGCATGATGCAGGAGCAAAGGTAATAGCTGTTTCTGACGTCTATGGCGGTATTTACGATCCAAAGGGCCTTGACATTGATTACTTGCTTGATAGAAGAGACAGCTTTGGGACATTCTCGCAATTATTTACCGAAACTATCACCAATCAAGAACTATTGGAGATCGATTGTGACATTCTCGTACCTGCGGCTATATCCAATCAGATTACAGCGCAAAATGCTGCAAATATTAAGGCAGCGATTGTGGTGGAAGCTGCCAATGGACCAACTACGCTTGAGGCTACTTCGATCTTAACGGAACGCGGTGTCTTACTTGTTCCAGATATTTTGGCAAGTGCTGGTGGAGTTACAGTTTCATATTTTGAATGGGTTCAAAATAATCAAGGCTATTACTGGTCTGAAGAAGAAGTAGAAGAAAAGCTTTCAAAGGTAATGAGGAAATCCTTTGACACTATTTATGAAACTGCTATGTCTCATCGAGTAGATATGCGTTTGGCAGCTTATATGGTAGGGATTAAAAAGGTAGCTGAAGCCTCCAGCTTCCGCGGCTGGGTTTAGAATAATCAGTTCGTCATGCCGGTACGAAATCATAAATTGAGGAGTGAACAACTTGCCAAGGATTGAAGAAACTGTTTACAGTCCATTTTCTGGTATCGTTAAAAAAGTTTTAACAAAAAAAGACAACCATGTATATGAGTGGGAGAGATTATTTTTAATCAAAGCAAATAGCGGCAAGATTGAAGAGATTTCGATCGGCATTAGCGGACATGTCACCTCATTGAATGTGAAGGACGGACAAAAGGTCGACACTGAAACTGTCCTAGCAGTGATAAAAGATGATTTGATTATAACTGGCAGTGATTGAGCAGGTAGTCCCCTTTCCAAAAGGTGGAAAGGGGACTTTTGCATGTTTCGATGCAAAATTATTTTTAAAAAGTGCCAAAAAAATTGGCACGCAGTTCACAAAGTGTTTACAAATAAGCGTCTACAATTTTGGCATAAAACTTGCAATATAATAATTGGAATGTGGAAAAGTTTTAGGCGAAGGAATAATAATATGGCTCAGATTTTTTGGATAAATATTCCTGTTTGGTTTCCGAAAGGGAATTGGGATAGAGAGTATTGTAAGCGCATTCTTATTTGGTAAGGCTCTGTTAAACGGATTTTGTTGTAATACTCTGTAGATTTGAACTAATTTTGCAGTGCCAATTGGAAAGGGGGAAATAGAATGAATGTAAAAGAAAACAAGACAACGCATGAATTAAAAAGAACAATGAAGTCCAGGCATTTATTCATGATTTCTTTAGGAGGAGTTATTGGATCAGGGCTGTTCCTGGGTTCTGGATATACGATTAGCCAGGCTGGTCCAATGGGTGCAATTCTTTCTTATATTGTCGGCGGCTTTATCATGTTTTTAACCATGCTTTGCTTAGGGGAGTTATCGGTCGCAATGCCGGTTTCGGGATCTTTTCAAACCTATACCACAAAATTTATAGGTCCAGGTACAGGTTTTGCACTAGGCTGGCTGTATTGGTTAGGCTGGTCCGTTACCGTTGCATTGGAACTACTTTCTGCCGGTCAGCTCATGCAAAGATGGTTTCCCGGTTCACCTGTTTGGGTATGGTGCTCTATTTTTGCAATTGTTTTATTCTCTCTGAATGCTCTATCTGCCCGTGCTTTTGGCGAAACGGAATTCTGGTTTTCGAGTATTAAAATTTTCGCAATCTTAGCGTTCATAGTCTTAGGGGGCGCAGCGATGTTTGGATTAATCCACATGAAGGGTCAGCAGCCAGCACCATTTTTAACGAATTTCACAGCCCATGGTCTGCTGCCACATGGAATTACCGCTCTTTTGATTACTATGATAACCGTAAACTTTTCATTTCAAGGTACTGAATTAATTGGGATTGCAGCAGGGGAGAGCGAAGAACCTGAGAAAACCATTCCAAAATCGATTAAACAAACCGTCTGGCGTACATTGTTTTTCTTCGTTTTGGCCATATTTGTTTTAGCAAGCTTAATCCCAATGAAACAAGCAGGAGTAGTTGAAAGTCCATTTGTTGTTGTGTTTGACAGCATCGGAATTCCGTATGCAGCAGATATCATGAACTTTGTTATCTTAACTGCGTTGCTTTCTGTAGCTAACTCTGGTTTATACGCTGCTACTCGGATGTTATATGCGATGTCAAAAGAGAAGATGGCAAGTCCTAAGCTGGCGCAAGTCAACAAGCAAGGAGTTCCGTTTAACGCGCTTGTCTTAACCCTGGGGATTGCACTATTATCTTTATTATCCGGTTTTTTTGCAGAGGAAACGGTTTTTGTTTGGCTGTTATCGGTTGCCGGACTTGGTGCACAAGTTGGATGGATTTCCATTACTGCTTCACAAATAGCCTTCCGCAGGAAATTTATTCGTGAAGGCGGTAAAGTGGAGGATTTAAAATTTAAGACACCTCTTTTTCCTGCTTTGCCGATTATTGGCTTAACCCTAAACTGTCTTGTACTGGTAAGTTTAGCATTTGATTCTGAGCAGCGGCTGGCGCTTTATTTAGGAGTTCCTTTTGTCGGGATTTGTTATTTAATCTACCATTTTAAAATCAAGAAAAACCGTGAAATGGATGGCTTAGTTGAACAAGAATTAAATCTAAATGAAAATAAAAAAATGATCATTTAAACCAAACAAAAACGCTTGGATCCGTCCAAGCGTTTATTGTTTTTGTACCAGCCATTAGATAAAAGAAGTTCATCACTAAACCAAAGAGTCATAGCAGAAACGGGTGGGGTGGTCCAGGAGGAATAACTGCCTTTTTGTTGAATCCCTTATTGTACAAGAAGGATTCCAAAGTATAGAGGAAGAAAATATCTATTAAAATTAGAAAAGGTTGTGTGAGTTATATAGTGATTATAAATATAGAATTAGTATCAAGACTAATAAACAAGCAGTTTCCAGAGTAGTCTAATTTATATATCACACCTGTAAAAAATGGTGGAAATGATAATAGAACATTTCATAACCGGAACTTCCAGTTAATTGAGTTGATGGTTTATAAATACTAACCTATAAAAATATATCCTTATTATCGTACTAATATCAGTTATGAGATAGATGAAGTTGTGATAAATTCAGTGGGTGTGAAACTAGTGCGGTAGTTTTAAAACAAGTAGAATTTGATAAAATCTATAAAAATGTATATTAATTTCCAGTAGAGACATGGTAACATGTAGTTGTTCCATTCAATTTATAACAAAAAGGGGAAAACTATGAAGATTTTATCGAAAAAGATCACTGCTTCATTACTTGCTACTTCTGTTCTATTTTCAGGTGGTATTGCAACTACTGTCCCTCACGTTTCTGCTGCGACACAAGTAGTAAACTATCAAAATGATTTAAATAAATTTGCTTCTCACTATGCCACTGTCTTGCGTACTTTAGTTTCTTATAAAGAAAAGATTGAGAATGCTTCAACCGATGCACAAAAGAGTAAAATTTACGATCAGTACCTGTCTTACTTTGAAAAAGCATTAGATGATAATTATGCAGTAAATGGGTCAAACTCTGAGTTACAAAAAATGGATGAATATATTTACAATACGTTAGTTGAGATGTATAACTTAGAATTAGATTCGATTGACTTTTTAAATGGCGATTTAGCAGCAAACGAATATGCACAGGCTGTAGATAATTTCAATGCTTATGCTTCTAAGCAAGATTCATTATTCAAAAAGGCTGCATTAAGTTATAAGAGCAAACATAAAGTGTTATTTACAAAAGATATGTGGTTCCTTATGGATGAGGATAAAGAAAGCGAAGTTCCTTCTGTTCAAAACCCGCCAGTAAATAATACAGTCAAAGTATACACAGTTAAAAAGGGAGACACTCTATATCGGATTGCCAAGAATAATCATACGAATGTTTCAGCTATCAAGAAACTGAATAATTTAAAGAGTGATAGTATAAGAGTTGGTCAGAAGTTAAAACTTACAGGATCAACTTCAGGTACAGATCTTTCTTCTACTTACAAAGTAAAGAAAGGTGATACACTTTACAGCATCAGTAAGAAAGCTAAAACTACTGTATCTAACTTGAAAAAGATTAATAAATTAAAAAGTGATCGGATTTATGTAGGTCAAGCGCTTAGACTTAAATGAATTTTAAAGCAGCCTTTAGGGGCTGTTTTTATTTCAATAAAGACAGGACTTTACTTATCCTTTGCGGAATATTTATATTGAATATGGTTATTTGGTGAAGGAGTGATAGAGATGAATGGGATGGTCACAATAACCCATGCTTCAAGCATTAAGGAATTGAATAACAAAATTGCTAATATTAAAAGCAGGCACGAGTTATTAAACCCTCATAGAAAAGTAATTGTAAAAATTCTTAATCCCGATCCAAATAATGTAAAGTTTAAAGATTCAGAAGCAACTTCTTTTGCAGTAAGTGTTGATTTGCTGATGAAGGGGAAAATGTAATCGCCAAAGTCCACCTTATAAATGAACGTAGAGGCTCGATGGCATTGCTCACTGAAAATAACGATTTTAGTATTGTGTGACTTCTAAAAAAATATTAGCTATCTGTGTAAAAGACCACTAAAATCACAGATAGCTAATCACCCGAAGCCATTCTTATCTATTATCCACAGTCTCCGGATACAAATCATGATTCATTAAACGGTAGTTTGCCATTTCCTCATATTTTGTGCCGGGCTTGCCGTAGTTGGTGTACGGATCGATGGAGATACCGCCGCGAGGGGTGAACTTTCCCCATACTTCGATGTATTTCGGGTCCATCAGCTTGATCAGGTCATTCATGATGATGTTCATGCAGTCTTCGTGGAAGTCTAACTTTAAAATACACCTGTTACACAAGTCTTTCGTGATACGGAATTTTAAGAAGTCACAATCTTAGTCACCAATCCTAAAAATTTCCTCGAATTTCTCTACTGCTTCAAGCTGCATTGAAGGTAATAGGTGACTATAAGTATTTAAGGTTTGCTTAATGTCCTTATGACCCATACGCTCCTGGATAATCTTGATGTTAACCCCTTTAGCCAATAAATAAGAGGCGTGTACATGGCGTAAATCATACAGCCTGATTAAAGGCAGATTTAGTTGAGATATAGTGGTCTTAAATCCTCTTCTGAAATTGTTAGGGTGAACAAAGTTCCCATTAGTAGTACAAACCACTAAATCAAAATTCTTATAGGAATCACCTAATATTTTTTGTTCTTTATCTATAAGTTTTCTGTGTTCCGATAATAAATACCCCAATGAAGAAGGTATGTAAATAAATCTTATAGCTGCCTCTGTCTTACCCTCGTTAACAAAGCCATAATTTCCTTCTGCATCCGTTTTAGCCAGAGTCTGCCTAATGCTTATAAGACGTTTATCAAGGTCTATATCAGACCACCTAAGACCTAGAACCTCTCCCATTCTTAAGCCACCCATAACCATAACTACATAGCCTATATATAGCCGAGTAAGTTTTAAGATAATCGAAGGGGCATTTAGAAAGGTATTAATCTCCTCTTCATTCCAAATCTGTACCTGTTTCGTTTCCCTCGGTAGTACAATGTCATCTAAAACCGATTCACTCACAAGTCTTTTTTTAGCTGCTTGATGTATTACTTCAGCAAGAATACCGTAAGTAGTTCTAATTGTTGCAGGAGCTAAATCTCTTTCCTTAGATAAATAATGAATAAACTGCTGAACAATTTCTTCGTTTAGTTCTGAAAGACGAATGCTATTGAAAAAGGGAAGTATATTGTACCTGATTTGTTCTTGATAATTTTGCAATGTACTTGCTTTTAATTTTAATTTCTTCGTTTCCATCCACTTATGAAGGAATTCTTCAAAATGCACTTTGTCAGGTACTACATAGTTATTTTCTTTAAGTTTAATCTGCAACTCAGCCAAGGCTAACTGAGCTTCATGTTTTGATTCAAAACCAGTCCGTTTATACTGTTTTCTTTTCTTCGTTATCGGATCTCTTCCGCCATCCAAAACAAAGTAATAAGTACCTCTTTTGCTATCTTTCTTGATATTACTCACACATCACAACTCCTTATGAAAAAAGTTGTGACCTTTTAAGTGAATTATATCATAAAGATTGTTTTACAGAATAGAATAGTAGGTTATGATATTAACATATATAGGAAATCCAGTTTTATAAGTTCGGCATGGAGGTGAATCAAGGTGATTGATAAAGAAAATGCAAAAGAGAATGTATTAAAATTTCTAAGGAACAAAGACAAGAAAACATTGTTAGTAAGAGGCTACGATAACGATGCTAAATTAAATGTGGTTCTATCATGTTTAAATAGCGTTTTTGAAAAAGGGATAATTAGAACAAGCTCTATGTCAGACCTATCTTTTCACATTTATCGTGCTTTTAATAAAAAACTCCTGCCTAGTACAGTTACATCAACAAATAATTACAAAATAGGTAGAATGACTGTTAGGGTAAACAGCTATTCAAATAATACAAGGTCTAATCCTAGAGGTAACAAAAATACTTTTACATTATTTCACCCGGTTCAAACGGTTCTCGATGATATTAAAAGGTACTCAGCCTTTTTAAACGATATTGAAAACTCTCAATCAAGCAAAGTAATATTAATAACTACAAATGAATGGAGTATTAAGAACTGGGACATTGAAAACCATGTGGATGAAGTGTTCTTCTACAGTGTTGAAAATGACAATCCAGATATAATGAAGAATTTAAGAAGAAACGGAGCAATTAGATAATGGAGAGTGTATTATGAACCTTACTCCACTTCTCAAAGGGCTGAGGACTAAGAACCATGATATTATTTCATACAGATACCATCGAATTGTTAAAACAATAAATAACTATTATTGGGGCATTAGCTCTGACGATAAGAATTGTCGCTATGTTGGATCGTACGGAAGAGGAACAGCAATAAAAGGATTTAGTGATGTGGATATAATTGTTAAACTCCCTAAAAATGAATTTCAAAGGTTTAATAGTTACCGATTTAATGGACAATCAGCACTTTTGCAAAATGTGAAAAAAGCACTTGATTTTAGTTATTCACGTACATCTACCAAAGGTGATGGTCAGGTAGTTGTAGTTATTTTTAGTGACGGTATAAAATTTGAAATTGTTCCTTCTTTTGAGAACGATAATGGAACTTTGACCTATCCGGATTCAAATAAAAGTGGTACCTGGTTAGAATGTGATCCTGCTAAAGAAATAAAGGCAATAAATATAGTGAATAAAGTTTTCGATGGACAAGTAAAGAATGTATGTCGATTAACAAGGGCTTGGAAAGTTACAAACAATGTTGACATATCTGGTGCATTAATTGATGCTTTAGCTACAAATTTTTTCCTATCAGAAGATAGAAAGTTTGATTCTACAGCTTTTGCTTTTGGATATTTTCTCCTTTATTTAGGTAAACAGAATGGACTCAACCATTGGTATGTACCTGGAAGTAACAATATACTATATAGGGAAAATTATGAGTTTGAGAAAAAAGCACTTAAATCTTTAGATGATTTTTTGTCAGCAATAAAATATCAAGATACCTATAATTCACATTATTTTCTTAGAAAGCTATTTGGAGATTTTTTAAATGGAGTTACATCATGATTAATAATATTGAAAGTATTAAAGAAATATATGGTAGAGTTGTATATTCACATGCTATACAAGAACAAGCAGTTCAGAGATTAATGAAAAAGATTAAATTTTTTAAGGTTACACAAGTGACATTACTCTCTATAACCTCTGTTGGCGTAGTTTCTGCATTTTCTGATGCATTGAATCCCATATTAAAACATAATCCAAATTTGAATATAGTTATAAATACAATTACATTAATTATAACTTTACTTGCGACTGGATTATCAATATATGATTTTTCTTCATCGAATGACGATGATTTAAATGCTCACAAAACAGCTTCTTTCCAATTATTGGTATTAAGGGATAAATTATTATTGCTACTCATTGATCAAAAAGATGGTCTTTTAGGTGATGTTGCTATTATTCAACAGAGAGACGAGTTAATTAGTAAGTTAAATGATGTTTATGAAAATGCACCAAAGACAATATATACGGATTTTAAAAAGGCTAGGAAAGCTTTAAAGGATACAGAAGATTATACCTTCGATCCCGGCGAGATAGAAAGATTATTACCCCATACTTTGAGGAACAGTCAATAAATTAGATCTTCTAATATTAGAAGAAAACTTTTAAATTAAATAAAAAATCACCAGTCATATAGATTGGTGATTTTTTACTTTTATATGCGTTATTACATCATCAACATTGCAATCCAAGACCTCACAAATATCATCTATAACTTTAAGAGAAACATGTTGATCCTTACTTATTTTGGCTATTGTGGCCGATGAAACATTAATTAGCTTTTGCAATTCAGTCTTTGATAATTTTCTTTTATGTAGTGTAGACATTAATGGTGCATAAGAAAACATTCCCTAACCCCCTTTTATAAAGTTTATCTTTAAAAAAGTGTAGCACAGCTTTAAAAAAATGAAAATAGGTGTTGACATCCATATTTAGAATAAGTTATATTATCTTTAGAAAGATAAAGATTTATTTAAAAAAGTAAAGGGAGTGGAGTTAAATGGCTAAGAAAACGGTATTCGGTACATTGTCAACAGTATTAGATATCAGAGGTATTGCAGGGAAACTTAATTCTTTAAACATCCTTATGGATCGTGAGCTATTTGTAAGTAGCATCTCCGGGTTAACTCACAGATTAACTGTCAATGATCACTATTTTGAAGAAGGTTTGGATGGAAACGAATGTGCAGACCTTGATCTTTTTGTATCAATGGAAGTTGAATCAGACAATGATGAAGAAGCTTTAAACAAAGCAGATTGCTTTGTAAACGATATGACAATGGATCTACATACCCTTAGCCTAACGACCCTAAAAGACTTGTTCATCATCAATATACTCGGACTGGATATGCAGTGGGAGGAAGTTGAAATAGCTTAATGATAATAAAAATCCCCCTGGATAACAGGGGGAGTATCGACAAATTTAAATAAAATAAATTAATAAAACGTATTGTTATGGCAGGAAGTAAATGGTATATTAAAAAGACCGATACAAAATATATGCCAAATAGACGTTAAGCACCTTCTGCTTTTAAACGTCTTCTTTTTGTATCCTATATACTATTTTTTCAGAATAATATGGAATGATGTTAATCTTGTATCTAAATCTAATTATATACAAGATTAGAACACTGTCAACACTTTTGTTAATTTATTTTATCGAAGAGAGGTGCTTCAGTGAATAATGTAATTAATCTGTTGGAGTGGAAACTTAGGAAAGAATACATCGAGTATTATGGCCGGCCTATAAAGATTAAGCAGTTAGGGAAAGCAAAATAAATTAGTATCCATTGAAAGGGGTGATGCCTTAAATTGCTTCACTGGTACTGCAGTTATTGGACAATAAATAAAGGGGAGAGATAGCATATGACAGTTGTAAGTTTTGGAAAGGCCGTAGAGAAACGTAAAAAGGCAGCAGGGGAGTTAGTGGTGGATAATGCTGTAGCTGATCTCACACAGGAATTGGATGCAGTGTATAAGAAACTTGATGAAGTATCCATTAAGTTTTCCCAAGGTGTTGTAATCAATGAAGGATTGAATGATGAATACTCAACTCTAATCAAGGACTTTGTCGAAGAAAGTGGATTGAAGGCTCAGTTTCTAACCTTCTTAGATAGAAAGAAGTCCGATGCTTACCTAGTAGATGTTGAACAGTTGATGGATGACTTAAAGTAATCCGTTGGAATTTGTATACACTTCTCCATAATCTAAAAACACTCCCTGGAAATCAAGGAGTGCAGGCATTATCACCAAGAATTGAGCCTATTCTTGATACCTATGGTACTGAGTCCCTTGGTACTGATTAGGATCATCATTTATACCTGGTTGCACATTAGGTTGTATTACTGAATGGGTTGAATTTCGCTCTTCCCATCTGCGGTTAGCATTGTAAAATTGATCTTCTAACCATCCTGCTTGTTCATGGGTAAGTTCTAAAACAATTTCATTATTTGAATTATCGTGCGCTGTCATCAATACATAACTTTCATTTTCACGAGTAACATTACCGACTTTTAGATACAAGTTTTTTATTTCCAGTCGTAATCTCATTCCATCCATGAGAAACACCTCCATTTGCACTAAAAGTAACATTTGCATTTTTAATCTTATCTATACGCTCCTTAGAAAAATGTTGTTAGAGACCTCTGTACTTAGAATGATGGATACTAAGTGCAGTTTGTTAATTTAACAACACGAAAATTACGAGAAACAATATAAAAAGGACTCGGATTGTTTCCTAGTCCTTGATGAAATAATTTATTTTCTCTTAGCCCTTGCTTGAGCTAATGCAGAACCAGCAACTTTTTTAGAACTAGAACTTGATCTTCCATCACGTAAAATTTTAGAAGCAACAGACGCAACGCTCTTACTTGTGGTCTTTTGTGAACTAGTTTTTTTAGGCATGGGATTTGTACTCCTTTTTCAGAAAATGCTTTCGTATGGATAAGTCTACCAAACTATATATAGTGTGTCAACTACTTAATAGATACAATATATTGATTATGTTTACAATATAGCAAAAGTTTGAAAGTAAAGAATAGGGGGAGAAAAATTTATTTATGACCTACGAAGAAATTGTAACTTTGATTCAATATGATCAGAAAGAATCTAAGGTGTTTATACCTAATGAAATTTTTCAAGATTTACAGAATAGCATACATAAAAAAATACATATCCCAGTGGCTTATTCTTATTATTACCTGATTAATTGGTTGTATCGTCACGCTAAGTTTGGCAGTCATACAATTGATAATAAGAAGATAAAGAAAATCCTGGGATACAACTCTGAAACAAAAGGGATTGATTATCTCTGTAAGAAGGATGGACTTCTAGACGAGTTAGGGTACACCGAAACAGTAAAAGACATTCCTCTATCCTGGCAGTTTGATGATGATAACGGTTTAGAGTTCACAATGCTCAGTGAAATGGAAGAGGATGTTCAACTAATTATCACTAAGAACCTTAGTAGGAAATATTCTATAAAATTTCCTGTTAAAGCATTTTACCGGTATGACAATGAGGTTATGGATGGAACGTTTTATGAATTCCATAACACTCATATGATTCCATTTGAAGTCTTTCTATTTTGTATGAGTAATAAGGATATTGGCTGTACAGGATTTTATTTATACAGTTTTATAAAAATGAAAAACCAGCAGCATAATGGTAAGTTCGATTGCTCCATGCAAGAATTAGCTGTATTAACTGGTATACCATCTACAACTATGAAGGACTCTTTATCAATGTTAAGACAATATAGTGTTATTGAAGGAATACACAATCAGGACTTCTTCTGCTTAGTTTTGGAGGATGGGAAAAGGAAAGCTAATTCATACATAGCGAATGATATTGATTTATTTACAGATCAACCTGTACCATACGAAAAAATCCAACGGTTAGAGATTAAACAATACTTTAAGATGCAAGAGGTGAAATGGAAAGAAACCAGGAAGGATTGGGCCGATGTTCCGCTGGAAATGTTGCCGTATTAACTGGAATCTGAATAAGTTATAAATCTGGCCTACATATAATATAGAGTGATTATCGATTATATTATATGTCAGTTTATAATTAACCTTTTTATTAATTAATTTTATAAATTACTTAATAATTAATATCTAATCTTATATTAAGTATAGGACGAAAATGTAACTTATTCGTTTTAGTTTATTGAAGGACTGCTGTCGATTCCCATCTTTATTATAAATAAAGTATACAAGTGATAGATGAAAAACGGGTAAAAAAGGAACAAAAAAGTGCCTTATACCTCTGGTACGACTGGGTTTAATCTGTGTTTAATAGGAAGGGGCAGTCACGCTGAGTTACGATGAGTGAACGAAAATAAATAAACAGAAGGTGGCTCAAACCCTTTGGGGAGTAAGGATTAACAAGGCTTATACATAATTAGGAGATAATCGTCTTTAAAGGAAGAAAAATAAAAAAGGCAAAAAATGATTAAAAAATGTAACGAAAAACGGCTCAAACCCTTGATACCATTGGGTTTAAAAGGTGTCCAATAGGAAGGAGAAGTTATAGCGCAAAAGCCGGCTTAATGTTTGCCGCATGAAAGTCTATAGGATCAGTAGTGCTAACTTGCCTTCCGTTAATTTAAGACAGTTTAAAAATTGCTCCGGCCCCTACTGTAGTTAGTGATTAAGAAAAGTGAAGCTAACCACGGATAAAAGAAGAAAAAAAGTTAGCAAATAGAAAAACGGTAAAACCATTGATACCATTGACTTTTTTCGGTTTTTAAAAATTTTGTACTTATGGAGAGAATGTAAATTTCTTAATCGTCTGTAAAGGAAGAGTTAGCGAATCTGAATAGGCTTAAACCCTTGATATAAAAGAATTTCTTATTCAACTTAATCAAATAAATTAGTATTAACGTTGATTTGAAGGGGTTTGTGGTCAATCACAATACTGACCTTTAAAGGAAATAAAAGCTAGTGTACAAGTGAAAGGGCAAATATCTCCCTCTCAAAATTATAATAATAAGTAAATTAAGACATCAGTTTATTGTGCTGGTGTCTTTTTTATTTCTAATTTGGATGAAATGTCCACGCTGTCCTCTCCCTCAGTGGTGGACATTTCCTGGAGATTAGAAAAGGAATGCTGTGAAGCACCCACTCCCATAGTTTAGATGATGCAAGAAGAGAGACCCATCTTGAAAAAGGTTGAAGGGTCTTTTTTGCTTGCACCGAGAAAAAATTATTGGAGGGTTTATAAATGGAAGAAGTAGAAGCAAACGATACAATTAAAGAAATACCAGGATATAGTAATTATTTAGCAGATATTGAAAAAGGTCATATTTATAGTAAAAAACTAGGTAAGTGGTTAAATTCAAAACCAAATGACATAGGGTATGTCTATAATTGGCTAGTTGATGATCAAGGAGAAAGTAGTCCAGTGGGAGTACATTGTGCTGTAATGTCTGCTGCGATTGAGTTTCCAATAAGCTGGTGGAAAGCTAAGAATTTGCAGGTTGATCATCGTAACAGAATAAAGCATGATAATTGTTTTGCCAATCTAAAATTAGTTACTAAGAAAAAGAATCACGAAAACATCTATGACAGGAAAGAAAGTAAAAGGTTGAAAAAAGAGGATGTACAATTTATTAAAGAAGCTTTTGGTTTATGGACGGGTAGGAAGATTGACTTCTATAAGGCTATGGCCGAAGAATTTGGTTGCGTATGGCAAACGATTCAGTATACAGTACTTGGTTATTCAAATAAAAATATAGTTGTAGATTAATACAGTGGAATATAAGCGGTATCAGTTTAATACATAATTTTACATTTTGCAGGACTTTCTTCCTCTGATGGTGAACTTGTTAGAGGAAAGGAGGGTTGATTATGGAAAAATTATCAACGCTACATGATGAAATCGTAAAAAGTGAAACTAAGTGCTTGATTTGTAAGAATGAGATTAAATATGTTGCCATTGTTAAGGGGAAAAGAAACCTGGAAACAGTTGCAAGGGTATTTGAGGACAGAGTAATCACTGATGATGTAGTAGCTTATGAAACTTTCCCAGCTAATAACGGGAAAGCTCACGCAGCAAATATAGAAATAATTGTTAAATGTCCTGAATGCGGAGCAAAAAGCAAGACAAGAAGTCATTATACACTTTGGAAGGCCGACGAATAAAAAATTATAATACCCAGGTTCTCGATTAATTCGAGAGCTTTTTATATTGTTATTACTCCATCACCTATTTACAATAATATCCTTAATTAGTAGAATTGACTTACTGATAAGGAGTGGTGACATTGCAAACAGAGTCGGAACGTGAAATATTTATTATTAATCTCAGAAATACTAAAAAAGAATTAAACAAACTAATTAACGATCAACAGGAACTAAACCAAATTCAATCACCTCCAAAATTACATTGGATACTAAACTTATTATTATGGGCATTTATACTTGGTGGTCTAGAAAATCTCCTTAAAATAAGTGAACGAGGAAATCTAGTAGCTTCTATTATTTTTATATCTTATACTTCTTTATACATTTACGGATTAGGTAAAATAAATAAGAGTTTACTTGAGAAAAAATTAAGTGAAAATAAAGTACGAATTGAGCACCTTAAAGAACAAATAAATAATAGCAACCAATATCTACATAAGGATTCAATAGTACCACAAGAATATTTATATAATGAAGCGTTAGACAGGTTTATATCTTATGGAATAAATAAAAGGGCCGACTCCATAAAGGAAGCAATAAATTTGTTTGAAGAAGAAACTAAGCATCAACAAAGTATTGATGAACTTCATGAATTACAAGACATGCAAGCTGCGACTTACCTTAAGGTAAACGAGGTAGAACAGACTTTAAAAAGAAAGTTGCGATAAAGCTCTCAACAATGAGGGCTTGTTTTTATTTGACATTACCAATAAATATCTATATAGTTAATAATTCCCCGATTGGCGCATAATTGGAGAATGTGTGAAGACCTCTTTTTAGAGGTCTTTTTTATTTATCAGGTCTGGAAATAAACAAATAGGAGTTCCTTTTGTATAGCTTATCGTTTATTTTGACATACCTTTTATTAAATTCTTGTATTAGGCCGGTAGTTAGTAGACCATCAGCTTTAAGATGCTCAACATCAACGAAAATAGTAAAAAGCATGTTCGTATTAAAATCGGAATCCGAAGTAAGGATTTTCCCATCATAAGAATTGGGATCTGTCATTCTATTTTTCTCCCCTTGTAATACTCTGTACCTATATTATACAGGATATATATCCCATATAAAGGTATTTATTTACAAATGCCGAATAGTTATTTATAGGGGGGATAAATATGGATAAAAGAACTTTATTAAATAAAATTAAAGTATCGAGTTTTGATGGAGAGAATTTTTCTATAGTGCTTGGAATGATAAATGATTACGAACATGAGGTTGTTAGAGAGGTTGCTAATCAGCTTCAGAATGAAAAGTATATTTCCTTAAAACACAACCAGTATCAAAATGTAGGTAACAGTGTAGGGATATTAATTTCAGGCAAGATATTGTAAGTGAATAGATTGATTTGAAGTCACCGATTTAGGTGGCTTTTTTTTATTTGTCCATGGAATCGGAGAGTGAGTAGATGTTTGAAGAAGCATTAGTTTATCAAGTTAGAGACAAGATTTATGAATCAATTACAAATGGACACGGTTATTATAAGAGTATTTTCAGCAATGAAAAGTATTTGGAATTGGAACAGGAAGACCAGGATTTAATCATGGGTAGTTTGATGACTGACTTCGGATTAACAACTAAAGATCTTATAGATCATTGCATTGAGGAAACTAAGCAGCCGAGAACATTTGAAGAGATAGTTGAGGAGACGCAATCACTTATAGCTAAAGGTATTAAGCAGTGCGAAAAAATCCAGAAGACTATTGGAGAGGGAGAATAATTATGAAGATGAGTGACATTAAAGTTAGTGTCGATATTGCTACTGCAGAAGTATTGGTTAGTATTGAGGCTGTAAGACATGGATTAGATAGGTTGTCTATTGCGTTAGATAAGTTGGTTATAAAGCATAATCAAACTGTAGCTAAGAAACGAAGGAAGGATAATGCTTAAGAGCTGTAGTTATTGTGGCAGCATACACGATAGGCAGCACCAGTGTTCAAGTAAACCTAAGAGAGAAAAGAAACTAACACATGTTGATAAGTTCAGATGGACTAGAGCATGGCAGAATAAACGGAAACAGATCAGGGAAGATAGAGACAAACACATGTGCCAGGTATGCATTAGGGAGCTGTATGATACTCGTATTAAGTACAACTTCACTAATATCCAGGTGCACCACATCATTCCTGTTGCTGAGGATTACAGTAAACGACTGAATGATAGCTGCTTGATCAGCGTGTGTCCTCATCATCATTCCATGGCTGAACGTGGGGAAATAAGTAGAGAAGAATTATTTGAGATTGTCAAGGAGCAAGAAGAAAAAAATAATTTTTAATCCCCCCGGTCTTGAGTCTGACTTTTTTCAAAAGTTCTGTACATCGACGAGTGGCCTCTGGTCGATAAACTATCCCTAAATGAACGAGCACAGGAAAAGGAGGTGGAAAGGGAATGGCGAGACCTAGTAAAAGTGTTACAACGATGAGTAAAAACCTGACGAAGGAAGAAGTTCAAGTCAGACAAGAAACTGAGGAGAAATTAAAAGGTGCAGCCGATAACATTTCCCCTCCAAGTCATTTGAACGCAAGACAGAAGAAGATTTTTAGATACATAGTTCAGGAAATGGAAGCCAGTAACATACTGGGGAATCTAGATGTATACATTTTGTCTACGTGTGCACTTGCTATTGATCGTTTGAATCAAATTGAAAAAATGATCAATAAAGATGCTGATAAACTGTTAGATAAAAATCTAATGAGTGCCAAGGATAAATACACTAAAGACCTATTTAGATGTACAAATGAGTTATCATTATCCCCTCAATCACGAGCGAAATTAGGCAATATTAATCTTCAATCGAAACAAAAGGAAGAAGATAAACTGTTGCAAGTGTTGGCTGGTGGTAAGAAGTGATTTTAGAAAAAGCTATTGATTATGCTGAAAAAGTATTATCAGGTGAGGAAATTACAACAAAAGAAGTAAAAATTCAGTGTGATTGGTTCTTGAAGGACTATTATGAAAGGCAACATGATGACAACTTCCCTTATTATTTTGATGATTATGAAGTAAAAAAGATTGAAGGCATACTCGGCTTACTTAATTTTGCAACTGGATTAGGTGTTATAGGCAAATCAATCTTAGAGGGCTTGGAAGGATTCCAGGCTTTTTTTATTGTAAATGTGTTTGCCTGGAGATTTAAAGACAATAAAGAAAAGTTTAAAAACCGTGATATCACACTATTTATCCCACGTAAGAATTCAAAAACCTTCATCTGTTCTCTGATTTTAATCATCTTAATGTTAACGGAAGACGATTATTCTGAGTTCTATTCCATTTGTTTAGACCGTGAGTTAGCTGGTGAGGTAAAAAAGGCCATTACTCAGATTTTAGATGCTAGTCCTGACATAGGGAAATATTTTATTGTGCCAAAAACTTTGAGTGGAAAAATCAAATGCAAATTGACCAATAGTTATTATCAAGCAAGAACTGCAGAGGCAAATAGGAATAACTCTATTCGTCCAAGTGCCTTTATTGCTGATGAGGTGGGAGCATTTAAGGATTACGGTAATATAAATGCCATGAAATCCGGTCAATTAAACGTAAAAAATCCACTTAGATTTAAATTGACTACTGCTTATGCAGAGGATAAATCCATAATGCTTGAAGAGTTAGCGTACATCAAGAAAGTTTTTAATGGGCTTATTGATGATGATAGAATGTTTGCATTAGTTTATTATGCGGAGCCTGAACATTTATGGGACGATACCGGCTTATATCAAGCAAATCCGTTGAGGATTGAAGCTAACTATAACGAAATTAGGGATAGCCGTAAAACAGCATTAGAGAAGCCTTCTGAGCGTGAAGAATACCTCTGTAAACACATGAATCACTTCTTACCTACAAACAGTGGTGAAACTTACATTAATATTGAAGATCTAAGGAAATGTAAAATTGATAATTTTGATTGGTCTGGTAGGCAAGTGTGGCTTGGATTGGACTTAGCTTTAACATCAGACAACACATCGTACAGCATTGTAACTGAAGAGGATGGAAAGATTTATGCAGATTCTTTTGCATTTGTTCCGTCGGAGAGAATTCCTGAAAAAAATAAAATGGAAAAAATAAATTATCAGGACTTCATACGAGAGGGTAAGTGTTATCCATGCGGTGATATGACTGTTGATTATGGTTTTATTGAGGATATTATCTTGCAAGTTGAAAGCAAGTTCAATGTTACAGTGGTTAAAATCGCTTACGACAGATGGAATTGCTTATCATCAGCTCAAAGATTCGAGCGAGAAGGATATACTACAGTCGAAGTTAAACAACATTCCAGTGTTTTGCATCCAGCTACAAAACTTCTGAAAGAAAAAATCCTTAACCAAGAATTCCATTATACGCAAAATAAATTATTAGAAATTAACTTTCAAAATGCTAAAGCAACTGAGGACAATAACAAGAATCTTTACGTTAATAAGAAGAAGTCTGACGGAAAAGTGGATATGGTTGTTAGTCTAATTAACGCTATTTATCTATTACAGCAAGACGTTATTTTTAATTCAGATGGTGGCTGGACAGTACAAGTCATCTAAAAAGGGGGTGATAACTTGGGATGGATGAAACAATGGAAAGAATTTAGGCAGTATCAGAAAGAAGAAAGGGCAACTCTAGAAGAACTTCTATTGAGTGCAGGGATTATAACCGGTGATATCACTAAACAAGAAGCTTTAAGTATTCCTGCTGTAAGTGCTTGTACAGACTTAATATCAGACACTATAGCAAGTATACCTGTATACCTCTATAAAGCTGATAATGGAAAAGTTACAAAAATGGAAAGTGATGATCGAGTCAAGCTTCTGAATGATGATACTAAGGATACATTAGATGCTTTTCAATTTAAAAAGGCATTGGTTGAAGATTATTTATTAGCAGGATCAGGATATTCCTACATAGAAAGAAAACGAAATAAGGTAAAAAGTTTACATTTTGTTAGTAATTCTAATGTTTCAGTGAACATGAATGCAGATCCAATACATAAAAGTTATGATATTTTGGTCAATGGTGAGACATACAGGGACTTTCAATTTATTAAATTAACTCGAAAGTCAAAAGATGGTGTTACAGGAACCGGTATCATCAAAGAAAATAACAAGATTCTGTCTGTTGCTTATAATTCACTGATTTTTGAAGAAGTGTTAGTAAAAACAGGTGGTAATAAAAAGGGTTTCTTGAAAAGCCAAGGTAAATTAAGTAAAGAAGCTATAGAAGAACTAAAACAAGCTTGGAATAACCTTTATAAGAACAATTCTGAGAATGTCGTGGTTTTAAACAATGGACTAGACTTTCAAGAGGCTTCCAATACATCTGTTGAGATGCAATTAAATGAACAAAAGAAGACTAACTCAATGGAGATTTGCAAGATATTTCTTACACCTCATTCTATACTGGAGGGCATTGCTACAGAAGATGTTTATAACAACTGGTTTAAAAATTGCATAGTGCCTAAATTAAAAGCTATCGAAACAGCTTTAAACAAAGACTTGCTTCTGCCATCTGAGAAGGAGTCTTTTTATTTTGCGTTTGACACAAGCGAACTAATTAAAGGGGATATGGAAAAACGTTTTAGAGCTTATGAGATAGCTGCTAAAAACGGAATTATGCAAATTGATGAAATCAGGTATCGTGAGAACCTTGAACCTTTAGAACTAAACTTCATCAAACTTGGATTACAGGATGTTCTTTACAATCCGCAAACAAAAGAAATCTATACACCTAACACTAACAAGTCCACGAATATGGAAAAACCAGGTGTTGGTGCATCGGAGGGAGGTGAAGACAATGCGAATAGAGATTCGGGGGAATCAGGTACTACTTGACGGGTACGTAAATGCCGTTGCCAGAGAAAGTAGAGTTTTACCAAGTCCGAATGGTCGGTTTAAAGAGGAAATTGTTCCTAAAACCTTTGAGCGAGCTTTGCAAAAAGCCGACAATGTTGATTTACTCTTCAATCATGATAGGGACAGAAAACTAGGATCAATCCAAGACCAAAATCTTGAATTGTATGAAGATAACATAGGTCTACGGGCGATTGCTACTGTAACTGATGATGAAGTCATCCAAAAGGCAAAAAATGGCGAGTTGAAAGGCTGGTCGTTTGGTTTTATTTCCCATAGAGATCGGTGGGAAGAAGGCCAAAACGGTATTCAAAAGAGATATGTTGAAGACTTAGACCTTATAGAGGTATCCATTTTGGATAAAACTCCTGCATACATAGCAACTTCTATTGAGGCAAGAGGCGAGGAACAACTTGTTACTGAGCAAAGAAATGAAGAATTTACAGCCTCAATTGAAGATTTAACTAAAGAAGAAAGACGAGAACAAAAAATTGATTACTCACATTACGAAAGAGAAATAGAGTTCCTAAAAATGAAAGGTGGAAAATTAAAGTGAAAAAGTTAAACGAAAAGAAAATTGAAGTAAGATCAATGCCTACACTTGTAGAACAACGTAATAACCTGCTTGAGGAAATCGAAGGACTTCTAAGCAAGTCTAAAGCTGAAACACGTGCGTTCAGTGAAGAAGAAAGTAATCGCTTTGAAGCTATTAAGAAAGAAATGGCTCAAATTGATAAAACTTTAGCGGCTGAAGAAGAGTCAAGATCATTTGAGAAAAAGTCAGTTAAAAAGGCCGATGGTGTAGAAGAGCAACGTGCATTCGAGGTGGCAGAAGAAAAGCGTTTCTTAGAATTCGTTAAAGGTGACGTTCGTGCTCTAGATGCAGCTAGCAATGGTTCAGTTATTCCAACTCACATTGCCAACAAAATCATTGACAAGGTACGTGAACTATCTCCTATCTATGCTAAATCAACAATTTTTAACGTTGGTGGAGACCTTCAATTCCCTGTTTACGATTACACTCAACACTCTGCAGCTTATGCAACTGAATTCCAAGACCTAACTGTATCTGGTGGAGCATTCACTAACGTAAAATTAACTAACTTTGTTATTGGTTCTTTGGCTAAAGTATCTCGTTCTCTAATGAACCGTTCTGATTTTGATGTGCTTGGTTACATTGTAAATGCGGTTGCTAAGACAATTGCTGATTTCCTTGAAAGAGAATTGATTAATGGCACTGCTGGTAAGATGACTGGTATTCTTTCTGCAAATAGTGTACAAACTGCTACAGCAGCTACTCTTGTTACTGACGATATCATTGAACTACAAATGACTGTACCTGAAATTTACCAAGCAGGATCAGCATTCCTTATGCACAAAAATACTCTTAAATCTCTACGTAAACTTAAGGATGCAAACGGACAATATATTCTAAATGCTGATGTAACTCAAGCTTTCGGATGGTCACTACTTGGAAAGCCAGTTTATATCTCTGAATCTATGCCTAACTCTGTTGCTACAGGTGCTAAGGCTATTGCATACGGTGATTTCTCTGGTCTTTATGTTAAACTAGCTCAAAATGTTGAAGTACAAGTATTGAACGAATTATATGCTGCTCAACATGCTGTGGGAATCGCTGCATTTGTTGAAGCTGATTCTAAAATTGTTGAGCCACAAAAACTTGCTGTATTAACAGTTAAGTAATATTGGTTTATAAAAAGGGGAGGGAATTTAGCCCCTTTTTCCTTATTTAAGGGGGTGAATGTTGATGCTAGTTAGTGAAATCACCATTCAGGATTTAAAGAATTATGCACGTGTAGATTATGACGAAGATGATTTACTATTTTCCAGTATTCTTGAGGCATGTAAGTTATACATAACGTCCTATACCGGTTTAACTTTAGAGCAAATAGATGCAAAGGAAGATCTAACAATGGCTATTTTCGTTCTTTCAAATGAACTATACGAAAATAGGACATTTACTGTTTTGGATAACAAAGTGAACGTTGTTATTAAATCAATCCTAGACATGCATTCTATTAATCTGTTGTAAGTGTGGTGAATGCAAATGAATCCAGGACTATTTAACAAGAGAATCACATTTGAACAACGCCCTAATCCAGATGAAACAGATTCCGAAGGCTATCCCTTAAAGGAATGGAAACCGGTTAAAACTGTATGGGCAATGCCTAAGACTGTAAGTGGAAGAGAATACAATCAAGCGGCAACAACTCAGAATGAACTGACTACTCGATGGGTAATTCGCTATACCAGGGGATTGAATGAGGATATGCGGATTGTTTACAAAGATGGTGATACAGTTCGTTATTTTGAGATTGTTGCAATTTTACCTGATGATGAGCAGAAGAAGACTTTAACAGTCGTAAGTAAGGAGGCTAAATAATGCCTTTAGAGCTTACAGGAATGAATGAAATTCTACAAAGGCTTAACAGTTTATCTCATGGAGCACACACTCAACGGGCTATTGATAAGGCATTAAGGGCTGGAGCTAATCACTTAAAAGGAAAGTTAGCTGAGAATACTCCAAAGAGCACACAAACACTAAGACACGCTGCAGACAATATTGTAGTTGAAATGGATGGAGATCGAATCCTAATCGGATATCATAAAGACCATTTTTACATGCAGTTTGTGGAGTTTGGAACGAAGAAGATGACAGCCAATCCAGTTGTAGCAAGAACTTTTGAGCAGGAAATGAGTACTGTTCAAAGGTTAATGAAAGATACCCTAAGAAGGGAGCTGAACCTATGAGCCTAAATGCATTAATTACAAGTACATTAAAGCCTATAGGTATCCCCGTATCTTTCATGAAATATTTAGGATCAGCGACCAGTTATATTACTTTTTTTGAGTACAATCAAATGGGTACTAAGTTTGCAGATAATGAAGAGGTTCAAACCAAACATAGTATTCAAGTTGATTGCTGGTCTGATTCGAATCAAGAACAAACAGTGAATAAGGTAAAGAGTTTAATGAAACAAGCAGGTTTTTCTAGGACATATGAGACTGATTTGTATGAAGATAATACAAATACATACCACAAGGTAATTAGATTTAGTTATTCGAGCACTCCTGAGTAGGGGTGCTTTAAATTTGAGGAGGCAAAATAATGGCAAAAGTTATTACAGGTTTAAAGAATCCACATGTAGCAAAATTAACTAAAGATGATGCTACAGGAGCAACTTATGATGTTCCGAAAAGATTAGCAAAGGCAATCGAAGCGACTGTTAGCAGGAACGCAAGCAATGCTGTCCTGTATGCAGATAATGGTGCAGATGAAGTAGGAACTGCAGTTGGAGTTATTGAGGTAGAAATGAGCATTAACGAATTAACTACTGAAATGCAGGCTCTACTGTTAGGTCATTCAGTTAATGAAGATGGTGTTTTAATTAAGACTGTAAACGATAAAGCACCTTACTTTGCATTATTGTTTGAAGGAACTAATTCAGATGAATCAAGTAAGATGGTTGCTCTGTATAAAGGTAAGTTCATGGTTCCAGATGACTCTTACAAAACAAAAGGTGATAGCACTGAGTTCCAGACACCATCAATTAAAGGAATTTTCATTCGCCGTACTTTTGATGACAGATACGAAGCTAACGTTCAGTCTGCAGACACTAATGTTGATCCAACTGTCGTGGCTAACTGGTTTAAAAGCGTTTATGGTGAAGTAGTTTCAGCATAATTAAACAATGAAAAATAGTTAAATCATTATAAGGCTGCGCATTTGCGTGGCCTATTTTTATATTGGAGGGAAACAAATGAAATTAACACTTATTAAAGATGGTAAATCAAAAACATATACTTCAGGAACAATTATGATGCGTTCATTACGTGACTTCTCAGAATTTCTAACAAGGGCAGATATGGATAATTTATCAGTTGATGAGCTTGATGAAATTTTTAATCAGATGTGCAAGGTTTTTAATAACCAATTCAATATTGATGATTTGTACGATGGTCTTGCAGTTGAGAAGTTCGCATCTACATTTCTTGAATTCCATAACACCGTTATGGGAGTTGCAGGTGAGCCTGCAAAGGAAACCGGAAAAAAGCCGTCACCCCAGCAGAAAACTATCGAAGAATAAAGGATATTTACCTGAATTTAGATCAGAAAATGAATCCTAATGAAATTGATAAGTTGGATGCTAAGTTTTACTTTGAATTATTAAATTCCAAGACAAGTAAGACTGAGGTGAAAAGGGGTTACATCGATGAAATATTCTAAAGGGGGTGGATACTAATGGCTGAAGAAGTTGGCGTACTTAGGATAGGGCTATCCTTAACTGAAGCTGATTTTACTGCCTCCATGCAACAAATTTCCCGAAGGATAAGAGGCGTAAACAGTGAATTTAACGCATTACGATCTGGTGTAGATGGTTTCGACCAATCACTGGATGGAATGCGCGCAAACTCAAGAAGATACAATGACATGCTCAACCTACAAAGATCTAGGGTTGAACAACTTAGGGAAGCTTATGACCGTTCTGTTCAAGCGAGGGGAAGGGATGCTAGAGAAACCGAGAACCTTTTAATTCGATATAACAATAGTGTCACTGCAATGCGTAGAACAGAGCAAGCCCTAAACCGTGTAAATGGGCAAATCAACCTTCAATCTACTCGGCTGGGGAGACTTTCTAATACGTTACGAGATACCGGTGAGAGGTTTAACAGACTAGGGAGTAGGATGAGAACAGTCGGCCAGGGAATGACAAGTTCACTTGGTGTAGCAACTGCTGCTGTAGGTGCAGGTTTAGGGCTTGCTGCTAAAAAAGCAATGGACTTCGAGTCTCAAATGTCTTCGGTTAAATCCGTTATGGCTCCTGACGAAGTAAAACAATTCGGTGGAGAGCTTGAAAAGTTAGCTATTACGATGGGCGCTAAAACAAAATATTCGGCAACTGAGGCTGCTTCTGGAATTGAGGAATTGTTAAAATCTGGAGTTTCTGTAAAAGACATCATGAATGGCGGGCTAGATGGAGCCCTTAGTTTAGCAACGGCTGGCACTCTAGAATTAAAAGATGCAGCAGAAGTAGCTTCTACAGCATTGAATGCCTTTAAAAAAGACAACATCTCAGTTATGAGAGCAGCAGACATTCTTGCTGGTGCTGCAAATGCTTCTGCTACAGATGTACAAGAGTTAAAGTTTGGCCTTTCAATGGTTTCTGCTGTAGCAAGCGGTGTAGGACTTACATTCGAGGAAACATCAACAACCTTGGCAGCATTTGCTCAAAATGGTCTTAAAGGATCCGATAGTGGTACTTCTTTGAAAACGATGCTTCTTAACCTCTCACCTACAACTAAAGCCCAGACAGAAGCTTTTAGCGATTTAGGGCTTGCTACTTACAATGTCCATGCTGGATATAAATTTCTTGTTGATAAAGGTATTAAACCGGCAAGCAGAAGTGTAGAAGATATTCAAAATGGCCTAAAACAGTTAGCAAAAGAAGAATTGGGAAGTGGAGCAAGTAAAGCCAAACTTACTAAAGAGTTTGAACGATTGCAGCATGCTTCTGGTTTAGCTTCCAGTGCGTTTTATGATGAAAACGGCCATATTAAATCAATGGCTGATATTGCTGGTACTTTGCAAAAAGCCCTTAAAGGATTAAATGACGAGCAGAGACAGAATTATTTACGTACCATGTTTGGGACAGATGCTATTCGTGCCGGAAATATTTTGTACAAAGAAGGCGCTCAGGGTATTAACAACATGACGACTGCGATTAATAAGGTCAAATCGGCTGATGTCGCAAAACAAAAGTTAGATAACCTTAAGGGAACAATTGAACAATTAAAAGGTTCATTAGAGACTGCAGGCATCACAATTGGCACAGCCTTAATACCAGCCTTTAAATGGGTAACTGAAAAGATTCAAGCCGGTGTTACTTGGTTCAACAATTTATCTCCAGCAATGAAAAAGACTATTGCTATTGGTGGTCTTGTTTCAGTTGCTGTATTAGGAATTGGTACAGCTATTGGTGGACTATTGGCTGTTGTAGGTGGAGCTATATCAGGAATAGGAGCTATTGCTGGAGTATTGGCACCATTAACAGCAGGGTTAGCTGGAGCTGCAGGAGGGGCAGGTTTATTAGGTGGAGCTTTAGCTATTTTAACTGGGCCGGTTGGTATTGCTGTTGCTGCAGTAGCTGCTTTAGGTGTAGGGGCGTATCTATTAAATAAAAAGATGCAACAACCAATCATGACTGTTGATTTATTCGGTGACAAAGTGTCCAAGTCTACTCAAAAGGCTGTGGGTGCTTATGAGGACATGAACGATAAAGTGACGGAGCAATTAAACCTTCTCAATTGGTCTGGTCAGGCTGTTTCTCAGGATATGGCTAATAAGATTACTGGCAACTTTCAAAAGATGGGTGCAACAATAACAGGAAGTTTGAAGAAAGAATTTGACCAAAGTTATACTACCATGAGCACATTTTTACAAAATACTGATCGTTTCACAGATGCAGAAAAGAAAGTCTTTCTAGATAATATGCAGAATAGATACAATCAACAAACAAAAGTCGTCACAGATGGTGAAGCCAAGATAAAACAAATCATGGATACCGCCAGCCAGCAAAAACGCCAATTAACTTCTGCAGAGAAAACACAGATCAATACAATTCAATCGAATATGCAAAAAGTTGCTATACAAACATTGAGCAATGGGGAAGTAGAGCAAAAAACAATTATGGCAAGGTTGAAGACGGAGTCTTCTAAGATTACCGCAGAACAGGCAGCAGAAACTGTTAGGAATTCCAAGAAAGCTACTGACCATGCCATTAGTGATGCGGACAAAAAGTATAAAGCCACTATTGCGGCCATTATCAGAGAACGTGATGAAACAGGATCTATTTCCAAAGAACAGGCTGATAAACTGATTACTGAAGCTAAACGGCAACATGATGAAACTGTAAGAAAAGCTAAAGCCATGCATAAAAAAGTAGTTAGTGAAGCTAAACTTCAAGCCCATGAGCATGCTGATGAAATTGACTGGGAAACCGGAAAAGTCAAAGGCGGCTGGGACCAAATGTGGGATAAAGTTAAGTCAGCATGGAATTGGATCTCTGGTCTATTTGGTGGAGGCAAGAAAAGATCTAGTCCAAAAAAATCCTCAAAGTCCATAAAAGGTGTTGCTGGCAGTAATAAAGTAGCCGGTGAACAAACATCAGCATACGCAAATGGTACTGATTATCATCCTGGTGGATTAGCAATAGTATCTGAAGAAGGCAGAGAATTAATCAATGAACCTGGTAAAGGTACATACTTGTCTGGATCAAATGGTGCTGAAGTCAGAAACTTAAGGAAAGGCGCAAGTGTACTTCCACACAAACAAACCGAGAAACTTTTGAAAAGTGTTGGAATGCCAGGTTATGCGGGTGGTATTGGTGATGCCTTTGATTGGATTATGAAGGGGCCAAAAGCTTTATTAGACTCTGCCTTGAATAAATTCGGTGTAAAAGATTCATTACTTCCTAGTTGGTTTACTAATATAAGCGGTAGCCCATTAACTGCTATTAAGGATATAGGACTGAATTGGGTTAAGAACTTAATTCCAGACCTATCTTCATTAGGTGGAAGCTTTTCAGGTGCTGGAGCAGCACAGGCTAAACAGTGGATATTAGCTGCTATGAAGATAACAGGAACACCGATGGGATATCTAAATGGCTTAATGAAGATTGCTCAAAAGGAATCAGGCTTTAATCCTAAAGCTATAAACCTATGGGACTCGAATTTCAAAGCTGGACATCCGAGTAAGGGATTATTCCAGACAATAGATTCAACATTTAGATCCCATATGATGTCGGGAATGGGTGATATTTGGAATCCAATTCATAACGCAGTAGCTGCTATTCGTTACATGAACAGTCGCTACGGGGGGATTTCGAATGTTCCTGGCCTAAGAAATATGGCTAAAGGTGGCGGTTATGTAGGTTATAAAGTTGGTGGTATTGCAACTCAACCTCAAATTGCAGCATTAGCTGAAAACGGCTATCCAGAATACATAATTCCAACTGAACCGGCTATGAGAGACAGAGCACAAGGACTATGGAAACAAGCTGGAAAAGACATTGGAATGGGGAATGAACAAGGTCTTTCAAGTAAGCTTGATCAGTTAATTATGCTCCTAGAAAAGTTTGCAAATAGACCTATTCAACCATCTCCAGTTAATCTTGATGGTTTCGAGATGGCTCGTATTCTATACAGCTACCTTGATACATTGCAGAACAATGACTTCATTAAAACGAAGATATGGGAAGGGGTGAAGGGTTGATGATTAGAATACTTGATCTTGCACAGAATGAAATTGATTTGTCTCAATATGGGTTAAAGTGTTTAAGTTTCATTCCTGAATCCCCTTCTCCTAGATTCACTGAAGAAGAGTTGGACAATACGGATGGAAGTCTAATTCTTGGCACTACGTTAGATAAAAGAAAACTTAGTGCCAAGTTCTTTATGCAATCTTATGACCACATTGATTTTCAATTAGCCAGGGATGAAATATACAGGCTTCTAGACCCTAGAAAAGACCTGTACATTATAGATATTCGCCAGCCAGGTAAAAGGTGGAAGGTAAGGACTTCTGCCTCTTTTAAACCGGATTATATAAATCCATATTTAGGCAGTTTTGATATTGAGTTTGTTTCACCAATACCTTTTGCTGAATCAATCGGGACAACACTTGATCCTTTTACATTTGATGCTGAGAAGTGGCAATTTGGCCAAGGTTTAACAGAAGATGAACTTACTTATACACAAACCGTAAATTCATTTAAAATTTACAATGCCGGTACCGAAACCATTGATCCAAGGCAGTTTCCTTTAACCATTAAATATAATGGAGCTTCCACGAATCTTACAATCAAAAACAATACAACATTAGATACCTGGCAATATACCGGTACAACATCAGCAAGTGACACTTTAGAAATCAACCGTACCAGATCATTGAAAAACTCAGTGGTCAATGTATTTAAAGATACCAACCGAAAGCTTATAACCCTGGCACCAGGTTGGAACGATATTGAATTAACAGGGACAAGCGGAAGTTTCGAGATATCATTCGACTTCCGTTTTTATTATTTGTGAGGAAGGTGGGTATATGGGGAAATACAGAAGTTTAGATGCTTTATTTAATCGAATATTTCGTAATAATTTAAATGCTAATTTTGATGATATAGATTTAGACATTCAACGTGTTACATCTATTGCTACCGGAATAGATGGTAAAGCAAGTAAAGCTTTACTGGATTCAGAAGAAGCAAAGAAAACAGCAGATAGTGTGCAGAGTCAGTTTAATCAAGTTGTAATAGATGGGGATTCTTCAGTTGAAGCAGCACAAGCGAGAATTGATAACAATGGGGTTTTATATTCGACTTTAAAAGAACGTATAGATGCCGAACAGAACAAATTAGCCGAAATAGCGTATGACGTATCGTTAAATGGAGCATCTGCTTTAGCAGTAGAGAACACTGTGGTTTTACAAGAGGCTTTGAACAAATACAGACATGTGAAAATAGGCAAAGCAGGTACTTACATCACAAGGGGATTAACTATCAAAAGTAATACCACTTTCGAACTTGCAGATGGTGTGGTACTTAAATTAAAAGACAATACTAGTGATTACATCATTAAAAATGAAAATTGGATGAGTAAAACGGCATATGATTATAACATCAAAATAATTGGTGGTAAGTATGATATAAACGGTGCGAACAACCCGCGAACAGGCGCAATCCTTCAAGGGTTTTACGCTGGAATAGGGATCGTCTTAAATCGTGTTAAAAACCTTGAGGTCAAGAATATAAAGGAAATTGGTAACGGATTAAAATATTGTTTCTTGTTTGCCAATATCGAAAATGGCGTATTTGAAAACATTAACTGTATCAATGAATCAGATGGACTACATTTCCAAGCTCCATGTAAAAATATTAAAGTCCATAACCTAACAGGAACATGTTACGACAATCTATTGCCCTTTACAATAGGTGACTATCCAGAGATTGTACTCAGTGAAAATGGGGACTTTGACAATATCGACATAAAAAACGTGTATTCGTTAGGGGAAACTATTGATATTATCCGTTTCGTAGGTGACGGGTCACAGGGTACAGGACGTTTTAGAAATATCACGATAGACAACGTTGAAGGAAGCTGTCTTGACACAGGGGTTATTGAAATTTTTAATAACGACCAAGCAACCCCTAATATTTATTTGAATAAAACCGTGATTGATAATATCAGAATAAGCAACATTAGAAATAATAGCCAAACTAAGAGAAATATTATCAATGTGTGGGGTGATGTGACTCAGTTAACACTAGAAAACTTATCACTCCCATTGAATAGTATCACTGGGACAGTTCTTTCTATCTTCCCAAGTGCCAAGGTAGACAATGTAGTGATAAAAGATTCCTATGTAGCAAATGACAACGCTGGATTTGTGCTTCTACGATTACAGCAAAGCCGAGCAAAAGTAACAGTGACTCTAGAAAACTTAAAAGCAGTTATTAATGGGGCATTGATAGACGCCACGTCTACAGATAGCACACTGGTTCATCAGGTGCATATTACAAACGGAGACTTAAAAGTTAATCGTTTTGCGGTTGTAAACAGTGGGAAACTACAAACAGACTTACTCGCAACTGTGGTAGTTATCACAAACCCGACAACACTAAAAGATGGAACATTACTATTTTTAAATAGCTCGAACAGTGATTTCCAACCGTATTTTAAAGTGGACACTACAGCCACTTCTTTTTTGAGAGTAAACGCCACGGATATCAAGTGCAGTGTAACATTTACTCAGTTAAATCCGACAGATGGAGACATGGTGAAAATCCTAAGTGCTCAGGGACAAAGGGAAAGCGGAATATATCGCTACCGTAAAAATAAATGGGAACATGTAACGGGGGAAATTACATACTTTATACAAGCCTTAGACTTTGGTAGCATTCCAGCAAATGGAAGCGTAGTAAAAAGTGTCGATATTTCTGAACTAGGAACAGGACTCACACACGACTATAAGTATGGTGTCGTAGTAAACGCTTATAACGGAACAGGGGAGACTAACAACGTAACTTATTGCGCGTGGTTAAAAGACAACTTTGTGAAAATCAGAGTATCAAATTTATCAGTCTCTCCGATTGTAATTACTTGTGATTGGCTGATTAAAATAATTAAGTAATTAAGGAAACTACCCCTTGGGGATGAAGGGAAGTAATAACAATCTAATAATTGTATTGACTATAATTTACAGAGCCATTTTTAAAAGAAAGGACGGTGAATAAATGCTTTCTATAACCGATCTTAATGGAACCACTGAGCCAATAGTAGATTATAAATCTCTAGTACGAAAATCGGCAGTGAATGGTGAACGTTCACTGTCTTTTTATATGCCAAAAACTGAATTAAATCAATATGCTTATCCTTTAATTGATTCTAATTCATCTGTGGAGCTGGATGGGCATGAATATATTATTAAAAGTCTTCAAGAACGTACTGTTGGCCGAGCACCTGTTAAAACAGTAACAGCAATTCATTCTTTTTTCATTGAGCTTCTGGAAGATCACCGGTATGAAATATTATCTACCGGCGATAAAACCATCAATCAGGTCATGTCTTTTATTTTCACAGGCACTAATTGGACATTCAGCGTAATTGACTCATTTGATACTGAAACATTTGAAGAGTTCGGGAACGATAACCCACTTGCCCTTTTCAATCAAGCTATAGAAAAGTTTGAAGCGGAATTTGATATTGTAGGGAATCAAGTAAGGATTGTAAAGAAACTCGGCTCATTAATTGATATGCAGTTTCGTTTTAATCACAATATCAAGACCTTTCAAAAGGATATTGATGCTAACAATATCTATACCTATATCAAGGGTTTGGGTAAGAAATTAGACGATCCTTATATCCTGGATAAATTAGAAGATTATTCATCTCGAACCGGTACTTGGTTAGATTTAAATGACCCATATCATGCCACGGAAAAGGTCGGTGCAACTTTTTCTTATTCATTTACGGGAACAAAAATAGCCTTTCGTTATATGGTTGATGATAAAGGCGGCATGTGGGAATTTGTTCTTGATGGAAATGATACTAAGAAAATAAGTACTTGGGGTAAGAAAACAGGTGAACTTACTACAGTATTGTTTGATGGTCTGGAGTCTAAAAATCACACCCTTATTGCTACTTTTAAAGGTGATGATCCCAATAATAAGCCTTCAACAGGTAAGGGGAAATCAAGAGGATATGTTGCACATGGTACCAGAAAGACCTTCGATGTATATAGGAATCGTGTGGGGGATGAAGTTTATTCATGTGTGGCTGAATACACCTCACCAGAAGCTTCAAAGTATCCCAGGTTAAAACATGCGCCTCCTTACCAATCAGATACAGCCACCAGTTCAGCTGCGTTACTAAAGGAACTAAAGGCACAACTCAAAGATAAACCTGATATGACCATTTCCTTAGAATATACAATTCTTAAAGATGCTGGGTATACTGGAAACCCATCTATAGGTGACATTGTTCCAACTATCTATGAGCCTTTAAATGTGGACTTGGACTTAAGGGTTATTGAAGTAGAGGATTATCCAAGAATGAATTCAACTGACCCAGAAATACCACCAAAGGTTACTCTGTCTACATCCAAAAATTCATTTGTTAAGTCAGTGATGAATTATCAGAAGGCAGTACTTGATAAGATTTATGATGAGAGTTCTAAGAAGCTGCGCTATAACGTTTATGACGAAGCTGTAAAACGAGCAACTGAAGCATTAAATAATTCCATGACTGAATTGGAATATCCGCAAGGTATGGGAATATTGGCTAGAGACCCAAATGATCCTGACCGGTTCGTTGTATTTCGTTCTTCAGGTATCGGTATAACCACTAATGGTGGCACGGACTTTCCAAATGCAATTACTCCAGATGGAGTTACAACAAATTTACTAACTGCTGGTCAAATAAAAACAAACAACATTCAGATCATCGGAGACGAGGATCTTTTTTATTGGGATGGAAATGCATTAATGGCTATTGATGCAGCAAATCCAAACAAATATGTGAAGCTTAATAGCGATGGTTTATATTCTGCAGGTGGTTCAGTATCCTTTGAACGTCCTGATGGATATGTTGCAGTGTCAAATGGAATTAGCAATAGCGACTTTGCCATTCAAGGTGGTACTCCTTCTTATACAGATCCAGAAGTTGAAATTGTAACTAAGTATTTTCGAACACGTTCCACAACTGCCAAAAATATAGACTATATCGTTTTCAAACACGATGCCAGATATGTGAATGTAGTTGTCCAGCTTTACTCAGAGATAGCGGGATCAGTAGCAAGAGTTGAAATTTACGATACAAGTGGCGGCATAGATGGCGGGAACATGCAGGCTTCTTATTCCACGACAGAAACAGACCCTAATCAGGCTCAGGTGACTATAACTATTGATATGGGAGTTCCTACTGGAATGAGGACAGGGAAATACATACGGTTAAAAACTAATAACGTCAATTCCTGGGCTTATGCCCGTATAGTATCGATGTATAAGGAGAAATAAATATGTGGAGATTATTCTGTAATACAGACAATGAAGGAAATATTACTCAAGCATATTTTGGTGAAGAAATAGCTGCCTCAGATCCGTTCACTTTTTTCTTTTTAGTGGATGAAGAAATAGCAAACAACATTTTTGACTACAAAGTTCAAATTGTGGGTTTTAAAACTCAATTGGTTAAAAAGGAAGCACCTACAGTAGAATAAGTTGTATTTTTTATGTCTAAATAATAGAAAAAGAGACTACCCTCCCGGCCAAGGAAAATAGTCTCTTTTTTGGTATAACACCACCATCTTTAGTTTAGCAAGGGTGGTGTAAGTATGCAATACGAAAAGGGGTGAGAAAAATTAAGATACCAACAATAACGGCAATTTTAGGCACTCCAATAGCATTTCTTTTTGGTGATTTTACACCTTTTATGATGGCGTTGCTGGTTTTAAGTGCACTTGATATATTAACTGGAATTGCTAAAGGGTTTTATAACAAAGAGTTGAGAAGCAGGAAAATGTCTCAGGGTATGATTAGAAAGTCGATGATCTTTGTAGTAATAATCATTGCGAATATGACTGATATAGCATTATTCCATTCTGCTCCTGTAGCTAAAACGGGGGCAGTTTTTTATTACATAGGCATGGAAGGCTTAAGCATATTGGAAAATTTGGATGCTATGAACGTATCAGTACCTGGATTTATTAAGAAGTATTTACAGTCACTCAAAGACAAAGGCGAAAACTCAGAAAATAAAAAAGGAGACTGATTAATAATGGCTTTTAATATTGAAAAGAGACATATCCCAGGTGCACCCCAAAAGGCTTATGAAAAAGGAGTAGGAAAACCAGAGATTATTGTATGTCACGAATGTGGAAATGATAAGTCAACATTTGAAGGTGAAATTGATTACATGACCAGAGAATACAGAGTCGCTTTTACTCAGTATATCGTGGGCGGTGGAGGACGTATTGTAGAGCTTGCAGATCCTAATTACAAAGCATATGGAGCAGGGCCAAAGGCAAATCCGTTCACTCTGCATATTGAACTTGCACGTACTAAAGATAGAGCAACATTTGAAAAAGACTATGCTGCCTATGTATGGCTGATCGGTTATTATCTGCCTAAAAAGTTTGATATTCCTTTCTGTTTTAATGCTGGACGACCTGGAATTGTGACTCATAAATACGTCACTAAAACATGGGGAGGTTCTACGCACCAAGATCCAGATGAGTATTTGGCAAGATTCGGCGTAACCATTGACCAATTGGAAAAGGATCTAAAAGCAGCTTACCACAGTGAGGATGAACCTGTTAGAAAGCCAGCAGAAGTTGTTAAGTCTGATTCTAAAGAATTCAAAATTAAAGTTATAGTAGACTCCTTGTACTACTACACTAAAGCAGATTGGAATGCAAAAGCACCGAAGCCAGTTAAGAAAAATGATGTGTTTACAGTGGTGAATACTCTTACTGTTAAAGGATCTAAGATGTACAAGTTGAAGTCAGGTACATACATAACTGCAAATACTAAATATGTGAAGGTTATATAAGAAGAAAATGGAGGGGTATAAATGGCATTAAAATTATCAAAGAACTCAGGGTTAACTGATATCATCTCCACAGATGGTACAAACCCTTTAACAACTCAGCATCCAACTACAGGGTCAAGTGTAGCAACTAAAGTGTTTCTCTTTAATGATGATGCAACAAAACGTTATGAGTCTGTAAGTATTGATCCTACAGATTCTGTGTCTACAGATGAAAGTACATGGGTACAGTTAGCACCTGATAATGCAGGTGTAGCAGGTACTTACTTACCCGCAAGTGCTGCTTTAAGTTTTGGAAACATTGCTGATACTGTTGGTCATGCTTTCTGGGTAAAGGTAACAACTCCAGTTGTGGCAGATTCACAGAATAAGAGCGATATTAAATTAACCGTTACTGGTACGGAATTTGCGGTGTAAAGGGGATGAATCTAAATGGCGCAAGGTGATTTAATTACTAATGTAACTAGCGTAGCAGCAGGAGCATTCTTAGATATCATTCCAGGAAGCGGTGCAGAGTGGATTATTTCTAATATCAACTATGGGAATACGACTATAGAAATTTATCAATCCGATGGAACAAATAATATTTTATGCGACCAGCAAGTGGGAACATCGACAGGCGGAGCAGCGTGGGGGCTTTCGCTGAAATGTACGCCAACGAGGTACTATCGGATTAAAAATACGTCAGCCAGTGCCGCCTATATTGGCTATGATGGGATTGTGAGCAAATGAATAAATTAACATTAATTCTTTGTAAGCCAAAATTAGCTGAATTAGGTATAGATATGGAAGCGGTAGGTGGCGGTGATAAATTAACTATTATATTACAAGAAAAGCTAGAATATACCTCCTGGGAATATGATTATTTAGAGGACAAGATCATGATTTGGGCAGATTTAGAAGTATTTCCAGATATGTCCGAATTGGGGGAGGTTGCACCTGATGATACTTGGTGACACTGGAAAACAAGCTCATGGGCCACTAAAAACTTTTAATATAACCACAGCTACACCAAGAGAAACTGCTATAACTTCCAATTTGCTTCCTAGTGCGGAAGGTACCGCGAATCAGGTATCTTATACAGTTCAAAACTCAGATTTACCTGTTATAACTCCAAACCCAGGAAGTATGAAATATACAGTGGGGGTTTATGTTAGTGGGAAAGCTGGAGCTGCTGCAACTACGATAAATTACCGGATTTTTAAAAATGGGGTTTCCATAGCGCAATCAAACCACACAGCAACAGCTGGACAATATTGGACTAGTAGCCATTTTAGATGGGCTGATGTTGCTCCAGGAGATTTATTAGAAGTTAGGGTATGGGCTAACGTGGCAGACGCAACCATAGACTATAGCGCAATTCAAATTTTCCCATATCTTACTTATTTAGCAAAACCAGGATCAATATTAAAAGATGTTGTTATAAGTGGAACAAATACCGTAATTAATCTAACGGGGGCAGGGGTTAGATCGGTAACACCTCCAAGCACACAAGGGATTAGCATTAACCTGAGTAATATTACATCAGCGAGAACTACTATTTCTACATCAGGGACAAATTATTTGTTTTATGCTATGCCAGTGCATCCGACTTTAGGGATGTTCCGGGTTGAATATGGAGATAATGGCGGTCTAAGCACTCAATCCAATTCAAGCGCTACGGATATAAGACAATTCAGAAATTTTTTACCGACCTTCATTTCCTTTCGAGAAGTGTTGAGGTGATTGTATGCCGATTACAGAACGTGGAAGGTTAGTATTTGGAAAAATTGATGAACGTGGGAAAAAGGTATTTACTAAGATTACAGAGCAAGGGCATTTGGTTACAGGTGCTACAGTTACTCCACCGGTAACGGGTACACACAAAACCTTTAATTATGCTCTTTTGCAGAACTTGTGTGAGATTAAAATAGTTAATCCTACGATGCAGCAAACTTTTTACTCCAACAAATCAACGATATATTCTGCACAGCAATCTATTTACAGATCGACATCAACAACTGCTGACATAAAACAGAGTATATTTAATCAACAGGTTTCTGATCATAATACTAAGCAATTAATCTTTAAGAACACTGCAATAGCCTTTGACATCCTCCAGGAGATATTCAATGGAAGTGTGGTAAAGACAACGAGCTTTGCCTTAAGAATGGAGATATACATATCTCAAAGTACTCCTTTTTCCATGAGGCAAGAGGTATTTAAGACGGTAAACAATTTATTGTCTTTAAGGCAAGAGATTAGTAGATCCGTAAATATTTCTCTTCAGACAAAGCAAGTAGTATCTAAAGTATTATTGCAGCATTTCACTACACTGCAAAGTATGTACATAAATAGAACATTTGACTATGCTCTTTTGCAGGAGATAGACAGTGAAATAAAGCAGTTTTACCGTTCTATTCGATTAATGGGTAAGCGCAAGATGTATGTTTATTTGAGTGGTATCCTAAAACTTCATGTCAGACTCAAAGGAGGGTTAGGCATGACGGCAACAAATCAAAGTTTCACAATGATGGCAGGGGACAGTTTAATTCTCACAGTTTCAGTTACCGATGAAAATGGACAGCCATTGTCTTTAACAGGTGCATCCGTTAAGTGGGTAGCTAAGAAGAGGGTTAATTCCTTGGAGAATGATATCCTAAAGACTTCAGATAATGGTGTAAGTATTACTGGCAGCGAGTTGAAAATTAAACTTGATCCGACTGATACGAAAGACCTTTCTGGAACTTATTATCATGAGTGTGAGTTGACTGATTCTGTTGGAAATGTGTCAACGATCTTTAAGGGATATGTTACTGTAGAGAAAACTGGAGTGTAAATAAAAAGCCCTTCTCAATCGAGAGGGGCTTACTTCTTTATGCCAAAGCTTTCTTTTTATTAACTTTCCATACAAATTTACATTCTCCACAAACATTGCTTTTAGGTAAGAATAATACAATGGGGGTTGCTAATAAAAATAGAACCATGAAAATAAACATTGGCCAGAAGAAAAAGCCTATCACCATTGATCCACCGGCTAAAAACCACATAACAAACAACTGCATAGCCTTACTTGTTGTCGTGACTTTATTTGAATTACACCTCGGGCATGGTTCCCAGTACTTACTCATCCATTATCCCTCCACAAACAGTTTTGTAATATCATTTTCTCCGTTATACTTCACTCGAACGATATCCGAATCATAAAAGTACCCTGATTTCTTCCTCAACAACTTGATCCACTCCTGGGCAATAAAAGCAGCTTCATTATCTGGATCTTCTTTAAATCTACGATTGTTAATTGGAAAAGTTCCCTTTTGTAGTACATTTATTCCATTCACATTTAGAACAACTTCAATGTTGATATTCACTCTTCATCATCCTTATATAATTCATCGACCTTACACTCCAAAAGTTTGGCTAATTTATACGCTTTATCTAATGGTGGATAGTTTCTCCCACTTAGCCAATTAGATAATTGTTGGGGTGATACTCCGACCACTTCCGCTACAAACTTTTTTTTAAGTCCCTTTTGATCAATCAATTCTCCAATATTACACTTCATAATTATCACCACTATAGATATTCTTCTAATTTATCTTTATTCCTTTGAAAACATATCTGTATTTTATTTCAACAATTTCTGAAAAGACAGGCAATATTCTAGGCTGCTATCCATACATTGAAGTATACAAAGACAGGGAGAGTGAACAGCATGGAGCCATTCACAATAGGGATGCTTGTACTTGGTGGGACTGGTGCATCTTTAATAGGAATAGCCTTTTTAGAGAAATATGGGGTGTCCATTACTGAGGATCTGTTAGCAATAACTATGACTGTGACCAAGTTCGGAGGGATTGTCTATCTTCTCAAATATTTAAGCAGCCTTTTCTTCTAAGTAGTCTTCAATGTATATGTCATGGTGTGAATTGGTCATTGAACGGTGCAATCTTAGCTTTATTAAATGTTTTATCATGTCCCATTATCTTCATTTTTTCTTGAACTGATACTTATCAGTATCTCTTTTCTGTCGCTACTCGCCAGAAAAGATTGGAGGCTCAAATGATTGAATTATTAGCAATTCCAGCCGTTATTGTTGGTGCTGCTTTACTTCCGAGGAAAAGAATGTCTGATCAAAGGAAAATAGAAATCATCTTTGAAAATAGGAAAATATCGATTCAAAAAGGGGAAAGAGTAACTTACCCAAAACTGGTCAAAAAGTATAAGAAAGACTCGTACACGGTTTATCTGTTTAACTTACCTTTGGGAATAGCTTCTGAAGTATTCGAAACCTTGTTACCGGCAATTAGAGAAGCATTGAACAAAGAGGTTGAATATGAGTTTAAAGACCTTCTGAAACTGTATGTGTTTGAGGAGGAGTTGCCAACCAAATGGGATTACAAAGAGGACTTGAAAAGGCTGAATACGTGGGAGGTGCCTATAGGGAAGAATCATAGAGGCATTCTGTATCATGATTTCGATAAATATCCTCACATGCTTGTTGGAGGGGTTACACGCTTCGGAAAGACTGTATTCCTTAAGGAAGTATTTCAGACCTTACTTCTCAATCAGAAGGCGAATGTAGAGTTTTATATCCTGGATTTAAAGGGTGGATTGGAGTTTTGTAAGTATGAAGGCTTACCACAAGTGAAGAAGGTTGCTAGTGACTTGTATGAGGCTGTGGAAGTCCTCGCGGATATTGTGAAGGGTCTGAAGGATGAAGAGAAGGTTTATAAAGCTAAGGGGTTCACCAATATTGTAGATACTCCTATTAAGACCAGGCGATTCATTATAGTTGATGAAGGAGCAGAGTTAGCACCTGAAGTAATGAACGGTAAGGATAAAAAGTATGCTCAGTTCTGTCAATCTGCTTTGAGTGAAATTAGCCGGATTGGTGGAGGATTAGGTCTGAGATTAATTTACTGTACACAATATCCGACTAAGCAAGCAGTACCTATGCAGGTAAAGATGAACATAGTTACTCGTATATCGTTCATTGCATCTGCAACAGTATCCAGTATGGTTATTTTGGATGAACCAGGAGCGAATGAGTTGCCAGCCATTCCAGGAAGAGCTATCTACAAAGTAGAAAAGAAGAGGATTGTTCAAGTTCCATATATTGATGACAGTATGATGCTTGAAATAAATGGAGGGACAGAAGGATGATATTATCACCTCAGCAGCGAGTAGAAAGTTTATTAATGACGATAGATCAATTGGGGATGACAACGATAAAACACCTAAGAAGCATCCATGATTTAAAGAGTTATAGGAATGCTTGTAGGATTGTTGGTAAACTAAAGCCGTATATTCATGAGACATTTTACAATAAGGAAAAGGTTGTGTACTTGAATAGGGATGGCAGAGAGTTAATTGGATCAAGTCACGAAGTAAAGAAATCAGGGCAGATTGAGCATACCCTTCTAAGGAATGAAGCGTTTGTGTATTTTAATTGCCCATTAGACTGGAAACCTGAAAGGGAATTTGTAGTCAATTTACCTGTTGAGAATAAACTGGATTTCATAGTATCGGGTGTGAATGTGGTCAATAAGAAAAAGGTTGTCTGTGATGCTTCCTTTAGTCGTAATGGATACTTACACATAGTTGAAATTGATAATAAACGTGCAATGGCTGATAACAAAACAAAGCTAGATACCTACAAAGAGATATTCCCCCATTTAAAGCAAATCTACAATCAAATACCTACACTATATTTTTTCACAACAACACAGCAAAGAAAGAAGAAAATTGAAGCCTGGATGCTAGAAAGGAATATAAGAGGAGAAGTTAAGATTTACTCTGAATTATAAAAGGTAAATAATACCATAACGTTGAATTGTTACTTGAGGGAGTGATAATTTGAAACCGGAAAAGTTATTCGAAGTTATTCAAAGTAATCGTTCAACTGAGGAAGGCAACTTTTGTTTTATGTTAAAGGTAAGGGATCAAACGAAAATACGACCTATTATTGTGTCAGCAAAGAAGTTAATGATGAATGGAACCGTGTCTTTTTGGGAGTGTGATCCACGTACTATGGATAAAGGAATAGGCATTCAGTTTTCAGGAGTTATTAGGAAGGAAAAAATTCCCTTAATGTCGAAATAAGTAGACAAAGGGAGGTGAATGATAATGGACATTTTTACGCTAGAAATATTATATGATATATCTAGTAAGGCAGCTCAAGTGGGTCGAGAAATGACAAAGCTTACTCTGGAAGATGGAATAAATATTATCTATCCTCAGAAAGTCACTTCGGATAGGGAAGACGATCCAGATGACTTTAAGCTTATAACTTTTTTAGAATCAAAAATTCTTATTGGCTCCTATGAGGGAGAAGAAAGAACAAAATTAAAAGTTATTCCAATAAGAGATGTGAAAAATTTAGAGTTAGATACTACAAGGTTCGGAGCCTCGAAGTTAATAATTTCCCTAAAAGGTGAAGATATTATTCTCGATAGCAACGAGGATAGTAGCCAATTTTTTAGAAGAGAATATTCTCAGAAAATTCCAGAGATATTCAATTATCTTTATAACAAAATTTAAACCGTAATTAATTTAACAGGGGTGGTAAGGGAGATGAGCAAGGAAGAACTAAGATTAAAAATTTTACAGGAATTAAACGAGGGTAGACAGCCTAATCATGAGGATTTTCCAGGTGTAACTGAACCTGAGTGGAGGGCTGCTGCAATATTTTTAAAAGATGGTGGCTATATCAAAAATATAACCATATCAATGAATACAAAGTATTTATTCGCAGAAATAACCGAAGATGGAGAAAATTATTTAAAGCAGCATACCCTTTAAAATTTCTAAATTATGAACCACCGATTATTAATCAGTGGTTTCTTTTTTTTGTGATCATCATCTCCGTTGTCGTAGTTTTCATCTGAGTAATCAAATATATCTTCGATTAATGTTTCAATGTCTTTGTCATCTCTAATACTCACTTAGATAACCTCCCGCCTTGGATTAACTATATTTTATGAATAAAAATAAATAATGATTACTAATCAATTAATTGACTTATACTAATATATTTTATTTAAATAACAGAATATTTTGACAATATTAAAGTTTTGGTTTATCCTTCTTTTGGTGAGGGAGGAAGACTATGGTATACAACCGAGTGAAAACAGAAAAAGAAGAAAAGAAAAAGCCATTTATTGAAGTGGAGGTTAGTGAGCAAGAAATTAGAGAAATGTTCTTAGATGAACTTAAAAGACATGTAAAACGTATTGAAGCCGAATTAACTTTCTGGGACACAAAGGAACTAATAAGGCAAACGAGCCTAAGTTGGAATACGATAAATGAGTATTTCTTCTATGATCCAAGGTTTCCTAAGTATAGGTTAGGTCGCAAGTGGATGTTCCCAGCTAAGAAGACAAGGGAGTTTCTGCTCATGTGGTTAGAGGAACAGAAATGACACAAAATAAAGTATTAGAGATAAAGGTTAATGAAGCAGAATTAAAAAAAGTGTACTTAGAGGAAATCAAAGAGAATCTGAAAAAACTTAATACTGAGTTAGTATTATGGGACACCAAAGAATTAGAAAAAAGAACTTGCATGTGTATGAATACCATTCAAAAGGAATTCTTTTATCATCCAGACTTTCCTAAGAGAAAGGTCGGCAATAAATGGTATTATCCTGCTGAAAAAACTAGGGATTTTATTCTTAACTGGATAGAGGAGAATGGATAAGTCTAACATAGTCACCAACACAAAATTTTAGTCACCAATATAGTCACATATCTGATGTGACAACACAAAAAAGGAGATTATGTGTAAAAAGGTCACCAAAAAGTCACATAATCTCCTGTATAATCACCCGAAGCCATTCTTATCTATTATCCACAGTCTCCGGATACAAATCATGATTCATTAAACGGTAGTTTGCCATTTCCTCATATTTTGTGCCGGGCTTGCCGTAGTTGGTGTACGGATCGATGGAGATACCGCCGCGAGGGGTGAACTTTCCCCATACTTCGATGTATTTCGGGTCCATCAGCTTGATCAGGTCATTCATGATGATGTTCATGCAGTCTTCGTGGAAGTCACCGTGATTGCGGAAGCTGAAAAGGTAAAGCTTTAATGATTTGCTTTCCACCATTTTTTCTCCAGGGATATAGCTGATATAGATGGTTGCGAAATCAGGCTGTCCCGTGATCGGACAAAGGCTCGTGAATTCCGGGCAATTGAATTTTACAAAATAATCCCGGTATGGGTGCTTGTTGTCGAATGACTCCAGAATCTCAGGAGAGTAGTCAAATAAATATTTAGTCCCCTGGTTTCCCAATAATGTGACATCCTGCATTTCTTCTTTTTTTCTTCCTGCCATTCTAATTCCTCCTATGCGGTTAACAAACTTAAAAAAATTTTTTAGAAAATAGAGGTCCTATTTAGTCGTGTGAAAAACAGCCAATAAAAAGAGGCTGCCAAAGAATTAGCCTCACCCTGCTAGATTTTCAGCAACTATGGTGAAGCCAGATTCTGTGTGACAGCCTCTGGATGATCATCTGCCATAGTTTTTTATAGAGGGTTTCAGCTATGAACCTCTTAAATAGACATCTGTGAAATTATATATGAGATTAATCAGGATTTCAATATAAACCGTATGGACTTCCTAAATAGGATAAATCCCCCTGCTTCTGGAAAGAATACTGGAAGCAAATTGGAGAAGGGGGATTTGAGAATGAATTATATTGACGGACAGATTATTTCGGGCGAATTCGATAGCGGTACTGGTGTTTTTTCCTTGAAAAAGGTGAAAAATTTTTATACCGAAACTAGCCTGAAGCAAAATCAGGTCCATTCTTTATACAATTATTTAAAGCTTCATGAGGATGAAACGGACGGCCAGATTGTGACGCTTTATGATCAGATGCTGATCAGGCTGTCACCCGGGGAGGTCAGGCAGCTCCTGGAAGAATTAGAGGCCCTGCAATCCCTGTACTAGGAATTACCCGGCCGCCATTTTTCGTCTGCCCAGGATTCCGGTGACTAAAAGGATCCCTGCAAAGATCACAAGCATGCCAAAGATCGTATTGGCGCGGATCGTTTCTTTAAGAAACAGCGCGCCCCAGCCAACACCGAATATCGGAACTAAAAAGGTGACGCTGGCTGTCTTGAGGGCTCCTGACTTTCCCATTAAATAAAAATACAGCAGATAAGCGAGCGATGTACAAAGCACAGCCAGCACCAATACAGACAGAAGAGCAGGGACTGAAGGCAGGGAACGCGGCAGCGTAAACAAAGTGAATGGCAGCATGACAATGCTTGCCCCAATCTGCTGGCCGATTGCCAAATCCATGGGCTTTACTTCTTTAAAATTCTTCGCGATGTAGTTGCCCGCAATTCCATAAAACAATGCTGCCAATAAGGAATAAAGCGCTGAAAGCATAAAGGCCCCGTCTGTTTTCCCGGTGCTCCAGCCGACCAGGATGACCACTCCGGCTATTCCGATCAGCATTCCAATAAACTTTTGCATAGAAAGCCTGGTCTTAAACCAGACCCAGGCTGCAGCTGCAGTGAACATAGGGGTAGTGGCGTTAATGATCGAAGCCATGGAGGCAGTGAGATGAAGCTCGGCCCCCGTTATGAATGCAAAAGGGACAGCAGCATTCAAAAGACCGACCATTATGTATTTTTTCCAATGGGCACGGAAACTGAATGTGTATTTAATAAAGACTGCGTAAATCAGGAGAGCTGCTGCGGCGAGGGCAACCCTCAATTCCACGGTTAAAAAAGGCCCTAGCTCGGGGGAAGCGACCCGGATAAAAAGAAACGAGGCACCCCATAAAGCAGCAAGGGTTAATAAAGCTGCGAATTCTTTCCCTGTCAAAATCATCACTCCTAAACGGCTTTGAATACGAAATATCTAGATGAGAGGCGGGGAATCAAGGTAAAATGAGTGTATGAAACTCATAAAGAAATAAGGTGGATGCCATGCTGGATTTCCTTTTTGATTCCCTGGATATCATTGTCGATTTATTTCAATTAAAAAAAACGGTGAATTCTGTAACAATCATTGAAGATATGAAAAAAGAGCCCTGGTTCCTCGCACTCATAAAGGATTACAGATATGAATACATTATTCAAAACAATAAGGCTATCCATATCTATCTTAAACAGCCGGCCAACATCAAGCTGTTAAAGCACAGCGAAGAGGAAAGACAGAATTTTATTTCTTTAGTGAAGCAGGAACATCACCGCTTTACCTCCTTTAATCAGAAGTCCAATAAATGATGCAGGAGGCGGTCTTTATCTGTAAAGAACTGTTTCATTAAAGTGTAATGGCCGGTTTCCTCCAATGTTGTTTCCTCTGGGCCATCCCGGGACAGCTGAATGATTTTGGCATGCGGATAGGCCATGATGATGGGGGAGTGGGTCGCAATGATGAATTGAGATCGATTTTGGACAAGTTCATGGATCTTTGCAAGCATGGACAGCTGCCTCATCGGAGACAGCGCAGCCTCAGGCTCATCCAAAATATATAAACCGCTCCCCGAAAACCGGTTCGTAAACGTCGAAAAGAATGCTTCCCCGTGAGACTGCTCATGAAGGGAGACTCCGCCATAGGAATGAATAATTTTAGGGCCAAATCCCTCCTGATCCATCTCTTCAATATGGGTAGCGAGATTATAAAAGGTCTCTGCCCTAAGGAAAAATCCATCCTTCGGTCTATCTGCTCCTCTGACTAGCGTGATGTACTCTTCAAGAGCAGAATGGGAATCGTAAGTAGAAAAGCTGAAGTTCAGCGAGCCTCCTTCAGGATTAAATCCTGCCGCTATGGCTATGCCTTCAAGCAGCGTAGACTTTCCCATTCCATTTTCCCCGACCAAAAAGGTGACTTTGGGGTGGAAGCTGATTTCTTCAAGCAGCCTGATTGCTGGAAGTGTAAAAGGATAAGATTGATAGGAATCAATTTCATTCCTCCGCAGCTTCATTTTTTTAAGATAAAGAGAATCCACGATTCATGCCCCTTTTTATTCCAAATTCTGTAATCCAACTGTAATGCCACCGCTTCTTTATACATGTTATCATATTGGTAGAGGTATTTTGTATCCCCTAACACTGAAAGGGGGAGGGATACTTGGATATAATTAAAATAAAAAAGCTGCTGGAAGATCTGGCCTGTTCGCCTTATTGTGAAAGCCATGTATCTCATACTCTTCAGCATAATCATAAAAAGATGATTGAAATAAGCTATGAAGAGCATGACCGATTATATCAGCTTTTTATGATTGAAAGCCAAAGCAAGCAATATTACCATGACCTGAATTCAGCCGCCGCAGCCATTTCTGCCGTCATAGATAAAGAATTGCTGAACCTACATCATTTTCAATAAGAAAAGGCGCCTCAAAAAAACCTGATCCATATTCCTAGAAGAATGGGGGACAGGCTTGACTGGAGGCGCCTTTTTTAGTTTTGCTTTTAATCTTACTGTTTGTCAGGAATACAGGGCTCTGATGGACAGAACGATGCATACCGCCGAACAGGCAAATAAGAGAAGGGATGTTCTGACATTTCTCTTCATTTTAATTCCACAGACACAAAATAATATAGCCGCTGATAGCTTAGAAACGCTCTGCGAAGAGGGGGATTGTGAGAAATAGGAGCTGCTAAGGATGATGGAAGCAAGGAGTGTAATGGATGTGAGCAGCTTGAACCAGAGAGGCTGGTTCAGGAAAAGCTTAATCATAAATTGGATCCGCCGCATGTGGCTGTGTCTCCCTTCATAATGAGTATCTGAATCAGTATATGCCGGAAATAGGAAAGTACGTCCATAGAATGGGACGTGAAATTTTGGTTGTTTCCGAAAAGTAATTTCAGATTATTCTTACTTTTTATGCTAAAATATGGAAGGGTGCTTTTTTTCCTGGAGAGGGGGAAAAAGATGAATGTTATTGTCTGCCTGGCAGCTTCCGTGTTCTTTGTCCTGCTGGGCACCTTTATCTGGAAAAGCCAGTATACAGCTTTTTTTGCAGAAATGGTTACACCCAGGAATCAAAGAGTCCTTTCGAGGCGGATTGGATTTCTGATCATCTTTCTGGGAATAGAAACTATGATTTGTTTTTTGTTAAGGGGAGCTGGCATCGATGGGACGATGTACGGAATCCTGGTTATATTTCATATTTTGCTCTTATTGCTCCTGCTGGCTCTCGATCAGCTGGGGGTATAAAAGAGTATGGTAAAAGTATAACAGTCAGAGGTGGCAGTATGGAAGAAAAATGGCTGGAATGGGCCAAGAAAATTCAGGCTCTCTCACAGGCAGGGCTTGCCTATTCGAAGGATATATACGATATAGAGAGATTTCAGGAACTAAGAACCATCAGCTGCGAGATGGTGTCAGAGCTGACCCAAAACCCGTTCGATACGATTCAATCAGTATTTGCATCCGAAACGGGATATCAAACTCCGAAAACCGATATACGAGCTGTCATCTTTCAGGAAGACAGGCTGCTTCTGGTTAAGGAAAAAGAAGATCAAAAATGGTCACTGCCCGGTGGATGGGCAGATATCGGGCTATCGCCGGCAGAAGTGGCGGTTAAGGAAGTGCAGGAAGAGACTGGATTGGAGGTACAGGCAGTAAGGCTGCTGGCAGTGCTGGACAAAAAATGTCATCCGCATCCGCCTTCCCTTCACCATGTGTACAAGCTGTTTTTCGAATGCTCGGTTACAGGCGGACATCTTGAAGCAGGAATAGAGACAGCGGATGCGGCCTTTTTTTCGAAGGACGCACTGCCGGAGCTTTCACCATCCAGGATAACCAGGGGCCAGCTGGAGCTTTTGTTCAGCTATTTGGATAACCCCGGAAGGCTGCCTGTGTTTGACTGAAATAAGACTTGAAGATGAGGAGATTTTTATGGATATTGGAGAGGTGCTGAAGGAGACAGGTATGGAACATGCTGCCATTACTAAGATTAATGGTGGAAGGGACAGCTCTGTTTGGAAGGTACAATGGGCTGGAAAGGAATATGCTCTCCGCATGCTTCCAAGCAAGAGGTCAGGGCAGTTTTTGCAGGAACAAAAGATCATGGAATGGGCTCTGGAAGCGGGTCTTCCAGTCCCGGCTGTCCGTTTGGTGAAACGGTGCGGGGAATCTGTCATTATGCTTTTGGACTGGGCGGAAGGAAAAACGATCCTTGAAGAGCTGATCCTCCATCCCGGCCGCGGGGAATCTCTGGGACAGTCCTTTGGAGCCGCTCATGCTGCCATTCATAAATGTGCATTCCCGTTTGAATTGGCCTTAAACTGGATTGCACCCCGATCGAAGGAAGAAGAAGTAATTTCGGAACGAATTATGCTTGAAGGAGAAGAGAAAGCGCTCCTTCATATGGATTTTCACCCGCTCAATGTTATGACCGATGGTGAAAAAATCACAGCCATCCTTGACTGGACAAATTGCTCTGTTGGAGATCCGCGCTATGATACTGCCCGCACGTATTCCATCTTTAAACTTGTAGAGGGAGATGTATCCAAATACGGTCTTGACCCGGCTGCCTTGCACACCTTTCAGCATGGCTGGAGAGAAGGGTACGAGAAAGAATCCGCCCGTTCACTGGTTTTTCCGGATCTGTATACAGACTGGGCAGGCCAGCGGCTGGCGGATGAGTGGAGGGGAGAGCTTCCGGCTGAACAGCTTGCCCGCATTATCCAGAGAATCGGTGCCTCTCCCTCCTTTTAAGCCGCTCATTTAATCGGTATAGCTGGCGGGCAGGGCATAGAAAGGTCCCTTTACCTTACAGAAATAGTACCATATGCTCTTCATCATAATACGCATCCTGGATTTTCAGGGCCTTTTTCTCAAAACCATATGTCTTGAAGCCGAGGGAGGAATACAGGTTTTTGGCTGATTCATTCGTTGAAACGACAGACAAAAGAATCTGTTCGGTTTGAGGAAGCTCTTTTGCTTTTTGAATGGCTGCCTGCATCAGCTTCCTGCCGATTCCTTCTCCCCGCTTTTCTTTTTTGACATACATGGCAAAAATAAACGCTTTGTGCAAAAGCTTTACTTTCTGCTCAAGAACCAGTGAGACGACCCCCGCCAATTCTCCATCATCGAAGGCCCCAAAAGCGAATTGCCCTTCTGCTGAAAGGCTTTCTTCATACACTTTCACATCTCGGTCTTTTTCTTCCTCAAAGCTCGATCCAAAGGCCTCTGGATTCTGTTTCAGTGACTCCAGACGGATATTTTTGTATGCATCTGCATGACTCGAGTTTAATTGCCGTATTTCCATTCTCATTTCCCCTTTATGGAAATGTAACTTTCCATTTTTATTACCAGCTTAATTCATATACAATGAATAAGGCAATAAGGAATAAAAGAGGTGTCTAATAAATGCTTCACCAGGCAAAGGAATTATTAAGCAAATACTTCGGATATCAGGCGTTCAGAAACGGACAGGAGCAGATCATTGAGCAGATTCTGGCTGGAAGGGATACGGTAGGAATTATGCCGACAGGCGGCGGTAAGTCGATCACTTATCAAATTCCGGCCCTTCTATTTGAAGGAATTACACTGGTTATTTCCCCCTTAATTTCATTGATGAAGGACCAGGTAGACGCCCTGGAGCAGTCAGGAATTCCGGCGGCTTACATCAACAGCTCACTGTCTTCTTCCGAAATAGAGGATCGGCTTGAAGAGGCAGGAATGGGTGCGTATAAACTGCTTTACCTTGCACCGGAACGCCTGGAAGCGGGCGGATTCATGGAAAGAATGAGGCAGCTGCCAATTTCGATGGTCGCCGTGGATGAAGCTCACTGCATTTCGCAGTGGGGCCATGATTTTAGGCCGAGCTATCTAAGAATTAAAACATTATTGAATAATCTTCCTGGTAAACCCGCAGTGCTGGCTCTGACTGCCACTGCAACGCCCCAGGTCCGGGAGGATATATGCCGCACACTGGAAATACCTGAGGGGAATGCGGTCATTACAGGCTTTGAGCGTTCAAATTTAAGTTTTTCGATTGTCAAAGGGCAGAATAGGCAGGAATATCTTCTGAATTACGTGAAGAAAAACAGCTCCGATTCTGGTGTCATTTATGCGGCTACCAGAAAAAATGTAGAACAGATTCACGAAAAACTTGTCAGAGGGGGGATTTCCGCCGGTAAGTATCACGGTGGAATGAATGGGGATGAACGGGATTCCGAGCAGGAACGATTCCTGAATGATGAGGTACAGGTCATGGTCGCCACTAATGCGTTTGGGATGGGGATCGATAAAAGCAATGTCCGGTATGTGCTTCATTACCAGGTGCCGAAAAACATGGAGAGCTATTATCAGGAAGCCGGGCGTGCAGGAAGGGACTCGCTTCCCAGCGAATGCATCTTATTATTCTCCGAACAGGATATCCAGCTGCAGCGATACTTAATTGATCAGTCTGAATCAGACCAGTTTAAAGCAAATGAACTTGAAAAGCTTCAATCGATGAGAGAATACTGCTATACGGAAAATTGCCTTCAAGCCTTTATCATGGGATATTTTGGGGACAAAACGGAAAAACGCTGCGGCCGGTGCAGCAACTGCCTGGATAATCGGTCATCGGTAGATGTAACACGAGATGCGCAGATTGTTCTTTCCTGTATGAAGCGTATGGGGGAAAGATTCGGAAAAACTCTGATTGCGCAGGTTTTAACAGCATCGTCCAATAAGAAGGTCCAGGAATTCGGCTTTCAAAATCTTTCAACGTTTGGCTTGATGAAGGATAGGAGTGCGAAGGATACCGCGGAATTCATCGATTACCTGACTTCCGAGCAATATATTGGAGTTTCGGGAGGACAGTTTCCTATCTTATTCGTAACAGAAAAAGGGAAGAGTGTCCTTCTCGGACAGACTGAGGTAAAAAGGAAGGAAATCGTCCAGACTGTCCAGGTCAATAAAAATGATCCTCTATTCGAGGAACTCCGCAGTCTCCGTAAGGAAATTGCCGCCGGGGAGGGAGTCCCTCCGTTTGTCATTTTTTCTGATGCAACTCTCTTGGATATGTGCAGTAAGATGCCGCGCACCATAGAGGAGCTTGAGACGGTAAAGGGAGTCGGGAAACAAAAGCTTGAGAAGTATGGGGAAGGCTTTTTGGCGGCAGTGGCTTCCTTCCTGGATGAAAACGAGGATTATCATCCATCTGTGGAAGCGGAAGAGAAGAGGCCAAAGGAACAAAGAAGCAGCGGCGGCTCCTATCTGGACAGCTATGAAAGCTTCACAGCAGGCAAAAGCATCAAGGAAATTGCAGAAGACCGCGGCTTGTCGACCAATACAGTCGAAAATCATATCATCCGATGTGTGGATGAGGGGAAGCCCATCGATCAGAGGGGAATCCTTACAGTTGAACAGGAACAGCTGATTTTAGAGGCTGTAGAAAAGGCAGGGAAAGAATACCTTAAACCGATCAAGGATTTGCTTCCAAAGGAAATCAGCTATTTTATGATTAAGTTTTTCTTGGTTTTACAAAAATAATTTGACCAATTTTTACAGGAAAATGCGTTATATGACAAAAAAGACAAATTCTATTGCGTAATTCAACAGAATTCGTATATAATAGGAAAAAAATGCTATAAAAATATTAGTCTATTAAAGCCACGGCTGCATTTCTTTAACTTTTTCTGTCCATCTTAGAATTTGAGCCGCTTTAATACACTAAAAAGTGGGGGAAAAGATGATTAAGAAAAGTTTAGCTGCATTATTTGTCATGTTGTTTGCATTTTCCTTTGGGACCATGGCATTCGCATCTGAAAACTCAGATGTGGAAAAAGGATTACAAATTATTGACGAAGCCAACAAGCAAATCGACAGCCTGATTGCAGAGACCGTCGCAAAAGGCGATGAACTGAAAGCGGCACATGATGAGAATACGGCTGCACTTACTGCAGACACTGTATTGACTGAGAATCAAAAAGCAGAAAAAATCGCTGCTGAAAATACTTCATACAATGCAGCACTAGATGAATTGATTTCAACTTTACAGGACAAAGCGATCGAATTAACGAATGCTGGAATTGAAAAAGCCGCTGTATACGGCATCGAAGCTGTATGCCAATGGAAGCTTGTAAAAATCGCGGACCGTGAAGTTTGGGTGGATCCGATACAAGTAATAGGATTCTAACAGTAATAAATTTAAAACGAGTTCTTCTTTAGAACTCGTTTTAAACTTATAGGAGAAGATATCATGGAAGGACTACAGATTGGAAAAAAAGATCAGTTTATTGAAAAAGTCCTACTAAACTCAACTGAATTAAGATTGTTGGGGAGTACATCAGGATTAGAGATTATGCATCAGACAATCTATAAAAATCGAATGTTCTATCTTTATCCAAGTGACAATCCAGACGTAACAGAATTCATATATTTTATAAGCGGTAAAGTAACAGGTGAAATCAATAAGGAAAAGGTAGAGCTTGTACCAGGTGACTATTGCCTCGTTAATGGATTGAAAGATCCTGTTCATTTTACGGCTTTGACAGACGTCACTTATTTGATTGTTACAACGGAACATTCTTTTTCCCATATAAGTAATGAAATATTAACTTTAAAGGGATTTGTGAATCAAGTAGAAAAGAAAGACAGATACACCTTTTTGCACAGTGAAAGGGTAGCTGAATATAGTATAATGATTGCTAAAAAACTCAGACTGTCACCTGAACAGTTAAAGAGTTTATATTTAGCAGCCGGCTATCACGATGTAGGAAAAATCAATGTTCCGGAGGAAATCCTGAATAAGCCCGGAAGTTTGACAGATGAAGAATTTGATATTATCAAGAAGCACCCTGTGGATAGTGTAAAGATGATTCAGCATATCTACAGCGGGAAAATCCTGAAAATCATCGAGCAGCACCATGAGAGGCTGAATGGCTCTGGATATCCTTATGGACTTAAAGAGGATGAAATTCTTTTCGAATCCAAGATCATTGCGGTTGCAGATACCTTCGATGCCATGACCGAGGACCGTGCATACAGGAAGGCTTTCTCTGCTCAGTATGCCCTGGAGGAAATAAAGCGTTTATCGGGCACACACTACGATGAAAAAGTTGTGGCTGCTTTTGAAGCCGTGTTAATGGAGGAAGGAAAGATTTAGAAAAGAGACGTCCAAGGAGAACGTCTCTTTTTTTGTATGATCAGGAAAAGATTCTGTCGATTTCGGCTGCCTCTTCAGGTGTGAGGCGTACATCCAGTGTTTTAAGGTTGGAAAGGACCTGGTCAGGCTTCTTTGCACCTGGGATAAGTGCATCGATGGAGCTGCGTGTTAAATACCAGGCTAAGACCACATGAGCGGTTTCCGCACCTTTTGCTTCTGCAATGCTTCGTACTTTGTCCACTTTTTCGAGATTCCGGATGAATTGCTCTCCCTGGAACATGGGATTTTTGGCCCGTCCGTCCTGGAAGGTTGTCTCTTTTGTGTATTTTCCTCCGAGAAGTCCAGCAGCAAGCGGGAAATAAGGGATGAACGAAATCGTATGCTCTGAGGTATAAGGCAGCAGGTCTTTTTCCGCATCCCGTTTAAATAGATTGTATTCAGACTGCAGGACGTCCACATAGCCATCCTTATTTGCTTCCTTGAGCTGATCCAGATTAAAGTTGGACACTCCGATGGCCCTGATTTTCCCTTCATCCTTTAAAGCCTTAAGAGCTCCTACGGCTTCATCCTTCGGTGTGTGCTCATCAGGAAAATGAATATAGTATAAATCTATGTAGTCTGTGCCGAGCCTTTTAAGCGATCCTTCCACAGCTTCCCGGAGGAAGGAAGGGGAATTATCAAACACCACTTTTCCATCAACCAACTTGTGGGCGCCCTTGGTCGCAATGATGAAAGAATCCCTGCTTCCGGTTTCTTTCATCACTTCGCCGATTAGTTCTTCAGATCGCTCAGGACCATAAATATAGGCTGTATCAAAGAAGTTGATTCCATTTTTTATGGCTGTCCTTACCATCTCTCTGCCAGTTTCATCATTTAAGTTAGGATAGATATTGTGTCCTCCCACTGCATTTGTTCCAAAACCGATAGGATTAATTTCCAGATCAGTTCTTCCTAGTTTTACTCTTTGCGTCATTTGATTCACTCCTTTTTTGTCCTTATGATCATTCTAGCGGATTGGTGCACGGAAAGAAAAATAGAAGGCTTGGAAAGAAAAAAAGAAACCATAAATATATTATGTAAACAAAAAATAGTTGAATTAAATACAGCCCACTGGAGGAAATAGTATGGAAATCATTAAGTTCGGAAAAAAAGAAGAGGGAATCCAGGACATCTTGAGGCCGGCCGTTTATGGAATTCTATTGGACAGCCAAAAAGGCCGGCTCGCCCTCATTCAGATTGCCGATGGGGAATTGAAGGCAGTGAAACGCACGCGGAATGCTTAAAGAGCGAAGCACTTGAAGAAATGTGGATGGATATTGAGATCGGCCCGTATTTGGGTGCTGCCAGGAAATATTTTTATTCCACCAATCAATACAGCTATTATCTCAGCGAGGGGCGTTTTTATAGATGCACCTCCTACTGATAGCAGATGAACCATCTGAGCCGGACAATTTCCTAAAGTGGATTGAACCTGCAAAGGCTTTAAACCTGCTCTTCCATGAACACCAAAGCTGGGCAGTCAGCGAAGCCCTGGAAGCATAACAAAATCGGCACCGTCCAATGTGGGCGGTACCGATTTTGCAGGTGTCTGACTTCATTTTCCGGCTGCATGTCAAGCTTTATCTGGATATGGTCATTTTTCTGCTGCCGGTCTTGATTTTGGTGAGGCTTCCCTTGTGGATGAGGGCATTGATTTCGCCGCCTACCACCAGTGTCAGGCCTGTCAGGTAAAGCCAGAGCATGAGGACGATGACGCCTCCAAGGCTTCCGTAAGTGGATGAATAATTTCCAAAGTTGCTCACATAAAAGGAGAATCCTAAAGATATGATCTGCCAGACTATGGTCGCTACAATGGCTCCAGGAAGCACTTGTTTAAATGGATAATGCTTATTTGGGGCCTTTGCATATAGAAAGGCAAGAACGACAATGATGACGCAGATGGCTACAACCCAGCGCAGCACACTGAATAATGCCTGAAAAGTGCTGGGTAGGGGTAAAACTTCGTCTAACATGTTATAAAGGACATTACCGAATACCGGCAGTACAAGCGCCACAATAAATGTGACGATCAAGCAGATTGTCAATAGGATGGAAGTCAGCCTCTGTTTGATGAAGCTTCTGGTTTCTTCGACATCAAAGGCGATATTCATCGATTGGATGAAGGCGTTGATTCCGTTAGACGCCGACCAGAGGGTACCGAGGATACCAACAGTCAACAATCCTCCGTTTCTGTTGCTTACAACATTTTCAATATTGTCCTTGAAAACCGAGGTCGTTTTAGACGGCATCACGGTCCCCATGAATTTCATCGCTTTGGAAGGATCAATATTAAAATAGGGAAGGATGGATAACAGCAGAATCAGCAATGGAAACAGCGAAAGCATATAATAGTAGGATTGTTCTGCCGCCAGCCCTGTAGCACGGTCTTTTTTCATTTCGGCCCCCAGTTTTTTCCCAAAACTCAATAAACCTTTCATATACATCATCTCCTGGCAAGTTATTAAGTACAAGTGCTTCAGTCCCTTTTTCCCGTTTAAGACAGGGAATAACCACATTTATATGGAAAGTCCCTGGACATACGGGAGTTTAAGGTACAGAATCAAGGGGAATTAAATGCATATAGCAAGGCACATCCATTCAAAGGAGGAACATGATATGAAACAGCAATCTGTTGTGGTAAATGGGAAAAACAATAATTTGATGGTAAAAGGATTAATTATTGGAGGCATTATCGGAGGGGCTCTTTCCCTTCTGGATTCACAGACCAGAAAAAAAGTTAAATCTTCAGCCGTTGGACTCAAGGATTCTTCTGTAGAGATGATTTCCCAGGTTCGTGAAAATCCGGGAGAAGTGAAGGAGCAGATGATCCAGCGCTTCAAATCTGCCTCCAATTCATTGAAGGATGCCATTGCGGAAGCTCAAGATCTGTACGAAATGGTAAATAAAGAGGTATTCGGCAAAATGAACAATGTAAAAAGCATCACAAGTGATACCATGGATGCCGCTCGCGAGGCGACAGAAGAAATTAAAGGAATCACCTCAAAAGTGGCTGAAGCAGGACAGAAGCTGACAGGCTCTGCGCCAGTCCAATCAAGCTCTAACCGGCTGGACAGCTCTTCAGATACAGCCTATAACACAACTGTCTCCCAGGAGAGCAAAGAACAAATGAGACTGCCATCCGGACGTCTGAATTAATTAATTTACTAATTTGCATTATATTATAGGGCCGGCCAGATTCTTTGGCTGGCTTTTTAAATCTTTATAAAGACATTTCGGAAATGCTCACCGCCCTTATTGAAAGCAAGGATCTGGAATCAATTTTATCTTCTAGCTTTCACAGCCTTATAAAAACAGCTTAATAAAAAGCCATCAGGCTGCACATATTATCAGCTTAATGGCTACTTAAATTATAATGTTTCATTCAGACATTTTCAAAAAGGCAGTACAACTGGCGCTGCAGGCTCATAAGACAGCAGCATTCTCATTTGGTCTGCCGGAAGGGGTCTGCTAAAGTAGTAGCCTTGTCCTACGGAACAGCGACTTTTTATCAGATAATCCACTTGGGCTTTTTCCTCTATTCCTTCTGCAATTACTTCAAAATTCAAGCTAGTCCCAATATCTATTATAGCATTAGCGATAAGCCCTTGATTAATGCTATCATGAATATCATCCACAAAGGCTTTATCAATTTTAATCTTATCGATTGGAAGGTGCTTTAAATAATTTAGCGAAGAATACCCTGTCCCAAAGTCATCTATAACAATTTTCATTCCCATCTTCTTTAAGATTTTTAATATTTCTACCTTCCTAGTATTATGCATCATGCTTTCTGTTATTTCTAACTCAAGGTATTCAGGATTAAGACCGGCTTCTTCCAATATTAGTGCCACGTCACGGGTGAAATCATTTTCTTGAAGCTGTCTCACTGAAATGTTTACAGCAACCGGGATCGGTTTAAAACCAGCCTCAAGCCACTTTTTGTTTTGATTCACTGCTGTCCGCAAAACCCACTTGCCAAGAGAGACGATCAATCCAGTTTCTTCGGCAAGAGAAATGAACTCATTTGGAGGAATCAGCCCTAAATCGGGATGCTGCCAGCGTACTAAAGCTTCAATTCCGGAAATTTCTCCTGATTCTAAATGGTATTGAGGCTGATAATGGAGGACCAATTGATTAAGTTCGAGAGCTTTTCTTAATCCGTTTTCCAATTCCATTTTTCTTAATGTATTCTTATTTAATTCGGTGGAAAAGAACTGATAGTTGTTTTTTCCTCTTTCTTTTGCAAGATACATGGCTGCATCCGCATGCTGGATTAATGATTCGGCATCGTGGCCATCTTCAGGGTACATACTTATGCCAATACTTGTAGTTATGTAAAAATCCTCGTCATCTATCCTGAATACGTCCTCCATATTTTTTAAAATGGTTTCAGCAAAATGTTTAACATCTCTGACCTTAAGATTCTCCAGTAGAACAATAAATTCGTCTCCGCTGTACCGCGAGACGATACCTTTATCCTTCAGAGCATTCTTGATTCGGTCTGCCACACGTATTAAAAGCTTATCGCCAACCGAATGTCCTTTAGTATCATTTATTAATTTGAAACGGTCCAGATCTAAAAATAAAACGGCTGCATCCATATCCTGTCGAAACATTTTCTCGAAGTAGCTAGACAAAAGATTCCTGTTGGGCAGGCCGGTTAATGCATCATGATAGGCCATTTGGTGAATGGTCTGTTCTGCTTTCTTACGTTCAGAAATATCTCTTCCTACTGCGTGCCATGCCTGTCTGCCTTCGTACTGGATGGGGATTAAAGTAACTTCAATATCTCTATTCTTTCCAGAACCCGACAGAACGGTTTCAAAAGTCATCATTTTACTTTTGTCATCCATTAGTTTAGGAATAATAGATTGATCCAGAAAATCAGGATTTAGATACTTATCAATAGAAGTGCCAATAATTTGTTCCGTACATTCAGCACCGAGAAGAGTTACGCCGGTACGATTGATATATTCAAATCGCCGATTACTTATAATCGCAATAAAATCAGGAGACATCTCTACAAGGCTTTGATATCTGGATTCACTCTCTTTTTGATGGGTAATATCAAATAAAACACTTGTGAAATCAATAAGCTCTTTTTTTTGATTATAAACAGGGATCCCTGAATCCCGAATCCATCTAATTTCACCATTTGGCCTCACGATTCGATAGACACTGGTAGCCTTTTTTCCTTGCTGGATTTTCTCTTGCCTTTCAACAAGAACAGCTCTGTCCTCTTCAGGAATTACTTCCTTCCAAAGATTACGATTCTTATAAAACTCATTTAAACTGTATCCATATAGCTTCTCGATTCCTGGAGTTATAAGTAATGTATCTGTTTTTAAGTCGTGAGACCAAATCGCAATATCAAGGCTTTCAAAAATATTCTTCAATCTTTCTGTACTTTCTGTTAATAGTTTTGTAGTTTCATTGTTTTTAAAGAAATAATACAATAGTAAAGAAATGGACCCAAGGCTGAATAGGTAAGAAATACCTTTCATCACAATCTCAGCATGTGGAGGCCACGAAGGGGAAGTCACCTCAACCAATTCAGAAAGTATAAGAATGAATACAAGTATGACAATTCCAACATAACTATATTTTTTTCTAAGCTGCATACGAATTTACTCCTAAAAAATCATTTATTAATGTTTATATCGGAATCGTCTGCTCATATTTTACCGTTTGACTCATAAAAAGCGTTATATCAAGAACTCTTGAATGCAACTCATTGATTGCTGCGATTTGATAAGAAAGATCTGGTTTATAAATTCTAGATCGCACAATCTATCCTAATAATTGGCTGTCAGCTTTTGCATATAAGGGAGTAAACTAAGCCTGTTATATCATTTTCTTATTGCTTTCAAGATATATGGGGGTATCCTTTATGTAAGAAGAGGAAAAAAATAAAGGGTGCTTTTTATACCTTATTCTGATATAATATTGATTCGTAAGAATTTAGTGTCATTTTTACATTAATATCTTGCAAATATTATGTGATAAGGTGGCAAATACTATGAGTCAAAAACCGTACAGAGTTTTATTGTATTACCATTATGTAACCATTGAAAATCCTGAAGAATTTGCAAAAGAACACTTACAGTTCTGCAAGGATCTTGGATTATTAGGAAGAATCCTTGTAGCATCTGAAGGGATTAACGGAACGGTTTCCGGTACAATCGAACAAACCGATCAATACATGGAAACAATGAAAAATGACCCGCGTTTTGCGGATATGGTATTTAAAATTGATGAAGCGGAAGGACATGCCTTCAAGAAAATGAAGGTGCGTCATAGACCAGAACTTGTAACTCTCCGCCTGGAAGATGATATAAATCCTTTAGAGCTGACTGGTAATTACCTGAGCCCTAAAGAATTCCGTGAAAAAATACATGAAGAAAACACTGTTCTTCTTGATGCGAGAAACGATTATGAATACGATCTAGGACACTTCAGAGGCGCCATCCGTCCTGATATTGAAAATTTCCGCGACCTGCCTGACTGGGTACGCGAAAACAAAGACATGCTGGAAGGCAAACAAATCATCACTTACTGTACCGGCGGAATCCGCTGTGAAAAATTCTCAGGCTGGCTGAAAAGAGAAGGCTTTGAGGATGTATCACAGCTGCATGGCGGAATTGTGACTTATGGACACGATCCTGAAGTGCAAGGTGAGCTATGGGATGGACAGCTGTATGTATTTGATGAAAGGATCGCTGTACCGGTAAACCGCAAGGAACACGTTGTGGTAGGCCGCGATTATTATACGGGCGAACCTTGTGAACGTTATGTGAATTGTGCAAACCCTGCATGCAATAAAAAAATTCTCTGCTCTGAAGAAAACGAGCATAAATATATGCGCAGCTGTTCTCATGAGTGCCGCGTAAACCCTAATAACCGTTATATTCCAGAACATGGTCTGACGGAAGAAGAAGTGGCAGAGCGCTTAAAGGCAATCGGTGAAGACACACTGCAGGTTCAATAATGGAAAAACAGCCGGGACGTCAAGGTCCCGGTTTTTTTATGGATTGACAGTTGAAAAGGCAGTATGTCATAATCACATTAACCAAATTGAATAATGAATTACCTTTAAATATAGTCCAGAGAGACTAGCAAGGTAAGTAACGAATAGGATCGGTCTGCCTTTTTCAGGTATCGAACAGGGTCCTTTGCATTCAGTTACTTTACAAGCAGCAGCTTCCTGTCTCTCTATGGCAGGAAGCTTTTTTTATGGAGATTTAAAGGTTGATCACCAAAAAAACATCAGCCGGGAGGAAAATTAAATGAAGCTATATCACGTAATAGGGGCCAAACAATATGACCGTACTTCCCTTGAGGACCTTTTTGTGCGGGCAGACCGGATGGAAGCGGTGGTCAAAAGCGGAGGAAACACCCAGTTTTCCAGTAAGATCATGACAACTCTCTTTTTTGAACCAAGCACACGAACAAGATTATCCTTTGAATCAGCGATTTCACGGCTTGGAGGCAAGGTGATCGGTACTGAAAACGCCGGACAATTTTCATCTGCGACCAAAGGAGAAACTCTTGAGGATACCATTCAGGTCGTCTCTCAATATTGTGATGTCATTGTGATGCGCCATACGGATATAGGAGCCGCAGAAAGGGCTGCTGCTGTGGCATCTGTCCCGGTTATCAATGCGGGAGATGGGGGAGGCGAGCATCCCACACAGGCACTTCTGGATGTGTATACCATCAAAAAGGAACTGGGGACCCTTGATCATATTCATGTGGTCATGGTCGGGGATCTGAAATACGGCCGGACAGTCCATTCTCTTTCCTATTTGCTGGCAAACTATAAAAATGTCCATATCACCTTTACGGCTCCTTCCAATGTACAGATTCCTCCCTATGTTACAGAGTATTTGTATGCAAAAGGAGTATCCTACTCTGAAGAAACGGATCTCCACGCTGCGGTCCGAGCTGCCGATGTGATTTATCAGACCCGTATCCAGAAGGAACGATTTGATAACGAAGAAGATTATAAGCTCGCTGAAGGGAAATATATCATTACAGAGGAGCTTTTAAAACATATGAAAAGCACCTGCACGATCCTCCATCCGCTGCCGCGTGCAGGGGAAATCGAAAAGGAAGTGGACCAGGACCCGCGGGCAGCTTACTTCAGGCAGGCGAGAAATGGGCTGTTCATCCGAATGGCCCTGCTGGAGAAATGTTTCGAGGGAATTCCTGCCGAAAAAGAAATGGCTGCGTTGTCTAGATAAGAAACTATTTTCTTATTTCATCAATAAAAAAAGCCGGACAGCTTGCGTATTAAAAGACGTATGAATGGTCATACGTCTTTTTTTATATATCTAGTTTTCTCAAAAATTTGTGAACTCTGTTGGCATTGGCAGCAGATAACTGCCCGGATTTCCATGTACTATGTACGAAAAATAAGATCAGAAGACACGGGTTTCATCCCCATCTCCCTGGCCCATACAGACAATTGGCCGATATGGTGGACTTCATGAGAGGCGATATGGCTTAATACTTTTATATAGGAAACTTTATCTATACTGCCGTCCTTTCTCTTGAGGTTTAAAAATTTTTCTTCAAAGCCTTCATGGGAATTCAGAAGGTCCATGGTCACAGATCTAGTCGATCCTGAATAATCCTTCACTTCCTCCAGTGCAGGGACACTCCCTGTATCTTTCTGGAGTACGGGCTTCCCCAGCATCTGATTCACCCAAATCTGCTCACAATCGATCACATGAAATAAATTATGAAGAAAGCTCCCCATGCCTCCATGCCGTTTTTTTGTTAATTCTTCCAATGGAATCTTTTCACACCAGGAGAACCAGTCCTCCCGAACCTGCCAATTATAAAGAAATATTTTAAACAACGAACCAACCCCCGGATGATCTATTCTTGCTTTTCCAGTCCCTATGGTAGGCCTTCTCTCTTAAAAAATCTTAATGTAAGAGGTTTTGAGTTTTTTGTTTTTTTAACCAGTAATTTCCTATACAATACTAGTATACTCGTAAATTTTCCAAAAATAAATATGCTGTGAGAGCAATACTGAATTTGGAGCAGCCAGGAAAGGATTTGATCGTCAATGACATTTCCCGTTTATATTTTTGGGATCCATCCACACTTTCTTTTTGAGTCTTTGTCTTATTTTATAGGATTCAGGGTGTATTTATATACACGGAATAAAGAGAAGCTTCCGATGGAGGCGGCACTGTGGGTGGTAGTGGGAGCGATTTTCGGGGCTTTCCTGGGCTCCAAATTTGTGTATTGGCTTGAGGATCCGGTTAAAACGCTTCATTATTGGCATGATTTTGTTTATCTTATGGAAGGAAAAACGATCGTGGGAGGCTTGCTGGGCGGATTAATTGGTGTGGAGACAGCAAAGCTCATCATCGGCTGGAAAAGCTCCACAGGAGACGATTTCGTCCTCCCTCTGGCTGTGGGAATGATGATTGGGCGGATCGGCTGCTTCTTAACCGGTATGGATGACCATACATATGGGACTCAGACCAGCTGGATCACGGGAGTAGATTTCGGGGATGGAATCAAGAGGCATCCCACACAGCTGTATGAGATTGTCTTTTTATTCGGTCTTGCGTCCGTCTTATTCATGATCAAAGGAAAGAAAAAGTTGTTATGGAACGGTTATTTGTTCCAGCTGTTCATGCTTAGTTATTTGATATTCAGGTTTGTCATTGACTTTATCAAGCCCACTCCGCATCCTTATTTTCATTTGAATAATATCCAGATTGCCTGTGCGGCGGGGATTTTTTATTATGTTCCATTGATGATTAAAACACTAAAATTAAAGGGGGATCCCCCGAATGCCGAACAGACCTTACACATATTATGATTTGACGATCAGCATATGCTCGACATGCCTGCGCAAAGTGGAAGCGAAGATCATTTTTGAAAATGAAAATGTCTATATGGTGAAAACGTGCATGACACACGGAAGAGAGAAAATCCTCATCTCGACGGATATTGACTACTATAAACTGTGCAGGGATTTTATTAAGCCATCTGAAATGCCTCACAGGTGGAACACACCGGTCAAGTATGGCTGTCCCTATGACTGCGGTCTGTGCCCTGACCATGAGCAGCACAGCTGTCTGACCCTGCTGGAAATTACGGAACGCTGTAATTTGAAATGTCCGATCTGTTTTGCGGAATCCTCTCCGCATAAAGGGAGCTTCCGTTCCCTGGAACAGATTCAATTTATGCTGGATTCCATCGTCGCAAATGAAAAGGAGCCTGATATCATCCAGGTCAGCGGCGGCGAACCCACCATTCATCCGCAATTCTTTGAAATTCTCGACAGAATCAAAGAAAAGCCAGTGAAGCATATCATGGTCAACACGAATGGGCTGCGGATCGCAAATGACAGGGAATTTGTGAAACGTCTCGCTGAATATAAGCCGGGATTTGAAATTTATCTTCAGTTTGACAGTTTTGAAGGTGAAGCACTGGAAGAGCTCCGCGGGGCCGATTTAAGGGAAGTGCGCCAAAAAGCAATCGACCACCTGAATGAATTCAATATCTCCACTACGCTGGTTGTGGTGCTCAAGAAGGGCTTGAACGATCATGAAGTGGGCAGCATCATCCAATACGGCTTAAAGCAGACATGCGTCCGGGGGGTAACCCTGCAGCCGATTCAGAGTGCCGGAAGGCTTGAGAACTTCGACCCTGAAACTGACAGGCTTACACTGAGCGAGGTCCGTCAGCTGATTATTGACCAATCCGGTGTGTTCGGGGAAAAGGACATGGTACCTGTACCCTGCCATCCTGATTCTCTTGCCATGGGATACGCCTTCAAAAAGGACGGAAAAGTCACGCCGCTCACCGGGATGGTGGATAAAAACATTTTGCTTGAAGGAGAGAGGAATACCATTGTCTTCGAACAGGATGAAAATATCCGGAATATGATCTTTACGCTTTTTTCCTTGAATCATTCACCAGATTCGTCATCGATGGCGTTAAAAGACCTGCTCTGCTGTCTGCCAAGAGTGAACCTGCCAGGCGACATCGGGTATGATAATGTATTCCGTGTCATTATCATGCAATTCCAGGATGCCTATAATTTTGATGTGCGTTCTGTAAAGAAATCTTGTGTGCACATTGCCCATCCAGATGGACGGATCATTCCATTTGATACCTATAACCTGTTTTACCGCGATGATAAGGAGAAGGAGCTTATGAAAATCCGGGAAGAAATCATGATGGGAAGAGAGTCTTCAAAGTCTTTTTAACAAGGGGTGGAGCATGTGAGCGGAAATGAATGGAAGGGGCCGCAGAAGGATGCAGGGGAGCAGGGCAGTGTATGGGCAGGGATCGGGATTGGAGTCTTGATTCAATTTATCAGTTTCTGTGCAGCTCTCTCTGGCTGGATCTATTTTCTCCTCGTTGGGTTCATTCTCCAGATAGGGGTCATCGTATATTTTTTTATGAAAAAAAGAAAATATACAGCCATCGGTTTGATCATATTACTGGGGTTTGCCCTTCTGGTATTCGCGGCCTGCTTTGGACTGATCATCTATGGTCTGGGATAATGGGCTAGAATTCCGCCGATGTTTGATTGATAAATGGCAGACACAGCCATTGACTCTGCATGTCCGGAACCGGACCTTGGTCAATGGCTTTTTTTTATTGTGTCAGGCATCAATGAATTTATGTTTTTTCATATCCCTCCTCGGGAAAGAGAATACTAGTAGCGGTTGTTATACAGAAAGAGGGATGAATGTGAATGGGTTTTTTCAGTTATTAAAGAAAGGGAATAGGTCTGCAATGGTTGCTGCCATTGTCAATGCGGTGATTGCCGTGATCAAGGGTGCAGCTTTTATATTTACCGGCAATGTGGCAATGTTCGCGGAAACCATGCACAGTTTAGGTGATGCAGCCAACCAATTCTTTGTTTTTACCGGCTCGGCGCTCAGTAAAAGGGCTCCGACAGAAAGATTTCCCGGCGGCTTTGGCAGACTGGTTCATCTTGTTCTTCTCGGAGCCGTATTAATCGTTGGGATCATGGCCTATGAAACGATAGTGGAAGGGTATAAGCACATTATCCACCCGACAGAGTCAAAAGGTCTTTTGATTAACGTGATCATCCTTGCTGCAGCCACCTGCCTTGAAGCATCCGTCCTTTTCAAGGCGATGAAGGAAATCCTTCACGAAACCGATACCAAGGCAACAGGCTTTGATATTCTTGCTAAGAGCTTTGCCAATGTGAAACGAGGAAAGCCGGCTACTAAGCTCGTTTTTATGGAGGACTCTGTCGCTACTTTAGGCGGGATCCTGGCGATAGCAGCTGTTCTGCTTTCCCACTATACTCCGTTCCATCAGGCAGAAGGAATCGCATCCATTCTTATTGGAATCATGATGTTCCTTGTTGTCGGAAAGGTATTTTTGGATAATGCCCGAGGCGTACTAGGGGAAGCCGATGATGAAATGGAGCAGAGAATCGGTGAGCTGGTGATCAATGACCCCGATGTAAAGGATGTTGGAGAAATTGCGGTCATTAAGGAAGGCGATGAACTTCATGTTGAACTTGAAATTGAGATCAACCCTGCTATCTCCTTTGCTGAAGCCGATGATATAAAAGACCGGATCGAAGAGAAAATCTTGGCCCAAAGAGGAGTAACGGATGTGACCATTGAGCTTGACGAGGATGATGGAGTGTCCAATTGGGGCAGGCATGCCAATGAACCAAGATAGTTCTATATGGTCCCATTCCCCCATAAACTAGAATAAACTATGCGGCGGAGGGGACAAATGGAAAAAAATATGGATACCGTCATTACAGAGTATATGGTTTCCCGCTATCATGAACTGCATAAACAATCAAAGCAGATTGAAAAAGAGATGAATGAATTAAAGAATAGCTTTCACTGTTATTTTGACCAGGCAGTCGGCAGGGAGGGCAGGGGAGAGCTTGAGTTCCCGCGCTACAAGCTCCAGCGGCAGGTCAGGAAGGCTGAATCCTATCAGGTGCAATCGACCATAGAGCTCCTGGAGAAAATGAATTTAACGGACTGTATTGAAATTGTAAGAAGGCCGCATGACGAGAAAATAAAGTCAGCCATAACGCTTGGTTTCTTGGAGCCGACCGATCTGGAAGAGTGCATCATCAGGAAAATAACCGCGGCGATTGTGGTGAAAGAAAAATAAAACCAGCCGGCACCGCTATTCAGGCTATTTCTGCTGGATAGATGGAAAGCCGGTTTTATTGTTTGCAAAAAATTCAGTAAATTTGCTCTTTTTTTTACGTTAAAGCATTGATATAGATGAAAACTAGGAGTAAAATAAGTTTTATTAAATTTTTCACATAAAACAGGAGGCAGTAATATGAATGGCCATACAATCAAAGTAGAACTAAGCACAGCAAGAAAAGAAAAGCCGCAATCTGACCAGTTGATCTTTGGGAGAAACTTTACTGATCATATGTTTGTGATGGACTATACGGAAGGAATCGGCTGGCATGATGCCAAAATCGTCCCTTACGGAAAGATTGCGCTTGATCCATCTTCAATGGTTTTCCATTATGGCCAGACTGTTTTTGAAGGACTGAAGGCATATACAAAGGGCGAAAGGATTCTGCTGTTCAGACCGGAGAAAAACTTCCAGAGAATGAACATTTCCCATGATCGGCTATGCATCCCGCATATTGACGAAGAGTTTGCCCTGGAGGCGCTGGAAAAGCTGATTAATATTGATCAGGACTGGATCCCGAAAGCACCCGGCACATCCCTTTATATCAGGCCTTTCGTTATCTCAACCGAACCATACCTGGGTGTGGCGCCATCAAGGCATTTCAAATTCATGATCATCCTTTCTCCGGTTGGATCTTATTATAAGGAAGGCATCAAGCCGGTTAAAATTGGTGTGGAACAGGAATATGTCCGTGCAGTCAAGGGAGGCACCGGCAGCGCAAAGACAGGCGGGAACTACGCCGCCAGCTTAAAAGCCCAGGAAAACGCGGATGCCACCGGCTGTGCACAAGTATTGTGGCTTGATGGCATCGAAAAAAAATATATCGAAGAAGTCGGAAGCATGAACATCTTCTTTAAAATAAACGGAGAAGTCATTACGCCTGCCTTGAACGGAAGCATTCTTGATGGTGTTACCCGGAACTCGATTATTCAATTATTAACCTATTGGGGAGTACCGGTTTCCGAGCGCAGAATCTCTTTAGAGGAAATATACGAAGCCCACAAAGCCGGCACACTTGAGGAAGCCTTTGGTACAGGCACAGCCGCCGTTATCTCCCCGGTTGGGGAACTGCTTTGGAAAGGGGAAAGCCTGCTTATCTCTGGGGGAGAAACAGGTGAACTATCACAGAGAGTCTATGAAACTCTCACAGGCATCCAGAATGGCGAAATCGAAGACCCATTCGGCTGGGTGCGCGAAGTACAGAATGAAAAGATTTATGTATAATAGAGGAGATTTTTAGAGGAGCCAGTACCTGTCTTTTGCTGAAGCCTGAATCGTTAAGAATGATTCAGACTGCAGCGGGACGGGGCTGGCTCTTTTATGCGTTTCCGGAAAGCAGTGTGCTTGGAGGGAAAGGCACCAAAGTAGTCCGAACCTGGAGCGCCTTCGGACAAGTTGAGAGGCAATGGAGTCAAAGTAGTCCGAACCTGGAGCGCCTTCGGACAAGTTGAGAGGCAAAGGAATCAAAGTAGTCCGAACCTGG
>NZ_KE387238.1:0-101056 GCF_000430765.1 Peribacillus kribbensis DSM 17871 | reverse complement strand
CTTCGGACAGGTTGAGAGACAAATGCATCAAAGTAGTCCGAACCCGAAGCGCCTTCGGACAGGCTGAGAGGCAAAGGAATCAAAGTAGTCCGAACCTGGATCGTCTTCGGACAGGTTTAGAGGCAAATGCATCAAAGTAGTCCGAACCTGGTGCGCCTTCGGACAGGCAGGGAGGCAATGGGAACAAAGAAGTCCGAACCCGCTCCGCCTTCAAACACGCTGGCCCCCAAGAGTTACCTTGCCGTCTAAAGAAGAAGCGGCTTCTGGCGGAATTCCGCCAGAAGCCGCTGGCAGTCTGAATGACTCTTACAGTAAATCCTTAATATAATAAATCTTCCCGTTGATGATCGATTGCGACAGCATGACGTCCACCAGGCAGCCGGCCACGGTTTCGGGGGATCTCAGTTGGTCCTGGTCTTTGTAATTTTGAAAGGTTTCCACGTCGTTAAAGGACTCCTTGGAGGAAGAGCGGATGACGCCCTGCATATCAGTGTCCATGATCCCGGGGCTGAAGGCGTTTATTTTGATATTGGCCCCGCGGTTTTCTGCCTCCAGGGCTGCTGCCTGCGTAAACAGGTTCAGCGCGGCTTTGGTGCTGCCATAAATGCTCCAGCCGTGAACGGGACGCTCGCCAGCTCCTGAAGTGATATTCATGATCCGAAGCTCTGCGGAATGTCCTTCCGCCCTGCGGATAAATAAATCTGAAATCGTGATGGGAGATGTCAGGTTGATCTGGATGCTCTTTTGTACCTGATGAGACTCCAGCCTGCCGACTCTGTCGATCGGTTCCACGATTCCTGCATTATGTATCAGGTAGATGATTTCATTTTCGTTCGCAAATAAAAAATCAGCGATTTCATTGAATGTTCGTTCGGTTTCTTCCGGATTGGAAAGATCACAAGGATAAAACCGGTAATCTGTTCCCTGCTCTTCAGCCATTTTTTTTAGATCTTCATTTTCGCTCCGTGATACTGCAATCAGTGAAATATGATTCTGAATCAGTTTGGAAGCGGCTGCTTTTCCCAGCCCTTTAGAGGCTCCTGTCACAACGGCATACGCCATGTATTTGCATCTCCTTTATCCGACAAAGCTGAAACAATGGACAGCCTCTGTCTTGAATATGGTAAAATATGATTGGAAATCAATCGTATGAATTATTATAGCAGTATGCCTTTGTGACTGCTAGCAATCTAAACAATGAAGAGGCGGGTTGTAATGAACCAGACCGGATTAGTATTGGAAGGCGGAGGAATGAGAGGGGTTTTTACCGCCGGCGTTCTGAGATATTTAATGGATCATGATATTTATATTCCCTATGTGATCGGCGTATCGGCCGGTGCCTGTAATGGATCATCCTACATATCCCGGCAAAAGGAACGAAACCGGACAGTAAATATCGATTATATCAATCATCCTGAATATATCTCTTTAAAGCGGTATCTTCGAAAAAGAGAGCTGTTTGGAATGGATTTTTTATTTGATACTCTTCCAAATGAAATGGTTCCATTTGATTTTGAGGCCTTTAACTCTGCCAAGGAACGCTTTGTTGTCGGCACTACCGACTGCCATACCGGGGAACCGGTCTATTTTGAAAAGACAGACAAAAAGCAGGATATGCTGACCATCTTAAGAGCTTCAAGCTCCCTGCCGTTCATGGCACCTGTCGTTTCTTATCAGGGGAAATTCCTTATGGATGGGGGAATTGCGGACCCTATTCCCGTTAAGAAGTCTGAACAGGATGGAAATGTGAAGAATGTTGTCGTCCTTACCCGGAATAAGGGCTATCAAAAAAGCAAGCCGTCATTTGGCTGGCTGCTTAAACGCTATCGGAAGCATCCCGGCCTTATCCGCGCCATATTGGACCGCCATAATCGATATAATCAAATCCTTTCCTACCTGGAGGGAAAAGAAGCAAAAGGCGAGGTTTTACTTATACGGCCACAGGAAAAATTGGAAGTAGGGCGAGTGGAAAGGAATCCGGAAAAACTATTGAAATTGTATGAACAGGGTTATAAAGAAGCTGGGAGCATGCACAGTGAACTCACGGCGTTTTTACAGGCTGTCCTTGTATAGATCCCTGCTGGCATGTTTAATGAATAGAACTGGAGATAGAGACATTGAATGAATTTACACAGAAGGCAATAGATTTGATCCTCTCCATTCCTGCAGGGAAGGTCATGACATACGGCCAGATTGCGAGAATGGCGGGCAGTCCCAGGGGGGCGAGGCAGGTTGTCCGGATCCTGCATTCGATGTCTGTTAAATATGGCCTTCCCTGGCATCGGGTCATCAATGTCAAAGGAGAAATTTCGATTGCCTCTGATGAGGGCTCATGGACCCAGATACAAAGATTGAGGGCAGAAGGGGTCGAGGTTACTGGGAATAAGGTTCAGCTTGAAAGATATCAGTATCATCCTTTAAAAATCGAAGAATGAAAGGCGGGATGCAAATGAGTATCATTTTATTTGATGGAGTTTGTAATTTTTGCAGCGGAGCCGTGAGGTTTATCATCAAGAGAGACCCCCACGCCCGATTTTCCTTTGCATCCCTGCAGTCTGACATCGGCAAAAACATGATCGCAGCATATAATATTCCATCACACCTCGATTCCATTATTTTGATAGAAGACGGCCATGTCTTTTACTATTCCAGTGCAGCGCTGAAAATAGCAGCCAGACTAAAGGGAGCGTGGAGGACTGCTGCTGTTTTATTCATCGTGCCTCCTTTTATCAGAAATAGGGTCTATACCTTCATAGCGAAAAACCGATATAAATGGTTCGGGAAAAAAGAAGAATGTATGATTCCTACCAAAGACATAAGAGCAAGATTCCTAGAATAAAGAAACCAGGTGAGGTATGTGAAAATTCATGATTTATTGTATGGCAGCTTTGAAATCGAGGATTTCTTATGTGAACTAATACACACAGCAGAGGTACAGAGGCTTAAAAGAATTCATCAGGGCGGCGCGAGCTATCTTGTGAATCCAGAATGGAACGTTACAAGGTTCGAGCATTCCATGGGTGTCATGCTTCTCATCAGAAAACTGGGCGGATCCCTGCTTGAACAGGCTGCGGGGCTTCTCCATGATCTTTCACATACGGCCTTTTCCCATGTTGTCGATTTTGTTCTTGAACATGAAGAACAAAATTATCATGAGGAAATTTTTGAGGAAGTCTTTTATTCTTCCAAAATACCGGGAATTCTGGAAAAGTACGGGTACAGCGTCCATGATTTACTTCCGCTTGCGAAATGGGGCATCCTTGAGCAGCCGCTGCCTGGTCTATGTGCTGACCGTATCGATTACACACTGCGGGACATGGCGCGTTATCGGGAGCTCCCATCAGCAGATATACAATGTTTTTTGGAGTCGCTCACGATCGTCGATCAGTCCATCTGCCTTACTTCCCTCCCAATGGCCGAGTGGTTCACGGAAGTTTATTACCAGGAGGTTTTAGGTTTTTTTCTGTGCGCGGAGAATGCCTATGGATATGCGGTACTGACCGAAATTTTAAAGGCAGCCTTGCAAGAGGGCATCATTCGAATGGAAGATTTTAGAACGGATGATGAATCCCTTTGGGCAAAAATACGCTCTTCTGCTTCTAATCGTTTGTCTGATCTTATAGAATCTATCACCAAGAAGGTCATCGAAGATCCAGAACAATACGATCTTCATATTAAAAAGAAGGCAAGAATCATAGATCCCCCTATCATGATGAAAGAAAGCTGCATACCTTCATCCTCCTTATCAGGCCGAATTCGTTCCATGAATGAGGAAGCAATCAGGAAATCCGAAGAAGGCACATACATACGAGTTCTGTCGTATCCAAGATAATTCATTCTTTACAAGCCAGCAGGAATTTTTATATCAATATAGTTTTTAACCTTCTGCCACTTTTTAGTTTTAACGGAATAAAGCGCTGTACTGCGCCATTTTTCTACAAAATTCTAAAGATAGCATCAGTAAAATTGTTTTTGTAAAGAGCCTTTTGGGGTGTTGACAGTGTAAAAGCGGATTCTGTATGATGGATTCAAAAGACAGAAAATTGAAACTTCAGTCTTTCGGATGGGAGGGGGTCTCATTCAAAATATGGATACGGTGATTGTGACCGGTTATGCGAAAGCTCCTCAGGGAACGTCGATGTATGAGCTGTATAAACATGCCGGCGTGGTGCTTGAGATTAACTATCGCACTCATACGATCGAAAGAACGGATTTCACCTTTATTACCTCTTTGACGAAGGACTTCTTTGAACGGATCCTGATCGGCTATTCCCTTGAGAAGGGACTGGAGCCCTTGATTAAACTCATTAAATCCCACTATTTCGCACCATCCCAGCAGGCCATCATCGTGGCCCTGCAGTCAGCGGTCCAAAGGTATTGGGATCATATCAACCATTTAAATATGGAACACGACTAGGTTTGATAAAGTGGGGGAACACCCTCTCCCATGGTCTTATTGAAGCTGGGCGGACACAAAAAGCCGGAATGATAGTATTCCAGGTTTTGATGGGTCCTGCCCGGCTTTTTATTTACCAACAAGGAACTTAGGGGGAGATTGGTTTGAGGAAGCTGATTACGCCAGAAATGGCCATGACCTTCATAAAAAGCGGCAGCCGGATCATGGTGGGTGGCTTCGGCCTGGTTGGCTGTCCCTTGACACTGGTCCGGGCGCTGTCCGAAACAGGAATTGGAGACCTTGAGATCATCAGCAATAATCTAGGGGAGCCGGGGAAAGGCCTGGGCGTTCTGGTCAGGGAAAAGAAGGTAAAAAAAGGGATCGGATCGTATTTCACTTCCAATCCGGATGTCACAGCTGCTTACCAGGCTGGAGAGCTTGAGATAGAGCTGCTGCCGCAGGGAACTCTGTCGGAGGCCATCCGTGCAGGCGGGGCAGGGATCGCTGCATTTTACACGCCTGTCGGTGCCGGGACAAAGATTGCGGCAGGAAGAGAAGAAAGGACATTTGCTGATAAAAGGCATGTCCTTCAAGAAGCGCTCAAGGCAGATGCGGCGTTCATAAAGGCTTCACACTGCGATGAGCTTGGGAATCTGGTCTATTCCAAATCAGCCAGAAATTTCAACCCCATCATGGCTACTGCCGCAGACCTTGTGATCGCGGAGGTTGATGAACTGGTTGAGGCAGGAGAGATACCGCCGGAGGATATTGTGACGCCTCATCTTTTTGTGGATTATATTGTGCTTAAGGGGGAGCGGGGAAAATGAGTGTGAAGAAAATCATCGCCCAAAAAGCTGCCGGATATCTGAATGATGGAGATGTGGTGAATCTTGGGATCGGGATTCCCACTCTTGTGGCTGACTATCTTCCGGAAGGGGTCCAGGTTTTCCTTCATACAGAAAATGGAATTCTGGGTGTTGGTCCGACACCGGAAGCAGGCATGGAGGATCAAGACCTTGTCAATGCTGGAAAACTCCCGGTGACGGTGATAAAAGGAGCATCCTATTTTGATAGTGCAGCTTCTTTTGCCATGATCCGCGGGGGGCATATCGATGTTTCCATCTTGGGGGTTTTGGAGGTGGATCAGCTGGGAAGGGTAGCGAATTGGGCAGTTCCAGGCAAAAGCGTCCTTGGGGTAGGAGGCGCCATGGATTTATTGGAGGGTTCCAAAAAAGTGATTGTGACGACCATGCACACCACCAAGAAGGGAGAGCCAAAGATTGTCCGGGAGCTGAATTATCCTATAACGTCCCAAAGAAGAGTGGATTTGATCATAACTGAGAAGGCTGTATTCGAAACAGATGAGAGGGGACTGCTGCTTGTATCTTCCTCTGAGAACGTGACGATGGAGGAGCTTAGAAAAAACACAGGCGCCGACTTCAGGGTTAAAGAAGGTAAAGAGTATGAAGGAAAAGAGCCTGGGGCGGGGGCTGACTGATGGTCGTCATTGTCAGTGCGCTTCGGACGCCCATCGGAAGATATGGAGGAACTCTTTCAGGCTATGCACCTGAAGATTTACTGACAGCTGTCATAAATAATAATTTATCATCAATCGGCTACTCTGCTGCCATAGTGGATGAAGTGGTAGCGGGCCAGACCAAGCAGAGTGCGGAAGCTCCCAATATTGCCAGAGTGGCAGCGCTCAGTGCCGGCCTTCCCGAGACGGCTGTCTGCCACACGGTCCATATGCAATGCGGGTCCGGCATGCAGGCTGTCATCAGCGGGGCTATGTCCATTAAGGAGGGTCAGTCGGAGGTTGTCCTTGCCGGCGGGGTCGAGAGCATGTCCCAGGCACCCTATTATTTTACGGGGGGAAGATCAGGGATTCCGCCGGGTGATGTCACACTGTACGATTCGAATCTGAGGAGCCAGCCCTGTTCCCAGCCGCAGAGCATTTACGGCAGCTTTACGATGGGACAGACGGCTGAGTGGCTGTCTGAAACTTATATGATCACCAGGAAGGAGCAGGATCAGTTTGCCCTGGAAAGCCAGAATAAGGCGTTAAAAGCAATCGAGACAGACCGGTTTGCGGATGAAATTGTCCCTCTCCAGGTTAAAAGGGGGAAAAATGATTATACATTATTTGCTGTGGATGAGCACCCAAGGCTGACAAACATGGAGAAGCTGTCCGCTCTCAGGCCTGCCTTTAAGACAGGGGGCAGTGTAACGGCCGGAAACTCCTCAGGGAGAAATGACGGTGCGGCCATGCTTATGCTCATGGCAGAGGAAATGGCAGAGAAGCTAGGGCTGACCCCGCTGGCAAGAATCCGGTCATGGGCACAGGCGGGGGTCAATCCGAAAGAAATGGGACTCGGACCTGTCCCTGCTTCTGAGAAAGCCTTAAAAAGGGCCGGACTTTCTTTAGAGGATATGGATCTCGTGGAAATCAATGAAGCGTTCAGTGCTCAGGTGCTCGCATGCCTGTATCACTGGCCGGACCTGGATAGGAAAAAGGTAAATGTAAACGGGGGAGGCATTGCACTGGGCCATCCTCTTGGCTGCAGCGGAGCCCGTATTTTGGTTACCCTCCTTCATGAGCTGCATAAAACAAAGGGAACTTTTGGCCTTGCCACATTATGTGCAGCAGGAGGGCAGGGGCTTGCGATGGTGGTAGAAAGATGGAGGGATTCGTAATGGAGGATTATGTGTTTCATCGGGATTTTTCAAAAAGCTATCCCATCATTACTCACGGTTCGGGAGTCTATTTATATGACAAAGATGGAAAAAGGTATCTGGACGGATGTTCTGGGGCCGTTGCGGCAAACCTTGGCCATGGTATAGAGGAAATTGCAGATGCCATGGCCGGGCAGGCGAAAAAGTCTGCGTTTGTCCATACACTCAGATTTGAAACCGAAGTGCTTCATTCCCTTTCAAAGAAAATTGCCTCCATCGCTCCGGAAGGACTGGATCGGGTTTATTTTACTTCAGGCGGCTCTGAAGCCAATGAAAGTGCCATTAAGCTGGCAAGGCAGATCCATAGAGACAGAGGAAAAGCGGAAAAACACATCGTGATCGGAAGATGGCAGTCCTATCATGGCAACACCTTTGGCTCCCTGTCTGCAGGAGGCGACATTAAAAGGCGCCACGTGTATACTCCTAATTTACTGGATTTCGAGCATATTTACTCTCCCAACTGTCTGAGGTGCCCCTACCAGCGGAGCTTGGATGAATGTTCCAGAAATCAGAACCCTTCCTGTGTACAAAGCCTCGAACGTTTGATTTTGGAGCTTGGACCGGAAAATGTGTCCGCTTTTATTGCTGAACCCATTGTGGGAAGCCAGCTTGGGGCTGTCCTGCCGCCGGAAGAATATTTTCAAAGAGTCCGTGTGATATGTGATCGATATGATGTCCTTCTGATTATTGATGAAGTCATGACAGGCTTCGGCAGGACCGGCAGCCACTTTGCTATCGATCATTATGGAGCCATACCGGATATCATCACCTTTGGAAAAGGAGTTGCTGCAGGCTATGCCCCGCTTGCAGGAATGATTGTGCATGAAGATATTGTAGAGGGGCTCCTGAAACACAGCAAAGGGAAATTCATGCACGGATACACCTACAGCGGCCATCCGGTATCCGTTGCAGCAGGACTTGCGGTCTTACAGATTTATGAACGGGAGAATCTTTGTGAAAAAGCAAGGATGGCCGGCAGTTATCTGTATGAAAAGCTTAAGGAGCTTCAGGGAGAGGTGCCCATTATCTATGATATAAGGGGAAAAGGGCTTCTGCTTGGGGTCGAAATTGCGGCTGATGCAGCAGGGACGCCCTTTCCTCCTGAGGCGGCGGCTTCCGAACGAATCAACGAACTGGCCATGGAGCATGGGGCGGTCTTCTATCCAGGCAGCGGTACCATTGACGGCATGAGGGGCGACCATCTGATCATTAGTCCTCCCTTAACCATAAATCAGGAAGAAATAGATGAACTGATTCATAGTTTAAGAAGAGCACTTCATGATTTTATCACTGAAATGATGGGGGTTGTTTTGAATGAAGCTTCAAAGTAAAGCAGAAGAAATCCAAAAAAAGGCGAGAAAGCATTTATCTCCTGTATTGACCCGTGTGACTGAGCTGGCTGTCGAAAAAGCCAAAGGAGCCAGGTTTTGGACAGCAGACGGAGAGGAGTACCTTGATTTTGTGTCTGGGGTCGCTGTGAATGCAGTCGGCCACGCACATGAACGGATGGTGAAGGCGATTCAGCAGCAGGCTGAAAATCTGATCCATTTCGGTCTCAATTATGGATATTATGAATCGGCGGCCAATCTGGCAGAGAAGCTGGCTGAAATCACTCCAGGCGAACTAGATACGGTCTTCTTCTCAAATTCAGGAGGAGAGGCTGTGGACGGGGCCATCAAGCTGGCGAAGGCTGCATCGGGCAGGCCTGGCATCATTGCGTTCGAAGGTTCCTTCCATGGCAGGACACTTGGGGCAACAGCGATTACAGCCTCGAGCTCGAAATATAGAAAGTACTATGAACCCATTCTGGGCGAGGTGTATCACGCACCCTATCCTTATCCTGCTGGACTAAAGGGAGTTAAGGAGGAGGAAGTCACTGAATACTGCCTGCATCAGATACATAAATTATTTGATCTGCGGATCGATCCATCCCGGGTGGCTGCCTTTATCATTGAACCGGTCATGGGAGAAGGAGGATATTATCCGGCACCGCAAGCGTTCCTTCAGGAGCTGAGAAAGCTTGCCGATATGCATGGAATTCTGCTGGTCTTTGATGAAGTACAGACGGGGTTTGGAAGGACCGGTAAAATGTTTGCTGCCGAGCATTCCGGTGTGGTTCCCGATATATTGGTCCTTGCCAAGGCCTTATCAGGAGGACTCCCGCTTGGTGCCATCGTGGCCAAGAGGGAAATCCATGAGAAGTGGCCGACAGGAGGGCACGGGTCGACCTTTGGGGGAAATCCTGTTTCCTGCGCAGCTGCACTTGCCAATATCGGGGTGATCGAAGAGCAGAAGCTGGTAGAAAGAAGCAGTCTTCTCGGCGAGAGGATCGTCAACCGTCTCAGGGAAAACTTAAAAGACTTGCCGGGCATCCGTGAAATCAGGGGAGTGGGGCTTATGATCGGTATCGAATTCGAATGGGACCTCGCAGCCACGGCCGTGCCATCCATAAAGGAGAAGGCACTCGAACATCATCTTTTGATCATGAATTGCGGAGTATATGGCCAGACCATCCGTTTAATGCTTCCCTTGAATATTGACGAGAAAGATCTTACTGAAGGATTGGATATCCTGGAAAATGCGATTAAGGACATTTTATGAGGAGGGAAGGCAATGACGCAGCAGACCGCAATGCGGAGAAATAGGGGCCTCTATATCAATGGAATCTGGGAGGTGGAGGAAGGCCAGGCTGTCGGCGAAAGCATCAATCCGGCCACAGAGGAAGTGGTCGGCACGTATTCCCTGGCCACAAGCAGGCAGGTAAACCAGGCAGCCGAGTGTGCCAAACGTGCGTTTAAAGCCTGGAAAAGGACTCCGCTTCCTGAAAGGGCAGGTTATCTATGGAAAGCAGCCGAGGTGTTTGAGACAAGGAAAGGCGAAATAGCTGAAATGATGACAAAGGAAATGGGAAAGGTCCTGGCTGAGTCCCTCGGAGAAGTGGGAGTGGTCATTGAGACTTGCAAATATATGGCGGGAGAAGGCAGGCGGATGTTCGGCGAAACCGTCGCATCAGGAGCGCCGGACAGGCAGATTACCATGATCCGCGAGCCGGTTGGAGTTGTGGCCTGCATCACGCCCTGGAATTTCCCGGTTGCGATGGGAGGCTATAAGATTCTAGCTGCATTGATCAGCGGCAATACCGTGATCTGGAAGCCTGCGTCTGAGGTCGCTCTATCCTCGCAGCTGTTCACCGATGTTTTTCACGAAATCGGCCTGCCTAAAGGAGTGCTGAATCTCATCACAGGCTCCGGAAGCAAGGTAGGGGCACAGCTTGCTTCACATGATGATGTAAAGGTGATTTCCTTTACCGGCTCCACCGAGGTCGGTATAAAGCTTTCGGAAACAGCCAGCAGGAGCCTGAAAAGAATCTCGCTTGAGCTCGGCGGAAAAAATGCCGCCATCGTCTTAAAGGATGCAGATTTGGATCTTGCAGCAGAGGCCATCATCAAATCAGCCTTTACAACCACCGGCCAAAGATGTACGGCTGCGAGCCGGGTCATAGCTGAAAAAGATATTCATGACTCCCTCCTCGAGAAGGTCGTCGAGAAAACGAAGGCCTTAAAAGCAGGAAACGGTTTAGAAAGCGGAATAGATATTGGCCCTATCGTAAATAAACAGCAGCTTGATCTCATTATGGAATATATCGATTCGGCAGTCAGGGAAGGGGCACAGTTGGAGTGCGGAGGAAAACGGATTCCAGGAGACAAAGGCTATTTCATGGAACCGGCTGTCCTAAGCTCTGTCAAGCCGTCTGACCGGATTGCGCAGGAAGAGGTATTCGGCCCTGTTCTCTCATTTATCAAGGTCAAGGATTTTGAAGAGGCCATTGAAGTCAACAATGACACCTCTTACGGCCTCTCCACCTCTCTGTTTACAAACAGTCTCCACTATGCCAATAAAGGGGCAAGGGAAATAGAGAGCGGCCTTGTTTATATAAACAATGGGACCTCTAATGCGGAGATGGGTGTGGCATTTGGGGGAATGAAACAATCCGGCAACGGCCACAGGGAAGTGTCCCATCATGTTTTTGATATCATGACAGAATGGAAATCGGTTTATATAAACTACTAGTTTCAAAAGAGGTGTCACTATGAAGAAGCTTAGAATCGGGGTCGCCTTCTTCTATCATGAGTCACACAGTTTTGCCCCAGGCAAAACCACACTTAAGAATTTTCAGGAAGAAGGCTGGTTCAAAGGAAAAGAGATCTTCAGGGCTTATTCGGGGACGAAGACAGAGGTGGGCGGTTTTTTGGATACCCTGGATGCCAGAGAGGATATCGAGGCTGTGCCGCTTCTCTGTGCTGCAGCGGTTCCATCTGGAATGGTAGAATATGAGACTTATACACATATTGAATCTGAAATGATCGCTTCCATTATGGAGGCAGGCAGGCTGGACGGATTGCTCCTTGCCCTTCACGGGGCAATGGCTGTGGAAGGGGTGGATGATCCGGAGGCTGTTCTCCTGAAAAAGATCAGAACGCTGCTGCCGCATGTTCCGATTGCCGGCACCCTTGATATGCATGCAAACCTAAGCAGTGACATGACAGACCTCACTCCCTATCACTTTGGATTTAAAACGTATCCTCATATTGATATGTATGACCAGGGTGTAAATGCTGCCCGCGCCCTTTTGGGGCATGTACAGGAGGACAGACGCTGGGAGGCGGCATTTATTAAAATCCCGATGATGCCGCCTTCATTAAATATGAGGACTTCGGAAGGACCCATGCATGAGCTGATCACCCTTGCAGGAGAATGGGAAGGCAGGGAGGGGATTTTGAACATCTCCATCTTTGGCGGCTTCCCCTACTCGGATGTAAGTGTAGCAGGGGCAAGCATCATTGCTATTGCTAAAACCAAAAAACAGGCCCGTGAAGCAGTAAAGGCGTGTGCGGATCGCTTTTGGGAGCTCAAGGAGGATTTTCTGGTGGATATCCCGAAGGCAGCAGAGGGAGTAAAGCTTGCTTTCTCAAAGTCCGGCAGAAAGCCGGTTGTGCTTGCGGATATATCCGATAATCCGCTCAGCTGCGGGAGCGGCGATACGACAGAACTGCTCAGAGAATTAATCAGGATGAACAAGCCCGGCACATTATTTGGCGGCCTGACTGACCCAGAGTCGATAGAGATCTGCAGGCAGAAGGGAAGCGGAAACAGGGCGGTTTTGCAGCTTGGAGGAAAGCATGCCCCCGAATTCGGAAGTCCCATCGAAGCTGAAGCAGAGATATTGAACTTGTCTGACGGAGTATTTTATAACAGCGGCCCATTCAACCAGAATCTTCGTGTGGATGTTAAGGGAGCCGCCTATATAAGAGTCGGCCATGTAGATATTTTATTGATTGGAAGGCCCATGAGCGCAAATGATCCAGAAATGTTCAGGCATATCGGAATTGAACCGGCAGATTATAAGGTCTTGGGTCTGAAAGTCAAAAACCATTTCCGAGCGGCTTTTGATCCGCTCATTGAGGAGGTCATTTATGTGGATGCTCCCGGAGTCGCCTCCAATGACCTCTCGATTTTTCCATATCGGCGGATTCCGGAAGAGATGTGGCCGTTTAAAAAAATAGAATTTCCAATCACCCCTTAGAAAGGAGAAAATCGTGAACCATGGAGTCTAATTATTATATTGAAATCCCGAAGAAGTTATCACCCGGGGAACAGCAGATGATGATGGAGCTGGAAAAGGACGCATTCCCAGGACTTGGCGCGGTCGATGAACAGACACTGGTTCCCCTGGCCCGCTATGGGAAAATCATCCTCTGCCGTGAGGAGGGGGATGAAAGACCCATTGCCGTCTGTGAGGTAATGCGGGACTATGACCATCCTGATAAAGCCTATATTTTTGGCTATTATGTCAGGTCGGATAAAAAAGGGAGAGGCATAGGAAAGAAATTCATGAAGGAAGTCCACTCGGTATTGAGAGGAGATGGCTTTAAGGAAGTATGCCTGACTGTAAGCATCAATAATATTGCCGCAGTGGAGCTATACAAAAAAGCGGGTTATGAAATAAAAGAGACCAGGCATTCGGAATTCGGAGCAGGAGAGGACCGGTATTATATGTCCAGAGACCTTTAGGAATCTACGGGGCAATTCCAATAGCTAATCTTTTAGGAGGGATGTCATGCAATACAATCTTTTCAAACCCGATAGGCATTGGACAGAGATTGAATTATGGAAGGATGTCACAGAGGAGCAATGGAATGACTGGATCTGGCAGCTGACTCATACCATTAAGACGCTGGATGATTTAAAAAAGGTGATCAACCTGACGCCGGATGAAGAAGAGGGGGTACGAATCGCGACGAGGACCATCCCGTTGAATATCACCCCCTATTATGCTTCACTCATGAATCCGGATAATCCGCATTGTCCGATCAGAATGCAGTCTGTCCCAATTTCCAGTGAAATGAACAAAACCCGTTATGACTTAGAAGATCCTTTGCATGAAGATGAAGATTCCCCGGTTCCGGGCCTGACTCACAGATATCCAGACCGGGTATTATTCCTTGTCACGAACCAATGCTCCATGTACTGCCGGTATTGTACGAGAAGGAGATTTTCGGGCCAGATCGGAATGGGGGTTCCTAAAAAACAGCTGGATGCCGCCATCCAATACATCCGTGAAACGCCTGCAGTCAGGGATGTATTGATATCAGGAGGAGACGGCCTCTTGATCAATGACAGCATCCTTGAATATATCCTTAAGAATTTAAGGGCCATTCCGCATGTGGAAATCATCCGGATTGGTACGAGGGCGCCGGTTGTCTTTCCTCAGAGAATCACGGAAAATCTTTGCGCCATTTTAAAGCAGTATCATCCTGTTTGGCTGAATACCCATTTCAATACCTCGATTGAAATAACGGAGGAGTCGAAAAAGGCCTGCGAAATGCTCGTCAATTCGGGTGTGCCTGTTGGGAATCAGGCGGTGATTCTGTCGGGAATCAATGACAGCGTGCCGATCATGAGGAAGCTGATGCATGACCTCGTAAAAATCCGGGTCCGGCCGTATTATATCTACCAGTGTGATCTATCCGAGGGCATCGGCCATTTCCGGGCGCCGATTTCAAAGGGGCTTGAGATCATGGAAGGTCTCAGGGGACATACAAGCGGCTATGCAGTTCCTACCTTTGTTGTGGATGCTCCGGGAGGAGGCGGCAAGATTCCGCTGCAGCCGAATTATATTCTTTCCCAGAGTGCCAACAAGGTCATTCTCCGAAACTTTGAAGGAGTCATTACCTCCTATCCGGAGCCGAAAGATTACCAGGCCGGCAGGGCAGATGTCTATTTTAAAGAGATGTATCCGGATGTTTATGAAAATTACAATAGCACGGGAATCCTGGCTGTCATGGATGACACGAAACTCACCATTAATCCGGAAGGCCTCGCAAGGCTTGATAAAAGGGAGTCCTATAGAGAGGACCCTCTGCATGACAGCCTGAAGAGCAAAAGGGAAAAACGTGATGTACTAAAGGAAAAGAAATACCTCGCCCAAAAATCAAAAGAATTCACTTCCACCAGCAAGGGGGAATAGAATGTGGACTGCCAATGGTGCAACTCGGATCAAGCAGCAGAAACCACAGGAACGGTCTATTGGGAGCTGCCCGACGGATCGCGGGCCATTGAAATCACGGAGACCCCGGCCATTTCCTGTCCGGCCTGCGGCATGACCTGCCAATCGGATGAGCTCGTATCTGAAATTGAAGACCAGCTCTTTTTGATCGATACTAAAACGCTGCCCAAGACCCTGACCTTTCAGGATCTGATGGCCCAGCCGAGGCTTTTGAAGCGGAATTATTTTAAGTTTTAGGCAGAGTGGCATTTCTCCATCTTCCTGCGTACCATATTATACGGAAATAATTGGTGCGTTGGGGGGATAATCATGGAATTGCAGTATACGGCGCTTGGTGATTCCATAACTGTAGGAATGGGTGCATCCTTTCTTGCTCCAGGATTTGCACCAAGATACAGGAGTCTTGCTTCCTCTGATCTTGGAGAAAGAATTGAGCTTAGGAATTTCGCCAGAATTGGGTTCGAGACAGCGGACGTGCTCTGCTCTCTTGAAAGAAGGGATGTTCAAAAAAGTATCAGCGATGCTGAGATCATAACGATTACGGCTGGAGGAAATGATTTAATTCATACGCTTGAAAAGACAGGGAACATCACTGATCCTGCTCCGTACCGTGAAGCTCTTGAACATGCACAGACGAACTTTGAAAAGATTCTTAACAGAATTTATCAAATAAAGGAGCATAAAAGCCATACCTATATCATCAGGCTGTGTAATTTGTATAATCCATTCCCGGAGGTTCCTCCGGCAGATAAATGGATCATGGCCTTTAATCAGCACCTTCAGAAGCTTTGCGGGGCTCCGCACGTGAAGATTGCCGATTTGTATTCGGCCTTTAAAGGACATGAGTCTGATTACCTCTCCGTCGACCGGGTCCATCCCAGCAATCTCGGGCATCAGGCCATTGCCAAAGAGCTCCGGAGGCTGGAATATGCTCCATTGGCGAAAATAAAGCAAGAATAAATCCAGCCGGAAAGATTCCTTTCCGGCTCTTTTTTTATTTCCACTCATTTATAAAGTAAAATTTGAAGGGTGGTATACAAAGTGAATATAATTAAGTAAGTAAATATTTTATGAGCTTAAGATTTGAGTTTATTTTTGTAAAAAAGGTCTAATTCCCTATAAAATAAAAAAGCGGCGTTCATGTAAACTATCACATTCTTCGAATTATGCAAAAATAGCACTTTGGTATGGTATATATCAGGAAGGGAGCTGGGAGTTTGATCAAGCTTTTTGGATTTTTAAAGCCTTTTCGGGGGCTTATCACATTTGTTCTTGCATTGGTCATGCTGCAGTCATTATCCGAGCTTTATCTGCCCACGTTAATGTCCGACATTGTGGATAAGGGCGTTGTAGCGGGAAATACGACGTATATCTGGAAGATAGGGGGCTGGATGCTTCTGGTGGCAGCGGGGGGTATGATCTGCTCCATTTCCGCAAGCTTTTTTACTGCCAGAATTTCTTCTGGATTTGGAAGGTCGCTGAGAACCAAAGTCTTCTCTCATGTGAGCCATTTCACCCAGCAGGAAATCGACACGCTGGGAACTGCCTCCTTGATTACAAGGACAACGAATGACATCACCCAGATTCAGCAGGTGCTCGTGGTTTTAATGAGAGTGATGATTCTGGCTCCCATGATGAGTATTGGCGGCATTATTATGGCTTTATCAAAGGATGTTAAGCTGACCCTTGTGCTCGCTGTGTCCATTCCCATATTGGTAGCGGCCATTACTCTTGTCGCGAGAAAAGGTGTTCCATTGTTCAAGGTCATCCAGGTGAAGCTTGATGCCATCAACCGTATCTTAAGGGAGAATTTAACGGGAATCCGGGTGATCCGCTCCTTTAACCGCATTCAGCATGAAAGGCAGAGATTTGATGAAGCGAGCTGGTCCTTGACAGAAACATCGGTAAGAGTTAATAAAATCATGGCAGCCATGATGCCTGGCATGATGGTGATTCTCAATCTTTCGACAGTGGCCATCGTATGGTTCGGAGGAATACGGATCAGCCATGGCCATATGGAAATAGGAGATATGATGGCCTTTATCCAGTATGCTATGCAGATTATGTTTTCCTTTATCATGCTGTCGATGATGTTCATCATGCTGCCCAGGGCAGCCGTATCTGCTGCGCGCATCAATGAGGTCCTTGAAATCCAAAGTGTTATTAAGGATGGCATGCGGCCGGCTGATCCTGACAGGGAGACAAAAGGAAAAATTGAATTCCGCGGGGTATCATTCCGATATCCGGGAGCTGAAATGCCGGCGTTGAAAAATATTTCCTTCACCATGAATCCGGGTGAAGTAACAGCGGTTATTGGAGGAACCGGCTCTGGTAAATCGACCCTCCTTCAGTTGATTCCCAGATTCTATGATGTAGAAAGCGGAAGCGTCCTGATCGATGGAGTAGATGTCCGGGACATGAAGCAGGAGGATCTGCGGAAAAAGATCGGGTTAGTTCCGCAGCAGGCGGTCTTGTTTACAGGTACGATTTCAGAAAACATCCGGTACGGCAGGGAGGAAGCAAAAGAAGAGGAAATTCTTCATGCGCTCCGAACTGCCCAGGCTGAAGAGTTTATCTCCAGAATGCCTGAAGGATTGGAAACGGCCATTTCCCAGGGAGGGACCAATCTTTCTGGAGGTCAGAAACAGCGGTTATCCATTGCCCGCGCAGTGGTGCGAAAGCCTGAAGTGTATCTGTTTGACGACAGTTTTTCAGCACTGGATGTAAAGACCGATGCCGCGGTCCGTGCAGCTTTAAAGGAAGAGACCACTCATTCGACGGTATTGATTGTCGCACAGCGGGTAAGCACGATCGTCGATGCCGACCAGATCATTGTCCTTGATCATGGAGAGATTACCGGGATCGGCACACATCAGGAATTGATGGCCGATAGTCCAGTCTACCGTGAAATTGTCATGTCACAAATGTCAGAAGAGGAAATCGCATGAGTAAACCAAATCATACAGCGCGTCCAGGAATGGGCCACCGGGGCCCCTTTGGGGGACCCGGCGGCATGGGGATGCCTGTCCAGAAAGCTAAGAATTTTAAAGGGACGCTAAGACGGCTCATGACCTATCTGCTTCCTTATAAATGGCATCTCATTTCCGTTTTTGCGGCGGCCCTTGTAAGTACGATCTTTACCATTGTCAGTCCTAAAATCCTTGGGAAAGCAACCACCAAGATTTTTGAAGGACTCATGAGCCCCGGTGCCGGGATTGACTTCGAATACATCGGCAGGCTGATCCTGCTCTTGGTGGGTTTGTACCTGGTCAGTGCAGGATTTGCGTATGTGCAGTCATATATCATGGCAGGAGTCGCCCAGAAAACCGTGTATCAGCTTCGTAAAGAAGTGGTAGATAAGCTGAACCGTCTTCCGCTCTCTTATTTTGATTCCCGCAGCCATGGAGAGATCCTGAGCCGTGCAGTCAATGATATAGACAATATAAGCACCACCCTCCAGCAGAGCCTGACACAGCTGATCACATCCGTTGTGACCCTCCTGGGCGTCACGGTCATGATGCTGTCCATCAGTCCCTTGATGACACTGATTGTGGTGCTGACCATTCCATTGAGTTTCTTGACAACGGCCAGGATCGCGAAAAAATCTCAGACTTTTTTTAAAGGCCAGCAGAAGGCCCTTGGTCAGATAAACGGCCATGTGGAGGAAATGTATACGGGACATAAAGTAATCAAAGCCTTTGGTCATGAGAGAAAATCCCAGCAGGTTTTTGAAGAAATCAACGAGGAGCACTATCAATCAAGCTGGAAGGCACAATTTGTTTCAGGAATGATCATGCCCTTGATGTCCTTCATTAATAACATAGGCTATGTGTTTGTTTCAGTTGCCGGAGGGATTCTGGTGACCAGGCGCGCAATTGAAATCGGGGATATTCAGGCTTTCATCCAGTATGCGAGGCAATTTTCCCAGCCGATCACACAGGCTGCCAATATCGCGAACATCGTTCAATCCACGATTGCCAGCGCAGAGAGAGCCTTTGAAATATTGGATGAACCTGAGGAAATTTCTGAGGCAGAGGGAGCAGTCAGCCTCCAATCTCCAAAGGGAGAGGTGAGGTTCGAGGAAGTTTCGTTTGGATACAAAGAGAACGACCTGGTCATCCAGGATATGAACATCCGAATTCAGCCAGGGCAGAAGGCAGCGATCGTTGGCCCGACAGGAGCAGGGAAAACCACACTGATCAATCTGCTGATGCGTTTTTACGAGCTTCATTCAGGCAGGATTACCATCGATGGCCTTGACATTAAAGAGATGAAGAGAGAGAGCCTGAGAAGCCTATTCGGAATGGTGCTCCAGGATACCTGGCTGTTTAACGGTACCATCCGTGACAATATTGCATATGGCAAAGTAGGAGCTTCCGAGGAAGATATCGTGGCCGCCGCCAGGGCAGCCAATGCCGATCACTTCATCCGAACACTCCCTGACGGCTATGACACCATTCTTAATGAAGAAGCCTCCAATCTTTCTCAGGGACAGAAGCAGCTATTGACCATTGCCAGGGCCGTCCTTGCCGATCCTGCAATTTTAATTCTAGATGAGGCGACCAGCAGTGTGGATACCAGGACAGAGCTCCAGATCCAAAAAGCGATGGATGAGCTCATGAAGGGGCGAACCAGCTTTATCATTGCCCACAGGCTCTCTACCATCCGTGAAGCAGACATCATTCTTGTGATGAACCAGGGAAATGTCGTTGAAAAAGGAACCCATGAAGAGCTGCTGGAATTGAATGGATTCTATGCCGATTTGTATAACAGCCAGTTTAAAGAGAAGACAGCTTTTGCATAGCAGGTAAATGTAAAACACAAAAGACGGAAGGCATAATCGAGATGTATCGAGTCAGCCTGCCGTCTTCTTTTTATCCGTCTAGTTACGGTTGAAAAAGGAAATTAAAATTCGGAGGTTCCTATGTTCATAAAGATATTTAATCTGTTATCGATACTGAGCGGTTTAAGTTTGTTGATTTATTCCGTTTATAGCTGGAATGATGATTCCGAGAATAATCATATAACGATTCAGATCCTGATGCTGAGTATGTTTTTATTTGGAGGAATTGAGAATGTAATCAACAAGCAAAGAAAAATGAAGAGTATGGGTCTCTTATACCTGGCAGCCGCCATAGTTGGTGCATTGGTTCTAATGTATAAATATTAATGGATCATCTCCTCAGACAGCCTTTTTTACCTGTTTTTCTGCTATGCTGAACCTTTGGCCGCTTATCACAATCCCAGAAATTAGATAGATGACCCCATCCAGTACAAGAATGATACCCATGAAAGCAGCTGCAATTGCTGCTCCTTCTCCGGTGCCGCCGGTTTTTACATCCATTCCGTAAACATATCACCAGCTGCGACAGCTATTAAGGGGCCAAGTAAACCTATGGATATACCAGACAGCCATAAAGGGGGTTGCATCTTCCGGTGCTGTAGATTGGCCAAGGAATTCATGAATACAAGCGCGGCTATGAGTATCAGCCATATCCAGTTTGTACCTTTCCTGGATCCCCAATTATCTTGGATGAACCTTATCATAGTGACAAATAATAACCTCTACTCCATTTTTCAAGAGGTGCCTATGGAAAAACCATTTCTGCATAAATTCATTTACCTTTGCAAGCTGGCGGCCGGTTCTTCTTTCGCGTGGAAAACGGCCGAATTTTTTGGCTCCATACACCCTTATCTTGCTCCTTTGTCGGTTATCCTTTGTGTGCAGCCGAGCCTGGAAAAATCTGTTCGCTTCTCCATCCAGAGGATCATTGGGACCATCATTGGCGTAATGTTCACTGTACTGTTTTTCTCGCATGTTTCACCCGGCTATCTTACTTTGGCACTGTCTATATTTTTGGGGATGTTAACTGCACTCTGTCTGGGGATGGATGTTAAAGTGATGGAACAGACGGCATTGAGTGTGTTGTTAGTCATAGGGCTTGAGCACGAATCCAAACATTACCCGGCAGACCGGATACGGGATACGTTAATAGGTATACTGGTGGCTGTTTTCCTGCAGCTGCTTCATTTTCAAATCAGGCGGCAAAAACGGAAGAAGGTTCAAAAATCCTCAGAATGAGTGCCCCTGAAGGCACATATAATGACAAAGGGATTTCCTGACTTTGGAAGGAGAGATCCCGCCAATTACAAAAAACTGACAGCTTTCAAATATAGAGGACATATGGCTGCCTTTGATACATAAGAATCGGTTCAGCAGGGAGGCAGGAAGATGAATATCATCGGGAAAAGCGTAATCCGGAAAGAAGCGCCTGATAAAGTGACAGGAAAGGCGAGGTATACAGATGATTTCAGCTCTGCAGGTATATATCATGCGAGGCTCGTGACAAGCCCTTTTGCTCATGCCCTGATCAAATCCATCGATACCCGTGAAGCGGAGAAGGTAAGCGGAGTCCGTGCGATTTTAACAGGGGAAGGCCTGCCTCTGACAGGTGAAGAGATCACGGACAGGCCGCCTCTTGCACAGGGAAAGGTCCGCCATCATGGTGAGGCCGTGTGCCTGGTCGTGGCTGAAAAGCTCGATAAGGCAGCTCTGGCTGCTTCCCTGATAAAGGTCGACTATGAGCCGCTTTCAGCAGTGAACTCCCCAAGCCAGGCGTATCAGGCTGGTGCTCCCTTGGTCCATGAACATGTTGAACATTATAAAAGAGGACAGAATGTATATCCAGAACCAGGAACAAATATCGCCCACAAAACAAAAATCCGAAAAGGGGATCTCAGCAGGGGAATCGGTGAAAGTGCTGTATTTGTTGAGGGACGTTATTCTTTCGGTCCGTCCGACCATGCGGCCATAGAAACGAGAAGCTGTACGGCTGAAATCCGGGCTGATGGAGATGTTTTGATCACTTCCTCCTCTCAGGCGCCCTTTATGATCAAGAAATTAATAGGTTCGTATTTTGATATTGAAGCAGGAAAAATCATCGTAAAAACGCCGCTGGTAGGAGGCGCATATGGAGGGAAGGCATCTGTACAATGGGAGTTCTTGGCCTTCATTGCATCAAGGGCCGTAGGGGGGAAAAGGGTAAAGCTGAGATACATGAGGGAAGAAGACATCCTGACAGCACCATGCCATATTGGGCTTGATGCCACGATCAGACTGGGCTGCACCTCTGAAGGGATCCTGAAGTCTGCTGAAATACTCTATCTTTTTGACGGAGGCGCCTATGCGGATAAATCGCCTGATTTATGCAGGGCAGGGGCTGTGGATTGTACGGGGCCTTATCATATTGAACATATATGGTGCGATTCGTACTGCTTATATACCAATCACCCATATCCGGCACCATTTCGGGGGTTTGCACATTCGGAAGTGCTGTTTGCCTTTGAGAGGACCATGGACCTTCTGGCGAAAAAACTTGGGATGGATCCGCTTGAACTTCGCTTTAAGAATGCTATTCTGCCGGGGCATACAACCCCAACCCAGGTTTTGGTGAACAAAAGCAATGTAGGGGATGTGAGGGGCTGCATTCAAAGGCTGAAGGACATCATGGAAGAGGAATGGGAGCCCAATGCGGGGCATGACCCCCGTAAAGTCCGGGCGGCAGGTATAGCGTGTGTATGGAAGAACTCCACGATCGATACAAATGCAAGCTCGGGTGTGATCCTGACCTTTAACCCGGATGGAAGCGTGAATTTGATGTCGGGAGTTGTGGAAATAGGAACGGGGACGAAAACCATTCTGGCCCAGATGCTGGCGGAAAAACTGCGGCTTCCGGTTGAAATGATCCATGTCAAGATGACCGTTGATACCCAGACTACGCCGGAGCATTGGAAGACTGTGGCCAGCAGGGGGACCTTGATGGGAGGAAGGGCTGTGATGGCGGCTGCAGAAGATGCGATCCGCCAGATCAAGGAGATTGCTTCCTGTGCATTAAGGGTTCGGGAAGAGGATCTGGACATTGATTCGGGACGAGTATTTGTAAAGGCGGAGCCTGAGATCGGCCTCTCTTTCAAGGAAGTTGTATATGGGTACACCTATCCAAATGGAAATGCGATTGGCGGGCAGATCATAGGCAGGGGTAGCTATATTCTCCGGAACATGACCAATATAGATAAAGAAACAGGTGCAGGAAGGCCAGGGCCTGAATGGGCTGTAGGGGCACAGGCCGTCCAAGTGGAGTTTGATACCAGGGACTGCACATACAGGATTCTAAAGGCGATTTCAGTGGTGGATATTGGAAGAGTGCTCAATGAAAGGGCTGCAAGGGGCCAGGTGATGGGGGCGATGAGCATGGGGCTCTCTTTTGCAGGAAGGGAGACATTTTATTTCGATGAGATGGGGAGAGTGCTGAATTTTCAGCTGCGGACGTATCGTCCGATCCGGTACGGGGAACAGCCCAAGTATGTAGTGGAGTTCGTGAATACTCCTCATGTGGAAGCCCCTTTTGGCGCAAGGGGAGCGGGGGAGCATGGACTGCTTGGAATGCCTGCAGCACTTGCGAACGCACTGTCCATTGCAGCTGGAGTAGAAATGATACATCTTCCTCTGATTCCGGAGTTGATCTGGAGGACCCTGCAGGAGGGTAAAAGATGATTCCTGTTGATTTTGACTACTATAAGCCAGAGTCCATTGAGGAGGCAGCCAGGCTTCATGAACAGCTGGACAGACAGAAAATGCTTCCCCTTTATTATTCAGGCGGAACCGAAATTATTACGCTGCTCCGCCTGGACTTGATTCAAACCAAAGCCGTTATCGATATTAAAGCCATTCACGAATGCAGAGAGCATATATTGGGAGAGGACTACCTCGTTCTTGGATCTTCCCTGACGTTAACCCAAATTGAAGAAAGAAACGCCTTTCCTTTATTAACTTCTGTGTCAAAAGAAATTGCGGACCATACAGCCCGTAATAAAATAACGCTTGGAGGAAATATCTGCGGCGAAATCTTTTACAGGGAAGCCGTCCTGCCCCTATTGTTGACAGACAGCTTATTTGTCATAGGCGGACCACAAGGGGTGAAAATCCTTCCAGCCCATGAAGCCTTTCAGCAGACGATGCAGCTTGGAAGGGGAGAGTTCCTAATCCAGACCCTGACAAGAAAAGATTTTCTAGGAATGCCATATATGAGTGTGAAAATCAGGCAGCAGTGGGAAACGGGCTATCCGCTCGTCACAATAGCTGCCCTAAAGGCGAAAGGGGAAATCAGGGCAGCATTCAGCGGTCTATGTTCTTTTCCTTTTCGTTCAAAACGAATGGAAGATGAGCTGAATAGAAAAGATGGAACCCTGGATGTGAGAATGGACCGTGCACTGCGCCATATTCCAGCACCGGTTTTGAATGATATTGAAGGTTCTGCGGAATACCGCCTTTTTGTTTTGAAAAATACATTGACCGATATACTCACTGTATGGGAGGTTGAGCAGAATGCCTGAAACAAATAAAAAAGTATTAATACTGTCCGTAAATGATGAGGATAAAGACATTGTATTCAGGCCGGCTGATACCCTTCTGGGAGTGCTCCGCGGAAAACTCGGTCTGACAGGAGCAAAGCCTGGCTGCCTGAATGGCGACTGTGGTGCCTGCACGGTTCTGGTAGACGGAATTCCCATGAAATCCTGCATCATGCTTGCCATCGAAGCCGAGGGACATAAAGTCACGACGATTGAAGGTTTAATCAACACGAAAACGCAAGCATCCTTCATCAAGCATTTTGCCTTTCAGTGCGGGTACTGCACTCCCGGCTTCATTATGGTCTGCCATTCCCTCGCCGAAAAGCAGCCGCATGCTGACAAGGCTGTCATAAAAGAATGGATGCAATCCAATATATGCAGATGCACAAGCTATCAGGAAATTGAGGAGGCTGTGGCGTCTATTTTAGCAGAGGAATAAATAGAAATTTTATTTGTTGATCAAATCTGCATAATCACTGTTTTGAATAATTTTATTTGTATCCAGGGTGGTCCAGTCTTCAACTTTTTCTTGCGGATGCTGCTTTAAATAACTCTGCAGGATTTTATAGCCGACGATATAATTAGCTTGTTTTGGGATGTTCTTTGATTCATCTCCAAACATCAATTGATCATAAGAAAGACGATCATTTTTTAATCCGGATAACGTTTCTTTCAACTGTTCATCAGGAATGGGCTGCATAGTAAAACAACTAGAATATTTTTCATTTGTTACCCCCTGAATATCCATTATCCACCATATTACCATAAAATGTATATTTTTGGGAGATAGTCATTTTATGTCCTTGAAGCAGCAATCCCCCCGGCTTCTAATACCCGGGGGGATTGCTGGCGTGGATTATTCCTTCATGCGTTCAATGTCATCACGGTCATTTTCGTTATAGGAAATTAACAGATTTTGTTCCTCAATGAAATTCCGGGCTTCCTCATCGCCAAGGTCATAGATCATTTTGTAAATTTCATTCATGGAGTGTTCATATTTATCATTCTGCGAATCTTTGGAGGGCTCTAAAAAAGGGACATGCGATCTTGAAAATGTTTTGAGATCGTCATTATAATTTGCCCTGAACCAGCCTCTTAAGTCCGCCAATTCTTCCTCATTTGCATAGATGCGGAAATTGGGGCTTCCGTCTATCCTTTCCTGCAGAACCTCTCCGTTTGCGATATCGACGTAATAGCTCTGTTTATCCTCCTTCATGCCAACAGCTCCCTTAATGTCAATTTCTTTACTAGTACCACCCTGATGGATGGATTAATCTACCTTTTCATTTTAGAAACTAAAAAAATATGGAATAATAGAATCAGCTAATGACCGGGAATAGAAGGAGAGTTATAGATGGCACGCAGAATATATGCAAATATGGATGGAATTGAAAATGTAAAAGGCGTTCGGGATATGCTGAGGTGGTCGAAGGAGCGAAGGGGGAAAAAGAAAGACCTCATCACACAGATTCCCCATGCCCCTGAAATTCAGGCAGAAAAAATCAAGAAAAATACAACAAGGGCTTCCGTTACCTGGATCGGGCATTCTACTTTCCTGATTCAGATGGACGGCTTGAACATTTTGACGGACCCAGTCTGGGCAAGGAGAATGGGTGTGCAAAAAAGGCTGACCCTTCCTGGCGTTCCGATCGAACAACTTCCTGCCATTGATATTGTGGTAATCTCTCATGGACACTATGATCATCTTGATTTTGGGACAATCAAAAAGATCGGAGGATCTCCCGTCTTTTATGTGCCTGCGGGACTGAAGGCCCTTTTCAATAAGAAAGGATACCAGAAGGTGATTGAGGCAGATTGGTGGGAAGACTTTACACACGCAGGGCTTAAGCTGACGTTTGTGCCTGCCCAGCATTGGACCAGGAGAACACTCCGGGATACCAACACCTCCCATTGGGGAGGCTGGATCATGGAGCCTGAGGAAGGCCGGTCGATCTATTTCGCTGGAGACTCCGGATACTTCCGGGGGTTTAAGGAAATCGGGGAGAAATTTGAGCTCGATATTATTTTAATGCCGATCGGGGCATACGAGCCGGAATGGTTCATGTCGGTTTCCCATATAAACCCGGAAGATGCAGTAAAGGCATTTTTAGAAATGAACGGAAAGCTTTTCATCCCCATGCATTACGGTGCTTACCGACTAGCGGATGACACAGGGCCGGAAGCGTTAGGGCGGCTATTGGCAGAATGGGAAAAGAGGAAGCTTGCGGAACGTTCACTGAAGGCGCTTCTGATCGGGGAGACTCTTTGGCTGTAGGCTGTGTTTTTAACTGAAACATGTTATAGTTATATAATGTTTGGGTGTACAGCCCATCTAAATAGAATTTTATGAAGGAGCAGGCCATGCGGCCGTCTCCTTTTTTACAGTAAGGAAGTACTAGCAATGACCTCAACTTTAAAATATATCGCCGAATGGCAGGATGCACTGTCAGCGGAAATTTATCACCTGAAGAAATATGGAAGTACAAAATATTATCTTAAGAATGGCCATCTGGCAGCAAGCTCGGATACTTATTCTTATTTTTTTGAAAGTGGGGAAAACATCCGGATTCCCAATGGAACAGAAGTGCGTTTTGAATGGCAGGGAACCAGTGAAGAGGGCAGGATCCTTTCTTCTGAAGGAAGAGGAGTCATCATCAGCTTTACCCGGCACATTGGAGATTTGATTCCTGAGGGCTTTTTATATCACGATCCCTGGAAGCTTCTTGATGAGTTATCCTCCCGTCTGGATGAAATGAAAACAAGCAAGCGAAAACGTAAAAGAATAAAAAGCCTGATGGAGCCCTCAGGGGAATCCCTGCATCCAAAGGAAACCAAGAGCAGCCTTCATGAGCTGATTTTACGGTCGAAGTACAATTCAGCAACCTTTGTCTGGGGACCTCCTGGGACCGGGAAGACTTATACGCTTGCAAGAGTTGCGGCCAATAAATATAAAAAGAAGCAGAGAGTTTTGATTTTATCGCACAGCAATCAGGCGGTAGATGTGCTGATGAACGAAGTATATTCTTTTTTGGAAAAAAAGGACATGTTTCATGAAGGAGACATTCTCCGGTTTGGTTCCCAGAGTGCGGAGCTTGCCCAAAGCATTGCCACAGCTGCCCTGCTGGAAAAACAGTTTCCTGAACTTGCTCAGGATAAATGGCAGCTCACAGAGGAAAGGCGGCTTTTAAAGCAGGATCTCATCGGCTCCTACAGCCAGAGGGATTCGGGCCGTCTGCTTGAGATTGAAACCAAGATTGCCAGAGTGCTGGAAAAAATCAGGCAGAAGGAAGTCCAGTTCATGAAGGATGCGGATATTATCGGGACGACCCTTGCGAAAGCCGCAACAGACCCTGCAATCTATGAAAATGAATATGATTTAGTGATCGTCGATGAAATCAGCCAGGCGTATATCCCGCAGGCCGCATTTGCTGCATCGCTTGGAAAAAGGGTCATTGTATGCGGAGATTTTAAGCAGCTGCCTCCTATTGCGGCCTCCAGAAGCCATGCGGCAGATGAGTGGCTGCGAAAGGATATCTTTGAAAAAGCAGGGGTGGCGCCCAATAAAGACGGTGATCTTCATCCACAGCTGTTCCTTTTGAATCAGCAGAGGCGGATGCATCCTGACATCTCGGCTTTTACAAATAACTATATTTATCACTCCCTGGTGGAGGATCATGAGAGTGTAAGGGAAAACCGTGAACAAGCGGCCGGGCTTGCTCCGTTTCCTGGAAAGGCATCTGTTTTGGTGGATACCAGCTATACGGGGGAGCACAGCATCAGTGCAAGGCTCTCGAATTCGCGTTTGAATCCCTGGCATCTCTTTCAAGCCTTTCAGGTTATTCACGAGTCGTATGAGGCGGGGAGCAGGTCCATCGGCTATGTGACTCCTTACAGGGCCCAGGCTGATTTAATGGGCATTCTGCTTGATGATTTGTATAAGGAAGAAAAGGCGCAGGGGAATCTGGCATCGGCGACGGTGCATCGTTTCCAGGGAAGTGAGCGGGAGGTCATGGTTTTTGACAGTGTGGACTCCTACCCCTTCCCGCGGCCAGGTATGCTGCTGACAGGGAAAGACAGCAGCCGGCTGATTAATGTAGCCATCACAAGATCCAAGAGCAAGTTTATCCATATCAGCGACATGAATTATATCAGAAGCCATGTTTATCCTAGCAAGACGATCAGGCAGCTGGTCGATTACCAGGCATCAGGGCATCAGGCCGTTCATCCCGGGGAAATTGGGACATGGGTGAAAAATCATCATCCAAGACTAGGATGGTTTCATGCGAAAAACTTGGAAAGAGTCAGACAGGATCTGGCAGGTGCCCAATCCTCCATCCTTATCTCCCTGCCGGAGGGAATGGTTTTGACTAAGGATTGGCAGGAGATGGTGAATCGTACGAAAGTGAAGAAAACGGTCATTTCAGGAGGAATGGCTGCAGGTGTGAAAGCGGACGAAAAGCTCTCAGGAGAGCTTCCGTTTCCTTTTATCATGATTGATCAAAAATATCTGTGGTACGGCATGCCATTTGAAAATATCAAAAACACGAGACCGCCTTCAGTCGCGGTACGATTAGAATCAAAGACCTTTATAGAAGCCTTCCTGCGCATGCTGCCGGTAACTGAATAAGGCGATAACCGTTTTAAGGACTCCAAGGGGATGTTGTACCCCCCATGGAGTCCTTTTTTTCTGGAGTGGACCGGCGGGTCTTGGAAAATGGGGAGGCAGACCCCGGAAGAAGGTCGCTGTGGCAGGGTTTTGTTTCTGGAAAATGGGAACAGTCTCGGGCTTAGCTCACTTCATTTTGCATAATTTTTCTTATGCTGGCACACATTATGGTTATTGGAGCACAAGGACGGGGAGGTGGTTTTGTGTGGTTTTTTTGGGAAAGTGAGCGCAGGCAGATTGGATTTGGGATTTTGATCATTTTGCTGTATTTGTCTCCTTTGATTCTGCTGGGGGAGGATGCACATATCCGGGTCCATGATAATCTGGATTCTAATCTCGCCTGGTATAAGGTGCTGGCTTCAAGCGGACAAATGTTCGGTTCCATTCATGCGGTGATTCCCCAGATCATTAATGGCCTGCCGCGGAATGCGTTTGGGACAGAATGGAGCGGCATTGTCTGGATTTTTGCCTGGCTCCCGACCATGGCTGCCTACACCGTCAATCAGGCATTTACTAGGATGATTGCCTTTCTCGGAATGTATCTGCTGCTAAAAAGGCATTTCCTCCCAAAGAAGGAATGGGGCTTCATTGCGGCCGGAGCTTCTCTTACCTTCGCTTTAACTCCTTACTGGCCATCCGGAATGCTGAGTACGCTTGGAATGCCGCTTGCTCTGTATGCATTTCTGAATATAAGGAAAGGTAGATATTCATGGAAAGATTTTCTCATTCTTGTTTTTCTGCCCTTTTATTCAAGCTTTGTGCTGGGGTTCTTTTTCTTTCTTAGCGCAATGGGCATTCTCTGGGTTACCGATCTAATCCGGGGCAGGGGGGTGAATTTGAGGTTTCTTGGATCGCTCAGCCTGATGACCTTGATTTACCTCTGTATTGAATATCGGCTGGTCTCATCCTTTTTCCTGGCAGGTGAACCAAACAGCAGGGATGAATACCTGCATGCAAGGCTTTCCTTCATGGATGCAGTGAAATTATCCGTCAAAAACTACGTGCTTGGGCACACTCATGACATGACGGTCCACGGTCTGGTCATCCTGCCGCTTACCTTTATTGCCCTTTATGCTGTATGGGTACACAAGCTGTGGAAGCAGGAATATCATTTCGTCCTGTTAATGGGTGTAAATGTTCTGCTTTCCATCTGGTATGCCTTCTGGTTTTATAAGGGCTGGGAGCCAGCCACTGTTAAATTTCACTTTTTGAATACCTTCAATTTCGCAAGGTTTCATTTTTTGAGGCCCCTCATCTTATATGTTTTATTCGCTCTGTCCCTGAAAATCCTCTTCAATCATAGAGTGTTCAACAGGAAGGGAGCTGCCTGGTTTCTGGTTTTCCAGATCTGTGTGCTTGCAGGATGCAATGACGAAATTATTTATCATTCCAAGCCTACAGTCAGAGAATTTTATTCTGAAAAACTATTTGCCCAGATAAAAGACTATATCGGGGAGCCGCAGGAAAGCTATCGGGTCGCGAATATCGGACTCCATCCTGCCATTGCCCAGTATAATGGCTTTTACACCCTGGATACATACAATAATTTTTATCCGCTGTCTTACAAGCATGAATTCAGGAAAATCATTGCTAGAGAACTGGATAAAAACAAAACCATCGAACAGTATTTTGACGAGTGGGGCGGCAGATGCTATCTATTCACTTCTCAGCTTGGCAAAAAATATATGGTTAAGAAACAATCGAAAAAACGTCTGGAACACCTTCAGCTTGATATGGAGCCGTTCAAAAAGCTTGGCGGGAAATACATTTTTTCGGCTGTCCCCATCATGAATGCTGAAGAAAATCATCTAGTGCTTGAAAAAACGTTTTCTTCCAAAGAAGCTGTCTGGAAAATTTATTTGTATAAAGTCAGCCTATAGCTTTGGACCGGAAGGAGGAACTTATTATGCTGGAACCGGTGCTGACCATTGTGGTGCCATGCTATAACGAAGAAGAAGCCCTGCCATATACCCTCCAGCAGCTGGACGAGCTTTTACAGCGGATGAAACAGGGAGGCTCGGTCTCTAGAGAAAGCAGGGTGCTTTATGTGGATGATGGAAGCCGTGACGGTACATGGCCGATCATTTATCAAGCAAGTCTGCAAAATCCATCCATTAAGGGACTCAAGCTGTCAAAAAACGCAGGACATCAGAATGCGCTGCTTGCCGGATTGTTCAGCGCTAAGGGAGTATCGGATTGCATGATATCCATTGATGCCGACCTGCAGGATGATATAGAAGTCATTCCGGATTTTATTGAAGAGTACCTCGGCGGCTGTGATATTGTTTATGGAGTCAGGAAAAACAGGGACAAGGACACCCTGTTTAAAAGAAAAACGGCAGAATGGTTTTACTCTTTGATGGCTAAACTTGGCGTCAGTATGATTTACAATCACGCGGATTTTAGGTTAATGAGCAAAAGGGCCGTTCATGAGCTGGAGCGTTTTGAGGAAGCGAATATGTTTCTTAGAGGCGTGGTGCCCTTGATCGGCTTCAAGACGGCAAAGGTATATTATGACCGAAAGGAACGGGTGGCCGGTACAACGAAATATCCGCTCAAGAAGATGGTCAGCTTCGCCTTGGACGGAATCACATCCTTTTCCATTACACCTATCCGGATGGTTCTGTTGGTTGGGCTGCTCTCTTTCTTTGGAAGCCTTGCCAGTGGTATTTATTTCTTTATTCTCAAATTATTTGGACAGACAGAATCCGGATGGACCTCCCTGATCACTTCCATCTGGCTGCTCGGAGGACTGCAGCTCATTGCCATGGGGCTGATCGGGGAATATATCGGTAAAATTTATAAGGAAACAAAGCGCCGTCCTAAATATATCATCGATTTCAATCCCTTTATGGCCGCAGCCGGAAAACGGGACCTGACTGATTCCCTGCCCCATATGGAACTGCCGGACATGAGGGAGAAAGGGTAGTGTGCTAAATGGTTCTGTTTTCTTATTAAATGATACAAGAATGGACGTATGAAGGATCATACGTCTTTTCATCATGAATTTTAGCCGGATCAAGGATCATCGGTTGGAGAATCAGGTCATGTACCTAAAACATGACGGAGAAATTACCCTTATATCCCGCGAAACGAACTCCATTCTGCATTTAACCGGAAAACCTTCTCTTATTTTACTTTGGCTGGTTAGTCGATCCATTTAATGCATCTCAAGCTGGAACCCTTTAGTTATGTGCATAGTTGCTTTTTGTTAATTCTCGGAATTTACCGCAGACGTCTCGCCAGGTTCTTTTTTGATGCCGAGGAAGGAGATCAGAGGCTTGATGGTCAAACCTTGAACCAGGAGCGAAAATAAAACAACACTGAAGGTAAGAATAATAATGGTTTCTCTGCCTTCAAAGGTTTGCGGCAGACTTAGGCTCAGGGCAATGGACAGGCTCCCTTTGAGACCTCCCCAATTGAGCAGGATTTTATATTTCTCAGAAAAGCCCTTAATCGGCCATAGGCTCAAATAAAGGGCAGCTGTACGTGCAGCCAGAACAATTACAATGGAGGCAGCGATCAGCTTCCAATCATCCTTGAGATGAATATTACGGATTTCAAGGCCGATCATTAGGAAGATAAACGAGTTTGCAATGAATGTGATCACATCCCAAAAAGAATCAATATTGGTTTTGGTCGTCTCGGACATTCCAATTCTGGACCCATAATTACCGAAGATAATCCCGCTCACCACTACGGCAATGACACCGGACACCTGGAGATGCTCCGCTATGAAATAGCTGCCGAAAAAAAGGATAACTGAAAAGGCTATTTCAAGCGGGTAATCATCATATAACCGGAGTATCTGCGAAAAAATAAAACCGAGAATAACACCAGCCGCAATACCGCCAAAGGCGAATTTGATGAATAGCAGAATTCCCTGAAGAAGTCCCATCCATCCCATTTCGATATAAGATAACAAAAATATGGAAGAGATTTGAAAAAGGACGACTGCAATGCCATCATTAAATAAAGACTCGCCTTCTATAATGGTCACAAGATTCTTTGATATCCCAAGAGATTTAAAGATCGAAATAACACTGATGGGATCTGTCGCACTCATTAAGGCTGCAAATGTAAAGGCAATAGAAAGAGGAAGTCCCGTCAGATAATAGGAACAAAAACCTATGATCAAAAAAGAAAGAAATGTTCCCGGAAAAGAAAGAGCAAGAATGGGCTTCCTTTGTTTCATCAAATCAGAATAATGAAGCTTAATGGCCGCATCCCCAAGAAGGATGGGGAGAAATAACGTGATCACAATGGTCTGGAAGATATGGGATTCGGTGATGAATTGCTCTGCATCCTCAAGATACGGAGCTTTAGTTATTCCAAGAATAAGACCGGTAAGAACCAGCGCGATTGAATATGGCTGCCTGAACAATTTGGCGATCGCGATCACCCCTACAGATACTGCAAGGATTAATAAGATCTGCGTGAAAATTTCATTAAAATTGTGCATATTATATAATCTCCTTCTAGAGTGAAATAAAGATTAATAAGACGTGGCAGTTTTTTTCGCTTGTGTTTACTATCCCCGTAAACCTTTCATTTGCATCGGTAACTTGCACAATTTTCAACTATAAAAGGATGCCTGCATGAAAAGAAATTCACAACCCGTATCTAATTACCCTTCCTGTTTCGTTTTAAAAGCAGAGGGTTCAAAAGGAGTGGAAAACATGTACACCAATGCAGATGATCAAAGAAAAATGACTAACATAGCCGGCGGATCGGATGAAATGGAGAGCTGCTATAACACGCTCCTCAAATACTGCTGCTTTCTTGCTCAGAATAAGTGGGATGGTGAAGATATTGCCCAGGATGTCTATCTGAAGGCCGTCCAATCTTATGGATCTGAAGGGATGAAGCCGTCCTTATTGAAAAAAATGGCCTACAACTCCTGGATTGATGTGACACGGAAAAGAAAAAAGGAAATCCTCGAGGAGAATCCATGTAAAAATCTTAGCAGCAGATCAAAAGAGAGCCTGGAAATAGCCGAACTTCTTTTAGAGAAGCTCACTTCGAAACAGGCAGTGATCTTCTTATTAAAGGAAGGTTTTGGCTATACAGCCAGGGAAATCGGGGAATTGGCCGGACTAAATGAAACGGGTGTAAAATCCATCCTCCACCGTGCCAAGAAGAGAATATGCCTAGATCAGATTGGCAGAAAGCTTTATGAAGCCCAGGATCACCGCATGAAGGAGGAGCTGCTGCCTTTGATTGCAGATTCAATTCGGCATCAGGATCCCGGACCATTGATCAAGCATGTCCGCATCCAGGCACTTTTTTCAAAAGACAGGAAGATTTCCTACTCTGCAAACCCTCTATTATTGGCTGCATAGCCACATTTGCAAGGAGGAAACGATATGAGTACCATTCCATATGTAATCGAACAATCCAACAGGGGAGAACGGTCTTATGATATTTATTCCAGGCTGCTTAAGGATCGGATTATCATGATTGGCGATGAAATCAATGACCAAATGGCCAACAGTGTAGTAGCACAGCTTCTGTTTCTTGCAGCAGACAATCCAGAAAAGGACATATCCATTTATATAAACAGCCCGGGCGGCTCCACATCTGCAGGATTTGCCATTTTTGATACCATGCAGCATATTCAGCCTGAAATTCAGACCATCTGTACGGGAATGGCGGCTTCCTTTGGTGCCATGCTCCTTTTAGCGGGGACCAAAGGAAAAAGAATGGCGCTCCCGAACAGCGAGATCATGATTCATCAGCCGCTTGGAGGAGCCCGCGGACAGGCGACCGAAATCGAAATTTCTGCCCGCCGCATCCTGAAGCTGAAGGAGCATATCAATACGATCATTGCAGAGAGAACGGGTCAGCCGATTGAAAAAGTGGCACGGGAAACAGAACGGGATTATTTTATGAGTGCGGAAGAAGCAAAAGAATATGGAATCATTGACGAAATTATTTACCCGAAATAATCCTGTAATGGAGGCTGCCGTGACGATCGGCAGCCTTTTCACATTCGTGTCAGATGAAAGATTGGAATGATTTATGATATAGTATGAGCAAAATTGATGTAAATGAGGGAGAACTTTTGTCGATTGCCAGGTATGAAATTTTTTATAAAGTGGTTGAATCCGGAAGTTTAACAAAAGCGAGCTCTGCCCTCAATATTTCTCAATCCGCCGTAAGCCATGCCATCGCCAATTTAGAAAAGGAACTTGGCTTTTCATTATTGATACGGAATAAAGGGGGAATTAAACTCACTGAAAATGGGGAGCGGATGCTTCTCTATATAAGGGAAATTCTCTATTTGAACGGAAAAATGCTTCAGGAAGCGGGCGAAATCAGCGGACTTGAAATTGGTACAGTGAGGATCGGCACTTATTCTTCTGTTACTCAGAGGTGGATGCCTGGCCTCCTGCAGCGATTTCATGAGTTGTATCCCGACATTAAAATAGAATTGCTGGAAGGCCAGCAGGACGAAATCCGAAATTGGATCCTGGATGGAGAAATTGACTTTGGGTTTCTCTCTCTTGCGCCCTCTGAAGAATTTGAAGTCCTGCATCTGACTAAGGAGCTTCTGTACTGCCTGGCTGCTGCTTCTCATCCTCTGGCTGTAAAAAAGGAAATCAGCCTGCGTGAGCTGAAAAAAGAAAAGCTGATCCTGCAAAAGTCTTCGGCCGGGTTCATCACCCAGTTATGCAAAAAGCAAAAATTCCAGCCAGCTATCCTGTTTCAGCTTGAGGATGAGCATTCCATATTGTCCCTTGTGAAACAGTCCTCGCTTGGAATCAGTATCCTTCCCGAAATTGCCGCCGGTGAACCAGAAGGGGTGAGGAAAATTCCGGTTACAGACCGCGGATCCGCCATTTCCATTGGAATTGGCGCTCTTTCCTTAAAAAGCCTCTCTCCTTCCGCAGAGAAATTCATTGCCGCAACCACTCTGTGGCTCAATGAGCATTATTAGCCAGCATTTTCCTCAAAAGCTGTAAAGACTTACAAGACATTTCTCCCTTCGAATCAGGCAAATCTATATACGAAGGGAGTTGAATGATCATGGCCCAGGATGTCCTATGTGAGGTTGCCAACTGTGTTCATAATGTACATGGTCAGAAATGTGGAGCCACAGAAATTTATGTTGTAAGCCACACAGGTGAAAGAGCAGGAAACAGCCGGGAAACTGATTGCAAAACCTTCGAGCCGAATGATTGACAATATAGTGACAGGAGGGAAAGAAATGGATAAGCCCTCCCCGCTGGGACAAGAAAAAACAATAGATGAATTATTCGGGCTGAATCCGAATGAAAGCCTGGAGTCCGCCCGTTTTGCAACTGTGGAAAACCTTTATCTGCATGAGTATCAGACACAAAATCAGGACTGATTACTCTTTAATGACCAGTAACACGCAAAGTCAGCCAGTATGATAAAATTTTCCTTTGAAAGGATTGATACCATGTCCCTGGAATGGTTTGATCGAACAGCCGCAGAGCTTCAGGACCATCTGGAATCCATCTGTGATAAATATGACCAAATGGCTTATATGTCAATAGAAAGAGCGTCCAAACACCCAAGAATAGAATTTTATGTAGAACTTGAGGATGTAGCAGGCGATGAAGAAAGAGATTATTTCTGTACACTCAATTATGATCCTAATAATGAGGAATTTTACATGGATTCCTTCGAACCGGACCTTCTGCAGTCAGCGAAAATTGTCTTGTCCGATATTGAGGACATCATCGATGCCGTCCACCAAAGCTTCCATGACTATCTGAACGATGAAACGTATGAAACGGATGGCACGGAAGATGAAGAACTCGACTATGCCGCTGCTGATCAGGACGATGAGTTTGAAGTGGAATATCAATACGCAGATGATCTTACTGCGGTGGATGACACCTACTATGATTATGACGATGAAGATGTTGAATCCGAGATGCTCGACCAGGTGGATGTGGAATGGGAAACACCTGAGGTTACGGCTTATATGAAGGAAGATGAGGTAGAAGTGACTTACCAATTCGGCGTGGTCCAGGAAACGGGCGACGGTGTTCTGAGACGGGTAAACCGAATCTGGACAGAGGATGACGACCTCATCAAGGATGAAACCAACTTTATTTTCAGCAAGGAAGAGGCAGGCACGATCATTGCCATGATTGCAAGCAATATGGATCATATGAGAGAAATGGATTATTATTAATAAACTGCCAGGCCCGGCATTCACTTTACGAAGTGGGTGGCGGAGGCCTGGTTTTTTTGATATGTATACCCTGTCCTAAATGTTGGGCGGCAGGTATATACTAAACTGTTGCTGCTTATGATTTCCAAACTGTCTATGCAGGGCTCGCTAATTCTTTTATTTATATGACAAAAAAAGGGATTTTTCGCACTTTTGGCGAATTAAGATATAAAATATAGGAAAGGCGGGCCTTTTTATTGAGGAAAAATGTAAGAATAGTTGTCGTTTCGGTTCTGATTTTGGTTTTTGCCATTGTCCCCTTGGTCGCAGACCATGATTCCGCAGTAAAAGCGGGAGCAAGCGGAGGGAGTTTAACCGACAGCTTGAATACTCTTTTAAACAAGGATCCGATTCTGTCAGGCGGCCTTGCCGGAATCAGTGTCAGGTCTGCGGATAATGGGAAAATTTTTTATGAGCATATTGGGAATACAAGACTAAGGCCGGCGTCAAATCTGAAGCTGTTTACAGCTGCTTCTGCCCTTTCAGTGCTGGGTGAGAATTATAAGTTCAGCACGGAAGTTTTAATGGACGGAAAAATCAAAGGGCATGAGCTCCAGGGAAATGTTTATTTAAGGGGCAAAGGGGATGTAACCCTGCTTGAGAAGGATTTGGATAACCTGGCAAAGAATTTAAAGCAAAAAGGAATTTATACCATTCAAGGAAGCCTTATCAGTGACGACAGCTGGTATGATAAGGAACGATATTCCTTGGATCTTCCGTGGAGCGATGAGATGGAGTATTATGGGGCAGGGATTTCCGCTCTTACTCTTTCTCCCAATGAAGATTATGATGCAGGGACGGTGATTCTAACGATCGTTCCGGCTTCTGCGGCTGGAAAACAGGCGTCTGTCACTGTGACCCCTAAAAATGATTATGTGAAAGTCGTGAACAAAGCAAAGACTTCAGCAGCTGGCGGAAAATCGAACATTTCCTATAAAAGGGATCACGGCAGCAATACGATCACCGTAGAAGGGACCATTCCTGCCAAGGCTTCTGCCGTAAAGGAATGGGCCGCTGTCTGGAACCCGACTGGATACACACGGAATGTATTTAAACAGTCACTGAAGGAACAGGGAATCAAACTGACGGGCAGCGAAAAGGATGGTACAGCTCCCAAGACAGCCAAGGTTCTGGCGGTACATAAATCCATGAGTATGAGCGATCTTTTTGTTCCGTTTATGAAACTCAGCAACAATACACATGCAGAAACGCTAGTGAAGGAAATGGGTAAAAAGAAAAAAGGGGAAGGCAGCTGGAAAAAAGGCCTTGAGGTAATAAATGGTGAGCTGCCGAAATTTGGCGTGAACACCAAGACAATGGTGATGAGGGACGGCTCAGGGGTTTCCCACGTGGACCTCGTTACGGCCAATGAAGTAACGAACCTGCTTTATCACATACAGGATGAGGAATGGTTTTCTTCTTATCTGCATTCACTCCCAGTCGCAGGAGCCAGTGACAGGATGACAGGGGGGACACTTCGGAACAGGATGAAGACTGCGCCGCTGAAAGGGAATATCATTGCGAAGACGGGTTCGATTTCGACTGTCAGTTCCTTGTCTGGATATGTTAAGACGAAAAGCGGGAAGAAATTGATTTTTTCCATTCTGTTAAACAATTTGATAGACGATTCAAAAGGAAAGGAAGTGGAAGATAAAGCAGCAGCCATCCTTGCGAATCAGTAAGAAAAAAGCAGCCGCGCTGCTTTTTTCTTTTTTTAGGCTGTATTTAAGCACCTTCCGTTCCTAAGCAACGATTTTTTAGAAGGCTGTTATCGCAAACTTTGTTGCTTTGGAACAAGGTGGTTGATTTCCGCTCCAGGATGCTCGCTTTCCGCGGGGCGGGCGGTGAGCCTCCTCGGCTGCGCTTGCGGGGTCTCACCTGTCCCGCTAATCCCGCTTAGAAAAGCGGAAAGCGGTGCCTGCTAAATATGACAATATTAAGAGGTCAATGTTCATCTATATTAAAATAAGCAGTGAACCTCTTGGCAGGCAGAGACCCGACAAGCATAAGACGAGCCGGCTGTGGGGAGTGTTTTTCTTCCCATAGACGGATTGGCTTATGACTCGAGGGGCTCAGCTTGGAGCTGGATCAGGAGTCTAGCACCTTCCGCTCCAATCAACCTGTTTAATAATGGGGGTCCCTTTCAGACTCTTTAAAAAAACAACAATCTTTTAAAAAAGAGCCTTAGAATAGAGCTTTCTTATTAATGGCGATTTTATTGGTAGGAAGAATCCCTTCCATACCTGTAAAGCAGCTGTGCCATCATCTTTGGGTCACATTTCCATGGAAAAAATCCTTGTAGGGAACGGTGCCCTGTGCTATTTTTAAATTTCGCGGTCAGAAAACCTGAATTCCTTTATTATAGGAAAACCTCTTACATAAGTAAGCTGCTTTTGGAAAAACTGACAAATGAATTGAAGGAGGCCGAACTTAATGGAAGAACAGGAAATGCAGGCTCGTGGAAAGTTAGGGCTGCTGCCGCTGGTAGCGCTTGTAATAGGATCGGTCATCGGGGGAGGAGCCTTTAATCTGCCGAGTGATATTACACAGGGAGCAGGCACAGGGGCTATTCTTATAGGCTGGCTGATAACAGGGATCGGAATTCTGGCTCTGGGCCTAAGTTTTCAAAATCTAAATAACAGGCGTCCTGATTTAGATGGCGGAATATTTTCTTATGCCAAGGCAGGCTTCGGTCAATACATAGGTTTTAATAGCGCCTGGGGATATTGGTGTTCCGCTTTTTTGGGGAATGTTGCCTTTGCTACCCTGCTCATCAATGCAGCAGGGTATTTTTATCCGAAGTTCACAGGGAAAAATGTTTCTTCTATCGTTGCGGCATCCATTGTATTGTGGGCTGTGCATATTTTGGTGCTGCAGGGCGTAAAATCCGCATCGATTGTGAATATGATCACAACCGCAGCCAAGCTGATTCCGATTTTATTATTTATCGTGATTACCATCTTTGCATTTGATCCTGCAGTCTTTAAAACTCAATTCTGGGGAACAGCTGATTTTTCCTTGGGAGATGTATTTCCTCAGGTAAAGAGCACCATGCTCATCACATTATGGGTATTCCTTGGATTTGAAGGAGCGGTTTTACTTTCGGGAAGGGCAGCATACCGCCGTGATGTTGGAAGGGCAACCGTAATTGGCTTGATCTCCACGCTTGCCATTTATGTGCTTATTTCTGTTGCGTCCTTGGGGGTGCTTGATGCAGCAGAGCTTTCTAAGCTGAAGAACCCTTCGCTTGCCTATGTACTGGAGGCAGTGACAGGAAAATGGGGTGCTTCCCTCGTGAATATCGGCCTGATCGTCTCCCTGTTGGGAGCATGGCTCGGCTGGACTATTGTAACGGCGGAAATTCCGTATGCAGCAGCAAAAGAGAAATTGTTTCCGAACTTCTTTTTAAAGGAAAATAAAAACCAGGCACCGAGCCGGTCCCTGTTAGTATCCAATCTGTTGGTCCAAATTTTCCTTTTGACCTTTCTATTCTCAGAGAAGCCATACCAGCTGGCGTTTTCCCTGGCTTCCTCTGCCATTCTGCTTCCGTATCTTTTCTCTGCCTTGTATCAGATTAAGCATTCATGGCAGCATAAAAGCAAAAACAGGATATGGAACCTGCTGCTTGGAATCATTGCGGCAGCTTATTCGGTCTGGCTCATCTATGCAGGCGGGCTGGGTTATCTGTTATTGACCATCTTATTATACCTGCCGGGCATGCTCATCTATTCAGCTGCACAGAAACAGAAACAGCAGAAATTATTCAAAGGATACGAACCGTGGGTGGCAGCAACTATCCTGGTAGTTTCAGTAGTCGCCATCATCATGCTCATACGTGGAGAAATATCCATCTAAAAGGGAAATGGGGACTGTCCCCATTTCCCTTTTTATTTCCCAGGATTACATTTCCATTGGCGCTTCCAGTCCGAGCAGTTTCATGCCTTCTTTTAGGACGAGGGCTGAAGCGCAGACGAGGTTCAGCCTCTCTTTTAGGCTGCTGTCTTGTTCGAGGATGCGGACATTGCCATAATAGCTGTTGAAGGCCTGTGCCAGGTCAATCAGGTATTTAGAGATAATGGAAGGCTCCAGTTTCAGGCAGGCTCTTTCAATGTATTTCGGGAAATCGGCAAGCTGTTTGACGATTTCCCAGCTCATCGGGTCACCAAGGCCTGCATCTTGAGTTTCCCATTCGGGATTTTCTGCTTTTCGAAGGATGGAGCAGGCCCTTGCATGAGTGTACTGTAGATATGGGCCGGTTTCTCCTTCGAATTTCAGCATATCCTCCAGTGAAAATTCTATATTATTCATCCGGTCATTACGCAGGTCATGGAAGATGACCGCACCGACCCCTACCTGCCGTGCCACTTCTTCTTTATTGTTCAGCTCCGGATTTTTTGCCAGAATGTTTTTCTCTGCGAGCTGAATCGATTCTTGAAGCACTTTCTCCAAGAGGACTACTTTTCCTTTACGTGTGGACATTTTCTTTCCATCCTTTAAGATCATTCCGAATGGAACATGAACCATTTGATCGGCCCAATCAAATCCAAGTTTCTTGAGGACGAGCTTCAGCTGTTTGAAATGCAGGCTCTGCTCATTCCCCACCACATAAACCGCCTTTGAAAAATCATAGGTGGTATTCCGGTACATGGCTGCTGCCAAATCCCTTGTCACGTAGAGGGTGGCACCGTCCGACTTTTTGATCAGGGAAGGGGGGAGGCCCTCTTCATCCAGCTTCACGACCATCGCACCTTCATCTTCCACAAGAAGTCCTTTTTCCTCAAGCAGATCAACGACCGGCTCCATCCTATCATTATAAAAAGCTTCGCCAAGGAAGGAATCAAAGCTGACACCAAGAAGCTGATATATTTTATTGAATTCACTCAGGGATTCTTCCCTGAACCATTTCCATAAATGAAGGGCCTCTTCATTGCCATTCTCCAGTTTTTTGAACCATTCTCTTCCCTGGGGGATGAGATCCGGATCTGTATCGGCTCTTTCATGGAAATCGACGTACAGCTTCAGCAGTTCAGCGATCGGATTGGCCTTGACCTTCTCTTCATCGCCCCACGCCTTATAAGCCGTGATCAGTTTTCCGAATTGTGTTCCCCAGTCGCCAAGATGGTTGATTTTCACCGGCGTATAGCCGCATTTTGTGAGGATGTTTGCGATAGAGTTCCCTATCACAGTGGACCGTAAATGCCCCATGGAAAACGGCTTGGCAATATTAGGGGAAGACATGTCAATCGGGACTTTTCCTCCCGCCCCCAGATTTACGTTCCCATACTGATCTTTTTCCTCGAGAATCTGTGTAAGGATGGCATGGGAAACGACACATTTATTCAAAAAGAAATTGACGTAAGGTCCTGCAGCCACAATGGTTTGAAATAATTCATGGTGAAGGTTCCCGGCCAGATCTTCAGCTATTGCAGCAGGTGATTTGCGGAGTTCCTTGGCGAGGCGGAAGCAGGGAAAGGCCATGTCGCCATGCTCTGATAATTTAGGAATTTCCATCAGGGAGAGGATCTCTTCCTTTGATAATGAGGATATGTGTGCTTCAATCTGCTCTGCAGCCAATAATTGATAATTCATCGTTCAACCTCCATTTTAGTTTGCGGTTTTCATCGGACTGGAAATAAAAAAATCCCGTCTCTATAATAAGAGACGGGATGTGCCCGCGGTGCCACTCTACTTGTTCATTAAGAACCACTTTTCCTGATAACGGGGGAATGTCCCCGGCAATAAGCATTTCAGAAGTGCGTTTCACCAGGGGGCGGTACCGGGCTTCCATCATCCCCGGTTCGCTGGATCCGCCTGTTTCCGGCTACTCTCTTCATCAAAAACTTTCGGCATTATAATGTTGTAAAAAAGTATAGCCGGTTTTTCTCTGAATTACAAGAACATCTCTATAACTTTTTTCCTAAAATTCACACATTTCTGCCATTTTCATTTCTTCCAATCATGAGGTGGGAACGGGATGAATATATTTTCTTTTAAGATAGACCCGGATCACTTGAGCCTGGTGCAGCTACGTGAAAATCAGAGCTTCAGGGAAGATCCGGCCTGCAGAAAAAGAAGAAAGAAGGGGAACGAATGAAAGTGAAAAAGGCGGTTATCCCTGTAGCCGGGCTCGGTACCCGTTTTCTGCCTGCTACAAAGGCGCAGCCCAAGGAAATGCTTCCGATCGTCGATAAACCGGCTGTCCAATACATTGTTGAAGAAGCGGTCCAATCTGGTATCGAAAGCATTATTTTTGTTACCGGGAGAAACAAGAAATCCATTGAGGATCATTTTGATAAGTCGGTTGAGCTGGAGCAGCTTCTGGAGGAAAAGGAAAAGTATGACCTGCTTCGGGAAGTCAGGCAGATTTCTTCCCTGGCTAATATCCATTATATCCGCCAAAGAGAGCCAAAGGGGCTGGGAGATGCTATCCTTTGTGCGAAGCAGTTTGTCGGAAATGAACCATTCGCTGTTCTGCTGGGCGACGATATTATGATTTCAGAACAGCCGGCACTATCACAGCTTATAGAGGTTTTCGAAAAATATGAGAAGCTTGTTATCGGGGTTCAGGAGGTCGATCTTTCAGAGGTTTCAAAATATGGAATCATTGCTCCCAGCTGGAAGGAGAGAGGGCTGTACAGGATCCGTGATTTAGTGGAAAAACCTTCACTGAGTGAAGCGCCGTCTTCTACCGCCGTTATGGGGAGATACATTTTAACTCCTTCAGTATTTTCCTACCTGGAAAGGACAGAACAGGGGGCGGGAAATGAAATTCAGCTTACGGATGCCCTCCGGAAAGCATGCAGGAAAGAGCCCATCCTGGCTGTGGAATTAAAGGGAAGCCGGTTTGATATTGGGGATAAGCTCGGCTACATCAAGGCGATTGCGGAAGTCGGGCTGCAGCGGCCTGAACTGCGAAGGCAGCTCTTGGAATACTTCGAGAGCTTGTTTGACAGGGAGTCCGAAAGAGCGGTGAAAATGGAAGAGTAAGAAGGATAAGGCGCAGGGGAAATATCTCCTGCGCCTTATGGTTCTGCAATTTTACCAGTGATGGGCTTTTGCGTTGCTTCTTAAGATAATATTCGTTTGAGACATGGCCGTGTGGCCATTCACTTGGGATTTCGACCTTTTCGGACGTGTCCAATTGTGATGAAACATCTTAGAGCGCGCATCTAAATGATCTCTATAGCTCATTCAAGTCACTCCATCCTGATCATATTTGCAGGTGCTGGGTAAGGGACCTGCCGCTAAAACCAGCTTATCTAGTATTTTCTGGTCATCGAGTATTTATACGCTAGAAACATCATCAGGGAAATGGGAACAGTCCCCATTTCCCTGATGATTTGACACAAAACGACAGGCGCTTCGGGGACTTGGAACTATGGTATGAGAAGGGAGGGGAATTATGTAGAAATAATCCTTCTTTGGGTACTTTCGAAGGGAATGTCAGAGTTGATAGAATAGGGATACAAGCAGGATTCGGCCTCTAGGGAGTTAGGAACCATTGCCCTTTTCTTATGGAAGGAGCTCATTTTGTTAGGAGGATGACAGATGGAGCAGGAGCAGGTTGTTCGGGTTATTCCGTATGAATTGGTGGAGCAGATCGAAGATACTTCAGAAGTGCCAGGCGGTGTGGAGCTGATCCAGGCCCCAAAGATTTGGGATAAGACGATGGGAAAAGGCAGCACGATTGCTGTCCTGGATACTGGCTGTGATATCACTCATCCGGATTTAAAGGACAGAATCAAAGGCGGGAAGAATTTTACCGGTGATGACGGCGGCAGGGAGGACATCTATCAGGATTACAACGGCCACGGCACCCATGTTGCCGGCACGATGGCTGCATCCATGAATAAACAGGGGGTAATCGGTGTCGCACCCGAGGCTGATCTATTGATCGTGAAAGTATTAAACAAGAATGGATCTGGGAAATACGAGTGGATCAAAAATGGAATTTTGTTTGCGATCGAGCAGGGAGCAGATATCATATCCATGTCATTGGGCGGCCCATCCGATGATAAGGACCTTCATGATGCGATCAAACTAGCCGTTTCAAAGAATATTCAAGTGGTGTGTGCGGCTGGGAATGAAGGTGATGGCGATGACAAAACCGATGAGCTCGGGTACCCGGCATGCTATAACGAGGTGATCAGTGTCGGTGCCATCAATCTCCAGCGAAGGTCTTCAAATTTTACAAATTCAAATAATGAAGTGGACCTGGTTGCTCCAGGCGAAGGAATCCTTTCTACCTATAAAAATGGCAAGTACGCCACACTAAGCGGCACTTCAATGTCTGCGCCCCACGCTGCAGGGGCATTGGCCCTCATCAAGGTGCTGACCGAGGAGAGCTTCGGAAGAAAGCTGACGGGTGCAGAGCTTTATGCCCAGCTCATTAAAAGGACCATCCCTCTCGGTTACACACCAAAGCTTGAAGGAAATGGACTTCTGTACTTGACTGCCATCGAGTATCTGACAGATATCTTCAAAAAAGAAGCGGCAGCGCTGCTGGTACATCCATGAATGAGACGCAAAGACTTCAGGAACTATGGCCGGAAGCGAGATCCATCCATTTGCGAAGCGTTGCCCAAAGAGAGTATTACAGCGATTCCACACAGGAAGAAATTAAAAAAGCTTATTATGAACAAATCTCTTTTGAAAGCAGTCAAGTAATGGAACAGCTTCATGCCCTCCTTGCGGAAACGCATCACACACAGCTGCCTTATGCACCCTTTAAATATCTGTATCCCTGGGTGGATTTACATGAAAACCGGCAGCTGAAAAGCATTTACTCCGGAACTGTATTGGATCCGCTGACAGTGATTGAGGAGGATATCCGGATCATCGGTGAAAAAGCAGATGGAAGAATTTCCGAACTGAGCACCGAGATCAAGCTGAATTGTGAACATATTGTGCCTCAATCCTGGTTTGGGAAAAAGGAGCCAATGAAAGGGGATCTGCATCATCTGTTTGCCTGCGAGCCTGCCTGTAACAGCAAGCGCGGCAATTTGCCTTACACAGATTTTCCTTCTTATACTCCAGAGGCGGGAATCAGGGGAATTACTACGGGCTGCGGGATGTCTGAAAGCGGAAAGTTCGAGCCGGAGTATGGAAAAGGAATAGCAGCAAGAGCCACTCTCTATTTTTATCTCCGCTATTCAGGAATTGTGGATATATCCAGCCGCGTGGATCTAAAGCTGCTGTTTTCCTGGCACAAGGAGTTTCCGGTGACTCTGTATGAACTCCATCGGAATGCCGCCATTCATGAGCTGCAGGGCAACAGGAATCCATTTATCGATCATGGAGAGTTATTAGCGGGAAACCCGCTCTTTCAATAAAAATAGAGGCCGTCTCGTAAGGCCCATTTGCCCGATATGGGTTATGGGCCTTATGTGAGAGCCTCTTCTTTTTACAGATTAAAGGGATTGATTCCAGGGTTTATCAACATTGATAAAATCAGCGAGATCCCTGCTGCTTCCCCTTCTCATTTTCCTTAATCTCGCGCGCTCTCCGCCAGTTTCGTGGAGTTTGATTTCTTCCTGAGTCTGAGGGACCACCTGAGGAACTGAAGTTGGTTTTCCCTCCTCATCCAGCGCAACAAAGGTTAAAAACGCCGTTGCGGCGATCCGTCTTTTACCTGTACCCAGCTGCTCGGCAATGGCTTTTACGAAAATTTCCATGGAGGTTCTTCCTGTATACGTCACGTATGCCTCAAGACAAAGAGAATTATCCGGATAGATGGGAGCGAGAAAATCCACAGAATCTGTAGAAGCTGTCACAACATCAGCCCTGGAATGCCTCCTGGCAGCTATGGCGGCGACCGCGTCCATTTTCTTCATTAACACCCCGCCAAAAAGTGTATTATGATTGTTCGTGTCATTCGGCATAACCAAATCTGTATGAACGACTTTTGATTCAGAGCAATAAAGTTTTTCTTCCATTGATGTATCTCCAATCTAAACCAAAGTTTTTAGTGTTTCTTGCTTCAACTAGTAACAACCTTAAAAGAGCCGTGACACGGCCCTTAGTTCCATTAAGGGTGATTATGAAGAAAGCGTTACACATCTACATAGTTAAATATACCGTAACCTCCCTCAACTCTCAAAAAGAAGTACTCTTTTTTTGTAACTCTTTCTTCTATCCCTTTCAATTATAAAAAATCCTCATAAATGATATAAAAATATTAGAAATAGGGTATGTTACAAGAGTATGATTGGTAAATTTGGACAGTGTGTATCCATTTCACAGGATTCAGACAGGGAGGAATTTCAAGAATGAAATCTTTTGTCGTAAGCTTCCATCAGGAAGATCATGTAGACAGCATGCAGATTCAAAAACTTAACAGCAGTGAATTTGATGGGGCTACCGAGGGCGGGGCAAGGCATTTATTTGACCTGGACACGAATATCGGATTTTTTGTATTCATGGATGCAGAAGATGCAGATGGTGATATATCTCACTTAATTGTTCAATTCGAAGGGGAGAACGAGCAGCCAAGTGCATATTATTCTCTTGCTCTCCAAGATTTTTACGAGTTCATGGCTTTATTCCTGAGCGGACAGGATTATGAAGAAGATGGAGATGTCGAAGAGGAAGAACAGGAATACAGCCCCATGAACCATCTGGGACATCTGTTGTTTCATATTGCGGAAGAAGGGAAATCACTGCAGCCATAATACAGCCTTTGATAAAGAGACTCGAACCAGACTGCCGGCATACTCTGTAAATGGAGTGTGCCGGCAGTTTTTATTTTGATATTTGCTCATCACTATTTAACCGGGAGTTAATTACATAAACACCATTTCATGGATTGATAAATGTTTGAAAGCGGCGTGTTTTCTATAGATTGAGAAGGGGTAATAAAGAGGAAAGCTGTAATAAAATCTCAAACTAAAAACTTTTTTGCTAAAAACACTTGAAAGTCAAAGAAGGTCAATGTATAATAAAAACAGAAAGTCAAAGATAGTCAAAGTCAATAAACCTACTGAGAATTAAAAACTTAAATTTGAAACCCTTTAAGGAGGAGTCGCATATGCATTGTGAAAAATGTCATACAAACGAAGCAAACATTCAATTTCGTGTGAATGTAAATGGCAGACAGCAGGATTTCCATTTGTGCTCCACTTGTTATAAAGAAGAACGCAATAAATTAGGTGCAGCTATGGGAGGTATGAATAATATGGGTGGATTTGCTTTTGATGATTTATTTAAAGCCTTTGGCCAAATGCCAAATTCCATGAATCCCGGATTCCAGCCTAACGCAGGAGGAGCTCCTAAAACCAAGCAGGGCGGCGGAGGCTTCCTTGACCAATTCGGCCGGAACCTTACACAATCCGCACACGCAGGGCTGATTGACCCTGTTATCGGACGTGATGAAGAAGTAAAACGAATTATGGAAATATTAAATAGAAGAAACAAAAACAACCCTGTTCTGATCGGGGAGCCGGGTGTCGGTAAAACTGCGATTGCAGAAGGCCTTGCCTTGAAAATTGCGGAAGGAAAAGTACCGATGAAGCTTCGTTCAAAAGAAGTATATCTATTGGATGTGGCTTCCCTTGTATCAAATACAGGAATCCGCGGGCAATTTGAAGAGCGCATGAAGCAATTGATCGCTGAGCTTCAGGAGAGAAAAAATATCATTTTATTCATCGATGAAATCCACCAGATTGTCGGCGCAGGATCAGCAGAAGGCTCCATGGATGCAGGCAACATCCTTAAACCGGCTCTTGCACGCGGTGAACTGCAGCTTGTGGGTGCGACCACATTGGCTGAATACCGCAAAATCGAGAAGGATGCAGCGCTTGAGCGCCGATTCCAGCCTGTACAGGTAGATGAGCCGACTCCTGGTGAAGCCCTTCAAATTCTTGAAGGCTTGAAAGAACGCTATGAAGCCTATCATCAAGTCACATACAGTGAGGATGCCCTTCGTTCTGCTGTAGAATTGTCTCACCGCTACATCCAGGACCGTTTCCTTCCTGACAAGGCCATCGACCTGATGGATGAGGCAGGATCTAAACTGAACCTGACCATAGAAGGCGGACAAGAAGAGGATATTAAAGAACGTTTGGCACAAATCCACAAAGATAAAGAGCAGGCGCTGAAGGATGAAGCCTATGAAGCAGCAGCCAAGCTCCGCGATGAGGAAGAACAGCTGGAAAAGGCAATGAATAATGGAGGTCCTGCTGCTCGTCCAGAGGTTACAGTCGAGCACATCCAGGAAATCATTGAACAGAAAACCGGCATTCCAGTCGGAAAACTCCAGGAGGACGAGCAGGTCCGCATGAACCGCCTTCAGGAGGAGCTGTCTAAAAAGGTCATCGGCCAGGAAGAAGCGGTTAAAAAGGTCGCCAAAGCCATCCGCCGCAGCCGTGCAGGCCTAAAAGCGAAAACCCGCCCAATCGGTTCCTTCTTATTCGTTGGACCAACTGGTGTCGGTAAGACGGAATTAACCAAAACACTTGCTGAAGAACTATTCGGTTCTAAAGATTCTATGATCCGTCTGGATATGAGTGAGTATATGGAGAAACACAGCGTTTCCAAGCTGATTGGTTCTCCTCCGGGATATGTCGGCCATGAAGAGGCTGGACAGCTGACTGAAAAGGTCCGACGCAAGCCATACAGCATCATTCTCTTGGATGAAGTGGAAAAAGCACATCCAGATGTCATGCACATGTTCCTTCAGATTCTGGAAGACGGACGCTTGACAGACAGCCAGGGACGCACGGTGAACTTTAAGGATACTGTCATCATCATGACAAGCAACGCTGGTTTAGGGGAAAAGAGAAAGGTTATGGGCTTTGGTGCCAGCTCTGCAGTTGAACAGGCGTCCATCCTTCAAGCACTTGGCAGCTACTTCAAGCCGGAGTTCCTGAACCGCTTTGACAGCATCATTGAATTCTCTGAGCTTTCTAAAGAGAATATCCTGCAGATCGTCGATATCATGCTTGGCGAACTGGATCAAACACTCGCAGGACAGGGCTTGTCATTGGAAGTCACACAAGAGGCGAAAGAAAAGATTGCCGAACTTGGCTATCATCCAGCCTTTGGTGCAAGACCACTCCGCCGTGTCATCCAGGAACAGCTGGAGGACGGAATTGCAGACTTTATTTTCGAACAGCCTGAAATTAAAGCTATGAAAGCTGTTGTGGAAGATAATAGGATTGTTGTGACTAAAGAATAATAAAATACATGGAGTGTTTTTGGCTCCCAGCTTAGAAGGCTGCCTGGAAACTTCTCCTGGCAGCCTTTTTTGTTTGGCTCTTTTACTAAAGTTATTTTGAATATAACCCTCTATTGAAAGGTTAGTCTCCACCTTAGAAAAAATAAAATGGGTAAATTTACAGCTTCAATGAATTCTTCTGCTTTCTCAAAGGTAACGAATTGCATTTTTAGCATAAAGCACACGTTCCCGGCAATCCGATAACAAAACTCTACATTTGGAAGGCCTTCAATATACCTTTTGAAGGAAGCATAACCTCCGTTCTTGACCGTTGCTTCAATCATACATTGAATGGGGAATCCCAGCTTATTAGTGCTAAGTAAAATGTCAGGCTGAACCCTAAAAGAATGGGGCTAGGGAGAGGTCCATGAGGGAGAATGCTCCTGATAGCATGTAAAACCTCTAGTGTTTGTTGGAAAGGATTATATAATGCAGACCGCCGGTATTTTAACGACAATGCATGGAGCAGCTGGGTAAAAGGGAACCCCTCTTTTATAATTTTTCCACAGGGGTTTCAGTTGAATTAAATTAGCCTGTGGAGGACTCCACAGGCCTGTTTTATAAAATCGGTGTTTCCCGGAAGGAAAGCGGATGAAGCGCCTTCGTTTCATCGAGATAAATAAAAACATCATATCGGTTCGACATAATGGATGGAACATAATTTCCGTACATCTCATATTCAGGCCTGTACACGACACCGATGGCCCGATGGCCGATTTTACTGCTGAAAAGATGTTTATTCCCTTCTTCAAAGTAGAGGATTTTATCATAAGCTCCTGCCTGGTGCATGGCGTCCTCCCAGCTTCCTTTTTCAGCAGGGGGCACATCAATTACATCGAAATTGACTCCCCATTCTTCAGCCGCTATAACTGTTCCCTGATAGGTCCCAAACCCGACAATAAAGACCTCTTCGGGGGGGTTTTGTTCTCGTATGAGCTGGCCGACATTGATCATGCCCGCGTCCTCCATATCTGTCGCACTGGCATCCCCAACATGGGTATTATGTTCCCAGACAATCGCTTTTCCTTTTGAACCGTAATAATCCATGACCTCATTTAACGCATCGACCATGTGCATATCCCGGATGTTCCAGGATTTTTCGTCATGTACCACCATGGTCCTGTAATAATTCTCTGCATTATAAGTGACCAGGGCATTCACCTGAAGATTCAGGTTCAATTCCTCATGCCTGGGATATAGATGTTTTTTCCGCTGGATGGCCGTCAGCAGTCTGGACACCTCATCGAGGCAGTGTTCAGCATATAACCCCGCGGATACCGCGTATTTTTCATTATTCCTGTTAAAAGGTTCAAAGCAGGTAAAAGCGTGCCTTGCCGCTTCCAGATCAGGGGAATCGATTTCGGTGAGATAATCGATGACCTGCTCCATGGATTCCCACAGGCTGTAAACATCGATTCCGTAAAAACCTACCATGGGATCAGCCTGCCCTGATGCATTATAATCCTTGATCCATTCAATGAGTTCTATGATTTCTTCATTTGCCCACATCCATGCCGGCCAGCGGTCAAACGCTTTCAAAACTTCCCGGGCAGAGGCTGAATCCTTGTCATAGCCCTTAATATAGCGGTTCACCGCCTGACATGCGGGCCAGTCTCCTTCTACTGCGATGAAGGTAAATCCCTTTTCCTTAATAAGTCTCTTGGAGATTTCAGCACGAGTGGTGTAATATTCAGAGGTGCCGTGGGAGGCTTCTCCCAGCAGGACAAACCTGGAATCCTCTACTCTTCTGATTAATTCATCTAAATCATGCGTCCCAGTCAGCGGCCGGGAATGCTCGGCAATGGAACGAACCAGATTATGATTCACATCTTTTCCTCCTTAATCAGTCATCGTTTATACTCCGCGTTATAGGAATTGGCTCCGGCATGTACAGAGAGGAGAGTGTCTGCATAGCCAACCAGCCGGTTCACCAGCTCGTCCGCTATCGAATAGACCAGCTGGAAATGTTCAGGCTCAAAGAGTGCAGGGTCATCGAGGATAACGGTCGTGTTAATGAACATATCCCGGTTGCCGTATAAATTATAATGAACAATCGCTTTACCGGCTGCTCCGCCGGTCCCGGGATCCGTAAACCCCGGTATAAACACATACCATTCCTCTGCCGTTGCAGAGCGGAAATTCTTCGTATAGGTCATCCGCGAGGCAATCTCCTGATTCCTCTTCAGATCTTCCGGATTCAGATCACGGATCGTATGGTCCATTTCACCTGCCGCCTTATCATAAATTTGGGAAATGGGGCCAGTCTCCCTGAAACTCCGGTTTAACGCCGGGAAATAGGGGACTGTCTCCACAGATGTTACATGAATTGCTTATTCATTTCTTCCACTGCCTGGTCGATTTCTTCGCGGGATATGTTGCGTGCTTTTTCGGATCTGCCGTACCCGATTTCTTTTTGATCGCTGTCGAGTCCCCTATAAAGAGTAGTATAAACAGATCCGATTCTGCTAGTCAGACGATTTAACAAGAGGTGCCAGCCTTTTCGCGGAAAACTTGCTTCCGCTTACATAGCCTGAATGACCCTTGGAAATAGTAAATTTAATTTTAAAAAAGGATGTGCTGGTATGAAGGCAATGTGTTCCAGTGAGTATGATCCATTAAAAAAAGTCATTCTTTGTGAGCCTCAATATATGAAGATTAAGGATGTAATTAATGAAACCCAGAAATACTTCGAGGATGAAGGCATTCATATTAAAACGGCCATGGATCAGCACCGGCAGTTTACCGAAGCGTTGAGGAGAGAAGGGATTGAGGTCGTTTTGCTTCCTTCCTCTGAAAGATATCCGGAGCAGGTTTTTACAAGGGATGTGGGATTCACCCTTGGGGAGCGGGTGTTTGTCGCAGAAATGGGGACTGAGATACGGACAGGAGAAGAACAGGTTTTGAAATCATGGCTTCAAAAGGAAAATGTCTCTTATCTGGATTTGACAGGGGACCGTATTGAAGGAGGGGATGTGTTAATCGACCGGAATACCATCTATGTAGGAATAAGCAACAGAACCAAGATTGAGGCGATTGAAAAGCTTAAGAATCATCTCCCGCAGTTTGAGATCGTTCCCATTCCCTTCACCGACACCTATCTGCATCTCGATTGCGTCTTCAATATTATTTCACCAGAAGAGGCTTTAATTTTCCCGGGAGAAATCGACCAGGAACAGCTGAAGCTGCTGGCATCAAGATATGATCTCATTGAAGTCAGCGAAGAGGAGCAGTTTACCCTTGGAACTAATGTACTTTCTATCGGGGGAAAAAGAATTATGACTCTGCCTGTAAACAAGAATGTGAACAGGGAGCTTCGGAAGAGAGGCTATGAACTGATTGAAGTGGATATCACAGAAATTATAAAGTCAGGCGGCGCCTTCCGTTGCTGCACCATGCCGATTGTCCGGGAAAAAGCTGAATAAAGCCGCTCAAAACAGGAATCTATTATAAAGATAGATTCCTGCTCTTTTTTTACTAGCTGGAATATGGCTCTTCTTGTGAAAGGATCTCCCTAATGATTACTAAAATGGGTGAGCTTTGGAGTACAATGGAGAAATCATCCGAAACGAACCAGGCCGTAAGAAACGAAATGGATGACATGAAAAAAGAATCAGAGAGCGCTGCCAGGCTGTCGACTGATGCCGCCCAGTATACCCGGAATGTAGCTTCCTCGTGTGAAGGACAATCAGAGGTGATTGAAGAGGCAGCCGCTTCCTCTGTCTATATGGCGGAGCTTACAGAATCTCTTTTAAAAAAGGCGGGCAAATTTAAAGTGTAAGATAGGTGCATAACGAAAGTATTTACCGGGTATAAGTCATACATTATTTCAGAATAGGGATGATGAAAAATGAGAGATGTAACTCTTTTGAATATCTTTGAACATCATATTGCCCAGAAATACTTAAATCGTTCTGGATTGTCCCATGCTGTAGCGGTCTCCCACCATGCCTATAAGCTGGCCCTCGCGCAAAGGCAGAACGTAGACTTTGCGGCAAAGGCGGGACTGCTTCATGATATCGGCCATTTTACATGGTATAAAAACGGCAAATGGGACTATGATCTGTACAGGAAAAATGATATTCACCCGATAAAAGGAGCAGAAAGGGCCCATAAGCTCCTGATCCGGCTTGGAGAAAATCCAGTAAGTGCCAAAACCATCGCACTGGCCATTTTATTTCATACGGACTCCTTCCTGCCTTCCAATGACATTGTAAGGACGCCCCTGCAGCAGATTGTAAAATGGGCGGATGAAAAGGATGAAGAAGAAGGCGGACTCCATCACTATCGGAAAATCAGCTATGAAAGAGCAAGGGACAGCCTGGAAAAGCTGGATAAGCTGATTGACTCCCATCTTGAACAGGAATCCAAGGCAGAATAATCGTGTTCGTTAAAATGTCCTGGTGTTTTTATTGTTTGGTTATTATATAGGAAGAGAAATAACAAGCATACTATGTCCCTTATGGGAAAAAATAGGTCAAAAGAAATTAAAGGGTGTAATCAATGACCATTCAAATTGCTGAATATAAAGATGAATATAAGAACGATATTGCTGAACTGATTTCTCACATCCAGCAAAACGAATATGGAATTCCCATTACACTGGCGGACCAGCCCGATTTATTTACTATCCCGCAGTTTTACCAGGGTGGCAAAGGAAACTTTTGGGTGGCCCTTCATGAGAAGAAAGTGGTGGGCACAACTGCTGTTCAGGATATTGGACACGATCAGCTTGCCCTCAAGAAGGTGTTTGTAGAAACCGATTATCGCGGAAAAGCATTTGGTACGGCGGCATTGCTGTTGGATAAGGCCATTCATTGGGCAAGGAATCAGGAAGTGAAGGAGATTCTCCTTGGTACCACTGAACAATTCAAAGCAGCCCATCGATTTTATGAAAAGAATGGGTTCAAAGAAATACAGCCTGAAGATCTACCTCCCCATTTTCCAGTATTAAAGGTTGACTCTATATTTTATTCTCTTAAAATAAAGTAATAGATGCGGCGAAAAGCCCCTTCAAAACCGGGGGCTGATCGCTTTTTTATTTGCAGACCGAAAGAAAGCCGGCCGGGAATGATCTGTGTATAATAAAGAGAGGAAATTCATCCTATAAGGAGCTTCTGTTATGCAGCCTATACCTGACCACATAGAAGATGGTCTTCAGATTTTGTTTGTCGGATATAATCCCAGCATCCGGTCTGGAGAAACCGGACACCACTTTGCCAATCCCAATAACCGGTTCTGGAAGCTGCTGTTTGAATCTGGCCTGACAGACCGTAAATATGCCACTGAAGAAGATGGTAAACTGCTTGATAGTGGATATGGCTTTACTAATATTGTGGCCAGGCCAACAAAAGCGGCAGATGAAATAACGAAAGAAGAATATATGGAGGGGCGCAGGGAGCTTAAAGCCAAAATTAGACAATACAAGCCAAGGATTGTATGTTTTGTCGGCAAAGGCGTCTATCTTGAATATACCGGGAGGAAACGGGCTCCATGGGGATTTCAGGAGACCTCAGAAGTTCCTGGTGTTCTCGATTTTGTGGCTCCTTCCTCAAGCGGCCTGGTAAGGATGAAGATAGATGAAATTGCGGGCATATACAGGGAGTTGAAGAATTATCTGCAATCAGCAGATTCATAAACCATTAAAAAACAGAGCGGGGAAACGACTTTGAAATTAATCTCATGGAATGTCAATGGAATACGGGCCTGTGTAAAAAAAGGGTTTCTTGATTATTTTTCAGAAGTGGATGCCGATATTTTCTGCATCCAGGAAACCAAGCTGCAGGAAGGCCAGCTGCTTATGGAGCTGGAGGGCTATCATCAGTACTGGAATTATGCGGAGAAAAAAGGCTATTCCGGTACAGCCGTTTTTACTAAAAAAAAGCCGCTTCGAGCTTCATTCGGCTTTCCTGAAGGAGAAGAGGAGAAGGAAGGCAGGCTGATCACGCTTGAATATGAAGAGTTCTTCCTGGTCAATGTATATACCCCCAATTCCCAAAGGGATTTGGCGAGACTTGGATTCAGGCTCGATTGGGAGGACCGGATGTTTGAATATGTGACACATCTGAATGAAAGTAAACCGGTGATCCTATGCGGTGACCTGAATGTCGCCCACCAGGAGATCGATTTAAAAAACCCCAAGCCCAATAAAGGGAATTCCGGATTTACCGACGAGGAACGTCAGACGATGACCCGCTTCCTCGACTCAGGCTTTGTCGATTCCTACCGGATGCTGTACCCGGATCAGGAAGGGGCCTATACCTGGTGGTCCTACATGAACAAAGTCCGCGAACGAAACATCGGATGGCGGATTGATTATTTTATTGTTTCTGAGAAGCTGGCACCCAGGGTCCAAAAAGCCGAGATTCATTGTAATACCCTGGGAAGTGACCACTGCCCGGTCAAGCTTGGTATAGATCTATAAGAAACGCTGCTGCACGGAAATCCTTCCGTGCAGTTTTTTAGATAGCAGGGACAAGGGAAAGTAAATAAAGATACTAAAGAAACCCTCCCTCTATTTAGCACTTTACAGTTGGCCTCTGTTAGAAAAAGAGGTAAAATGAATTTTATATATTTTTAATTTTTAAAAAAATCCATGTTTGATGGAAAAACCATACGTTTTTTACATATCAGTATTATGGAAATCCATTTTAAAGGAGAATTTACATGAAGGTTTTGGTTAATGATGTGCTAGTGGAGCGAAGCGAGGTCAAGGTCGACATTGAAGACAGGGGATATCAGTTTGGTGATGGAGTATATGAAGTAATCCGGGTATATGACGGTACTCCGTTTGCGATGGAGGAGCATCTTGAGCGTTTTTACAGAAGCGCGAAGGAAATTGAAATTGAGCTCAGCCTGACCATGGAGGAGCTTAAGGGGAAGCTCGAGGAGCTGTTTGCAGCAGGCCCATTTCATGACGGTGGTATTTATGTCCAGCTTTCCCGCGGCGTGGCACCAAGGAAGCATCAGTATGAAGAAGGCATAAAGCCGCAGCTCATTGCCTACCCGGTACCATCTAAAAGACCAGAAAAAGAGCAGCAGGAAGGGGTTTCTGCCATCACCGCGGATGACCTCAGATGGCTGAGATGCGATATCAAGAGCCTGAACCTTCTTTACAATATCATGATTAAGCAGAGAGCCTACACATCAGGGGCTTTTGAGGGAATCCTGATCCGGGACGGATATGTAACTGAAGGGACCTCTTCTAATATCTTTATGATTAAGGATCGGACCATTTATTCTCACCCGGCATCCAACCTGATTTTAAACGGCATCACGAGAATGAAGCTGGCTGCCTTATTTGCCGAAAACGGATGGACCTTCAAAGAACAGGCCTTCACAAAAGAGGAATTGCTTCAGGCAGATGAAGTGTTCATGAGTTCCACGACTGCCGAGGTTGTGCCGATCATCCGAATCGATCAGCAGCCAGTCGGCGATGGAACTCCGGGCGAGCTGACCAAAGCGGTACTTCAAGCATTTTTACAGTCATTGAAAGAAGAGAGAGTACCAAGCGTATAAAGGAAAAAGGCCGGCAGTTCACAGCTGCCGGTCCTTTTGTTTTATCTCACTGAATGAATATAAGAATCTGAAAGCTTCATATAGTTCAGTATTTGGTTCATTTCATCGAGCCTTTTGGCATCTGCCTTCCCTGTTTTCCTGTTAGTTAATGATGTCATCGTTCCTTCATAGTTTGTTTTTCCTGGTTTAAAGGCGTACTCCTGATCGACAAATGTCCCTGTTGGTGCATAAAAGCGGATGCCGGCCAGATTGGTTTTGGCATTGATGAGATCGGTGCCGAAAACGGGTTCCTTTTCGATAGGCAGTCCCAGTAGATTGGCGAGGGTCGGATAAACGTCGATCAGTCCCCCGGCCATGGGCATGGACTTACCGTGTATGCCTGGAACCTTGATCATCAGCGGTACGTTCAGATGATCGAGCGTAGAATCATAGGCCCGGCCGAGCAGGCTTCGGACAAGCTCCGTATCCTTTTTTCCCTTGGATTGAAGACCTTGATGGTCGCCGTATACGGCAATCACGGAAGAATCCCAGAGACCTTCTTTCTTTAGTGCATTTACAAAAAGACCAAACGAATAATCTGCATAGCCTGCCGCCTGTATATAAGATCCGACCGGCGAGCCCTTGAATTTCCTTGGAAGTTCAGGAGTCTTATCCAATTTGCTTTCGGGAAGAAGGTAAGGGAAATGGCTGGACAGGGAAATCACATGCGCATAAAATTTTTCCTTTTTTCCTGCCACTTCTCCCAGCTTTTCTGCTGTTTTTGTATATAACACCTCATCTGAAGCCCCATAGGAGATGGAATCTTCCGCCCCAAAAAAGTCTTTATCGTAAAAGGTGTCAAAACCAAGCGATGCATACAGCTTGTCACGGTTCCAGAAAGATACTGAATTTGTATGGAAAGTGGCTGTTTGATAGCCCTCTTTTTCAAGGAGCCGCGGAAGGCTTGGGATGGACTTTCCTTCTACTGCCTTAGACATGGGAACATCGCCTAAAGGATAGATGGATGTATTGATTAGAAATTCTGCATCCGAGGTGTTGCCTTTGCCAACTTGAGTGTATACATGCGGAAAGTACAAAGATTCTTTCATAAATTGATTCAGATTAGGAGTAATTTCCTTTCCCTGAAGCTTAGAATGAAGCAGGAAATTCTGTATCGATTCCAGCTGGATGATAATCAGATTCTTATTTTTGGCTGCCCCGTTCCACTGACGAGCTGCCGCGCCTGTCACAGGCCGCTGCCTTTTGACCATTTCGGCATCTATATGAGTGTGTCCCATGCCGGCTCCGGCGATGTCGATGCCTGCCTCCATTAATTGGTAGCCGGCTAGGCCGAGGGAGTTGTATTTGTTCAGCTCACTGACCGAGGAAGCAGACTGCTTAAGTCCCAGCAGGATAAAAAGCAGGCAGGCAGAAAGGAGAATAGTGACGGATTTCTTTGAGGTCCTGAATGAAAATCGGTCCAAAAATTTTTTATAAATCGGAAAGAGAAAAAGAAAAAGAAAATCGGAAAATAAAAGAAGATACCGGAGATCAAATAAAGCAAAAATGCCATCTTTGACGGTTCCTGCCTGGTCAAGCTCTGCAAAAGATTTATAAGTGAAAATCGCATTATAAAAATCGTAAAAAAGGAGGGCGGCAAGGCAGTAGAAGGAATACAAAACATTAAACAGCAGCAGCGAGATCACAGACAGACGCCGGTTTAATATGCATAAGCCTAAAATAGCCGCTGACAATAGGGCAGTTTCTGCAAGTATGCCTGTCAGGTAGGCTCGATCCAAAATGGAGAATTTTACATATAAAGATTTCAAGATTAAAGAAAAGAGAAGAAATAATCCAAAAGCAGAGATTTTTCTTTGCATACCGCACCTGCCATTTCATTTGATAATGTCTATTGTTTCCAAAACGATAGGAGTTCAATTCCATTTTTTATGGTTTAAAACACCTCCTGCTGGAGACCATTACAGTATGTAATGGATTTTGGCAATTTTTTATTATAAAGAAACCGAGGTGTTTAGTTTGTTCATTCTAATAGCAGGCGCCTGCCTGCTGCTTGCCTTTGCGTATGGAGTATTGACTGCCGGCTGGTCTGAAGCGGCAGAGTTTGGGGTGTATTTCTTTTTGTTTGGCATCCAGGCCGTTTCCTTGTTTTTTGCGGGATATCAGACTCTCATGAGTTATTTGGGCATGAGGAAATATAAAAAGACCGAAATCAAGGAGGCAAAACATCGGTTCGCTGTATTGGTTGCCGCACATAATGAAGAAAGAGTGATCGGCCAGATTTGCAGGAATTTGAAGAATCTTGCTTATCCCAAACATCTTTATGATATTTATGTAATCTGTGACAATTGCAGTGATAAGACCGCCGAGGAGGCACGGAATGCGGGCGTTACCGCCATGGAGAGGAAGGAGCCAGAAAAAAGGGGAAAGGGTTTTGGACTCGAGTGGATGTTCGAAAGGCTTTGGGAAATGGAGGAAGAGGGAATCACCTATGATGCGGTCGTCATGTTCGATGCCGATAATCTCGTCGGCAGGGATTTTCTCCAGATCATCAATACAAAGCTTTTGGAAGGCCACGAGGTTGTACAGGCCTACCTCGATACGAAAAACCCGGAGGATACATGGGTTACGAAATCCTATTCTTTTGCATATTGGTCCACGAACCGTATTTATCAGCTGGTAAGGGAGCATTTAGGTTTAACCGCCCAGCTTGGGGGCACGGGCGTCACCGTTTCAACAAAGGTCCTGAAGGATATCGGCTGGGGGGCGACTTCCCTGACGGAGGATCTGGAATTTACCCAGCGGTATATCCTTAAAACAGGAAAAAGGGTCGCCTGGGCCCATGATGCGAGGGTTTACGACGAAAAGCCGCTTGGCTTTGCCCAATCTTTCCGGCAGAGAATCCGCTGGATGCAGGGGCATTTCGACACGATGACCCGCTATGCCATTCCCCTACTGTCCGAGGGAATCAAAAAAAGAAAATGGATGCTGATCGATTCAGCCATTTATCTGATCATGCCCTCAAGGTCGATCCTTGCCCTTATTCTCATGGCCGCCGGCCTCCTTTCGCTGACCGGAGTCTACAAGGCGGAAGGCCCGTTCGGAAATGTTGTAGACCGCTCTTTATTATTTAATGGATGGGTATATGGCATTTTTATCCTTGCTTATCTTTCCCTTCCGTTTACAGCTATGATCCTTGAGAAAAAAGGAAAAAAACTTCATTGGTTCGTGGTTTCCTATATTTTTGGACTCTCCTGGATTCCGGTAACGATACTCGGCTTCCTGAAACGAAATCAGCGTGAGTGGAGTCATACTGTGCATACGAGGTCAGTCGCCATTGAAGAGCTCGAGCTGGATGGGGAAGAAAGCCAGGAAGGAATCTTGGAGCCGAATCCCATTAAATAGCTGCAGGAAGGAGAATGAAGGAAAGGATGCCCGAACTTCCTGAAATGGAGAATTACCGGATTCTGCTCCATAATAAACTTGCATCAAAAAGAATTACAGACGTTTCTATAGGCAGGGAGAAATCCCTTAATGTTCCTGAAGCTGAATTTATTTCAAGCGTGAAAGGAAAAACTGTTTTATCTGTCACAAGAAGGGCAAAGCATCTCATTTTTACACTGTCTGACGGGCAGCTGCTGGTCCTTCACTTAATGCTCGGCGGCTGGATGTTCTGGGGGGAGGAGGAGGAAAAGCCAAACCGTACGTTTCAGATTATATTGAGCTTTGGAAGTGAGAGCCTCTATTTTATAGGGCTGCGGCTGGGGCATCTTCATCTATTGACCAGGCGGGAGGCAGAGAGGATTTTTGCTGAACTGGGCCCTGAGCCTCTGACTCCGGATTTCACCTATACAGCATTTCAGGCACTCCTTGCCAAAAAGAGGGGCAGACTTAAAATCAAGCTGGTGGATCAGCATTTTATCTCTGGGATTGGAAACTGCTACTCCGATGAAATTTGTTTTGAGGCAGGAATTCTTCCCTTCAGGGACATCAGCTCACTGAAACCGGAACAACAGGAGAAGCTGTACCACTCCATACGGACTCTGCTTCCTGAAGCGATCCAAAAAGGCGGGTATATGGAAAACCCTTTGTATCGGGGAGACCAGCTTACCGGCGGGTTTGATTCCCTGTGCCGAGTTTATGACCGGGGAGGAGAGCCCTGCCTAAGATGCGGCGGCAAGGTCAAAAAGGACATCATTTCCTCGAGAAAGACCTTTTATTGTCCTGACTGCCAAAGCTAGCAAGAACGTATTGATGAGGGTGAATATCATGTTAAAATTCGGCTGTCATCTCAGCATTAAAGAAGGCTACCTTGGTGCAGCAAAAAGAGCTTATTCCTACAAGGCACTGAGCTATCAATATTTCCCGAAGAATCCAAGGAGTTTGAGTGTGAAAAGCTATGATCACGAGGACGCGGAAGCCTGCCGGAACTTCTGTCTGGAGCATGCCATTGAATCTATAGCCCACACACCATACCCGACAAGTCTCACAGCGGAACGGGACAAAAAGGAAGCTGTCATCCAATCTCTGAAAAATGACTTGGAAATTGCAGAAGCCTGCGGTTCGCTGGGAGTCGTTGTCCATTTTGGCTCCCTCCTCCATTCAGGAGGACAGATTGATAGCTATAAGCTTATGATCGAGACCTTAAACGCTGTACTGGAAGGCTGGATGGGCAGCAGCCGTCTCTTGATCGAAAATAATGCTGGTGTAATAGGATCCATTGGAACCACGCTTGAGGAGCTGACACAGATCAGGAAGCTGTGCGAAAGGCCGGAAAAAATAGGCTTCTGCCTCGATACATGCCATGCCTTCGCCAGTGCTCTCTGGACAGGAGACAATTGGGCGGACTTGGCGGAAAAAGGAGAAAAGCTGGGATATTTCCAGGAATTGAAGGCCGTCCACCTAAACAACTGTAAATATCCGATGGGTGAAGGAAAGGACCGGCATGCCAATATTCTGCATTCAAGCGGGCATATCAAGGAGCATCAATTTGAAGAGCTGATCCATTCACCTGTGTTACAGCATGCGCTATTTGTTTTAGAAACTCCGAAGGACATGGGGGTTACCCATCAGGAAGAAATCAAGGAGCTTAAAAAGCGGTTTGGCCAGTCATAGACCCATCACCGCATGCTTTTTCAAAAAATGGCACAATGAAGGGAAGGATGGCCTGGGGCGAATGGATTATTTTCCTAATAGGCAGTTTTATTAGTAACAGCATTTCCCCCAATCTTGCTACCATATGGATAACTCCGTTTAAGAGAGTAAATTGGCAGCAGCAGAAAGAGGGAACTTATGAGGAAAATGAAAGGCATACTGGCAGCAGCAATCGCAGCAGCGATCACCCAGGGAGCTTTGCCAGCCCATGCAGCAGACACAGGGGAAACGTTAAAAGTGGGAGCGACTTCATTACATATCAGGAGCACGCCCGATATACATTCGTCCGTCATCGGATCTCTTCCTGACCGTTCGGAAATCTCCATTGATACAGTGAGGAATGGATGGGCAAGGATTTCTTATGGAGGAAAAAATGGCTGGGTTGCTTCTCAGTTCCTTTTTAAGTCCACAAAGGAAAACCACTCCCACCCACAATCTGCCGCTATAAAAAATATAGTGCCAAAAGGGGTTGGGGTCCATTTACGGAACGGTCCCGGCACCGGGTACGATATTGTGGGCAAGGCAGTTCCAGGTAAAACGTATTCCGTGGTCTCAGAAAGCGGCGGGTGGTATAAAGTTTCGCTGCAAAATGGGAGCTCAGCCTGGATGTCTAAAGAATTTGCCGGCGGAACCGGAGAAAAGGCTCCATCAGGCAGTTTAAGTGGCAGGACCATCGTGCTGGATCCAGGGCATGGAGGAATGGATCCGGGAGCTGCTGCCCTGAACGGGCGGCATGAAAAGGATTTTACCCTGAGTGCAGCAAAGGCGGCAGCTTCCCAGCTTAAGAAGCTGGGGGCGGATGTTTACCTTACAAGAAATGATGATACCTATCTTACACTTGCCGACCGCGTTTTGATTGATTCTGCCCATCAGGCGGATGCTTTTATCAGCTTTCATTTCAATTCGTTCAAAAATCCGGAGGCAAGAGGGTTAAGTACATACTATTACACGAAGGGTGAGGACATGCGCCTTGCCGGAGATATTCAGCAGTCCCTCAAGGCCAGAACCCATATACCGGACCAAGGGTCCAGGTTTGGCGATTTTTATGTATTAAGGGAGAATCCAGGGCTGGCCGTTTTAATAGAACTGGGTTATATCACGAATGGAACCGATTTATCGGAGATCTCATCAGCAGCCTTTAATCAGGAAATTGCCGATGGGGTTTCTAAAGGCCTCATTAAGTATTTTCAGCAGTAAATGTAAGAGAAATGCCTGGTTTTCGCAGATAACCAGGCATAATTTTTAAGGACAGAAAAATTTTATGATAGTATAATTTGGTAAACGATATATCGAGGTGAATTATGAAAACTTCTATAGAATGGACAGGGAAAATGTCCTTTTCAGGAACCACGCCTTCTGGGCATGAAATAAAAATGGATGCCGCACCCGAAGTGGGCGGGGAAAATACGGGAGCAAGGCCGACAGAGCTGCTGCTGCAGGCAGTCGCTGGATGTACGGCGATCGACATCGTCTCCATCCTCCAAAAGATGCGCCTTCAGCCATTATCATTAAAAGTGGATACGAGCGGGGAAAGAGCTGAAACGTTTCCTAAACGCTTCACAGACGTCCATATCCACTACATCCTGCAGGGAGATCTCCCTGATGATAAAGTGGCCCGGGCTATTAAGCTTTCGAAGGACACCTATTGCTCGGTATCCAATTCCTTGAACGCTAGGGTCTCCGTAAGCTATGAAATCAATGGCATCATGGGCCAGCCCATCGAATGACGGCCGGCTCGGATTCATCAATTTTTTATAAGGAAGGTTACATATGAAGATCAGCATTCTGGACCAGGCTCCTGTTTACGAAGGAGCGTCCAATTTCCAGGCGCTCCAGGAAGCGCTGCGCCTTGCGCAAACCGGTGAGGAGTACGGCTACACAAGATACTGGATCGCAGAGCATCATGATCTAAAGGGTCTTGCCTGCCCGGCACCAGAAATCATGATCGGGTATATCGGCGGACAGACCAAGAGGATCCGCCTTGGATCTGGGGCAGTCCTCCTCCCGCACTATAAGCCTTATAAAATAGCGGAGCAGTTCAATCTTCTGGCCACGTTGTTCCCAGGAAGGATAGATCTTGGGATTGGCAGGGCACCCGGCGGGTCCGCAGAAGCATCCATGGCCCTGTCTGACAATTTCCTGGAAAAGGTCTGGAAAATGCCGGAGCTGGTCAAGGAGCTCCTGAATTTTATCCGCGGAACCTTTGCTTCAGATCATCTGTATGCCAAGGTGAAGCCATCACCAGTCCCTGATCAGCCGCCCATTCCATGGATTCTTGGTACCAGTCCAAAAAGTGCGGTTCTCGCGGCGGAAAACGGGACGGGCTATGTTTTCGGGCAGTTTATGAGCGATCATGATCCCGCAGAAATCATTCAGGATTATTATCATAACCATAAAAGTAATGCTTTGTTACCAGAACCTAATGCCATCCTTGCAGTATCTTCCATCTGCGCCCTGGACTCCGACTACGCCCAAAGCCTTGCGTTCCGCAATGCGATCGGAAGGCTGAAGCAGGATAAAGGAGAAGGCGGGGGCCTGCCAGGCAGGGAGGAAGCCGAACATTATCCGCTGACTGCAGATGAAAAAGGGCTTGTGGAGGCCTATAAGAACGCCATTATTGCCGGGAATCCTTCTGAAGTTGGGAGCAGGCTGATGGAGACCGCCGAAAAGAACCATGTGGATGAGCTGATGATCATCACAAGAACTCCAGACTATCAAGAGAGACTAGTATCCTACCAATTAATCGGGAAAGAAATAATCAAAAAATAGAAAAAATAGGGAGAGCCGATTATGAATCATTTTGTATTTTCTTGTATTGCACCGCATGGCGGGGAGATCATACCTGAGCTCCAAGGCAGCCAGGGGGACAGAATGGATCTTACTAGAAAAAGCATGATGGAGCTGGGCAGGATGATGAAAGAAGTCGAGCCGGAGGTGATTGTCCTATTTACACCACATGGCACCCGGGTCAATGGCTTTTTTTCTATTACAGTCTCCGAGAGGCTGGAAGGGACGCTAGACGAAAATGATGCCGTTTTCTCTATGGAAAGAAAGGTGGACCCTGAATTAGGCAGATCGATCGCTTCTTATGCGCTGGATGCAGGAGTGCCGGCCGTGACCATCAATTACGGTACTTCCTCAGGCCCTTATTCCTGCCTGCAGCTGGATTGGGGAGCTATGGTGCCTTTAAGGTTCATGCCTGATGTTCCTGTTGTAGTCATCACCCCATCTCGGGAGCTGAGCTTTGAACAGCATGTTCAGATGGGGAAGGCGGTCAAGGACGCCGCTAGGGCTTCAGGAAAAAGAGTTGGCTTGATTGCCAGCTGTGACTGGTCCCATGCGCATGATGCAGAAGGCCCGTATGGCTATGACCCTGCAGCACGGGAGCTGGACCTTGAGGTGGTCGAATTGATCAAACAAAATAAATTAGAAGAAATGGCATCCTTTGATCCGGAATATATTGATGCGGCTAAGCCGGATGGAATCTGGCAGACCCTGATGCTGGCTGGTGCCATTCCGGAAGAAGATCGAAAGGCAGAATTCCTCTCCTACGAAGCACCGACCTATTTCGGACTGATTTGTGCCGCCTACAGATAATCACCGTTTTAAGTGTCTGATTTCAATGAGATTGGCAAAACTGTTGTTAGATACTTTCAAGAATGGGGCTTTGTTATGCCGAAATTACATATTTTAGGGTTTGGAGAGTTCGCGGTCGAAACGGGTAAAAAACTTGTGTTAGCGATTGAGGACAGCGGGGTAAACATCCTGCACCGCTGCGGCGGAAAAGGGAAATGCACAACATGCAGGGTAGAAATCCTTGAAGGAGACTATACAGAAACCTCCCCTCAAAAAGCTTTGGATTCAAAGTATTTTATCGATGACCAGCTGAGGCTTTCCTGTCAGCTTCGAATTGCCGGGGACCTGAAGATCCGGACCATAAAGACCGTTGAAAACAGCGGCCTTGAAGCGGGCCCGCGTCCTTTGGGGCAATAAATGATTCTATATTTTCATTATCGTGATATAATTAAAGAATTGGGATTTCTTATACTCAAGAAACAATAAGTACATTTGGGGGTTTATGTTTTGAAGTGGACCAATAAAATTGCCACCACGCTTGAGTGGGGCGACATATCCAATAAAGAACAAAAAGAGGCGGTTGCTGAAAAGGTAGCTCAGCGGGTAAAAGATGGAGATGTCATCGGAGTAGGGTCTGGTTCTACTTCATTTTTGGCCTTGCAGGCCATCAGCCGCAAGGTAAAAAATGAAGGACTGACCGTAACCGCAGTCCCTACCTCCCAGGAAGTGTCCAATGCATGTTCCATCCTGGGCATTCCAACATCCACACTATTGAATGTAAGGCCTGACTGGGCATTTGATGGAGCAGATGAAGTAGACGGACAAAAAAATCTGATCAAAGGCCGCGGCGGCGCCTTATTTGCCGAAAAACTCGTTATGAAAAGCTCGCCGGAAAACTACATATTAGTGGATGAATCCAAATTCGTCACACGTCTTGGCGAAAAATTTGCCGTTCCGATTGAAGTCGACCCTCGTGCCATCCACCTGGTTGAAGAGGAACTGTTAAAATACAAAGCGCGCGAAATCACACAAAGAATGGCTGTATCGAAGGATGGCCCGGTCATCACGGAAGCAGGGAACCTCATTTTAGATGTGCGTTTCGAGGAAATCGGCAGCGGCTTTGAGAAAGAAATCAAGTCCATTCCTGGCGTTATTGAAACAGGATTATTTATGGGCTACAATGTTGAAATTCTATCTATTTAATAAAAGCCTGGGGATTTCCCCAGGCTTTTATTACGCACCTTTCACTGCTTCTTCGGCTGCTTTCTGTACACGCTTGTCGAGGCGTGGGGAAATAAAGATGTAGATCAGGGCCCCCATGAGTCCGACCCCGGTAATGAAAACAGAAATTCCAAAGCTGGAAATGAAGGCGCTCAGGGTCACGGTCAAAGAGCAGATCAGCATGGCCACATTGAATGTCAGACCGGATACGGCCATGTAAGAGCTCCTTGCATGATCCGGCGGAAGAGAAGCCATATAATTCTGCTGGACTGGAACACGGACAACCTCAGCTATGGTGGCGGCCAGCATCCCGATAAACAGGAGCCAGATATTATTCGAATATGAAATGATCGAATATCCGGCAGCGAAGACCAGACAGCTGTAAATGAGGACTTTCCGGTCTTCCCATTTCCCGGCAAGTTTAGCTGCGAACAGGGCCATCACCACTACCAGGATGGTATTTTCCGTCCTTAAGAATCCAGTCATCTCCACTCCCCCAAAGCTCATGCCAAACAGGTGGTTTTCATGCATTTGTTTGGCGAGCCTGATGCTGATATAGCTTGTCAGCTGGAACTCCATGGAAAGAACAAGCAGCCCTCCTAAAACAAATAAAATGAATACCTTATCCTGGAACACTTCCTTATAAGTTAAAAGCATTTTCTTCGCCTGGCCGCCCAGTGAGACAGAAGCATCCCGCACAGGCTGATAGCTTTCGTCAATAAAGAAGGTGATCAGTACCCAGGTGATCAGGGAGGTACAGCACAGCCCGATTAATAATTCAAAAAGATAGTGCTTGAATAAGAATCCTCCCATAATACCGCCAAGGGCAATGGAAAGATTATTAGCCCAATACATGATGGAGTACATCGTTTTTCTTTCCTCCGGCCTGCTCACATCCATCAGCATTGCCTGGCTGGCCGGCCCTGCCAATCCCCAGCATACACTGTTAAAGGTCATCATGATGTAGGTTAAAACAGGAGAGTGAAACCACGGAGAGTTAGAAAGCATAATCACAAAGAAGGAAACAAAACGCAGACTTTCCGCAAATACAATGATCTTCTTCCGGCCGAACTGGTCAGAAAAGTACCCTCCGTAAAAATTGATGGCAATTCCTACACAAACATTGATCAGAAGTAAAATTCCTGTCTCCTTCGTCCCAAAATATTGTGAGAGATAAATGGCCATAAATGGAAAAATCATGCTGCCGATAAACGAGCTCAAAAACGACTCGGCCAGCCGGATTTTAATCGTTCGATGAAAAGACATAATATTCATAGTCACAGGCCCCCCATACAAAAAAACTGTCTCTGAAATTCCATTATACCTAAAAAAAGGAAAAAAACTCTAATAATCGATAATTTCTCAATTTTTAGTAAATGATATATATAAAAAGTTATAAGGGCCGGCCCCAAGGGTAGAGAGTTATTATAGTATTTGAAGTAAAGCTATGAGAGGCACTGTTATAGAATAAGGAGCAAAAGTTAAGATGCAGAAAAACAATAAAAAGACAGATAGCAGCAGGAAATCTTTCATCAAACGGTAAATATTTATATAGAGTTATAAAGGTTAACATTGTCCATACATACTTTAAAGAAAGATAAAAATATCAGCTGGAGTGGTGCCATGTTATCGGTCGGTAGATTTTTCAATTTCCTCTGGGACGGTTTGACTCTTAAGTTTGTTACGGAAAAAGAAATTATCAGTTATTATAAATGGTTCATGGTATGTGCCTTTGTCCTGGAGGCTTATTTAGCTGTATTATTTACGTATACATTATATTTGGAGTTCCATTTTGATTACGGGCCGGAATTCCTCCTTTTGCTCTGTGGTGCGGTATTACTGGGGACGGTTGTCATTACGGTCTTGCTCATTAAATCCTTGGTGAAAAGAAAATGCTGACTGTGTGTGAAATCGGCAGAGAGTTAATATGATGCAGGTCAATGTTTAATGAGGTGAGGGTCCATCAAAGGGGGGAGGCTTTGGCCGGCCAAGTATTCACTATGGTATTTCAGGCCGCCTGGAAACTGCCCGTCCACCTGGTATGACCAGCTTATCGTCGGCGGGTATAAGCTCCATGCTTCTATGAGCCGAACGCCGAAACATGTGAAAGCATCTATCAAACCTATTAACTGCGAAGGGGAGCCGGCCCGGCTTCCCTTTATTTTGGGTGAAAACTTTCAACATCCTGACCCGTTGGACTGCCAAACCCCAAGAAAATCAGCGTTGCTGGGCCTTTTGTAGAAGGTTTGTAGAACGAAGTCGAAACTTGTATAGACATTTTTTTCTGAAAATTGTTGAAATCGATTTCAATCTGGAGTACATTAAAGGTGTAAGCGATTGCTGAAATCGATTACATTATTGGCTGAAGGAGGGAAAAGGGGGAAAATCGTTGACCACCATTGCGGATGTTGCAAATCTGGCTGGCTTGTCCCGGGCGACCGTTTCCAGGGTGATCAATAATCATCCGAATGTCTCTGAAGAGAAGAAGCGCCTGGTGCGGGAGGCGATGGATCGGCTCAATTATGTTCCGAATTCCTCGGCCCAAAAGCTGCGGAGCCAGAAGACGGATACCATTGCCATTTTAGTTCCAGTCCTTACTAATCCTTTTTTTGCTTATCTTTTAGAGGCAATGGATGAAGTCGCAACAGAGAACAATCTGCAGTTATTAGTCTGTCAGACGCGGTATGACAAGGAGAAGGAACACAATTATTTAAAGCTGCTTATGACCAAGCAGGTTGATGGGCTCATTCTCACTTCCTGTGAAAATGATTGGAACAGCCTGGCTGAGTATGCCAAATACGGCCCGATGATTTTATGCAATGAAAGCAGTGAACAGGTTCCAGTACCGGCTGTCCGTCTGGACCATGAGAAGGCAGCGTTTGATGCATGCTGCCATTTAATCGAGCAGGGCTGCAGAAGGATCGCCTTTACGTATGGCGATACGGTCTCAAGCGTCACGCTGGGAAGAGAAGCAGGATATAAAAGTGCATTATCCCATCATGGCATTCCGCTCTGCGAAGATCTGCTTGTCAGCCAAGTTTATAACTTGGAGGACGGCAGAAAAGCATTTAACTATTTTACCAGTTTAAAAGAAAGGCCTGATGGAATTTTTACGGGCAGCGATCAAGTAGCGACAGGAATCATCATGGAAGCCAAAGCTAACAACATAAATATCCCGGATGATTTGGCCATCATCGGGTTTGATGATCAGCCCATCGCTACAGTCGTGGAGCCGGCGCTCACCACTATCAGGCAGCCGATCAAGGAAATGGGCAAGAAAGCAATGGAAATGCTGATCGAGGCAATCGGGCAAAAAGAGACACTTACATATCAAGAGATCCTTTTGCCTTATGAACTGATGATTAGAGATTCTTCAAAATTTAAAATCAATTAATCAGGGGGTACCTATGAAAAAGTCCAGTAAAGCAAAGTTATTGACAGTGTTCGCCAGCCTTTCGCTCGCTTTGGCGGCGTGCAGCAGTGATTCCAGCAGCAGTAATGAAAAGGATAAGAATTCAAGCAGCAGCAATGGTAAAAAAGTGACCATCGTTTACGCACGCGGTAAGGATGTTACAAAAGGTACAGCGAAAATGGTGGAAGCCTTTGAAAAATCGCATAAGAACATCGATGTGAAATTCCAGGAGATGCCTGCTGATACCGGAAAGCAGCATGATCAGTATATTACGGCCTTCAATGCTAAATCAACCGGCATTGATGTCATAGATATGGACGTAATCTGGCCGGCAGAATTTGCTCAGGCGGACTATGTGCTGCCGCTTGACCGGTTCATCCAGCAGGATGGAATCGACTTAAATGAATATAACCAGGGAGCACTGGCTGCTGCACAGTTTAACGGCAAACAGTGGGCACTGCCAAAATTCGTGGATGCTGGTCTGCTTTTTTATAGAAAAGACCTTGTGAAAGAAAATGAAGTTCCGAAAACCTGGGATGACCTGATCAAGCAGGCAAAGGCGAAGCAGGGGCAGGGCGGTTCAAAATTCGGATATATCATGCAGGCTAAACAATATGAGGGGCTCGTATGTAATGCTGTAGAATTTGTCAGCGCATATGGCGGCAAATTCATCAATGAGAAAAATGAAGTAACGGTAAACAGCCCGGAAACCATTAAGGGTCTGAAAAAATTGGTGGAAGTGGCAAAGTCAAGCATTGTTCCTGGAAATGTTACCACTTTCTCTGAACTGGAAACGGACCAGGCATACATCGAAGGACAGTCTGTCTTTGTACGAAACTGGCCGTATGAATACGCAAGCGCGAACGACAAAGAAAAATCCAAAATTGCCGGAAATGTAGGTGTTGCCCCTCTTCCTGCCGGTGATAAGGGTTCTGCTGCAGCACTTGGAGGCTGGATGGCAGGTATTAATAAAAACACCAAGCATCCGAAAGAAGCGTGGGAATTCCTGAAATTCATGGCGGGTGAAGAAGGACAGAAAATTGATGCCATTTATGGCGGCCATGCACCTACTATTCTAAAACTTTATCAAGACCAGGATGTATTAAAAGCCAACCCTACCTTTGGCGATAAAGGATTCCAGGATGGATTGGCTGCAGCCGTGTCACGTCCGGTAGCTCCTAACTATCCTGAAATCTCAGAGATTATCCAAATCCACGTTTCAAACGCCATTGCAGGCAAAGAAACAGTCGAGCAGGCGGTCCAAGCCATGGATAAAGAAATGAAAGAAAAGCTTAAATCCTAAGAAGACAGCCTAATACTGATGCTGGTTAAGGCAGTCCCTAAGGGACAAAGTCCTTAACCAGCATCATTCATTTCTCTCATAAAAGGTGGGGTAAGAATGAAAAACAGCGGCATGGAGGGACAGGCAGGCGTCGAATTGAACAAGCAGGACGCCAGACTTCCCGTGAAAAAAGCTCCGAAAAGAGAAAGGCAGAAGAAGGAAAGCAGGGCAGCCCTTTACCTAGTGGCACCAGCCATGATCCTGATTTTCATAGTGGCGGTATGGCCGGTCCTTCAATCCTTCTATTACAGCCTGTTTGATCTAAGATTAAGCGACCCAAAAAAATCGGAAGTGCACCTAAAGTACAGCGTGGACCTTGGCAGATATCTTGATAATTATCCGTTTCTGATTTCTTCCATTGATAGTGAAATCAAAAAGGGAAATGATGCCGCAGAGCTTCAGGATATCAAGGAGAAGCTGCAATCCCTGGATGAAAAGCTCCAGAAGGATCCGAAGGTGAAGTCCCAATACAATGCCGTAAATGATAAACTTATGAATTTTAAACAGCCCTCCGAGGATATTCGATTTGCAGATGTAGAAAAATCGACGGCGGAGGAATTTTCGAAAACAACCGAATCCGTTTCTTCCCAGCTGAATAAAGCAGCCAAGAAGACAGAATTCACACAGGAGAAAAAATTGCTCGGTCTTGCTTCGGGTATGAAAGATTCGATCATTAAGCCGACCTTTATTGGCTTGAAGCATTATAAAGAAGATTTAACAGAGCCGCGTATGTGGAGGGCACTCGGAAATACCCTGACATTCACCGTTATATCGGTGGCAGCGGAGCTTGTTCTGGGACTTGCCATAGCCCTCTTGATCAATAAAGCCTTTTTTGGACGGGGCTTAATCAGGGCATCCATCCTGATTCCATGGGCGATCCCTACGGCTGTTTCGGCTATGATGTGGAGCTTTCTCTATGACGGACAGAACGGGATTGTGGCCAAGCTGTTCGAATCGGTTGGGATTGTCGATAAGATGAGCAATCTTCTGACCACCAGCACGGGTGCCATGTTTTCGGTCATCTTTACAGATGTCTGGAAGACAACGCCGTATATGTCTTTGCTTCTCCTTGCGGGTCTGCAGACTATCCCTTCATCCTTATATGAAGCTGCTTCCATTGACGGAGCAGGCAAATGGAAGCAATTCACAAACGTAACACTTCCACTGCTGAAGTCGAGCATCCTGGTTGCCCTGCTTTTCCGTACTCTGGATGCGTTCCGTGTATTCGATTTGATCTATGTATTAACAGGAGGCGGTCCGGCGAATTCTACGGAAACGATTTCTATACTGGCATATAAAGTTATGTTCTCCCAAACCAATTTTGGAGAAGGATCTGCGTTATCTGTCATCGTGTTCCTGTGTGTGGCGGTCATTTCCATGCTGTTTATCAAGTTCCTCGGAAGAGACTTGTTGAATGATGGAAACGGGGCAGGAAGATAAAATTCTTTTATCAGGAGCGATGGACAATGAGATTTGGATCAGACTTTTCTAAAAGGGAGTGGAGAGAGTGAGAAAAAAAGCAAATCCTTTCTTTTATTTGTTTTTAGTCGTTTTCGTATTCTTTGTAATGTTTCCGTTTTTATGGATGCTGCTCAGCTCAATAAAGCCGCTGAGTGAGCTGTTTGGGGATAAGGCATTTACTCCATTCAGCAGCCATCCTACTTTTCAGAGCTATGTGTCTGTCTTTGTAGACTATCCCTTCATGAGGTATTTATGGAATAGTGCGGTGGTTTCAACCATCACAACCGTTTATACGGTCATTGTCGCCTCATTCGCAGCCTATGCGATCGCGCGTCTTCAGTTCAAGGGGAAAACATTCATTCTTGGGATTGTTCTATCTGTTTCAATGTTTCCGCAGATTGCTACCATATCCCCAATTTACATTTTTTTGAAAAATATAGGTTTAACGAATTCATATTTAGGTTTAATTATACCTTATACAACATTTGCACTGCCTCTTTCCATCTGGCTGCTGGTTACCTTCTATAGGAAGATTCCGGGAGACCTCGAGGAGGCGGCGAAAATGGACGGTGCCACATTGATGCAGACCTATTGGAAGGTCATCATGCCCCTGGCTGTACCTGGCATGTTTACGACGGCCATCCTGGTATTTATTGCTGCGTGGAATGAGTTCTTATTCGCTTTGACCATCAACACCGATACAAATTACAAAACCGTCCCGGTAGGCATTGCCATGTTCCAGGGACAGTTCACGATTCCTTGGGGAGAAATTTCTGCGGCTACCGTCGTAGTTACAGTTCCGCTGGTTATTATGGTCCTGATTTTCCAAAGGAGAATCGTATCCGGTCTTACATCCGGTTCTGTCAAAGAATAGAAAAGGAGATGCCAAATGATGATTAATGTTACAGTCTGGAATGAAAATCAGCATGAAAAAACCAATGAAAAGGTAAGGGAGGTTTATCCTGACGGAATCCACGAGGCGATCGCTTCCTTCTTGAAGGGTGCGGATTATGAAGTTAGAACCGCTACTCTTGATGAAGAGGAGCACGGCTTAACGGAGGAAGTATTGGCAAACACGGATGTGCTTCTATGGTGGGGGCATAAGGCACATGAGACGGTCCAGGACGAGGTTGTAGAGCGCGTGCAGCAAAGGGTATTGGACGGCATGGGGCTGATTGTTCTTCATTCCGGACATTTCTCAAAGATTTTCAAAAAGCTGATGGGCACTTCCTGTGATCTGAAGTGGCGCGAGGCGGACGAAAAGGAACGGATATGGGTCGTTGATCCAAGCCATCCGATCACGGAAGGTCTGGGAGAATATATCGAGCTTGAGAAAGAAGAAATGTATGGCGAGCACTTCGATATCCCAGCGCCTGATGAACTGGTGTTCATGAGCTGGTTTGAAGGAGGAGAGGTGTTCCGGAGCGGCTGTACGTATCGAAGAGGAAACGGAAAGATTTTCTATTTCCGTCCTGGACATGAAACCTATCCTACCTACCATCACCCGGATGTGCAGCTTGTTATTAAGAATGCAGTAAAATGGGCTGCTCCTGTTGACCGCAAGAGGCCGGTATATGGAAACGCGAAACCACTTGAAACCATTTCTGGAAAATAAGGAGGAAAAACAATGGAGATTTTACGAATTGGAGTCATAGGGTGCGGAAGCATTGCGAGATACCGCCACCTTCCGGAATATGCCGCAAATAAGCATGCGGAAATAACAGCAGTATGCGATATTTCTGCTGAACGAGCAGAGGCGATGGCCGCTCATTATAACGCGAAAGCGTACACGGATTACAATGAGCTTCTGGCAGACGAATCGATTGATGCCGTGTCTGTCTGCACGCCGAACTATCTGCACGCTCCAATCTCCATTGCAGCGCTGAATGCCGGAAAGCATGTACTTTGTGAAAAACCGATGGCAACCTCCGATGAAGAAGCAGAGGCCATGATTCAGGCTGCCAGGAACAATAATAGAAAGTTGATGATCGGACATAACCAAAGATTTGTCCCGTCCCATAGGAAAGCAAGGGAGCTCATTGAAACCGGAGCTGTCGGCAAAGTGTACAGCTTCCGAACAGCGTTCGGCCACCCGGGGCCAGAAGCCTGGAGTGCAGATGGAAGCAACAGCTGGTTCTTCAGAAAGGAAGAGGCCTTCATAGGGGCGATGGGAGACTTAGGTGTACACAAATCAGATTTGATCCGCTATTTGTTGGGCGAAGAAATTGTGGAGGTAGCGGCCTTTGTGGAAAACAGCTCCAAGCCAAACAGTACGGTGGATGATAATGCTGCATGCATCCTTAAATCGGAGAGCGGCATCATTGGGACTATGGCCGCCAGCTGGTCGTATGGAAGGGAAGATAATTCGACAATCATTTATGCTGAAAAAGCGGTCATCCGCCTTGAAGACCATCCAGAGTACGGAATGATTGTCCAGTATACAAACGGGGAAGTAGTAAAGTATGAACTGGGAAGAATTCAGTCCAATGATGAAGGCGGCCAGAACAGCTCTCATGTGATCAGCTCATTCCTTCACAGTATTTTGACAGATTCAGAGGTTCCGGTGAGCGGGGAAGAAGGAAGGAAATCACTTGGTGTTATTCTTGCAGCCCTCGAATCGACAAACACGAAACAAATCGTGAGCCTGCATGCCAAAGAACTGATATAAGATAGGGTGATAATATGGATAAATTAAGAATCGGCATCATCGGTGCCGGGGGGATTGCCCAGGGAAGACATATTCCTACTCTATTAAAATTGAGGGAAAGAGTCTCCATCGAAGCCCTCTATGATGTGAATTTTACGACAGCTGCGGATGCGTCGGCCAAATTTAATATCCCTAAGGTGACAGATTCCTATCAGGAGCTGTTCCAGCTTGTGGATGCAGTGGTCATTTGCACGCCGAATAAATTCCATTCAGAAATAGCGGTCGCTGCCCTTGATGCAGGAGTCCATGTTCTTTGCGAAAAGCCGATGGCTATGACATCCAGGGAATGTGAAGAGATGATCGAAGCATCAAAGCGGTCCGGGAAGGTCCTTTCCATCGCCTTTCATTATCGGTTTATGAAGGAAGCGGTCGCAGCCAAAAAAGCGGTGGCTGCCGGAGAGATCGGCAAGCCGCTGGTAGTGCGGGTGCAGGCGCTCAGGCGGAGGAGGGTACCCGGATGGGGAGTATTTACGAACAAAGAGCTGCAGGGCGGCGGAAGCCTTATTGACTATGGCTGCCATCTCCTTGATCTTTCTCTTTGGCTAATGGGAAATCCAGGCCCTTCCGAGGTGATGGGCACAACCTATAATACCTTGAGCAAAATGCCGGGCCAGGTCAATTTATGGGGAGCCTTTGATTATTCCACTTTCAACGTGGATGATCATGTTACAGCCTATATCCGGTTTGAAAACGGGACCTCCTTATTGCTGGAAACCTCCTGGTCCAACAATATCAAAGAAGATGTGATTGAAAATGTCAGTATCTCCGGAGATATGGGCGGACTTGAGGTCTTCCCGTTCAGCCTGAATTATTCCAAGCATGGAATGCTGTTCAACAGTGAGGCCGCATGGCTGCCGGGTGAAGAGGATCCGAGCATCCCTCAGGCACAGAATTTCGTTGAGGCCTGTCTTGGACTGTCTGAACAGATCGTCAAGCCTGAAGAGGCGCTTCAGGTGACTCAGATCATTGAAGCGATTTATAAAAGCAGCGAAGAAGGAAAAAGTGTATCCATACAAGGAAAGGGTGAAATGGCTCTATGAAGCTTGGAGTATTCACAGTATTATTTGCAGAAAAATCCTTTGAAGAGATGCTGGACTATGTAAAGGCGGCAGGATTGGATTCAGTCGAGATCGGAACAGGGAATTATCCAGGAAACAGCCACTGTCCCCTGGATGAACTTCTTGAAAGCCAGGAAAAACGCGAGACCTATAAAAAGGCAATCGAAGACCGGGGCCTAATGATCAGTGCGTTCAGCTGTCATGGGAACCCTCTTTCCCCGGATAAAGAATTTGCAGAAGTGTCCCATGACACCTTCGTTAAAACCCTGAAGCTGGCTGAGCTCCTGGAAGTGCCGGTCGTCAACTGTTTCTCCGGAACAGCAGGAGATCATGAGGGGGCCAAATATCCAAACTGGCCGGTAGCGCCGTGGCCAAATGAATACGGAGACGTACTTACATGGCAATGGGAAGAAAAGCTCGTTCCATATTGGAAGGAATGGGGAAAGTATGCCGAGGAAAGAAACATCAAAATCGGCTTGGAGCTTCATGGCGGCTTCCTAGTCCATACCCCCTACACGCTGCTTAAGCTGAGGGAACTGACGAGCCCTGCCATAGGAGCCAATCTGGATCCGAGCCACTTATGGTGGCAGGGAATCGATCCGGTGGGAGCAATCAAGATTCTCGGAAAAGAAAACGCCATCCACCATTTCCATGCAAAGGATACATACATTGACCAGGACAATGTAAACATGTACGGCCTGACCGATATGCAGCCATACACCAGTATCCAGACCCGTGCCTGGTCCTTCCGATCTGTCGGCTGCGGCCACAGCGTCCAGGAATGGTCCGACATGATGAGCGCACTCAGGACTTACGGCTATGATTACGTGGTCAGCATCGAGCATGAAGATCCTCTTATGTCCATTGAAGAAGGATTCGCCCGGGCCGTCCAGAATCTGAAGACCGTCCTGATAAAAGAACAGCCATCCTCCATGTGGTGGGTGTAAGGTATATGAGACAGCTTTGAGGCTGTCTCTTTTTAATGGGTTTGATCTCCATCTCTCTAAAGGGTTCTAATGGACAAAACTCAGCGGCAGAGCAAAAGATTTGTCCATGGGGAGAGGGTTAAAGGACAAAACTCGGTGAGGGAGCAAGGGCTATGTCCTTGAGGAGGGGTCTAATGGACAAAATGCAGCGGCAGAGCAAAAGATTTGTCCATGAGGAGGGGTTTAAAGGACAAAACTTGGTGAGGGAGCAAGGGCTATGTCCGTGAGGAGGGGTCTAATGGACAAAATGCAGCGGCAGAGCAAAAGATTTGTCCATGAGGAGAGGGTTAAAGGACAAAACTCGGTGAGGGAGCAAGGGCTATGTCCTTGAAAGGATTCTAAAGGTGGTGGATCTGGACTACTTACATAAAGAATCCTCTTTAGCTTTCACAGGCCCCCTCATACTCTTTTAAATAAGCTAGTTTTTAGCTTTTCCATTAAGGGTATGAAAGAACTTATAAGGTTTAATTGTATATTTGTTTTTATTGACGTAAATATTACCAATGACATCAGGATGAAGTTTGGACGAATCATTATACTTTTTTATAAGCAAGGGGAAATGAACATGGAGCTATCAAGAGAGAAGCGGATTGAACTTCACGGATTTAATAACTTGACCAAATCATTGAGCTTTAATATGTACGATATCTGCTATACGAAGACGCGGGAAGAGCGCGAGGCGTATCTGGAATATATTGATGAGCAGTATAATGCCGATCGGCTGACGAAAATATTAACGACAGTTGCAGAGATTATCGGGGCGCATGTCTTGAATATTGCCAAGCAGGATTATGTCCCGCAGGGGGCAAGCGTGACGGTGCTGGTTTCGGAGGGTCCGATTGTGGAGGTGCCGGAAGAATCGTATGATGAATCGCCTGGACCGCTTCCGGATAATGTGGTCGTTGCGCTGGACAAGAGCCATATCACGGTCCATACGTATCCGGAGTTCCATCCTGACGAGGGCATTAGCACATTCAGGGCGGACATCGATGTATCTACCTGCGGGGAAATTTCTCCTTTAAAGGCGCTGAATTATTTAATTCACTCGTTTGATACGGATATCATGACGATTGATTACAGAGTCAGGGGATTCACGAGGGATATTTCAGGACACAAGCTGTTCATCGATCATACCATCGATTCCATACAGAATTATATCCCTGAAAATGTGCAGGAAGCTTATCATATGATCGATGTGAATGTGTACCAGGAGAATATTTTCCATACAAAATGCAAATTGAAGGATTTTGATTTGGATAATTATCTTTTTGGCTATACCAAGGAAAAGTTAAGCACTGAAGAGCAGGAGACCATTACACGGAGACTGACGCGGGAGATGGATGAAATTTTCTACGGAAAGAATATCAAGTTTTCTTTGGAAGATGAAGAATAACTTTTCAATGAAAAGGCAGCCGCAAAAGGAGTCCTGCTCCTTCTAAAGCTGCCTTTTCCTGTCTATTAAAAAACCTTCCACCATTTCTTTTTCTTTTTGGCAGCGGCAACTTCACGGAAGCTTGTCACCATTCCCTGGAATACGTCCTCCCTCTCCTGAATATGATGGGAAAATTGCTCCAGATTTTTATTCATGGCTTCCATGAGGCTCTCCTGGCTGACCTGGATTTCTCTGGACATCCTTACGAAATCCTTCTGAGCTTTATTCATGGACATCGAGGCATTGGTCATAGCCTGTCTATAATCCTTGGAAGCAGATTTTGTAGATTCGGATATCCGTTTGGAAAGCTGTTCGTAAGTGCCTTTTGAACTTCTCGCAATGTTTTCAGAGAGAGCCGCGAACGTATCGGAAGTGACTTTGGCCGAATCCCTTATGGATTGGCTGATTTGCTGGGTTTCCTGCTGTCTTTTTTCATTCGACCGGGAAATCGATTTTGAAAGCCCCTGGACAGTATGGATGGTGCCTGCATGTATGCTGTTCTTCACTTCATCCAGCATTTCCTTATTGTTGGTCTTGATTTCATTTCGTATATCCTGGAGCAGATTCTGCTTATAATTGTCCAGGGCGGCGTAAAGTTCATCCAGATTCGGAACAGCCTGTACAACGGACGTTTCCTCAGCCGGTGCAACGGCGTTATCCGCAGGGATGACTGCGGGTGTTTCGGAAGGGATTTCAGAACCTATTTCAGAGCCTTCATTGAAATGTTTTTCCAGCAGCATCCGGATCATACCCTTGCTTAAATTCTTTTCTCTCATTTCCTTTATTTTTGCCAGGATGGCGATTTCCGTGTCTGTATAAAATCTGGCTCCCTGCCTTGAACGGGGGATTACGAGCAGTCCGTTCAAATCCTTTTCCCACTGCCTGATCGTACCGGTAGGGACACTGATTTTTTTTGATACATCTTTAATGGAATAGGCTTTCATGATCTGGCTTTTATTCATCTATAACACCCTTTCATTTCATTAATTGGGAATTCTATTTCCTATGTCCTCTATATTCTGCATTCACTTTCTGTTTTTCCTGCCTTCCGACAAAAGCTTTGAAAACTAGTTATATCCTTTCAAAAAAGGGGATATATCAGCAAAAAAGCTGTTTTAAATGGCGAAAGAGGCTCCGAAGGATTCGGAAGGCGGTTTTGTTTGAAAAGAACATAGCTGGGTAAGATTTCTAATAGAATCGAAGAGAGAAAGGTGTGTGGAACCCATGTCAGAGATTAAAAAACTTCTTCTGAATGAAATGAATGTGATTATGAATCGGACAGAAATGTTCGCCGGTATGGAGGCATCCTTAAAGAATGTCACTGCAAAAGAGGCTTCCTGGCGTGATCAAGAAGGAGACAACTCCATTTGGGAGATTGTCAATCACCTGATATTCTGGAATTCAAGATATTTAAATCAATTCATTGGACTTCCTGTTCCAGAGGAAGGCTTTACGAACGAGTCTACTTTCATGAAAACAAAAGAATCAGCCGAAATTACGGAAGAAAATTGGGAGAAGACCGTAAATACACTGCGTGAAGTTTCTTCTGAATGGATGCAGGCGATCCTGGACTGCCATGATGAAATGCTGATGACTCCGCCCGAACCGGAACGGACATGGTGGAAAAAAATCTCTTCCATGAATCTGCATACAGCCCACCACATCGGCCAGATTATTTCCATCAGGAAGAAGCAGGGTTCCTGGGAGCCTGTACAATGGGATGAGTGATGAATAAAGGCGCATTCATCGTATGTTCATTTCGCTTCAAATTGAAGACTTTCAATATAAAAAAAGAGGATGAAATCTTAGATTTCATCCTCTTTTTGTCATGCTATTTCAAGCCTGCAGTTTCCGCCACAATCTCATAGGAGCGGAGGCGCGCCTGGTGGTCGTAAACTTGAGCATTGACAATCATTTCGTCCGCACCGGTTATATCAAGGAAGTTCTGAAGCTTTTCCTTTACGATGTCAGCATCTCCAATAATGGATGATCCCAGCTGCTGCTCCAGGGCAGCTTTTTCGTATGCGCTCCATAACTCATCCATATTATCCACTGGAGGCTGAAGGGGGGCCCGGTTGTTTCGGATCAAGTTTAAAAATTGCTGCTGCATGCTCGTTGCAAGGCGTTTGGCTTCTTGTTCTGTATCAGCAGCAAGGACATTGACACCCACCATTGCATAAGGCTTTTCGAGTACCTCGGAAGGTCTGAAGCTGCTTCTGTATAGCTCAAGGGCCGGCAGGGTGTTATCCGGAGAAAAATGACTGGCAAACGCAAATGGAAGCCCAAGCTGTCCGGCGAGCTGGGCACTGAAGCCGCTGGATCCAAGGAGCCAGACAGGTATGTTCAAGCCTTCACCCGGAATGGCATGCACGTGCCGTCCTCCGACTTCTTCAGAGGTTTTGAAGTAGTTCCGAAGCTCTGCCAGCTGTTCAGGGAAATCCTGGCCGTCGCTCCGTCTTTCTCTTCTAAGGGCAAAGGCTGTAAGCTGATCTGTACCAGGCGCTCTGCCTAACCCGAGATCCACACGGCCGGGAAACAAGGATTCAAGAGTTCCGAACTGCTCGGCTATTACAAGCGGAGCATGGTTAGGAAGCATGATTCCCCCGGAGCCCACTCTGATGGACTTTGTACCGGCAGCCACATGGCCAATGACAACGGAAGTAGCGGAGCTCGCGATTCCTGGCATATTATGGTGTTCTGCTAGCCAATAACGGTTATAACCCCATTTTTCTGCATGCTGAGCAAGATCAAGCGTATTGGCGAGTGACTTGGCAGCCGTGCTGCCCTCAGTGATGGGCGCTAAATCCAGCACGGAGAATTTAATATCATGTAATTGTTTAACAGACTGTGACATCGCTTCAACTTCTTTCTGTTATTTTCAGGATATATTCTAACAGCTGGACTCTAAGTCTCAAAATATTATGCCCGGGATGGAGAACAAAACTTCTAATTGATATAATAAAGAAAAAACAGATGTATAGCAGCCGGGGGATGGAGATCTTGATGTTCACTAGAAGCAAATCGGAGAGAATCATACAATTTGTTCAAGAAATTCTTTTAAACGAAAATATCCCGGGAATGAGCATCAGTATTGTGGAAAAAGGGGAATGTGTTTTTTCCAAGGGATTTGGCCAGGCGCGAATGGGGATTGAAAGAACCCCAATGACCTCAGATACCATAATGAGCATTCAGAGTGTCTCAAAGAACTTTATGGCTGTAAGCATCCTGTCTCTTTGTGAAAAGAATCTTATACATTTGGATGATCCGCTGGTTCAATATCTACCATACTTTGAAACAACAGATTCCTGTCTCTCTAAGAAAATAACAGTCCGGCATGTCTTAAGCCATACGGCAGGATTTCCATCAGATTTGGGAGTAGCCAATATGAAGGCCCCGAATATAAGAGACATTTATTCGGATACTGAAACAGAATTCAATGAAGCACTGGAATATTATGGACTGTCTGAGGAAGAGCTTTTGCGGATTCACTCCAGAGAGGATATCACCAGGTGGTTCAAGAAGGTCCAGCTTAAATATCCACCTGGAGAAGGCTGGGCTTATTGTACCGATTCGTATGTGATTCTTTGTGATTTATTTGAAAAAGTCAGCGGGATAACGTGGGAAGAATACTTAAGCTCCTATCTTTTTAAAGAATTAAAAATGGATAGAACGTTGTGGGATCCCATGATTGCTGAGGGAGACAGGGATAGTTCCTGGTATTATATGGACAGCCCGAAGATAAAGACACCCTACCCGATTAATCCACTGGCAGCCCCTATCGGATTCCTATATTCATCTGCCAATGACCTTGGGAAATATCTTCAATTTCATATTTCGGAACTGGGTGGGGGCATATTAAAAAGAAGCAGCATTCTCGAGATGCAGAAACCAGTAATAAAGGTTCCGGCGCATTGGTATCCGGAAGGCTGGGGATATGGACTTGGCTGGTTCACAGGGTCATATAAAAATGAACCTGTAGTCGAGCATGGCGGCGGCCAGATGGGGGTTCGCAGCATGGTATCCATTCTCCCTGCTAGACAGTCTGGAATTGCAGTATTGATGAATACTAATGGAAATGGACATAGGACTGTAAACAGAACCATAATGGATATGCTCCTTGAGTAAACCAAACAAAAAAGAAAGGCGGATTCTATGAAAAAACTACTTCCTCCGGGACAATTTGAAACTACTTCATGGCCCATTCTCCATCAGGGAGATATATATAAATTTGACGAAACAACCTGGTCGTTCAGACTTTTTGGTAATGTCGAAAAGGAAATCACTCTGTCCTACAGAGATTTTATGAATTTGCCGGCTGTCAAATCAGAGATTGACCTTCACTGTGTTACCACTTGGTCCAAGTTTGGCACACAATTTGAAGGAATCCCTTTCCGGGAGCTCATAAAACTTGCCTCTTTGAAAGAGGGCGTGACCCATATCAAGATTTATGGCTATTACAACGGAGACCCATACGGATATTCTGCCAATCTGCCGCTGGAACCGTTAATGGGGGACGATGCGCTGTTCGTTTATAAGTGGAAGGATGACGGGCATGACTGGCAGGAGCTTTCCCCCAAGCATGGCTACCCGCTGAGGTTTATTCCGCCTCCGTCTTTTTATCTTTGGAAGGGGACAAAGTGGGTGACTGGCATCCGGTTTATGAAAAACGATGAGGCAGGCTTTTGGGAAGAGCTTGGATATTCTATGACGGCCAATCCTTATAAAGAAGAAAGATATCGATAGCCTTAAGCAAATGACTTGACTCTGTTAACTGTAAGTTATATGATTACAGTAATCCTTCGAAAGGAGGAAATTCAGATTCATGAACAGTGAGTATACGATAGCTGTCCATAGTTTATTATATCTCGCCTATCTACCGGATCACATGGCAAGCAGCGAGGAGATTGCCAGGAATGTCTGCACCAATCCTGCGCGAATCAGGAAGGTGATGAGCTGTCTCCGAAAGCATGGCATGGTGAATACCAGGGAAGGTGTAGGCGGCGGTTATATCCTGAACGGCTTACCCGCTGAAATCTCGCTCGGCAGGATTTACCATTCTGTTTCTTATGGAACCCTTAAACCTAATTGGTGCTCAGGCGATCCTTTGGAAACCTGCCCGGTTTCATCCCACACCCAAGAGGTGATGGATGAAATTTTGAGTGAAGCGGAAAAGCATTATGAAGAGTATTTAACTACCATATCACTGCAAAATGTTTTGGAAAAAATTAATCGGTGTCTTTGATACTGAATGATTTTTTTCTTTTTATCATAACTGTATAAAAAAAAAATACAGTAAGGGGTGCGGAAAATGAAAGCAGGTTTAAACATAGGGGACTGGGTTCTGGCCAAAACTCGTGAAGGGGAATTGATTCAGGGTTATATCAATGACTTGGATGTATTCCAAAACAAAGCGAGGGTGCAGGTTACGGAAAGTGACAATGCTGACATCAATGGAAAGGGTGTCTGGATCTTGAACTCATCCATCGAAAAGCTGAAAGCCCGCAGTGAAGGAACAGAAGACCAATTGCTTGCCATGATTGATTTGGCCCTATTGACTAAAGATAAAGAGTGGTTTTTAGACTTAACCCAGAAATTGCAGGCTAAGAGGTCAAAAAGTAAAGAAATTTCTTCGCCAATAATCTTAAACAAAAGCACGAAAAAAGAAGAAAACAAATCCATTATGGATTAATACAAAGACCATGTATTTTAGCGTATCCCCTGCCGGTATAAACGGCAGACTAGATATTAAAAGGCAGGGGTAAAATTTCAGCATTGTAAAAAAGTTTATAAAACAGGGAGGAAAACCAATGATTACAATAAACGCATATATGCAGGTCAAGCCTGAGTTAAGAGAAGAATTCCTTGAGATGGCTGAAAAGCTGATTGCGTCTTCAAGAGCCGAAGAAGGAAACAATAAATACGAGCTTTATGTAGATCCTAAAGCCCCAAACTCATTTGTAATGGTTGAAGAATGGAAGGACAATGACGCGGTGGCCGATCATAACAAATCCGAACATTTTACTTCATTCATGAAGGCAGCGCCTGAGTATTTTGAAGTGCCTTTAAAAGCTGACCTTTATGAATCAAAAAAATTATAAGTACATATAGTCTGGAGGGAACATCATGATGGACATAAATGCTATCAAAGAAGTAGTTATAAAAGCACAAAATTTCCGGTTTGCAACCAAGGAATTTGATAAAACGAAAAAAATTTCCGAAGAGGATTTTCAATATATTCTTGAAAATGCCAGACTGTCACCAAGCTCCATCGGCCTCGAACCATGGAAGTTTCTTGTGATCCAGGATGAGGAGCTCCGGTCAAAAATCCGGGAGGTGTCCTGGGGAGCACAGGGGCAGCTGCCGACAGCGAGCCATTTTGTGCTGATTCTGGCAAGAACAAAAGCCACCTATGATGCTGACTTTGTAAAAAAACATATGGAAGAAGTAAAAAAGATGCCGCCTGAGTTTGCGGAATCTTTACTCGGACGATATAAGGATTTCCAGGAGGAATTTGGTCTTTTGGATAACGAAAAAGCATTGTTCGACTGGTCCAGCAAACAGACCTATATCGCACTGGCCAACATGATGACTTCTGCTGCTTTAATAGGGATTGATTCTTGTCCGATTGAGGGCTTTGATCCTGCTGCGGTAAACAAAATCCTGGAAGAAAGAAATCTGCTTGAAAATGGGGAATTTGCGATTTCCGTCATGGCCGCGTTTGGCTACCGGGCTGCAGATCCTTCAAGGCCTAAAACAAGAAGTGAAATGAAAGATATCGTGGAATGGATTTAATTTGGGAGGATTAGAAAAGATGAATGCAAACTATGAACAATTCTTTAAAGAGTTTTCCTTTGAAAATGGAGTGAAGCTGAAGAACCGGATCGTCATGGCTCCTATGACCAACTTCTCTTCAAACACAGACGGCTCAGTGACAGAAGAAGAAGTGAACTATTATGCCCGCCGTTCAGGCGGACCAGGTATGGTCATTACTGCCTGCGCCTATGTGACCCGCAACGGAAAAGGATTCCACGGGGAATTCGGAGCAGATACGGATGAACTTATCCCAAGTCTGAGACAGCTTGCGGCAGGTATCAAAGCACAGGGTGCCAAAGCCATCCTGCAAATTTTTCATGGCGGCAGATCCTGCCCTCCGGAGCTCGTTCCTAATAATGAGACCGTCAGTGCAAGCGCCATTCCTGCAGAAGGAGAAGGGCAGCCGGTACCTCGTGAACTGACAACCAGTGAAGTGGAAACGATCATCAAGGATTTCGGCGAGGCCGCAAGACGCGCTGTGGAAGCAGGATTTGACGGAGTGGAGATCCATGGTGCAAATGGATACTTGATTCAGCAATTCTTCTCCCCTCATTCCAACCGCAGAGAAGACCGCTTTGGCGGAAGCATTGAAAAGCGCATGACGTTCCCGCTTGAAGTCATTAAGGAAGTTAAAAAAGCAGCAGCCGCATCCAAGACACCTTTTATCGTCGGATATCGCTTCTCTCCAGAGGAGCCTGAAACACCGGGGATTACGATGGCGGATACCCTTGTATTAATCGATAAGCTCGCTGAACAGGACCTGGATTATCTTCACATTTCTCTGCTGGATCATACTTCCATCCCAAGAAGGGGAGTGGATGACACAAGATCCCGCCTTGAAATCGTCCAGGAAAGAGTGGGGAACAAAGTCCCTGTTATCGGTGTCGGTTCCATCTATACACCACAGGATGCAGTAGATGCATTTGCAACTGGTGTGCCGCTAATTGCCTTGGCCCGTGAATTAATCATCGAGCCTGACTGGGTCCAGAAGATCCAGGAGGGAAGAGAAGATGAAATTGTCACCAAAATCGACAAAAACCGTCAGCAGGAACTGGTCGTTCCAGATCCGCTTTGGAATGCCATCATCCATACTCCGGGATGGTTTCCTGGAGTATAATAAATCATTTCAACCTCTCTGTTAAGGCAGAGAGGTTTTTTGCTTTTCTGAGTTTTTGAATTTTTTTATAGGAACCAGATTCAAAAGCGGCTGCCGGTGTAGAAGGAACCATCAGCTTTAATTGAGGATTCAAATCATCCGGGTAAGCTGATTAATCTGGGATTGAATGTAGGATGCCGTTTCAAGGCACCTATTTTTTGGCTATTCGAGTCATAATAAGCAATATCAACTTAATCCTTGCAACAACTTAGTTCCAAATCTTCTAAAGTATTAACCATACGAACTGGGGAAATAGAGTTACCTTTTTAAACTCCTTATTACACATGAATAATAGCCGATCATCAAAAATCATTCGAAAAACTTAGTATAAACAAAGCTGAAACAACAAGGTTCCAAATATTCAATAGACTCTGCTAACCTCATAGAACTACAATCCGTATCTAAAAAATTAAAATAGCAAAAAAGCTGCCAGGGTGTGATCATACCCACGAAAAACCAAAATCCTGTTATAAAATATTGCGATTGTGTTCGAAACAGGCGGCCAGGTACGGAGGATCATATGGGTATGTTCGAATATCCGGCGGCCGTGCTCAATATTGAAGAAGTGATGCTCGAATTTAAAAAGAACATGATCTATAATCCAAAATTCGTGTGCGAAACGGTAATCAAGCCGTGCCAGGAGTCGTATGGAATGTCATTTAATTTCTTGCAGCCATGCCGCAGCAGAAAAAATATATCTGAAAAGCCAGGGCCAATACTCTCAGCATAATACCAACCCCAGCTAAAATCCGAAACAACAAGGTTCCAACTATTCAATAACACATTAGATGAATCACCAGTCAATAAGCTTAATCAATCATACTTTTAAATAGTTTGAAATTTAATCCAAATTCCTTCACTTCTAAGAAGAGCTGGGGCCAAAAAAACAACGAGTTAAAATTTTTTGAAACAACCTAGTTCCAAATCTTTAATAACAATCAAACCAAGTCATCAGCCATTAAGCTTAGTGAAATTTATTGCTAAAATCAAGGGGAAATCACAAAAAAAGAGAGGGAAAAATGATATAATTTAAGAAAAGTAATAAATGGAAAGCGGGTGCAATTATGGAAGAAAATCATCAAAGCCGGGGATTCCTCTTGAAGCAGCGTGCCTTTTTGAAGCTTTATTTATTGGACTATATTCAATCCAATAAAAGCTATGGCAGACAATTCGTCGAGGATCTGCGAAAAGAATTTGAACCTTATGCCTATGCTCCAACTCATTCAGAAGTTTATAAATGTCTTCACGATTTATATAGAGAAGGATATTTGAAAAGAGAAAAGAAGCTGCTGGGAGAACAAGGCGGTGATTTCATAGGAAAGAAGGATGCAACTTTCCAAGAAATCATTGTATATCATATGACGGAAGAAGGAAAAGCAAAGCTTGAGACTTATAGAAAGACATTAAAAGTCGAGCTGGAGCGCTGCATAGGCTTGTTAACAAAAGGATTAAATGATCATTTTGGACCGGTGAGAAAAGGGAAAAAGGCAAAATAATAAGTTTTTATAGGAACACATTTATTAAACCTTTGTAACCGATGCTGGTATCGCCAGATGAGTAAAAAGAATGGTCCAAAAAAGGCAGTCAGCTGGCTGTCTTTTTTAGTTTGTTCCGCTGATCATTCTAAAAACTTTTCCTGCCTATTTTTGTCATATCAACTTGACTTGATGTATAGTTTATATTACATTGAGTAAAATAAACTTTACTTTATGTAAAATAAAACATATGAAGGAGGGAAGTCAGCATGACTTATCAAGAGAAGAAAAGCATTGTGTCTGTAATCAGCGTCATTTTGATTTTTGCCGGTTTTGGCTTGTACATGTATCCTCAGCATCCTAAAGGCGGATTGTATTCCGAAGAAATTTTTCACTATTGGGGCACCTATGTTCTTACATTGACAGTGGTTTCCATTATCGCTCACATCATCATCAGCATCATATTTAATATCTTCTATCGAATCACTACCAAAGAGAAGGAGCCATCCTTTCAGGACGAACTGGATAAGATCATTCAGTTGAAGGCTTATCGAAATTCATTTTTTGTGTTCATTCTCGGGTTTCTTCTTGCTATGAGTTTACTGGTTTATCAGCCGTCACAGATTATGTTCATCATCCTGATCTTTTCAGGATTCATGGCAGATGTCACTGGTTCCATAACAAAACTTTATCATTATTGGAAAGGAGTATAAGATGGGAAAAAATCTTGTCGGCAATCATATCCGAAAATTCCGATTCAACCATGATGAAATGACCCAGCAGCAATTAGCTGACAAGGTGGGTGTTACAAGACAAACGATCGTGGCTCTCGAAAAGGGAAATTATTCACCGTCACTCGAACTGGCTTTCCGCATTGCTCGTGCCTTTAACCTTTCATTGGAAGAGGTTTTCTTTTATGGAGAAGAAACAAAATCGTGAGGAAATGTAGTGAATTTTAGAGGAGAGTGGGATAAAAATGAATTCAAATAAAAAAACTGCGAAACTTATTGGGATTTTTTTTATACTGGCGGCCGTGTTTGCGGTCATTCCTGCTTTTAATTTATATAATCCAGTCCTTGTTAACGCTGATTATCTGACTCAAGGTTCCGAACATGCCAGTCAGGTAATGCTGGGAGCATTGTTTGAGCTGCTGGTTGTCGTTTCTGCGATAGGCACGGCGACCACAATGTTTCCTATTCTTAAGAAATATAACGAAACAATCGCACTCTGGCACGTCTGCTTCCGGTTTCTGGAAGCGGTTCTCATATTGATTGGTGTGCTCAGTGTCCTGTCTCTACTTACTCTCAGCCGTGAATTCACTTCAGCAGCAGCCCCAGCAATCACTTCCTATCAAACCTCAGGAACCCTATTGAAAGCAGTCCATGACTGGACATTTTTGCTTGGCCCTAACTTCATGCTAGGCATAAACACCATGATGTACAGCTATATTTTTTATAGATCCAGACTGATTCCCAGATTCATTCCAATCCTCGGGATGACAGGAGCCGTACTTATCTTTCTCTGTGCCATATTAGTCATGTTTGATGTCATTGAACAAGTTTCAGTCTGGGGCGGGATTTTGGCAGTACCGGTAGCAGCAAATGAAATGATATTAGCCATTTGGCTGATTATCAAAGGATTTAATGAACCAGCTCTTACATCCTTACTTGGTAAAAAGAAATCAACGGATTAATAAAACTAAATAAAAATCTCTTCCAAAACTATTTCCACTGAACATTTCGATAAAAATATTATGTAAACTCCTTCTTGGGAACTTTAATCCTATATAATAGGAAGAAATGCGGTTATTAACTTAAAATATAAAGCTTTAGCGCAGAAATTTGTATAAACATGAAAAAGGGGAGGGGAGTCCTACTAGGGGGACTGTCAGGAAAATACGGTTTCAACGCTAAGTCCATTTTCAAGATGCCTCCCTCTTTTAGCTTATCAACATCTCAAACAATTAGTCCATCCCCGAAGCTGCCCTTTTGATGATAACGTTAAGCTCTGTCGTTTATCATCTGAAAGGATCATTAGCGAAACAGAAAGAGTTTAAGAAAGACCCAATCTAAATTTATAGTTCGAAGCAGTGTCATATTCACCATCTTTAGAGTTGAAGAGATATTAATAACATGATAAACATGAATTAAGTACTTTTTTTCTATACTTCTTTCAACTGTAGATGAATGGGTAAAGGGAAGAAATTATGATTCGTTTCCGACTGATCCGACTCCATTTCATATTGTAATCCAATATAAAGGGAGATCTAATTTAATAGAGTCATATTTATCAAAATTTCATATGTTAGAGTAAAAAGAATTGAACATCAGGGGATGAATTTTAGAGGTTGCTTAGTTTTAATTCTTGTTACCTGCAATTGTAAAATGCCTTTATATAAAGACATTTAGTATCCCCGTTTATTTTGGCGGGGATATTAGTTTTGGAGGCTGAATTTAAAGGTGTCTTTCATTTTTTTCATTTAGAAACATTTGTGATAATCAAAGCTTCTTCCCGTCGTCCTTTTGTTTCAACTCTTTATCCATTTTAAACAAACACATTTAGCAGTTCAATGCTGATGGGACCAGCACAACATACAATAGAAAATGAGCAGTTTTAATTATTAAAGACCGGATTCATTTTGACTTCCCTTGGAGATAAAATGAGGTGTATGGATGTGCATGGTTAATAGTGTACAAAAAAGGGGGACTCCTGTTTAGCAGGCAGTTCCCCTTTTCTACAACTAACATACAAATAATTATGCACAAACACGCAAATATGAAAAAATACGATAAAAATGATTAAATGCGCAATCATGAATAAAAAAATGAAACTATGCAAATTCACGCAAACGATGGAAAGGTGCTTGTTTTTGCATGAACAAGCTTCAATTGAGCTGTTTTTCAAGCTCGTCCAGGGTGGTTCTGAATGCGGAAAGAGCCTGATTAATAGGGGCTGATGTAGACATGTCTACACCTGCGTCTTTTAAAATAGAGATAGGATCCTTTGAACCTCCCGCATTCAGCAGATGTGTCTTAATTCGCTCTACTGCAGGCTTCCCTTCTTTTAGGATCTGACTGCTAAGGGCTGTAGAAGCCGCAAAGCTGGTCGCATATTGATAGACATAGAAATTATAGTTGTAAAAATGAGGGATCCTCGTCCATTCAAGGGCATTTTCCTGGTCAGCTGCAAGGCTTGGGCCATAGTATTTTTGATTAAGATTCTGATACAGCCGGTTAAGAGCTGCGGCATTCAGCGTTTTGCCGCTTTCCTCCATTTCATGGATCTCTTTTTCAAATTCAGCGAATTGGGTTTGACGGAAAAGGGTGGTGCGGAAATGCTCGAGCCGCTGGGTTAGCAGGTTTATTCGTTCTTTTTTGATTTTTGCGTGTTTGTACTGCATTTCCCATAATAAGTTTTCGTTCAGGGTTGATGCAACTTCGGCAGTAAAAGTCGCATATCCGGCATTGATATAGTCTTGAGACTTTTTTGAGTAATACGAGTGCATGGCATGGCCTAATTCGTGTGCGATGGTGGAGACGTCATCCATCGTGCCCTGATAATTCAGCAGAACAAAAGGGTGTGTATCATAGGATCCCCACTGATAGGCGCCCGAACGTTTATCAGCTGTGGAATAAACATCAATCCATCCCTTTGAAAAAGCGGTTTTAAGGAGTTTCTGATAATCGCTTCCCATAGGTTTCAATCCTTTTATAACAAGGCTTTCTGCTTCTTTATAGGGAATATACTCAGTATCGGCTTTTATTACGGGCGCGTTCATATCATACATATGAAGCCTGTCCACTTTAAGAAGCTTTTTTTTCAAGGCTATGTACCGGTGGAGGTCGGGAAGTCCCTTGCTGACAGTTTTGACTAACTGACTGTAGACTTCAGACGGAATATCATTTTGGTCAAGGGCTGCTTCCACAGCAGATGGATACTTCCGGATAGCAGCACTGATATTATGGGATTTAACCTGGGCTTGCAGGGTTTCTGCAAAGGTGTCCTGGAAGCTGCCTAAAGTCTCGTAATACTTTTTAAAGGCAGCTTTTCTAAAGCTGCGGTCGCTGCTTTCCATAATAGAAGGAAAATTACTTCTGCTTAAAGTGGTCTTTATCCCTTTGCTGTTTTTAATCGGGCCGAAAGCAATGTCTTTTTCAAGGGTCCCGTACAATGCATTCGCTGTACCGCCAAGAGGGGAGACCTTTGCCAAGAGCTCTTCGCTTTCTTTTGGCAGACTATGTGCCCTTGTCCTGACGATATCACTCAGGAAATAGGAATAGGTTTTCAGCTGCGGATGATGAATCCAGGTGCTAATCCGGTTTTGGGGCTGCTCCAGTATTTCGGGAACGAACCAGGCTGTGTTTTCAGAAATCGTATCTGACATTTTATCCGCCTTGTTTGACAGCACCTGCAGTTTTGGATTCGCTGCATTGACATCCCGGGAGAGACTGGCATAAACACTCACTTTGTCGGAGATCCGTGCCAGTTCCGAATAATCATCAAGGGCGCCCTTCAGTAATTCAGGAGAGCTGCCAAGCTTGCCTTGATATTTTTTCTTGAACAAAGCGGATAGAGAGGATGCTTTTTGTCGATCCTTCTCCCAGTCTTTAATGCTTGAATAAATATTTTCCGTTTTCCATTTGTACTGAGCGGGGATTTCGCTCCTGGAATGATAAGAAGGAAGGAGGTTTTCTGCTGTGACTGAATCCATTGGTGTAAAGGCGGAGAGCGCCATGATTGCTGCCGTTAAGGATAAAAGATGATTTTTTCTCATGAAAATGCCTCCTGATTCCAAAATTGGTTTCTATTATCCTTTGTAGAAAAACAGCTTTTTATTTTGTTCGAATTGAGAATGTTTCCTGCTCAATAAGGGAAAATAACAGGAAGCAAACAGGAGGGGGCAGAGAAGTGGAAAGAATTCAAACGGGAGAAACTTTTACGATCGAGTCGCAAAATGGGCCTGAGCAGGAAGTAGAGGTTTTGGGATCCCTGAATATTGAGGGAACCGAATATGTGGCTGTGAGTTTTTCAGAGGATGTCAAAAACAAGCAGGAAGAAGATCTTGATGTTTTCTTCATGAAGGTTGATTCTGACGGAGATCTGACAGCGATTGAGTCGGATGAGGAATTCACCAAGGTATCGTATGCGTTTGATGAGGTTATGGAAGAATGATCGATTAAGCCTTCAAGACAACAAAAGTCTTGGGGGTTTTTATTTTTGTCCAAAAAAGGAGGCGGGCTGTCTCTATCGAATATATAGTCTTGGATAAAAAATGAAAGGGTGTGCCGGTATGAAAATGATTATAGGACAGCCGGTCCATGAGGAGCAGACGGTCCAGCTTGAGGCTGCCTTAAAGATGAGCCGGGAGGCAGAGCTGATTCTATTTCCTGAAGGTTATGTTAAGGAGTGGCAGCTCATGGATGTATGTCATTTGGCAGAGGAGTACAGCATGTATATTGTGGCGGGATATAAGGATAGCAGCCTGAAGGATAGGGCCTTTATCGCAGACCCTTCCGGCAGATTGATCCTTGATAGAAATAAGACGCCAGAACATTCGGGGTTATATCAGCCTTCAAAGGTTGAATCAAATGGCAATAAGCTTGGCTTTATTCTATGCCGGGAGGTTTTTCAGGGGCTGGAAGGCCTGGGAGAGGAGGCTGTGGATTTTATCTTTAATCCGATCGGTGTCGGAATGTTTAGTGAGCACCAGTTTGAGGATTGGACATCTGAAGCCCGGAATATTGCGAGAAGCCAGAGAGCGTTTGTTATCGGTGCAAGCCATGCGGATGGTTCTTATCGTAACTGCGGCTTCTCCATCCCGATTGCTTATTGTTTTGATCCAGAAGGAAATCCAATTTTTATACATAAAAGTGATGAACGAATCATTCTGCTGGACACGGAGAGAAAAACTGCCGACATCCTGGGGTTTCTTCAGCAAAAAATATAAAACAGGAGTGCGATATATGTCCAAGCGGCAAAATTCTTTGAATTAGCCGTAAAAACTACCATATGGAACATATAGTCAGAATTTTGTAAAAATAAAGAGGAATTTGGCTGTTTTTCAGCATTGAATCTTTTAAATAGATTCTTTAAAATTAGCCTTAACAATAATTTAACAATCCATTTACATTCAGGATTTGATTATTGAAAAAGACAGGCAGCAAGGTCGACAGGTTTTGAAGGCATGAAGTCAAGGGATTTTGCGGCAGGGTTTTCCTGTCAGGATGGTTATCTTGTGAATAATTTTAAAGGAGGCTTCTGCAATGGCAAAAAAAGGCGGCCGCAGACGTAGAGAAATCGAAACATTCCTTCAAAAAGAGTTTAAAAAGGTAAATCATGAAGCAAAACGACAGCCATCACGTTCACTTTTCCCCCCTGTAGATGAAGGTGAAGTATTTTCGCCCGCTGCCCTGAGAAATGAAGCATAAAGGTATTTGAACATTCAAAATGTACGGTAGAGCTGCCATTGGCAGCTCTATTTTAATTTTCTTTAGATCCGCAGGTATTTTAATTAGGAAAGATTCTGGATTTCTTGGTAAGCTTGAGATAACGTAGAAAGTATGAACAAAAGAATACAGGAGGGTGCTGGATGGGGCAAGGTTTGCTTGGAAAAAGAATCGCCACAGGCGGTTCAAGAAAAACCGAAGAGATGAAGGAAATTATTAAGAAACAGGGTGGAATTCCCTTATTGCGCCCGCTGCAGGGAACCGTTTATCCGGCAGAGAAGGAGCTTGAACAGGAAATCCGCCAATTTGTCCTGGATCGTCCCGACTGGGTGATTGTTACGACGGGAATCGGTCTCGAGGCACTGGTTTCTGCCGCTGAAAAGCTGGGCATAAAAAAAGAGCTGCTTCAGACATTGGAAGCTGCACAAATTGCATGCAGAGGGTACAAGGCAAGGGCGGCCTTAAAGAAACTGGGATTTTTTCCGGCGGCGGTAGATGATGATGGCACTACAAACGGTCTGATCCGCTCGATGGAGGGGAATGATCTTGCAGGAAAAAAAGTGTGGGTTCAGCTGCACGGGGAAACAGCTCCTGCTCTTACAGACTATCTCGTAAATCAGGGGGCAGAGGTTTCTTATCTTCTTCCTTACAGGCATATTCCGCCGCAGCAGGAAATCCTGGAGAAGACATACCGGGAAATCCTTTCAGGTGAATTGGACGCCATTTGCTTTACCACGGCCGTACAGGTCCGCTCGCTGTTTCAATATGCCAGGAAGCAGGGAGAGTTCGGGTTGTTCATTTTCAGGTTGTCAGAGGAAACGGTATGTGCGGCGGTTGGAAGGGTAACAGCTGAAGCACTGAAGGATGAAGGAGTCGGGCGGATCATCGTTCCGGGGAATGAAAGAATGGGAGCCATGATTGTCGAATTGGCCCAATATTTCGAACGAACTCTTCATACATAAAGGAATGAACGAAAAGGGGGAACAACATGCGCATTTTAGTGTTAGGGGCCGGAGGAGTCGGCGGTTATTTCGGAGGAAGGCTGGCCGAGCAGGGGAAACAGGTAGATTTCCTGGTACGCAGAGGCAGAAAGCAGCAATTGGAACGGTCGGGCCTGTCTGTTAAAAGCCTGCATGGTGATTTTGTGATTACTCCAAGCCTTATTACGGCTGACAGCAGGGTGAAACCATATGATCTCATTTTATTTTCTACCAAATCCTATCATTTGGCAGCGGCAATCAGGGATCTCAAACCATTTGTGGGCAGACAAACCTTGATTGTTCCTCTTCTTAATGGAATGAGCCATATGGACATTTTGAAGCGGGAATATGGTGAGGAAAAGGTGCTTGGCGGCCTGTGCTTTATCGAGTCTACACTGAATGAAAGTGGGGAGGTGGTCCAGACCAGCCCTGTAAACCGGGTAGTGTTTGGAGCCCTTCATCCAGAACAGGAGGAACGCTGCCGGCAGCTGCAGGAATACCTGAATGATGAAAAAAATCGATTTATTCTCTCTGATCATGTTGAACAGGAAATGTGGCATAAATATTTATTTATCACGGTGCTTGCCGGACTCACCACTCTTATGCGGGCACCCGTCGGCGCAATCAGAGAAAGCGGCTTTGGGTCTTCTCTTTTCCAGCAATTATTGAGTGAAACTGCTGAGATTGTGAAAGCGGTGAATGCCCCCATCAGCGAGGACATCGTGGAGACGACCGTTAACAGCATTCATGCGCTCCCATATGGAATGAAGTCGTCCATGCAGCGGGATATGGAAAAGAATCAAGAAATTGAAGCCAGGCATATTCATGGCTATCTGCTGACGATGGCGGAGTCGAACGGGATAGAAGCGCCTTTACTCAGAATCATTTATGAAAATCTGCTGGTGTATGAACGGCTGAATGCCCGGAGTTAATACGGGTTAGGCTGGGCTCTTGGCAGGGGAAGCAGGTACAGATGAAAACTTTTTTCTGTTCCTTTTGCTCCTGTTATGGTTTTCATCATGCAAAAGCCCCGTTTTTTTAGAAAATAAAGATAGGAGCTGGGAATGTGACAGAAAGCCTGAACAGAAAGAAGACCGCCATTATTACCGGAGCAAACAGCGGCATAGGATTCGAGGCGGCGAAGATCTTGGCTGACAAAGGATACAAAGTAGTCCTGGCAGTCCGAAATATGGAAAAAGGAAGAAATGCAGCTTCTGAGATCCAGCGTCTAATCCCAGCGGCCGAGCTTGATGTGCGAAAGCTGGATCTGGCCGACCTGGAGAGCGTTCATCAATTTGCAGATCATTTAGTAGATGACTATTCCAGCCTTGGCATCCTGATCAATAATGCAGGCGTCATGGTCCCGCCTTACCAAAAAACCAGGGATGGGTTTGAACTTCAGTTCGGAAGCAATCATTTGGGGCATTTTGCTTTGACTGGCTTACTGCTTCCTCTGTTAAAGGCTTCAGGATCTTCCCGTGTGGTCACCTTAAGCAGTCTGGCGCATAAAGGGGCTGTGATTGATTTTACTAACCTGGATGGAAGCTCCGGTTATAAACCGATGAAATTTTATGGACAGAGCAAGCTTTCGAATCTGTTATTTTCTAAAGAGCTGGATCAGCGGTTCAAAGAGCATCAGCTGGCTGTTAAAAGCATCGCCTGCCATCCCGGCATTTCGGCCACCAATTTATTTAAAATCGGGGGCCGTGACGCACCGGGCATCCTGAAAAAGATGTCCTCCCTTTTTCTTCAGCCTGCCGAGATGGGTGCGCTGCCGACGGTTTTTGCCGCATTAAATGAAGATCTTCAAGGCGGTGAATATATTGGGCCGGATGGAAAAGGGGCCCGAAAAGGCTATCCGGCCATCGAAATACCTGCACAAGGAGTCTATAACCAGGAGATCATGAGCCGCTTATGGGATGTATCCGAACAATTGACTCATGTGACATATGATTTCTCTTCATAACCCCTTTAGGACTTCGATTTTCTGAAGTCTCTTTTTGTACAAAGATTACATAAAAAGTCTCCCATCTTGGTAGCTGGGAGACTAAACCTTTTACTGAGATAATCCTTCGTCTGTAACCTCTGGATTTATTTCGTTTGTACTGCCTTTTTTACTGGCCGCCGAATTTTTTTCTAGTTCATCCAGCTGCTTTTTTACAGTCTTTGAATGGATCATATTGCCTTTACTTTCATTTTTCACTTTGCTGACCTCCATATTTATAACATCCTACTCCATTTAAGATGGGGCATTTTTTTTACTTTATGCAGAATTTCACCTTATTCTGCATCCTGTGTATAAAAGGCTGGATCTGGAGGAAGTTAAGGATATAGATTTTAAGGGAGGTATGAGTATGACCCGCCTTACTACAAAGGAGCTTTCGTTTATCGAGGACGAGATCCGTGCAGAAACGATAACCGCAAAGACGATCAACTGGTGTGCATCTCTTTGTGATGACCCGGAAATGCGTACAAGATTGGAGCGGATCGCCGAATCCCATCAATTACGCATTGCTGAAATTTCTCAATATTTTAACCGGGGAAGAGTCCAGTAAAAATAGGAGGTTCCGATATGCCGAATAATATGGAGGGCCGCGGGTTAACCAACCGTGAAATGCTTCAGCTGTGCCTCGAGCTGGAAAAGGGGAGGAGCCGCAGCCTGGGAAACACAATCTTAGAAACAAGCCATCCAGAATTACAGGATATTTATGCAAAGTGCTTTGATAATGCGATCGCCAATCATAAAGCCATTTTTACGATGATGGATGTGGAGGGCTGGTATGAAACAGAACCAGCTTCCCTTGAACAAGTGGAAAGAGTGCAGGAGTTCATGCGGAATAATCTTCATCCAGACGAACAGTATTAAGGATTCATTCGTTCTTTACAGCCAGGGCCGTGTACCCTGGCTGTTTTTATGCGGGCAACGAGGAACGGCCGTTTATCTGAAAAACCTTTTGGAAAGGATGAGTAGGGACTAATCATACTAAGGAGCTGTTGAACATGACAGAGAAGATTAAGCATAGAACGGAAATGATTGTATATCATATACAAACTAATGAAAGCATCCATCTTTCCGAGAAGACTGTTTATGATGTCACGAGCAATATTCATGCTGCGGTAGAGGAGCTTGAGGAACAGATTAAGAAATATCAGGAGGAGAATCATGCCCTGAGGTGGAACGAGCTGAAGATTGAATTGGGAAAGCGTAAATTCTGGAAGGATCCGGATCATGCAGGGGTATATGAAGAGCTGCTGGCACTTATGGAAAGGCTGGACCGCAGGGAAAGCATCCGAACAGTCCATTGATAAAGGAGGAAAAAGGGATGACCTGGCTTATTTTTGCTATCCTGTCTGCCGTATCGGCAGCGTTTGTCTCAATCTTTGGGAAGATGGGGCTGCAAAATGTCGACTCCAACACAGCTACTGCTGTCCGGTCGATCATCATGACGCTTTTTTTAGTGGCTGTTGTAGCTTTTGAAGGCAGCCTTAGTAAAATTCCACACATCATTGCAGAAAAGAAGACCTTTCTCTTTATCATTTTAAGCGGTATTGCAGGGGCAACATCCTGGCTATTCTATTTTTTGGCCTTAAAAACGGGTAAAGTGTCACAGGTAGCTCCGATAGATAAATTGAGCGTGGTGCTGGCGACAATTGCAGCGATCGCTTTCTTTGGTGAGAAATTAAGCCTGTTGAATGGAATCGGCGTCGGGCTGATTACTGTGGGTGTGATTTTGACAGCTTTGCATTAAAAAATTGTTCATCATTATTATAAGGAGCTCTGCAAAAAAACTTCTGGCTTGAACAGGAACCTTTGCCGGACCGAAGGCTATAGTGCAGCGAGATGTACTTCTGGGACGTTCGTTTTATCTTTCATGCGGGTGATAATAGGTGAATAGAGTAAGAGAGGGTGTAATGCGCAGAAGGCCTTCAAATTCGGCATAGCAGGCTGTGTGCTGAAGCTCTGGACATTGTCTGGAATGTTTGATGAAGATGTGCCGTATGAAGCTATATAATGGACACTACGCTGAATTGTCCATGAGAAGGGTTCTAATGGACACTATGCTGAACGGATGACGAAGATAGGTCAATGAGAAGGGTTCTAATGGACACTATGCTGAACGGATGACGAA
>NZ_KE387237.1:263116-437955 GCF_000430765.1 Peribacillus kribbensis DSM 17871 | reverse complement strand
ACGGTGCTTTTCCCCAGCGTCTAATTTTTCGGCAGAATGAATAACCGACTGATTGAAAAAACCATTATCTTTGAAAAGCAGACACCTGAAAGGCAAATAAAAACTGCAGACAAACTCAGCTTCCTGCTGAATTCGCCTGCAGTCTGAATCCTGCGCTCAGAGTTAATCTGCAATCTTATGGATTACCTTGCTGAATCCATCCGATATGTTTTTCGAGATGGTTTTACCTCCCTGGGAAAAGAAGTTATAGGTTTTCATTTTTTCAAGCTTTTGCTTTTTTTCCCGGATGTCATGAGAGGAAATCTGTCCGCCAAGGATGACAGCCCGCTTTTCCCCTTTAGCTGTCCGGCTTACCGTTAATGCGTTCTGGTTCTCCGTCCCGCTGTACCCCTTCATTTTATTCATAGCCTGACTGGCCTGCTGCATTCCAAGAAGTACTCCCAAAAATAAAACGGATACCAGCAGGATGCACTTTAACATGAATTTCGCCATGTTTACCTCCAGCAGATTGACGTTTATTGGGCTTTTGCTTTGGAACCCGCCGAATTGACTTCATGGGCATCCCAATACAATTCACTGAATACATCCGCAAAAGCATCAATTGAGGCATAGAGCTCATCGAAGTTGTTATCGACGCCGCCTACTTCAATCAAAAGAGCATTTTCCGAAAGATCCTGATTATACTTGCCATTATTGCCAGCTCCCTGTTTTTTAAATACACCTCGGCAGAGCTTAGGATATTTTTTCTCAAGCAGCTCGTACAGCTTCTCAGCAATTGCATAATTCTTTTTGTATTTGACATTTTCTCCGCCGACAACGAAAGCCAGTTTGGCGTACGACTTGCCGTTTAGCGAAACAGTGGTCTGATTTTTCCTGCTTGCATCACGATGTATGTCAATCAGATAGGCAAGGTCTCTGTTCTGGGCCATCGCCTCCTGGACAACCGGCCTGGATTCTTCATATGCCTGCCAGAATTTCTTGTTTTTCTTATCCAGGACTCCCATAACGTCTGTCTGGCTTACAGCAGTACCGATTCCGCGGCTGTCAAGGTCGGATTGGAGTTTCTGGGACAGCTTGGTCACATTTACTTTGGAACTGTACGCAAGATCGGGATTGGTTACCCCTTGAAGATAGGGAAGATAGGACTCCCTTGAGTGGGTATTGTAAACAAAAACTACTTTTTTCCCTCCCGTGGTTAAAGGAGGGTTTGAAGGAGACTCTTCTTTTGGCTCCTCTTTAATCTTATCCATATTCTGGAGGGGCGCCTCCGGTTCTGCTGCATCAGGAGGAGCCGACTCATACGGCATATTGGTATAATTGGTCCCTTCTCCCGCTAAAAGTATTTCATTGTCATATGCAAAAAAACCAGGGAGCTCACGGCCCAGCAGACTTCTTGGATCATCCAGGGATATATTGGTCGAGAGCTTAAATAATATGCTTGACATCGTCAATGATTTTCCCGATTCAGGATCCGCTTTGGAAAAATAGTGATTTTCCCTGCTCAGCACTTCAAATAGCACTTTTCCGGAAAAATGGTTGGCCGCCGTATTTAAGGATTGGGAGGATAGTCTGTACTCCGGCTTCAGAGATGTCAAAAGGCCGCTTAACGAAAAAACAAACACCAATAACACGATTACAAATAAAGCCGCTTTTATCAAGGTACTGAGCCGGATGACCGCAATGGTTCCCGTGTATTCCTTTCTCTTCATGGTTCCACCCTTTCCTGGCTTGTCTAGTAAAATCTATGACTTTGCTAGAAAAAGTAGAACCAATTCTTATCTAGTATAATAGCCTGAATTCCCCTGGTTTACAGCTTCATGCAGGGCTGCATTCAAACCGCTGGCGATAAGGTTTGACATATCCTCAATGAACACATCAACCTCTTTAGGGGTAACCATTAGATTATGGCCGATCGGAGCAAGAACCTCGTAAATCAGCTTACGCTTTTCTTCCTCTCCAAGCAGCCCGATCATACCGAGGAAATGCTGCCTCTCCTGCTCCCCGGGAAGATCTTCTTCTGTCAGTTTCTTTTTCTCTCCCATGTTGAAACCTGCAGGCACAAGAGAACGTGAAGGAGACTGTCCCTCACGGAGCTCCTTGCCGAAATGCTTAAGGATAAAATCAATAGCATCACTTGTGATCGAAACGGCATCCACAACCGTCGGGACGCCGATTGCGATAACGGGAATCCCCAATGTCTCTAGGCTCAGTTCTTTCCTTTTGTTGCCGACCCCCGAGCCCGGATGAATTCCTGTGTCAGAAATCTGGATGGTAGTGTTGACTCTTTCCACAGATCTTGCAGCCAGGGCATCGATTGCGATGATAAAGTCCGGATTGGTTTTTTTAATGATGCCGTCAATAATATCACTTGTCTCAATTCCTGTAAGGCCCATCACTCCAGGCGAAACAGCGCTGACCGGGCGGTAGCCTTCCTGAACCTGTTCCGGCTGGAGCTCAAATAAATGGCGGGTAACCAGCAAATTTTCCACGACAGACGGCCCCAGGGCATCTGGTGTTACATTCCAGTTTCCGAGTCCGACCACCAGGCAGCCTGCATCAGGGGAGATACCATGATTTTTTATATACTGGGCAAATTCCTGGGAGAATACCCTGCTCACTTCTTTCTGAAGATCTGTATCCTGCTCGCGGATTCCCTGAATTTCTAAGGTTAAATAGCTCCCCTTTGGTTTACCTATCATTTTTTGTCCCTGTTCACTCACCTCAACATATGATATATGGATCCCGTCCACATCTCTTTCCTTAATCACGACTCCTTCAATATGTGAAAGATTCTTCCCTGCAGGGGCCGCAGCAAGCTCCGCAGCTTCAATCGCAAGGTCTGTCCTTACCTCGTATTTGCTTAAATCCAATTTTTTCTCCATATGTATCTCCTTTGCGATATGGCATCGACTGTTTCACTTTCTTTTTTTCAAGGATGTTTTCCAACTATTCCAGTGAAAAGGTATCCGTTATTAAGCAGCAGCCTTTTTAAGAAAAACTTTATTCCTATCCATAATTTTTGCTGCTTTTGCCGCTATTATGTATGGACCTGCCGAAACATCATGGAGAAAGAATTAAAAATTACGATAGAGTATTGCATTATAAAAATAAGTTTGATAAAATATCACTTGTTGCGAATTGTTATGTATTTGTTAAATCGAGTTTATATAAAATCTCGGTTTTTCTAGGAGGTGAACGGAATGCCAAACATTAAATCTGCTATTAAACGTGTGAAAACTAGCGAGATTAGCAAAGCCCAAAACATTCAAGTTAAATCTGCAACTCGTACAGCTGTGAAAAACGCTGAGACTGCAATTACGGCTAACAATGCTAATGCTAACGAAACACTTGTAACAGCTATTAAAAAGTTAGACAAAGCTGCATCTAAAGGACTTATCCATAAAAATGCGGCAGCCCGTAAAAAATCTCGTCTGACAAAGAAATTAAATTCTTTAAACGCGTAACCTAAACGATCCTTTATGGGTCGTTTTTTATTTTGGCTTTCCTCAAAAAAACAGGAAGACTGCGGATAAAAGCACCGCTGCCTTCCTGTTTTTTTTGGAAGATTTATGAAAGCTTAAGCAAAATCAATTCGATTGCGAGCTTTTTATCTGCCTGGCCCGTTTTAATTTTATAATCCGCCTCTGCCAGCTGATGGATTAAAACCATCAGTTCTCTTTCACTGAATCTCCTTGTCTTTTCGGTCGCCAGCTTGACCCGGTACGGGTGGACCTTCAGCACCGAAGCAATTTTCTGCTGGCCGTATCCCTGCCTGGTCAGCTCTTTGACCTGATAAAGAAGGCGGATCTGGCCCGCCATGACAGACAAAATTTTGATTGGCTCTTCATTCTGCCGTAACAGCTCATAGTAGATCGACAATGCTTCCTGAATATTCCTCTGCAGCACTCTTTCAATAAGGGTAAAAATATTTTGTTCAAAGGATTTGGCGGTAAGCATTTCGACTGTTTCCGGAGTAATCAGCCTTGTATCATGAGAATATAACGCAAGCTTTTCAATTTCATTGGCCAGCATCATTAAATTTGTTCCAGAAATCTCCATGAGCAGATCAATGGCCGGTTCTTCTATTTGAACATCGGCTGCTGCTGTTCTCTCTCTTATCCAGATCCTGATTTCCTGTTCGCTCAGCTTTTTCGCTTCAAGAACGGAAGCTTTTCTCTTCAGCTCTTTGGTCATTTTTTTGCGCTCATCCAGTTTTTCATAAGGAGCAACAATGACCACGATTGAATAGGGAGCGGGATCATTCAAATACGATTCAAGCTTTGAGACATTATGCTCTACCTTGGACTTATTTTTTTCCGCGGTCAAAAAGTACGCGTTCTGTAAAAAGACCAGCCTCCTCTCCCCCATAAAGGGAAGCGTCTCTGCATCTTCCAGTGCTGCCTCAACCGGTGTTTCTTCCATATCAAAGACAGACAGATTAAAATCCAATTCATCCTCTGCCAGTAAATTCTGTATCAATACCTGCTTCGTTTCATTAATGAGGAAGGATTCTGTCCCAAAAAACAGGTAGACAGGCGCAAATTCCTTCCTTTCAATCTTTTTCCACATTTCAAATGCCAAATGAATTCGCCTCGTTTATGTATAATACATATCTTAATGGTATATTGGAGAAGACAATTTGACAAGCTAAAGGGGAATCGGCCGCGCGGGCCCATTCCCTATTTATGTGAACGCCTGACGAAAGGGCCTAGGAAACCTTTCTGCCAGAACGGGGATCGGATAGAGAAGAGATGCTTGTAAGAGATCCTTTATAGTAAATATTTTTGCCCCCCAATTTCAAAATATTTGTGACAACTCTTGTCAGTATAGGAAAACAGCCATAGACCAAGTGGATTTTTTTGGACATTTCGCTTATACTATTTACAGAAATGGGAGGGGTAGAAATGAACGAATTCGAGAAAAACATCAGCAATAAGCGGAATGATGCTGTTGATTCTGGTGTTGGCTTTGGGGTATCGTTTGCTTTTTTTGCAATCATGTTTATCATTGCTACCATTTTTAAATCCGTCGGCTAAAAATTGCCAGACACTTTCTGTAAGGGCAAGGGGTATAGCCCTTACAGGAGAAGACTGCGAATCGGCAGTCTTTTTTTGTTTTCTTTCATGCTGTATCTTATGGCAGTACGCTCGAAAAGGTTCCATGGGAGGAGTGGAACCGGTATGTGACGGCTCCATTTAGATCCGTTCGGAAGATCTTGATATTATGACGTTCCAGAACCTCCAGAGTTTCTTCGTTTGGATGGCCATAGCGGTTCTTCCTGCCTGCAGAAATCACCGCAGTTCCGGGCTGTAAGGCAGCCACAAATCCCTCGGAGCTCGAGGTCTTGCTGCCATGATGGCCGGCTTTAAGAATATCCGCCTTCAGCCCAGGATAGCGCTTAATTAGAGAAGCTTCCCCTTCTTTCCCCAAATCTCCAGTAAACATCCACTTTAATCCTCCCGCCTCTGCATAAATAACAATGGAAGCATCGTTGGTATTTTCGGTCTGCTGCCAGGGATTGAGTATATAAAAGCGCTCCTTTCCTGTACTCCACTTATCGCCGTCCTTTACCGGGACCGCCACTGCTTTCCTCTTATTTTGCAAGGTACGCTTTTCTAGATATCCTCTCACAGCTCCCTTTGAAATCAGCACCTCTTTAGCATCGATTTCTTTCAGGACGGAAGGCGCCCCTCCAATGTGATCCGCATCCGGGTGCGTCAGGATTAATTTATCCAGCTTTCTAATTCCTCTGCTCTTCAAATAAGGAACCACAATATCCCTGCCTGGATCGAATTCCCTTCTTTTCTTCTCCCAATCCTCCTGGGCAAAAACAACAGATCCTCCTGTATCAATTAAATAGGTTCCTCTCCCATAGGGAAGCCGGATCAAAATTGAATCTCCCTGTCCTACATCAATGAACGTGACCTCTCCGTAAGGAGTTAGATTCTCTATCTCATACTGGCAGAAGAGCAGACAAATTAACGCCATGCCTATCCACATACATTCCCTGCGCTTTTTATAATCCCAGGAGAAGAAAACTCCCAAGAGAAGAAGGAACATAAGAAGCAGTATATATTCATTAGGCCGGCCAAAAACCAATGAGGCTAACGGGAGCTCTGCCAAAAAAGAGGTTATAGCATTGGAAAGAGTGATGATGATCTGTAAGAGGGAAATGAACAGCCAGGAAATAGGCGGGATTGCAATAAGGAGGATAAAGGCTAAAAAACTCAAAGGAAGAATCACGAAGGAATATAAAGGGATATATAAAAGATTTACAAAAACCCCTGCGGCTGAAACCTCAAAAAAATGATAGAGGACAATCGGAATGGAGCACAACTGGCTGATGAGGCTGATGATCCATGTTTTTCCCCATGAACTTCTCTGCCTTTTAATAATGTCAGCAGAAAGGATGATTCCTCCTGTCACGGCAAACGTCAGTTGAAAACCAATATCAAACACCACATTAGGATTATTGAGGGTCAAGGCAAGATAGACCATGGCAATGGCAGCAGCCGCAGATGCTTTCTTTTTGAATAGATTCATGGCAAGGTACAGCATGGTCATCCCGCACGATCTGATAACAGGGGGTGAAAAACCAGCAAGAAGGGCATAGACAGGGAGCAGCATAAACAAAGCTGTTTGCATCTTTCTTCGGGTGGCTCCCATCCTGATTCCGGAGAGGAAGGCGGCTCCGGATACGAGCGTAACATGCAGGCCGGAAATAGACAGAAGATGAATGATCCCGAGGTCCTGATAATCCTTTTGGACTTCATCATCCAGCCATCCTGATTCTCCTAACAGCAGGGCAGCTGAAACGGAGGCGGCCTCTGGCGGAAAGCCTTTTTTGATTTTGATCAGCAGCTTGGAGCGGAGTTCTCGGATAAACGTGAGGGGAGTGGACGCATTTTCACTGCATTGATCAATGATGGAGGCATTTAGTACCCAGTGGATTTCCTTGTGATACAGATAAGTATTGTAATTGAAAAGATTTTGATTTCGTGAAGATTCAGGGGACTGAAGAGAGCCGGCAGCTCTGCAGGTGACATTTTCCATAGCAGCGGCTGAGAGGAAATCCTTCTCCTGTTTGGTACTGATTCTTTTATGCACAATGATGGTTTCCCCTTCCTCCGTCTTTGCTTCTGTCCTGAAGGAGTTTCCATCAATGACAGGGAGCGCGGAAAAGGATAAGCGAAAAACCGAAGCTGTTTCCTTTAAGGAAGTGGCATTATGAACATTTTGTTCATATTGGGCAGTCCCCCATGTGAGAAAGATGAGCATCTGCAGGGCGAGAAATTTACCTCCTTTAAGCAGGAATAAAAGCAGGAAATAGGCAAAAACCAGAATGAACAGCAGCCCATTATGTAAAGATAAAGCCGTGACCGCAAAAGTTGCTGTCACGGCAGAGATTGTCAGAGACGGACCCATGATCCTCCTCCTTTTTGTGTTTATCCCTGAACCTCAGGCTGAAAATGAAGAACATCCATATTCTTCAGGAAATGCGCATTCCATTTGTTTGGATAAGAATGGCGGTATACGATCCGGCTGATTCCTGATTGCGCCAGGGTTTTTGAGCATTTTTCACAAGATTCATGAGTGATATAGGCAGTCGCACCTTTTAAATCGTCCCTCTCCGCATGAAGAACGGCATTTTCCTCTGCATGCACACATCGTATGCACCGGCCATTGTCATCCTTCAGGCAGCCAACATCCTCGCAGTGCTCATGGCCATGAATTGAACCATTATATCCTGTTGAGAGAATATGCTTATCTTTTACAATCACACAGCCCACCTTTAATCGCTGACAGGTCGATCTTGTTGACACCACATCGGCAATATCCAAAAAATATTCGTCCCAGCTTTTCCTGGCCATATCGAATCCCCCAAGATGTTTTTTATATAGTTTACCTTTTAAGAACTAAAAAGTATAAGTTATTGCACTGCAATCATGTCTTTAATTTTTTCAAAGGTCTTTTCGCCAATTCCACTTATATTCTTTAGGTCTTCCGGGCTTTTAAAACTGCCATTTTTGTTCCTGTAATCCATGATGGCCTGTGCCTTTGAGGGTCCGATTCCGGTCAGTGTCTGCAGTTCCTCAAGATCAGCGCTATTTATATTCACCTTGGCTCCGCCGCTCTGACTGTCTGATACAGGGCCTGCAGCAGCCACAGATGAGCCCATCCCCCCAGGAATCTCCGCCCCTATCTCAGGAACAAAGATCACCATTTGATCGGAGACTGCCTGAGCTAAATTGACTTTGTCTTTATCAGCTTTCGGCTTGAAGCCCCCAGCTTTGGTTATGATGTCTATTACCCGCTCCCCAGGCAGAGCCTTATAGACACCAGTCTTTTGAACGGCACCTTTGACATCCACCATAATGTCTCCAGGAGGAGCCTGTTCCTGTTTGTCTGCGGGCAGGTCTTCTTTCGCCATTTGAAGAGGCTTATCATCCAGGCTTTCCAATTCAGCATGCTTTTGTTCTCCTCCCGGCAATCCCCCTTTAAATACCGCCAGAGCCAAAAAAAGCAAAACGACAGAGCCTATTATCCATATTTTTTTATTAGAGAGCAATTTCTCCACATACAAGCCTCCTTTAAAAATGTCATAGACAGGAATTCTTTTACATACCTTTTTATGAGAATGCATGACTAGGAAGGATGATACAGAATGAGAATTGGGGTTATCGGGACTGGGAATATGGGGACGATCCTGATTGAGTCTCTCCTGGATTCAGGGGCTGTGGCTCCAGGAAATTTCATCATTACAAACCGGTCTCTGGCAAAAGCTGATCATTTAAAGGCGGCATTTCCCGAGATTCATGTTGAGACTTCTCCAGAGAAAACAGCCATAAAAGCTGATTTGCTTTTTATCTGTGTAAAGCCTCTCGACATGTTTCCTATTATTCAGTCCATCTCTCCTTACCTGGCTCCAGAAAAGTGCCTGGTTTCGATTACCAGCCCGATCTCTGTTGATCAGCTGGAATCCCAGGTACCCTGCTCCTGTGCCCGGATGATTCCAAGCATCACGAACCGTGCTCTCGCAGGTGTAAGTCTGTTAAGCTTTGGAAAATCATGTACGGATGAGTGGGAGGAAAAAGTAAGAAGTCTGGCCGCCTCCATTTCAAGGCCTGTGCCCATATCGAATGGAATTACAAGAGTATCCTCAGATATTGTGAGCTGCGGACCAGCCTTTTTCAGTTATCTGGCCAGACGATTCATAGAAGGAGCATGCGCGGCTACAAAGATCGATGAAGAAACAGCCACAGAGCTGACTGAGAATATGCTGATCGGGCTTGGTGAGCTTTTGAAAAAAGGGTTTTACACCCTGCCTGCCCTTGAGGAAAAGGTGTGTGTGAAGGGAGGCATTACAGGAGAAGGAATCAAGATCATGGAACAGGAGCTCGGGGATGTTTTTAACCACCTATTTGAAGCAACCCATGCAAAGTTCAGTCATGAGCTTGAGAAAACCGAAGAGCAATATGAGGTGCCTTATTTTAAATAATTCCACAAACTTTTTCATATTCCTTCCCATTTGAGAGAAGAAAATTACTTTTATCGTACACCACTTTTAAGGGCCGCAATGCGCCCTTTTTTTCTTTATAGAGAACTGTGGGGCTCACGCCATCTATCGGAAAGCGGCCATTCCGGAGCGGCAAATCGCTATAAAAAAGACCACGGGCAAACCTTTTTTCCGTGGTTTGCTGTGGTCTAGAGCGGAGCTGGAATGCCTCCATCTATTTTTTCTTAGCAATAAATGCGATTCTTTCAGCTTCAGGGTCATATCCCTTATCCTCATCTAAATCATACACGAGTTCCAGAAGTTCAAAGCCAGCTTCATCCAGCATATTCTTATACATTTCTACAGGATAAGTCCTTTGAAAATGTGTTTCATCAAAACGGTCGTATTTCCCTGTCGCTTCATCCAAAACAAAAAAACTGAGCTCATGCTCCACACTTAATGGTTCGTCTCCCGGGAAACAGTTCCAGATATAAGAAATATCCTCATCATCTCTTGCAAAAGTAGAGTATTGAAAGATCTGCTCCATCTTAAAGGGAGAATGCACATCAAACATAAATAGTCCGCCTTCTTCAAGCTGCCTGTGCACGCCTTCAAAGGTGGACCAGACTTCTTCCGCTGTTCGTAAATAATTCAGTGAATCGCAGAAGATCGTGATGAATTGAAATTCTTCTCCGCCATCAAGATGCGCCATGTCCTGCTGGTAAAAAGGGATCTGAAGTCCTTCCTGATCAGCTTTTGCATAGGCGACCGACAGCATTTCCTCAGAAAGGTCCACTCCTGTGACATGATATCCTGCCTTGGCCAGCCTGAGCGAAATCTCACCCGTACCGCATGCTAAATCAAGCACCTTATTGCCAGCGACGCCGTATTGCTGTGCTTTATGCTGCAGCAATTCCACCCATTGCGAGTAGGGAGCATCCTTCATCAGTTCATCATAAAGATAGGCAAACAGCCCGTAGCTCATTGAGATAATTCACTTCCGATATCTTCACGAGGTGCATCGCCCCATAGGCGTTCAAGATTATAATAGCTTCTTTCATCACGATGGAACACATGGGCAACAACATCACCCAGGTCAACGAGGATCCACTTGGCTTCATCAAATCCTTCCATCCTTTTGATGAAGTATCCTTTTTCTTCGGCTTTTTCACGCATTTCTCTTGCAATAGCCTGTACCTGCTTGTCCGACCCGCCGTGGCAGATCAGGAAATAATCAGAGACAAGTGAAATACCTTTCATATTGAGAGCAAGAATATCCTCTGCCCTTTTATCATCTGCCGCCTTGGCAACAGTTATAAGAAGCTCACGTTCATTCATTAAGCTGAATTCCTCCTTTAAATGTGTAACACTGTTTCAACTGATCATCGGCTGATCATATCGTTATATGCGAAGAATGTTTCCGGATAGACAGCCGAGCTTTTTGATAACAAAAAGGATATCGTATTTTTCATGGCTTTCAGCAGGGCCGCGTCCAAATCCTTTTCCGCCAATTCCCTTACTTCATCCACGCCTGGAAAATTCCTTCCCGGCTCAATATAATCAGCCAGATAAATAATCTTCTCAAGCAGTCCCATCCCCGGTCTTCCAGAAGTATGGTATTTTATTGCATCCAGAACTTCAGGGTCCTCCACTCCAGTCTCTTTTTGAACCAGATAAGCTCCTACTGGCGCATGCCAAAGCTCGGAATGGAAAGACAAAAGATCGCTGGGCATTTCCTGGTCAATGATGATCTGCTTCATTTCCTCTTTCGGGCGGAATTTGGCATAATCATGGAAGATCGCTGCCAGTTCAGCCTTATGCGGATCGGCTCCATATTTACGTGCCAGCGCAAGGGCAGATTCTGCTACACCAAGAGTATGCTGGTATCTTTTATCCGTAATCTGAGCTTTAACCAGCTCCAATGCCTGTTCACGATTCATACAGCGTATTCTCCTCTATATATTTCTCCACTTTTTCCGGTACGAGATATTTTATAGACTTCCCGGATTTCAGCTTTTCCCTGATTAAAGACGAAGATAAATCAATCTGGGGAATGTCCACCAGTAAAACAGGATATTCAGTTTCTTCGTTATACTCCGGCCTTTTGACTCCTACAAATTGGATAAGCTGTGCCAGCTCGTCTACTTTATGCCATTTAGGAAGATATTCAATCATATCAGCACCTATAATAAAATAAAATTCGACATCAGGCTCCCTTTCCCGAAGCGCCTTTATGGTTTCGTACGTATAAGAAGTCCCTTCCTGGCCAATTTCAAAAGGCTCTGGCTTTAATCGCGGGTTGGACTCTACAGCAAGCATAACCATTTCCAGCCTGTTCTCAGCTGTGACCTTTACATTCAGCTTCTTATGAGGAGGAATATGATTAGGCATCAGCCTCACTTCATCAAGCATCAATGCTTCGGCGACCTCATTAGCGACAATTAAATGGCCCATATGCGGAGGGTCAAAAGTCCCCCCGAGTATCCCCACTTTTTTCATCGCTCAGTTCGGCAGCTGCAGCTGTTTATTTTCCCTGGACTCTTTATACAGAACAATCGTGCTGCCGATAATCTGGACAAGTTCTGCACCTGTCCCTTTAACGAAGCTTGCCGCTGCAGTGTCTTTATCCTCATCACTATTCTGCAGGATGCTGATTTTAATCAGTTCTCTTGCTTCAAGTGCTTCAGTAATCTGTTTTACCATATTTTCATTCACTCCGCCTTTTCCTACTTGAAAGATTGGATTCAAGTGGTGGGCTTTAGAGCGAAGGAAACGCTTTTGCTTACCAGTTAACATGTTTTTCCTCCTAGCTGCTGTAAAACTATTTCTCTCATGTAGTCCGTATCCGGGTAAATGCCCGTCCATAGCTTGAAGGCAAGCGCTCCCTGGTATACGAACATATCTATTCCATTCTGGGTGGATGCCCCCTTCGCTTCAGCCTGTTTAAGAAATTCAGTTTGAAGCGGATTATATATTATATCACTTACCAGAGCAGAAGGCTTTAACTCTGTAAGAATTCTTATTGGACTCTCGGTGATATGAGGGCTCATTCCCGCAGAAGTGGTCTGTACAATCAAATCATATTGGGCCAGATTCTCTTCTGCTTCTTCAAGGCTGATGGCCCTTGAACTGCAATCATAAGGACAATCCTCTATCAAACCCTCAGCTTTTGCAACTGTCCTGTTACAGATGTCCGCCTGCAGGATTCCTTCCCTTACAAGGGCAAAGTAAATGCCTCTTGCCGCGCCTCCGGCTCCAATAATCAGAGCCTTCTTTGATGCAAGATCGGCAAGCTTTTCTTTTATCCCCTGAACGAACCCTGGCCCGTCCGTATTATAGCCTTTCAGCCTGCCGCCTTCATTTACTACTGTATTGACAGCACCAATGGTCCGGGCAAGGTCATCCATTTCATCCAGAAAAGGGATAATGGCAGTCTTATGGGGTACCGTGACGTTAAATCCGCCGGCCCCCTCAGCTTTTAAGGCATTTACCGCTTCTCCAAGATCTTCCGGCTTAACATGGATCAATTGATAATCCGCTTCAATTCGATTTCTCCTAAAAGCATCGTTATGCATCAGCGGGGACATGGAATGCTTGATTGGATCTCCCATTACACCATATTTTTTCATACGCCCTCCATTAAATCAGGGATTTTCTTAGGATAACATTGACTCCTCTTGGAACATGGGCGACTATTTTGGTTCCCGGCTCATTGATGGTAACCCATCCAAGCCCTGAAAAAACCACATCCGTTTTTGCATCTTTAATTGAAAACTCATGAGGCACAAGCTCCGGAAACTCTTCCGCCGCTTTTCCCCTCGGCGGAGTCAGCATTCCGCCTTTATGGCTTTTATATAATTCATCTGCTTTTTCCAGTTTCGTGCGATGGATTTCCAAGTCGTTGGACAAATAACAGGTAAACCCTGTCTTTGGTCCGCTTATATAGTCAAAACGGGCTAATCCGCCAAAGAAAAGTGTCTGGCTCTCATTTAATTGATACACCCTGGACTTGATTTCCTTTTTAGGCGTGATAAATTTCAAGTCTTTTTTATCAATATAATGGGCCATCTGATGATGATTGATGATTCCTGGAGTATCAATCAAAGCTCTTCCATCATCAAGCGGAATTTCGATTGTATCCAGGGTAGTACCAGGAAAATGGGAGGTGGTGATGATGTCTCCTTCTCCTGTCACTTCCTTGATCATCCTATTGATGAACGTGGATTTCCCCACATTTGTACATCCGACAACATAGACATCTTTCCCATTGCGGTAATGGTCAATCGCAGCTGCCGCTTCCTTCATATTATAGCCTTTGGAAGCACTTACTAATAATATATCGATCGGTTTAAGGCCAAGCTCCTTTGAGGATGCCTGAAGCCAGTTTATCAATTTATTATGCTTAACAGACTTCGGAAGAAGATCGGCTTTATTGGCAATCAGCAATACGTCATTCCCGCCTGCAAAACGCTGCAGTCCCGGAAGCCAGCTGCCGTTAAAATCAAAGATATCCACGATTTTGACGATCAGGGCATCCTTGCTTCCCACTCCATTTAAAATTTTCAAGAAATCATCATCCGTCAGAGAAACATCCTGCACTTCATTATAATGCTTCAATTTGAAACAGCGCTGGCAGATCAATGTTTCCTTATCCAATGCTGATTTAGGCGCGTAGCCAAGGCCTGCGGGATCTTCCGTCTGTACCTTGACACCGCAGCCGACACAGATCATATTTTCTTCGTTCAAATTCAATCCTCCCATTTAATCATGCCCTTCCGTCTAAACCACGAAAGGATCTGGCGTTCAATTTTCCGGTTAAATCGTGTTACAAAACCATCCGTCTGGGCCACAGGTACGACGAGGATGGTTTTAAAACCACTCCTATTGCCTCCCAGGACGTCTGTCAAGAGCTGATCGCCGATCACTACAGTTTCTTCCCTTTTGATACCCATTTGGCTTACGGCCCGGCGGAATGCTTTTCCCATAGGCTTTCTCGCTTGAAAAATAAAGGGAATTTTAAGAGGGTCTGCAAAGCTGTGAACCCTCTGTTCTTTATTATTTGAGACGATGGTGATCAAAATCCCATGCTCGCGCATATTATCAAACCATTTTATCAGTTCCGGCGTGGCAGATGGCCTGTCCCATTCCACAAGCGTATTATCCAGATCTGTTATGATCCCTTTAATTCCCTGTTCCTTTAATTTTTCAGGAGTTATGTCAAATATGCTCTTTGAATGCTCGCTAGGCAGAAATAATTTTAACAATATTTATGCACCTCTGTAATATTCCATTAAATTAACCTAATCCATCATAACCTAAGTTTCAATTGCGCTCAAAAGAAATTTGCAGGGCCCCCTAAACTGTCAGGTGTATACAGAAGAATTTCACTTCCATCTTATTTATTCATTCCGAAAAGTTTTCGACAATTTTCTACAAACGTTAGAACTGTGGATAATATTATTCACAAACTCCCCCTTGAATCAGGCAGAAGTGGTTTACTTGTTAACATTTTACCCACAGATTATCCACTTTTAACTGTGGATAAGAGAACGATTGTTCTTGCAGTTTTTATCTGATAGAGTAAAGTTACATCAAGTCCGGATAAACAAATGATACGAATCTGCTGATAAAACGAACCCTGATTTTACCATTCTATGGGAGGTGAAAAGGCTCCAGGCCCGATCTATGAACAAGATGTCAGATGACCTATTGATTGAATCTTACTTTAAAGCTAGGGAATTAAAGCTCAGCCCGGAATTCATCCGCCTTATCGAATCAGAAATCAACCGAAGGACATTAAGCCACAGACTCCATTATCTTTCATAATGATTTTACGCCCTGCCTATGCAGGGCTTTTTGTTTCCTTACACCTGCCCAGAGGTGCTTTCTGCCTCTTTTTTTATATACCCAATTTCCTGCCCCACATGTACTGGAAGCGGAAGGCTCGGGATATCCGCGGGTGAAACGGTCCCTTTTTCAAATAGAAGGACTACGGTCGATCCAAAGCTGAAATAGGCCAGTTCCTCGCCCTTTTCGACTTTTTGATCTGAGTGTGTCACGACAATGGAGTTTACAAACATCGCTCCGACTTTAACCAGAGACAGATAGCCTCCGTGATATTTTATTTCTGTAATAATCCGATAGTTTTTAGAAAGCGGCTCTCTTCCGAATTTCATTCCCCATGCATTGACAGGATACGATTTCTTCCCCAGGAGCCAGCGCCTCACAACCTCGCCTTCAACAGGACTATGAATTCTGTGATAATGGCTGGGGCTCAAATAAATGACCATGTATCTGCCGCCGATATATTTATCAAGCACCGCACTGTCATTCAGCATTTCATCAATGGAATAGTCCTTTCCTTTGACTGTAATTATACTATCATGGCCGATTTCCCCAATGTCCTCAAGAACCCCATCCACGGGACTCACAATCGATTCGCGGCCCGGATGGACCGGCCTTGCTTTGAGTTTCAGGCGGCGGGTAAATAAATCATGCAGAGTTTCAAACTCCTTTATATCCTGTTCCACCTCATTAAGATTCAGCTTATACAGCCTTGCATAAGAAGGAATTAAAAATTTACTCAGCTTAGACTGGGAAAACCTCCTCAATGCCCCGGAAGTAATCCTGCCGTTTGTCAGTTCAATCAGTGTCCGGTATAAGGACTGCCTAATCATAGGAATTCTCCTCCTTGCCGCCGCTCTTTTACGGATGCATCTTAGCATAAAAGCATTTAAATAAAATATTATTATATAACATACACAGGAGTCTTTCCATCATCCCTTTTGCCTGAAGGAGTGAACGCAATGATTTTTCAGGAAGTATTGGACCAGACGATCAAGAAATTGAAATCACAGGCTGCCAATGGAGTAACTATGATAAATGTTTGTCTGGGCGGATACTCGATAATAGCAGCCATGAATAACAGTTTGCATACTTCAGTTTTATGTATTTTCCTTGCCGCACTGGCTGACTGTCTGGATGGAAAAGTTGCCAGGAAATTTAATTGCGGATCGGAATTTGGAAGACAGCTGGATTCACTTGGAGACATTCTTTCCTTCGGTGCAGCACCGGCTCTTGTCATTTATCAGGGTGTAGCGGCTGATTTTGAGGCCCCGGCTGCCTTTTTCTTTATTTTTTATATAGTGTGCGGAGTCTTCAGGCTTGCGAGGTTCAATATCAACAAAAACTCGGATTATTTTACGGGTCTTCCGATTACCGCAGCCGGCTGCCTGCTGGCCCTCAGCTATCTGACCGCTCCTGGCATGCCTGGTATGTACTTTTTATTCTTGATGATTGTATTATCTCTCTTTATGGTCAGTCCCATTAAACTTAAGAAAATGTAGCCATCCAAAGCAGAAACAGGCACAGCTGTAACAGCTGCGCCTGTTTTCGTTGCTGCTTATTTTACTTTTGCGTCAGTAAGGCTGAGGAACTCCTCTATATCCTTGACACACATAGATACCGCGTCATCCCAGAATTCACGCTGAGTCAGGTCTGCATCTAAATGCTTCTTGGCAAGGTCCTCCACTTTCATGGATCCTGTATCCTTTAATAAAGCGATATATTTCTCTTCAAAGCTTTCTCCCTCTTCGACTGCCTTCTTATAAATCCCAAGAGAAAACAGGAAGCCGAATGTGTATGGGAAATTATAGAAAGGTACATCTGTAATAAAGAAGTGAAGCTTGGATGCCCAGAATAATGGATGATACTCTGCCAGACCGCCGCCATAAGCTTCTTGCTGAGCCTGTTCCATTAACTCGCTAAGTCGTGCAGCACTGACAACTCCCTGCTTCCGTTCTTCATAAAAGTTCGTTTCAAAAATAAATCGTGCATGGATATTCATTAACAGGGCAACACTCCGCTGGACCTTCTCCTCAAGAAGCGCCAGTCTCTCCTCCTCTGAATCCGCCTCCCTGACAGCTGCATCTGAAACGATGAGCTCAGCAAAGGTAGAAGCAGTCTCTGCCACATTCATGGCATAGCCTCGGTTTAAATAATGACTGTCCTTTAACACATAGGAATGGAACGCATGTCCTAATTCATGGGCAAGAGTAGAGACATTGGACGGTGTCCCCGAGTAAGTCATGAAAATTCTGGACTGGCTGCTCTGCGGAAATCCAGTACAAAACCCTCCCGGTGCCTTATTATCCCGGTCTTCCGCTTCAATCCAGGATTCTTCAAAAGCTTTTTGAGTAAAAGAAGCCAGCTTCTTACCGAACTTGCCAAACTGCTTTGTAATAAATTCAGCACCTTCCTGATAGGATTTTACTTCCCCTGTTTCAGATAAGGGAGCATCTAAGTCATACCAGCTTAATTGATCCACACCAAGAAGTTCAGCTTTTCTATTTAAATATCGTACCAGCGGCTCTTTTTGATCGGAAATGGCCTGCCACATGCTGTTTAAGGTTTCCCCTGTCATCCGGTTATAATCCAAAGGCTCCTTCAAGACAGAATCCCATTTTCTCTGATTATATACATTCAGCCGGAAGCCTGCCAGGTGATTCAGGGTGCTTGCAAATAATTCAGCTTTTTCTCCCCATGCTTTTTCCCAGGCTCTGAATACATTCTCTCTTACTATCCGGTCTGGATCTGAAAACTTATTGGATGCCTGTCCGACTGAAAGCTCCTTCCCTTCAAAAGGCACTTTGACAGAGCTTACTAAAACGTCGTACATTTCTTCCCAGCCATGGTAGCCATCAATGGACAGCTGATTGATCAATGTTTCTTCCTTCAAGGATAACTTATCAAGCACACGCTCGCGCCTTTCCTCAAGGACGTACCTCAGCTGGCTCAGCACCTCATCTCTCAGGATGGACTGGAAAAACTGTTCATCAAGCTGAGCGAGCTTCTGGTCAAACTGATTTAGAGCGCTGGAAAACTCCGCACTGAAGCCTGTAATTCTGCCTCTTAGCTCCCTGGCCTTCACATCGGTCGTATCCTGTGCCTCCAGACAGCCAACAAATGCCCCTGCCTGCCGCAGCCTGGCACCTGTCGAAGCAAATTGCTCAATAATATGTAGAATAATATCTTTATCTCCATCTTCTGATTTTACATTCCAAGTGTTTATGTACTCGCTAAAACGCAATAATTTCTGTTCAGTTTCTTTTAAATGATCGGCGAACTCAGGTGAATGGCTGCCTCCTTTAAAAAAAGTGTCTAAATCCCAATTAATTGAATAATTCATACTCCCCCCCCTTTTCTACCTATATTATAGGCGGTAAAAGAAAATATTTCTATTTAAAAACTTTAAAAGGGCTATGCCTTCTGCATAAGCCCTAGTAAGCCCTGGCGCACCAGCCTGCATACCACCAGAAACCAAATATAAGAAGCAGGATAAACAAGACGACCAATAGAGCATAGGCTGCCCCTGCTCCTCCAGGATAAGGGTACGGATATGGCCCTCCCGCGAAAGGCGCCGGATAGCAGCTGCCATAATAGCTGTTGAAACCGTACATATGATCACCCCTTTTTGTCTTTCTGCTCCTACTATATTCGGTTCATTTAGGGTTGGTCTCCTTAGACTTCTGTACAGCCAAGCCCGATTTTCCAAAACTCTTCGTCGTACAGACACAGACCGGGACATCTTCACATAAACATGATTATAAAAACAGGCTGCCCGTAAGCCAATATTACTGGCTTTCTGGACAGCCTTTCATCGGTTTTAGCTGGGTATTAATATGGATCCGTTTCGCGGCTTTTCTCCACAGCGTCTTCAACCGCTGCTTTGGCTGCCGAGGTTCCTTGGCCAAATCTCGTTTTACCGGATTCCCGGCCAGGTACCTGGTTTTCCATATTCATTTCCTTTAGTTCTTGCATTTTCTTCTCGATACCTTCTTGTACACGGCGTCCATATTCCTCGTCTGCCTGTGTGAAATGTTCAATCATGGCATCCTGAATTCGTTTATCACAGATGGCAAGCGCTTCGGACAAATTCTTGATTAATTCATCCCGCTCCCAATCTTCAAAACTGCGGTACGTATGGCCAGCCTGTCCATAGTTGTTAGGACGGTCGATCGGTTCAGTCATTGCGGCCGCATTATACATTGGCCGGTGCTGCGGGCGTGCTTCCCTGCTTGCTTCCTTAAAGCCCCCTATCATGGATGGCTCATAGTTAATATGAGGATTCTCTCCTGATTCTTTCGGATCGCGGGTATCCATTTGGCCGCGCTGCTGGTTCGTATGCACCGCAGTCTTCGGGGCATTAACCGGAAGCTTGAGATAGTTCGAACCTACACGATATCTCTGTGTATCGGAATAGGAGAAGGTACGGCCCTGGAGCATCTTATCATCTGAAAAGTCCATACCATCGACAAGGACCCCTGTACCGAAGGCAGCCTGCTCAATCTCTGCATGGAAATCTACCGGATTACGGTCAAGCACCATACGTCCGACAGGCAGCCATGGGAATTGATCCTCCGGCCATAGTTTTGTATCATCAAGCGGATCAAAATCCAGCTCAGGATGGTAGTCATCTTCCATAATCTGCACATAGAGCTCCCATTCAGGATATTCTCCCCGCTCGATTGCCTCATATAGATCCTGTGTCGCATGGCCTGTGTTCTTCGCTTGTATTTTGTCCGCGTCTTCCTGTGTCAGGTTGCGGATTCCCTGCTTAGGCTCCCAGTGATATTTCACCAATACAGCTTCCCCTTGATCATTCACCCATTTATAGGTATTGACTCCAGAACCCTGCATGTGGCGGTATGTAGCCGGAATGCCCCATGGAGAAAATAAGAAAGTAATCATATGTGTTGCCTCGGGAGTACGGGAAACGAAGTCAAACATCCGCTGAGGATTTGGTACGTTTGAAGCAGGATCGGCTTTAAATGCATGAATCATATCAGGGAATTTCATCGCATCGCGGATAAAGAAAATTTTCAGGTTATTGCCAACCAGATCCCAGTTTCCATCTTCCGTATACATTTTTACGGCAAATCCACGGGGGTCACGGGCTGTTTCCGGAGAATCCTTCGCTCCTGCCACTGTTGAAAAGCGGACCATAAGCGGTGTTTTTTTGCCTGCACCCGAGAATACCTTCGCACGGGTATATTTTTCTACAGGTTCATCTCCCACTTTGCCATATGTCTCAAAATAGCCAAAAGCTCCAGATCCCCGCGCATGCACGACGCGCTCCGGCACCTCTTCCCGGTCAAAGTGGGATATTTTTTCGATAAAATGGTAATTCTCAAGTGTGGCCGGGCCCCTATTGCCAATTGTACGGATGTTCTGATTATCCGTAACGGGATGCCCTTGACGTGTTGTAAGACTTTCGCGTTCCTGCTCTTGTCCATTTGAAGAATTGGTATCTTTATTCTCTGCCAAATTAAACACCTCCACGAAATAACTTACCCTTAACTCAAGGCTTACAAACCAGAAAATCTTAAAAAATGTGGAATTTGGAAAATCTTATTCAATCATTAATCGTTCACACAAGTGCTGATATGGCCGGGCTATCGTGTAACATATTCTATGTGAGCAACTTAGGTTCATTTCAGCAGATTTCACTTAGATTCTGACTAACTACTATTATGTGCATGCAGGAGGATCAGATAACTTGTTTCAGCTCAATATGACGGCTCTCATTCCGTTGGTTATTGCTTCTATCAACTAAAATTTCATATCCAAAAGCCCATATTGAATAGGAAAGCTTAATACATATAAAAACGCCAAAAGCCCTAGAAAACAAAGATGTATATATCTTTGTTTTCTAGGGCTATATCCTTTGTCAAATTCAATTAAATGAATAGAATTATTAAATTTCAATTTACTAAATTTCTCTCGAGATCTACAGAGGTTATCTATTTGATGCCTTCATTATTTATTATAAAATTTATAATATAGAATCTGATTCAGTAGTATTCAAAAATTGAATCAGTTCCGCGTTGAACTCCTCAGCGTGCGTCACATTAAACCCATGAGGACCACCTTTAATTACCACAAGCTGACTGTTCGGAATACGTTCATGCGCCTTTTGCCCGCTGACTTCCAATGGAACGATGGCATCTGAATCACCGTGAATAACTAGTGTTGGTACGTTGAACTTATCTAAATCACCACGGAAGTCTGTTTTACTAAACGCTGCGATACAGTCAAGTGTGCCCTTTGGTGAAGCAAATGCTGCAATGTCACGATTGTATAATCGGAATTCTTCGCTCACTAGATCCGTTCTGTCCCCAGATGCGAAGAAGTTCGTCGTAAAGTTATCGAGGAATGCAATTCGATCTGCCTTTACTCCATCTTGTAAGCCTTTGATTATTGCATCGTCAAATCCACCGTCCGGATTATCCTCAGTTTTGTAAAGATACGGAGGTACTGCCCCTGCTAGTACAGCTCCTCCACTCAAACGTATGGAAGCTGCCGGTCTCATTGAGCGCCGCCGTGACACAGTGGACGAACGAGTCATGAACATACTTATTACACAGGCTGGCAAAGCACTACAGGAGAAGGCATCGTGTGTTCCGCAATCCTTATTCGACGCAACTGGATTGAATAAAAAGGAATTGGATGAAATAAACGAAAGAATCATGCACCTTTTACATCAGCTGGATGGGTCAGCTGAGAAATAGATGCAATAGAAAAAAACACTCTAATAACTTAGAGTGGATTTTTTCTATGTACGATGTAATAACTATTCTGATACGATAATTAGTTTAATTATATATAGGCCCGGTTCCTATTATAGTGGAATCGAGCCTATTTTTTCTATTTATCTTCGGTTGTTAGCTTATTCAACTAGAGCACATTTATCTTTTATTTTGCCTCAAGGCACCGATAGTATTTTTTCAACATCTCTTTCTCCAGTACACTCCAATACGGGATAAGTAATCTTTTAACTAGCGAATCTATTTAATAATTACTGTAAATAATCATTCAGAAGACTATTGATAGAGTTATTTATTCCATTTATGTCAGGATTTCCCACTTTCGTATCGTTAATGCTATATTTCCTTTTTAGTTGAATAATTCGACCTATGCTTTCATTTAGTCTTTTTTCGGAAATTTCCCCATTTTCAACAGCAGTTTTTATAGAGGAAATAATCTTTACAACATTATTATAGCCATGCCCTACTAAAATAATATCGCTTCCTGCCTTAACTGATTCTACCGCTGCTTTACCAATATCATAATGTCCTGTTATAGCTCCCATTGTCATATCGTCCGTTATGATGACTCCTGTAAAACCAAGGTGTTTTCTTAGTAGTTCCGTCATGACAGCTTTTGAGATGGTCCCTGGATTCGTTTTATCTAATTGAGGCAATAAGATATGGGCCACCATCACAACATCTGCGCCTTGATTAATCGCACGATCAAACGGAAATAGCTCTAGTTCTTTAAGTTCCTTAAGGCTTTTATTTACAATTGGAAGTTCCTGATGGGAATCAACCGATGTATCTCCGTGACCAGGAAAATGCTTAATGGTTGTGATGACGTTTTGAGACTGAATCCCTTTCATCGTTTGAATCCCAAGTTTACTTACGATTTCCGGATTGTTCCCAAATGATCGATCCCCGATTACGGGGTTATTTGGATTGCTGTTAATATCAAGAACAGGTGCAAAATCGAGATTTAAACCAAATTCTTTTAATTCATGCCCTAAAAGTGTTCCCACTTTATAAGAAAACTCTGGATTATTTACCTGCCCAATCTGTTTATTTGGAGGAAAGTTAACAAGTCCACCCGGCAATCTTGTCACACGTCCCCCCTCTTGGTCAACGCCTAATAATAGCGGTAGACTCGAACTATTTCCAGCTTTCAGTTGGTTCACAAGTTGAATCACTTGTGCAGGGGTTTCAAAATTATACTTGTAAAAAATAATCCCCCCGACATGGAATTGGCCTATTAATTGTTTTGCGTTTGCATCCATTGTAGTCCCGGAAATCCCAGCAAGAATCATTTGCCCAATTTTATCTTCTAAGCTCATTTTAGAAGTCACTTCTGAAATGGTTTTACTTTCTAGTTGATTCGGTTTTTTTTCAACTTGTGCTTGTTGATTTGGTTTCTTTTCAATCTGTGTATAGAGTGAGATATGGTCAACTTTAGGATTTGGCTCCTGTTCTGTTTTTACTGGTAAAACCCATAATAAATCAGTAGAAGTGTTTTCATGATAGACAAGGATTATTTGGTCATGCGTTGAATCTTTATAGTATCGAATTACATCGGGTTCTCCACCCGTTTTCTTAATTTCATTTAAAGAGATATTTTGTAGTTCGGCATCATATGACCGTATATCATTTACAGTCTGATCGGCATAGCCGATTGTAGAATGATGATTTTTGTATTCCTCATACCTGCCTTTAGCAGTTTTCGAAATATGGTCTGATTTTCCCCACTCTTTGTTTACTTCCTTCCATTCTGTTTTACCGGAAACAAAGGGAATATTCGGAACCTTACCTTCCTTAGATAAGGAAAAAGTTTCTTCTACTAATTTCTCAGGACTTGAAATCTGATTCTTCTTCGAATCCATTATTTTTTTACCGGAAGGATTAGTTATAATTGGGCTTTCATTAGCTGGCGCCTGTTCGCTATGAATTAGTTTGGTTGCATAATAAACGCCAATAATTATTACAACTATTAAAAGTAGAGTCGTAAAAATAAGTAGTTTATTTCGAGAATTTCTTTGTCTTTTCATACTCCTCTTCTCCTTTCCAAACGTTTTTTGATTTTTCTTGTAAAAATTCTTTTGGTGTTTTTTGATTATAGCGTGATTTTGTATGAGTGGAATCCAAGATGATGGTTTTACTTTTAATGATTCCTTTCTCTAATGCAATTTCAACTGATTTTTCTTTAAGCAGATCTAATTAACCCTCATCTGGAAGACGGAGTTTACGGAATTTAGTCAGAGAACTTGAACCAAATTAATACACTTATTATAAAATAAAAAGTCAGTAGGAAGGACGAATTCTTTTAACTACTCTACGTTCGGTTTTAATAATAGTAAATCCGATATTCCCCTTCAACTCGCAAACCTTTTGGTTGGTACAATTGCCAAGGGATACGATAGGCAACAACTAACCGAAGAATATAAAACCTTTTATTCTATTCTAGAGAAACGGATTACTTTAAGAAAAGAAATACTCAAAACTAAACGTTTCTCTTTAAACAAAAAACACCCCAAAATGGGGCGCTAATCTCATGAAAACAACTTGATAATATAGCCGATCAGTATACCAACCACACCAAAGTCGGAGTCTCCGAATGTGGTTCCCTTAAATCCAAGAGAACCAAGAACAGGCAGAAGGAGGGCTGGAAGGAAACTGATGATGAGACCGTTTACAAATGCCCCGATCATAGACCCTCTGCGTCCGCCAGTAGCGTTTCCGAATACACCTGCCGCTGCACCAGTGAAAAAGTGTGGAACCAATCCTGGGACGATGATGGATAGCCCAAAGAGAGGAAGCAGCAGCATGCTGATGAGTCCTGCTACAAAACTTGATAAGAAACCGATAATAACGGCATTAGGGGCGAATGGGAATACAATCGGGCAGTCAAGGGCTGGTTTTGCATTTGGAACCACTTTGTCTGCTACCCCTTTAAATGCTGGGACGATTTCTGCAATCAGCATCCGAACCCCAGCCAGGATGATGAACACACCACCCGCAAAGGTAATGGCCTGCAATAAAGAGAATACAAGGAAGTTTGTCCCGCCGCTCAATTCCTTTTCAATGAAAGACGGACCTGCCGCAAGCGCCACCACAAAGAACATAATGGCCATGGTTAAGGCGAGGGCGACGGAGGAATCACGTAGGAAACCAAGGGACTTCGGCACCTTCACTTCTTCTGTTGATTTAGATTTGTTTCCTGTTAGTTTTCCGATTTTAGCTGCTGCAAAGTACCCGATGGAACCGAAATGCCCCACCGCTATATCATCGGAACCTGTAATTTCCCGCACCGTCGGCTGCAATAGGGCAGGAAGAAGAACCATGAGTGCCCCAAGGATGATGGAACCTACAATCACAAGTCCAAACCCGCTTAGCCCTGAAGTGGACAATACCGCCGCAAGAAGGCACGCCATAAACAGGGTGTGATGACCTGTTAAGAATATGTATTTGAATTTCGTGAATCTGGCAAGAAGGATGTTCACAATCATCCCGATCAGCATAATCATGGCCGTTTCCGCCCCAAAACTGTTCTGGGCAAGGGCAACAATGGCTTCGTTATTCGGGATAATCCCTCTGATATGGAACGCTTTTTCGAACATCTTTCCGAATACATCAAGAGCCCCCACGATGACCGTGGCACCCGCCCCTAATATGATGAATCCCATGACGGTCTTCAATGTTCCAGATACCACATCCGCAATTCCTTTTTTCTGGAGAAGCAACCCAATCAAGGCAAATAGCCCGACCAGGATGGCTGGAGTTCCCAGAATGTCTTTCATTATTAAGTCAAACATATTATTCCACCTCCAAAATATGCTTCCTTAACTGTTCCTTGATTTCGTTTAGGCTCACCATATTGACGACAGGGATCACTTTTTTACGGCCATCCTCCAATTGTTCCATGATTTCAGGGGAACCGATGTAATAATCTGCACTCTCTGTTTTGGCGCTTGCAAGGTCCATATTTTTGCAGTCTCCGTCGATTCCTAGTTCTTTCATGGCCTTGTTGACATTGAGTGAAAGCATAAAGCTCGTTCCTAACCCATTTCCACATACCGCTAATAATTTCATCTTTTGTTCCTCCTAAAGTAAGTTGAGCAGATCCTCGTAGGTTCCAGCCCCTAAAAGTTTTGTTATTTTTTCTTCGTCAGACAATAGATCGGATATTTCCTGTAATAGAGTTAAGTGGGAGGTTGCATCTTCTGCCGCTACAACAAAGAATGCATTGGCAGACTTCCCTCCCTCAAACAAAACCGCATCTTCTGTAATCAGAAGGGAAATTCCCATTTTACGGACCCCATCTTCAGGCCGTGCATGCGGCATGGCCACTCTCGGCATGAGTACAATATACGGTCCAAGCTCCTTCACATTCGAAATCATGGCATCCACATATCCCGCTTCGATATATCCGTGTTTTAACAGGGGTTCTGAAGCCATTCGTATGGCTTCTTCCCAGTTTTTTGCACGTGGTATAAATTGGACCATTTCGCCCGTCAGCCTAGATCGAAGCATGTTCCATCACCTCCCAGTTCAACTTTGATGATTGTTGTAATGTCCTTGTATGTATACTACGGCATAAAACGGCATAAAAAGAGACGACTTTTTACCGCAAATTGCGGAAAAAGTCGTCTTTTGTATCACATGCTTTCCATTCTTCCCGAATGTCTTTGTTCTCCCCAAGGAAACTGATCTCTTCGAATAATCCTCTGGTTTCCTCATCCGACTCTTTAATCGCCAGCATAAAGACCATCGAAACCATCTCGCGCTTCCATTGAATCGGTTGTTTCAATACAGCCACGGCCACTCCTTTTTTCAGGACATTTTTCGGATGGCCATGGGGAATCGCTATTTCTCCCCCAATAGTGGTAGGAGCCACTTTTTCTCTTTCGACGACATCAGACAAGTATTCACTGTTCACATACCCGTTTTCTTTGAGTTTCTTATACAGGCACTCGATGATGTCACGGGGACTTTCTACACTTTCTTTAAACACAAACATATTTTGATCCACAAGCTTTTTCAAGGTGGAAAACTCGGAAATATGCACACTTTCCAGTTCTGAGATGAATTTTTTCAGTTTCTCTTCATCATGGTGCGGCAATAAAGGGGAAACGGTGACCGCTGGAATCTTTGGATGAGGCAATGGAATGGTGCTGATGATAAAGTCGGGATGTTCTTTTTTTACCACTTCCTGCAGATCTTCCGCCCCGACACATTTGATGATATCCAGGGAGTGGAACTTCCTTTCCATTTTTGTGGTGAGGAGCTGGGACATCCCAATTCCCAGGGAACAGACCACAACTGCCCTCTTGTTTTTCCCGTCAATCTTCTTTAGACGTTCCTTTGAAGCTTCAAAGTGGAGAACGAGATAGCCGATTTCATCTTCAGGAAACTCAAAACCAACACTTTCCTCTAACTCCTTCACGACATGAAAAAGGGAATCAAATGTATAGGGGTATGTTTTCTTAATGTCAGATAAGAGCGGGTTATGATAATACAGAGCATGTTCAATCCGCTCAAACGCCGACTCCATATGCACCGCCAGGCTATGAACAAGCGATTCGTCTTCTTTGTGCTGGATTTGGGTCAGCTCTGACATATTCATAATCAGGTCTGTTAAAAAGGAATGGATTTTAGGAGGGATTTCCTTGTGGTTCAAGACAGTTGCATTCTTTGTTTTGGCTCCCAAGACATGCAAAAAGAAGTACATGATTTCTTCTTCCTGAAACTTGATCACAAAGGGTTTTTCCAGTTCGCATATAACCGTCTTCACCACTTCATATTCTTTTTTCCTCTTCACCTTCTCCATTTGATCGGGCGACAGGATGATTCTCTGTTTTTCCTTAATCCTTTTCACCATGATCAAAAGATGAAATCTTAAATTTTCTGCCGACTCTCTTGAAAACTCCCTTTTCAATTCTTTTTCAATCTTTTTTACCTGCTGCTCCGCTTTTTCGACTTCATACCTTGTAAACCAGGATTCTTTTTCTCCTTGTATCCATGGACGAATCCGCATAAGCGCCGTTCTCTTGTCTTTTTCGGTGCCCAGCAGCCGAATCCCCACTTTTTTTCTCGACTCGATCGTCAGGCCGAACGGCTCAAGCCAGGATTCAATTTCGTTCAGGTCCTGTTTGATCACATGTCTGCTCACGTAAAACTTTTCGCTTAGCTCGTGGATGGTCCAGCTTTTGGTTCCCATCAACTGCACGACAATCTCTGCTTTTCGGTTGATATCATCCTCTGCCTGATGGGAGTGTCCCTGTTCCTGGTAGCTCAACAGTTTTTTTCTTCCTTCCGCAGACATATCGATCTTAACTCCTATATTCGGCCTCCTTATAATAGTCGCTTGATATTCGTCTTTCACCCAGTCATCGATCTGTTTAAAATCATTTCGGATGGTTTTTTCGGAACAACCCAGCACAGATGCCATCTCTTGGATGGTTAGGTATTCATTTTGCTGTTTCCCCGCTAATAGTTCCAACATCTTTTTCTGTCTGATATTCATTCTGCCACCCCGAGTTCGGTCTATCTCTATTTCTTATCATTCATTAAGTTTTATTTCATTTTATAGGAAAATCATCCAAAAATATAGAGGGTTACAGTTTCAGCCGCTGCCAGCACACATACGACTTGTTTGGTCTGATTGCTCCTGCTGCCTCGATCAAGCCAAAGATTTGACGATGGAGTTATTTTTTAAAAACAATAAGGATCTGTATGGAGAATATACGTATAAAAACTTTATAGTAAATCAACGTTTAAATTTGGCTGTGATACGTTTGTACATTTGGATTTTTTTAAGTGCGTGTATCTCTTGAGGTGAAAAAGTTGACCCCGGTACAATACCGAGGCCATTTATTAGCAGCTTAGGTGCTTTTTTTAAACTGTCCGTAAACTGGGGCACAGTTCAAACAGACTGGTCTCTTTTGTTATCCGCAGCAGGAAGAACGGGTTATTTCAATCTTAACGGGCCCTCCGCAGCAGGAGCTTGTTGGTTGCTGGGCAGGACTACTAGGCTCACAGCAGCTTGCAAGATTGGTCCTGCAAACGCCTGTTTCAGGAAGCTCCAATTGAACTTCTTTTGCCCCCTCGAAGTCTCCTGTCAAATAGGCCACCACAGAACGGACCTGTTCATATCCAGTTGCGAGAAGGAAGGTCGGGGCACGGCCGTAGCTTTTCATACCCACGATATAGAAATTCTTTTCAGGCTGCCGAAGTTCAGCCTCCCCATGCGGCCGAACCGTACCGCAGCTATGAATGTTCGGGTCGATCAGCGGCGCAAGAGCCTCTACGCTTTCAACCGCAGGATCGGTACTCAGCCTTACTTCCTGTAAAAAACGTGTGTCTGGTCTGAAACCCGTACTTACGACCACTTCGTCAATTCCGTTTATGGATACTTCCTCTCCTTTAAGGTCCCCTGTTACAATGATTTTTCCGTCAGTCTCACTCACTCCATGGATATAAAAAGGGGTAAGAATGTTAATTTGATGTGTATCCACCAGTTTTTGAATTTTGATTCCGAGTTCCCCACGGGCTGGAAGGCCGTCGTTTTCCTGACCGCCATATACCTCTTGGACCCGTTTTTTTCTCATCGCCCAGTAAATTTGAGTTTCAGGGAACTTTCCTTTTAGATCCGCCAATTCGAGAAGAGCGTTTATGGCGGAATGACCGCTGCCGATTACCATGACGGCTTTATCTTTATATCGGGATTCCAGTTCCTTTACATTCGGAATACCATAATAGATACGGTTTTCCAGCATTTTTTCTGCTTTAGTCCAAAGCCCATTGGAAAGGATCGGATTTGGATGTCTCCAGGTTCCAGACGAGTCAATAACGGCTCTTGCCTCAAACACTTTTGTCTCTCCGTCTATTTCCACATACACCTGAAAAGGAGCATTTTCCCTTTGGGCCGTTTTCAGTTTATCCAGTCCTTTTCTCGCGACCCCTACGACTTTCGCATTGAGGTAGATCTTTGTTTTCATCTCTGGGAGATGGCTTAGAGGCAGAAGATAGTCGTTTACGAGTTCACGTCCTGTCGGCGGTTCTTCTTCATTCGGCGGAGACCATCCTGACTTTAACAGAAACTCCTTTGCTGCTCGATCTATGTTGTAATGCCATGGTGAAAACATACGGACGTGTCCCCATTCAAGCACGCTTGAACCAATGGAGCTTCCTGATTCAAAAAGGATAAACTCCTCCCCCTTTGTGAGTAATTGGGCCGCTGCCGCAAGCCCTACGGGACCTCCTCCGATAATAGCGACTGGAAGTGTTTGCTGTCTGCTTTCGTTCATTACTTTTTCCCTCCTAGATTAAAGATTTTTCCATGGCCATTACATCGACATAGTGCCCATCTAACATCCCTTGATTCTCATACACTCCTACGATACGAAATCCCTTTTTCTTGTATAGGCCCTGCCCTAATTCATTAAAGGGAAACGTAGAGAGGACGATCTTATGAAATTCATTCTCCCGCGCCAGGTTTTCAATGGAGGTGAGCAGTCTACCTCCTATTCCTTTTCCGCGGTATCCTCTTTTTATATAGACGGACAAGTCTGCCACTCCCTTATAAGCCGCACGTGCATTGTAGACGTTCAAACTTGCCCATCCGACTACTTCTCCGTCGTTCTCCGCCACAATGGCTTTGTATCGATCCTGATGCTTGTTAAACCAGTCCATCATATAGGGATAATCTTTCGTTTCTTTTTCCAGTGTGGCAATTCGATCGCTTATGCCTTCATTGTATATGGCTAAGATTTCTTCAATGTCACGTTGAGAAGCATTCCGAATATTTATGTGATCCATTTTTAAAGCATCTCCTATATACCTTCAATCGTTTATTCTAGGTTAGCTGCCCGACGGTAGCCGATTCTTCCCTGCATGAGCCTTCATTTTGACTGGTTCTATTCCACGAATGATTTCTCATCTGGTTTGAACAAATACTTTTCGATTTCTCCTTCGTTCACAAGCTTTTGGGTAAAAACCTATAAATCAATTTTTTTTGATGAATTAAGTATATTAGCAGTATTTTCTAAATGCAACTGCTTTATCAAAAAAATTTGATTATAAAAAATAGAGGATGGAGGACATAATGTACAAATCATTTTCATAAGATATTAAGATTGACATATGAAAATAATGGATATAAGATGAGTTCATCAAGAAGTTTTGATGAAGAAAAGGTGAAAAAATGAATCAAGAAATTCCACTTCAAGACGTCTCAATGAAAACGTTTTTTACGAAATACGAAGCGAAATTTAAAGCACTGGCAGATCTTAAGCGACTCGAAATCATGCATATTCTCACACAAAAGGGAGAAATGTGTGTATGTGATTTAGCCCCTCTAATGGATAATATGGCTCAATCCAAGTTATCGTACCACCTAAGGATATTGCTTGATGCCAACATCCTTATCAAAGAAACAAGAGGAACATGGAGTTATTACCAAATCAACCAAGAGGAAGTTGACCATCTTCTTTCCCATGAACTCTGTTGTGTATTCAAGCCACCTTCCTGCTAATTTTTTTCAGCATTAAATCAATTTTTCTTGATTTATGGATCAACTTTATTGGTTTAAGGAGAAATCATGATGGTGAATGGATATGTACTTTTTGAAATGCCTAAATTTCGTCAGTATGAGAGTGAAAAGGGCCGTAAGGATACCTGGAAATATGATGAGAATCAAGCTCTTACAAATAAAAGTGAAGTGTCCCATCTTATTCAAACCATAAAGGAACCTTGCTTAAAATGTGCTTAAAAAAGAGAGGTATGAATGATGACCGTTAATCATGGGGGAGCCCTAAAAAAAGAGTACTTCTTATCCTACATACGACTTGTTTGGTCTGCTCGCGCCTGCTGCCTCGATCAAGCCAGAGACCTGACGATGGAATTATTTTTTAAAAACAATAAGAACCTGTATGGAGATTATACGTATAAAAGCTTTCTAGATGCCTATGAGGAATTAAGGATGACCCAATAATCAGGAAAGAGAACACGGCAACTTGAAAAGAAGGGACTATAACTCGCCCCTTCTTTCATTCATTAATTGACCGTTTCAGACTGTCTGGAAACATGAACAAGCATCACTTTTTCAAGTGATGCTTAGTAAAAATGCGGTTATTTAATACTTTCCAGTGCTTGCTTAACATTTGCGAATGTATGGAGTACAGACAAATTTATGCCGCTATTTACAGCCGTTTGGGCTAAGTCCGGACGCAGACCTGTTGTTAATGTTTTAATCCCTAGCAGACCAAGCATTTGTCCAATCTGATGGAGATGGCGCGCGATTTCTGTATCGAGTCTCAATATGCCAGAAAAATCGGCAATAACCGTATGCAGTTGTTGTTCAGCAATTTTAGGAATGACTTTCTCCATAATATAATCCGCCCTATAAGAATCTATAAAACCAATTAATGGAACAATGGCTACACCTTGTTTAACCAATACAATCGGTGCTGAAAGTTCAGCCATTTCTCTTTGTGTGGATTCCTTATATTCTTCGGATAGGCGTTCGAAAGTAAAAACCGTTTCGTTCAGACTAATGTCTAATATTCGGTTTATTTGTTTTATGATAAATCCAAATTCTTTTACTGTAAGACCAAAGTCTATACTCAGATTTGTAAACAAATCTGTAATGACTTCCCTGGTCGGGGGATAACGTACCATGATCTCTGAAATTTTCCCTCCTGGAAATACCTGACCTGCTGCGTTCTTCTTACTCCAATCAATCAGTGATTGTGGCACTCCCTCATTCTCGTTAAAAAGTGAATCACTAAAAGAATTTATAAAATCAACATACATCTTTATCGCTTGTTCTTTTTCCGTTTTAGGTATTTCTAATTTCATCCTATCCAGAACACCGTTAACGATTTCTAATGCTAACGATTCCGCGTTTTCGGCTATGTGGTTTGAAACAGTTAAAACCATGGTGATATTAGTCCCTCCCACACTTTTTTGAGAAAATAAGCTTTTTAAATAATCATAGTCGGAGTCGGTTCCCAAAGTCAAATCGCACTTGAAATTCTATCTATATGGCATAGATTTCTCTTAATATGCCTTAACTATGATCCAAAAAGACTTATTAAAATAATTATTCCCCTTTACCTAACCAATACAATAAAGCTTATTCGCCTGTTTCATACGACTTGTTTCGTCTGCTCGCGCCTGTTACCTCAATCAATCCAGAGACGAGAATATACCTATAAAAGCTTTATAGATGCCTATGAAGAATTAAGGATGACCCAATAATCATGAAAAATATCTCACCAAAAAAAGAAGGGATCTTTACTAGTCCCTTCTTTCATTCTGTGTTGTTGGAATTCAAATCTATTTAATAAAGATTCATTCTTATACTAAGTGTTCTATTGATAAGTAGTCCTGTAAGGTCTGCTGTAAAGTACTTTTCGTCTCCGCCTTGTTTTCAAAAGAAACACCAGCATGGATCATTTTCCTTACAAGGTCCGCACGTAATCCTGTAATGACCGCTTTACAACCCATCATTGAAATTCCTTGTAAGATTTTTTGGAAATGAACGATTTCCTCTAAATCCATTTCTGCAATACCAGATAAATCCATGACAAGGGTTTGGATCTTTAAACGGGATATTTCGTTTAACACTTTTTCTTCAATGATGTGCATACGGTAGGAATCCATAAAGCCTATGAGAGGCAAGACAGCAATACTTTGGCTTATCGGGATAATCGGAACGGATAAATGCTCAACTATTTGTCTTTGGGATTTGATCAATTCGTCTTTATAGTTGGAATAACTGATAACCAATGTGTTTAGGAACTTATCCACCTGATCATTAAATTCTTTTTCTAGTATGAAAAAGTCTAAATTTTTATCATTATCACTATAATATTGTTCAAGGAAACTCCATAGGGTACGTCGGATTGCTTGTACCCATTCTAGCTTTAAATGTAGTGTTAGTGCATGTTTAGCCCAGGCGATTCCTTGCTTTTTACCTAAAGCAATTAAGTCATCACCGTTTTGTTCAATTATATACACTACTAGTTTCCCAGCATTATGGAGTAAATCAATATTTCCTTTATCGAGAATTTCTTTAATTTTACCCGCGACATTAACGGCTTTTGATAATAATCTCTCTTCAAAAAGGGATTTGTTTTGAGTGACGTAGGTAATCATATCGTTTCTTTCGGCAAGGGTTATCATATTAGTTCTCCTTTAATTCAATTTGGTGATAATTTTAGCCCTTACACTGCAATCAGTTACCTGTATTTCATTTTTAATTTATAAACTGAACTTTAATTAATTCTACTAAAAGGTTCTAATCTCCTCTGTAAAGTAATGGTAAACGAAAGTCATTGTAATTCAGCGGATATCCCTGTATAAACCCTAACACTTCTATTGCGGATATAAAAAAGATCAGACAGGGTGTCTCATTGTCTGATCCTTTTTTCAAACATAACGATTATTTCCTATAACGGTCGTTCCAACCCCGACAGTAGAATCAATAAAAAAATCATCCATTAACCGTTTTACACCAGGTACTCCAAGAGAAGTTTTAGGCTTTAGAACATGGGTAAATGGAATTATACCTATCAATTATCGTTTATTCCAGAAGCTATAACACAACAAATTAACTTTTTTATTCAAAAGTCATTCTCTGATATTTGCTTAACTTTTTGGTCCATTTAAAGGAGAGATATCATGGTCAGCACTTTAGAAAAGGTCATGAATTGTTTATACGCCGATCAAAAAAAGATCGCTTCTTCTCTTATTGATAAACCCAGTCTTGAAAAACAATTAGATAAGAAAGTTGGAGATATCAATAAATATGAAGACTTTTTAGTCGCACTTATCAACCATATTTCAAAGTACTTCAGGCTTAGAAAATCAGAACAAAAAAACAAAAACTTTGACTTTGCAATAACTCACTACTCGTTGGAAGACGGGACCACCCAAACTGAACTGATAGATCTGTTATTTGGTTTTCGAATAGGATTGTTACAAGAAATTCGGAAAAGGTGTGAATCTAATGACTTTCCGTTAGAGGATTTATATTTTGTAAACGACCAGATTGTTTATATTTTTGATGAGCTCATCCGTGATTTCACTAAAATCACTAAAATAATCACTGAAAAATCAGTAAAGGCCATTGAAAAGGAAATGTTGGAAATTGCTGCACCCATTGTACCCATCAAAAAAGGAATGGCGGTCTTACCCCTAATTGGCGATTTTCATGAAACCAGGGCAACCTACATTACGGAGAATGTGATACCAAAAATATCGAAATCAAACATCCACACGTTAATTATCGACTTGTCAGGAATAAATGTATTTGATACCTTCGTTGCTCAGCACATTTTTCAAATTAGGGATATATTAAAATTATTAGGAATATCTCCTGTCATTTCTGGTATTAGACCAGCGTTGGCTCAAACAGCTGTACAGTTAGGAATCAATATTTCAGATATTGAAGCATATAGCAGTGTTCAGCAAGTCTTAGAGAAACAGTAGTGTTTCGTTAGTCCTTTTCAGGTTCCAAGCCGATATCATCATATTTCTGCCCAATAAAAAAAAGACTGCGGAAGCAGACCAGATTATCAACAAAATACCTGATTTTAAATAATAAAAATTAGCCAAATGATTATATAGAGCAAAAAATTCATTGTATCACTCAGAGTAACTGAACTGATATTTATTGCAAAATAGTGTGGACCAAACAATATGAAACTTGAGGGACTTTTTGTAGTCCCTCTTCTTTCATTAGATCTTATTTAAATTACCGTCTGTTTAAACTATTTTAGGTTAATGGAGATATTCCTTCTCAAAGAGGCCAAAACGCTCTAGAATGTTATCAAGCGTATCGATCCCCTGAATTAGGTGGTCGGGTAAATCGTAACCTTCTTCGTGCCGAACAAAATTAAATTCGTCCAATACCACTACATCATCATCTTCCAATTCAACATGACAATGACCGCAACATAATCTCATCCATTCAACGCTCTTGCCGATTTATAATCTACCTCATCCTTCAGGTGGCCAAAGAAGGTTTCCTGAGTTGCATTTTCCCAACAGTTTCCTCTCCGCTACATGGACTGACCCAGGCCATATTCCTTTAAAAGCTTCTGGAAACGGGGGCTAGTGTAAGTGGCTTCCCTGATCCGAGTGAATAAAGGCTTCTTCATGAAGCATAACTTTCTTGTTGTTTATTAATTTATGGATCGTCCGGGTAGCGATGTCCAAGGTCATACTAGAAGCTCAATCCTTGCCTGTTGCTTCTCTATTACTTCCCCGTTTTAAGGGTCTGCCCGAAGCAGATTTCCTTGTATCCGTAAGCCCAGCCAAGCCTATTCTTTTTGTAAGCTGTTTTCCACCTGTGGGCTGCCGTTTCAATTCGTCTTATTCCTATAACATCCACATCAAAGCCATTCTCCTCGAAGATCTGGCGAGGGAGTTTGCCGGCTTCGTATTCGTCTATAAATCAATTTTTAAATTTGTCTGTATAATAGATTTTTTCGCTGATACGTTATACATTTGAATTTTTTTTTAAGTGCGTGTATCTCTTGAGGTGAAAAAGTTATTTTACTGATGTTGTCCCCTAATTCCCGTATTCTGATATTCAAGTATATAAAAACACCAGTAGGTTGAACACTTTTTTTGAGTGTCCTACCTACAGGTACCAGTTTAATTCACTCTTTCCTGTCAAGCTCCCTTATATAAAATAAAACAATACGTACAGACACGAACAAGGCAGGCAAAACATACACATGTTTCATAGGCCCTTGCCCAAATCAACGGAGGTGTTACAATGCCGGGAATCTTTACTGCAATCAGTTATATGGTAAAGGAGTTTTTTGTCCTAGTCTCTTACGTCAAAAATAATGCATTTCCCCAGCCCCTCTCTTCTAAGGACGAACGGAAATATTTGATGCTGATGGCTGAAGGCAACAGTGAGGCAAGGAATATCCTGATCGAACACAATCTGCGCCTCGTGGCACACATTGTCAAGATATTGTGAACTTGAAACAATGTCATTTAATCCTCCTGCTATCCCGATTTCCACCACCTCGTTTGTTGCATCAATTTTAATTTCCTCAATTAGAAGCTCTATAAGTTCACGCTTTTCCTCAAATGTCATTTCTCCCTCTGTAACCAACTTGCTAATGGTTGATAAAACGTCATTAATAAATCCTTCGGTTATCTCGGTTGATTCTTGTTTCTCTTTTTTAAAATTTAACATCTCTAATTCATCTTGAATTACTTTTATTTCCCCATTTATCTTCTTCATGTCTTTTAACATTTCTTCTTCAGAAATGACCTGGGCTACGACAAACATTCTCTTAATACGATCCCGTTCATCTTCTTTCTTTTTTAATTGCTTATTGAGATCCTCAATAGTTCGGTCTAGAGTTTCGTCTTTTTTGTATACTTGCATCTTGATTGCTTCAATAAATACGTCCCGGTTGGATAAAGTGGATAAAACTAAATGCATAATAAATTCTTCCATTACATCGGTTCTAATACTCTTAGATGGACATTTTTCAATACCATCACCATATCTCTTAGGATTCAGGTTGGGACACCTATAGACTCCGTACTTTTTTTTCTCACCTGTTTTTTTATTTTCCCTTCCATTATAAGTTGTGCATTCCCATATACGTCCACAGTGTTTACAACGAATCATTCCTTTGAATAAATAGTCAAACTTTACATTTCCACGTTTCTTAATATTTTTGTTTCTTTGTTGTTGGGCCAATGCAAAAGTTTTCTCATCGACGATGGAAGGAACATTTACCGTAATCCAATCAGTCTCATCTCTAATTTTGTATGTTTTCTTCTGTTTACCTGCAGCTGTTCTTTCTCCCCATACTTTCTTTGTCTCACGTTTGTTATAGACATATTTTCCAATATAAATTTCTGATGTAAGTACCCTTCGAATGGAGGAAGCACTGAAGTTTTTACTCTCCGCTCTCTTTGGAATAGCACCTTCTTTTGAAAGTAGCTCGCCTATTTCTCTTAACGTTTTACCTTCAAGGTACCATTTGTAAATCTTCTTCACGAACCTCGCTTCTTCCTCATTGATGAAAAGCTCACTCTCTTTGTAATAATAGCCATAAGGGGCGACTCTCATTGGCATTATCTTTTTATCCTTTTCAACTGCTCGAAGGCGTCCACGCGTTGTACGTTTACGAATTTGAGCCAGTTCATACTGAGCAAATACAGAACGCATGTTGAAGAACATTTGTCCTTCAGGTGTATTTTGATAATCTGTGTCAATAAAGACAATTTCAACACCTTGTCGGTCCCATTCCTTGCAGACTATTAATTTATCGGTCAAATCCCTGGTTAAACGGTCTGGATCAGTGATGACGACCATGTTAATCACGCCATTAGCTGTATCATTACGTAACTCATTCATCATAGGCCGATCAATGTCCTCACCACTTCTCCCTTCTTCTCTATATACTTTTATGTCTGATGGTCGATATCCCATTTCTTTCACACGTCTCCGACATAAATCTTCCTGTGTATCTAAGCTGTATCCTTCCTCAGCCTGGTTTAACGTACTTACGCGTATATAGATACCTATCATAATAAAAAGCTCCTTAGAAAAAAGATTACTCAATTATATTCAATACTGACTTCGATATTAAAAGTATAGGGGAACTATAGATTTTTACATATGGGGAGAATAAATTACCATGAAAAAAACCGCTCACTTACTGGTGGCGGCTTTTTCCAAGGCTTTCTTAACGAGGAAAGTTGCTAAGATCAAGTGAACACTCTTAACATCGGTCTCATTAGTTTCTTTACCTGGGGTGGGTTGATAAATGAACTTTATTTCCTTAGCCATCTTCATCACCTCAAAACAAGGTATGAATATGGGAGTTTGTCCTATTACCTGTGACGGTTAATAAAATGATTGAGGAAATCATGGCTGTTAAATGGCCAACTTCCTGAATAAATTGCCCCAAGGGATAACGAATAAGAACAATCAACACCTTAGGACCTCTTTGAAGTCATTATATTTTGTTAGCTTTGCAACTTACTATTTAATTTAACCTTAATTGCAAAAATTCAACGTTAGCGAATTAAATCAATCTCCCTATGTGGAATAAGCTTCTCCCTTGCTCAGGATCTAGGAAATTGTACTTTAATAAGCCCAAAACTAATCGTCGAAAAGTTCCGTGTTTGCTCACGCTACCTAGACAGTAGCGAGGTTATATTTTTACGCATAGTAATCACTTTACTATACCTTTAACGAGGAGGGTTAATGAAGTATAACTACATATTAAAGGTAATTGGATTAATTCATGACGAATATACCCAAAAGATCTTGCAATTATAAAGTACAAAAGGAAGGAAATAATAATTATGAAGACTGTTTTAATTAAAGAGGAGCTAGAGTATTTGGATGAAGATATGAAATATTTATTCTTATCCTACCTTCACAAAAACCTTGAAGATTTTACAACAAACGGATGGAGTGGAAGTGGCCATTTTATAGATGATGAAGTTCATTCTTTAGATCATTTTGTAAACATAGATGAGATGACATTAAGTTTACCAGAGGGTTTTAAGGTGCCCGTGAAGTTTACAACAAACTGGATCAAAGGTAGTCTATTGGATTTGGAGGTTTCTACTAATATTAGTGAAACGAAATGGAATCTTTTGATTCAATACTTAAACAAAGCAATATCTAAATCGTTTGCTATGTTAACGGGTCAGAAAAAAGAAAAACATTTCTTTAGAGTTCGTTTTGGATATATCGGTCTACCTCTTGATGGTGCGTATTATATTTCAAATTTTAGAATTTCACCCGCTACTCAAGGACAAGGTTCTTTTATGGGTGAAAATTATATTTACCTAGATATGGATATAGACGGAATCAATTACTCCCATGCCCATTCAAGATTGCAAGTTTTCGCAAAGGAAGTAACATCAATTTTATCAGTTATTTTGAACACTGGGTTTTATAAAATTGAGTATGATAACCGATGGGTTCTTCTTTCTGAGAAGGAGCATGGTCGCTTCCAACTTGGATTTCACGATAACGAGCCGTACCCAAAATCGATGCCAATTAAAGACCCCAAAAAAGCTGGAACCTTTAGTGAAGACCTCAAAGAATATATTGAGAGTACACTAAATCAAAAAACGCTCCGCTTTCCGAGATCCATTAGAAAGTTGTTTAGAGCATATTATAGTCTTCCAACAGATGAACAAGAAGCATTTTTAAACGCTTCACGAATGTTTCAAATTTCTTTAACCGCAGGTCGAAAGTCGAGGACTGTAAGAGCTTCTTACCAACTTGCTGCTCTTGACGCACTTTCAAAGCCATATAGACAAAAAAGCAATAATAAAAACGCTATAATGACATTAACAGACGCGTTCTATTCACAGGGACAAGGAAAGAAAATTGGTGAGTTGTATGATTCAATTAGATCTGCCCATTTTCACCAAGGTTACTTCGATGCATCTGATATAAGTGGGTTAGAAATTCGTCCATTTTTAGGTCCTCATTGGTTAATACAAGAGATTGATTATTTATTCAATAATAATATTGTATTTATTATCTTAAATCGATGGTTATCTGAAAAAGTTACACAAGAAACGAAACACAGCGGATAAAAGTATAAAGGACTGAGTAATTATAGTGATTGTTTGCCATTTGAGTACCACAAATATCAAAAACTTATTGTTGATTACCTATATTCTTAAATGATTCAAGATATAAAGTTGGGTTTAACATTGAGCTGTTGGATTTATAAAAGGGCTGCTCACAAGCGGCCCTTAAAAATGCTTACTAATGGTAGACATCTGATTTATGGTCGATAAAGATCATATTTCCTTATTAGGAATATACACACGGTAATTTCACTTCCCGTTAATAAACCAAAATACATTTTGCTCTATACTAGCCAAAGTAATTTCTTTTGGGACAATCCTAGAGCCAGTATAATTACCTAAGAAAAAGCCGATCCTTTTTAAATTTGGTATAATTATCTCTACTTCAATATGGGCTACATCTGTTTTCATAGTACTGCATTAAGCATCCATCCCTTTCCTCTTTGTTTTATGGTTCAATACATATAGAAAACTGACTCTTTAAATATGCAAAGCCTGAAGTGAATTCTTATTACAAATGAATATGTTCATCCAGGAAGTCTAGGTTACTTATGGAACATGGGATAGAGACCCTAAAGGGCAAGGTCCCCTAGTGTCAAAGCATCTGAATAAATGAGGCAAAAATTCTGTCTGCGTGAAGGAGAACAGTTTGTACATATAGAAATAGACATTCTAGACATCCCAACCATTTAATTACCGGAGTGGAGGAAAAGAATGTTTCAAGATATGGGACACCGCATAAGATCTCTTCGAGAAAGTAAAGGAATATCATTAAATGACTTTGCAAAAGAATTAGGGGTATCGGCAGGCTGGCTTAGTCAGTTCGAGACTGGCAAAAAAGACACTATTGACCTTCCTACGTTGGAAAAACTTCAAGAGAAATTGGTCATATTCCCTTTAGCCCTAACAGAAAGCAGTACAGACAACCTATCTTTACGCTTTGAAAGATTACAACATCTGTACCGGAAATTAGATTATTCTAATCCAGAAGCAGCGGATTTTATTCTTAGTACTTTTGAAAGAGGAATTGAACACTTTTTGAAGTATGGCCTTTACGAGTCCTAGAGGCTCTCTTTTTTTGACTTAAAATCCTTATATTTATTACTTCCACTTAAAGATAATTATTGAAATGTAATCTAAACCAGTCTTTCAGTCTGGTGGTATTGCTAAGATCACTCTTATCCAATTAATAAATTTCTTTTTCATGCTAATTGATGGCTAACATGGCAAATAGTCCGAACGGTTCGTTTTTTGACTCATGGACAAAAGGCTGCCTAACTAGCCATACTTTCTCTAACTATGCACCGTTTTCAAATGGAAAGGGATTTAGGAATATTCCTAAATCCCTTCCTCTTCCTCTTCCTCTTCCTCTTCCTCTTCCTCTTCCTCTTCCTCTTCTCTTTAGTGCTTTTTATTAACATATTGTCCAAAAATATCCAACCAGTGGGAAGGGCTGGAAAAAGCATGTGTGTGGAAATAACCAAGTAAATGTTTTCTGTAGACAAAGTAGAGTAGCCTGATGGCTGCTTAATTAATACATATTTTCATACCTTAAGGTTATAACTAGCGAGCCCATTACGCTGTTTGAGTAGATAATTGCTTTATTAGATTCCCGACTCTTTTCATTTGAGCAGAATCGTAAATTTCATCAAACTCCAGCCGCTTTACCCCATACTGAATATAAAGCCCTCTTTCTAATACTCCATCTTTAAACCATGTGATATCACGAATGGTTTGGTACCGATATTTTTGAACCGTAGTTTGCCTGTCATCAAGAAACAATACCCTTTTATTGGTAATAATAAGATAACCCTTAATTTCCTTGTTCTTGGATTTATCGAATTCACAATGTACAAAGGTGAGGCCCTGTTCTCCTTGTTCAAAGATGTTGGTTCGCAATGAGTTAAAGAACGCAGGTTTTCGTTTCACTTCGTTGAACTCGTATTGGGTGTAATTTAATCTTTGGACATCCACTACATGAGAGAGCATAGCTAATACCCGCTGTTTCTCCTGTTCTTTTTGTGCTTCGACTGCCTGGTTTCTTTCCTGAACCCGCGAATGGCGATCCTGTTTTTTCTGGATTTTATATGCGGCTTTATTACCTCGATAAGTCCGTACCTTGTTTTTCACTGATTCTCTATCTTGTTTTCCTGAGAGGATTCTAACAAAGATATCCTCCACTGCGAAGCATACCTTCTGATAAACGCCCATCTTTTAAGCCCCCTTATTTAATCATTTTGCTTGCAACATAGAAACGTCTTCCAAGCCACCCGAACAAACCAAGACCAATCACCCCGCCAGCCGTCTGATGGTTATGTTTTCGATCCTTTGCACCTTTTTCATAATTGTATTTATAAATTGGCTTTGCATTCGAGTACTTTACTGGGACCTTATAAGCATCACCGTTTAATCCAGCTTGATAAGCAGCATCTGCGATTGTGTTTACTTTTGTATTAGACTTAAAGCCCGCTTTATACCAATCCACATACTTTTGAACACTAAAATTAGGCTTTTTATATGTAATCATTTGAAAGGCTCCATTGTATCCTTGTTTAACATAAATAGCTTTTAATTCTTGTTGTCCTTTGTTGTATCCTTGTTCATAAGCATTTATAAATTTTAGATTTTTAGGGACATTTAATTTATCAGCTTTCCCATCCTTCAATCCTTGAGCCGCATATTCTTTTTTCTTTTCTTCATCCTTTGCTGCTCTTGCTCGGTTAAAACCATCTTGAAAGGAAGACTTTAGAGGTTGGATAGAGGTATATTTTTGAGGTATTGAGATCTTCTCCTGTTTCATCCCCAGCTTGTATCCTTCATCGGTAGCTGCTATTTTCTGTGTCGAAAGTAGTTCGCTTCCTTCCTTATATCCTTTGTCATATCCCTCAGTGAAACCATCTTGATAAGCGTCTGAACCGTTTGTTGTAGAATTGCTGGAAGCACCTTTTTTACCAGATGCTAATCCAGCTGCATACCCTGCATTTTGTCCTTTGGCTTTATCTTGCTCAGCTATTTTCTCTGCCTGTGCTTCTTCTTTGGCAGCCATTTGAGCAGGACTATTGTTTATCTTACTCGTATCGTAATCACTGGGGACTTCACAGGGTATTCCATCATCCACCGTATTTCCCCATCCATCCAAGCGTTCTGGATCATTGGTTGCAGAGTATCCCTTAGAATTCCAGTATTCCACTACTTCATCATAGCTGGAGAAATCTGAACAATCTTTATCGAAGGAGTAATTGGAGCTTGAACTTGAGTTACCAGAACTTGAATCATCAGAAGATGAACTACTCGAACTGGAACTTGCACCATTATGATAATGATACTCCCCATTTTGCAGCCCCCATTTTGCACAGTTCGTATGGCATGTATGACCACCTTTTGCATCAGTCCGACCTGGATGGGCGTATGTAGTGTTTTGAGCTAGAAAAAAAATAAGAATGACTGCACAGAATGAAATAATCTTTCTCATCCATTAATCCCCTATCTGTAATTATTTTACCAATACTATTTTACTAGTTTAGCAGCATGACTATTAGTATATTTTTTAAAATGTAAAAAATTACTAAACATTTTCACAACTTTTGTATAGCCTGTTCTAATCAAGCGTGGTAACTTTATTTCGGGAGGTTGGAAGAAAAATGAAAAAAATAAATATTATTCTAAGTTTTATCCTATTTGTGTCCCTGCTTGGAGGGCTGTCATATACCAAAGCAGCTACTAGCACCCTTTCGGTTCATGTCATAAACGTAGGGCAAGGGGATTCCATTTTCATAAAGGCACCTACTGGGGAGACTGTATTAGTTGATGCCGGAAAGTCTGGAACTGCTGTAGTAAATTACTTAAAAAAACAAAAGGTTTCCACACTCACAGCGGTTGTTTCTACTCATCCAGATGCTGATCATAACTGGACTCTCTAATTTCATTATCCACAACGTAAACATAGAAAAAATATGTTTATTTTTTTTGTCTTTTAATAAAGGATATTTTAATAACTTTATCAATTATACATAGTGAACACAGTAAACAACGTATATCGATGTTTCTTTGTTTGGCTGTAACTTGATAAGGGGGAGTTTGGTGAGAGTGGAAGAAGTTGTTTTGCCCAATGGCAAAATCCGATATATGCTCGTTAACACAGAAGGTCATCCGGTAGAAATCGTATTAAGATTTCTTCAGTTTAAGGACATGACTAATTCAGCTCGGAACACCCTACGTGCTTATTCTTACCATTTAAAGTTGTTTTTTGAATTCATGGAGTAAGAAAAAATTGAATTTCAAAAAGTGAACATAGATGATATGGCTCAGTTCATGAGCTGGTTGAAAAATCCGTATGGAGATAATAAAGTCACGTCGTTGGTTGCCCAATCACAGCCCAGAAAACCAAGAACCATTAATACTATCTTAAACACCGTAACTAATTTTTATGATTATCTGATGAGGCATGAAGAATTCAATCTCAGCTTATCTAAGAATTTGAAAACTCAAATTTCAGGTTCCAAACGGGGGTTTCGTGATTTCTTATACCACATAAACAAAAGCAAAACTTATACTGCCAACGTTTTCAAAGTTAAGGTGCCGAAATCTCGACCTAAAACCATAAAAAAAGATGATGTCGTCAAAATCATTGATGCTTGCTCGAATGTAAGAGATCGGTTCTTAATACAGCTTTTGTGGGAAAGTGGTATACGAATAGGAGAAGCATTGTCTTTATGGCTTGAGGATTTTGAAATTGATAGTAAGCGGATTGTCATTAATAATCGCGGAGAGTTAGCAAACGGTGCGAGCATTAAAACTATTGGAAGCGAAAGAAAAGTAGATGTTTCTGATGATTTAATGAATCTGTATTTTGAATACATAGCCGAGATTCACGATGATGAAGTGGATACGAATCATGTATTTATCAAACTGTCCGGAAATGAAAAGAACCAGCCTTTGGATTATGATTCGGTCATTGCGTTATTCAAACGCCTAGAAGTAAAAACCGGTGTTCAGATCACTCCCCATATGCTGAGGCATACTTCCCTAAACGAATTAAGAAAAGCCGGCTGGAAAAACGAACACCTAATGAAGCGGGCTGGGCATAAAAATATTCAAACTACGATGAATTTCTATATGCATGTGGATGATGAAGAGCTTAAAGAAGAATGGGAAAAAACTGAAGCGAACTTAAGACTAAACAAAAATAAGGAGTGTAAAGATGATTGAAAAGTTTTTGTTTGCAGAAAACGAGCAAAAAAGAGTTAATAAATTTTCGGCACTTCTTGTTGGTAGTTTTAAAAAAGATGAGTGGGATATTAACGACCCATTTTTCGGTGAATTTCTGGAGAAAGATCCTGAACTATCTCGTAGAAAACAATGCAAATTTTTGGTGGTACAAAACGTTTATATCAGGCAAGAACTGAAGGCTTATTATGCGTATGCACTGACAAATAAGCTGCTGAAAATCGACAGTGTTTTCACATATGGTACAAGTCTCGTTCAATTCTCTGGTTTTATCGAACAGTACTACCCCGGTTTAAAGAGTATAAATTCAATTGACCTCGAAAAAGCAACCTTCCAATACAGCACCTACCTTATTGAAAAAGATTACCGCATTAAAGCCGGTAGTGGTAAACAAAGAAACGCATACCTGACGGTATTATTCCAGCTCTATAATTTCATCTTTAAATTTTATGATGACAGAGATGAATTCGAAAAAGATATATGGGATTGCCGCAATATTCCTGGTGCAAAAATAGCGGCTAATCACTCGGACCATTTACTGAACTTTGAAGAGATTCCCAAACCATTTAAGCCAATGGTGAAAAGATACCTCAAAATAAGATTATCGAGATTTGTTCAAGGTACCTGCTCTCACGATTTAAGAGCAGTTCGCCGCTTTATGTTATTCATTCATAAGATTCATCCGAATTGGTCTGATTTGCAACAGCTATCTCGTGCTGATATTGAGCAATTCGTCTCTCATCTTGTTGGACAAAGTCTATCAAATCGAACAAAAAATTCTCAGCTAAATGCAGTCCGGGCGATGCTTGAATACATTCAACGTGCAGAATACACTGAGGCACCCATAAAGCCTGCGTACACATTGATTTTCCCAGAAGACATGCCAAGAATTTACAACAAAAAGGAAGATGATATTAAATATATACCGGAAGACGTTTTACTTCAATTAGAAGCGAACTTGCAAAATTTACAACCAACTAATTATATTCCTATGGTTATGCTTCTAAGAGCCACCGGCTGGAGAATATCGGATATCTCTAACCTCCGGTACGATAAATGTTTAGAGAAAATAAATGACGGCTGGTATTTATGCGGGGATATCGTTAAGACCGGAAATTTGAATCATAGAGTACCTATTACTGAAGAAGTGGCGGCAGTGGTTGCAACCGTTATTCAAGAAACGAAAAGCAAGAGTGACGAAACAAATAACCCTGAAAAGTATCTTTTTGTTCGTTTCTCCGGCACGCGTATGGGAAGACCGCCATCTAGCCGAGATGTTTCAGCGGCATTAAATGTCCTGGCAAAAAAGCATAACATTGTGGATAACGAAGGCAATCTCTTTCGTTTTGGTAATCATGCGTTTCGCCATACCAAAGCCGTTGAAATGATAAACAATGGCATGAATATTATCCATCTTCAAAAATGGCTTGCCCATAGCTCACCCGAAATGACCTTGGCTTATGCAAGAATCCTAGATACGACACTAAGGGAATCCTGGGAAAAAGTGACAAAAAAAGGTCTGTTTCGCATCAACGAATCCGGGACGGCTGCAGAAATAAACCCTTCGGATGTTGAAAGAGAAGATATCATTGAATGGGAATATATCAGGCATAATTTAGACGCCGTGCGAATGGATCTGGGTTATTGTACGAAGCCGCTTAAGCAGCCCTGCCCTACTCAAATCAATCCATGTTTGACCTGCCGGAGCTTCTGCACAACACCTGATTTTGCCAGCGAGTTCGAAAAACAAATCAATGATACGAAGCAAATTATAGAAAAAGGCAAAACACTTAATCGACCTCATTGGGTTGATAAAAACGAAGAGAAATTAAAACGGTTGGAGCCTATATACGAGTCAATTAAAAAAGGGTCTGTACATCAACTGGGCGGAAAGAAAAACAGGGAATATACCAGAGAGGAGAGAAAAAGTGGCAACTGACGTAAAACGAAATACAAATGGTTTAAAGCAACATGCTGAAATCAAGAAGCGGCTTTCACTAGAAAAGGTTGAACAAGCCGTTCAAAAAATGATTAAAAATAAGGAAAAAATCAATTTTAATGCTGTTGCTGATGCGTCAGGTGTGTCAAAATCTTATCTATATAAAAATGAAGATGTTCGGGAGCGGATAGTACAATTAAGAGAGCAGCAAGAAGGACTTCCCTCCCCCAAACAGATGAAAACTGAAATGACCAATAAGAGCAAAGATATTTTAATGGCTGCAAAAAACAAAAAAATAAAGCAATTAGAAGAAGAACTCCTTTCGATAAAAGAAGAATTAAAGAATTACGGGGACTAATTTATGAGAAGGGTTTGGAACAATAAATCGTTTACGGATTAACGGCATTGAACAATAGGTCCGTAATTAAGATTGGATGGCTGCTTCGGCAGCCCTTTTTTGTTGTTTTACTAACGGATAGGTTTGTTTAATTAGATATCAGAACATTCAGTATTTATTGTATAATTGGAATTAAAACTATGTAAGGAAAGTTTATGATAATAAATGCAATAACACCTATGTATAACCTAATATATAGTGATCTCATAAGAACCCGGGGGGAAGACTATGAGGAAGTTTAAATCAAAAATGAAATGGTCACAAATGATATTAACAGCATTTTTAGGTGCAACTATTACCACTATATCGGATTTTTTTATTCACTGGGAACATCCTATAATTGCTGCAATCTATTATTTCGTAACTTTTATGGTCTGTGCTTATATCTCTCAATTAATAATTAAAGTTGAGAAGTAAATTGTTTATATATAAAACTGTTCTGTAGAGCTATTAAAATACCGACTGTACATATTGTACTAAACGGGTGCATTACTTTAAGATCATGGCTGCCATAGGGTGGCTTTTTTTTTTACTAACAGAGCAGATGAGTTTTTGAAGAAGGGATAGGCTAATTTCAAAAAGGGAAATTCGTAGTATTGGTGAGTTTTCCTTTTTATTCGCCAATACGAAGAACGAAATAGTTTTTAAAAGATAGTTAACTCGTTATATGCAGGGATTAAATTCTCTTGACTTAGAGTAAACTCTAAGTATTAATCTTACTTTGTGTCACAGTCACAAAGTAAAAGAAGTGAAAACAGCCAGATCAGAGTTAATGGAGGTAAGTATGTTGGCATATTCTATTGGAGAATTTTCTAAAATGGTTGGGTTAAGCGGTTATACATTAAGGTTTTATGAAAAAGAAGGATTAATAAAAGTAAACAGAGACGAGAACAATGTCAGAATCTATTCGGATGAAAATAAATTATGGATTGAATCATTGCTCCATCTAAAAAATACAGGGATGTCACTAAAAGATATGAAAAAATTTGCCATGTGGGGACATGGTGGGGATGAAACAATGGAAGACAGGTTAACATTACTTAAAAATCATCGCAAAAAAGTATTGGAAGATTTGGAGGAGCTTCGTCAAAGTTTAGAACATCTGGATAATAAAATAAATTTTTATGAAAATGAATTAGGAGACTGTTTCTCTGAAAATTAAGCTGCCAGTTGTTTTTTTTATTTGCGTTTCTTTAATCCACCGTTTACAGACACCGGTCGAAATAAAAAAATACTTGCTTTAGAGTGCACTATAAGGAGTAGTCTGTTCTTGCACCCATGAAGGTTATAAATCCTTTACAAAGAGAAATTAGATAGATGAATACTATTTTTTAGAAAGAGGTTAAAAAATGAATGTAAAATATAGCAACATACTTGAATCCTTCACATTAAAAAATGGAATCACCCTTAAAAATAGAGTCGTTATGGCACCTATGACCACTTGGTCCAGTAATGACGATTACACTATTTCAGATGATGAAGTGAACTATTACAAAAAGCGAGTGAATGGCGTAGGTCTAGTTATAACAGGGTGTACGCATGTACAACCAAACGGTATAGGTTTTACGAATGAATTCGCAGCTTATGACGATACATTTATTCCGAGTCTACGTAAATTGGCTAATGCAGCGAAAAGCGGAGGAGCACCTGTGTTACTACAGATTTTCCATGCAGGTAACAAAGCACTGCCGGCTTTAACTCCAGATGGTGAAGTGGTTAGTTCTAGTGCTGTAGAGACTGAAGCTACTGCATTTGCTCCTCCCGTATTACCTAGGGAACTTTCACACGATGAAATATTGGAAGTAATTCATGAGTTTGGAGAAACAACAAGACGAGCCATTGAAGCTGGTTTTGATGGGGTTGAAATTCATGGTGCACACGGATTTTTACTTCAGAACTTCTTCTCTCCTTTCTTCAATAGACGTGAGGATGAATGGGGTGGCTCTCTAGAAAATCGCTTACGTTTCCCACTTGCAGTCATTCAAGAAATGAAAAATGTCATTAAAAAACATGCAACAAAACCGTTTATTTTAGGATACAGAATATCTCCTGACGAACATGAAGAAGGCGGTTTGAGAATGAAAGATACCTATGAGTTAATTAATCGTCTTATTGAAGCAGATGTTGATTATGTACATGCTTCATTGGCTGATGCTCTTTTTTCAAAACCAGTCGACGGTCAAGATGAAAAAACGTACCTTGAATTAATTGTTGAACATGTAAACGGCAGAGTTCCTGTAATGGCTGCTGGTTCTATGGTTACTCCAGATGATGTTGCAACAGCTTTAGCTAAGGGTCTATCCTTAGCAGCGGTTGGTCATGGGTTGATCATGAATCCCGACTGGGTTGAAAAGGTTCAAAGCGGACAAGAATCTGAGATTCATACAACTATAAAGGCTTCTAAGGCTAGTGAGCTTGAACTTCCGGAAAAACTTTGGAATGTAATTCAAGCATCAGGTCCATGGTTTAAAATCGAAGAATAATTTTACAACTTTTTTATTAAGAAAGGATGTTATTTAATATGTCTAATATTCTAGATAAGGTGGTCATTATTACAGGTGCCTCTAGTGGGATTGGAGAAGCTACTGCAAAAGAACTTGCATCTAAAGGTGCGAAGTTGGTATTGGCGGCTCGTCGAGAAGAACGATTAATGAAATTACAAGAAGAGATTCAAAATAATGGCGGTCAAGCTATTTATAAAGTGACGGATGTTGCCTCCCATGAACAAATGGAGGAGTTAGCGGAATATACTCTTAGAGAGTTGGGAAACATTGATGTAATGGTCAATAATGCAGGAGTAATGCCGCTATCACCTGTTCATAAGAGAAAAATTAATGAATGGGATACGATGATTGATGTGAACATCAGGGGTGTACTTTATGGTATTGCCGCTGTTCTTCCGTCTATGAGAGAAAGAAAAGAAGGACATATCATTAACGTTTCCTCGATTGCTGGTCACTTAGTATTCCCTGCTAGTGCAGTTTATAGTGGCACAAAATTTGCTGTACGAGCCATTACAGAAGGTCTTCGTATAGAAGAGGCTAGCAACAATATTCGTACAACCATTATCTCTCCTGGAACTATTTCTACAGAATTACTAGAAGCCATTTCAGACCCAGAATTAAAATCTGCAATCGTTGAGGATAGTAAAATTGGTATCGAGCCTGCAAGCATTGCTCGTGCCGTATCATTTGCTATTGAACAACCATCAGATGTAGCGATTAATGAGATGATAATTCGTCCAACCATTCAGGAACTCTAATAAAAGAATGGTGTACTGAGGCAGCCTCATTTTTTTGAGGCTTCTTCTTCATTACATAATACGTTGTACATAATTAAATATTTTAGAAATAGCTTAAATCAGTTATATATGGAAAAGGACTTATTTGTATTGTCGTCAACTAGATGACTGGATCTCTTTGTGAAAAATTACACTTAAACTCCCATGAAAATAAAAACTGGAAAAAGGCATACAAAAATAGACCCAGAAAAACAAGTTTTTAAAAAGAGGCTGGGCCTCATGAAAGTTAGATATAAAATTGGTCGTACATGACTTGAATATTCTGGCCCTTCTCGTTGGAGTAAAATAAGTGCAGCTGGAGCAACAACCAGAATTAGGATTAATCTCCCATGAGTGCTACCCATCAAGGGTGCGACAGTCGGTGGTACACCGTGGTCGTTGGAGTCAGACTAACGGATGGGCTCTAAGGCACCATAGTTCAAAGACCTTCTTCTCCAGCATTAAACAGTATAGTCTGCACAACCTATTTTCATTCTCTGTGGTGAATCGCTGATCTGTGCGATTCATGGATGGCTAATGGGTGCGTTAGTTGAAGAACGTATGGCTGCTTCGGCAGCTTTTTTACTGTTTGCCTAAAGGCATTGGAAAAGGTCTATACAGAGGGCAGAATGAAAAAATGCATTAATCCATAGGTATGATTTAATGCACTTTTTATACATAAATTCATGTTTTTACCCTGAAGCGTTTTATATCCTCTATAGGTGGAAATCCAAACATACGTGAATACTCACGGCTGAATTGGGACGGACTTTCATATCCCACACGAAATGAAACATCAGCAGCGTCTGTTGATTCAGACAATAGCAAGCGGCGGGCTTCCTGTAGTCTAAGTTGTTTTTGGAACTGAATAGGACTCATACCGGTAACCTCTTTGAAGTACCTATAAAACGAAGGAACACTCATATTGGCTAGATTCGCAAGTTTTTCTGATCGAAAGGAGTCATCATAATGGTTAATGATGTACTCAATAACATCTCTAATTCGATAGGTAGAACTGCCTTGTACCGCAGCTTGTTTAAGCATTCCTCCATGTTTCCCCTGCAGAACCCTGTATAGGATTTCCTTTATGAATAAAGGAGCAATTACCGGGATATCTTCTGGGCTGTCCAGTAGACGAACTAACCTGATTACCGCATCGAGCATGGAAGAATTTATACTGTTCACATACATAGCACGTTCGGTCTTTTCTTTTGATACAGATGCTAAATCAGAGTTGCGAAGAACCTCCAAGATTTGTTCGTGTGAAAATTCAAGTTTAAGACCTAAATATGGAATATCAGATGAAGCCTCCATTACTTGACCAGTAATCGGCAAATTAACAGAAGTGATGAGGTAATCCGTAGGACTGTACTCATATCGCTCCTGTGCTAACCATATCTCCTTTTTTCCTTGTGCCACAATACATAAAGAAGTATTGTGAACTCCATGACTTGGTCCTATCGCATTAGAAAAACGGGAGAAAAATAGACCGGGAATAGCTGTTTGTCGAGAACCATCATCTATGGAATATACCTTAATTAAATCGGCAAGCTCTTCCTGTTGTTTATAAATAAGTTGAGACATAAAATCTCCCCTATCCTTATTGTAGTTAGTTTATTATAAAGCATATTTCTAACTTGTATAATAGATATGATAAAAATAGGCAATCATTTGAGAAGATTGAGATATCACATGTTTTTTTGGTTGTTTCATAATAAGGATACCCAAGCTATTCTTTATTATGGGTGTACTAGAATCCGGATCCCTACGATTCAAGGGAGTGAGAAAGGAAGATACGTCATGCAAAAACGGAAATTAGGTAATACTGGTCTTGAGGTCTCTGCAATCGGACTAGGTTGCATGGGAATGAGCTACGGTTATGGTCAGACTCACGATAAGAAAGAGATGATTTCTCTAATTCATGCGGCGGTTGACCGTGGCGTTACTTTCTTCGATACAGCTGAAGTATATGGTCCATATATAAACGAAGAGTTGGTAGGTGAAGCACTTGAACCATTTAAGGGAAATGTGGCTATAGCTACTAAATTCGGTATTAAAATGGAAAACGGCAAGCAAGTGCTAGACAGTAAGCCCGAGCATATTAGGCAATCAGTGGAGGGTTCACTTAAACGTCTCAGAGTAGATTGCATTGACTTATACTATCAGCACCGGGTGGATCCCAATGTTCCTATCGAGGAAGTAGCGGGACTAGTACAAGAGCTGATAAAGGAAGGGAAAGTAAAGTGCTGGGGGCTTTCTGAAGCTGGGGTCGATACGATTCGTCGTGCACACGCGATTCAGCCGCTGACAGCTATTCAAAGTGAATACTCTATGATGTGGAGAGTTCCCGATCTAGAACTTTTGCCTACGCTTGAGGAGCTAGGTATTGGCTTTGTTCCATTTGCACCGTTAGGAAAAGGTTTTCTTACCGGGAAAATGGATAAAAATACAACATTCTCCGCTTCTGACTTCCGCAGCATTGTTCCTCGCTTCAAGTCGGAGAATCTTGAAGCAAATCAAGGTTTGGTTAATTTGATAAAAACTATTGCGGAAGAGAAAAATGCATCGCCTGCTCAAATTGCACTTGGATGGGTCCTCGCACAAAAACCATGGATTTGTCCAATTCCTGGAACCACTAAATTAGAGCGTTTGGAAGAAAATCTTGGTGCAGTGAAAGTAGAACTGACAACGGAGGAGCTAACTAATTTGAACCAAGCCCTCTCGAAGATTAAGATTTTGGGAGATCGCTATCCGGCGGAATACGCAAAAAGGGTAGGTAAATAACAGACATTCTATATTGATAAATAGGAGGATATTATATGCAAAAAGTCACTTTAAATAATGGTGTTGAGATGCCTATTTTAGGTTTTGGGGTTTTTCAAATTCAAGATCAAAATGAATGTGAACAAGCTGTTTATGACGCTATCATGGCAGGATATCGTCTGATAGATACTGCTGCCTCTTACCAAAATGAAGAAGCAGTGGGAAGAGCAATCAAACGTAGTGGTGTTCCGAGAGAAGAATTGTTTATTACTACCAAACTCTGGGTTCAGGATGCAGGTTATGAGAGCACAAAGAAAGCATTCGTAAAATCACTGGAAAGACTTCAACTGGATTATTTGGATTTGTATTTAATTCATCAGCCCTATGGCGACGTTTTTGGATCATGGCGTGCGATGGAGGAGTTATATCGTGAAGGAAAAATCAAGTCTATTGGAGTAAGTAACTTCCATTCAGACCGCCTAATTGATTTAATCATTCATAATGAAGTGGTTCCTGCGGTTAACCAGGTTGAAACACACGTTTTCAACCAACAAAAAGAAAGTGCTCAATTCATGAAAGACAACAATGTTCAGATAGAGTCTTGGGGACCATTCGCTGAAGGAAAAAATAACATGTTCCAGAATGAAACTCTAGTGTCCATAGCTGAAAAGTATAATAAATCCGTTGCTCAAGTGGTTTTACGCTGGCTGACACAAAGAGGAGTTGTTTCAATTCCAAAGTCTGTCCGTAAGGAAAGAATCATCGAAAACTTCAATATCTTTGACTTTGATTTAAGCCAAGAGGATATGGAACGAATCACAACGTTAGACACCAAAGAGAGTTTATTCTTTTCTCATAGAGATCCTGAAATGGTTAAATGGATTGGTACCCGTAAACTTGATATTTAATGCTTTGTATCCACATGGACAAAAAAGTCGACTTCCTATAGGAACTTCGGCTTTTTTCTTGGCATACAATTTGATAACTTATTGATTGTGAATAATTACACTTAAACTAATGGGTGCATTAACTTTGTACATATGTATACAGAGTGAAAACATTGAGATATCAATGATTATATAAGGCTACGTCTAGATAACTGATCATATTGGTGGTTTAGATGAGGTAATTAAAGCATTTAATGTTAAATCTGTTTATGCACCAAAGGTGTCTCATACCACACAAGCATTTAAAAACTTTCTTACTGCAGTTAAGAGTAAAAAGCTGACCATAAAAACGGCACAAAACGGTGTCATTATTCCTGATAAAGATAAGAATACAGAAATAAAATTTATTGCTCCTGTAAAAACATACGCACAGTCTGATTTAAACGACTGGAGTGGCGTACTAATGGTTAAGCATGGAGCTAAAAAGTTCTTATTAACAGGAGATGCCGAATTCAAATCGGAAAATGACATGATGGCTAAAAAGTTAATATCCAAAGTAGATGTGTTAAAAGTTGGACATCATGGAGCAAATACTTCAACCAGTGCCAAGTTTTTAAGCATTGCCAGGCCTACTTACACGGCTATCAGTGTAGGCAAAAATTCATATGGGCACCCAACAGCGGAAACCATCAAAAGGCTGAATGCTGTTAAGACTAAAATTTATAGAACGGATAAAAGCGGAAATATTATTTTTACCTCGAATGGCAAGACAATTACAGTAAAGACGGTGAAATAATATGAGTAAAAAGCGTAAGGGAGTCATTGACCGATTTGAGGGTGATATTGTTGTGGTTGAGATCAGCGGGGAAACATTCGATTTCCCTAAGGATATGTTCCCTGATGAAGCTGCAGTTGGTGATGTAGTTGAAATAACAGGTGAGAACGTAAAAGTTCTTAAAGAAGAAACAATGCAACTGAGAAAAGAGATTGACGATCTTATGGCCGATGTTTGGGAAGATTAACTTTTATCATATACTTTTTAACCCCTTCAGGAGGAAGGGGTTTCTTTATGCCTTATGTATTTAAATCTAAATAACCCCGGTTTTCTTAGTAAAAAACTTTATAAATAAGAACATACTTTCGTATAATGTTATAATGATGAGATATTAATTATGATTTTAGGATGATGTTTAATGACAATTAATATTGAAGTTACTTTAAGGGTGAATGGATCAATCTCATTGCAAAGAGGACCGTTTCCTATACATAAAAGAAAATTCAATGAAAATCCTGATAAGGAAGCGGCTTTAGCAGCTTTTACGTGGATTAAATTATTGAGGAGGAAATCTGGGTATTTTTATGATGCTGAACTTGTTAAAGTTATTTATGACGGTGAGAATGACATAACAGAATTAGTACGTAAATTATAACAGCCATTTGTACTTTCAAATCAGTTTAGCTAATAAACCAAATTAATGCCTTTAAATTGGAGTTCAATACGTGCTGGCTGGCATATTATTTATTTTTGTGCGTTTTTCTATTTGAGAAAAAATGAATTCAATGAAGATATTCCTTTTCAAACAGGCCAAACCGGCTCCTAATATTATCAAGTGTATCTATTCCTTTAATTAAATGATTGGGTAAATCAAAACACTCTTCATGCCGTACAAAGTTGAATTCATCCAAAACTACAACGTCATCATCCTCCAATTCAACATGACAAAACCCGCAGCACAATCTCATAGACATTCTCCTTAGTTTAAATTAAAAATTAAATTAATAGTTAAATTCTATCATATTTGTTAATAAAATACACAAAGATTAAATTCTTAGTTCTTATTAACTGGAGATGCCGAATTCAAAACCTAAAATGAATATGCCTACAATAGATGTGTGCCAAACAGGAAATACCTTAACTCCTTCAAAATTTCCAACTAGATCTGTCATTTTTACCCCATAAAAATAAGTTTATTTATTGCCGTAATTTGGGTCTACTAAGCCAGATTCTTTTGCTACCTTGGTGCCGGAAGTCGTATAATACCCCTACCAGGGAACATGCGGTCACCCGACTTCAAGTGATTACAATTATTTATCTAATTACTTTGTATTGAATGTCAAACAAGTAAATATTTTTCTCCTGGTCGACAAGTTTCACTTCATTTCCATCACGCCACTCTATTCTTGCTTGATAGTCTGAAATCCTTTCAAGAATTTGCATTTCAAGGTCATTCTCTGCTGCGAGTAAACTGTGATACACATCTACAAAAAACTCTTTTTCACCAGAATCTAAAATATTTATCTCCTTCAAAACGTAAACCTCTTCCAACAAAGGCCCTCCTTTATAATTGACTTGAGCATTTAACAATAGGTTAGTGAAAAAAGTAAATAATCCTTTTAGTTTTTTCTAAACGATATGGATGTTTAAACAATGCAAAAAACCCACAGGGATTATACCTGTGGTTTCTTACATCACCATCAACAATATCACGCAACAAATGATTTTCTCATCCTTTGACAAACCTATCTAATTCTTCATGAGTATGCTTAATTGAAAAATTCTTTCCATAGGGCTTTCCTTTATCTAAAAAAGCCTAAACTTCACTTTCTCCTTTAGCAATATCTATACCCACAACTGGGTTCATTCTTTCTCCTCCTCTTTGCATATTTACCAGTAACCCCTTTTTCCTCCAAGTAGTATTATAGCTTCGCTTGTTATACGAGATCTAAGTCACAACCAGCCTCAAACATATTTCTACAAGTAGGGGGTGAACAGTTTAGCTGACGAGATCTATGTCCCACGCCCCCGTACGTTCTACCCTGGCTACTGATAGCTTAAATTGAAATAAAAAAAGTTCAACTAGAAAGTTCTGGATGAACTATAATAATACGAACGCACCCGTTAGGTTAAGAAAGTAGTAAGAACCCCTTGTGTTCAATACTTACTGGTTAATTTTTCCCTGTTTTATTTAATGTGTAATGGGTATAATGTATTAAATTTTTGCTTAGAGAGCGTGGAATGGTATGAAAGATCATCAGGAGTATTTTATATTTTTAAATGAACTTGGCTATCTGTTCTCAGAATATACAAGGTGTAATAATGAGGATGTTAAACGGGACATTATTGAACAAATAAAATTATTGGGCGAAGTTATTGATTTGCCGATCTATAACGTTGAAGTTTAAACCTGTCTTAGTAGCATACGGGTGTTTTTATAACTCCTGATGCACAAAATAAGCTTGCCATTGCGACTCTTAATTTAGCTGTTTATTCATGTTTGTCCTTTATGTCCGTACTTTTCTGATGTTTTAATATGAGACTACCTCAGATAATCTGCTGCAACTAACACACCCGTTGTTGAACAAAAAGCCAAGTATTGGTGAATTATTTAAGAATTATTGTCCAAGAATTATTGAGGTGTTATTCTGAAAACAGTTTCACTATGATGCTTCATTCCTTTTTCCTCCCAACCCAATTCAAACTTTAAATTAGAATTTACTGGGAGTAGACACTACCCATATAATCTGCAATCCCAATATATGGAGTTGGTTTCAAAGGTTTTAGTCCACTATGATTTCACTCTTGTTTAACTATCAGGTTTTCTGGAGTTTTTTGTATACCCTGATAGACATTCAAGATAAAAACCAAAAACCAAATAAGAGCCACATAAAACCTCTCCACTAATTGGTTATAAATACATATTCGGCAATAAGTTTGAAATTCCGTATTTTAATGCACCCTTAGTTGAGTAAGGTTATTTATTTATGGTATCAAAAAGCTCTATATCTACATTTTCTGTATCATTCCAACTATAATACCTTTCTAAATGCCATTTATCTTTTAGTCTTGAATAGTTGTTATCTTCAATCCATTTATGTAAATCATTATATGAGTTCATTATTTTATAATTTGCACCTTTATGTCTTGTTACAGCATAGCATTGAGAAGGGACTGTAAGTGTTATCATACCAGATGGAATATCCTCAAACTCTTTTACTTCAACACAAACCCAATAACCATCTTTCTCGGCAGTTTCAACTTCAACAACAAATGCACCATAATGTTGTGATGGATTGACAACCTGTTTAATTTCACTAATATGCTCACTCAAACGCAATGATGCTTTAGGTATTTCAATTATATATTGGTCATCAGAACACAAAACTCGAAAACCTACTAACTTTAGTTCATCAAGTTCTACAATAGTCTTAGACAGTAATGTTGTTTCTGACATTTTACTCCCTCCTTATAGCTGACAGTTTATACAAAAACATTTAGATTCCTTCTTTTTCAACTAAACTGCTTAATAGTAAAAATAGTAAAACAACAAAAAGGGTACTGTAGTAGCCCTCCTTTTTTTTCTAACGCACCCTGTTGTTGATAAGGATTTTGAGTGATAATTTTAAGCTTGATTTGGTAAGTAAATCTGTACTTCTTCATCTCCTCCCATAGGGTGATATGTCTCGACAATATAAGAATCGAGATCTCTTTTAGAACCTTGTTCTTCTGCCCAATTCAATAAATTCAAATGAAGTTCTCTCAAATTAGACATATTTCCTCTTGTAGCTATATAACTTTTTTTGTTTCAATATATTCCATTCCTGTTGGTACTTCATTTAATTTTTTATTCAAAATTAATCCTACATAATAATGACCTACCCTATGATCCTCAGCCTTTTTAGGCTCAAATAATGCAATTTCTGTTTCTGTCGGATTTAGGATTCGTCTGAGCGACTTAATAGTTGCTATGCAAGCAAGGGTACTTCATTACCAAAGTTAACAAACTCCCCACTACCTTTTAACCCAACAAACTTAAATTCTTTTTTAACCATTATAATAGACATATTAACTTCTCCTATTCGCATAAACTTCCATAATATTGTAATTTTACTTATTCAACAAAAAACCCTTACTTCCTGCAAATAAGTAAGGATTTCATACTGAATTATGCAACAGTTATTCAACTAAACTACCCCTTTAGTTAAACAACAATAAAAGGCTGCCGAAGCAGCCTTCCGTTCTTCAACGCACCCGTTAGTTTGAGTACATTTCTTCACAATCTTGCACTTTGAGAACAATTTACTATATTTTTTCCTATTTTCTTTGGTGTCATTATACGACTAAACCAATTTATACATAAGAATATCATCCACATATTCATTATCATCAAATTTAAATTCGTTAATTTTACGCCCCTCTTCAATAAACCCCATTTTTTTATACAAAGAAATTGCTCTATGATTTGTTGAAAAGACTGCTAAACTTACTTTTTCAATTAAAGGATTGTTTTCTGCCCATTCTAATAAAACTTGGAGCAGCATTTTCCCAATTCCCATTCCTCTGTAATTGTTTCTGATTAACATTCCAAAAGAACCTGTATGCGACAATCTTTTCCTGTTTTGGGTACTTTCAAATACAATCCACCCTATAACTTCACCATCTTTTTCTGCAACAATAATAGTTTCATTTTCATTTTCTAATATGCTCTGTATCCATTCTCTCTGTTGTGATGGAGTTTTATTAAACTCTTCTGGATAAGCAATAAGATATTCCCTTTCGCAAACTACCGATTTTTGTATGTCTAAAGTTACTTCAGCATCTTCTATTTTTCCCGTACGAATAACGTAATTTCCCATTTCTTTTAAAATTGACAACTATATCCCCCCTTAATAAACATTTTATTTATATTCTATTCCGCAATGGAATATCCTTCTTCAACAAAACTGCCCCGTTAGCCACCCATGAATCGCAAAAACAGCGATTCACCACAGAGAATGAAAATGTCCCTACACTGTCCATACTGTTCCTAGGCTGGCTGAGGAAGGTCGATCAACTATGGTGCCATAGAGCCCATCCGTTAGTCTGACTCCAACGACCACGGTGCACCACCGACTGTCGCTCCCCTCGCGGGAAGCACTCATTGTAGATTAATCCTAATTCTGGTTGATGCACCATTTGCTTTCCCATACTGGACCGTATCAGTTCAAAATTACTAATTAGAATGAGAACAGTTTACATATGGGTGGAAATCTAAAAATACTAATCATCATATAAAACCCTTGATTTAGTTATATGAAACTATTGAACAGAATATCGAAGCATGTCGGTATTTTGGTTTTTGTTCCTAAGATATTCGTCCTATTTAGGTGCTAAAATTAGGATATTAAACCTAAGGGGGAAGACATGAAAAAGTTATTTGGGGCCATATTAGCTACATCGTTAGTATTTTGTGCACAAGGAAATGCAGGAGCAGCAACCACCAATATTCCGGACAAACAAGAAATTCAGCGGGAAATGAACCAGGTAAAAAAAGAATTCACCTTCAAAAGAAGCTCGGTGAGACAATTCAAAGCATTGGATGAGGTATTATATGAAGCTGAACCAAACGATAGTTTTTTGGATGCTAATAGCCACGACATAAAGGCGTATGTCTCTGGTACATTAGAATACAATGATGTGGATGTGTTTCAAATTGTGGTTCCAAAAGACGGCTTTGTAGTCCTCGCAGGAGGTATGGTGGATCCATCTTCTTTATCAGAATTAGGCATGGGTCTATTTGATATAAACGAACAAATCATTCAACCGGAAGCCTATGATCAAAACGAAGACGGGCTACTGGCATTCGCCTATACCATTAAGGCAGGGACCTACTATATGGCGGCTGCTGACATGAACAATATAGGTCTGGGTGATGCGTATGTGATGAAGCTGTTCACGGCGGATGAATTGAATTTAGATACAACTCCACCTGCAGCCCCAAAAGTAAACCCAGTCGATGACAATGATTCGATCGTTACAGGTACAGCAGAAGCAAATTCCCAAATCAAGATTAAAGTGGGATCTAAGTGGATTGCGAGTGGAAAGGTTGCTTCTAATGGGAAGTACTCTGTAAAAATCCCAGTCCAAAAAGCCGGTGTTTCAATTCAGGTATGTGCGGTAGATGCAGCCAACAACCAAAGCAAGTTTACGAGTTCAATGGTTAAAGATAAAACCCCTCCTGCAGCTCCGAAAGTATATCCAGTCGATGACAATGATACAGTAGTGACAGGTACAGCGGAAGCCAATTCTCAGGTAAAAGTCAAAATGGGTACAAAATGGATAGCGGCTGGGAAGACAGAGTCGAATGGGAAGTTTTCCGTAAAGATTCCGGTGCAAAAAGCTGGAGTCACACTCTATGTGTGTGCAGTAGATAAAGCGAACAATCAAAGTAAATTGTCCAGTCAAATCGTGAAGGACAAAACGCCTCCAAGAATCCTTACCGTAAACAAGGTTACAACGAAAAGTACATCTGTAACCGGGAAAACGGAAGCTAATGCAAGTGTTGAAGTCAAAGTGGGTACAAAATCACTTGGAAAAGCAGCAGCAGATAGTAAGGGTAATTACATAGTCAAAATGAAGAGTCAAAAGAAAAATGTTAAACTTACAGTCATCGCAAAAGATAAAGCGGGTAATTCCAGAACCGTGACCACAACAGTAAAGTAATACAAAATAGGGCAGCAGAGGAATCTGCTGCCCTATTTTTTGTATTTCATTTTCCTGTCAAAACGGAAAGCTGCCTTAATAATTCTCTAACTCGTTATTTAAATCTCTTAATAACATATATATCTCCACCATTACTGAATATTTATTGGGAAAATCGATAGTTTAACTATTTACCTTTTAAAAAAACTGGTTTTTCTGGGTCTATTTTTGTATGCCCTTTTTCAGTTTTTATTTTCATGGGAGCTTAATAACATAGTTAAAAAACAATTTTCTCCAAATCTTTAGAGCAACAGGATAACATCTTTCAACCGAGTATTCTTCGGCGTCAATCGCATCTCCTCCAAACCACCTAACAAATATCCTATTTATTCCTTGTGCTAGTTCATCAACTGATTTAACAGCCGGTATAAGCCTTGTAATATCACTAATTTCAGAATCATACTCGTCATCTGGTGCGTGTTATAAATCTTTCTTCGACTGCACCGAACTTCAAAAATTTTTTTTGACTATCTCTTAATGATAAGTCGTTTGCACCACCATAATAATCTACATCTTTTCCTTGAACATAATCATCGTGCCAAAAACATACTCAACAAATAATGTCCGTCCCTGGAGGTTTTTCCTTTAAAGTCTTATAACCACAACAAGGACAAGGATACTTTTTCAATTATTAATCACCTCCGTAATTACCTATTTTTATCTTAATTTTAATTAAGCTAACCTGCCCGTTGCTTTCTTAATCTTTTAGCTATGTTAAATATTGATAAATGACCATAAAACAAGGACCCGATGTGGGGTCCTTGTTTTAAATCCTTATTGAAATTAGCACCCGTTACTTTAAGTATAAACCTTCACAATACTTTTATATGATAAGAAAAGACTGTTCTAATTGTAGGGTCCAACATTCCATTATAACTTTTTAAATAAAAAGTAATGATTGTATCCTTCGGGGAAATCTTCTATTTTGCCATAAACTTCGTAACCTAAGCTTATATAAAAATCAGGAGCTTGAAAACTAAACGTCTCTACCTTGATCATTCGGCATTTCTTCTCCACAGCGTAATGTTCAACCTTTTTTATGAATTTTTTGCCAAAACCTTTTCCTCGAATGCTTTCATCAACCCAAAGAAATTGGATAATAAGACTGTGCATTTTTGTACTTCCCGAAATTCCACCAAGGATGTTGCCTTCCTCATCCTTGACTTTAAAAGACAGATGCTTTATATTATACTCCCTTAATCTTTGTCGAATGTATGGCGTATCCTCTGGATTCCATTCTGTGTCGATCACTAAATTTTGCATAATTTATACCTCCTAGAACTTTGAGAATATTTTTATTCGCTATTTTTGCGAGTAACTGCTTTTAAAAAAAGGCTCTATTAAACGATAATGTTGTTTTTTAGAGCAAAACAAAAAGGAGCTCTTATGAGGTCCTTTAGTAAAACATAACGAAATAATATACGGATATTAGTATAAGAAGCAATATCAAAGGGATTGTTACGGCTATGATAATAAACCATTTCTTAATCCTCCTTTTTCTTTCAACGTCCATCCTCAATCCCCCCCGTTTAACAAACCAACCACTTATATCCTTATCATACTGTTTATTGTTGAAATAATCTGCTCCGTTAGTTCAACGTGAAAATCAACAACGACGTTTAACCAGAGCCTTTTATTTTAGAAAATCGTTCCCATAATAAAACTACAATAATAGTAAAGAGGGCTCCAAGAAAAAATAAGAACATAAACAGTAAAGTTAATAAAAAAGCATTTTTTGATAGAAGTTCAATATTTGTTCGAACAGTGAAATATTTTGTTGCAATTTTGCTACTTACTAACATTAGAATTACCCCAAGAATACATACGATAAAAGATTTCAAAAATACCCCCTCCTAAATATCAACAATATTCTGTAACAGAGCCTAATAAAAAGAAAGGAATCCCCCTTTTTTAAGGATTTTCCCTTTCATCTAAGCGAATATCTCTGTTTAACTTAGCTTTTTTGTCACCCATCGCTCTACTAAAAACATTCCAAGCGATACACCGAAAGCAGTGGAAAAGGCAGTCAAAAAGTTTAAATTATGTTTTAAGAAATGATTAACTATTAAATTACAAATTAGCATAAACAGAAAGAAAATAAAGTAATTAACTATCTTTCTTTTCATAAAAGGAATTACCACCTTATTCATTTCCTACTTGCATACTTTATAACCTCTCCCGAATGTTTGTTCTTAGTTAGATTTTGCTATGAATTTGGAAGGTATCAAATATCAACATTATTTTTAAACAGAGCCTAAACAAAATAAAAATTGAACGTACGTATCAATCTTACTTAAACTAAAGCACCCTTTAGTTGAACAAGAAAAAAGCCTTACTTTTTATTGAAGTAAAGCACCCTTTAATTTAAGTGTGTTAATTTACAAACTTATCCTTTTTACAGTCATTTATTTGTAAAGAAACGACAGCTCTTATTTGCAATCGTGTTAGCTCTATTTTGACTAACTACTTCACCAAATATTCCCTATTATGCGAATTACCATTCTTGGTATAAACATTAAGATGTTCCAAATCACTTCAAATATAAACTCGAATAAGGAATCTTTAAAAAAGCCGTCTCTATTTCTTTTTTTTATTTTCATTCTCTAACTCCCAATTAATTAATCGTTGTTTAACTATTTCTGACCAGGAAGAAAATTACAATCTTTTAATAAATTCTTCTTCTATTTTCAATTTCCTTCTTCCGCTAATCTGCCCCGTTTTTTTAATAAGGAAAATTAAACAAAAAAGGCAGTTAATCCTTCGGCAACGCACCCGTTAGTAAAAAACTCAGATGGGTACACCTATTACTGAGCAGTATACTCGTATATTGTGCAAATCAATCTAAATATGGAAGTAGATCTTGAAGCGGGATCTTTATATAGTTTGACAGACCGCCATCTTCTTCTTGAACATACAGTCTAACATCTAAACCTTCTATACGGTCTACAATTGTGTAAGAACCTTTATATTTAATTTCAGTACCATAAAGACTAAGCTTCATATCCTCCAACTCTTTGTGCCTACTTAATATATCTTCGGCTAAAGCCAATTTAGATTTTTCTGTCATAAATTATTCTCCTTCTTCTACCTCGTAGTATGATTCTAGTATGTCATAAATAGCTGCCAGCATAAAACCATCTATATTTAACTAACGCACCCGTTAGTAAAACAAAGAAAAAGGCTACCATAGTAGCCAAATTTCACCCGTTAGCCATCCATGAATCGCACAGATCAGCGATTCACCACAGAGATAGTAATTTCATGAATAGCTCTCCTGTTTATTCAATACTAAAGTTTTCTTTTCTAAAAAACCATGTTCATGTCCCCATTATAAATCTTTTGGAAACTTAAACTGCCCTATTGTTGAATAAGTTCCATTAGAAAAGGCGTTAATCCTTATTAGATCAACGCACCCGTTAGGTGAAACCCTTTACAATATATTGATAAGAAACCTATACTATTCTCTCTAAATTGCAACACAATGAATATTTTTAGCAGAGGAGTAATATCAAGACGAAAAAAGCTTCCAATGCCCTTCGGAAACAACTTCGACTGCTCCGTCGATCACTTTGATGGCGGTTTCATCGTCAATCGCATACGCTGGTCCCTGTATCTCGGCAGCCCATCGCTCTGCGGTAGCCATGGTGTTATCCGGCAGCATCTCATGATCAAGGTGTGGAAACATTGCAAAATCAACAAAACCAAGTGTTTTATCCTCACCGTTGGGTGGAGTCCAGCCAACGAAGATCTCTCCAATTTTAGGTGCCATCACCATGCTCCCGGCACTCATTCCCACATAAACTGCCTGAAGCGACGGTAAGAGATCTGCCAGCCCGGACTGCTGCATCCAATGATACAGGTAGAGAGCGTCCCCGCCGGACACTAACAGGACGTCCGTCTCCCGTACCAAAGGTACCCAGCGATCTTTGTCAATGCTTGGCAACGCAGTAAGCTCCAGTACGCCAACTGACTTCCAGCCTAGATTAACCATTGGATTCTCTTCTTTCCCGCTGATGAATTCCCAGGTTTTCACGCCTGGTCCGACCCAAGGATGCCCATACATCGCAGTGGGGATGCACAATGCGTTGGAGTGGGCGATTGGTTTACCTAGCATGTCAACCAGCGTATCGTGAATGCTTTTATTATTGATGCCTCCAGATGTGAGAAGAAACTTCATAAAATCAGCTCCCTTTTCTTTGTGTAGTGCTGCCAAAGTTTTCTATACTCCTAAGACTGCTACCCTTTGGCATTCCCAACTATCGGTTAGACCTGGTCATAGTGCTCGTCATTAATTTTTCTCAATTGTTGACTCTTTCTGTAGACACTCGCCCAGTTTGTCCAGCATGACCTTCGTGCCGTGTTCACGCTGAGTTACCGTATCATGCCCGTCGAGGAATACTCCTTGCTCGGTGTAGATGAGCAGAGTACCAGCTTCTGCAACCTTGAACTCGACCGTGGTCACAGATACCGATATACGTGTTTCATCAAGATCCATCGTATAGGAATAGACGATACGCTGATCCGGAACAATCTCCTGATAGCAAGCATCAAAGGTAAAGACTGGTCCTCCTTTGGGACCACCTTGGCTATACTCATGCCCGCCAACTCTAAAGTCGAATTCGTCAGCCTTCTGAAACCATTTTGCCTTGGTTGCGGAATCTGACCAGGCGGTGAACACTTGTTCAGGTGAAGCATTATAAGTCTTTTCAATGACAAAAGTGTCATGTGTTGCAAAGCGTTTGTTCATCATTTTTCCTCCCTTTAGTTTGGTTCATTTGAATGCTTGTCGAGAAAGTCGTCTAGCCTGTCGAAGTGGTGCACCATACTTGATCGTCGTTCAGTAAAAAAATTTTCATGGTTCTTTTTCATCAAGCTTAATAATTTTGTGAAATCCTCAACCGTCAACGGCTCTTCCATTTCCACCAGACTCGATACATTTTGTAATTCTTTTAAAAGCTTCTGTTGAATTCTGATATTTTCCCTAAGTCGATCAATTTGGAGCGATACAATTTCGAATGCACTGTAATTGTGATCAGCTAGAATGGATTTAACTTCATCGAGTGATAAACCTAGTTCCTTTAATGCTAGAATTTGTTGTAGACGTGATAGATCGGATTCGTTATACAACCTGTATCCTGAGTTAGAATGTTCAGATGGAGAATACAAGCCAATTTGATCATAATACCGTAATGTTCGAACAGTTAACCCTGTTAATGTGGCAAGTTCCCCAACTTTCCAATATTTTTTACCTGCAATAATCATCCCCTCATTTCACGCGACTATTAATTACCGGTGGCTTAAATATAAACCATTACGTGACGTAAGGGTCAAGTTAAAATTTTTTCAAAAGAGATAAAAGTATGGAAAAATCTTAATTATAGGCAAGTCGTTTAATTTTTTTATTGCCTATTACTGTTTCGTCGAATCCTATAATTAACATAACGAAAAAGGGCCGCCTCAGCAGCCATTCGTTCTACACTAACGCACCCGTTAGTGGAATAAGAACCATCCTTAAATCTCAAGGAATCTCCTTGTGTTTACCTCTTCCTGTCCTTCCATGATGATAGCCTGCCACATAGAGAACCAGTCCTAAGATGCCAAAAACAACATCCTCAGAAGCACCCATCTCTCCAAACAACAAAGAAATACAAATGATGATTACAACAACAACTATCGATATAATAGTAATTTTATTCTTTTCTCTATTGGAATTTTGTTTATTTTTTAGTTTCCCCATACTCCTTCACCTCGCTCTTTGAGTATACGAGTGCTTAGTAAAAATATCCCCCTTATATAATAAGGAAAGGAAAGGTTGTTATTTCTAAATACAATTAACCTCCCTCAATAAACAAAGTGAAAACTCACGTTTTCTCCAGTATTCTCAGTATTTTATAGAATGTTATTTTAGAGTTATTGCTCGCTACCATGGTTAGATTTATCTCGTAAGGATAATTTTAGGCTTTTGAAGGAAAAAAGACTGATAGCTCATTAGCCACACCCTTACAAAAAATGGTGGATAAGACAAAATATGACCGCACTGGTGGATGTCCACATTTCTCATGGAGGTCAACCCTCCCATGCCTCACAGAGTCTTCGCTCTCAAATTCCTTCGTCCAACCTTTCCATGAGGTGGATGTCAGTCATGCTGCCCCACAGGGTCCTTGCCCGAAGTTTAGTTGCTTTGCTGACTAATCCGTGCTTCAAATGTACGAGTCTAATAACACCTGAAATCCTTTTCTACTTTACTGTTCCTACTGAATTACGCTGCTATTTCACCTTTTATATTTGCTCTCATATGAGGGATATCCTTTAACATTCGCTCTTCACTAAACTCAAATTGTTTCTTACCAATCGCAAAAAATATACGTATTAACTTATTGCACAAGGCTATCAGAGACTGCATTTTCTTTAGAGGATTATCCGGACGCTGGGTGTAATAGGCATGCAGTGCTTTAAAGGCCGAATTTTTAGCGACCATAATCATACAAACCCTGAAGAGGAGAGCCCTTAACTTCTTCCTACCTCGTTTTGTGATTTTTGTTTGCCCCTTATGCGTGTTCTCCTTCAAGCTCAATCCAGCTAGCTTTATGATTTGTCTAGGGTGAGAATAATCTTGAAGATTTCCCACTTCCGCAAAGAAGCCGGCAACCGTATCTCTCCCTACACCCTTAATAGCTAACATTTGTTTGACACCAGGGATATGTTCAATTAGGTTATCGATCTTATAATCTAGTTCTTCGAACTTCTCTTGTATCAAGTCATATTTATCAAGCAGAGTAGCCAATTCTAACTTGGCCATACTAGAACCTTGGCACAGTCCGATGGACTCTTTAGCTGCTTGTTTTAACTCTAGTATTTTGTTTAGTCCTACACTCCGACTAACTGCTTTTCGTAAATGATCCTATAAGTACTGATCCGTGAAATGAATCAGTTCATGTGGTAAGGCTCCTAGCCTTAAAAATTGCAAGGCTGCTTTCCCTTCCCAACTCTTAAAGACTGTTAAAAACTCAGGGAAATACCGATCTAGCCAGTTGTGAATTTGGCCTTGCACCGTTTGAAGGTCAACCGTTAGGAGATCACGTATTTTTTTCGCCACACGGAGTTCTGCATAAACACCTTGTGGAATGGTTGGTTCGGCGTATCTCCCATCCTTGACCAGCTGTGCGATGACTTTAGCGTCTTTAACATCGTTCTTAGTCGGTGAGTTATCGTCAAGTTCCTTACTTTTCTTAACATGTAATGGGTTCACTGCGACAAATTTTATATTATTTTCTTTCAGTAAATGAGCTAGGTTTAGCCAATAGTGGCCGGTAGGTTCCATACCTACTATCACTTTCTCCATTCTCTGTTCTTTTTTTAATTAATATATCCACTCAAGAAACAGTTGAAATCCCGGCTTGGTATTATCAAAATAACAAGGGGAACCAAACTCCATTCCTCTATAGTCCTGTGCACGTGCGACATGCTTGAACTTGGCAATATCAACTAATAAGAGTCTGAGAAGTGATTTGAGCAATCTTTACATTTTGGTTATAATTCATTTTATATCCTCCTGGTTTAATGAGTTCGTCCTTTTCGCCTGCAGCTTTAGGACTCTCTCATTCTACCAAGAGGTTATTTTTTTATTCAAACCTCATTTTGATTCATTACAGGAATGCTGCCCCTTTAGTTTAACAAGAAAAAAGAGCCGCAGATACGACTCTTTGTTTAACTCATGCACCCGTTAGCTTAAGTATTTTCCTTCACAATCTTCGTTTAAATCTGAAAAACTATCCTATAACTAAAAGTTCCTATCCAACAAAATCCCCATCTGTTCTGCCACAACTTGAGTTGGTTCAGATAATCCATTGACAATCCACGCTGTTACTAACTCTACTATTGCTGCTCCAAAAAATTTAAGAATTAAATCCTTATTTAATCCTTGATTCTTTCCTTCGGTCACATCTACTTCCCCCTCTAACTCCTCAATCACAAATTTTAGGAAATGACTACGAAAAGTAGTGGCTCCTTTACTTGCTAGCATGGTTGAAAAGAAGGAAGAATTACGTTCAAAGTATTCAAACCACATCAGATTTCCCTCGACAAAATTCAAATCAGCTGCCGATTTGCACAGTTTCCTTAATTCGTTTATATGTTCTTCAATGAGCTTATCCAGTAAATCATATTTATCGATGTAATGATCATAAATGGTTCTTCGGCCGACGTTTGCCTTGTCAGAAATATCTTGTATCGTAATATGATCAAAACTTTTTTCAGACAACAGTTCAATAAAAGCCTTTTTTATTGCTTCTTGAGATTTTTGTACTCTTCTATCTACTTTAGGCATTGTTGTAATCACCGAGCTTTCTTAAAAGTTATCGTACAAACTTAATCAATTTGTGCAGTAACGCACAAATCACGGCATTTTGATTATTGCAGTTACCCTCTATTCATTTTATATTATATACAGATGTGCGATAACGTATCAATACGCGATTTATTAAAACATCACTTTTACTACTTTTGAAATAATAAAAGAGTTAATTGATTTCATAGAGGAGGTTTAATAATGAATCGTGTTGAAAGGAGCAAGGATAAGTTCAACCAGCTATTTGGCGAGGGAGTAACTGCCGCACATGCTACTGATCCTGATTTTCAGAACATACTGAGCCATTTCATTTTTGGGGAAGTTTTTTATCAAGGTAATTTAGATGACAAACAGCGTGAGTTAATTACTCTGGTAGTGCTCGCAACCAATCAGACGTTGCCTCAACTGAAGGCACATGTTAGTGCGGCACTAAATGTTGGTCTTACACCTGTAGAAATCAAAGAGGCTGTTTATCAGTGTGCTCCGTATATCGGATTCCCGAAAACATTAAATGCTATCAATGAGGTTAATGAGGTTTTCAAAATGAAGAATATCTCTTTACCGTTTGAAAGTCAAAATACTGTAGATGAAGATAATCGTTTTGATAAAGGACTTGCAGTACAGGTTGAAATATTTGGCCAATTAATTGCAAAGATGCGGGAAAATGCTCCAACAAACCAAAAGCATATACAGGATTATCTTTCTGCTTTTTGCTTCGGAGATTTCTATACTCGTGGCGGGCTTGATTTAAAAACACGAGAGTTGTTAACTCTCTGCATCATCAGTGCTTTAGGTGGTGCTGAAGGTCAAGTTAAGGCACATGTGCAGGGTAACAAAAATGTGGGCAATGACAAAGAAACTTTGATCACTGCCATCACCCATTGCCTTCCATATATAGGCTTTCCAAGAACACTGAACGCATTAGCGTGCGTTAATGAAATTATTCCAGAAAATTAAGATAGGGTGTTATTTATTATGTCTAATATTCAAGATAAAGTTGTCGTTATTACGGGTGCTTCTTCTGGAATTGGAGAAGCTACTGCAAAAGAACTTGCATCTAAAGGTGCAAAGTTGGTACTCGCAGCTCGTCGTGAAGACCGTTTAAAGAAACTACAAGATGAGATTCAAACAATTGGCGGACAAGCTATTTATAAAGTTACAGATGTGTCTTCTCGTCAACAAATGGAAGAACTCGCTGCGTATGCTCTTAAAGAATTTGGAAAAATTGATGTGCTAGTCAACAATGCTGGAATCATGCCACAAGCGTTTCTTGCTGAAAATAAAGTTGACGAGTGGGATAAGATGATTGATGTAAACATCAAAGGTGTTTTGTATGCTATTGCTGCTATCGTTCCATCTATGAGAGAGCGTAAATCAGGTCACGTTATCAATCTTTCTTCTGTAGCTGGACATAATATTTACCCAGGCGGAACGGTTTATTGCGGTACAAAATTTGCAGTAAAAGCCATTTCTGAAGGCTTGCGTCAAGAAGAAGCGATGAATGGCACGAATATCCGTGTAACCAATGTTTCTCCTGGTGCTATTAGCAGTGAGCTCTTAGAAACGACGACCGATCCAACAATGAAAGCAGGCTTAGAGGACTTTTATCAAGTAGCCATTCCTGCAGAAAGAATTGCTAAGACTATCGCATTTGCAATCGAACAACCAGAGGATGTTGCCATCAATGAATTAATTGTCCGTCCAACTAATCAAGTCGGTTAATAATATTAAATTTTATTGGAGGAATTAAAATGGCAAAACATGAAGAAGTAAAAAATGGAGTTATTTTCCCAGCTGGCGAGAAAAATGATGCATACGCACAATACTTTGTGGGACAAAGTTATCTTAAAGGATTAGTTGCTGACCCTAAAGTGAATGTTGGTGTTGGAAATGTAACTTTTGAACCTGGATGCAGAAATAACTGGCATATCCATCGTGATGGATTCCAGATTTTATTGGTAACTGGTGGCGAAGGATGGTATCAAGAAGAAGGAAAGCCTGCTCAATTCTTAAAAGCTGGCGATGTTATTGTCACTCACGATGGTGTGAAACATTGGCATGGTGCAGCAAAAGATAGTTGGTTTGAACACATTGCAATCACTGCTGGTACTCCTGAATGGTTGGAACCAGTATCAGATGAGGTATATAACAAAGTAAAATAAATTACTATGATTGAATAAGAAAATTAGCCGATTCTTCCTAACTTTGAAGAATCGGCTTTTTCGTAACTTGTGAAGAAATGTACTTAAACAAAACTGCCCAGTTAGTTCAACAACAAAAGGCTGCCTAAGCAATGATCTTCAACTAACGCACCCGCTAGTTCAATAGCGAGGAGCGTTTTAATGATACTGGAACCAAACAAACCAACCTTTTTCTTTACTTTTAGCTATAAATATTTGCCCTTGAGCCAGGTTAGCTCCAGGTGCCTTAGGGAAATCTAGTCGTACTAGCCACGACTTTTCAGCAATTTCCCTACCACAAAAGGTTTTTGCCATTCCATAATAGTCTTCTTCCTCTTTATTTCCCACTGTTTCCGGCAATGGTTTGGCAGATACTACATTCCACTTTGTATACATATCAGGAATACCATCTATTCCTGTTCCATAAGTATTGGGTATTAAATTATTTAATGCGTTTATTACCTCTTTTTTATCCTTAATTGATGTTTTTTCCAATTCACTTAACACAGGGCAATCTTTAGGTTGTGCATAGCCAATAATTGAATTGAAAAACACCATTGGAACACTAATAATCAGAGTGAATATCATTTTCATATTACATTCTCACCTCAGAAGTTATCTTGCCAAACTATATTAAAATTAGTCCGGATACTGAAATGGAAAGGCTCATTTATTTATATATATAACCTCAACCGTTATCCGATCAACAAAAAAAGCTGCCGCAGCAGCACTTCCTTATTGAACTAACGCACCGGTTAGTTGAGTAATGTGTAAAGTAACGCCGCCAAAATAACATTAGGTAATCCAATTAAAAGTGAGCGTAAAGTTGTACTGGTTCGTCGATGCCTATCTTCAGCAGATTCAGTCGCAAAATTAGCTCTCATTCGATCTCCACTTACCATACACCCTGAAATCAGGAGGGAAAATACAATAAACAACATTCCTAATCCTCCAGTAATTAAATAAGCCTTATCAATTCCCCATATTACTAAAGATACTACAACACCTATTATTGAAAGTAGAGTTCCAATTGCTAAATACTTCAAGGATATCCCTCCTCATTTCTATATTTATACGTGAAAGTTTTAAATTCGCTTCAAAATCCCTTCAATGAAATAAATAAAAAGGATGCCAAAGCAGATCAGTCTTATTTCACTAACGCCCCCTTTAGTAGAACAAGAAAAAGAGCTGCTTAGCAGGAGCTTGCTCTATAACTAATATCCTGGTCTTTATTAGGAGTGAATTAGGTCGTTTTGAAGGTCACTATTTTTATTTACTCGTCAGTTAATCAATTTTTATAATTTTTCCCCTTTAAGTATAAATTACTAATACTACATATATATTCAAAACTTCTAATATGAAGAAACTAAATTATTTGTGATTACCATTTTTCCATTAAAGTAGGTGTAGAAATTACTCAAATACACAGCACTGTTGAAAATACTCAAATACACAGCAATTCTTATTGGACTTGGCCTTTTAGCTTCATTTATAATCTTCGATGTACTAGTTAACCTTTTAAAGGTTTTAAAATAATGACCTTTACGGTTAAAAACACGATAAAGAAAAGAATTATCCTGCAATATTTAATTTTTCACAACTTGTCGGATCCAAGTAAGCTCCCAGCAGCTATCTTAGCGTTTCCATTAGTAGTAGATGACTCTCAGGATGGTAATGATAATTGTGCAACCATACAAACCATTATCTTATAACCTTTGCTTATTTTTATACGTTGATTAACCTCCTGAAACCTTGATCTTAGCAATGGAGTGTTAAGCGGAAGTGTAATAAAATATATGTTTAATTTAAGCAAGGAAAAGGCAGCATTACAAAGTAAAGCTGCCTAGGAAAGATTATGAATACTTATTCTTTTAAATGGTAGGGAACTGTTGTAACTACCACATTTCTTCTATAAAGCAAGAATGCTCGTATTAGCAAGCTGGATTGGTTATGCAGGATATTGTGCCAGCCTTTTTTCGGAATGAACTGTGGAATGATGACCGTTACACGATAGTCCGACTCACTGGCTTTATGCTCCACTGTATCCACAAATTTTGTTAGCGGCTGGATAATGCTCCGGTAATAAGAATGAAGAGTCACTAACCGGACATCAGGCTGCCACAGCTTCCATTTCTCCTCAAACTTCCTCTCTTCTTCTCTTTCAAACGCTACATATACTGCAATGATTTGATCTGCTTTTAATGATCTGGCATAGTTTACAGAGTTTTGGACAACCTGTGTCATTCCTGCCACCGGAACGACTATGACATTCCCTTTGATTTCGATAACAGGTTCTTCCTGTTTTATCCTAAGCTGTTTACCTACTGCATCGTAATGCTTCTTTATTCTGTAGAACATCAGGATGATTAAAGGTAGAAAAACCAATACCGGCCAGACCTGAGCGAATTTGGTTATGAAGAACATCAGTGTAACAATAAGGCTGATGAGAGCCCCCATCGCATTGATCGTTAACTTGGCTATCCAGCCTTTTGGCTTTTCCCTCACCCATTTTACAATCATACCTGATTGCGAAAGTGTAAATGGTATAAAAACACCCACCGCGTAAAGAGGAATAAGATGTTCGGTCTTCCCTTTAAACGCAAGGATTAAGATAATAGATGCTAATCCGAGAATAATAATGCCGTTGGAATACCCCAGCCTGTCGCCCCTTATGGTAAACATCCTAGGTATAAATTTATCCTTTGCAAGGTTAACAGCCAACATCGGAAAGGCTGAATACCCGGTATTGGCAGCTAATACCAAGATCAATGCTGTCGTTACTTGGATAAAAAAGTACATAAATGTACGGCCAAACGTTTCTTCAGCGATTTGTGATACTACAGTTACTTTATCATTAGGAGAGATCCCATAGTAATAAGCTAAATAAACAATCCCAGTAAAAAGTACAGCCAGCAGCGTACCCATCGCTATCAAAGTTTTGGCTGCATTATTGGGTGCTGGATCCTTAAAGTTAGGAATAGCGTTTGATATAGCCTCTACACCTGTTAAAGCAGAGCTTCCTGATGCAAACGCCCTTAAGAGAATAAATAAACTAATCCCTGCGACTGATGTGCCAACCGGTGTATGCAACTCAGGTGCGACCTGACCAGTCATTATACGATATATGCCGACTCCTATGAGGATGACTAAGGCTAACACAAATAGATAGACAGGGTAAGCTAATACGGACGCAGATTCCGTTACACCCCGTAAATTTAAGAGAGTAATAATTAGAACAAATAGGATAGCTATAGCCACATTATAAGGGTGTAAATTAGGAAACGCAGAAGTGATGGCATCCGTACCAGCTGATACACTAACCGCAACAGTTAAGATGTAGTCTACCAGCAACGATCCCCCAGCAATTAAACCTGGGTTGATACCCAGATTTTGTTTTGACACAACATATGCACCGCCGCCGTGAGGATATGCAAAAATGATCTGCCGATAAGAAAGGATTAAAGCCATTAATAAAATCAATACTCCGATCGCAATGGGGATGGAATACCAAAAGGCCGCTGCACCCACCGTGGCCAGCACGATGAGAATTTGTTCAGGACCATATGCGACAGACGACAAAGCGTCGGAAGACAAAATGGCTAAAGCTTTTGTTTTATTAAGTTTTTGTTCACCCAGCTCATTGGACTTTAACGGTCTCCCAATTAAGAACCTCTTTAAAGCTGAAAACATACCATTGTCACCGCCTACTGAGACTAAAATAAAAATTCATCATACCCTTTAAGCACAAAACTCAAACTGTTTCATTGTTTTACACTACAGTATAGACTACCAGCAAATATTTCAACTATAGTATAACTTGATTTTTGTAACAAGGGCTACAGTAGCGGTGTTTTTTAACTAACGCACCCGTTAGTAATAATACTCATTCGATTTTTTTACCAATAAACATTATATGTTCTGCTAAGCTTAGTAAATCTTCTCTTTCACATACTTGCTCCGCTAAATCTAGCCAAGCGGTTACAACTTCAGCTGGTTGTTTAAGGAGATCCGTCTCACGTAAATATAAGAAGCTTTCGCAATTAAGCAAATGTAGTTTTTCAAGTTTAAATTGATTGAAAAAAGGAAGTACGTTTTTTGGAGTAACAAAAAAGTTATCCGTAAATCCCTGTCCGACAAAATCGACGTCATCACGTATAATATTTAATTGTGATTTCCGTTCATCATCCAGAATAAATTCTGGGTTGCGAATGAGATAATCCCATACAAAAGAATAGGACGAAACGAATGCCACAAAAATAGTTCCGTTAGGTTTTAGTTTCTTTAAACATTCCTTGATAGTTGATATCCTATCTTTTTCATCTGTTAGATGATACATTGGCCCCATACAAAGTATGTGATCGTATTGACCATCCTCAATGGCTGACAAATCACGACTATCTACACAAAAACCATTAAGTGGGAGTCCAAGTTCATTGGCCTTGTTCAACGCAAGGTCAACATTTTTTTGTGAAAGATCCGCTAAAGTTACATTGGACCCCATCTCAGAAAGATAAAGAGCATATCTTCCGGGACCTCCACCTAGGTCCAACACCTTATCACTTGGCTTTACATATCGATTTATATAACGTTTAGTAAGTTCGAATTCAATTTTGTGCCGGGTTAGCCGTTCCCATTCATAATGTATGGTTTCATCATAAAATTTTCTTACGATATCTATGCTATCCATTTTAAAACTCCTCTCTAAACATTTATAAAAATGGTATTGTTAAACTAATAAAAAAACTCCCCTCCCCAAGATTATTCATCTTGAGGACGAGAGTTATATCTTCGTGGTACCACCTCAGTTTATTGATATGTCACCATATCAATCTCATCGGGTACGACAAAAAGATTATTAATTATACCCTATCTCTTTAACGGGAGATCCCGTCGCAGCATCACTAAGAAATAGCAACCTTAGATCCGTGCGAAGCTCCAAGTCTTTTTTCATTTAGATATTATTACTCCTTCTCACCTACCGGAGTTCTCTGGAAATAATGAATCAAAATTACTTTTCTCTTCATAGCCGTATATTCATATGGAATAAATTAATAAAAATACTAATGGAATAATATGGTTCTGTCAATTACTATTTAATTCTTTATTTCTTTGTTTAACTAAATTAACTGATGACCAACAGAAAAATGCTGCTACCCCAACTAACTTGCCTACTAATGACTCGCTGAGCAGTTACATTCTTCAACTCACACTTTCAGATGTGTTACGAAAAAAGACTATTGCTTCCTTCCAAGAGGGAAGACCAGAAATAGTTCCCTAAAGAATTTTTAAGTTTCTGCTTTGAACACCTCTGTTTGTTTAGAAACGAAGTTTAACAAAATAGGCCATTAAAATCCTTCCTGGACCCACGCATCACAAGATGCTTCAATCCTTCTTAGACTAACGCACCCATTACTTCAATAAGGAATTAATCTGGAACGTGATTTTTTTTTGATTTATTTGAAATTGATAATTAGCCCATAGCTAAAGTACAAGCCGCTTTTTTGCATCGGAATATACTGAATATGATATTGGAGGGTAAGGGGGTGAAACCATGAATCCATGGTCCAACTCTTCTTGTATTAGTAAACAGGAAGATAGATTAAAAAGTTCCATGCGTTTAGTTTGGGAACAACACGTATACTGGACAAGACTGACTATCATAAACCTGGCTTTTAATTTACCTGATGTAGACTTTACTACGGCACGTCTTCTCCGAAACGCTACAGATATGGGCAATTTACTAAAGCCTTTCTATGGAGATAGAATAGCCGCGAGGTTCAGTAACTTAATAAGGGAGCACCTGTTAATTGCTGTGGAAGTTGTCAAAGCTGCCAAAGCTGGCAATCAGAGAGCTGTAGCAGCTACAGAGAGAAGATGGTACGAAAATGGAGAAGAAATTGCCGAATTCCTAAGTAGAATAAATCCTTTTATTTCAAGAGATGAATTCCAAGAAATGTTTTTCGAGCATCTGGCTCTTACTACACAGGAAGCAGTATTGATACTCCAAAAAAAATTTCAATCAAGTATTGCTGTGTTTGATAAAATTGAGGCGGAAGCTTTACAAATGGCGGACACAATAACTGTTGGGATTGTGCAACAATTCCCCAGAAATTTTCAAATATAAGAGATACTGATAGCACCATAAGATAATTAATGGCTCTAATTTCAGGGCCATTTTTATTTAGTTTTTGTGATTTCAAGTTGAACTAAACTGCAACTTTAGAAAGGATACAACAATAAATTTTTACAGTAAAAATTTAAGTATTCTACCAGAAACCACTATTAAGTAGAATTATTTTCAGGAATAAAAAAAATGAAGTAACTTACCGTTCTAATTAAAAAGAAAGTGAAATATGTTTTATTGAAAAATCTTACGAATTAGAGCTATATAATGGGGGTTCAAAAAGAAAGGTGGACACTAATGGAAATACCAGTTACAGGTTTTATTGTTCATTCCTCTGGGTCACAGGATTCAGAGCATTCACATGTTTTATATCTTACTTCATGGGATGGAAGGCCGCTTAATAAACACCATTTTTCTGGGGTAACCTCTTTTAATGTTGGACATGAGCATAGGTATGCAGGTACCACTGAACCTGCTCCGAGTGGAATTCCTCATACACATGAATACTTCACAATTACATCCTTTAATGATCGTCATAAAAATGAAATTCGAGGTGTCACAGGGCCGGCGATTCCATTGCCCGAGGGAGGCCATTATCATAAATTTCATGGAGTAACAACAGTTAACGGCTCTCATCCCCATACTCATAAGTTTAGTGGAGATACCAGTCCCAGTTCTTAAATATTTTAAAGATTGTATAACACCTTAAATATACCCTAAAATAAAAAAAGCCTCCGTAAAATTTACCTATGGTAGCTGTGTGCCCCTCTTTTTCTCGTTCTTGCTGATCTTTAATAGCCTCATTAATGGTTTACAACTGGAAATAGATGTTGGCTGAAAATATGGCAGCTACGAAAACGAAGGAAAAAAACGCCTTCTGAATCCAAAAGTACTAAACAATCCCCCTTTGATGGCGTCACCTTGAACAAGCTACGGCGTGTTACTTTTCCCCTTGTTTCCAAAAGGAACGTTCATTTCCCTAGCTTTTATAAAAAATATGTCTGCAGTGTTTGAGTATAACACCCGTATAATTAATAATCTCATAATGATAGGAATATGCAGCCGTACCGGGACTACTCCTAACCAGAGGTGATTTTACCTTTTGGAAAGCAATATTCATCAAATTATAGGTACCATCCCGATTCTCATACCACTAGTGATACATTAGCGTACATTCAATCGGATATTGTTTTATAAAAATGAAAATACCCAGCAGATTGTTCCACTAGGTTAGACAGGAGATTCTTCATGAGGTTCACGCTAAGTCGTATTATAATTACCTGCAAATTAATGTCTACACATAAAAAGCAAATCCAAACTTCGTATATACTATTTCGTAACTATAAACGCAATTGGGCATAGTTCGCTTAAAGAAAAATCCGATTTTTGATGGTCAGGACGTTGAAAAATGTCGTTTTATACATTTGCTGTTATGCCCCCGTCCACGTTTAAGATTTGCCCCGTCATGTAATCGGAGGCATGGGAGGCCAGTAAGACGGTCACACCCTTCAAATCGGTATCATTGCCATATCGTCCAATTGGTATATGCGACTCGATTTTCAGACGGGGTTTTTCCAATACTGGTTGTGACATCTCTGTTGGAAAAAATCCTGGAGCAATGGCATTCACCTGTATTCCATACCTAGCGAGTTTGACACTCAGGTCTTTCGTCAAGGTAATGACGGCACCTTTGCTCGTATTATATGGGACAGCCTGCATAACGGCTGGCGACGAACCGCCATAACCTGCTATAGAGGCTATATTGATGATCTTGCCGTAACCTTGCTTGATCATGACCCTGGCGGCTGCCTGTGAAAATAAGAACGATCCCAGGACGTTTACATCCATTACGTCTTTCCATTGCTGCTCCGTTATCTCTAACACTGGGGCAATAAAGGCTGTCCCGCTGTTATTGATCAGGATATCAACCTTGCCGAATGTTCCCAATGTTTGGTCGATTACATCTTCTATATCTGCCTTTTTGCTTACATCACATTGGCAGGCAATAGAGTTGACCCCCATTTCCTTCAATTTTCGGCTCACTTCCATACATGCTTTCACATTTCGTGAACACACAACGATGTCTGCACCAGCTTCCGCCAGTGCCATCGCCATTTGCTTCCCCAGTCCTCTTCCGCCCCCAGTGACAATGGCGGTCTTGCCGCTTAAATCAAATAATTGTTTGATATTAATGTTGAGCCCCCCAGTCGGTAGTTCTTCCACAAAAATGAAATCGTCCTTATTAAAAATATTGACCTCTCATCCTTTTAATGGCCATTCTCATCGCTGTCTCTATCGATTCCCCGATTCTTTGGTATCCTTCTGTGAAATCCATGTTGAACATAGTTTTACAGATAATCCTAAGTGTTATGTTCATCATGTCCTCAGTGATGATCCTTTCTTCCCCGTGTTTCCACTTAAAAAAATAATCGGTTGTTAAATCCCTTTTATAATGTCGCTGCTTGGATTATTCTGTATCTCCTGCAATTTGTTTTCTCTCCTCTACCACCATTCTTAACCCGCCCTTTGGCCTTAAAGTTATTGAAGGAAAAGGTTTCACTATTTGCCCTGGTGAAACTAATTTATACTTTTGAAGTATGACCGCAAGAACAAGAACGGCCTCCATTAAGGCAAAGTGATTTCCAATGCAGACCCTTGGCCCGCCGCCAAATGGAAAATAAGCAAAGGATGGAATCGTCCTAAGGTAGTTATTTTCAAACCTTTCAGGGATAAATTTTTCCGGCTCCGGAAAGAATTCGCTTTTTCGGTGCATAATATATTGGCTTGTAAGCACCATATCGTTTTTCTTGAATTTATAGCCATTTATTTCGATATCTTTCGCAACTTTTCGGCCAGTAAAAAACCCAGGCGGATACATTCTTAAGGATTCCCAAACAACATTTTGAGTGTATGTCAGCTTCATAAAGTCCTCGGGTCTCGGGCTTTTGTCCCCTAACACTTTTTGAATCTCCCTGTACAGTTTCCCTTCTGCCTCTGGGTTTTGTGAGAGTAAATATAATGTCCACGATAAGGCGTTGGCAGTCGTTTCATGCCCGGCAAGAAATATCGTCATCAACTCATCCCGGACCTGTGCGTCCGTCATGCCAATTCCATCCTCTGACCTGGCAGCCAAAAGTATCTCCAGCATATCCTTTTCGCTGCCCTTCCCTTCTCTTCTTTCTCCAATTAGGCTGTATAGGGCGTTATCAAGTTCTTTTACTGCTTTTTTAAATTTGCGATTGTTTTTGGTTGGAATCCATAATGGAAGGCTATATAAATTTCTCATTCTTTTAATAGCCATTCGCATGGAAGTTTCTATAGAATCACCAATAATCTGATAACCATCTTCGAACTCTTTGCTAAACATGGTTTTTGATACAATGGCAAGAGTAAGATCCATCATATCATGAGTAATGATCCGCTCTTCTCCATTTTTCCAGGCTGATGTATAACTTTTAGCAATATCAATCATATCCTGACCGTACTTCATGATTTCAGTCTTTTTGAACGAGGGCTGAATCAATCTTCTCTGACGCAGGTGAAATTCTTTATCGCTTGTCAGTAACCCCTCACCTACAATAGGTTTCATCGACTTAAAATCGTCTGACTTAACAAAATGATTTTGCTTAGTGACAAGTACTTCTTTAATCATCTCTGGATTTGAAATAAAGTACACTTTCTGAAATGGGCCAAAACGGAATTTGGCTACCTCGCCATACTCAGCAGCTAGGTCAGCCATGAATCCCAGTGGATCAGCCTGGAACATTTTTGTATGGCCTGTAAAGAGCTTTCCTTTAGGACCCAGAACCTTCTTTTCTGACTTCTGCAAGTTTGTAATTCCCCCTTGATGTCTGTATGTAATCCCATCATATGGGGGAAAGAAACCACGGCTTGTACTTTCGCAATAAAATTTTTAAAAAGTATGCATCTCCCAATACTAATTAAACCGTATCCTTCTTCAACTAATCTGACACTTAAGTGAATTAATAAAAAAGCCGCAGAAGCAGCCGAAAGATCTTTAACCAACGCACCTGTTAGTTAAGCCACATGTACTAATCAATAAAAGAAGGGGTAGATAAAAAATGGAGGGACGAGAATAACTGCAACAATAGTAAACTACCCTAAGCCTAAATGCATTTCCTTATGGGATAAAGTTTTATTTCTATTGAACAACAAAGATATTAATCCAATTATAAGACCAAAAATTAAAGGAAAAGTAACTTCATCATATGGTAAAACTATGTAATATTTCTCCTTAGAAACTCAAAGAACCCAAAAAGTAATACGCTCAACATGGCATAACCCCTAGATATAATTTCATTTTCTTTCTCCTATGCCACCACATTTTACTATTTTGGAATTTAAAGCATATCTATTTTTTATCCTGTTCAACAACGCACCCGTTGAAGAATAGTAATTTTAGTCCAATTGGGGTAACATTTTAATAAATTTGGTATTCAGTAAACCCTTGAGGATATAAAAACTATGTACCTCTGTTCTCCTTGAATGGGTTGATGGCTTCCTCCTTAACATCAACCAACAGTTTTCTTTTCTTTACGGGTCTGATGTTTAACAATTCCTTGCTATGGTGAATATAGTATCAAGAGCAGGGCTTCACCTACACGAATGGGCTACTGTACAAACCAGCTGCCTTGCTCCTTTTTTTGTATAGCGTGTCGCCAGCACAAAATAGGAAAACGAAAATTCCTGAATGAATAAAGGGACTCCATAATATGGATCCCTTTTTTATTAATTAATCAATACTATCCTTTAATGTAGCTAAGAAAAAAGGACAAGTACCTTTAGACTTGTCCTCAGAAATTCTTTTAATTCCTATCTGGCCTATTTGGCCCTCCTACTTGACTATTATTTTTCCAGCCATTCCTTCCTGTAAGTGATACCGACATATCAGATCATATGTACCAGTAATTTTTGGTGTGACGGTAATAGTTAGTTCTTTTCCTCGCAGGACTTCGGCGTCTATACCGAGGTTTTTCACTGTGAAGGTGTGCTTTTTCTTCCCATTATTTTTCAGTATCAACGTTGTGGTTCTTGCATTAGGAATAGTAATTAGTTTCGGATTAAAATAATCATCATTCAACTCGACCATCTGTTTCACTGGCTCAATAGGCTGTGTTACTCCCCTGGATACAGCAAATACACTAAGTGAGTCTGGAGTTGCCATAATCACGGTGAAGACAAGTATAACGACTAACTTTGATAAGCATTTTACGACAGACATTTACGATACCTCCTTTCCTATGACTATTTTTTCTAAACTCATAAAAAATTATCACTATAAATTGGTTTTAACCTGCTTTAATTAGTATTTTTACAATAGTAATATATTGCAAAAACATTTATGGGATAAAATAAGATCTAAGGGAGGGGATATTAGATGATAAGATATTATTGTACAATGTGTTTGACCATATTTAAGATGAATTCAAAATGTAAAATATGCGGCTGTAAAAACATGAAAAAAATTAAAGTCAATATTCAAAAGCAAAGTGCTTAAGAATATTGACTTCTTTATTGTCTAAAAGGCTCTTTGAAAAAACCATACCAGTCCGAATGCTAATATTCCGATGGAGGTGCTAGGAATTACCCAATTAATTGGTTTGAATGTCAATTTTTTTACCCAAAATATAACCGGGAAACTTAAAGAAACAATAATCAACTGGCCTATTTCTATTCCCACATTGAAAGATAAAAGGGAAGCAGCCATATGATTTACATCTAATCTCATTTCCGATAAAATCCCTGCAAATCCAAATCCATGAATTAATCCGAAGCCAAAGGCCAGCCAAGGCTGATGCTTTGAGTCCTTATTAAAAATATTTAGAAGTGCGACATAAATAATGCTTAAAGCAATCGCTGACTCTACAAGCCTCACAGGAAGGTGAACGATTTGAAGAGTAGCAAGAGCGAGGGTAATACTGTGTGCAATGGTAAATGCAGTAACTAAGGATAAAATGTGCCGAATCGTTTTTGCACCAAAAAGTAAACTTATGACAAACAAGATATGGTCATACCCGGTAAAAATATGTTTTAAGCCTAGGACTAAAAATTGTTTAACACTCTGAAAGGTGCTCAGTTCTCCAATCTTTACCTCTCTTGATTCAAAGGTTAAAATCTTTTCTTGCTGCTTCCCATTCATTTTAACCGTTGCATAATTGGCGTGGCTTGGGTCTGAATCATCCATAAACATGTTGTACGTTAGCTCTAATTTTTCTGGTCGATGCTGGATTTTATAGTTCAAGTCAATAACTGCAAACGGCCGTTCTTTAATCATTTCTATATCTGTCTTTTCCACAGTACCCTCAATCGGCTGGCCGTCTGAATATAGTTTTATATGAGCATTTATATATTCCTGCAGAACCTTATGATTAATTAACTCCTTCTCATCTGTTTCCTTATTTAGGGCATGTCCTAATTCTTCTAAATCCAGCTTCAATTTATAATCTAAGGATTTATCTTTCACTTCAATGTTCGAAAAGCCCTCACTATTATTGGTATGTGCAGAAGCTAATTTAGGAGATAACGAGAAACAACTAAATAAAAGGATGACGATTAATAAAGGGGCCCATAAATTTTTCAAGATGTCACACCCATTTCTTAACTTTTTCAAAGTTTCTATTCTACAAGGGAAAGACGAGGAGTTTTTTGCCCCTCGCCGAGTATTCGTGTATACCTTCATAAATTATTTAGACTTAATAAAAATTGGGTTGGAGTAGAACCAAAGGTCATTCCATAGATTTTCCCCTTTGGGGTCTGCAGCTGGTTCTAATTGATCAGTATTTGTACCACGAAGGCGAATGTAGCTGTCTTTATTAACATTCTTTAACGTATAAGAAATTGTGATATATTCACCATCTTGTTTCCAATCACTTTCCGTGAAACGCTTTACGACTTTTGTGGTAGGGTTAATAGCAGATGAGCGGTCCTCAACTTTACCATTAACTTCTCCCATAATTAAATCCACGCGTTTTACATTTGGCTTATCTCCATGAGAGTTCGCAGCTTTTGGATCTCTCAGACGAACGGTTACCTTTACATCATTAGATTTCTTACCTGGAAGCGTCAGAGTCTCACCAATTGATGCCGAATTACCCTTTGCTTCAGCATGTAAAGGAGTTTTTCCAACTGCTTGTGCTTTAACATCAAGTTCCGAAATCAGGTCACCTGTTGTTACGAATACATGGCCATTACGAAGATTCTCCATGACATCCTTATAGTTCTTGGTGGCCTTTACATAAGTCTTTGAATACTCACCAGGCCAGAAATCACTGCCTCCGTCACGCCAGTTTACATGGGAGTCAGAAGAAGCAGTAATCCACCAATGTCTGCCTTCACCTAACATAGAATCCCATAAACCACCAACTTTAGCCGTCATTTGGTCATAACCACCTAATGTCGGAGATTTACTGTAAGAGCCACGTGTACCATTCGGGTCCTGAGAACCGTCTGGATTAATGGAAGCCGCCTGATGCCCCGGTGCCCCTTCCATACCTATAGAGATATTTGGAGCTGTATCGTTCCAATTACGGAATTCCTGCGGTGTATCTTCTCCCCATTTGCTATCACCAGTTGCAGAACGGGAAGGATGATGAGCTATTTGGATTGGCAGCTCGTCCATTTGTTTCATATAGTTAAGGGCGTCAATCATAGTAGACTCTGTATTTCGGCTGCCATCATTAGGATAAGGCTCATGGGTGTTGAACTTACTTTCAATGTCATAAAGTGTTTGGGATTCTTTATCACCTTTTGGAACAATTATAGAACTGTGGTCCGCTGCAGGTGTATCAAATTCCATACCGAAGAATTGGAGAAGATCAGGAACTGCTTGACGAGACTTCAGCAATTCAGGATATGCTTGCTCCAAGTTAACCTTTGAATGGTTCGGACCACCATGATCAGTCGCAACCATCCAATCAAGCCCATACTTCTTAGCATTTTCTGCATTCTTTACGATTGGATAAATGGCATCTCCTCCTCGAATAGGGGTTGGAGGATTTGTGGAGTTGTCCCATCCTACACTCCACTCACTATGTATGTGGGCATCACCAGCAAGCCATGATGCACCATTCTTTTTCCTGTCTTCTTTTGAGGCTGACTGTGCTTCTGCTCTCTGATTTCCTCCCTCATGAAATAAAGTTTGGGTTGTGAGGGCGGTGGTTGCAAGAACCGCTGTTGCAATGATTGGAACAGCCTTTTTTAATCGTGATTTCACCTTATTACCTCCTTAAAATTTTTTCTGACTATTAACATAGTAGAGTAGGAGTGTTAGGAGAAAACAAATATTATGCAAATAAATTGTAAATTTTCATTAATTAACCATTACATTAACAAGAATGATTCCTAGTAAATGAATTTCAAATCTAATAACAAAAAGACGTATGCTGAGCAAACGTCTCTCCTTAAAACCTCTATGTCTGATCATAAGTTTATCTTTGAATAGTTACTCATTCCCAGGAGCAGGTTGATCAACACCATGTACCCGATGCCTGTGGCCGTCATCAATGGTTGTATAGAAATCGTAGTAATGTACATGCATCCCATTCCCAACTGGTATTGCTGGCCCCGAAGTGGCTCTGTAAAAATGGGTATGCCCATCCTCAAAAACTACATAACCTTCTGTGTGATGAACATGACTGCCATCCTGTGTTGGGATTGCTGGTGATACAACATCCAAACACTGGTGTACATGGCCATCTGCAATACCGGTATAATCCACGGAACCATGGGTATGCTTAGGAACAAAACCTGGTACAAAATCATCTTTACTTACCATATTCATACCTCCTAAACGACCGTTTAACGCTGTTCACTAATTTTCTTTTGATTTAATCGGTCTTCCAATACTTTAATCATATATAGGAAATGTCCCGCTTCCCTAAGAACATGGTCGGCCAGGAGGGGATTAATAACATTACGGATTTGGCAGGATTTAATCAGTTCCAAGCCGGCCTTTTTAAAGGCTTGAAGCTCAGTTGTAGCATTTTCACTATCTTTATTCATTTTTCCTATTATTGGGTATGTAGGCTGTTTGTGATATAACATTGATTCTACATCTCTTGCTTGATTTAGAAGTGTTTCAAAGTCGTCTCCAAATTTTCTTGATACATTTACTAAATTTCTTTCTGATTGATCAAGCAATGAGGCAATAAAACGAGAATGTTCCATCATTATTCTAAGCCAAAATACATTTTCATTTATTATGGCATCTTGAATCGGCTCCAAGATCCCCTTGTTAAATTTTTTTAATGTCCGCATAAAATATTCTGCTTCCCTCGCAATGTGGTCAACGAGTAAAGGGAAATTGAAGCCACTGATTTTACAATTTATTATTAAAATGAGAAGATTCCTCTTAAAATTTCGAAATCCATGGACCAGTTCAATACTCTCTTCGTTAAACCTTCTCACAACCTCCACATTATTTGCCAGTTGATACGATTTTCTTTCATGCTGCTCAAAGTAATGATAAAAACGGTCAGCTGCTTGAATATGCTGAGTATCTTTCCTGTTGAAACCTTCACCTAAAAATAAAGCATGTTCTTTCATAATTCTTAGCCAGAATCTATTTTCGGTAAGTGAACGTTCGATAAAAAGCTGTTCCGAGAGAGACTCCGGTTTTGCACCAAAAGACTCAGGGGAAATCAACATTTGGTTGAACTGCTCTTCTGTAATATGGCCAGGGATTGCATTCTGCCTTTCCAATTCTCATCCTCCTTGCCGGTCTCAGTTGTTGTCTAATTGGGTCCTAAGAATTAAATATGCTGTTTCCCCCTTATTCATGTTCAATTAGTTATAAAACAAAAGAAAACACCCCCCTTCCTCACATGGGGGATGTTAAAGACTTTAACCATTTTTATGTTGATGATTTTCTTCAGGATAGAAAGGATTTAAGTGGATTAGCACTTCAGAAATATTCGTATATCGATTCATTAAGGTATATTTTATACTCCTGGTAAGATCATGGCCTTGCTTGATTGTTTTATCGTGGTCAATGCTTAACCGTACATCTACAAGGATATCTTTTCCAAGCTCCCTTGCACGTATCTTATCAATCCGTTTCACTTCTTTAAAATCTAAGATAACAGAATAATAATCATTAAGAATGTTATTATCGATGTTACGCTCTAATAATATATCAAAGGATTCTACCAGCATTTCTTTTGCTATTTTCAGGATGAGGTAGGCCACAAATATACTGGCCAGCTTATCACCATATAAAAGAAACTCTACGTTGGTTTTTCCACCAAGGATAGATAAAATTACACCCGCTGCTGCCGCAAGAGAGGCAACGATGTCTGCCTTATGATCGAATGCAATCGCTTCAATCGCTTTACTATTATGTATGGTTTTTAGCTGCCTTTAAGGAGAACTTGTAGAGCCAGTGTTTCAGCCCATATGAAATAAGAGCTGCCCATAATGCAAGAAGGCTTGGAGATGCAATAGGATGGAAGAATCCTCTAATAGCATCAACAACAATATATATGGATACTAAAACCAAAATAATCCCAACGAGACCTGATACAATGACTTCTACTTTTCCATGGCCATAAGGATGTTCCTTATCTGCTGGCTTTTCAGCAAGTTTTAATACTAAAAGTACAATGACTGAGGCGAAAACATCTGCCGCGGAGTGAATACCGTCTGCAAATACAGATTCACTATCTCCTAACCAGCCAAATCCTATTTTACCAACCATTAATATGATATTGCTTATAACACTAATCCATGCCACTCTTCTGACAATAGTTCCCCTTTTATTCAAAAGAACCACTCCCCAAAAATACTATACTTAAATAATAACTCCCGCATGTTGTGTGGGTCTATAGAAACAAAATTACATGAAACAAACCTTTTATCCTAAAGGAAATTTTATTAGAAAGAGCAAAAAAAGTTGGGTGTGAGAAACTATTGTAAAAAATTGATTAAATAAGTTTGTACTGAATATAAAGGAGGTATTCATGCAATCATAAGGCTATGTCTCCTATTAGGGCTTAGTGAAATTTTTTAAGTAAGGAAAGGAAGGATGAAACCATGTCAACTCTGCTTTATATCACTGCACATCCTCACGATGATACACATTCATTTAGTATGGCTGCTGGCAAAGCCTTTATAAGTGAGTATCGAGAAGCTAATCCAAATGATGAAGTGATTAATCTGGATTTATATAAGTGTCAGCAGAAATAAATTGTTCCACGAGTTCAGATAAACGCCCTACTTTAGCCTGTTCCTCGCTGGGTATTTGTAACGCCAATGTGGAATTTTTCGTTCCCTCCAATTATGAAGGCGTATATTGATGCGATTTGTGTGGCGGGAAAAACTTTTAAATATACCGAACAAGGACCCATTGGCCTATTGACCGATAAGAAGGCATTACACATCCAGGCAAGAGGCGGAATTTATTCAGAAGGTCCTGCTGCAGATATGGAGATGGGGCACAGATACTTAGGCATAATCATGCAGTTCTTTGGAATTCCAACATTCGATGGTCATTTCATTGAAGGACATAACCAATTTCCTGATAAAGCAATGGAAATCAAAGAAAAAGGAATGGAAGAAGCAAAAAATCGAGCTAGATCTTTCTAATAAAAAAACGCCTTTCTATAGGCGTTTTTTTCAATATCTTTATTTTAGCTTTTCAACATCATTAAGGATCTTGTTTAATTCATCAGCCGCTGATGAAAGAGTCTTTTGGTCAAGCGGCTCCGCTTTTGCTCCAGCCTCAATTATACTTAATGGTGTTTCTACTTTTTCATACAATTCCGGACTTTTGTCTTTTACTCCATCCTCAAATTTCTGCCATGTTTCTTCTAGTTCTGTTCCGCTTTGCTTCGCCTTTGCCGAATCTTTAGAAGATACTTGTGTTTTAAAATCCGCTAATGTCGCTTTCATTTCCTTTGCACCTTGACTTACAGAGGCTGTTTTCGATGCTGGTTCGCCCTTCTTTTCATTAGAGCTGCTTTCCTTTGATGCACCACATGCAGCCAGAGTAAAAGCTGATGCTAAAATCATTGGAATAATTAATTTCTTAGACTTCATTTAATTTTCCCCCAGTGGTAACGATATTTGAACTTGATTGGTCTTTTCTTTTGTTTATAATAGCGGCGATAACCGCAATAATCACTAAAATTATTTGTGGTGTAAAACTCTCCCAGGTAGAGTAAACTGCAAAAAAGTCAATGGTTGGTATGGGTGCCTGCGTAGCTGGCAGTAGGCCGGCAAGCTGCAAACCATGTATGCCCATTCCCGTAAATTTAATACACAAGTAAAACATCAGAATACTAGACACAAGAAAGAACGGACGCATGGGTATTTTTAAACCGACTTTTAGAATTAAATAGGATAATACAGCTAGAATAAGCAGCCCAATTACAATCCCCAGGATAAGTTCTGCCAATTTAATGGACGATGCCATGCCAATAAAAAATAAGACAGTCTCAGTACCTTCACGGAAAACAGCGAGGAAAGACAGGACAGCTAATGAGACAAGGCTGCCTGTAGCAAGAGCTTTTGTACTTTGTGACCTTATATATCGCTGCCACTCGGTAATGCTCGACTTACTATGCAGCCAATAACTCATATAAAGAAGCATTATTGCTGCAAAAACACCAGTCCATCCTGCAATCAGGAAGTTATTGCTTCCGAATGCACCGGCAGAAAATAATATATTTACGATAGTGCCCAGAATAATGCTGATTCCAATCCCAGACCCTACGCCCATCCATATCCATCTTTTCTTATCTGCATGTCCTGACTTTCTTAGGAACCCAAGCAGAGCAACTACTACTAATAATGCCTCTAATCCTTCTCTCAAGAGAATGGTAATTGCATCAACCATGTTATAGCTCGTTTTGGCAACAAGAGGTGATAGATAATCCCTCATTCCAGTAATCGTTTTTTTTGCACCATCAACATTAGGTGGATTGGAGGAAAGCATCGCATAGGAAGATACCATATCTCGTTCAGCATCTCCATAAATCTTAGAAGACTGGGTAAGGACTACCCCCTCCACATTCAGCCAGGATTGACGAAATTTTTCAATATCAGCTTTAGCTCCATCTATATCATTATTTTTAATTTTAGAGAGTGATTGATTAAGTAGAGTAACTAATTTAGAAATATCCTCATCGTTACCAGACGGTGCTTTTTGTGAAGATGTACTTGGGAACTTACCCTCTATAAACTTTTGATTCATATTCTTTAATTGTATAAGTGCGTTCTTCACTTTATCTTTACTTACCGGCTGCTGGGCGAAAGCAAAGGAAACCTGGCCCATATTATCTTCAATCTCATGATAAGCCTCCTGAGATTTTTTTTTGACTCCTTCTTCAATGGAAACCCAATTGGACGTGTATGCCTTATACTGTTCAGCTGCTGCTTTTGTGTCCCCGTTATTTAAGGAGCTGATGATTTGATCAATTTTTTTATTAGCGTTGGTAATATCCTCCGACGTACTTGCAGCAAAAATGCTTATAGGGGACATTACCAAAGCTAACAACAAAGCGAAAACTGTACTGAATAACTTTTTCTTCATGACTGCCTCCCTTATGTAACAATGTTTATTTATTTATAATCATTCTAATTGAAAACTATTCTCAATTAACTTATATAAATCATAAAACAATTGAGAATGATTGTCAATATCAAAACTCAAAAAAGCTGGGCGAGCTGGTGCTCACATTGGTCTTATTTCTCATTTTTAATACTGGCAGTTGCCAATATTATTCTAGAAACATATCATGTATAGAAACATCAATAAGATGCTTCATTTCATTTTTCTTCAATGCGTATATTCGGATACGTATATAAGAGACAGGCTAGTTCTGTCTCTTTTTTTTATGCTATATTTAGCCTGAGCCTCCCAAATAAAAAAACGAATTTTTATGATCGCAATGTCACATAAATTTATAAAATACATATTTTAATAAGTGACACAAAGTTTATTCCTTTACGGAAAACCATAAAAAAAGAGCCTGGTGGCTCTTCTTTATGGTTTAATTTTATTGAAGAACATTAGGCTAAGTACTCTTAATAAACTGTTTAACAGTAATTATAATAAGATCAATAATTAAAGAAAATATAAGAGTCCAAAAACCCAATTCCACCTATTAATTCCAAACTTGCAGTCATGTCTGCTATAAACTCAGGAAGGCCTATACCATCAAACCAGCCTGCTTCTCCAAGTGATGCTGTACTTCTTTTATGCTTGGTTCGCTCCAAATAATGTTCATTTTTTTTGCTTCGTGTGTTTACCAAAAAAACGATGCAATCCCTTTTGAACTTTAAAATCTTTAAATAGATTTTCGACTCCCCACAAATTGTAGTGATAAAGCCTCATAAATCAAGGTATTTGCAAGGTACAGATTAGTTTGGTTCCACATGTACGTGAACATCATAGATGTCGTATTCATTCTTTAACTTCGTTTCTACTTTCGTTGCTATATCGTGTGCTTGTCTCAGTTTCAATTCAGAGTTAACAAGTATCACCATATCAACTACCGTATTATTTCCGTAGTTCCTTGCCTTGACATCCTTAACTTCATTCACACCTTGGACAGCTAAAGTAGTACCTTTAAATTTCTTAACCAGCTCTTCATCAAAGGCATCTGTAAGGTACAGAGAAGCATCTCGGAATATACCCCATGCTGTTTTACAAATTAACAGTCCGACTATAAGAGCTGCCACAGGGTCCAACCATGTTAAATGAAATTGAGATCCAAATATACCAACCGCTGTACCAATACTAACCCAGGCATCAGAAAGATTGTCTTTCGCAGCAGCCATTACTGATTGGCTGTTAATTTTTTTAGCCATACTTCGATTATATCTATATACAAAATACATAATCCCTGCACAAAAGAGACCTGTCCAGGCGGCGGTCAAGTCCGGTGTTAGATTATTTTTTTCAAAAATGGAAGTAATAGCTGAATAAAGTACTTGCAAACCAACAGCCATCATAATAAAAGAAGCGATCATCGAAGCCACTGTTTCAGCCTTCCAGTGACCATACTGGTGATTCTTATCAGCCGGTTTTCGGGAGAATCTTAAACCGATAAGAACCGCTATCGAGGCGATTATATCTGTAGTATTATTTAGACCGTCCGCCTTTAAGGCTTCAGAATTAGCTGTGTACCCAATAAATAGCTTCAAAGCGGATAGACAAATGTAAGCAATAATACTAATAACTGCTGCTCTTTCTCCTAATTTTAAGTCATTATATTTTTTTTGGTCCATTAGTATCTCCCCTAAAAATTCATCATAACAATTAAATTTCATGTGGGTCTCCAGCAACCTTTTTTGTAGTATCAATAAAAATAACTTAAACTAAATAGATTTTTCACTAAGGCAAATTTACTTTAATTACTACTAGTAAGGTGCTTATACTTATAACCAAAAACGCACTTTTTTAATCCTCCCGTTTTCAATATCCCCGCCTGTATACTTAATAATCAGCAAGTCGGGTGATATTTAATATGTATTTTTTGTAACTTTCCGTATTTAAAGTAGTAAAAAATTTTTTTTGAGGAAATAGAAGGAGTGAATGGGGTACTACTTATTCGTTTGACCGTTTGACGAATTTGATTTGTGAAAAGTGAGGTACAAACACTAACAGAGGGTAATGGAAAATACCTATTATATCCTTATTTCCCATTCCAAGATAATCGACGAATTGAGGTTTATTCCATTGAAATAGAAAAAAGGCGGGTATCTTAGTTCGGAATCCCACGGAGAAGGAACTGAAGAGTTTTTAACTGTTTTTGATGGTGAATTAACAGTAAAGCAGATAGACCTCATTCTTATCATAATTCTGGAGAAATATTAACTCGATTAAGTATGGTTATACACTATACATCCCCGTTTTTGGGAACGGGGGATTTTTATTGTTATTCTTATTAATGGAACAATACGTTGTTAAACTAATCTGCCCATTAAAAAAACAATAAAAAGCTGCCAAGGCAGCTTTGGGATCTCTAACTTACATCACAAAGTTGTAAAGCAGAAATATTGATATACAGAGTATTTATTACTATAGACAAGGAGTAAAATGATAGCCCTTGTCATAGTTCATGTTTTTATCGATTAACGGTGTTCACCGTCATATTGTTCCTCATGCTCATCTTCTTCGTGTTCGCCATTTTTGGTGTTTTTAGTGTTGTTTTTGAAAAGGGTTGACATCGATTGTACGGTCCGCCACCCTGCCAAATCCATCAATTTCTAAGCGGTCCTTAAACGCTTTTACGATTGCGTAGGCATTAGTATCAGGCGTATCCAGCATACCTTCGAAATTTACATATTTGATTCCGTTTTTCTCTCCGTAATTACCTGCATGATTATGACCATTGAAGTACGCCACCACATTACCCGCAGACTCCAATTCTTGCATGATTTCAGAATCGTTCCATGCGTTATGCTCGTTGGCGGGGTAAACCGGATGGTGTCCGATAATTACAACTTTTTCATGGTTCTTAGCAGACTTCTTTAGAACGTTATGTAGCCACGTCATTTGCTCAGTGCCCACTCCCCCATTCCATGGCTGGGCATTTTTGGCTCCGCTCGCCTTCAACTGGTTATACATCTTTTCAGCTTGTTGGTATTTCGGGGAACCTGGTTCATTCGCATACATGCTTATATCATTTGTGTCAAGTACGACAAAACGCCAGCCCTTTTCGGCAAAGTCGTAATATTGGTTCTTCATACCTAAAATATCTACCACTTCATCTGTCGGTACGGCGAAATCGTGATTTCCGAGAAGGTGATATTTTTTTCCTTCAATCTTATTGAAATATGGAAGAATGGTGTTGAAGCTTTCTACGTTACGGTCGATTAGATCACCCGTTTGCACGGTGAACTCAAGGTTATGCTGATTGAGTGTAGCCGTTGCTTCCTGCAGTTTGCTTATGGAATTTCGATAATAACGCACACCCGATGGATCACAATCGCAATATTGAACGTCCGAGATTAGCCCGAATTCAAAGGAAGGTTTTTTGTTTGCATGTTCGTTATTTGCTGCCGAGGCTGGGCTTGCCGCAAATAAAGATAGTCCCAGTGCAGCAGAAGCACTCATAAACATAAACTTTTGGGCGATGTTTTTTTTTCTTTGTTTCATTAACACTTAGATATTCCCCTTTCGTCTTTCAGATTACTATTTTATGATAAAGCAAAAAAGTCAGTAAATTGCAATTTTTACAGAACGTTTAATTAGACTTTACAATAATTTCAAGTCTTAACATAAGGATAGGTCTAAAAGACGTTGCATTTTGACGACCGTTCTGACCACAAAACCAGTTACCTTGCTCATTTACATAATATTTTCTTCATACATTTCATCAGAACAAGTCTTACCCGGTGCAAGTTTGTCCTAGCTACTGAAATAATAGGTCCTATAAAAAAAAGCAACCAGTAAAAACTGGTTAACTCTATAATACGAACGCACCCTTCAGTTCAAGAAGCATGTTTTTCTTGAAGCGATGTTAGGATTCCAGGTTATGATCAGTTTCTCCAATTATTTTTATTGCTTGGTCGCTACATGTGCCTTTGGATTAATCGATTACTGCTTTCAGTTTATCTTTTTCCGTATCATAGTAACCCAAATGAGTGTCGGTCTTCTCAGAATAGGTTTGGTAGCTTCCTTTAGGTTCCTCGCCTAATTTAGCATAGGAGATGAAATGAGCATACATTGATACTACATGTGTGTAAGCTTTCTCATACTTGGATGGAGGATTTCGTAAATCCTTCATGGTATCACGGACAACTTCCCGGATGGATTCTAATTCCTTGAGATTCCCATCCTCTTTAAAAATATCATATTGCATATTGATGGCCTCATCGAAATCCCAAGCTGTTTCCCCGTTGTCCATTTCGTACCCGTAATCGCTCTCAATGGCACCATTCCAGACTTCTTCGTATTGATCAACCATGACTTCTGCTTTTTTAATACCGATTTCCATTTGGTCCATGGCTTTAAATAGGTCGGATTTGTACATTTGGTTGGAAATAAGGTTATACAACATGAATGCCACAATTAAAACGATAACCGCAGCTATGCTCACCTTTTGCACGCCATACTTTTCGACTTGCTGTTTCATAATGTTCAATTGAATTCCCCCCTGTATAATTGGTACTATCTTAGTTAATGGGACATAAAAGCTAAGATGGTCTGTAAAAAATTATTGTCTTATAAAATGGCTGCCATTTCTTTATTGGCTTGTTCCATAAAGATGGCACCTTGATTCATATGATTTAAGCATTGCTGCATTAGCTCTGTATCCAATACCTCAATAGCATGGTAATAGTTATCAACAACGAATTGAAATTCATTCATAGCGTTGAGCACTAGAGAATGGGCAGTTTTTACGGAAGGTGGCGGAGTTAAGGATTTAACGGTAGTTATGTTCATTTGCATGACAGTGAGATTATCGTGAAGATCTTGTTTCCATTTGCTATCGGAAAAGAGTTGTGAATTTTCGGAGGCTTGGGTGTTCAACTGAGAGAACTGAAACATGGAGATAGCGAATTCCTTTAATTCCGCTGACATTGCACCGCCGTATTTAGATTTCTCGGACTCTATGTCAATGGCTGGCTTAGAGGGAGGGGCGGTTTCTGCGACTGCTGGTGCGGGTGTCGTTTTAATCCTGCCATGATTAGTAGTATCTGCAGTAGAGCTGCATCCTGTGACCAATAAAAGGGTTAATAAAGCCATGCTTTTTTTCATAAGGATCCTCCTAAGGGTTAAAAGTTTATAAAATATAACTTTATGATGGAACATAAAGAGATATTAAAAAGAAGACCGAACTCCATACTCTTTTAGCTTCTTGTTCCTGGAGCTACCTTCTGGAACCCTCCGTAGAGATCCGAAAAAAACAGTTCTTTTAATTTTGTCGCTAGCTTATGGCTGCCATAGCATTCTCGAGACTTCAGTGTGTATTTTCTTATGAGGAAATCATCAAATTTACTAATTCCATATGCAAAACTATTTCCCGATTCTCTATTCATACACAGTAAATTTAGGATCGACATTTTAAAACAGATGAATTTTCCTTTTACAAAAGAACAAATGTTCTTATATACTTAAAGTAAGGAAAGATTCAAGATGATACGCGACCGAGGAAATATAAAATGGACCAGTCTAATGCTTCCTGAACATGTGAGCTTGCTGAGAAAGTTTGCAAATGAGGAATATTATGATGAGCCTGAGTCTTTGAATGATGAACAGCATTCGGAAGAAATGGATAATCTCATTGCAGAATCGATGGAATTTACCTTCCCTCTGCTCATTCAATTTTATAGAAGTAAACGAATGCACGTAGTCTTAGGGTTCGTTCACTTTGTAGATGAAATAAAAAAGCAGCTCCGTGTACTGGCTAGCAATGGACAATTACATACTCTTACCTTCACGTCAATTAAAAATGTGACCAAGGTATAATTCACTTAACTGGCCTTTCTTCAAACTCCAAGTTTTCTTGCTTGTTGTTGAAAATCCACCGCCTATATTCGTGAAACAGTCCAATTTAAATTAAAATCTTAAGGAAAGTTCTAAAAAATGAGCAGGAATTAAAATACATAACAACGAACACTTATCTCACATACGTATTTATATACTTAGGAATGGGGGGGAAGCGGTGATAAATAATTTTGTGAAAAAATCCGCACTTTAAGAGAAAAAAAGGGGATTTCCTTAAATGAATATGCTAAAAGGTTAGGTGTTTCTTCTGGATATTTAAGTAATTTGGAAACAGGTAAAACGGAAAAGGTTCCCTTAACGCTTTTGGAAACCCTCCAAAATGATTTTGTCATCCTCCCAATGGCCTCCACAGAACAGGGAGAAGATGATTTTTCACACCGTTTAAGCAGAATTAGCCAGCAACACCGTAATTTGATGACCAAAAACTCAGAGGCTGCTGAGTTTCTATTGGCCTCCTATGAGCACGGGCTGATTTATTTTTTGAATAAAAAGTAAAAGAAAGAGCCTGAAAACAGGCTCTTTTTATAATGATGGGTATCTTCCTGAATCAAAACCCCTATAAATCTGGTAGTAATAAAATCATCTTGTATTTAACTATACTGATTTAGAGATTTTCTCAAGAGAAGTTCATAAAGAAAAGGAGCCATTATAAGGCCCTTTGATTTAACAGCAATTCCCTGTATTCCCCAACAGCACAAGCCCTGACTTGTCTCCAGCCAAATCAAGAATCAAGGTTTCTGTATTAGGCTGAATCATTGGGTCGATTGCTACAAGTATTCCATTGATTGATTCAGTACTATCATCCTTATCTGGCTCGTCCAGAGCCAGCCCTACTCTCGGCTGTCCTCAGCCATAGCCTGCGAAATAAACACGAATGTTCTTGGCATTATGTTTTTCGAACATCTGCTGCAATATGTCGCGAGCCTGATCTGTGATTTCCAATGTTCATCTTCCTTTCAATTTAGTTTATCTCTATTCCATACCCTATTGAACGCGATTATTTGCCTGTTTCAGAAAAGGTTTTAATACGATTCCCAATTTCATCGCGTACACGTTGGAAGAATGCCCATTTTTCTTCTTCGGTCCCCTGTGCTTTAGCTGGGTCGTCAAAGCCCCAATGATCCCGTTTTACATGAGGAGGAGTCATCGGACATTTGTCTGCAGCATCCCCACACAGTGTTACAACGAAATCAGCATTATTCAAAATTTCAGGGTCGATAATATCCGACGTTTGCTTCGAAATGTCGATTCCCACTTCATTCATGGCCTTCACAGCGTTGGGATTTAGTCCGTGTGCTTCAATTCCAGCACTTAGTACTCTCCATTCGTCCCCTAGATATTTTTTTGCCCATCCTTCCGCCATTTGGCTGCGGCATGAGTTACCCGTACATAAGAAATAAATGGTTTTTTGTGCCATGATGAATTGCTCCTTTGTAGGTAGATTTATTTTAATGAATGATTAATAACCAAATATATAGACCCACCAATGTGATGAAAAGGGTAGGGATCGTTAATACAATGCCGGTTTTGAAATACGTTCCCCATGAAATCTTGACTCCTTTTTGGGACAATACGTGAATCCACAGCAGGGTAGCCAACGATCCTATTGGGGTAATTTTAGGTCCCAAATCAGAACCAATGACATTGGCATAGATAAGCCCTTCTTTCATGATACCTGTCGTATGTGTACCTGCAATCGCCAAGGCATCAATCATGACGGTTGGCATGTTATTCATAAGGGAGGACAAAAAGGCTGCAATGAAGCCCATCGAAATGGTGCCGACAAATAATCCCTGGCCGGCAGCAGCATGAATAACATCTGCTAATACATTCGTTAAACCTACGTTACGCAGCCCATAAACGACCACATACAACCCTATAGAGAAGAAAACGATGGCCCATGGTGCCCCTTTTATAACGGTTCTGGTATTGACGGCCCGACTTTGTTTGGCCATCAGTAAGAAAAAGATCGCTATAATGCCGGCAATAAAGGAAACCGGTATGCTCACCAACTCACTGATGAAATATCCCACTAGAAGGATGGCTAATACAAGCCAGGACAATCGGAACATGCCTCTATCTTTTATCGCATCAGCTGGCTTTTTTAATTGCTCCATATCGTATTGCTTTGGTATGCTCTTTCGGAAGTTCAAGTAAAGGACAAGAATACTTGCGATCAGAGAGAATAAATCAGGTACGATCATCCGCGAAGCGAATTCTGCAAACCCCACTCCAAAGAAATCTGCAGATACGATATTCACCAGGTTACTTACCACAAGTGGCAGGGAAGTTGTATCGGCAATGAACCCGCTGGCAATGATAAACGGAAAGATGAATTTATCTTCTAGTTTCAAGTTCCGAACCATCGCTAGTACGATAGGTGTTAGAATCAGAGCTGCTCCATCGTTAGCAAAAAATGCGGCAACAAGGGCTCCTAGAACGCTGACATAGACAAACATCTTAATGCCATTTCCCTTAGCCGCTCTAGCCATATGAAGGGCTGCCCACTCAAAGAACCCTATTTCATCAAGAATTAAAGAAATAATAATAATGGCGATGAATGCCAGTGTAGCATTCCAAACGATATGGGTTACGCTGACAACATCGTGAAAGTCCACAACACCTGCAATGAGAGCGAGTATAGCCCCGCCGCAGGCAGTCCATCCAATTCCCAACCCTTTTGGCTGCCATATGACGAGCGTCAGGGTGATCAGGAAGATGATACTTGCTAAGATAATAGAAACCACTGTATGGGATCCTCCTTGTTAGTCACAGCAGATTCTTTTTCCCTGTGCCTCTAATTCCTCTAACTTGAATTTTTGGCTTGGAATTTGTTCAATTACCTTCTGAACAAAATCAAGAAATGGGTAGGTTTTGTTTAGTGAATAGAAGATCCATTGTCCTCTTCTGGATTCACTCACCAAACCAACATCTTTCAATTTTCTCAAGTGCTGGCTGACCGCCGGCTGAGTCATTTGAAATAGATCAACAAATTCACAGACACAGCATTCCTGTTCGGAAACTATCTTTACGATACCAAGCCGGGTTTTATCTCCCAAGAGTTTTAGAATATTCGCTGCCGTGTCGATATCTGGTGATGTTGTTTGCATACTCCCACCTCACATAAGTAAATAATTATTTACGCATTTCAAGTTTCGTCATCATTATATAAGTATATCCTTATGGATACAACCTTAATGGTTCCATCTTTACATTAGCTTTACAAAAGCAGCTTTTCCATTGCCATGAAATCCACAAATTCCCCGTCGAGCATGCCCGCTCTTTAAACACTCCCACTTCACGGTAGCCCATATGACGAATTGTTTGTTTGAAACCATATGTCACTCCTATACAAAGGTACCAGCCTGTGAACAGACTGGTTCTATGTGTTATCAGCAGCAGGAAGAACGGCTAATTTCAAGCTTGACGGGCACGCCGCAACATGAGCTTGTTTGCTCGGCAGAGCTACTAGAGTCACAGCAGCTGGTTGCAATATTGGTGTTGCAGACGCCAGTTTCAGGAAGCTCCAATTGAACTTCTTTTGCCCCCTCAAAGTCTCCTGTCAAATAGGCCACCACAGAACGGACCTGTTCATATCCTGTTGCAAGAAGGAAGGTAGGAGCACGTCCGTAGCTTTTCATGCCCACGATATAGAAATTCTTTTCAGGCTGCCGAAGTTCAGCTTCTCCATGGGGGCGAACCGTACCGCAGCTATGAACATTCGGGTCGATAAGCGGTGCAAGAGCCATCACGCTTTCAACCGCTGGATCGGTACTCAGCCGTAATTCTTGTAAAAAACTTGTATCTGGTCTAAAACCAGTGCTCACTATTAGCTCGTCAACTTCCTTTATGGATACTTCTTCTCCTTTAAGGTCTCCAACTACGCTGATTTTTCCGGCAGTCTCGCTCACTCTGTGGATATAAAAAGGAGTAAGGATGTTAATTTGATTTGCATCCACCAATTTTTGAATCCTGATTCCGAGTTCTCCCCGTGCTGGAAGGCCATCATTTTCCTGACCGCCATATACATCCTGGACCTTTGTTTTTCTCATAGTCCAGTATATTTGTGTGTCAGGGAATTCTCCTTTTAGATCCGCCAATTCGAGTAGAGCGTTTATGGCGGAATGACCGCTTCCAATCACCATGACTGCCTTATTCTTATAACGAGATTCCAGGTCCTTCACATTCGGGATGCCATAGTAGATACGATCTTCCAGTATTTTTTCTGCTTTTGTCCAAATTCCATTGGAAAGGATCGGATTTGGACGCCTCCAGGTTCCAGAAGAGTCAATCACGGCTCTTGCCTCAAACACTTTTGCATTTCCTTCTATTTCCACATATACCTGAAAAGGAGCATTTTCTCTTTGTGCCGTTTTCAGTTTATCAAATCCTTTTCTCGCGACTCCCACTACTTTTGCATTGAGGTAAATCTTTGTTTTCATCTCAGGGAGATGGCTTAGTGGCAGAAGATAGTCGTTTACAAGTTCACCGCCTGTCGGTAGTTCTTCATCATTCGGTGGAGACCATTCTGACTTTAACAGAAGCTCCTTTGCTGCTCGATCCATGTTGTACTGCCACGGTGAAAACATACGGACGTGTCCCCATTCAAGCACGCTTGATCCAATGGAGCTTCCTGATTCAAAGAGGATAAACTCCTCACCCTTTCCGAGTAATTGGGCCGCTGCCGCAAGCCCTACGGGACCTCCTCCAATGATAGCAACTGGAAGTACTTGCTGTTCGATTTTATTCATTGCTTTTTCCCTCCTAGATTAAAAGTTTTTCCATGGCCATTACATCGACATAATGCCCATCTAAAATACCTTGATTCTCATACACTCCTACAATTCGGTATCCCTTTTTCTTGTACAGGCCCTGCCCTAATTCATTAAAGGGGAATGTAGAAAGGATGATCTTATGAAATTCATTTTCTTGTGCCAGGTCTTCAATGGAGGTGATCAGCCTTCCTCCTATTCCTTTTCCGCGGTATCCTCTCTTTATATAGACGGATAAGTCTGCCACCCCCTTATAGGCGGCACGTGCATTGTATACGTTTAAACTTGCCCATCCAACTATTTCTCCATCATTCTGGGCCACAATTGCTTTGTATCGACCCTGATGCTTGTTAAACCAATCCAGCATATAAGGATAATCTTTCGTTTCTGTTTCCAGTGTTGCAATTCGATCAATGATGCCTTCATTGTATATTTCTAGGATCTTTTCAGAATCACCAAGAGAAGCAAGCCGAATAGTTAACTTATCCATTTTTTCGAAGCATCTCCTATCCATACAATTCAATCGTTTGTTCTAGGTAAGCAGGCCGATGTCTAGCCGATCCTTACCTAGATGTTGATGTTAGTTGTAGTATGTTTGGCTGTTAGCTTGAAGGTATTGGTTCATTTCGTCCAGCTTCACTTTCATTATGATTTCTAACTCATGATTCATATTATATCTCTCCTTAATCAAATTATATTGATATATTAATCAAAAAAAATTGATATATCTTTTAAAAAAATTAGCAGCAGCCTGGTGGCTTAAATATACAACAGAGCTGTTCTGATAAAAGGGCATTCAATTCTTTTTGGTTAACTTGGTAATAGCTCCACGTTCCTTTTGTTTCTTTCTCGATCAATCCTGCGTCTAATAATATTTTCAGATGGTAAGATAACTTGGATTGGGTCATTCCAATGATGGGCTCTATATCACATACACACATGCTTCCATTTATAGTAAGAATATTCATAATGTGTAGCCGCTTTTTGTCCGCCAACGCTTTAAATTTTGCTTCATATTTTTCAAACACGGAATCTAAGCTGACATCTTCTAAAGGTATTTTTATGTCCATTTCTTCATCTCCTTACATCAACTATTCTTGATATAGTCTCAATATATACCAAAGAATTCCTTTTCGCAATTGTTAAATAAAAATTTATTGTTTTATGTTTGGCTTTACTCTTGTTCAGCTAACCTGCCCTTTTAGAAAAAAAAAGCTGCTTAAGCAGCAGATTGATCCTCAACTAATGCACCCTTTAGTTTAATAAGCAGACAAAGAGTATAATTTTAAAAGTTTGTTTTTTTAGCTTTAAAGTCGAATATGCCCTCGGTGTTTCAATGTTGTGTTAGACTTAATATATATAAAACTATTTTATCCAAGGAATATCCGACTTTTCTTAGTCAACCCTTGTATGAGGGAAGGAGTTTAAGAAATGGAGACAATTAGTGTATTCCTAGATGATTATCGCAAAGCACCTGACGGCTATGTGTTAGCCGAGACCATTGATGAGTGTGTAGTGTTATTGAAAAAATTTGATATTAAACATCTCTCTTTAGATCACGATTTATTAAATAAAACAAGAAATGGTTTTATGCTTGTTCAAAAAATGATTAAGGAAAAGCTATTCGCTGAACGCATATCTATTCATTCTGCCAATTCCGTTGGCGGTAAAGCTATGTACAACAGTTTAAAACAAGCACAACACGACTTTATAATGCCCCTTAGCATTATTGTATCCTTAAGACCATTGCCGCTCAATTTCTTCCCACCAAAGGTTCTTCAACATTATTTGGAAATACGGTAAACCCTTCTCATTTACATTTCAACGCTGGATATCTTATTTATTCAATCAGTTACAATTCCGAACTATATTATTATCAATGGGGAATGGACCTTAGTATGAAGAAAATATCCCCCTGGATTATTTACTAAAAAGGGGAATCATTATTGGCTATAATTTGTCTGAGAAAATAGATGTCCCTACGAATCATTTCTCTGTAGCGTGGAAGTGAACACCTTTGTAAATCCATCAGAGAGAAGAACCTTCCAAGCTCTCTCCTCAATAAAAATTGTTCTAAGTCAGGCATTCATCCTTTTATTGGTGTAGTGCCATCCGTTTACTATGCTTTTTGAAATACCTACAATTTCAATTACTTTTCATCCTTGCTACCCCTATTCAATGATTGTTCCGCATTCCGGGCATGCTTCTCCCTTTTCATATCCGAATATCTTCTTCATTACCCTGCAACATTCATTAGGACCCAAGCTCTTCTTTATTGCCTCTATCTCTTCATCTGTTAGTATATCTTCATCCAGTGGTAGGGCTTCCGGATTGCATACACATGGTCTATCCTCTATCCAGCCAGTTCCTCCACATTTACATAGATCATCGACTAATCTTTTAATACCGCTCATACCTTGTACTCTTCTCCCTTTTCTCTAGCTTCTTTTTTTTCTATTCTTTAGTTCTTGTTCTGAACTAATACCATTCCTTTCTTTATATCTTAATTCGTTGTGGAGGACGTATCTCATTTCGGTGAGGATTCTAACTCTTTTTTCCTCTTCACAATTATTGATAGTTCCTAGGGTCTGGTACAACCAATGAAGTTGGGTTTGATTCAGTTTCTTGGAGATTGCTAACCAGTGTCTGTTCTTTGTCATTCCGTCCATGTTACTTCACCTCTTTTCTTATGAAGGATTCATGGTTCTGGTCATACTACTCATGGTAGTCCAAGGCCTCCATTTCTTTCTTATATTCCAGATACATATTGGCAATCTGTGAAGGACCATACTTCATAGGAGGAGTTCTCATTAACATTCATCCCTTTCTAGGCAATCTTGGCAAAACTGGGGAGTAGGCAATAAGCCTATCACCCCAGGAACTTCGGAAACTCCTTCTTACAACTTTGGCATCGAAGGTAGGCTTCCACGTTTTCATATTCTTTAACTGTCTTTGCCATTCGTTCTCCATATTGTTCCCTGATCTGCTCCAGCCTGAGGGTAATTCCTTTGTCATCGTACTTCATCGTATTCCATCCCTTCCCATGGATTCATATAACTTCTCATATGGGCCATCAGGAGAGGAGTAGGGACCTTATAGAAGTCCGGTTCTGGATCCTTGAAGGATTCCATTCCTGGAAGGGCTGCTACATGTTCGGGGCATGCTTTTTCATCCAGCATGCGAGACCCAGAATACTTCACTACCAATCACATTTTTTATTGCATTATTAATTATGATAATTGGAACCTATTTTGCATCTACAGAAGGTAAGGAAAAATCAGGTGTTGTTCTATTAATGCCCCACCCGATAGAAACAATAAACAGCCACATCGTTAACAGCATAAAATCTGCCGAATGACAGAAATGCTTTAAATGTAGCAAATCACCTACAAAAGGGATCTACACCCACCATGATAGAATCATATCTATTAATTTCGTACTACTGGTATAATTAGATAGGAATAGTATGGATTTCCCACTGGTTTAATTAAGACAGGCTTCATCGATTCAACAAAACAAATACTTAGCTCATCTTCTTTAACTACTTTTAACATATCTAACAAAAGACTTCCATCAAGTGTAATTTTAAAATCTGTGTTACCGGATACCTCCTTGATACTTATAATTTCTTCTATATTCCCTATCTCGGTTGAAGTAGAAGAAATTTTCATTTTCATACCATCTTGTAATTCTAGATTTATATTGTTATTTCTGATGTCTTTAGAAAAAATTGCTGCTCTATCCACACCCTCTGCGAATTGTTCAGTACAAACGGTGAAAATCGCATTGAAATCCTTTGAAAACATCCCTGAAGTGCTAGGAAAAGTCCCCTCAATTAGCCTTGAGAAAAATGAGATATGACTTGTCTTAAATACAACATAGCTATTTGTAGCGGAAATTTTCACCATTTCCGTATGGCCTTTTAATACTTTGGAAAGTCCATCTAAATTCGTTCTTGGGACAATGAAAGTTCCAATAATATTTGATTCTATCATTTGCTCTCTTAGAGCTAATCTATAAGAGTCTGTGGCAACACATTCAAGATTCTTTTCTTTAAAAGACATGTTAACTCCCGTCAGTGTGGGTTTTATCTCACTTTTCGAGGTGGCGAATGATGTTTGACTTATAACATTTGTTAAGTCATCACTTTGAATCAATGCAAATTTAGAGTCATCTATTTCTGGCAGCTTAGGATACTCTTTTGGGTCAAAACCATTCAACTTAGATACGATATCTCCAGATTTAATAATGACCGAATAGTTTTGTTTGACTTTAACATGTATTTCCTGAGGAAACCTCTTAACCATCTCAGATAAAAATTTTGCTGGTAAAACTACACTTCCTGCTTGGTGAATTTCTAAAACTATATCGTTTTCTTCTCCTAAAGGAACGATACGCTGAATGATCACATTAGAGTTTGTACCGACTAAAATTAGGCCTTCTTTATTTGCTTCCAATTTAATATCCGTTACGTTAGGAGTATAAGTGTTTTGTGTTATTGGTCTGATTACATCACTAATCGCTTTAAAAAAATAGTCTTTATCAATCAAAAATTCCATTAAATTATTCACCTTACCCTCTATTCGAATGTACTCTTCACGAATGTAAATTAATCTTCTAACAACCCCTCATCTCCAGGGGGAGGCTCATTCTTTTCAGTGGGTAGTCCGAAGAATGATATAGCAGCTTCCCTAATTAATTTCTCAAATGTTTCTTTCTTTTTCCCCGTGATAGGACACGAATAGAACCCGGGTTCCGTTTTTAAAATGTGGTCCAATAATTTCTTGTCTTCTTTGAAATACTCTCTGTAAAAACGCAACATGTCCAAGTCTTGGAAATCTGTTATTCCAGTTTTGTTCTGAACTAATTTTGTAAAAGATTCCAACGAATAGTTGACTCCCTTTAGTCTATTTTTTAGATTTACTCCCTTCTCTCTATGTTCCTTTATTGCATTAGGGACTTTAATGTCTTGAAATGAATCTAGTTTTTCCCTAATACGTTTTACTTCAGATACAAGTTCAGTAAGAATTGTTAAAGTTTCTTGTTCAAGTTGTTGAGTACGATTACTGAATTGGAGGGGAATACCATACTCATCTTCAAATGAATTTTGTGTTGGCATTTGTGCACTATTAAAGATATCGATTAAGCGAGGACGAACCTTTTCAATAAAATCCAATAATTTATCTTCCTCAATTTTCCACCCCTCTTTATTACTTACAGGTTCCGGTGCCTCAATTTTTCCTTCCCTAAGCCAGCGGGCTACTACCTGGGGCTGTGATGTAATGTAGTATTGCTCAAGGAGTTTGGTTGCTTCAAATAAATTCAAAACTTTAGACAATTTTTCGCCCTCCTTTTCTTCTTAAATATATGATTATAGGACAAGCCTTAAGCCAACTAATTGGTTCAATTTGTTGGGGTTGATATGCCATGGTTTAGGAATTAATTAGTCCTTTAATCAAGATGGAGAAAAATGATGATTAGGAGATGAGATGGTTTTCATGCCTTGGCTCGTAAATATGTCATACGTAAAAAAGCCCCAAAAAGGTAGGCGGCTTTTAACAATATGTGATGTTATCAAAAATTAGAAAAGATAAATCCACTGGCAGCTCCGTTTCTTCTTTCATCGTTTGAGAATGACAATTGTGGTATATAACCTTTCATCCCGCCCAGGATCCTACTCCAAACTTCCTTACAAGGTTATGTAAGTTAGTTTTGAAATTAAATTAGTCCAGGATAGAGATTTCGGCGATAGGATCTTTTTAGATTGGGACGTTATTTTTTTCCAACTCCAATTGAAATTCCTCTATTCCAATTCTCCTTTTCAATTCACAACACCACCTGTTCAATTAATATAAGCGGGACAAGGCGTACCAAAAATTTTAGTAATTACTTCAGTAGCTATATAAGTAACTACTTCAGTTATAATCAAAAAATACAAGAAACCGAGAAATTCCAACATTATATTCAAATAACCGAGAGGCATCAAAAGACCTATTGTCGAACAATTCCGAAATATAAAATATACTAAGAAACCTGTCCTCCTGCTTGATCCCACTGAATATCAGGAAAAAAAACTCGGTTATATACTATAAATGGGATCCCGTGTATAGTATATAACCGAGAAATTATAGCAGCTTGTACAAATAGCCGAGAAGCAATGAATAAAGAGAAATTTAGTGAAAATGTTAAAGTCGAATAGCCCAAAACTTTAAATCACATTTAAAGAAAAATATTTCCTTAAGGTCGAGAAATTTTAGCAATCGACAGTAAAGAGAGATAAGTCTTAGTTTTTGTCATTAATGTTTTTTGAGGGGTATTAAAAAAGAGGAATTGGAGTAAAGTAATGGGGTTTTTTCTAGGACTCGCGGTTCCCATATGTTTATAGGAAATTAAAGATCTTTTGGTATGTATTTTATGTTCAATAAAAATCCCTGAGTCAGTGACTCAGGGTTTAACCTAATTCTTCATCCTCCTTATTTCAATTGGAAAGGACTTATCGGGAATAGTATTAAATTTAAAACTAATCTTGTTATCAATGGATAACCGGCACTCTCTAATAAATAATTGGGCCATTGACCGTCTTACACTCTGCTCCATGTTATCGAACTCCAAACTGTTAATCTTCAAGAGAAATTTTGAAAAATATTTACTTTCGTCTCTTAATAAGGATTCCAACTGCTTAATTTCATATTCATACTGCTCTTTAGTCTTTTTATTCTTTATAAGCTGCGACTCTACATCTTCCCTGGTTATAAGATAAGCAATCATTAAAGGATCCATTTCTTCTTTACTATTTAGCAGTACATTTTCCGGGGGACCGTTTAGTCGAATCCCTTCAAGATCATTCAGGGTTTTTTTTAATCCATCCATTTCCCGTACCAAGTGGTCTAACATGGACCTTTTTTGATCCAGTACCTCCAGAAAGCGAGAGCGAATCTCCGTTGAATTTTCTACACTGTTTAGCCAAACTGTTCTCCAGTACCGCTTAAACAAACCATGCAAGGAGTCCGCTAGTACTTTATTTCTGCAGTTAACACAAATGTACCAATAGTCTCCATATACCTTACGTTTCCCCTTGCTTGTCTGATCTTTACCTTTCATAAATTCATTGCAGCTGCAAATAAGCAGTCCATTGAAGATAAAAGGAGTACTTTGGAATTTTGGGGCCTTATCTTTAACCAGCGTATACCTTTCCCAGCAATATTCCCACTCAGCCATAGTTATAGGTGGATCCTCAATCCAATCACATTTGAATCCTATCCAATCGCTTCTTGGATTTAGAGTGTTTCCCCCATTTTTGCCTTTCGAACGGTTGTAAACCAGGTACCCACAGTAAAATGGGTTTGTTATTATGTGCTTTACACTATTTGCCGACCATTTTCTTTTCTTTGTTTCATAAACAACATTTTTACCTTTACTTAATTCATCTGCAATAAAATTAAAAGAGTGCCCTTTTTGATACCACTGGAATATTAGTTTTACTCTTTTTATTTCATCCGGAACAGGTGTAAATTTTAGCACTCTTCCCTCATGCTTGAGCAACTGATATCCATAAGGTGGTTTACCTCCCGTCCATTTTTCTTGTTTGATCAATTCCTGCATCGCATGATGAGTTCTAGTTGAAAGGACATCAACCTCGTATTTAGTCATTCCGTCGACCAAAATATTTTTTATCAAATCATCCGTATTGTAGGTTTCTCCTTTGGAGGCGATAATTACGTCCAGTTCTAGTTCCCTAAATAATTTTCTTAAAATTTGATGTTCCTTAGGCTGGCGGCTAATACGATCCTCTGATGACACAATAACTGTATCTATTTCTTTGTTTTTAGCGTCCTTAATTAACTTCTCCAGATCTGCTCTTTGTGTATAAGGCTTGTTATATGCAGATATTATATCCGTATATTTTTTAACCTTATCACCTATTTCTTTCTCTCTTAAAAAGCTGTTTATAACTTCCTCTTGCATATCTTCCTTTTGCCTTTTCGTAGAGACTCTCTCATATAGTGCAATTTTTTTAGATTCTTTTATTATTTCATTTATATTTTTCAAGAAGTACTTCTCCTTTAAAAAACTCAGAGTAAATCACATCTATCCCGTCCGGCTGAAGAATGACTGACTTAATCATTTTTAATAAAAAAGGAGTCAAGGTTTCACTCTTGCCCTCTTTAATCCAATTAACTATTTCATCAAACTTTAGCATATTCATCTTTTCCTCAATGAGAAACAGTTTTCTTTTGCTACGGTTGATTCTACCTATTTGTTCCTTGTAACTATAGACCAGGTCACTTAGCTCTTTTTCACGAACCCCATGACTGACACATATGCTTAGTAAATCCTTTATGTCTTTCTTTGTCTTTTCTACGGCACTTTCGAGATCACTTAAATTTCTTCTTTCTGGTCTTGAGTGCTTTTCAGATAAAAAATTTCTTATATTGGTCTGAATTTCCTTATCCAATACTAAGATCTTTTCTAATTGAATTAAAGCTGCGGAAATTACCTCATCGTCCATACTCTTCATATCCACTTTTATGTGTTTCTTCGGGCAACTGTATAAGGAAGTGCCTGCTTTAACTCTTTCCGTACATTTCCAACAATGGACTCGCCCTTTAAGTAAAGCATTATACTTTTCTCTCTTCTCTTTATATTTTGGAAGAAGAACTGTTAGCTTACGATTAGCCTCAGTCCATTCTTCCTCATTCACCACTTTTAAGTCTTCTAAGACCCCAGGATACTCATATCTTTCTCCTTCAAAATTCTGTACCAATCTTCCTATATGCAACTCTCTTGGAATTACTGATTTTGCATTTAGATCATATTCGCAAAGTAAAGGATCATTTTTTATTTCATTATTCAAATCTTTAAGAGTAAACCCTTTGAAATCTATAACTATTTGATATATTCGGCGAATAATCGCCTTATGCTCCTCATCTATTGACAAATCTCCTTTATTAACCTGGTACCCAAAAGGCGGCTTACCACCTGCTCTTTTTCCTTTGAGTACCAAGTCCTTTCTAGAAGTAATGAGTCGCTTCACTATGTTTTCCGCTTCATGTTGGGCTAGACCTGCGAGTAAAGTCTCTACTAGCTCTCCCACTGGCCCATGAAATAATGGGGGTTCATTATCTGCCGAAAAACACAGTTGGACTTGATGGTCCTGAAGAATTTGAATAATCTCAAGATACTGCTCAACATTCCTCGCAAGACGGTCTCTTTTATAAACAATAATCCTTGCAATCATCCCAGCCTTCACATCTTCTAATAGCCTTTTAAGCCATGGCCGATCATATAAGGGAGTTTTTCTTGCTGATAGGAAGCCTTCGTTGTATATGGAATCTACCATCCAATTATTTCGTTTTGCAGTTGTTAAACAGGTACTCTTTTGAACTTCTAGAGAATACTTTTGTTTGTCTTTTTCTAAAGACTGCCGGATATATATAACTGTTTTTTTCATATACTCCCCCTCGATGGATCTTCTCTTAAGTATTCTTCCAACTTTTCTTCTATGATTGAGAAGAAAAGAGCCTTCCACTCTTTTTCAAACTGCGGACAATACTCAAACTGAGTAGATAAAACGTCTAACTCTCTTATTGGGTTAAATTTCATTTTGTTTTTCATCTTCCTTTCGGCCTATATATCTAGAGTAAGCCAAAGAAAGAATCTTATTCACAAACATGAACAATATATTCAAAATTATGAATATGTCTGTTTTTTGGAATCATTACAGCCAGTTTCCTCCTTTGTACATTATTATGTTAGTTGGAACGATGGACAACCCTATTTAAAGGAGACAAGTTTTTTCTTGGTTACATGTTTTATAAGTTGTAGAAATTGATTGAAACTTTTGTAGTAATTTAGTTGATATAACCGGTCATGGTTGTAGTACTGGGAAGATATGAACAAACACCTAAGGTGAGTAAAGTTGCAGTATATTAGTGCGGCCAATTAAGCTATTTAAATTTTCATAATAAAAAAGAACAGCCTTGATCGGCTGCCCTGAATGTATTAAACATGTCTTCCGTAAAAGAATATCTTCCTCTAAACTTTACTTAAGAAGGACCTAATAAATCTATCTCAAAAGATGGCTAACAGGAGGGTAGAAGCAAATGAAAACCTTAAGTTAAACGAGAAATCTATTTCTTTGAACACATTGAACATCTTTTTTTGGAATAGATTTTCGCTTCCCATTCATGGCCGCAGTTTCCGAGCCACCATACTTTTTTATCGCTTCCAGAGGTAACTTCGGTTGGCTGTAAATCCCCATTTTTCGTTGGGTGCCATTCTTTGGCCGCTTTTGGATTGGTCGTGGCCAAATCATTAAACCCTTGTAATACCAGTCGATTATCACAGTACGGGCAGCCTGTGCCTCTGTTTCGGCTGTTCACTCTCGCTTCCCATTCGTGACCGCAGCTCCCGAGCCACCACACTTTTTTGTTGCTTTTATCCACCACGCCAGAAGGTTTCAAATCCCCATTTTTTGAGGGATGCCATTCTTTTGCTAGTTGGGGGTGAAGGGTTTCGAGATCGTTAAAACCGGCCCATACATATTTATTGGAACAATACGGACATCCATGCCCCCCTTTGTTCCGGCTACCGATCACCGCTTCCCAATCATGGCCGCATTCTCCGAGCCACCAGACGGTTTTCTTGCTGCCGCTTAACACATCAGACGGATGAAGATTCCCGTTTTTAACTGGATGCCATTGTTTCGATAGGATGGGATTTTCTGTGGCCAGATCGTTGACTCCTACCTGCAGGCTTCGTCGATGGACAATTTTATGGCCCTTTTCTTCATAACAGACCGGGCATCCATTCCCATGAATTCGATTGTTCACTTTGGCGGTCCACTCGTGGCCGCATGTCCCGAGCCACCAGGCATCTTTATTCGAACTGTAAGGAATATGCTCAGTTGTGAGATTTCCGTTTTTGGTTGGATGCCATTCCTCGGCGATATCTGGTCTCATAAAAGCGAGAGATTTTTGTTTTTCAGAACGATAATAGGCCTCCATGATTACAGAGCGGTCGCGGTCTAAATCCACATCCGCTGCGGCATTCATCTTGAAGGTTTGGTTAATATACAAAATGATAAAGTCGATGCATTCTTTCAGTTCCCTTTCATGAAGCGTCTTTCGAGCGAAGCTTGTGACATGCTCCGGCAATTTCGGGCACTTCGGCTCCCGGATTCGGATCACATCAATTCCATTTTCTCTGCACAGATCGTTCTTTTGAATATCTTTTAGGGCGTTCTTGTGGTAGAATTCACCGTCATATTCGATGGCAAGAGAAAGGCTTGGAATATAGATATCCACTTCCTTTTTTCGAAGAAAATGAGGGCGGTAATTCTCCTCTGCATCCTGGAATACCTGTTTCAAATAATAAAAAAGGACTTTTTCATTAAACGAAGACTTTCTTTCGATATCACAGTGAGGGCATCCTGTCCCGTTCTTTTTGGAACGGTTACTTACAGATGCTTTGTAACTATGGCCTTTTTGGCAAAGCCACCAGACTCGCTTATGCGTTCCGGCTACAAGCTGGGTGGGAAGCAAGTCCCCATTTTTTTCAACATCCCATTCCCTGCACAATTCACGGTGAGTGGAAGCCAAATCATTGAACCCAATTAAAATGATCTTGTTTTGGCAAATCGGACATCCGCTTTTCATTCGAACTCTATTGCTTGGTGTTGCCTGCCATTGATGGCTGCATGAGCCCAGCCACCATACTTTTATGTCACTTGCCGGACTGATCTCATCCGGAGTAAAGGTTCCGTTTTTCACAGGGTGCCATTCTTTTGCCAGATCTGGAAACCGGCTGGCGAGCGATCCCCTTCTTTTCACCAGGGCTTTTTTAATATTATCGGAATGTTTCATTTTTCGGCATGGATCATAAGGGCAATCTCTACCACTTCTTCTATCGTTTATGATGGCCTGATAACTTCGATGGCAGACCGGACACTTCCACCAAACTTTTCGTGTAACTCCGTAACTAATGTTTTTGGGTCCTACTTCTACATTTTTTTCGTAGTCCCACTCCGCTAACAAATTTTCTTTATCGTTTTCGATGCACCATTCATAGAAATTTTTCTTCATAGTGTCCTCTTTTTCACCTACCACCCAAGCTGTGTAGGGGGTTACTTCCAATTTGGTAGTCCGCTGCTGGGTAACTGATGAACAACTTGTGTCTTCTTTTTATGATATAGAATACTTCATATGATCCGTATATTATTAATCATTTTACCTTGTATTCACAAGTACAGCATTTTTCATACAATAACATTAACAAACTAGTTTCTTACACACTAATAATAGATTTCCAATATATAATGGTTTTAGATAACATTATCACTGCTAGGCTTCAATTTCTTTGACATAGCTTCTTCATTAAGTCTTTCAATGTAACGTGACTTTTCTCTTTTTGTAATAACCCCTTTTTCCACAACCAAGTCAGCAACTAAATTATTTATCTTTTGATTTTCTATATCAGACTTTAGATAAAAGAAACGGTAAAAAAGTAATTTCAAAAGTGAGATTTCCCTGATAACCTTGGAGTCTATTTTCTTTAGGAAATTTTCAAGTTTTGAAATGTAGTTTTCTAATCTAAGGTCAGCATATAACATCAAAAGCATAAATTTGTTAAAATCTTTCTCAGTTCTTTCAATAGTCTTCTCTATTATATTTTTTAATTTTGGGGTACCTAGTGTTTGCAACATCTCCCCTTGAATTATCATCGGCAAGCCCGTAGTTAAAACATACTCATACCTTTTAAATATCTCATCCGCAGTATGTTCTTTTAGATCCTCTGCAATTTGTTCCATTATTATCGTATATATTACTCCAATTGAGTCGCAGTACTTCTCGATACTGGTATTAAGGGCCCTTACCTTTTCATCGAATCCTAATAGCTCACAATTTTTTATAACACGAGAATATAAGCTCAATATTTCAAAAAAATCTAACCGTTCTTTCCGCTCTTCTCTTTTTTCTCTTACCATGGGTGGATCTGCTTTTTTCTCAGAATGTCCATTCTTTTCATCTAACATTTTGTCTTTTTCTTGTTCTGATATTTTAATCTTATTTAGCTTTTCTTTCAGATCATCTCTCCGCAACTTATTTGTAAGCAACTCTTCTATTGGTAATTTTGTAAAATCCTCGATTTTAGACAAACCCTTTACCTCTTCATACGCTTCTAACAACCGTTGTTCTAACAATTGTATAACATTGAGGTTTCGACGTTGCAATCCTGTTAAATAAACAATTTCATTTTTGAAGTCTAAATAATTTGTTTCCGATAGTACAAACTCTCTGAATTCCCTATTTTCTTCCATAGCCATATATTTTGCCAGGAATAATTCAAAAAAACATTGCAACCTAAAGAAAACACGTCCATTTTCTTTCTCCAGAATTCCCCTTCGAAAAAATAATCCCTTAAATTCAATAAGATTTGTTTCTAATCCCTTATCTCTAAAATAGTTGATAGTATATTCCTCGAAATCCAACTCTTCTAAATAATACTGTGATTTTTGAACCATAGCAGCTGCTATATAAGAGAGATAATCACTTTTTATAACATAATCAAATGTTTCATACTTCACTTCATCAACATTCACTTTATCCAGTAAGTCTTCCACGAAACGATCAACGAGGGTTGCCTCATTTATTGGAACGTAATTAATTTGTTTTTCAAGGATACTCAATAATAATGAAATAGCAAAAGGAGTTTTAGGAAGGCCCACCGTTTGTAGTATATTAACAATTCTATCCACAAGTTCGTCTTGATTAACATCATTATTGCTTACCCATTTTTTTATAAGTTGTCTAGTTTGAGAACGCCTATATGAATAAAGGTAGTATGTTTCGTATTTTAAATCAAAGTTTACTGAACCCTTCAGTTTCATCATGTCCAAAATATCTTCGTTCATTGTTAAAACAAATCTTATATTTGGATATAGTTTAATAAACTCATTAATCTTTTCTATTTTTGTGCTATTACTCATATCAAGATTATCTATCAATAAAACAAAATCACCGTTTTGTAGGATATCTTCTAACTCAAGAGACTCCGACCCAAACTCATGTAAATATTCACTGATAGCTTTTTTTATTATATTTTTTCCCTTTGATAACTCATTGAAATTTATTATTATTGGTATTTTTGTCTGAATATCTGGGCTATTCATAAACTTATAGCATATATAATTAATAAGTGTTGATTTCCCCATTTCTTTTTTTCCAACAAATAAAAGATTATCTTCTTTACCCAACAACTCATCCAAGTTATAAAAAACTTCTTCCTCATCGCCAGTTGTAAGCTCTGATTGATTGGATATAAGAGGTGGTACATATATATCAGCTATATTTTTTGGGGCATTTGTCTGCTGCGAAAGAACTGATATTAAGTTTCTATTTAAATACTCATTTACTTGTGCTTTTATGTCATTCCTAGTTTCAATGTTTTTTTTTATTATATCAATCCGAACATTGTCACTTAATGTAAAACGTGCTTGTCCATCTTCCACAATATTTAATGCCTTATCAAAAACTCGTCGCTTATCATAATACTCTCTAAGGTTAAGAACCACTTCTTTAGTCGTAAAATCATAGGTAGTAATAGCATAGCCATTAAAAAATCGACCGTCAAACAAAGTTCCGCATTTGTAAAATAGCGTCTTAGCATTATTTTGTAAAATTTGATGTGTATCTTGGGTATGTATATGTCCCGTAAAAACCATGTCAAAACTTGAAAGAAGTCGGGGATAAATTGATTCTCTATCGAATTCTCTTAACCATTCTAAAGGATGGTGTATCATAGCAATTTTAAGATCACAGTCTCTTATATCATTGGCAGCTAAATCAACTTGCCTCTCTCCTACTATTAACCGTCCATAATCCTTAGCACCGCCATAGGCTGTCCAGGACGAATTTAAACAAGCTATACCGACAGTAAACTTCCCAGCCTCTAATATGAAGCTGGAATAAAGGGGATGGGCTTTAACCTGATGGCAATTCTTATTATCATAAAATAACTCTAAAAATGTATAAAAATCCTCTAAACGGCCCAATAATGGTTGATACTCAGCAATTTTATCAACAAAGTCATTTACATTGTCCCTATTTTTAAATTTTTCTGTTAGGTCACCATATAAAAAGTCATTAATATTATTCCTGTTGATGTCATGATTTCCAGGTACAAAGAATATCTTATTTTTATCTAAATTCAATTGATTAAGTAGTGGCTGGATAAAATAATCCATCACAAGATCGTATTCATTATCACCTGAAAAGCCCATTGATCCATTATTAATTAAATCACCGTTAAACAATATAAAGTCAGGGGTTACATCTAATTTCTTTAAATCTTGAAATAAGGCACCCAGTACAATTTTAGTATCAGCCATCTTTTTATTTGAAAAATGTAAATCTGATAAATTTAAAAATGTGGTTTTCATTTTTCACCTCAGGTTTTGTTATTAAATAATTTTATTTTATCACAGTATTCAATATTTTCCATTAAATAGGAAAGGAAAATTTTATGAACAAAAAACAATTATTAAAAGAATTAAAGCAAGAGGGAAAAAAGGGGAAAAAAAATGTAACAAAATTTCTAAACCATTTTGAAACTAAAATTAAAAAGGAATCAAAGTATGAACATATTTAGATGTTCTTCTAAGTGCTTATTTTCCCTCAATAGTCTTTGTCCATCTTTCACCATGTAATATAGCTGGCTCAACAATCGGAAGAAGGTTAGTTTACAGATAATTAGTACAAAAAAAGACTGCCTAGGCAGCCTTTTTTATGCACTTGTTGGTCTCCTTTGCATCCACATTCAATACCGTTAAAGGGTTGGAGTAAAAATTTCCTGCTATTTACACAATAATAGATAGAAACACCACCTAGCCGTACAGTCAATTTGAAACTGATAAAAGGGACACTATTGACCGCCTACATTGGAAAAAATCGAAGAAAAACTAGTTATATTAAACAGACAGATTACTTAACTTTACAATGTGAAAAGTTGCAATGTCTTTACAGTAAATTACACTACTATGATCCAAAAGTAGCCAATTACCTTATTACTTTTGAAAAAGGAATTGAATATTTTTCGAAGTAAGCTATCCCGACCTATTGGATCGTTTTTTACCGTGGTTCTTTTTTCTTTTTCGATCTATAATTCGTTCTGAATACGGATCAGTAAGTATTGTTTAAAAAAGAAAGCAAATAAGGTGCTTTAGGAGCCTATAATTTGAATTTTTTTTCGTGAAGACCTTTTCTACTAAACGTCATTTATAAAGGGAAGGGGTCTCTTTCTACAGTAAAAAATTGAATAAGCATAGGTAGAACTAAGACATTTAAATTGTTCTGATTTAGATAATTCCGAGAAACCTTGAAATATACTTTCCCACATTTTTACCGCCTTCTAGAACGCAATTATAGAAAGGTCCTAATAGTATCGGTAAAAAAACAAATCTATGCGAAAACAGCCTTAATATTTAATAACTAGGCAATAAGAATTCCACATACACCCTTAGCTTTATGGCTTGTCTCGAAAATTCCACCCTGTCTATTTTTAAAAGTAGATTCCTGACTAAAACCAGCGATCCCCGATCTCTGCCTCTATGTTTCTTTTACACAACTATATTTTAACCCTCTAAGCGGAATCATTTTTTATTTAAGCCCAACTAGTCCAGCGTCGTAAGGCTGGTATTCGAATATGCTTTTAACTACTTTCTTAATTAAAGCAGCATACGGAACCTATTTGATCCAATCCCTCACCTTAACGAAAAAATCCAATTAAGATACATAATTCAATATCATACATAGATTTTTATCCTTTAGGTATTCTCTAGCACGCTGTAGCGATTTGAAGCATTAAAGTATAAAAAGAAAAATAATGTTTAGGGCCTAAATCGTTATTTTCTTTCTCTAGATAAGTATAACATTTTCGGGATTTTTTGGTTACACTGTTTATATATACCTAAGTCAGACTTAACGTTTTCAAAGGTTAGTAAATAGACAGATATGGCTTGTCCACTTTTTTAATGTAATAAGGCTTATTGTTACCTGTTCGTTTTAATTCAAAATTTATGCTTATATAATACTTTAATCTTGTTTTATTTTGATATTGCTTCATGTTCACATCATCAAAAAGTTTGAAAACACCGGAGAAGACACAGAGGACCTGATTTCCATCGGGACAATCGGACTGATCAAAGCGATTGAAAGCTACTCGGAAGGCAAGGGAACGAAGCTTGCTACGTACGCTGCCCGCTGTATTGAAAATGAAATTCTGATGCATCTGCGGGCAACCAAAAAGACGAAAAAGGATGTATCCCTCCACGATCCGATTGGCCAGGATAAGGAAGGGAACGAAATAAGTCTGATTGATGTACTGAAGTCCGAATCAGAGGATGTAGTGGATACCATCCAGCTGAACCTTGAAATTGAAAAGGTCAAACAGTTTATCGATGTGCTGGATGAACGGGAAAAAGAAGTGATCATAGGAAGGTTCGGCCTTGATCTTCAAAAGGAAAAAACACAGCGGGAGATCGCAAAGGAACTGGGCATATCAAGAAGCTATGTTTCGCGGATTGAAAAACGCGCCCTTATGAAAATGTTCCATGAGTTTTACCGGGCCGAAAAAGAAAAAAGAAAAGGCTGATTTCAGCCTTTTCTTCTTTGATTCTCCTCAGTTCCTTAACCTTCAATGCCGCCCGTATACCGGTAATAATCCTGCGTATAAAATGGCTGAAAGCCTGTGGATGTATAGAGCTTCAATGCATTCTCGTTCCTGGCTTCCACCTCAAGGTAAATATCATGTCCCAGCCTTTTCTCCTCAAGTACGATCTTTTTCAGGGCCTTTCTGCCGATTCCTCTGCCCTGGAATTCCGGAAGCACCGCAAAGCCGTAAATCCAGGAATCAGAGCCATTCTCACAGGAGACTCTCATCTTGCCAACCGGGGTCCCGTCCTGTTCTACAATCAGAGCCTTCTGTCTATCCTCTCTCACAGCACTCTTGTTGAATGAAGCTGCTTCTTCCCTTTTCAATCCAAAGCAGCGATGATCCAATTCTATTTCAAGAGAAGTATCCCTTTCTGTGCGCAGGCGGAGCTCGACTCCCTCCTCTTCCTCAAGCTGAGCCTCCTGCCATTTCATCTGAAATTCAGAAACGGAAAATTCAAAGGGAATATTCTTTAAAAACTCCTTAGCAGTAAGGGAATTTTCCGGAGCATTAAGAAGGATCTCCCTTCCCCTGCTGGCTCCTGCCATCTTCATTGCTTTCTGATACAATCCGGTACAGATGCCTTTTCTCCGGTAATCAGGATGCACCATGCCGCAAATCTCCACTTTATTCCCAAAGTCATAAACACCGGCAAAACCGATAAGCCGGCCATCTTCAAAATGGGAGCAGTCTTGAAGTTCAGATTCCTCTTTTTTCTCCAGTGTCCCCCAATTAAGTTTTAACTGGATGCCATCCGCTTTTTCACACTGATCCTGAAGTTCGCGAATTTCATGTAAAATATTCCCCATTCTCTCCTTTAATACCTCCCTGTTTATTTGTTCACAAGGAGCCGAGGTTAGCCGGTATCCTTATAAATCCATACTAGTCCCCTGCGAATCAATAAAATTATCATTGTTATCTCCACCCTTTTTTAAATAAAATTCTTACATCATAATTCTGATCTCTGCTGCGCTCGTTCTGTTTTTTTCATGCCACTGCTTAATGGTTTCTTGGTGAAACGCCTCTTTGCGGCTCATTGTTTTCTTACGGAAACTAATCGTAAAGAATAATAAGTTAACGGTCATACTTATCACCTCCTGACCCGTCGGTTCTACCACACCTTATTCTGCATCACCTGGTTAATCTTGAGCATCTCATCAACATTTTCTTCTCTCCATTTTCCCTGCTGTTCTTTATGAACTTCCTCCCTGGCCAGCAGCGGGTTGGGTTTAATGATGAGAGTAAATAATAGAAGATTCAGCGTCATACGTCCACCTCTTTCCTAGGTTACTTTACATTACATTCGTGATCCTCATCGCGGTGTCCAGCTTTTCTTCATGCCGCTCTTTGATGTAATCCAGATGATCTGCAGCTGCACGGCTGATTTTATTATTTCTAATAATAATGGTAAAAAAGAGCATATTTAGTTTCATACTATCACCTCCTTAGAAAGGCTTCCTTTTATTACATGATGGTACGGATTTCAAACTTACGGTCGGCCGCATGGTCGAATGAATGACGTATGGTATCCTGATGGTCTGCCTCTTCCCGGCTGATTTTCTTGGTTTTAATGATTATTGTAAAGAAAAGCATATTGATGTTCACAGTATCACCTCCTTTTCATCTCGTTTTAGACACAAAAAGGCCGCAGAAATCCTTCTGCGGCCGCAAAAAAGCCGCAGGAAGGCATCTTCCAGACGGCACAAAAAGGCCGCTGGATTATCTCCCTGCGGCCGTCGTGTATGAACATGAATGATTCCAAATCATTGTCAGCGGATCGTACCAGGCAGGTCGAAATGTAAAGCTATGAAATTGTTTGGTGATACAATTGTCTGCATATAAATCATTTCATTCGACCTCTTTTCATTAATTGGTTTTGATCTCATATTGGTAAGTATATCCAACAATGGTAATTTTGTAAACCAGTTTTTTGCCTATTTTTTCGTTTTTTTGAAAATTCCTTAAAAGGACTGACCATTCATATATGTATCATTTTTTTAAAATATTCTATATTTCCTGTTTTTATTGTCCTTACCTGCAGTCTTCCGGAAGAATTAGTTCAGAGAGGGCTCATCATCAGACCCATGGTGTGGCTGCTACGTTGGGAGATGGTCCAGAGAGGGCTCCTCAAGATCAAAACCAGTAGAGCAAAAGCCGTACTGTACTTGGCGATCAAACTGGAAAATTAAACAGAATGTATTGCTTAATAAATAGAAAAAGCTTGGAATGTAAACATTCCAAGCTCTCGCGACTTAACTAGATAAAAATGGAGTCGGAAATCAACGTCCCACATATGACCTCAAACTCAAAAATCACCTGTATATTATTCTTCTATATCAGCCAGAAGCCCTTTGTATTTTGCCGAGAGGACAAAGAATAGGATGGATAATCCTAGGAATACAGCTGTTGAAGCCATAAGCAATGAATTGGAATGCAGGCCTTTTCCATCTGAAGGAATGATCACTCCGAGATAGAAAAATACACTGGTGCAAACCAATAAGAAGGCATATCTCTTAAAATCAATCATCTTCTCACGATAAATGGCTGTAATAGACTTTCCCTTTGTGAACATTCTGCTTCACCTGCGCTTTCTAGTAACAACTATACTAACGATAACATAGATCTGCGCCAGGATAACTAGTGAATTACTGTAAATGCAGGCAGAAGCAGTATGATGTTAATTTTCTAAGGCCTGGTTCAGGTCTTCAATCAGGTCTTCGGCATCCTCGAGGCCAACAGATATACGGATAAGTCCTTCTGTGATCCCAAGCTCCGCCCGTCTTTCAACGGGAATGGAAGCATGAGTCATGCGGGCAGGGATCGAAATTAAGCTCTCGACTGCTCCGAGACTCTCCGCAAGAGTGAAGTATTTAATTTTGCTGAACACTTGATCCGCCTTTTCCGCACTTCCCACATCAAAGGAAATCATGCCCCCAAATCCGCCTGACTGCTTTTTAGCAATATGGTGATTGGGATGTGAAGCAATACCCGGATAATAAACTTTCGTGACTGCCGGATGTTTTTGAAGGAAATCTACGATTTTACCCGCATTGTTTTCGGTTTCTTCCATCCTTACTCCCAGGGTTTTGATTCCGCGGATTAACAGCCAGGAGTCCTGCGGGCCGAGAATGCCTCCAGTGGAGTTCTGAACGAAATGCAATTCATCCGCAAGGGCTGCTGAGTCTGCCACTGCGAGACCCGCAACAACATCGCTGTGTCCCCCAATGTATTTGGTCGCGCTGTGAAGGACGATATTTGCCCCTAATGCGATCGGCGTCTGCCAATAAGGTGTACTGAATGTATTATCCACAATCGTCAGAAGGCCCTTCTCTTTTGCAATTCCAGAAATCGCTTCGATATCTGAAATCTTTAAGAGCGGATTGGTCGGGGTCTCAAGATAAATGGCCTTTGTATTCGGCTTGATTTCTTTTTTTACATTTTCCAGATCACTTGTATCCACAAAGGTAGCCTCAAGTCCAAATCTGTTCAAAACCTTGGTAATGACCCTGAAGGTCCCTCCGTATACATCATCTGTCAGCAGAATATGATCTCCCTTATTAAAGAGCATCATTACCGCCGTAATAGCCGCCATTCCGGAAGCGAAAGCAAATCCCCGCTCACCGCCTTCCAAGTCTTTTATCAGCTCCTCGAGTGCAAAACGGGTTGGATTTCCTGTCCTTGAATATTCATATCCCTTATGGACTCCTACTCCCTGCTGCTTATAAGTGCTGACCTGGTAGATCGGTGTAGAAACAGCACCCGTTGCTTCATCCCCAAATAATCCCCCATGAATCAATCTTGTTTTCTTTTTCATAATTAAATACCTCCCTGATAAATGCTTTTACTTAAATACCTTTCACTCGAATCCGGGAAAATCACTGCGATATTTGTACCTGGCTTCGCTTTCTCCGCTTCCTTACGTGCAGCATAAAAGGCTGCTCCAGATGAACTTCCTGCCATAAGCCCCTCCTTGGATGCCAGCTCGCTGACCATTAGAAATGCCTGATCATCCGGAACGGTATAAATTTCGTTAAAATAAGAGCGATCCATATACTCCGGCAGAAACTCCATCCCAATGCCTTCTGTTTTATGCGGCCCAGGTTCACCTCCGCCCAGTATGGATCCTTGAGGTTCCACGATCACTGTTTTTATCTTCTCGTTTTTTTCCTTTAAGAATCTGGATGTCCCCATGAAGGTTCCTCCTGTCCCGGCACCGGCCACAAACACATCGATCTGCCCATCAAGCTGCTGCCACAGTTCAGGACCCAGTGTTTTATAATACGCAGCCGGATTGGCAGGATTTGAAAATTGGGCTGGCGAGTAGGAGCCCGGAATTTCTTTCAGCAGCTGTTCTGCTTTCTGGATTGCTCCCTTCATCCCTTTTTCCGTCGGTGTATTGATTATTTTGGCCCCAAGCGCACGCATTAACTCCTGTTTTTCCTGGCTGAACTTCTCGGGAACACAGAAGATGACTTTCACTCCTTTTTGAATGGCTGCAAGGGCAAGGCCGATTCCTGTATTTCCTGCAGTAGGCTCGATGATGGTTCCACCTTCTGAAAGATGGCCGCTTTGAAGTGCGGCGGAGACCAGCTCCCTTCCCAGCCGGTCCTTTACGCTTCCTCCTGGATTGAAGTATTCCAGTTTAGCAAAAATATTCACATCCTTTGGCAGTGGAAATGAGCTTATCTGAACGATTGGCGTATCACCAATCATTTCATGTACATTCCGATAAATATCCATTGGATTTCTCCCTTGAATTTATTGTTAACAATGCTGTGATTTTTATTTGATAGCATGCAGTTGTAGAGATAAACAGGCATTCACTAGGAAGGAACCCGGTGAATGCCTGCTCGGAATAAAATTAAAACTTTTATTAAAAAGAACAGTATGGATGATTGATTTCAGCTAATGCGTTCAATAATTTTAACAGCCATAGCCGCTGAATTTTTAGCTGCCTGATCAAGGAATTTTTCGAAAGAAACATCTGATTCCTTTCCTGCTATATCGGATAAGGCGCGGATGATGACAAAAGGCACCTGGAATTGATAGGCAACCTGCGCAATGGCTGCTGCTTCCATTTCAGCTGCATAAAGTTCTGGAAACTTCGTGCGTACAAACTCTACTCGGTCCGGATCGCTCATAAAGCTATCCCCTGTAGCAATGAGTCCTGTTACCACCTGCATTCCGCTGATTTCCGCAGCAGCTTGTTCTGCAGCCTCCACAAGCTTGGCATCGGGATGGTAGCCTGCGGGAAGCTGAGGCACCTGGCCATACTCATATCCGAAGGCTGTCACGTCTACATCATGGTGGCGGACTTCTGAAGAAATAACCACATCACCGACATTTAATGAAGAAAGGAACCCACCTGCAGATCCTGTATTAACAATATAATCGGGTTTATACCTTTCAAGCAGGACAGCAGTAGATAAAGCCGCATTGACCTTTCCAATTCCTGACTTTAAAAGAACCACTTCAGAACCATTTAAAGTTCCGATGTTGAATTCACAGCCTCCTATTGTCTCCTGCTTCAGATTTTCAAGTTTTTCCCTAAGTATAGAAACTTCTTCTTCCATTGCTCCAATGATTGCAGCTTTCATTCTTTAACCTCTTTCTATTACTGTTTTACAGCTTCAAAAATCCAGACAAACTCATTGCACCTTTCAAAAGTAACTACAAAACCATACTTCTCAAGTGCATGTCGATAAAACGGTATAGTAGTATAATATTCCGTTTTTAAATCATTAGCCAGATCATGAAAACCGGCGGCTTCAGCATCAAAAACAGCTTTATTCAAAGCTTCTATGGATTCGTACATGGTATCCGCAAAAACTATTTTATCATCTTTATTTAAAAGGCTGCCATAAAGTTTAATAGCTCTTTCCTTTTCTCTGTCTGTTAAATGATGAAACGCATACGTACTGACAATCGTATTAATTGGTTCAGGTGAAGTGAATTCCAGAAAATCTCCATCCTTAACTACGGCATTTCCCAATAACTTTTCGGCTGCCTTTTCCCTCATTCGGGGGGAAGGTTCAAAGCCTGTTACTGTCAGTCCCAGTGCAATTAATTTTTCCGTCAGATTACCTGTTCCGACTCCAAACTCAACGACATGGCCTTTCGCTCTCGCTGCTACGCTGGACAATATTTCATCATAGTTCCTAAAGACCTCTCTGTATTGTATATCATGGCCAATCACTGTATCATCATACGTTTCTGACCATTTATCGAATAAATCGATAAACTCTCTGCCCATAAGTATCACCCTTAATAATTTTATTATTCCTATGAGCATACTATGAATTAAATATCCTATAGTTCCGCCAATATAGCAAGTTTTTTATTTTTTGGTAAAATAGAGACGAATACGATCTGGAGGGTTAGGAATGAATATACATTTTGATTTAATAGAGGATAAAATAGAATTCTTTGAAGGAACAAGCCTCACAGACTTGGAAAGAAAGATACAGGCGCAGATTGAAATAAATAAAGCCATTTTACTCCAGGTTGCATCTGTTTCCCATCAGATGCAGGTGGCACCTGACGGCAGCAGATTTTATAGTGCAGTGGTACACTTTAAGGCTAAAAAATAATCAGAGGGTGGGACCCGATAAAGAAGACAGATGCTAACTAAAGTTTATCTCTTCCTGGTATGCCTTTTAATAAAATAGACAATTAGGCAGTAGAGCAATTTTTCTCCTTTTCCCCTTTGTAATAAAAAGAGACAGCCTCAATAACTGTCTCTTTTTATCTTGGACTGCCCTATTTATTTTTTGTCATTCACCTTCAGAAGTTCGACCTTGACAGGCTTCCAGCCCTGGCCGTCGACCCAATCTATGAATACCCTGTAAGCCTGGTCGTTATCCTTGGCAGATACGGTTCCAACTGCACTGTTAGGAGAACCGTTGTTTTGGATCCACCAGACTGTGATATTATCCGGATTGATGCCGGCACCATATGCGAGTGCCTTCTCCATTTCATTCCAGTCCTGGCTTCCCTGATCGTATTTGGCGACATGCTCTCCTTGCTGAGTAGTACCGACAGGCTTCCAGGAATCGTTCTTGTATGCCTTTTTTACATTGGAATCGTCTGCTGGCACTTCAACGTCCTTTGACGCATCAGCTTCTCCTGCCCCTGCTTCAGGAGCTTGGCCGCTTAAATCCGCTTGATTATCAGCATTTTGTTCAGATTCATCTTTTTCTGCCTTTTGATTATCCTTTTTCTTGGTACTGGTGGTGTCCGCTTTTTTCTCTTTAGTCTGCTGGGCAGCGTGTTTCTTCGGTGCGTTATTTGATGCCTGTTCGTCTTTTCCCAAGAAAATCACAGCAGCAACGGAAATAATTAGTACTGATACTACTACAATGAGTATATTATAAATGCGGTTGGCTTTTCTTTGTTTGGTCTTATCAATACGCGTGGTTTGCTTAAAATCCTTATCCAATGATAATCCTCCTATCAAACATATTAAGTCACTAAAGGCATTTTCCCCAGAGGAAGGGGAAGTTTCATAACCGCTTTTATCTTAACATGTTCAACTCTATCATTGAAGGGATTTGCCCAAATTAATCCCTGTCAGCCTCAGATAATGATTATTATGGCCCATCTGACCTGGACATGTCCACCGAATATACTGCTTTAATTATGTCAGCAAACAGGAGATTCACTCCACCCTCATCCTCAGGGACTCCCAGATTTACCACAGCTAAAGCGTATTTGGGATTCCTATAGGGAAAATAGCCCGCAAACCATTTATTGTAAAGCTCCTTCCCATCTTGAAACAATCCTGTCTGTGCCGTTCCTGACTTCCCTGCTGCCTCATAGGGCAGATCCTGCAAAACTCTTCCTGTCCCTTTTTCATCCGTCACTACATTCCGAAGCATCGTCTGCAGCTTCATGGCCGTATAAGGAGCGACTGCTGCCCCGGAAAGCGGCTGCTCAGGGAATTTGAAAACGGTGGAGCCATTCTTGAATTCAATACGGCTGACGGCCTTCACACTCATCGCTTTCCCTCCTCTTGCAATGGAAGCCATCATATTGGCCGCTGCCAGCGGCGTAACCTGTACATCCTGCTGGCCAATCCCTGTATAAGCCGTGAGCTTCTTATCCTGCCTATCAGTCCCATCTGCCCAGATCCTTCCCGCATCCTCACGATATAGCTGGGAAACAGCCGTGTGGTACACCTGTCCTGTCCAGCCCGACTTCCCAATCAGGCCCAGTTTCCCCGCATATTCCTCAAGAATGTTCATATCCATCTGCTGCAGCTTTACAGCCAGGTCACCAAACGTACGATTGCAGCTTTGGGCAAAGCTTTCTTCAAAATCCAGGAACCCCAAATTCCTGATGGGATCTTTCTTCCCATTTATCGTTTTATTGCAATCAAACATTTCGCCGTTCTTAGCGAGCCCTTTTTCAATGGCTGCAGCAGCTACCACCGTTTTAAATACAGAACCGATTTTTTCCTGTGAAAACATTTTGTTTTGGGAACCTGTATTAGGATCCTTATTGTCTATGTCAGGCCGGGAAACAATTGCCCTGATTTCTCCGGAATCAATATCCAATAACACGAGCCCTCCATTTTTTATTTGATGGGAATCGGCCAGCTTTTCTGCTTTAAGCTGCAGTTCTTTATCCAGAGTGGTGATAACCTTCACGGGATAAAGAGGATTGGAAGGATCCACATACTTCACATTGATCCCGAATAAGGGGCCTCCCATTCCATCCACATGATACACCAGCTTGGATTCTCCGCCGCCTGACAGAAATTCATCTAAAGCTGCCTGCAGGCCTGAATTCCCGATCCAATCTTCCCTGTTGTGCTTCCCTTCTGCTCCCGCTTTCATTCCATCCCATTTAGTCAATGTGCCAATTAACTGTTCAGCGGGCATTTTTCTGGAAAAACTCCTTTCCACCGCAAATACCCCGGGGAATTTCAATTCATTGATTTGAGCCATTTGGTCCTCAGACAAAACGATGGGCGGCCTTCCTCCAAATGCAAAAGGCTTTTTTGCATTTTTTACTGCTTTAGTCAGTGCTTCTTCCTTTACCCCTAAAATTTCTGCTACCTTTTCAGAGGGCCATTTCATATCCTTTAGGAAGGGAAAGAGAACCAGGACGGGAATTTCCTCATGACCCAGCGGATTTCCACTCCGGTCATAAAATTTTCCTCTTCCATTATCTAGGGATAAAGCCTGGGTCCGCTGAGTGACGCTTGATTGGATGAGATTAATATTATGCTTTGTAAAGGATTCGGTCTGCACAAGCTGGATCTGGGCAAGTCTTCCTGTTAAGGCAGCTAACAGTACCATCAGGAATACGGCGGTCCATTTCATTCTTTTTTCTGGCATAAAAAAAACACCTCATCAGCATTGTTGACGAGGTGTCTGTGTTTTAGACGAAATCCATTCGATTAAAAAACATTTAATTTATTTAATAGTGACGATACGGACAAGCATGTCTCCGCCGGGAGTCTGGACAGTAACTTCCTCGTCGACTTTTCTGCCAATCAAGCTTTTTGCTATTGGTGAATCGTTTGAAATCTTCCCTTCAAATGGATCCGCCTCTGCACTTCCCACAATTGTGTAAGTTTCTTCGTCGCCATCAGGAAGCTCTACGAATGTAACCGATTTCCCAAGTGATACCGTATCTGAATTCATTTCATCTTCTTCAATGATCTTGGCATTTCTAACCATATTCTCTAAAGTTGTGATTCTGCCTTCCACAAATGCCTGCTCTTCCTTTGCAGAATCGTACTCCGAGTTTTCGGATAAATCGCCGAAGCTGCGGGCAATTTTAATTCTTTCGACAACTTCTTTTCTTTTAACACTCTTTAGGTGCTCTAATTCTTGTTCCAGCTTTTCTTTTCCCTGTTTAGTCATTGGGAATACTTTTTCTATAGCCAAAATGTTCACTCCTTCTAATCTTTCACAATCCCCCAGCTTTATATCTAATTATGAGGTCTTATGCTTATTAGTTCCTTAAGATAAATCATAATTGCGCGACCTTCAGCAGGACGCGCATTTTTCTCTTATTTGTATTATTATTACCTTTTGGTGGTTTTGTCCACCTTTTTTGAAAATTTCTCTAGTCACTTCCTGTAAATTTTGCTGCATTTTTATTACAGCCGCTTTAAGGAGGATGTTATTTCTTTATTTATGCAATAGTATTATAAAAATGACTTTTCTTCAAGAATGGTCTTGATTTTTGTGACCATGAGGTCAATTGCGACGTGATTCTGGCCGCCTTCAGGGATAATAATATCTGCATACCGCTTGGTCGGTTCGATGAATTGGTTATGCATCGGTCTCACCACGCTTAAATACTGGTCGATGACCGATTCAATCGTCCGTCCGCGCTCGTTTATGTCCCTGACCATGCGGCGTAGAATCCGGATATCTGCATCCGTATCCACAAACAGCTTCATATCCATCAGATTCCTCAGTCTTTCATCCTCAAGCACCAGGATCCCCTCCAGGATGATGACATCCTGAGGCTCAACATGGATGACTTCCTGCGAACGTGTATGGATGGCATAATCATAAACCGGCTTTTCAATAGCCTCATATCTCTGAAGCTTATTAATATGCTCGATCAGTAAATCGTTATCAAAGGCCAGCGGGTGGTCATAGTTGGTCTTCAACCGCTGTTCAAAGGGAAGCTCGCTCTGGTCTTTATAATAATAATCCTGCTCAAGCATCAGGATGGAATGCCCCTGGAAGCTTTTAAAGATAGCCTTGGTGACACTCGTCTTCCCAGATCCCGATCCCCCTGCAACACCAATGACTACTGGTTTTTTATTCATTTTCTATCTCCTTGCCTTTCTTCTCGGCGCTCATATAAGGAGAGGCACAAAAGCCTCCTGGTTCTTTTGTGGTATGGTACCCAGTCCTGTGTTCCTTATTCAGTCTTATCCGATCAATTTTCACATATAAAAAACAGCTGTTCCTAAGCAGGTGTCAGCTGCCCCTTTTTTTGCTGACAGCCACTCCGTCGCCAATCGGCATGATCGCAGTATCATAGGAAGGGTGATTCATCAGCCATGTATTGAAGTCCCGGATCTTCCTAACTAAGTTCTTTATCCGCCTTTGTTCAATTTCAGATTCCTCAACTGCCACCAAGCCCTTGAATAATACATTATCCGTAACGATGATGCCTCCGCTGTTCAGCATGGGTTCGTAAATCTCAAAAAACTTTTTATACTGGCCTTTTGCCGCATCGATAAAGATGGCGTCGAAAGGTCCTTCAGACTGCACTTTTTCAGAGAGTTCAAGTGCATCGCCTTCAATAATCCTGATGGAGTCCAGTTTGCCGGCTTCCTTTATATACTTTTTGGCTGTTTCTATTCTCTCTTCATCACGTTCAAGCGTTACAATTTTTGCTTCAGGAAGTACATCGGACATCCGCAGCGCTGAATACCCAATTGCTGTGCCGACTTCCAGAATAGATGACGGCTTTTGCAGTCTGAGAAACTGCAGTAATGCTTCCATGCCGATTTTATCCATGATAGGAACCTTATGTTCTTCTGCATAGGCTTCCATTTCGCTAAATAAATTGGAGTGGGCAGGAATTAGAGACTGAAGATATTCCTCAACCTTATTATTCATAAACAAAATCCTCCCGGACAAATCTAAATAATAAACTCTTCGCTTTATGTAAAAGACAAGAGATGAACCTTGAGATCTAATTCTCCATTTCACAAGGCAGCAAAGGCCTTATGTTGGAACAGCAAAAAATTCACTTTGAATATTTTAACACAAAAAGAGGGGGAAAGTGAATTTTTCCCCCTTAAAATCTGCAAATGGAATTATTTAATATGCTCTGCCTTCAACTTATTATGCTCATCCAGCGTTTTGGAGAAATAAACATTTCCATCCGGTGCCGCAAGGAAATATAGATAATTTGTATCGGCTGGGTTCAATGCAGCCTCGAGAGAGCTGGTACCTGCATTTGCAATCGGCCCAGGAGGCAGCCCTTTATTCAGATACGTATTGTACGGAGACTTAATCTGTAAATCCTTGTAATACACCCGTTTTTCATGGCTTCCTTTCGCATATAATACGGTAGGATCCGTCTGCAGGGGCATTCCATTTTCAAGCCTGTTATAAAAGACGGAGGCGATGGATTCGCGATGAGTCTTTTCGGTTGCTTCCTCTTCAATAAGTGAAGCCATAGTCAGCAGCTTATGCGGCGTAAGCTTCCTCTTGCCCATTGTATCCTTATATTGAAGAACAATATCTGCCTGTTTTTTCAGCATCGGTTTAACGAGGTCTTCCACAGTAGGCTGTTTTTCAAAGTAGGAATAAGTGGCAGGGAACAAATAGCCTTCAAGAGGATATTTAATGGTTTTTCCGTATATATCATTGGTAAGAAGGCCTGGATATAAAGCTTGCATTTTCTTAACAAAAGCCGGATCATTCAGGGTTTTCAATATATCTTCTTTTTTCAGCTTTGTCTTTTGAGCCAAAATGTCGGCAATTTCAACAAGCTGCTTTCCTTCAGGTACGGTGATTTTCAAGGCAGCTTCCTGCATGACCTTCCCACTCTTAAGGCTAGATATAATTTCATCTAATTTCATAGAAGGTGAGAACTTGTATTTTCCCGCCTGGAATCCTGATTCATTTTTAAATTTCACATAATAGTGGAAAACCTTCGCGTTTTTGATAATCCCCTTGTCCTTGAGGATCATCGATATACCGGAAACACTCGAACCGATGGGAATGGTCACCTCGGTCGTTTTTTTACTATCTGGGTCGGCCGGTTTTAACGCGGACTGAACATAGAAGTAGCCCCCAAGGCCAATGGCCGCAAATAGCAGCACAACAGCCAGCAAGGATATAAGCACGATTTTCCTAACAGTTCTGGCTTCATTTTCTCTTTTTAGAAGCTGCTGTTTTATATACTGCTTTTTAGTATCTTTATCGCTCATTCTTTCCCCTCCAAAAACCAGTCAAGAAACAAATCATCTTTCACTTTCCGAATCATTATACTATAAAGGGCCTGCAGAAACCTACATATTACCTAAATTATTTACAATAACCCTCTTAAATTATTAGGATTCGACGATTATTTTCCTTTAATTCTGACTTAGGCGGGGGATGGGCTGATGCAGGGTGATTGTAATTCATTAACAATCAAAACTAAATTGAGTGGGTCCGCAGGTTTCGGATGGTTCTCCGCGTGTGACGAGAGAAAATGAATTTAATGAATCCATTAATCCTAGCCTTCCCTAAAAATAAAAAAAGAGTTCGGAATGAGACCTATTCCGAACCCTTTTCATTATTATGCTTCGTCGCCTTCTTCATCAAGGAAGGTGTTCAGCATTTCCTCTACCATATCCCATTCTTCTTCTGTTTCAATCGGCTGAAGTTCTCCGTCCTGGTTGTCGTCGCTTGGGACGTAAGAAGAAGCATGAATTTCGATATCCTCTTCATCCTGATCGGCTCCTAAAGGATAGTACAGTACATAAGATTTACCAGTTTCTTCTGAATCAAAGGTAAATAGTACCTCGCATAATTGTTCATTCCCGTTTTCATCAACGATTGTTATATTCTTTTCTCCGTTTTCCATTCTATTCACTCCTATAAATTTGATTGTCGATCAAGATACCCTTGCAGGATCATCACGGCCGCCATCTTGTCGATGACTTTCTTGCGCTTGCTGCGGCTCATATCGGCCTCGAGCAGCACCCGCTCAGCTGCCATCGTGGACAGACGTTCATCCCAAAGCTCCACAGGAACCTTATACTTGGCCTCAATCGCAGCGGCATATGCCTGACTGGCTTCAGCCCTCGGCCCAATGGTATTGTTCATATTCTTTGGGAGTCCGACCACTACTTTAGATACCTCATATTCTCTAATAAGTTGTCCAATTCTTTTGTAGCCAAACATATTTCTATCTTCGTCGATTTGGATGGTTTCAATACCCTGTGCTGTCCATCCCATGGCATCGCTGATTGCGACACCCACCGTCTTTGAACCGACGTCAAGACCCATAACCCGCATAATTATCCCTCACGCTGCGATTTCAGATAAGATTTTACCAGCTCTTCAATGATCTCATCCCGTTCGAGCTTGCGGATAATGCTTCTGGCATCATTATGCCTGGGAATATACGCAGGGTCTCCGGACAATAGATATCCCACAATCTGATTAATAGGATTATACCCTTTGTCCTGCAGGGCGTTATGCACCTGGAACAGGACTTCCCGCACATCCCTCTCAAACGGTTCATCAGAGAAATTGAATTTCATGGTTTTGTCAAAGGAACTCATTTTGGCACCCCTTTATTTATCCCAGGGCGGCCGGCTGAGATGCCGGCCTGTTATAATTCCCAGGTTTTTGAAGGCCCAGTCTCAGGCTTCTCACTGATTCCGGAGCCTTTAAAAATTGATATTTACTCTTTCCATACTGCTTTGGGAATTACCTGCTTGGAAAATGAAAAGTACCCGGCGTTTAAATGGATTTTACCCATTCCTCTACAAAACTAAGCGCTGAATCCAGTTTTCCAGGGTCTTTACCGCCTGCCTGGGCCATATCCGGACGGCCGCCGCCGCCGCCTCCGCATCGGGTAGCTACTTCTTTGATTAATTTTCCAGCGTGATATCCTTTTTCCATTAAATCATTAGTTACTCCGGCAATCAAGTTAACCTTTTCTCCTTGTACAGAACCAAGAAGAATAATAGCTGATCCAAGCTTGTTTTTCAAATCATCTGCCATGGCACGGAGATTATTCATGTCCTGAGCCTGGACCTTGGCAGCAAGGACCGGAACTCCGTCAATCTGTTTGACCTGATCCACAAGGTTTGCAGCTTCTATATTGCTCAGCTTTGCTGTCAGAGATTCATTTTCTCTTTGAAGCTCCTTCATCTCTGCCATTACAGCTTCGATTCTGCCTGGAAGGTCCTTAGGACTGGATTTCAATTTTGCCGATGCATCCTGAAGGATGGCGATTTGGTCTTTAAGCTGTCTGTACGCAGATGCGCCTGTTACCGCCTCGATCCTTCTCGTGCCTGCTCCAATTCCGCTTTCTGAAACAATTTTAAATAGGCCGATGGAAGAAGTGTTAGGAACATGGCAGCCGCCGCAGAGTTCAAGGCTGTATCTTCCAACCTGCACAACTCTTACGATGTCTCCGTATTTCTCGCCGAACAGCGCCATAGCTCCCATTTCTTTCGCTTCGTTAAGCTGCTTATAGTCAATCTGCACAGGAATGCTTTCCCAAATCTTGGTGTTGACGATTTCTTCAATTTTCTCAAGTTCTTCTGGTTTAATCTGGCCAAAGTGAGAGAAATCGAATCGCAGCCTGTCGTTTTGCACAAGGGAACCTGCCTGGTTTACATGAACCCCAAGAACATCCTTCAATGCCTGATGAAGCAGGTGGGTAGCCGTATGATTCTTTGTGATTCCAGAACGGTTTTCAGCAGAGACAGCTGAATGAACGCTGCTTCCCTTTACTAGTGTACCGGATTCGACAACGGCTTTATGAAGGTTTTGTCCATTTGGAGCTTTTTGTACATCCTGAACGATTAGCTTTACATTTTCCCCGATTATGGTCCCAATATCGGCAATCTGGCCTCCGCTCTCAGCATAGAATGGAGTTTCGCTCAGCACAAGCTGAATTTCATCGCCTTCCTGGGCTGTTTCCGTAAGCTCGCCGTCTTTGACGATAGCCTGGACAATGCCGTCAGCCTCCAGATGGTCATAGCCTGTAAATTTGCTTTCCTCCGTGATATCCCCAAGCACACCGCCCTGTACCTGCATGGAGCCGACGTCCTGGCGGGCGGCACGGGCACGCTCACGCTGTGCTTCCATAGCCTGTTCAAAGCCTTCATGGTCCACCTTCATGCCTTCTTCCTCGGCATATTCTTCAGTAAGCTCGACAGGGAAGCCATACGTATCATAGAGGCGGAAAACATCTTCTCCTGAGATAGTGCTGCTGTTCTTTTCTTTTTCCTTTTTGATGACTTCAGAAAGGATGCTGAGCCCTTCATTCAATGTTTCGTGGAAACGCTCTTCCTCGTTTTTGACGACCGTTTCAATGAAATCATGCTTTTCGCTGACCTGCGGATAGAAGTCTTTCATGATGTCGCCCACAACCGATACCAGGTCAAACATGAACGGACGGTTGATATTGATTTTTTTGGCATATCTCACTGCACGGCGCAGCAGTCTGCGAAGTACATAGCCGCGTCCCTCATTGGAAGGGAGAGCTCCGTCACCGACAGCAAAAGAAACCGTCCTGATATGGTCCGCAATGACCTTGAAGGCTGTATCGGACTCGCTGTCAGATCCATATTTGACGCCTGAAATTTTTTCGGTGGCCTGTATGATCGGAATAAATAGGTCCGTATCAAAGTTAGTAGGAACATTTTGGACTACTGAAGCCATTCTTTCAAGACCCATTCCTGTATCTATGTTTTTCTTTGGCAGCGGAGTATAGCTGCCGTCAGGATTATGGTTGAATTGAGAAAATACCAGGTTCCACACCTCAAGATATCTTTCATTTTCCCCGCCAGGGAATAATTCCGGATCATTTGGGTCATCGCCATATTCAGCACCGCGGTCATAGAAAATTTCCGTATTTGGTCCGCTCGGTCCTTCGCCGATATCCCAGAAGTTTTCCTCTAAGCGGATAATCCGTTCAGAAGGAATCCCGATTTTTTCATTCCAGAGCTTGAATGCTTCCTCATCCTCCGGATGAATGGTCACAGACAGCTTTTCCTTATCAAAGCCGATCCATTTTTCATCCGTTAGGAATTCCCAAGCCCAGGTAATTGCCTCTTCTTTGAAATAATCCCCAATGGAAAAATTCCCAAGCATTTCAAAGAATGTATGGTGTCTGGCTGTTTTTCCGACATTCTCGATATCATTCGTTCTGATGGCTTTCTGTGCGTTCGTGATTCTTGGATTAGAAGGAATCACCCGGCCGTCAAAATATTTTTTCAATGTAGCCACACCAGAGTTAATCCAAAGAAGAGAAGGGTCATCCTGGGGAACCAGTGATGCGCTGGGCTCTACATTATGTCCTTTTCCCTTAAAGAAGTCCAGGTACATTTGGCGGATCTGTGCTCCTGTTAATTTTTTCATTTTACATTCCTCCTATATTCAAATAGAAACAGTCAATTCGGAAAAAAGGATTTAACCAAAAAAGGCCGCAAAAAAACCCTCATCCCCTGACAGGGACGAGAGTTATCTCGCGGTACCACCCTGATTATGAATGCACAAACTGCATTCATCACCTCATCACTGCCTTAACGCGGCAAACGATAGGAATTAACTACACTCAGGACTAGCATTCTGTTAACCTTCATTTAGAATCCCTTTCAGCCGGTGGAGATTCCTCTCTTAACTGCCGCAGCAGTACAAATGGTCTTTAACATACTCATTTCCATCAACGTTTTCACAATTTGAAATTGTAATAATTAACATGATTATATGCATTGTCCTGCGGTTTGTCAATGCCTGCGGCTACTCTGCATCTGCATGGGGCTTCTTTGCAAAATGATCTTTAGAATGAATCACAGCTACTTTTACAATTGCGAGTACAGGTACTGCTAAAATCAGGCCCGGAATTCCGCCGGTCTCCCCGCCTATCAAAAGGGCGGCCATGATAATGAGCGGATGCATCGCCAGGCTTTTCCCCACAATAAAAGGCGAAAGAACATTTCCTTCAATAAACTGGAGCCCAAATACAATCAGTGCAACGACCGCCATCAGCTTAAGGGACACAGCGGCTGCGATAAGCATGGCAGGTATCGCGCCAATAATCGGCCCAAAATACGGAATAATATTGGTTACGCCTATTATGACACCGAATAATAAAGGATACTTCATTCCAATGGCCCAGAAAAGGATAGTTGAAAGTCCGCCGATGATGGCGCAGACAAGAAACTGCCCCCTGATATAGTTCCCCAGCGACTGATCCACGTCCTTAAGGAACGAGGCTCCGCTCGTCCGCCATCTATTTGGGGTCAGGTACCACAGCGTCCCTTTCATCGCCTCAATATCCTTTAAGAAATAAAAGGCCACGAATGGGATCAGCGCAATCAGCAGAATGAAGTCAAATACGCGCATCACACTTTTCATGACCATATCGAGAAGGCTGTCCATTCTTTTCTCGAATAAAGAGATGCCTTCCTCCAGCCGTTCGTGCAGGCCAAATGGCCATGAGGATGTCTGTTTGTGCATGGAATTGAACCATTCCCTGTAACGTTCCGCCACGGCAGGTGCGCTCGCAGAAAGCTCCTTGACCTGCTCCACCATTGCCGGCACACCCTTATAAAGAGCAAACCCCATTCCCCCGAAGAATATGAGATAAATAATTAAAATAGAAATCCCCCTGGGCAGTCCGCGGCTGTGCAGCTTTTCCACAACGGGATGCAGAAGGTACGCGATAAACCCTCCAATGATAAAGGGCAGCGCAGCGGTCACGAGAATTCCAAGCAGTGGGACCCAAATCGGCCTCAATTTAAAAAACACATAGAGAACAACGAAGACCAGCAGTAAAAAGCCAAGCCGGTAATACCACTTCACCTGAATGTTCATTCCCGCCCCCCTTTACTTTATCTTTTAGGGTTTGTCACTTTTAACATTTCCATACAATAAAGCAGGGAAAAGGAATAGAGACCCTATGTACATGATTCATTCCCGATAGATCCTTGCCAGTGCCAGGATCAGTAAAAAGGAGTTCTCCTACTACAAAAGACTTTGTATAGCTGAAGGTTGATTTTACTTTGTTATGCGAAAATCAAAAGTGAATAATACAGACCTTACAAAAAAGGCAGTTCGAAAAAGCCCCCCTGTCGGTGCTTTTTCGAACTGCCTTATTCCCTGATTAAAATTCCCCGCTGATCCGGCGGTTATCTTCTTCAAATAAATCATCAAGCGAGCTGAGCGACCCGTCTTCTTCAACTTGATGGGTGTGAATCAGTCCTTTTGACACAGATAATTCAATAAAACAATTCCAGCAATAATATTGGTTGACTCCAATTTTTCCAATATCCTTGCTTGCACAATTTGGGCATTTCATTGGAAAGACACCTCACTAAACTAAGCTTGTATAATGATGGCGTCTCTCCCAATCGCAGCGGGCATAAGAGTCCGGGCTATCGACCCCTGAGTCAGGTCAGAAAAGAAGCCATCCGAAACTTTGTACCCTACGATTGTGCCCACTTTTTCATAAAAATATACATCTTTTACCATAGACTACGTGGAAATACCAAAGGTAAAAGGTTTTTTGTTGGTGAATGTTTCACACCATCTAAAGAAACTATTCATTTACCAAAAAATCATAAGGAGTAACGTTTTCCATGCCGATCATGGGACTTGTACTCATTAATTTCCTTAGGAATTCCTTTTCGCTGCCGCGTTCTCCGCTATTCTCTTCTTCCATTTCGCCAAGTATAGTCTGGACTCTGTCCTTGAGGGTGGTTTTCCTTCGGAGTTCATTCCCGCGCTCCACGCCCATCCTTAAGGCATCTTCTTCCCCGCAGAGGATCAAAAACTTTTTGCTTCGGGTGATGGCCGTATAAATCAGATTTCTTCTCAGCATCCGGTAATAGCTTTTCACTACCGGAAGGATGACGATAGGAAATTCACTTCCCTGTGATTTATGGATGGAACAGCAGTAGGCGAGTGTAATCTGGGTCAAGTCCGTCTTGCTGTAGGTGATTTCCAGTCCGTCAAATGAAACGATCAGCAAATCCTGCTTCTCTGTATTTTCCTTGGCATAGAAAACAGAGACCACCTGGCCGATGTCACCATTATATACGCCGCTCTCCGGCTGGTTCACCAGCTGCAGGACCTTGTCTCCTACCCGGTACGTTGCGTCCCCAAAGGAAAGCTCCCTTTTTTGCCCATCCGTATTTGGGTTATAGATCTCCTGAATCAGCTTATTCAGCCTGTCTATTCCTGCCGGTCCCCGGTACATGGGAGCCAGCACCTGAATATCTCTGGCTGAATATCCTTTTTTCTTTGCGTTTTTCACCACTTTTTCTACCACTTCGGCAATCTGGGCTGTGCTGCAGGCAAAGAAGGAACGGTCCGGCTTCGGCTGATGAATGTCATCAGGCAGCCGGCCTCGTTTTATTTCATGGGCCAGATCGATAATGGACGAGCCATCTTCCTGCCGGTAAATATGCTCCAGCTGCACAGTCGGGATCTTTTTGGTCTGAAGAAGATCCTTAAGTACCTGGCCCGGACCGACAGAAGGAAGCTGGTCTTCATCTCCGACCAAGATGACCTGCATATTTTCGGGAACGGCCTTGAAAAGCTGATTGGCAAGCCAGGTATCGACCATCGACATTTCATCGACAATCAGGATCCGGCCTTCAATGGGATTGTCATCATGATGGGAAAATCCCTCACTTCCATTCCAGCCTAACAGCCGGTGAATGGTAACGGCTGGAAGCCCCGTGGATTCCGACATCCTTTTTGCCGCGCGCCCGGTTGGTGCCGCTAACACAAAGGGAAACGGCTCTTCTTTTTTATAGTCCTTAGGTTCCAGCGATGCCCCGTGAAGCTCGGAAAAAAGCTCTACGATTCCCTGGATGACCGTCGTTTTCCCGGTTCCCGGCCCCCCGGTCATAATGAGCATGGGAGACATCAGGGCAGTCTGTATCGCTTCCTTTTGGGCAGGGGCATATTCTACTCCGAGCCTTTCCTCCAGTTCCCCTAATGCCAGGAGGAATTCTGATTCTGGGAACTGATCTTCATACTGATCCTGATCCAGGATTTTTTGAATTTTCGCAGCAAGCCCTTTTTCAGAAAAATAAAGGGAAGGTGTATACACTCTGTCTTCTTCCACGATGACCTTTCCTTCTTCTCCCAGTTTAATGATCTCTTCTGAGATATTGCGATAATCAATGACATCGCGCTTATTTTCTTCGAGAAGGGATTTTACGCTTTTCAGCAGCTGATCAGTCTCAAGATACACATTTCCTTCCTGAAGGCATTCTGTCTCCAGAGTATATAGACAGGCTGCCTTAATGCGGTCCATATGATTCCCTGAAATCCCGAGCTGGAAGCCTAATTCATCCGCCCGCCCGAAACCGACTCCTTCCACATCCTCTACAAGCTGGTAAGGATTACTTTGGATGACCATGAGAGTTTCATGCTTGTAAGCCTGATAGATCCTCATGGCGAGCTGCGGACCGAAACCAAGCTGGCTCAAGGTAATCATGACCTTTTCGAGCCCCTGATGCTCCATGAGGCTTTCATAAAGCTCCTTTGCTTTTTCACTGCTCAATTTTGGAATTCCATCAAGCAGGGCGGGATTCTCCAGAATCCTGGAAATTGAATTGTCACCAAGAGTATCGACGATGCTTTGAGCCGTTTTTTTTCCTATTCCCTTAAATAAATCACTCGACAGGTAATTGACGATGCCATCCTTGGTATGAGGAATATCCTTCCGGAAGTGTTCGACATGAAATTGCTGTCCGAATTTGGGATGCTCCTTCATTTCACCAAAGAATATATATGTTTCATGCTCATGAATCCGAGGGAAATACCCTGTCACAACCGCCTCTTTTTCGTCATAGTCGATATTGGTATCATCCAGCCGGATTCTTACCACTGAATAAAGATTCTGCTCATTATGAAAAATGGTAACAAGATGGCGGCCCTTCATAAATTTTTTCTCTTCATCTGTAAACAGTTTTAAGGAATCCTGCTGAATCACGATTTCCCTCCTTTCATTCTTTAGTTATTCTCTTCTTCGAGAATCGCCTCTAATTGCTTTTTTCCATGTCCGGCAAGTATGTGGTCAGGCTGGACTTCCAGCGCCCTCGTCATGCTTTCGATGGCAGATTGGATATCGCCCGTCAGCGCATATGCCACTCCCAGATTGTATAAGGCGTCTCCATGGCCTGGATCCTTTTCGAGAACGTTCTTTAATTCCTTGATCACTTCTGGATACATTTCCTGGCTGGCAAGACAGAGGGCATATTGGAATCTTGCCTCTGCGTCCTCCGGATTCAGCTCCATGCTCCGCTGCAAATAAGGCATGGCAAGCCGCGGCTGGTCCAGCTGCAAAAGAGCCATTCCCAGCATAAAATAGACATCCCCATTATCCATGCCGGTTTTGACGGCTTTTTCAAACATGTCCTTTGCTTCGATCAGCTTTTCTTGTTCAAAATATAAGTTTCCAAGTGAATAATAAGCAGCAGAAGCCTCTTCATCCAGCTCTATGGCCTTTTTAAAGAAATTCTCCGCTTTCAGGTTTTCACCTACTGCTGTAAGTACATTACCAAAGTTTATATAACCCAAGGCATCCTGGGGGTTCTCTTCAATGACCGCTGAAAAAACCTTCGCTGCTTCTTCATATCTGCCTTCTTGCATAAACTGGATTCCCTGCATATTTTTGTCCATGATTTCACTCTCCAATATTGTATAAAAAGTATACCACAGGACATCAGGCGTTACATAAAGATCCCCTGCCTCGTTCCCCCGAAAAAAAGCAGGCCTGGAAGTCTTCAGGCCTGCTTCTTTTTATCCAACGTATGTCAATCGTTCACTGCCTTTATACACTTCATCGATGGTACCGCCCCCGAGGCATACATCTCCATTATAAAAGACTACTGCCTGGCCGGGAGTCACGGCCCTGATCGGCTGTTTGAAAATGACTTCAGCTGTATCCTTTGAGGTCACCTTTACTGTCACTTCATTATCTGCCTGGCGGTAACGGAATTTCGCGGTGCAGGTAAACTCTTCCGGGACTTCACTGCCGGAAACCCAGCTTAAATTAACCGCCGAAATAGAGGTCGAAAAGAGGCTGTCATGCTCGAAGCCCTGCTCAACATATAGGATATTTTTTTCAAGATCTTTTCCTACCGCAAACCAAGGATCCCCGCTTCCCCCGATACCAAGTCCGTGCCTCTGGCCGATTGTGTAATACATAAGGCCTTCATGCTGCCCTTTCACTTCTCCGGAAAGAGTCTGCATGGTTCCCGGCTGTGCAGGAAGATAGTTGCTGAGGAATTCCTTAAAGTTTCGTTCACCAATAAAGCAGATGCCTGTCGAATCCTTTTTGGCCGCAGTGGCAAGGCCGGCTTCTTTCGCAATTTCCCTGACTTTTGGCTTTTCGATGCCCCCCAAAGGGAACATGACTTTTGACAGCTGATCCTGACTGAGCTGATTCAGGAAATACGTTTGATCCTTGTTATCGTCTATAGCGCGGAGCATTTTATATTCTCCGTCGCGGAATTCAACCTGTGCATAGTGCCCGGTTGCAAGATAGTCCGCTCCAAGATTTAGGGCATGCTCAAGGAACGCTTTAAACTTGATTTCCTTGTTGCACATCACATCCGGATTCGGCGTCCTGCCCGCTTTATATTCATCCAGGAAGTAAGTGAAGACCTTATCCCAGTATTGCTTTTCAAAGTTTACTGCATAATAGGGGATGCCGATCTGGTTGCAGACCCGGATTACATCATTATAATCCTCTGTTGCCGTACAGACTCCATTTTCGTCTGTATCATCCCAGTTTTTCATGAAGATGCCGACAACATCATATCCCTGCTGCTTTAATAACAGTGCAGCGACCGAAGAGTCTACTCCTCCAGACATTCCGACTACTACACGGGTATCTTTGGGTAATTTATTCATGGGTGTCACCCCTTATTTATTTTTTTCAGCAGAATTCTGCTAATTTGCACTCAGCCTTTTTACGATTTTAGCTGTTTCTCTCGCGGCCCTTTCAATCTCTTCCTGTGTGTTGGTAAAGCCAAAACTGAACCTTATGGAATTCTTGGCCTCCTCAGCTTCCTTCCCATACATGGCCACAAGCACATGTGATGGATCGATGGATCCCGCCGTACAGGCAGAGCCGCTCGAAACCGCGATTCCGGCTAAGTCCATGTTTACAAGCATGGCCTCCACATTGGTGCCAGGAAAGCTGATATTGAGTACATGAGGAAGAGCATACTCTACAGAGCCATTAATTGCAAACTTTATGTTTTCCTCATTCAGAATCTGGATCATCTTCCTTTTAAATGAAGAAAAGAGCTCCCGTTTTTCCGCGCTTGATGACTGCGAAATTTTCACAGCCTCCGCAAAAGCAGCAATGCCTGGTACGTTTTCTGTACCGGCCCTCCGCTTTCTTTCCTGTTCGCCGCCGTAAGAATGAGGAGACAATTTAACCCCATCTCTCAGATAGAGGAAACCAATCCCTTTTGGACCGTTGATTTTGTGAGAAGATACGGATAAGAGATCAATTCCCATTTCCCTCACATCTATTTTTTCAAGTCCGTAAGCCTGGACGGCATCTGTATGAAAGAAGGCCTGGTGATCCTTCAGGAGACTGCCGATCTCTTTGATTGGCTGAAGCGTACCAACTTCATTGTTTCCATACATGATGGTCACAAGAATGGTATCGCTGCGAAGCTCCTTCTTTAAATCCTCCATCGAGATCCTGCCTTCTGTGCCGACTGGGAGATATGTAACTTCATATCCTTGTTTTTCAAGGGCTTCACAGGTATGGAGGACCGCATGATGCTCGACCTGGGAGGTGATGATATGCCGGCCCGCTGAGCTTTGCGCATGCGCAATCCCCAGAATGGCAAGATTGTCCGCTTCCGTTCCTCCGCTAGTGAAAATGATTTCATTTTCTCTTGCATGAATGCTGCCTGCAATCAGGGCCCTGGATTCATCCAGCACATGCCTGGCTGCCCTCCCAAAGGAATGGATGCTGGATGGATTTCCAAAATCATTTCTCATGGCAGATGCCATTCTTTCAATTACTTCAGGATGCATGGGAGATGTCGCCGCATGATCCATATATATCTTTTCCAAGAATCTCCCTCCTGACGGGTTAAATATAAAACATATAGGAGTCTGCCTGTCCGTTATCCTCTGAATAATCTGCCAGATCCTTCAATGTGGTATTATCTAATACATTTTTTACCGCATCCCGTATTCTTATCCATAGTTCTCTCTTAGCAGGTTCTTCATCCTCAATTCCCTCTACAGGGCTGATCGGCCCTTCAAGGACCCTGATGATATCTGCAGAGGTGATATCCTCTGGATCTCTGCCAAGAAGATAGCCCCCATATGCACCACGGATGCTCTTCACTAGCCCGGCATTCCTAAGCGGGGCAATGAGCTGTTCGAGATAATGTTCGGAAAGATCGTGGGTCTGCGCGATGGCCTTCAAAGAAGTCGGACCTTCCCCGTGCTTTCTTGCCAATTCAATCATAATAGTTAAACCATAACGTCCCTTAGTTGATATTTTCAAAGCATACACCTCTATTAAAGATAAAATTCATACTATAATCATTGCCGGCTTTTCAGCCGTCTATAGCTAGTTTTGCAAAAATGCTTATAAAAGACGGACTTCATTGTATGTTCATTGTGCATGCAGCCTGTCTTAGAATCTGATGCTGCCGCACGATTTTTCCGCTGCAGGAAAAATCAGCGAGAGAATGGGGAAATGAACAGTGAGGCTTTTGAAATTATAGCATATTCAATGATTCTATGCATTTTAAGTTTACCATATTATATGGTAAAGTAAGGGGCACAGGACATGACACTAGAACAATGACGTCATGCCTATAACCTTTTATTCCCGGGGGAAACTCTATGACTATTAAACCTCTGGCGTTTCGTATGCGCCCCAAAGATATAGATGAAGTCATTGGACAAAAGCATTTGACGGGAGAAGGAAAGATCATCCGCAGAATGGTGAAGGCAAAGCAGCTTTCCTCCATGATCTTATATGGTCCTCCCGGTGTAGGGAAGACCTCGATTGCTTCGGCGATAGCCGGCAGTACGAAATTTGCCTTCCGCACCCTGAATGCTGTTACGAATAATAAAAAGGATATGGAAATCGTCGCACAGGAGGCAAAGATGTCAGGGAAAGTGATTCTCCTGCTCGATGAGGTCCACCGCCTGGATAAGACCAAACAGGATTTCCTTCTTCCTTATTTGGAAAACGGAATGATTACCCTGATCGGGGCCACTACAAGCAATCCCTATCATGCGATCAATCCGGCCATAAGGAGCAGATGCCAGATTTTTGAGCTTCTGCCTCTGGAGCCTGAGGATATCGTCCATGCACTGAAGCGGGCTGCCGCTGATGAGGAAAGGGGACTTGGAAGCTATAAGACAGAAATTTCCGAGGAAGCCTTCCTTCACCTGGCTTCTGCCTCAAACGGAGATGTCCGCAGTGCCTTGAACGCCCTAGAGCTCGCCGTCCAATCCACAGAGCCCGATGAAAACGGGTTGATTGTGGTCAATCTAAGGACCGCTGAGGAGTGCATCCAGAAGAAAAGCTTCTCCCATGATAAGGATGGAGATGCCCATTACGACGTCCTGTCCGCCCTGCAAAAATCCATCCGGGGCAGCGATGTTAATGCCGCCATGCATTACCTGGGAAGATTGATCGAAGCAGGAGATCTCGTCAGCATCAGCAGGCGCCTGGTGGTCATGGCCTACGAGGATATCGGGCTTGCCAACCCCCAGGCCGGGCCGCGCACCCTCGCTGCTGTTGAGGCAGCTGAACGCCTGGGCTTTCCCGAAGCGAGGATCCCGCTTGCAGCTGCAGTGGTAGAGCTCTGCCTCTCACCTAAATCCAATTCTGCCTATTCGGCACTGGACGCCGCCCTCGCTGATATCCGTTCTGGAAATTATGGGGATGTGCCGCTCCATTTGAAGGATGCCCACTATAAAGGAGCCAAGGAGCTCGGAAGGGGAATCGGCTATCTTTATCCGCACGACTATGAAAACGGCTGGGTCAAGCAGCAGTATCTTCCTGACAAGCTGAAGCATAAAAAATATTATGTCCCTAAAAAGACTGGCAAATTCGAGCAGGCTTTGGCTTCTGTCTATGAAAAGCTGCAAAAATAAAAAAGGCTTCAGGGCACTGCCCGGAAGCCTTTCTTGCATTAATCATTCACTCTGCTGATTTTAATATCCTTCAGGATATCGCGCACTACCCAGCTTGCTGCAATCAGACCCGCCACAGACGGCACAAATGCATTGGAGGAAGGAGGCATTTTAGCCTTCCTGATCTGCGCCTGGTCATTCCCCACTTCTTTTCGGACTTCTTCTTTGATGACAATCGGGCTTTCATCTGAGAAAATCACCGGAATGCCCTTCCGGATTCCTTCTTTTTTCAATCGTGTCCTGATGACTTTGGCAATGGGATCTGTATGGGTCTTGGAAATATCCGCAATCCGGAACCGTGTCGGGTCCATTTTATTGGCGGCACCCATGCTCGAAATGATCTTTATATTCCGTTTCAGGCATTCCTTCATTAAATGGATTTTGTATGAAATGGTGTCAGACGCATCAACGACATAATCCAATCCATAGCTGAAAAATTCCTCGTAGGTTTCTTCCGTATAAAACATCTTCAGTGAAATGACTTCGCAATCTGGATTGATGTCTTTGATTCTTTCTTTCATCAGATCGGCCTTAAACTTTCCCACAGTAGAAAGGAAGGCGATATTCTGCCTGTTGATGTTCGTGATATCCACATCGTCCTTATCCACAAGGATCAGCCTGCCGACTCCTGATCTGGCAAGGGCTTCAGCCGCAAAGGAACCCACTCCGCCGATACCTAAAACAGCAGCGGTCGTATTCTTTAACGTTTCCAGCCCTTCCTTTCCAATGGCAAGCTCATTTCTAGAAAATTGGTGAAGCATCATCTATCACTCCAGTTAATCTCGTCTTGTTAATATGTATTTACCCTTTACCAAGAAATAAATTCTCTATAAGAATATACCATACTCAATTTTTTAAACAAGACTCTCTCTGCCCCTTCAGGAAGGCTGCAAGCATAATAAAAACCTGTGCCGAGGCACAGGTTTACGTCCGTATGTAGGTGCAAGAGCCCCGATCGTGCCGTCAGTGCCATAGTTTTGAACCCGCTCTCAGCAGGTGGGTGCCCTGTTCCCGGCATTTGTAAGTCCTCTTCAAGAAAGGCATGTACGCAGCCGGAAAACTCGTGCTCCCGTAACTATAAGTGTTCGGTCAAAACGTATAGAAGGAAAACGAACACATCAGGACTCTTGCTTATTGATGATATCTTATCACAGCAGAGAAGCTGTTTTCAAGAAATCCGCTCTAGGTCTTTACTCACTTTTTTCCAATTTTAATGCTAGATGAAGTTCATCGAGCTGTGCCTCGCTGACCTCGCCCGGCGCCTTCGTAAGGATGTCCACTGCGCTTGCTGTTTTAGGGAATGCGATGGTGTCCCGAAGATTCGTTCTGCCTGCCAGAAGCATCACGAGGCGGTCGAGTCCAAGGGCAATCCCGCCGTGGGGAGGAGTTCCGTATTCAAATGCTTCCAAAAGGAAACCGAACTGTTCCTTCGCTTCTTCCATTGTGAAGCCAAGAGCCTCGAACATTCTCATTTGAACATCACGTTCAAAAATACGGATGGATCCGCCGCCAAGCTCATATCCGTTCAAGACAAGGTCATAAGCCTGGGCTTTCACAGATGCCGGATCGGTTTCAAGCTTTTCGAGGTCTTCGCGGAACGGCATCGTGAATGGATGATGTGCGGCAAAATAACGGCCAAGGTCTTCATCATATTCAAGCAGTGGCCAGTCAGTCACCCAAAGGAAGTTAAATTTGGACTCGTCAATAAGGCCGAGTTCTTTCCCAAGCTTCAATCGCAGTGCTCCAAGGGAATTGGCGACGACACTCTTCTTGTCCGCTACAAACAGAAGGAGATCTCCTGCCTCAGCAGAAAGAGTCTCGATCAATTGCGCCTGTTCTTCTTCTCCAAAGAATTTAGCAATCGGTCCTTTCAGCCCGTCTTCCTCAAGCTTAAGCCACGCAAGGCCTTTCGCACCATAAATGCCGGCAAATTCCTGGAGGGCATCAATATCCTTGCGGGAATACTTTGAAGCTGCTCCTTTGGCATTGACAGCCTTTACTTCTCCGCCTGAAGCAACTGCACCGGAGAACACTTTAAAGCCGCTGTCCTTAACCAGCCCTGAGACATTGATGAGCTTCATTTCAAACCTTGTATCAGGTTTATCCGAACCATAATACCCCATCGCATCTTCATACGTCATACGGGGCAGCGGAAGCGGAAGCTCCATTCCTTTAACATCCTTCATCACCTTTTGCATCATGCGCTCTGTCATTTCAATGATGTCTTCCTGGCTCATGAAGCTTGTTTCAATATCAATCTGAGTGAATTCCGGCTGACGGTCTGCACGCAGATCTTCATCCCTGAAGCAGCGGGCAACCTGATAATACCGCTCGAACCCGGAAACCATCAGCATTTGCTTGAACAGCTGAGGAGACTGCGGCAATGCGTAAAATTCACCTTCGTGCACCCTGCTTGGAACAAGATAATCCCTCGCGCCTTCCGGTGTGCTCTTTGTCAGGATAGGCGTTTCTATATCCAGGAACCCTTCCCCATCCAGGTAATCTCTGATGGCTTTTGTTGTCTGGTGCCGCATTTTAAAGGTTTCAAACATAACAGGACGGCGAAGGTCCAGATAGCGGTATTTAAGGCGGACATCATCGGATGCATCTGTCTGATCAGAAATGACAAACGGAGGAGTCTTTGCCTCGTTTAATATGGTTACCTGCTCAGCCTGGATCTCAATCTTTCCTGTTTTCACATTCGGATTTACCGTACCCTCTTCTCTTGCAATAACGGTACCTGAAATATCCAGCACATATTCATTTCTGATCTTTTCTGCTGTAACAAGAGCTTCTTTTGAATGGTCCGGATTAAATACTACCTGGACGATTCCTGTCCTGTCACGAAGGTCGATAAAAATCAGGCCGCCAAGATCGCGCCTCTTTTGTACCCAGCCTTTAAGAGTCACTTTTTCTCCGATTGCTTTCTCTGTAACTTCACCACAAAAATACGATCTGCCAAACATATGCCTTCCTCCTTATTCTTGAAGCCTTTTAAATTCTTGAACGAATGTATCAAGGCCTACAGCTGTTTGTTCACCGGTTTCCATGTTTTTGACGCTGATCTTGTTTTCTTTTAATTCATCATCCCCAAGCACAGCGACAAATGTTGAATTCAAGCGGTCCGCCGCCTTGAATTGGGCTTTTACTTTCCGATCCTGATAATCCCGGTCGGCCGAGAAGCCTGCATCTCTTAAACTCTGAACAAGCTTGACCGTATAATCCTTTGCTTCCTCGCCCAATGCTACAAAATAGCAGTCCAGGCTTCTGGAGATAGGCAGCTCGACGTTCTCTGCAGCCAGAGCGGAAATAAGCCTTTCTATGCTCATTCCAAAGCCTATTCCCGGCGTTTCAGGGCCGCCAAGGTCTTCCACCAGGCCGTTGTATCTTCCGCCACCGCAAAGGGTTGTGATGGCTCCAAAGCCTTCCGCCTCGCTCATGATCTCGAAAGCTGTATGATTATAGTAATCCAGCCCTCGTACCAGACCGGAATCCACTGTATACTCAACACCGATATCCGTCAGATATTTCTTCAGCTTTTCAAAATAAGCGGCTGACTCGTCATTTAAATACTCCAGGATGGATGGTGCAGTTTTCATCAGTTCATGGTCCCGATCCTTCTTGCAGTCCAGGATCCTCATAGGATTTTTCTCAAGGCGCGATTGACAGTCTGAACAGAATTCCCCGATTCTTGGTGAAAAATGATCGATCAGTGCTTCCCTGTGGGAAAGTCTGCTTTCTTTATCTCCAAGACTGTTTATGACGAGTTTAATACTTTTTAATCCCATCTCTTTATAGAGGTTCATGGCAAGAGAAATGACTTCTGCGTCCATCGCCGGATCAGAGCTTCCAAGAGCCTCCACTCCAAACTGGACAAACTGGCGGTATCTTCCTGCCTGCGGACGTTCATATCTAAACATTTGGGAAATGTAAAATAATTTTACCGGCTGGTTGGGAAGACCAAACATTTTATTTTCTACATAAGAACGGACAACCCCTGCCGTCCCTTCTGGCCTTAAGGTCAAATCCCTTCCGCCGCGGTCCTGGAAGGTGTACATTTCCTTTTGAACGATATCGGTCGTATCACCGACTCCTCTCAGGAAAAGTTCTGTGTGTTCAAATAAAGGGGTGCGGATTTCTGAATATTGATATCTTCTGCTTATATCTCTAGCTTTGTTTTCGATATACTGCCAGATCTCGACCTGGCCGGGCAGGATATCCTGTGTTCCTCTTGGAATCTGAATTGACATCGACTCATCCTTTCTCACATGGTCCAATAAAAAGAGAATAACTGCCAGCACTGGGAACAACAAAAAAACTCCCGGTCCCCTGTAATTTGAATTACAAGGGACGAGAGTTTGATCCCGTGGTGCCACCCTGGTTGAAGCGAACGATCCGCTTCCACTTTTAACAGTTAACGCCTGTATACGTCCGTCTCCTACTATGGAAATCCTTTTCAGAGCGAAGCCTACGGGGTGTTCTTTCATTGAGCCTTCAGTAGAAATGCTTTCAGCCTGGACATTTCCTCTCTTGTCATCCGGTTCTCAACTACTCTTCCCCATCATTGGTTATCAGCAGCTATGTAATTTGATATATTTAATAATAATACGTACCCTCATCTTCATTGTCAAGAAGATTTCATCATCTTTCCATTCTCTTCTTCAGGTTTTTCACCTCACGGACATCCAGCCCGAACTCCGATGCCAATTCCATCACCGTGGAGCTTTCCTCCTTTTGCATAAAATCATGAAAATCTACACCAAACACCTGGTTTGCTCCACTCGTGCTGATTCTTCCCTTTTCACTGAACCTCATTTTGCAAGCCTCCTGCTGCCCCAATTAAAAGGACATTCTTTCTTATAATCCTGCCCGATTCGCTTATTTTTATTTCCAAAATTAAAGGTTTTTTTGGTTCCCATATCGAATGTGCTTACTAAAATCCTGTTGGTGAAGAGGTGGCCATTTGAGAAGGACCTTACTCCGGATTTTACTCATCCTTTTATTCATCCCGCTATCCGCGGCTCTTGGACATGCATCCGCTGATGATAAAACCATCAAAGTTCAGGTGAACCAACTCAATATCAGGGAAGGACCCTCTCTGACCTCAGCGGTTGCTGGAAAAGCCTATTATGGGGAAGAATATAAGGTCCTGAAGGAAAAGGGAGATTGGATTCAAATCGATTTCGGAGGCCGCAAAGGCTGGGCAGCCGGCTGGCTGGTCCAGACAACGGAAGCGGTACGCACAGATGAATCACCAACTGCCTTGGTCACAGCAGATTCCCTGCGCGTCAGAAACGGCCCTGGAGAACAGTTCCAGGTCATCGGCACGCTGGATCAAGGCGAGACCGCCTCGGTTCTTGAGCAAAATGAAAGCTGGGTAAAGCTTCAGACAAAGAATCTGTCTGGGTGGGTTTCCGCTGACTTTATCCAGCTAAGCGGAAAGAGCGCGCCCGCTCCAGAGAAAAAGAATCCATCTGAAGGAACAAACATGGGAGAGGTTCGTGCCAGTGCGTCGTTGTTTGTACGGGCCGAACCTTCCCTCAACGGAAAAATCATAGGAGAAATCACAGAAGATGGTTTCTATACCATTATCAAAGAAGAAAAGCAGTGGATATACCTGGAATACAAAAAAGGGAAAAAAGGGTGGGCTCCCCGCTGGTTCCTGGAGCGCAGCAGCAGTGAAAAAAAGACTGCGCAGGAAGCTCCCGCAGAAGGCAGCAAGATCAAGATCCTATACGAGGGGACAAGCTTAAGAAGTCAAGCAGATGTGAACTCCAAAATTGTCAAGAGAGCTGAGAAGGGAAAGGTTTACAAAGTCCAGGCTGCAGCCGGAAGCTGGTATAAGGTGATGGATGGGAACCAGAATTTGTATATTGCAGGCTGGATGGCGTCCAATCTTAACGGTACACCCCAGATTGCTGAACCCGGACCCCAGGAATACTTAAAAGACAGACTTATCATCATTGATCCCGGACATGGAGGAGAAGACCGCGGGACCACAGGTGCTCTTGGCACCCTCGAAAAAAACCTTACACTCAGGACAGCTCTCCTCTTATACAATAAGCTGGATGCGGCAGGGGCAAGACCCATACTAACGCGCAGCCATGACACCTATATATCCCTGCAGACCAGAACAGCCGCGGCCAATTCAAGGTACGGAGCAACGTTCCTCAGCATCCATTATGACAGCTCCCAGCAGAATGATGTCCAGGGATTCACCGCCTATTATTTCCACGGCTATCAAAAAGCCCTGGCAGAATGCCTTGAAGAGGCCATGGCCCAAAATCTAATGCTGAGCAGCAGGGGAGCCCGGCAGGGGAATTACCACGTGCTAAGAGAAAACAAAAGCTCTGCCGCACTCATGGAATTGGGCTATTTGAGCAGCCCAAATGAGGAACAGGTCCTCCGCTCAAGGAAATTCCAGGAGAAGGCAGCATCCGCTCTTTATAAAGGGCTGGCAGAGTATTTCAAGAGGATGGACTAAATCCTGCTGGCTTTTGTTTCGGTTTTCCTCCCCTATGAAGACTCTTTTTCCCCGTTTAGATTCATTTGGGTCTTCATCAGCGTCATGAAGACCTTTTTTCAGCTGTGCCAGCGTTCTTTTGGCCTTCATCGGCCTCATGAAGACCTTTTTCTGCTATTCCAGCTTTCTTTTGTGAAGACCTCTTTTCTACTGCGCCAGCCTTGTTTCGGTTTTCTTCGGCCTCACGAAGACCTTTTTCCAACCTCCGCTTCTCCTGATCCTCGTCTGCCCCATACAATATACAATCCCTGACAAATAAATAAGCGGCTCAAGCTTATGGACGGTTACTGCTTTTCAGTCCACTAAAGCGAGCCGCTTTGTATGCTGTTATTTTTCTTTGCTGTCAATAATTAAAGTGACGGGGCCGTCATTCACCAGACTGACATCCATCATCGCCCCGAATTCGCCTGTCTCGACATGAACGCCTCTTTCCTGCAATTTTGCATTAAAAAGATCGTACATATGCCGGGCTTCCTCGGGCCGTGCGGCGTTCATGAAGTTAGGCCTTCTTCCCTTCCGGCAGTCACCGTAGAGAGTGAACTGAGAGATGGAGAGAATGTCCCCTCCCGTATCTTTCAAGGATAGATTCATTTTTTCATTTTCGTCCTCAAAAACACGGAGGTTGACCACCTTCTCCGCTAAATAATCCGCATCCTCTTCTGTATCTCCGTGAGTGATGCCCACCAGCAGGACAAAGCCTTTCTCTATCTGACCGATGATCCTGCTCTTTACCTTAACAGAGGCCGGGCCAGTCCGCTGCAATACAATTCTCATGGCAGATGCTCCTTAGTTCATAATCCGTCTTACTGCGTAGATGTCGTGAATCTGCTTGATGCGGTCCACTACCTTTTGCAGATGATTCACATTATTGATTGAAATGGACATATGGATGGTGGCTACCTTATTGCGGTCAGAGCGGCCCGAAACGGCAGATATATTAGTCTTGGTTTCATTCACTGCCTGAAGCACTTCGTTCAGCAGACCGCTCCTGTCATAACCATTAATCTCAATATCCACATTGTACTCTTTCCGTTCATTGAGGCCGCCCTCCCACTCGACTGGGATCAATCGGTCCTCTGCTTCCTCTGAAAGAAGGTTTGGACAGTCGGCACGGTGGACAGAGACCCCTCTGCCCTTTGTGATGTACCCGACAATTTCGTCACCGGGAACCGGGTTGCAGCATCTGGAAAGGCGGATTAAGAGATTATCAATATCTCTTACGCGGACGCCGGATTCCTTTTTCCTGCTATTCGGGAAGGTCTTGAGTTCCGGAACCGTTTCAAGAGCTGTTTCCTGTTCTTTTTTCTTTCTCCATTTTTCCGTTAGACGGTTGGCAATCTGGGCAGCCGTTATGCCATTGTATCCAACCGCTGCATACATATCCTCTTCGTTGGAAAAATTGAACTTATCTGCGACACGCTTGATATTCTCGTTTGTCAGGATCTCCTTTAGGTCAAACTCCATCGCGCGGATTTCCTTCTCGACCAGTTCTTTTCCTTTTTCTATATTTTCATCCCGTCTCTGCTTCTTAAAGAATTGACGTATTTTATTTTTTGCCTGCGAGGTCTGGGCCAGCTTCAGCCAGTCCTGACTGGGACCGTAAGAATGCTTAGACGTCAGAATTTCGACAATATCCCCGGTTTTCAGCTTATAATCAAGAGTGACCATTTTGCCGTTCACCTTGGCACCGATGGTCTTGTTCCCTATTTCTGAATGGATTCTGTAAGAGAAGTCAATTGGAACAGAGCCGGACGGCAGTTCAATGACATCCCCTTTTGGTGTAAATACATAGACCATATCCGAAAACAGGTCAACTTTAAGACCTTCCATGAATTCCTCTGCATTGGTGGCATCATTCTGGAATTCAAGGATTTCCCTGAACCAGTTTAATTTATTGCCAAGCTCAGAAGGGGAATCTGGTTTTTTATCCTCTTTGTACGCCCAATGCGCCGCAATACCGAATTCTGCGATCCTGTGCATCTCTACCGTACGGATCTGTACCTCGAGAGGATCTCCTTTAGGCCCGATCACCGTCGTATGAAGTGACTGGTACATATTCGGCTTGGGCATGGCGATATAATCTTTAAAACGGCCGGGCATCGGCTTCCAGCATGTATGAATGATTCCAAGGACCGCATAACAATCCTTAATATTGTTGACCACGATCCGTACTGCAAGGAGATCATAGATTTCGCTGAATTGTTTATTTTGAAGGGCCATTTTACGGTAGATGCTGTAGATATGCTTGGGCCTGCCGGATATATCTGCCTTGATATGGACATCCGACACCTGCTTGCGCACTTCTTCAATGACATCATCCAGATACTCTTCCCGCTCCGCCCTCTTCTTCTTCATGAGATTTACGATGCGATAATATTGCTGCGGATTCAGATACCTTAAGGCCGTATCCTCCAGCTCCCACTTTACCTTGGAAATTCCCAGACGATGGGCAAGCGGTGCGAAAATTTCCAGCGTCTCATTGGAGATGCGCCTTTGCTTTTCAATCGGAAGATGCTTAAGGGTCCTCATATTGTGAAGCCTGTCGGCCAGCTTAATGAGGATGACGCGCATATCCTGGGCCATGGCAACAAACATTTTCCGATGATTTTCTGCCTGCTGCTCTTCCTGTGACTTATACTTGATTTTCCCAAGCTTGGTCACACCATCTACAAGCATGGCTGTCTCTATTCCAAAGGCTTCCTTTAAATCCCCAAGGGTAACCTCAGTATCTTCCACCACATCATGCAAAAAACCGGCAGCAATCGTAGAGGCATCCATATGCAAATCTGCTAAGATCCCTGCTACTTGTACCGGGTGTATGATATAAGGCTCGCCGGATTTTCGGAATTGATTCCTATGGGCGTGTTCCGCAAATTTAAAAGCTTTTTCCAAAAAGGCGATATCATCCGAAGACAAATAGTCTTTTGCCTTCAGAATAACCTGATCCGCACTTAAAATTTGTTCATTTGCCATTCAATCACCTTTTTAATATATATAAGAGTAATCCGTGCAGATGAGCGCTTTTCATAAATCAGCCTCGAGTGGCGGACTTCTCCTTAATTTTTTCTAATTGTTACTATTATTAAAAAAAATGGGGCAGATGTAAAGGGAAAACAGCCTTTTTTGCCATATATCTCACAAATTCCCTGTCGAACTGAAAGGAAAACGCATACATCCCTCTTTTCATTTCTAATAATATTTTGGAATAGCAGGTCCATTCATTACAGCAAGGCGTAAAGAAGTTTTCTATTTGAATGAGGAAGTTGATTTTCAATAAAAACTGAAGGGGCGGATTCCTGCAAGACTGCTGTCAAAGGCAGTCATGCTTCGGAATCAGCCCCTTCTAGGACTATTAATATGTCATGAGAGTCAAAACATCGTAGTTATCAAGCTGTTTTCTTCCTTCAAGGTAAGAAAGCTCGATCAGGAATGCGATACCTGCCACAACGCCTCCAAGCTCTTCTACAAGCTTGATGGTTGCTTCAATCGTTCCTCCTGTAGCCAAAAGGTCATCTGTAATAAGAACGCGCTGCCCTGGCTTAATTGCATCTTTGTGGATGGTAAGAACATCCTTGCCGTACTCGAGGCCGTAAGATACTTTAACGGTCTCACGCGGAAGCTTTCCTTCCTTTCTGACAGGGGCAAAGCCTACTCCTAATGAGTAAGCTACCGGACAGCCGATAATAAATCCGCGTGCTTCCGGACCTACCACCAGGTCAATTTGTTTTTCACGGGCATATTCAACGATCTGGTCTGTTGCATATTTGTATGCTTCACCGTTATCCATCAGTGTTGTGATATCTTTAAAACGGATGCCCGGTTTCGGCCAGTCCTCTACGATCGTAATATATTGCTTTAAATCCATTGTTTATCCTCCTCAAGGATTACTGATACTCCTACTAATTGATTAAACTTTTCATATAACTCACGGTATGCCGCATAAAGCAATTCCTGCTCCAGTTCAAACTGCTCCTGCTTTTCACGATATGTAGGCGAATCGCTTAAATCCCGTTTATTTACATTTTTATTGAGTGTAATCAATCCATTGTTTATTTTAACAAATTCTAATTCAAAAAACACCTGCGACATAAAATTCACGGTTTCTTTCGACCAGCCTTTATGTTTAGCCAGCTCTCCCCCATGGGTTTTCAAGTCGAAGGAATCCCTTTTGGCCAGAAATGCATAATACCATTTAAAATGGTCTCTGGAAGGTCTTGTGCTGAAGAAATGGCTTTCCTCCTGATGGAAATGGATATAAATCCGCTCCGGAAGCTTTCCTTTCAGCAGGGAATAAAAGGCATCCCTCTGCACAGGCATATCGAACAGGACCACATTGCAGCCATCGAGAATGACATGTTCAAATCCTTCTTCCACAACTTCTGCATTCTCATGAAATTTCTCTTCAATCAAGGAGAGAGATTCCTTATGGAACAAGATGATTTTAAGATTGTCCTTAGGAATGTTCTGCAGCCATCTGGATGCAGGCTTCATTCCTCTAAAGTCGAATAGCTGCCAGCCGCTGACCGCCAAATCATGCATGAATATCTGCGGCTTCCGGATATTATTCCAGACATTGACGGAAAGCTCCCCTATGACGGACAATTTGGAGTAAGGAGAGATATGGTCAAAATGCTCTCCAAGACCGAACCCGACACCATCAAGCAACACTCCGCCGCTGCCGAGGGAGATTTTTAGATGGTCCTGTCCTGCACCAATCTTTTTAATAGAGCTCATAGGTACATTTTCAATCAGAAAACGGGGTTTTGGATTCCCCATGCCAAACGGGGCCATGGATCCCATTTCTTCGATTGCAGAAAGAGTGACTTCCTCTACTCCGACCTGACAATCCAGCTTAGATACAGGAATAAAATCCTCACTGTCCAGGATGGACAAGGCCCGTTCATTCATCCTTGCCCTTAATTCAGCGACATCCTCAAGTTTCAGTGTCATTCCTGCCGCCATGGGATGTCCCCCAAAGTGAGGCAGGATATCACGGCACTCCGACAAATTCTTAAACAAGTCAAAGCCTTCAATACTTCTTGCCGATCCCTTTGCAATTCCCTTTTCCTGATCAAAGCTGAGAACAATGGCCGGCCGGTAAAACTTATCGACCAGCTTGGATGCGACAATACCGACAATACCGGGGTTCCAGCCTTCCTTGCCCACGACAAGGATCCCATTTTCCTCAGGAGGGAAATTCTCCTGAACTTCCCTGACCGCTTCCTCCACTGTCTCGCTCACAATGGCCTGGCGTTCTTTGTTCAAGGCATTGATTTCAGCCGCTATAATCTCCGCCTCATTCATATCATCAGAAAGCAGCAGCTCCACTGCCGGAGCGGCGCTTCCAAGCCTGCCAGCTGCATTGATCCTTGGTCCAAGACCGAAGCCGACCGTTTCTTCTGTAATTTCCTCCTGCTTGACATTCGCTTTCTTGAAAAGCGCCAGCAGACCCAGCCTGCGGGTTTCTTTCAGCTTTTGGATACCGGCGTATGCCAGAAGACGGTTTTCGCCAAATAGAGGCACTAAGTCCGCGATGGTGCCGATCGAGGCAATATCCAGGAGATCATGCGGGACCGCACCCTTAAGGGCATGTGCCACCTTAAAGGCAACTCCAGCCCCGGCCAATTCTTTGAACGGATATCCCCCGCCAGGAAGCTTAGGATGGATGATCGCTAAAGACTTAGGAAGCTCTTTGCCCGGCTCATGATGGTCTGTAATTATATAATCAATTCCAGCATCAGCAAGAAATTGGGCCTCAGCCAGTGCAGAGATACCTGTATCTACTGTAATGATCAGGGTATATCCTTCCTCCACTGCCTTCTGGAAGGCAGGAATATTGGGTCCATAGCCTTCCGTAAACCGGTTGGGTATATAATAATGGACCTCGGCTCCAAGCTCCCTGAGGGTTATCATCAAAATGGACGTACTGCTCACACCATCCGCATCATAATCTCCAAAAATTAAAATCTTCTCTTTATTTTCAATGGCCTGCCGGATCCTGTCCACGGCCTTTTGCATATCATCAAAAAGAAAAGGATCATGAAACGGCTCTTCAGCAGCAGCCAAAAAAGAACGCGCCGAATCCGCGGTTTCCAATCCCCGGTTAACCAACAGCCTTGCAACAAGAGGCGTTATGTGTAAACTACTCACCAATTCATTCACTTTTTCGCTGTCTGTTTCACTCACAACCCAGCGGGTCTTTGACTTAAGCATAACTTCACCCCTTAACCTTCCTTATTATACAAAAGACAAAGACTGCAGGCAAACCCAGTTTTCACCTGAGTTTATCTGCAGTCTTATGTTCACTTAAAGCTTTTTACTATTAAACTTGAGGCTCTGAGCCTGATTTCTTCTTTTCGACATACGTCTGAAGTGTACCCTTTTTCTTAAGCTCTTTTTCCTTTAGATCCAGCCAGATCTGGGATGCGATAAACAGTGATGAATACACACCGCAGATTAATCCCAGAAGAAGGGCAAGCGAGAAGCCGGTCAGAGATCCGCTTCCAAAGATCAGAAGGGCAATGACAGGAATGATGACCATTAATACAGTATTGACGGAACGGCCGAAGGTCTGCCGCAGACTTAAGTTTACGATGTCTTCGAGTTCCTTGATGTCCTTGATCTTCCTCTTCTTCTTCATGTTTTCCCTGATACGGTCAAACGTTACAATCGTATCGTTGATCGAGTAACCCACGATGGTAAGGACTGCCGCAATAAAGGTAATGTCGACTTCCATTCTGATCAAGCTGAAAATCGTAATGATGAAGAAGGCATCATGCAGCAGGGCCAGTACGGCCGGGAAGGCCATCCGCCATTCATATCTCAGCGTTACATAAATGATGATGCCGGCTGAAGCAATGAGCAGTGCATAAAAGGCATTTTTTGCAAGCTCTCTGCCGACTGTCGGCGATACCGTGCTGACAGAAGGCTCAGAACCGTACTTGTCCTCAAAGTGGTTTTTCACTTTGGAGATTTCTTCTTTATTCAGTACACCTTTCAGTCTTGCAACAGCTGTTGAGTTGTCGGAACCGGAAAGCACGATGTCATCAGATTCAAGATTCAAGCCTTTCAGTTCCTGGTTCACCTGATTTGCAGTAAGCGAATGATCAGCCTTAATCTCCAGGCGTGTACCGCTTGTGAAGTCAATGGCCAAATTCAGCTTGAACACAAGCAGGAAGATGATTCCTATTACTGTGACGACTGTAGAGAAGATATAGAACTTTTTCCGATGCTTCACGAAATCGATTTTATCGAATCGGGTTGGCATGCTGAATGGATCCTTGGAATCCTTGAGATCATGGATGTCCGCTTTTCTAACGCCGAACCAGCCAAACTTCTTATTAAGGAAGCCGCTCTGCACCCACAGGCTGAGAAGCAGCCTTGATAAAAATACATTCGTGATAAAGCTGACCAGAACCGCGATGATCAGCATGGTCGCAAATCCTCTTACAGAGCTTGTACCAAATTGGAACAGAACTGCTGCAGCAAGAAGGGTTGTTAAGTTTGCGTCCAGGATCGTAATGAACGAGTGCTTATTACCCGCAGCAAATGCCGACTTTATGGTGCGGCCAAGCTTAATTTCATCCTTGATCCGTTCATAGGTAATGATATTGGTATCCACGGCTATCCCCACACCGAGGACGAGTGCCGCAAGTCCTGGGAGCGTGAGAACGCCGTGCATCATCTGGAAGATCAACAGTGTCAGATAAAGATAGGCAGCAAGTGTGATCACGGCAATAAAGCCTGTGAAACGGTAATACACCAGCATGAACAGGAAGATCAACGCAATGCCGATGATTCCTGCTTCAATGGTCTGATGAAGGGCCTGCTCCCCGAATTTCGCACCAACCGAAGTTGAATATTTCTCTTTCAGTTCAACCGGCAGTGCTCCTGCATTTAACAGGTTGGCAAGCTCGGTCGCTTCTTCTACCTTAAAGTTTCCGGTTATGTAGACCGTTTTAGAATCGATGATCTTGTCTACCGCAGGGGCAGAAATCATATTGTCACGTGAATCTGTCTTTTTGAATGAATCTTTCCCGTCTACAAAATCAAGCCAGATGGCGAGTACATTCGTTCCCTGAGGCATCTGGGAAATGGTCTGGGTGATGTTCTTGAATTTATTTGCATCCTTCAGTGTTACCTCTACTGCAGGAGAGTTATCATAGAACGTCTGCTTGGCGCCATTTTCCTGTAAATCTTTTCCGCTCAGCATCACCTTGTCATTAAAGTCGCGGAAGGAAAGCTTTGCCTGGGTGGATAGGATATCCCTTGCCTTCGCCTGGTCTTTGACCCCTGCAAGCTGGACACGGATCCGGTCCTTTCCTTCGATTTGGATGTTAGGCTCACTCACACCAAGGACGTTAACACGCCTTTCCAGTGCGCTCGCTGTGCTTTTCAGTGTTTCCTGTGTGACTTTCTTCCCTTTTTCCGGTTTCACCTGGTACAGAACCTCAAATCCGCCCTGGAGATCGAGCCCAAGGTTGATCTTGTTCATTATACCGGTAGACGTACTTCCTACCGTTGCTATTAAAGCTAGCAGCAAGATAAAAAAGGCAACAATTCTAGCTCTTTTTACCATTCTGTATTTGCCCCCTCATTTCTGTCGATATTTGTTACAGTTTACCACAAGGATCTCGCTTTCCTGCATCACTCCTATCCTCTAAACTATCGCAATATAAAGAAAGCCTGGCTCACGCCAAGCATGGATTCTGGCATATCAGCTTCAAGATGGCAGGAAAAGCCATTTAACATCACTATTATGAGTCAATTTAACAGCACTGTCAATTTGGTTTTGTTTAAGTTTTCAGGATAATAGATCTTTTAATTCCTCTTTTCCTTCTTCTGTCAGCAGCGATGGCTGTTTGTATGCTTCGATTACAGCAAAATTCATGAAATCTACAGCTGTGAGAGAAAGAATATCTTCTACAACTTCAAAGAGCCTTTTCTCTTCCTTTGGAGCTTTCCACTTTTTTTTGGTGAGAAACAGCCATATTTCATCCACGCTGACTTCACCGTATCCAAGCAGAGAGTATTCATCTGCCTTAGATTCGAGTGCGGGCATGACGTTTTCTTTAAAATGGTCGTACGGATGCTGATTGCTCATTAAAAGCTCCCCTATTCATAATTGGGGAATGTGCGGCTTATATCCCCTGTTATACAGGAAGGTTCCATTTTACGAAAGACCTGTCATGCTTTGTCCACCTGCCTGCATATAGATAATTGTATATGAAAGAATTACTTTTGAGAAGGCAGGGATTCATGTTGTCAAAGTTTTTAAGAGGAACCATGATTCTTTTAGCCGCCGGCTTAGTTACAAGAATTCTGGGATTTGTAAATAGAATTGTTGTCGCCCGCTCCATCGGCGGAGAAGGGGTAGGGCTTTTCATGATGGCCTTTCCCACCCTCATCCTGGTCATTTCCATCATCCAGCTCGGCCTGCCGGTTGCAATATCTAAATGTGTAGCAGAAGCCTTATCAAAAAACGATGAGAAGAAGGTAAAAAGAATCCTGGTTGTTTCTTTAAGTACTACCCTTGGGCTGGCATTTCTTTTCACTCCGCTCTTGATCCTTTGCTCCCCTCTTTTATCTTCCTATGTATTCACTGATAAAAGGATCATCTATCCGCTTTTAGCCATGACTCCGGTCATTCCGATCGTTGCCGTCTCCTCTGTTTTAAGAGGATATTTCCAGGGCAGGCAGAACATGAAGCCTGCGGCCTATTCTCAAGTGATCGAGCAGGTAGTGAGGATTACGCTTGTCGCTTTTTTAACCGCTAAATTCCTGCCTTACGGAGTGGAATATGCTGCCGCCGCGGCTATGGCTGCAAATGTAGCAGGAGAGCTCATTTCCCTTTTTTATCTGCTGACCATGTTCAAAATGAAAAAACACTTTCGATTTCGTAAAAATTTCTTCAAATCCGTCAAAACAGGAAGAAGCACCTTTAATGAGCTGATGGAAGTGGCCCTCCCTACGACAGGCGGACGGCTGATCGGCTCTATCTCCTGGTTTGCAGAACCTATTGTCGTTTCACAGAGTCTGGCTATGGCTGGTGTAGCCTCCACCCTGGCCACTAAACAATATGGGGAGCTTACGGGCTTTGCTCTTCCGCTTTTAATGCTCCCTTCCTTCGTCACCTTTTCCCTATCCACTGCGTTGATTCCGGCCATCAGCGAAGCCCATTATACAGGAAACATGAGGCTGGTCGAACACAGGCTGCAGCAGGCTTTGCGTTTATCCTTTATAACGGGTGCCCTGTCAGCTGTAGTCCTCTATGTCCTGGCGGATCCATTAATGGAAGCTCTGTATGGCACTTCCAATGCTGCAGTTTTCATTAAATTCCTGGCACCTTTTTTTATCTTTTCCTACTACCAGGCTCCCTTGCAGGCAGCTCTTCAAGCTATGAATCTGGCAAAGGCAGCCATGTATAACAGCCTGATAGGCGCTATCATGAAAACGGCAATCATTTTCATCTTCGCATCCCGGGAAAACATCGGCATAATGGGAGCTGCTGCAGGAATTGCTGTTGGGACCGTCCTGGTCACCATGCTTCATTATGCGACCATCATGAAAAAAATCAATATGAGCATCCATGTCAGGCCGTATTTGTTCACTTTCATCGCAATGGCTCCTACAGGTGCCGCAGGATATTATGCTTATCACAGCCTGCTTGTTCAGCTTCCTTCAGCCCTGCAATTAATTGTCAGTATCCTGATTATGACAGCCATTTTTATCATTTTCGTATTTACATTCAATTTAATCACCAAAGAAGAAACGAAGCGGATTTCCCTTCTGTTTTTCAGGTGAAGAGCAATCTTTTATTCTACTTTGTAAAAAACCTGAATATGCTTGTACTGACGAAACAGAACTTTCGTGCCATATATTCTGGCCAGGCATCCAGTCATCAAAAACCATGCATGCACAAGTGCACCTTTATAAAAGAATTAGATTGTAAAAGGAGAGGAATCAGGTGGAATCGAGAAAAATGGGGAGTGCGGTATTATACGGGGTCATCTCAATCTTTATTTTGGCAGTGATTTCAAGTCTTGTCTTTTCCTTGCTGCTTCGTTTTACATCTCTCACAGAGTCATCCCTCACCTATCCCATCATGGCCGCTTCCTTCATCAGCCTGTTCATCGGCGGCTTCATCAGCGGGGGGAGAGGAAGGAGACAGGGCTGGCTCCTCGGGGGAGGTACCGGGCTTTTATATACGCTCCTGGTTTTTCTGTTTCAATACCTGGGGCACGATGCCTTATTTTCTCTGAAGCAGCTCATCTATCATGTCTGCTTTACCTTAACCGCCATGATGGGAGCCATACTCGGCGTCAACATGAGCGGCGGAGCGGATAAATAAGCGTGTAACATGGAATTGGATTATTCCCGGCTTTCCTGCACTGGATGAAAGCAACTCATCCCGACCCAATTCTTTGGCTAAATAAAAAGGCAGCTTCCCAATAGCCAGGACTGCATGAATCGCAGACCAGCTTTTGGAAAGCTGCCTTTTATCTTATTTTTCTAGTGATACACTTTTTTCCGGTGCTTTGTCCACTACTTCACGTACAGCAGATCTGTCAAATGTCAGTCTGCTGCCGTCGCCGCAGCGAATCACCAGGATTTTGTCATCAAGAGAATCCACTATTCCGTGAAGACCCCCAATCGTTACAATCTTATCTCCTTTTGCAAGGCCGCCCTGCATAGTCTGTACATTTCTTTGACGCTTCTGCTGAGGACGAATCAGCAGGAAGTAAAAGATTACAAACATAAGCAGCAAAGGCAATATTGCTCCTAAACTCATGATTTCCCTCCTTTCATATCGTTCAAGCCTTATATAGCAGTCATGTAACTGCGAAAAGCTTTATATCGAGTTAGTTAAAAGTTTTTTGCATCGGGTTTATTAAATCCATACTTCTCAAAAAACTCTTCCCTGAAGTCACCCAGACGGTCTTCCCTGATAGCCTGTCTAACTTGCTCCATTAAGTTTACCAGAAAGTGAAGGTTATGGTAAGTCGTTAATCGAATTCCAAGAGTTTCATCACAGCGGATTAAATGGCGCACATAGGCTCTGGTATAATTTTTGCATACATGGCAGTCGCAGTTTTCATCCAGCGGACCAAAATCCCGTGCATATTTTGCATTTTTTATAACAACCCGTCCGTTGCTGGTCATCAATGTGCCATTCCTTGCAATCCTTGTAGGGAGAACACAGTCAAACATATCGATGCCCCTGATCGCACCATCAATCAAGGAATCCGGAGAGCCTACGCCCATAAGATAACGCGGTTTATCCGCAGGCAGAAGCGGCGTGGTGAATTCAAGCACCCTGTTCATGACATCCTTAGGCTCACCCACTGACAGCCCGCCCACTGCATAACCCGGAAAATCAAGGGAAGTCAGATCACGCGCACTCTGTTTTCTAAGCTCTTCATATTCTCCCCCCTGGATAATGCCGAATAAGCCTTGATCCTGAGGGCGGCCATGCGCATTCAGGCAGCGTTCTGCCCATCTGGACGTACGCTCAACAGACTTTTTCATGTATTCAAAGGAAGCAGGATAAGGCGGACATTCATCAAAGGCCATCATAATGTCTGATCCCAGGTCATTCTGGATCTGCATGGCCTTTTCCGGAGAAAGGAATAGCTTATCGCCATTAAGATGGTTCCTAAAATGAACTCCTTCCTCTTCAATCTTGCGGAATTGGCTGAGGCTGAATACCTGGAAGCCCCCTGAATCAGTCAGGATCGCTCTGTCCCAGTTCATGAACTTATGCAGGCCTCCCGCTTCTTTAATAAGCTCATTTCCCGGACGCAGCCAAAGGTGGTAGGTATTGCTCAGAATAATTCCCGCACCAATTCCCTTTAATTCCTCAGGTGACATGGTTTTAACGGTTGCAAGAGTCCCAACCGGCATGAATACAGGTGTTTCAAAGGAGCCGTGGGGGGTGTGCACAATCCCGAGGCGCGCTCCTGTCTGCTTACATGTTTTTATATGTTCGTATCTAATCGGATTCAACTAGTGTATCTCCTTCCATATCTCCCCGCCGGGCCATAAGCCGGCTTGCTGTTAACGTATAAACATTGCATCTCCAAAGCTGAAGAAGCGGTATTTCTCTTCCACTGCCGTATTATAGGCGTGCAGGATATGTTCCCTGCTTGCCAGGGCGCTCACAAGCATAATAAGCGTAGATTTTGGCAGATGGAAATTGGTGATCATTCCATCAATCGCCTTCCATTCATATCCCGGGAAGATGAAAATATCCGTCCAGCCTGAATCTTCCCTGAACTCGCCATCAAATTTTGCTGCGATGGATTCCAGAGTCCTGGTGGAAGTAGTCCCGACCGTAATGATCCGTCTTCCTTCCTGCTTGGCTTCGTTTAAAAGCCGGGCTGTGCCTTCTGTCATCATATAGAATTCGGAATGCATTTCATGCTTATCCACATCCTCTACATTCACCGGCCTGAATGTGCCGAGACCTACATGCAGGGTAATAAAAGCAATCTGGACTCCCATTTCCTTGATTTCTGCCAGAAGCTCCTCTGTAAAGTGAAGGCCTGCTGTCGGCGCAGCGGCCGATCCACGTTCCCTTGCATATACAGTCTGGTAGCGGTCCTGGTCCTCAAGCTGTTCTTTGATATATGGAGGCAGCGGCATCTGTCCCAGTTCTTCCAGCACTTCATAAAAGATGCCTTCATATTGGAATTCCAGGATCCTTCCGCCATGTGTGCCTACATCATGGCAGACAGCTTTCAGCTGTCCATCCCCAAAACTGATCTCGGTTCCTTCTTTAATCCGCTTGGCAGGCTTTACAAGGGCCTCCCACTTATCTCCTTCAAGCTGCTTCAGAAGCAAGACTTCAATCTTCGCCCCTGTATCGTCTTTTACACCAAACAGCCTGGCAGGAAGGACTTTAGTATCGTTTAAAACGAGTACATCGCCTTCAGTCAAATAGGTTTTAATGTTCTTGAAGACCTCGTGCTGAATTTCGCCTGTCTTCTTATCAAGAACCATAAGCCTGCTTTCGGCCCTCTGTTCAAGAGGGGTCTGGGCAATCAGTTCCTCTGGCAAATGAAAATCAAACAATTCCACTTTCATCTGTAACACTTCCGTTCTATCACTGTTTTTCTTTGCTGATTTTTTGCATACTTAAGTATTTTAGCAAAAAGGAGCCCTAGCCTGCTCGTCTTATGCCTGTCAGGCAGCTGCTTTTCAATGAGACTGATTTTTATATTTTATTTCTGCATCATACAGCTTTAATTATGTTTGTCACTGAAAAGCACCGTTCTACGCTTTTTCTGTAATCCAGCTCCAAGCTGAGACCCTCGAGTCATAAGCCAATCCGGCTATGGGAAGAAAATCGCTTCCCACAGCCGGCTCGTCTTATGCTTTTCGGGTCTCTGCCTGCTAACAAAGTTATTTATCTTAATTGGATCCAATTTCATGCTGCCTCAAAAAAGAGAGATCTGGCAGGCACCGCTTTACGCTTTTTCTGTTCCAGCTCCGAACTGCCGCCTTCGGTCATAAGCCAATCAGTCCATGGGAAGAAAAGGCACTTCCCATAGCCTGCTCGTCTTATGCCTGTCAGGCAGCTGCTTTTCAATGAAACTGATTTTTATATTTTATTTCTGCATCATACAGCTTTAATTATGTTTGTCACTGAAAAGCACCGTTCTACGCTTTATGTGGCACTTCGATATTAAAATGTTTATATACGAGGTCTGTTGCGATTCTTCCGCGGGGGGTCCGCTGGAGGAAGCCTATTTGCAGCAGGTAGGGTTCGTATACGTCTTCGATTGTATGGGATTCTTCTCCTACGGTGGCTGCGATGGTTTCGAGGCCAACAGGTCCTCCTTTGAAGCGTTCGATGATCCCCTTAAGTAATTTATGGTCAATATGATCTAATCCTAAACGGTCAACCTGCATCAATTCCAATGCATGGGCTGCAAGCCTGGTGTTGATGAGGCCGTCTCCCTTCACCTGGGCAAAATCTCTTACCCTGCGGAGCAGGCGGTTGGCGATCCTCGGGGTTCCCCTCGACCTGCGGGCAATCTCATCGGCCGCTTCATGATCGATTTCTGTATTTAAAATATCCGCTGTACGGATGATGATCTGCTTCAGCTGTTCTACTGTGTAATATTCCAGCCTGCTTAGTACACCGAAGCGGTCACGAAGAGGCGCGGAAAGGGAACCGGCCCTTGTTGTGGCACCCACAAGAGTGAAGGGCGGCAAATCGATCCTGACAGAGCGTGCCGACGGTCCTTTACCAATCACAATATCCAGGCAGAAATCCTCCATTGCCGGATAGAGCACTTCCTCCACGGCTCTCGGAAGCCTGTGGATTTCATCTATGAACAGGACGTCTCCCGGCTGCAGGGCGCTGAGGATCGCCGCCAGGTCCCCCGGCCTTTCAATGGCAGGACCTGCAGTGGTACGGATGTTGACTCCCATTTCATTTGCAATGATGGCAGCAAGGGTCGTCTTTCCAAGACCCGGCGGGCCGTATAATAATACGTGATCCAGGGTTTCTTCCCGGATTTTCGCCGCTTCGATAAAGATCTCCAAATTGGATTTTACTTTTTCCTGACCAATATATTGCGTTAATTTTTGAGGCCGTAAGCTTAGTTCATAGGAAAATTCATTGGCATCTGCTTCCTGGTCCACAATTCGATCTTCCATATGCTTTTGCACCTCCTATTTTAATAAGGACTTTAAAGCAAGCTTGATGTATTCTTCCGTGGTATGCGCCTCTTTGCTCAGTTCCTTTGCCGCCTTCACGGTCTCCTTTTCGGAATAGCCAAGGGCCTTTAAGGCCAGCAGCGCTTCTTCCAGCTCAGGCGTATAGCCGCTTGGGTTGTATTCCGGGACACCGTCATTGAATAGGTTCGGGAAATATTCCGGTACAACATTCTCAAGCTTCCCTTTTAAATCCAGGATCATTTGGCGTGCGGTCTTTTTCCCTACCCCAGGGAATTTCACCAGATATTTTTCGTCTTCATTTTCAATTGCCTGAACAACTTGCTCAACCTGCCCGGAGGCAAGAATGGCAAGCGCCCCTTTCGGCCCTATGCCGGTTACGTTCAGCAGCTTGGTGAACAAGGCTTTTTCTTCTCTCGCCTCGAAGCCGTACAGGGCTGCCGTGTCTTCCCGGACATAATGATATACATATATTTTAACCGTTTGATTTTCCTTTTTTGAAAAAATAAAAGGATTGGGCATCATGATTTGAAACCCGATCCCGTTATTATCAATAACTATGTACTCCGGTCCTATATAATCTACAATACCTTTAATAAAATCGTACAACTAGTTTCGCTCCTCTTCTTTGCTGTACACCATTTTACCATACAATAGAGGGGAAGTTGACAAAAATATTGTGAACATTTGTTCGCGGTATAGACTAAACTCTATTACAAGCAGCACAAAGTTAAAAGACTGCAGGAAAAGCACATCCACGGTGCTTTTCTGCAGTCCAAAAGGCAGCATTACGGAGCTGCCTTATTTACTTTATATCCTTGAAATGTTTCAAGGACATCCTCATATTGTTGTTTGGTCGAGATTTTTATACCGAGATTCAGCTGTTTCTGTTTGTTTCCCTCCAGCTTTTTCATGTCAAGCTGAAAAAAGGATTGGATGATATCCGCTGCACCTGGTTTTCCATTAAAAATCGATAAGGTTCCGTCTTTGCAGACGCCGAAATACCCATTTGTCTTTAGCAATGGTGAAATGTCGTTTACTTCCTTCTGGAATATGATCCGTTTTTCATTCTGTTTCACCAGCTCCCAGCCGGTATACTGAGCCCAGAAATCCTCCATGGACCAGATGGTTTCCCTTACGGTTTCTTCACTGATTTCGCCGTCAATATAAATTCTCTGGAGGATCACCTGTCTTGTGATAGGGCCTCCCGGCTCGCTATCCTGGCTGCCGGCCGGTGTCTTTCCGGCTGCCGTTCCCTGCTGGGCAGTTACCTGTGACGCTCCTGGAAGAAGAATAAGAATACTTAAAAGAACGGCTTTATATTTCATTCTAATCACCTTACTCAAGATCTATTTACTGTTATCCTTTCCAATTTTCCACAATCTATCCATTAACGTTCAAGAATTCAGGCTTTGCCGTGCGCTCCTAGAATCTTTCTGTCACAGTCATCATATATTTCTCCTATATTCGTCTGCCTATAGTTCAGGATAATGGGAAAAGACAGTTTGGATAGGGAGGGATCCAGAATCGTCCACAGAGCAGCATTTTCTGAAGGTTTAAGACTGCAGGGAGCTTCCCCCTTCGTTCAAACTGAAGGAACCGGGAGCATAAAAGCCGTTCCTGATAGAGGGACACTCCTGGCCGGAACGGTGACAGAAGGGAAAAATGCAAGCGAAGTTCAGAGGCAGAATGCAGAAGAAGCCGCAAGTATCCTTGCGGCTGTGACATCAGCAGGAATTCCAAGAAAAAATATCCAGACATCTGAATACCGGCTTGACATAGTGTATGATTATGCAGAAGGAAAGCAGGTCCTAAAAGGCTATCGCGCTTCGCATATTTTTTCCATTCTCCTGGAAAACATTTCAGCAGCAGGGGGAATCATCGATACTGCCGCAAGAAGCGGAGCCAATTATATATCCGGGATCACATTCCAGCTCTCCAATTTTTCATATTATTATAACCAGGCCCTTATTCTTGCCGCTCGGCAGGCTAAAGAAAAAGCGGCTGCCATTGCAGGGGCATCCGGCTTATCGCTGAACCCGATGGCAGCAGAAATTTCCGAAATAACAAATGGAATATCGGTCCCAAGAGTAAAAAGCTTCGCATCTGCAGGTTCCCCCATGATCCAGACTCCCATTGAGCCAGGAGAAATGACAGTGGAAGCAAAGGTATTGGCAAAATTCTTTATACAGTACTCCTAACCCGCAGGGCAGCAGATTGAATTAACCGCCATGATTAAGGCAGTCTAAACACCATTTTCAGTAAGCAGAAAAAGAGGCGCGTTAGCATGCCTCTTCTTCCAGCTTAATAAGCATGGTCAGTGCCGGTATTTTCAAAGAGATCCTTCAAATCTTCCTCTGCAGGTCCAGCCGGCCCGCCTTGTCTCAAATCATTATCAAGTCTGACAATTCTTTGATACGTGCCTTTGTCTGTGACAACCCTCACTTCTTTTCCGGGGGCAAATGCCTTCAGCTGCCTCTCCAGCTCCCTGCTTGTCATTTTCCTATTTTTATTCTCAAATAAAATAACGGCGACTAAAACTTTTTCCTTATACACCGCCGCCCGTGCCGAACTGACATTGTGGTTTTTGGCAGCCTGGCGCCCCAGCCCTTCTGCAAGCTGCCCCTGATAGGCGTTATAGTAGCTTGAACGCACCTGATACCCCTCGGGCTTCCCTATCTGATTATGATAATTCCGGTCATAATTGCTGTGTCCATTCCCTTGATAGACTGCATCTTCACCGTCTTTCTTAGAAGTGAAGTCATTTTTTTGATTTGTATCCCTTTTTCCCGTTGTGATGTTAAACAGCCTCGGAATCAGTCCTGCCTTATTATTAGCTATCAAATCCTTATTGCTGTTGTACACGGGATGATTGCCGTTTAGGCCATATTCGGTTTTCCCCTGACCGCTGCAGGCTGCAAGCAGAAGGGAAAACAGGAAGATACATACGATTTTCCGGCCCTTCAATGATAAAACCCCCATATAAGAAATACTTTTGAGGCTCACTTACTTGAATCCCCTGTCTTAGTATTTTTATAAGAGGGTCATTTTATTGATGTCTCAATTCTTTCTAGTCTGCAATTTCCTGATTCTTTGTTCTAGTTCCTTTGTAAAATGTGCACGCTGCTCAAAACCTTCAACCGTCAGTCTCCAGACATTATGCAGATGCACCTGGCTTCCAAGCAGGTTTTCTCTGATCAGCCGGTTCCACTCCCGGTAAATATCGGAAGGATATGCCAGGGCATACAAAAACGAAAGGTCATCGTGATATTTTTTCAGGATTTTATGTGACCAGAGTTCTTTTGAAGAAAAAGAGATGAACGGAAGGATACGATTGGCATATTGAAGATAATCAAAGATCGCCGGCCCTTTAGCCGCAAGATCCCAATCGATTAAATATAGCTCCCCGCTTTCGGTCCTTAAAAAATTATGATGGGCCACGTCTCCATGAAGGATCACAACGGGCCCATTATACAAAAGGGATTGCTGTTCCTTTAATCCTTTTAGGGCCCAGCGCCCATCTTTAACCGCTTTTTTTATGATCGCATGAGGCAGAAACTCTTCTATTACTTTGGTATTCAGCTCAAACTCAGACAGTCGTGCTGTCCATTTGGCTATCTGGTCAAACCTTGACATGGTACGCAGGCTTTTGTTTTCTGCAAATTTCTGTGAAATCCGATGAAGTCCATCCAGCAGTAACAGGCCTTCATCCCTGTTTTCTTTATGGATAAAGGAGAATCTTTCATTATGCGGCGGCAGATACTCGATGAAGCCATAATATAAACCTTTGTCTTCTAAAGGAGGTATGTTATATAAAAAACTATATGTTTTAGTAAACCCATTTCCCTTCAGAAGGAAAGTCAAAGCTTTTTGAAGCTCGTATTTCCTTTTACTGGAAAACCCTTTAAAGAAATATCTGCCTCTCAAGGTTTCAATCAGGAAAACATTTTTCCTGATTCTTTCTATCCGCTTTGTTCTTATCCCATGTCCGGCCAGATACCTGAGAAGACGAGTGCGGAAAGCACTGTCTTCTTTCTGTTTATGGTTCATAGTCCTCGCTTTCATCAGCATAGCCCGAGGCTGCATAATACGGCGGGTTAGCCGGGAAAGGACCGGAAAATCCGTATGGTACAGGCTGGAAGGGCTGGGACATGGCATAAGGGGTCATTTCACCTGGAGGCATTCCCCACTGAAGATAGGGCGGCGGTGCCTCGAATGGCGGATTCTGAGGCCTAAATTCCTGCGGCTGGAATATGGACGGCTGCATGTATTCTCCTTGTTCCACGGAGCCTGGACTATATACTTCATACTGTCCCTGGCTGAATTCCCTCATATCCCCCGCATAAGGCGGCTGGCCGTATCCTGCCTGCATATCTCCCCCATATGGCGGCTGGCCGTATCCCGGCTGGTTCATTCCTCCTCCCTGCGGAGGCTGGCCGTACCCTGCCTGCATATC
>NZ_KE387237.1:110458-263041 GCF_000430765.1 Peribacillus kribbensis DSM 17871 | reverse complement strand
CCCCCATATGGCGGCTGGCCGTATCCCGGCTGGTTCATTCCTCCTCCCTGCGGAGGCTGGCCGTATCCTGCCTGTATATCTCCCCCGTATGACGGCTGGGCAGCTTGAGGAGGCTGGTATCCTGGTGATTCCACCCCATATGAAGGATACGCTGGGTTATAAGGCATCGCCTGCTGCCCATACGGATTTGATTCATAAGGCATTGCCTGCTGTGGTGCCCCGCAGCCGCAATCGTCTGCAGGAGGTGCATATTGTCCCATCACCTGGCTTGGGGCTGCCTGCGGATTCACTCCTCCTGAATGCATGAGATGTCCGTAATACATGGAGTGCTTAGGCATGTTGCTTGATGATTCATAAGGGGAGCTGGAAGACTCAGAATGTCCCATAAAGCCGCCCATGACTCCTCCCTGCGGTGCAAATGGCATTTGATATCCCTGAGAATAAGGCTGCGGCTGCCCGCCCATTGAATGATGAATATAAGAAGACGAATCATAGCTTGAACTTTCATGATGCATATACGGCTGCTGCATGTACGCCCCCTGGACCTGCGGCATTGCTCCCTGCTGCTGGGGATAGCCAGGCATCTGTGGGAACATAGGTGCTGCAGGGAAAGGATAATTTGGCATATTGATTGGATCAAAGTAGCCTGTTCCCGGCATCACAGGTGAGATTGGGATGCACTGGTCAGCCGGCGGGAGCATCGGGGCTGCCTGCACTGGAGGCTGCTGCTCCATGACGGGGGCTGCCTGCTGCATCATCTGCGGCTGAGGCGGCGGTTCAGGTGATTCAGGTGACTCTGGCGACTCCTGCTTCATAAGCCCCGGGAGGACATTAGCCGGCTTCTTTGGGATGACAGGTGCCGGCTTTGGCTCTGGGACCGTCATATTAGCCATGTTTGCCGTAAAATAGTTATTAATCTCCACCTCGGTAATCTCCGGCTGGGTGGCTTGACTAACCACCGGCGGAGCCTGAGGGACTGGTACAGGCATTTCCTTTACCGGCGGAGGCTGCGGCGGAGCTTTCTGGACAGGAGCGGGGCTTACCGGGACTTCCTTCGCTTTTTCCTTGATCAGCGGCCCCGTGCTCTTAGGGGTTTCTTTTGCACTGTAAGTAATTTTGGCACCAGTTCCTGTGCCTCCTCCGCTCTTGGCATCTCCCGGTATCTTGATTTTCATGCCAGGCATGATCATATCAGGGTTGCTCAACTGTGAATTCAGCTTTTTTAACTCATCAAAATTCACATTGTATTTCTTGGAAAGAATCCAAAGAGTATCCCCTTTTTTTGCTATATGAATTTTCACACATCTTCCCTCCTGTGCTTATGTCCTTATATCCTATGAAGGTCTGGGCAAAGTGCTAACATTTTCATGAAAACTTATGCCAGGAGGGAAGCATTTAGAAGAAAAAGAAAAAAATTTAAAAGAATTTTAGAATCTCTGTTTTCTTATTACAGAGCATTTCCAGCCGGGACTTCACCACAAGAAAAATAAAAATCCCCCGGCTTCTTACAGGAGGAATGAAAGCTTATAAAGCCCCGAGCATTCTGTTTAGGGCTAAAAGAGAATCTCCTGCAGTTTCCGGAGCTACTTTTATACGATTCTGGACACTGCCTGCCTCGATGTTTTCAATCGTCCACAGCAAGTGAGGAAGATCAATCCGTTCATGGTCAAGCAGGGACACATATGGGGATTAAGTGAAATAATTTCTTTTTCCGGATGATCTTTCCTGAGCTGTTTACAAGATTCATTTCGGTCCCGATGGCCCACTGGGTCCCGGGCTCTGCCTTCTCTATCATTTGGATGATATAAGAGGTGGAGCCGCTGTAATCTGACAGTGCCACCACTTCCCTTGAGCATTCGGGATGTACAAGGATTTTCATGCCGGGCTGCTCTGATTAGCCAAGAGCTTATACGCATTTCCTTTGGAAAGAAAATAAAAAAGGAACATATGGACATACTGTGCAGGTCATTGTCCGAAATTGCCTTCCCTATGCAGCAGGGATTGCTTTCGTATGAGCAAAACATATAATTTTTCATTGTGCTATGATAGAATGATTAAATAATTTCCTTTAGCTTTTAAGGAGAGTCGATACATGAAACCGGAAAAAAAACTCTTAGGGGAAGAAAGAAGAAACTGGCTTCTGAACCTCTTGAAGGAAAGTACTGCCCCTGTGACAGGAGCAGAGCTCGCAAGGCTGTCCAGTGTCAGCCGCCAGATTATTGTGGGAGACATCACCCTGCTCAAGGCCAGGAATGAACCGATTATCGCCACCAGCCAGGGTTATCTATACCTTCATACAGCCGCAGCACCTAAAGAGGTGGAAAGGATCATCGCCTGCCAGCATTCACCTGAACAGGCAAAGGAAGAGCTATATCTGCTGGTCGATCACGGAATACTGGTCAAGGATGTAAAAATCGAGCATCCTGTATATGGAGACCTTACTGCCTCCATTATGGTATCCAACCGGAAGGAAGTCGACCAGTTCCTCGATAAAATCAAGAATACAAAGGCGGTCTATCTATCAGAACTGACCGAAGGAATCCACCTCCATACCCTGTCCGCAGCCACCGAAGCTGCATTGGACCAGGCGGAGACGGCCATGAAAAAGGAAGGCTTTCTTGTTGAGTAAAGCCGGCAAAAGGTGTCCAGAATAATCTCATTCTTGACACCTTTTTATGTCTCTTGTAATTGGATAATCCACACCGCCTCCCTTCGGAAATCGATGCGCCTGTAACGAAATCAACAGCACTCAAAAAGAATAAAAACTGCAGACAAACTCATAGTTTACTGAGCATCCTGCAGTCTCTGTTAACGTTTCTCCCTCTATATAGCACTGCCCGTCCTTATTTTTTGAATAGCGAAGCTCGGATAGCTTCCCAGTATCTTTACAGAGCAGCCAAGTGCCTCAAGCTCGGCAATGGCACCAGGAATCAGGACACCGTCCATTTCCATATTAATATCAATAATAAAAAAATAATTGCCAAGACCTGTTTTCATGGGTCTCGATTCGATTTTTGACAAATTGAGCCTTCTCCAGGAGAACGCAGATAACACCTGATGCAGGGCACCTGGATGATCGGCGGGAAGCATGATCATCAGCGTCGTTTTCATTCCGAGTTCCTCTGCCTGGTGGCCTTCAAATACTAACTGTTCTTTTGAGACGGCAATAAAACGAGTATGATTATGATTAAAATCATGGATATCCGGCTGGACGATCTTTAACCCATATTCCTGGGCTGCCATTTCATTTGCTATGGCGGCAATCCGCTCTCCCGGGTTTTCAGAGACAAGCTTTGCCGCAGCAGCAGTAGAAGTGACACTTTCCGCAGGAATTCCTTTCAGCACCTTGTGAAGGAACTTGTGGCATTGTGCAATCGCATGGGAATGCGAATAGACCCTCTCTATATCAGCCCACTCCTCCTCATGATCCGGATGAACCATAAGATGCTGGCTGATGGGTGCCGTAATCTCTCCCCGTATAGGAAGATCCACTTCATGAATCAAATAATCAAGAGTAATATTGACACTTCCTTCAAGCGTATTCTCAACCGGTATCAGGGCTGCGTCCGCGTCCCCGTCCGCCACGGCGTCAAGGCACTCCGGAATTGTCATGAGCGGAATCCGCTCCTCCTCAGGAAACAGCTTTGCTGCCGCCAAATCTGTAAAAGTTGCTTTAGGTCCCAGAAAAGCTATTTTATATCCCAAGTTTTCTTCTCTCCTAACAATAAAAATTACTGTTTATATTAGTCCATTTTTTTGATAATTTCAATAATTTTTGATCTTATTTCAGCCGAAGTTAACTTTTCGTTCTTCATTCTGCTCTATTTCAGTCCTGAGTGAAAAGCACCGTTCTCCGCTTTATATTATTCCAGCTCCGAACTGCCATCCTCGAGTCATAAGCCAGTCTGGCATGGGAAGAAACCCGCTTCCCACAGCCAGCCCGTCTTATGCTTGTCGGATGGCTGCTTTTCAACTATTAATTTTTTTCAAATGGTTTAGTTCTTCAGTCTGCTCTATATCATTCCAGAGTGAAAAGCACCGTTCTCCGCTTTATATTATTCCAGCTCCGAACTGCCATCCTCGAGTCATAAGCCAGTCTGGCCATGGGAAGAAACCCGCTTCCCACAGCCAGCCCGTCTTATGCTTGTCGGATGGCTGCTTTTCAACTATTAATTTTATTCAAATGGTTTAGTTCTTCATTCTGCTCTATTTCAGTCCTGAGTGAAAAGCACCGTTCTCCGCTTTATAATAAAACATGCAGCTTTTCAGCTGCATGTCAGGCTCCTGTTCCCAGGACTTCTATTTTTTCGACGAATTCGAGTTTTCTCAGGCTTGAGAGGAGTTCGTCAATGCTTTGGTTCATTCCGTCTGTATTGAGGGAGAGGGTGACGTTGGCCCTGCCCTGCAGGGGAATGGTTTGGTGGATTGTCAGGACATTGCATCCTGCTCCCGCTACAATGGCCAGCAGGTTCGATAGTGTGCCGGACCGGTCTTCCAGGTAGAAGAATAAAGAGATAATTCTCTCCTTTACAATGGTATGGAAAGGAAAAACAGTATCCCTGTATTTATAGAAGGCGCTCCGGCTGATATCCACCTGCTGTACCGCTTCCAGGACGGATTCGGCCTTTCCGCGGTCCAGCAGTTCTTTCGCTTCGATTGTTTTCTGCATAGCCTCGGGAAGTACATCTTCACGGACCAAGTAAAATTTTTTATCTATCTTATTCATAAATGCCCCCATTACTAAGGCTGTTTACGGGTTTAGATGCGGGTCAAAGCCCGATTAGTCGATAAATTCAAATTCATAATCCAGAAGCCTGATGACATCGCCATTCTCGGCTCCTTTTTCACGAAGCGCTTCATCGACTCCCATAGAGCGGAGCTGTCTGGCAAATCTCTTGATGGACTCTTCACGGTTGAAGTTGGTCATCTTGAATAAGCGCTCCACATTGAATCCGGAAATTACAAAGGTGCCATCTGGATCACGGGAAATGATAAAGTCTTTATCTGGTGTTTCATGCTTATACATAACCCGGTTGACTTCTCCTGCCTCCTGCTCTTCCACATGCTCAAGAGGGAATTCCGGAGTGGTTTCCAGGGTATCGGCCACTTCGAACAGCAGGTCGCGGATTCCTTCGCGTGTAAAGGACGAGATAGGGAATATCTTAAGATCTTCTCCGACCTTTTCCTTGAACACTCTCAGATTTTCCTCGGAATCCGGCATATCCATTTTATTGGCTGCGATGATCTGAGGACGCTCTGTAAGGCGCAGATTGTATTCTTTTAATTCTGAGTTGATGGTTAGATAATCTTCATACGGATCCCGTCCCTCGAGACCCGACATGTCGATGACGTGCACGATGACGCGGGTCCGCTCGATATGGCGGAGGAATTGATGTCCGAGGCCCACACCTTCTGATGCGCCTTCAATCAATCCTGGAAGGTCAGCCATGACAAAGCTTCGATTATCCTCTGTTTCAACCACACCCAGGTTAGGAGCAATCGTTGTAAAATGATATTCCGCGATTTTCGGTTTCGCTGAAGATACCACTGAAAGCAAGGTGGACTTTCCGACACTTGGGAAGCCGACGAGGCCGACATCTGCCAGCAGCTTCAGCTCCATAACGATATAGCGTTCCTGTCCCGGCTCCCCATTTTCTGAGATTTCAGGGGCAGGGTTTGCCGGCGTGGCAAAACGGCTGTTTCCCCGTCCTCCGCGGCCGCCTTTTGCAATCACCGCACGCTGGCCATGCTCTGTAAGGTCGGCGATGACTTCTTTTGTATCTTCATCCATGATCACTGTTCCAGGGGGAACTTTAACAATCATGTCTGCTGCATTTCTGCCATGCTGGTTCTTGGACATGCCATGCTCTCCGCGTTTTGCCTTAAAATGCCGCTGATAGCGGAAATCCATAAGAGTCCGCAGACCTTCTTCTACCTCAAATACTACATTCGCTCCATGACCGCCGTCTCCGCCGGCTGGACCGCCTTTAGGAATATACTTTTCTCTGCGGTACGCAACCATGCCGTTTCCGCCATCTCCGCCTTTTACATAGACCTTGACCTGATCGACAAACATTCCATCACTTCCTTTTTTATGTAGGCCTCTTCCTTTCGTTCACGGAAAATGCCTTTATGTATACACCAGGCTGCACTTATTTGCCAGTCACAGGCTTCTTGCTTATTTCGAAGGAAAGTTCACTTTCCTCAAACTTCTTTATCGTTATATCAAGGCACTCTGTCTTACAGTCCAGAAGCAGCGCCCTTAGATTCTCTTCTGATGTTATATTACCCTGCAGTTCATAGGAAAACCGCATATTTTGATGTTCTTTATAAATGGATATCATTAAAAGGCTCTCCGCAAAGGGATCCAGGCTGAGCGTTATTTCCTCAAACAGCTGCCGGGTCCAGAACGAGAGCTCTCTGTCAATGGAGGGGCAGCCATTTTCCACATCAAGAATTTCATATTCAACCTTAAAGGGATATTCCTGCCAGTTCGCAGTCATCAATAATTCGGCATATAAGGGCATATTAAGGGATGAGAGCATTGCTTCTGCCTTTGATTCAATAATGATTTCCTCAATGATTGCTTTGGCCCGGTCCACTTTATTTAGTTCCAGGTTTCCCTTTATCAGCTGAATCCTGTTGAGCCAGTCATGCCTGGAGTGTCTCATAAGCTCCGTTATTTTCCATTCTTTTCTCATTTAAAGGCTCCTGAAATATTGAAATGTAAAGGCAGCTGCATTCCTTTATGTATGGGGTACGTATAAGAAAGCAGCCGGCAAAAAGCTCGACTTTTTTAATCAATCGCTTCTGTAAAAGTAAAAAAAGAAAACTCTAACCAGGGGTCAGAGTTTTCTTAGATGCAAAAATTAAGCTTCTTGAGCAGCTGGATATACGCTAACTTGTTTACGGTCACGGCCTAAACGTTCGAAACGAACAACACCGTCAACTTTTGCAAATAGAGTATCGTCTCCACCGCGTCCTACGTTAGCACCTGGGTAAATTTTTGTACCGCGTTGACGGTAAAGAATTGAACCACCAGATACGAATTGGCCGTCTGCACTCTTAGCACCAAGGCGCTTAGAGATAGAGTCACGTCCGTTCTTTGTAGAACCTACTCCCTTTTTGGAAGCGAAGAACTGAAGATCTAATCTTAACATATGTTCCACCTCCTATTTATGAATGATAATCTTCATGTATTCTTTATAATCTCGTTCAATGGTCTTTAAAGATACAAGCATGGTGCTCAGTATCAGCTGGATCTTGTCAGATGTACCGGCATCGAGGCCATCTGGAAGAATGCACTTCAGATAACCTCCTTCGCCGCCCATTTCAATGCCAGGCTCCACTCCGGTCAATTCCTCAATGGCATTTACAGCCCCGAAGGAGACCGCGGAAGCACCGGCACAGACAATATCCTGACCAGCATCTGCGAACTCAGCATGTCCACTCATGGTAAAAGATTGGATCTTCCCATCAGGGGCATGGTTTATTTCAACATTTATCATTCGTTAGCCTTACGCGTTGATCGCGTCGATTACTACTTTAGTGTATGGCTGACGATGACCTTGCTTTTTGCGGTTGTTTTTCTTCGCTTTGTATTTGAAAACGATGATTTTCTTTTGACGGCCGTGTTTTTCAACTTTACCAGTCACAGTAGCTCCTTCAACAACAGGGCTTCCTACTTTTACGTTTTCTCCACCTACGAATAAAACTTTATCAAAAGTTACAACTTCACCAGCTTCAACGTTTAATTTTTCAATGTAAACGGTCTGTCCAGCTTCAACTTTGATTTGTTTTCCACCAGTTTCAATAATTGCGTACATACTTGCACCTCCTCTAATTAACTCAGACTCGCCATCACAGGCGTTCTGCCAGGGGCAAAAACTTTAACCTGATCTGTGCGGTTGTAGCACGGGTGCTACAAACATAACATAGACAATGGTACCATAGAATTAAACAGCGTGTCAATACTATCTGTATATTTATTACACAGACTTCGCTCCTCCGCCGATCCTGGATTTGATATCATCTATGCTTCCAAGCTGTCTGATTATATAACCTGGAATGCCTGCTTGTAAAGGGGTGATATAAATTCTTTTTGCTGCAAGTTCTTCAATATAAGGAAGATGCTCCCTGCCGCTTCCTGCAAAAACCTGTATCACGGATGGTTCTGCTTCAATCCAGACCGCTTCCTCATCCTGAGACCGCAGCGCAAGGAGCTCTCTTTCCAGTCTGAAAGCTGAGGTTTCGGCGCTTTCCACCCTTCCGGATCCGCTGCAGACGGGGCAGGGAACTGTAAGCTTTTCCCTCAGCGCCCTGGATGTCTTTTTTCTTGTCAGCTGAAGGATCCCAAGCGGTGTAAATCCAATGATTTTCGTGCGGGCTTCATCCTTTGAAAGAGCAGCTGCAAGCTCCTCTTCCACTTTCCTTCTGCTGCTTTCTTCCTTCATATTGATAAAATCGATCAAAATCATACCGCCGATTCCTCGCAGACTCAGCTGGACGGCGATTTCCTTCGCTGCTGCAAGATTTGCAGCCAGCACCGTTGCCTCTTTTTCCATTTTCCCAGTAAAACTCCCGGAATTCACGTCGACTACGGTGCAGGCTTCCGTCTGCTCAATGACTAGAGAAACTCCATTTGCTGCATCCGCCGCTGGGTTTAACGCTGCATCTACTTGCATTTCGGCGCCATATTTAGAAAATACATTCTCATTGCCGCTGTCATACAGGATGGAACAGGCATCTCCTGAGGCATTTTTCACCGCCTGGAAAAGCTGCAGATCATCAATGATGATTTCATCTCCGGCGTTCACAGGCTCCTTCAGCAGCTTTTCCAGAAAAGAATCCTTCTGATAAATAGGTCCCGGCTTTTTCATCTGTAAAGCACGCTTCTGGATTTCCTGCCATTTCTTTCTCAGCTCGTTCAGTTCCTTCAGGAATTGGTCTTCAGTCGCATGCTCGAGGCCTGTCCGGATAATCATGCCCTCGCCGGGCTCTTTCACAGAAAATGCCCGCTTCCGCCATTGATTCTGCAGCTTCCCGTTTGCCATATTCCTGGAAACGCCGATATAATCCGTACCATGCATCAGCACCAAATTCTCTGAAGCGATCTCAATGATGCCAGACAGCTTGGGTCCTTTCGATTCCGTTCCTTCTCTTACAACCTGTACAGGCAGCTTTTCTCCCTCTCTTATGAACTTGCCAAGCGGCAGGCTCTTTTTCTGTTCCGCCGGAAGTGGAGAGAGACTATAAGAAGGCAGCTGGTCACGGTGCAGAAATCCCTGCTTTTCACTTCCAATATCGACGAAGACCGCATCCATTCCCGGAATTACTTTAAGAACAGTCCCAAGATATATATTTCCAGCCTGGCTTTCCTCCCCAGGCTGATGGATCTCAAAGCGCACCACTCTATTGTCCTTTATAATGGCATATCTCTTTTCTCTTGATTTAGCATTGACAATGATTTTTTTCATAAAAAATATCCCTTCTATCTGTGCTGACTATCAGAAAGGATATCATATTTAATAGGAGTATAACAGGTCGCCGAGCCTGGCGGTTGTCAGCTTGTCTGTAAAATAGGCATGAAGGAGTTCGTTTTCATCAAGGACTCCCCGCTCTCTGCCATCCTTTGTGACAATAACGGGATGTTTGCAGCCGCGCTGAAACCTGCCGAGAACCGAAGCAAGACTGTCATTTTCATCCGCATTGATGGGCTTAAGGGCCGGAAAGCCAGGATTCCTTCCATAGTGCCGTTCCAACAGGAACCGGATAAAAATATAATGCCGCTGCTTCCACTCAACAAATAAAGAAAACAGTAAAAAGAGGACCATAATCCAAATGTTCAAGTTATTAGGGACAGTGATTAGGCTTAATAGGATTCCAATTCCTATAGTAATGGCAGACGCAGCGATTGTGTTCTTATGGGCTATCAGAAAAGGCGATTTAAGGGAAAGGAAAGTAAACAGCAGCTTTCCTCCATCCAGAGGCCATATGGGCAGCAGATTGAACAGAAGAATCATGGTGTTCATAAAGAGAAACGAATAGAAAACACCGCCTTCCAGCATATGACCCCCATATAAACCAAAGGCAAGAAGGGCCATCCATATATGCTGAAGCGGACCGGCCAGGGCAACCACAAGCTCTTCTCGTGCCGGCCGGTTTCCATGCTCCTCTGTTTCTAGTTCTCCTCCAAAGGGCAAAAGCTTAATGCTTTTAATTCTCCAGGAAAAATACTGGGCAGCTGCGGCATGGCCCAGTTCATGTATCAATATAACGAAAAAAAGCATGCAGAGATAGGTAAATTGAGCCGTAAGAACCCCGATCCCCAGCACAAGCCAAAAAGTGGGATGGACCTTGATTTTCAGCAGGAGCTGCCAATATTCAGTCAAATGGGATCACCTGTCTCGGATCGACAAACGTGCTTCCTTTTTTAATGGCCAGGTAAAAGGTCCCTTTTGCGCCTTCCTGCTTGTTCGTGACCTTTCCAAGAATCTTCCCTTTTGGGACGTTCTCATATAAGGAAACATCCACAGTGCTTAAATGCCCGTACCATGATTCACTTTTATCGCTATGCTGTACCACCACGGTTTTTCCCAGCTTTTCTTTTTCTCCGATAAAAATAATGGTGCCCCCCTTCGCTGCTTCCACGGGTGAATCCTTGTCCGTTTCAATCATGATCCCCTGTCCGTCTGTTTCAAAGGTCTGGGCTATTTTCCCCGATGCCGGCAGAGCATACTGCTCATTCTCCTTTGATGCGGTTACAGGCTTCTTATCTGAAGGAAAGAAAACCAGCGGCTTTCCGAATGTTGTCTGATACCAGTCCTTTGCTGCGGCAAATTCGAATTCCTGCTTCATATAATGGCTGATAGCGACCCTCGTCTCAGACAAGGCAGGAACAGGCTTTTTAAACATGATGGCCACAGCGAGAAAGAGGCACAGCGAGGCAAGAATCTTGAAATAATACACTTCTTTACGAAAAAGCGGGTGGTAGGACTCAGGAGGTACTTCATAAGCGGCCGGGCGGTCGAAATCTGAATCCTCCGCATTGTAGGAAACGCTCCAATCCTGTCTTTTCGCCGGCGGCTGCAGCTTTCTTCTGCGGGCAATTCGGTCTCTCAATTCTTTTTGCCTGTTTTTCACGTACATTCCCCTCCCTAACTGAACAATTCCTGTATGAATGTATGAGAAACTTGTCCCTAATATTCCAAAGGACACAGCAAAAAGAAAAAGCAGGCTGTAACAGATCTCTGTGATCCATGTACAGCCTGCTTCTGTTTATTAGCGGACTCCAAAAAATTTCTTCAATTTTGCCACAAGGCCTTTCGGCTCTTCATCCAGGGGCTTCAGCGGAATCGACTCTCCAAGAATTCTTCTAGCAATATTCCGGTATGCGACAGAGGCGCGGTTATTCGGGTCAAGGGCAATCGGCTCTCCCTGATTTGAAGCTTTGATGACCTGGTCGTCGTCCACCACTATGCCGATTAAATCAATGGAAAGATGTGTAGTAATATCATCAATATCCAGCATTTCCCCATTTTTCACCATATGACTTCTGATCCGGTTGATGACCAGCTTGGGGGCTTCCATTCCTTCTTCTTTTTCCAGAAGGCCGATAATCCGGTCTGCATCTCGGACTGCAGATACCTCCGGAGTTGTCACGACGATCGCTTTATCCGCTCCAGCTACGGCATTTTTATATCCCTGTTCAATCCCGGCCGGGCAGTCGATAATTATGTAATCATAATCCTGCTTTAAGTCGCCGATCAGCTTGTGCATCTGCTCAGGAGTCACAGCGTTTTTATCGCTTGTCTGCGCTGCCGGAAGCAGGTATAGCAGATCATCGAACCGCTTGTCCTTAACGAGGGCCTGATGGGTTTTGCAGCGTCCTTCCACGACATCCACTAAATCGTAGATGATCCGGTTTTCCAGGCCCATGACGACATCCAGGTTCCGCAGACCGATATCTGTATCCACCAGACACACCTTTTTGCCGAGAATCGCTAAAGATGTTCCAAGGTTGGCTGATGTGGTCGTTTTCCCTACGCCGCCTTTACCTGACGTAATAACAATAGCCTCTCCCATGATTAGAAACCCCCTTCAAATCTATTTAAATTTGGTCTAATTCTCTTTAAGATTTGCAGTCTATCAATGATAATCTGCCCATTGTCGACATAGGCACATTCCATGCCGCTCTGTTCTTCGCTGTTAGGTTCAGGGGCTCCGTTCAGATAGTCTCCTATTCTAATTTGGGACGGCTTCATGACCGATGCTGCAATGACTGAGTCCAATTTTCCATATTTACCTGCATGGGCAATGCCTTTCAAAGCACCAAGAATGAAAATATTGCCGCCCGCAGATACCTGTCCGCCCGGGTTTACATCTCCGATCAGCAGCAGATCTCCCGGCACTTCGATCACCTGCCCGGAGCGGATGACGGCGGCCATGGAGGTTATCTCTGACGCTTCCCTCTGGCTTTTAGCTTCGTCAATGGTAATGACATTAGACTGAATTCCTTCAATTTTAAACGTTTTCTTTGCCGCAATGATATCCCGCAGCCTGCTTTCCTGCTGCTCGGTTAGATATCGGTACCCGGTATGCACCCTTACCGAAATCGATGGCTTGTTTTCTGGTGCCTTCATATTGGCAGAAAGCTTTGCTTCCAGCTCCTCTAAGAGCATATCAAATGAACATGAATCATCGAGATGGAGTGTCAGCCCTTCTTTTGTTCCTTTAATGATTACATTTGCATTTGGCAGTAATTTATTACTCATGGGGTCACCTCAATGATTACATATTCGACATTCTTTGCCATAATCCTTTTCCAGGAGCCATCACCAACATTCAATCCACAACTTTTGAACGGTCAATCACAAATTTAATCGGAAACGCCAGGATGATCACCGCTGCGGCATTCAGCAGAAGGGTTGGCAGAAGCCTCAGGCTTGCAAATTCATTAAAGCTGATATCTGTAAAATGAATCAGGCTGTTGGCCTCATATACCAGAATTTCCAGCACCGCTACAGCCAGGATGGATACGAGTGCAGCACTGAGCATATTGGAATGCACCATCTTCATGACTCTTGATACCACCAGTGCCAAAAAGGCAAATAAGAAAGCATAAATACCCAGAATTTCCGTATAGACGACATCAAATAAAAATCCGAACACCAGACCGTATATAATACCCGATTTAGTAGAACCGAATATAGTCAGAAAAACGATAAAAATAAAAAGAAAATGCGGCACAAAAATCCGGGAGCTGTGGAAATGCTCCCCAGAAAATAAGTCGGCATAAGAACTCTCTGCTAAAAAGAGGAAAAGGGCAGTGAGCGGAAGCCATACTCTGCTCACAGATCACCGCCTCCTGATTCTGTTGGATCTACTGTAGTAATGGTCCGTTTAACGACCATCAGATGATTCAGGTCATACATGACAGCCTCGGGTTTGATATACGCTACCTGAGTCAGCCCGTATTGATCGGATTCCACCTTTTCCACTTTTCCAACCGGAAGGCCTTTCGGAAAGACTCCTCCTAGGCCGGAAGTCACCACTTCAGAGCCCTTTTTGATTTTTACGTCATAAGGGATCTTTTTCATCATAAGCAGTCTTTCCTTCTGATCAAAGCCCTCGATAAATCCATAAATAGGAGTCTTTTCAGAATAAATGCCCACAGAAATCCTGTTCTTCGGATCCATAGAGCTTAAAAGCTGGACGGTGGATGTAAACTGGGTGACTGTCTTGATTTTGCCGACAAGCCCCTTCGCAGTAATGACCGCCATATTTTTTTTCACACCATGGATTTTCCCCCGGTTAATAATGACTTTTTCATGCCACATATCCGGATTCCGGGCAATGACGGTTGCCTGGATCGGTGAAAAATCTCGTAAACTTTCTTTCTTGCCCAATACATCTCTTAATTCGGTATTTTCTTTTTCAAGGTCCTGGACCTTTGTTTTTAAATCGACATATTCATCAAGGCGGGTCTTTAATCGTTTATTTTCCTGGTATGTATTTTCAAGATCTTTTACGTTCTCAAAAAAACCAGCAGTTAACTGTACAGGCTTATCAAAGATATTTTGAATAAACCCTGTCGTATCCTTGAGGAATTGCTCAGGCCAGCTGAGCTTCTCCCTGTCCCTAACAGAAAAACCAATCAATGCCACCAGGATGATAATACTCACCAGCAGCACAATCAGCCTTTTGTTTAGAAAAAATTGCGGCATGACTTCACCTCTATACATTCTGTCTCATCAGATCGGGAGCCAGCAGTGAGGCAATCCCAGATGCTGTTTTTATTGAATACTGGATCCAGCCTTAAGGCGGATCCAGATTCTATGACTTATCGTGAGTAACTTGATCTTCCTTTGAATAAATGAATGTGGTCCAGCGCTTTGCCGGTTCCGATGGCCACGCAGTCCAGCGGATTCTCTGCAATCAATACAGGCATTTTGGTTTCATCGCTGATGACTTTATCCAGATTTCTCAGAAGAGCGCCGCCGCCTGTCAGGACAATTCCTCTGTCCATGATATCCGCAGCAAGCTCCGGCGGAGTCTTTTCCAGGGTATTCTTGACTGAATCCACGATGGCATAAACGGTATCACGCAGGGCCTTGGAAATTTCACCTGCTGTAATCTCGATCGTTTTCGGCAGCCCGGTCAATAAATCACGGCCGCGGATTTCCATATTGTCGATTCCTTCCGGTTCTCCTGCAGAGCCTACTTCCATTTTAATGCTTTCAGCCGTTCTATCACCGATCATTAAATTATAATTTTTGCGGATGTAATTGATGATCGCATCATCCATTTCATCCCCGGCAATACGGATCGACTGGCTCGTCACAATACCGCCTAGTGAAATGATGGCAACCTCGGTCGTTCCGCCGCCAATATCGACTACCATGCTTCCGGTAGGCTCCCAAACGGGAAGATTGGCTCCAATTGCAGCAGCAAACGGCTCCTCTATCGTGTAAGCATCGCGGGCACCGGCCTGCCTTGTAGCATCGATAACCGCTCTTTCCTCGACGGCAGTGATGCCGGATGGCACACATACCATTACATATGGCTTGCGGGCAAATAATCCTTTGTTCTTCGTCGCCTGCTTAATATAGTATTTCATCATGATGGCCGTTGTTTCGTAGTCCGCGATGACTCCGTCCTTCATCGGGCGGAGGGCGACCACGTTGCCCGGAGTACGTCCGATCATGTTTTTCGCATCATTTCCAACCGCTACGATCTGCTTGGAATCGGTCTGCAGGGCGACAACGGATGGCTCGCGGAGAACGATGCCTCTTCCTTTCAAATAAACCAACGTATTGGCTGTTCCCAAATCTATTCCTAAATCTCTTGTTCCTATACCTAACATAGCTGTATCTCCCTTTCCAAACTCTTTACATTTTTATAGTAAGAATGAACCTAAGTTTCAGTGGTCGAATTTTAGTAGTTGTCGAATATAAGCTGTTCTTTATTCAAGAATAGGACCATGATCTTCCTCTAAAAATCATAAATTATATTATATCTTATCGACAAGAAATTTCATAGCATCATACATATCCTTTTTCCTTCAAACTCACATATTTCTTTTCTCCGATAATGATATGATCCAATAATTCGATTCCGATGATCTTTCCACATTCCGCCAGCCTCTTGGTGACTTCAATATCCTCCCTGCTTGGGGCCGGATCGCCTGAAGGATGATTGTGCACACAAATAATAGAAGCCGCGGATCGCCTGAAGGCTTCTTTGAACACTTCTCTTGGATGCACAATGGAAGCATTGAGGCTTCCGATGAAAATGGTCTGCTTATGGAGGATCTGGTTCTTTGTATTCAGATAGAGGCACACAAAGTGCTCCTGGGTTAAAAATCTCATATCATTCATGCAGTAATCCGCGCAATCCTCCGGTGAACGGATCACATATCGGTCATGGAAGGATAGATTGCTGATTCTTCTGCCGAGCTCAACTGCCGCAAGCACCTGGATGGCCTTCGCCTCACCGATTCCCTTCAGGGACATCATTTCCTCAAGAGAAGCATCGCGCAGGAGGCGGAGCCCCTCAAAATGACTGATCAATCTGTTGGAAAGCTGCAGGACGGATTCATTCTTCGATCCTGTCCTGAGCAGGAGCGCAATCAATTCCTGGATGGACAGGGCACCAGGGCCTTCCTGGATAAAGCGCTCCCTGGGCCTTTCTTCAGCTGGATAATCCTTAATCAACATTTGTTCCGGCACACTTAATTCCCCCTTTTTCGTTCTTATCGAAGCAGGGGGGAATTCACGAAAGCGCTGGTGTTAAAAAGCCCGAAGCTCCCTTGACAGGCGGGCTACTGGAAGCCCGACAACTGAAAAATAGTCGCCTTTAATTTCTTTCACTAGGACAGAGCCAAAGCCCTGTATGCCATATGAACCTGCTTTGTCAAAGGGATCCCCGGTATCCAAGTAGTTCTCAATCTCTTCCTTCGTGAGATCCCAAAACACTACTTCGGTTTTTTCGTAAAATGTAACGGTTTTTTCTTTTGCGACAATGGAAACCCCTGTTAATACTTCATGCTTCTTTCCGGACAGCATTTCAAGCGTCTGCCTGGCATCCTGTCTGTCCTTAGGCTTGCCAAGAATTTTATCACCCAGGACCACTATGGTGTCCGCGCCGATCACGCAGGCTTCAGGCTCCAGCCCAAACACAGCCTTTGCCTTTAATAGGGACAGCTTCTTTACAGCTTCTTCTGGAGATATTTGACTGGGGAGTGTCTCATCCGCATCGCTGCTGATGATGGTAAAAGGCATTTGCAATAGCTGCAGAAGTTCTTTTCTGCGGGGAGATGAGGACGCCAATATAAGAGGTTTCAATTAGATTCACCTTACCTTCAAGACTTGGATATTGGGAGATACATTACAATCGTATCAAAAGACCACAAAGGCTACAACATTTCGACAAATTAAATTTTATACTCCGCCTCTTACTATGGCCATTCTCCCGGTAAATATGAGAGAACTCTAGGCTGCCGGTATTTTGACGCAATTTTACAAAAATAAAAAAGGCTTCTTCAGCCTTTAATAGGGGGGTCTATTTCCCGGAAAATAGAAAGTCATATATTTACATTATTATTCCCCATACAGTGCTAAAAAGTCCAAGAGCTTCTGCTGAGTCTGCTCCAGCTTTTTCTCCTCAGTGCCTGAAAGATAAATGGCTGCTGCATCGCGAATGGTTTTTTCCATTTGAGGCAGTTTATCCCCTGCTGCCCTGCGGTCTTTTTCGATCTTCTCCACAGCTTCTTTTAGCGCATTCCCGCTCGTAGAGGAACTTTGCTGCAATAATTTCCTCGAACTTTTTTCAGCAAGGAGGCTGTACACTTTGTTCAAGTCCGCTAGATGGGCGGCGTCTCCTGAAGCACCCTTTCCGCTTTTGCTTTTTAAGGTGATTTCCTTCCAGAATGCATCCACCTCCTGCTTCTTGAATTCCTGCGACAGGGCCTTCGCATCATCCAGGCTTCCTGCGGCACCCAGTATCACTAGATAATTCCCACCCTGTTCCATCACCTTGGCCGGCACCCCTTTTTCTTCCGCAGACGCCGCTGCAGCCTTTGCCCCTTTTTCCCCGGAGAAGATTCCTCCCTGGACGATATAGGCATTTAACGAAGGCAGAGCGGAAGCGGCCGTTCTCGAAGCCGTCTTCTTGCCTTCAGCAGGTGTCTGGATTTGAGCGGCAGCCGGTACCCCTTGATCCTTGTCCAACAGATTCTTGGATGTCACGGTTTTTAGCGCCATATACCCCAGGCCAGTCCCAACCACGACAGCAAGCGCAATCGAAACCCAGACAGAAGGCTTCTTAGCCTTAAATGTAAAAGACTTTGCTTTCTTCTCTTTCGATGCTTTGACAATATAAGGCGATTCTGTCTCTTTTTCCTCAGCTGCTTCAATCTCGGGGATCACCCAGTCAAAGCTTTCCTCCGGAGCAGGCTCCGAGGATGCGGCTGTTTCAGACAGGGACAGCAGATTCCCATCCTTCAAAAGCTTTTCTTCCCCATTGATTTTAATCTTGATCTTACTGTTTTTTTTGCTGCCTTTTTTCATTTTTCTCCACCTCCATTCGTTTGGTTAGACTGTTTATGAAAACAGTCTATTAAAAAAATACAAAACTAGTAAATATGTAAAGATGGCTCAGAAAGCTTCCAGGACAGGCCATCGAAGCTTCTGTTTTCCATCCTATCATAGGGTCAAAAAAAAATAACAAGACTTTTGTCGTCTTGTTATCATTAGCTTTCGTCAAATTCTATTCATTTGCCACAATATACTCTTCGGAAACCTCAGGACGTTTTCGGAGTTTGTTCATTGACCTCTTTCTGTAAAGTACCGTTCTAGCCTTCCCGTACTCCCTCTATAGCAGAAGTCTGAAATACCAGGCCAGTATATTCTGTCCAAAAAAATATGCAGTCAATGTGCCTAAAAAGATGAAGGGGCCGAACGGAATCGGCTTCCCTTTCTTTACCCTCCCGGCGGCCATTAGTAGAAGTCCGATCACAGTTCCGAATAAGGTAGAAAGAAACATGGATAGAAGGACCAGCTTTATGCCCATCACAAACCCCAATAGCCCAAATAATTTTACATCGCCCCCGCCCATACCGCCTTTTGAAGCAACAGAAATAAATAGCATTATCCCAAGCCCTGATGCAGCTCCAATAATAGAATCCCACCATGGGTTTAAAGGAATAAATATACGTTCTAGTAAAAAATTCAACGCAAAAAACAGCAGTATTTTATCCGGAATCACCATATATTTGATGTCTGTTATAAAAATGATGACAAACAAGGAAATCAACGACCAAGATACCAACAGTTCCTCTGTCCAGCCTAGGATAAGCGGGCTTATAGCAAATAGAAGCCCAGTCATAAGCTCCATTCCCGGATAAAGCGGGGAGATCGGTGCTTTGCAGCTCCGGCATTTCCCTCCTTGGAACACATAAGATAGCACGGGTATCAGTTCGAGGGGGCTAAGCACATGTTTGCAATAGGGGCAGGCTGAGCGCGGGTGCATGATCGACATTTTTAGTGGTACTCGAAGTCCTACAACGTTATAGAAGGAGCCGAGTATTAGGCCCGTTAAAAATATATATAAAAATATGATCATTTTATAAAACTACTTGCTAAAACAAAAAGTAAATGAAAGTATTTTTTTTCCATTTAATCCGCTCCAATTATTCAGGATATGAATTTATTACCAATGTATATCCATTATAAAATATAGGATATAAATTGGATATTACAACTTTTTTGGATTCGGATAAAAAAGAATCCCCGCCATCGACGGGAATTTGGTCATTTTAATTGCTGTATTGGGCCACCCGGTTCCTGCCCGCTTTTTTCGCTCCCATGTACATGGCCCTGTCGGCATGTCTCACAAGAGAGAGGGGATCCTCGGCATCAGCAGCGGAGGCGACACCGATACTTGCTGTTATAAAGACTTCAAGCTTTGTCCTTCTTTCCCCAAGATCGGAATGGAGAATGAAAGGCCGGGTTTCGATGTATGAGCGGATCTTTTCAGCAAGGGAATATGCCCCTTCTTTGCCGCAATCAGGAAGCAGCACTACAAATTCTTCCCCGCCGTATCTGGCGACCGTACCCTTGGCTCCTATGATTTCCTTCAGCCTTGTGGCCATTTGATAGAGGATGTCATTCCCTCCTTGATGGCCGTATGTATCATTGACTGCTTTGAAATGATCCAGGTCAAGCAGGATAAGGGATAATTCCTGTAGTCCGCCGTTTAAGACCTTCTCATATTGAGAGTGAAGCAGCTCCTCGAAATATCTGTAGTTATAGACCTTTGTGAGTGCACAAACTTCACTGTTCTTCTTCGTTTCCTCATGAAGCCTGGCATTTTCTACCGCAGCGATGAGGTGGGAGCAAAGGATATCCACGAGTGTCAATTGGTATTTCTCAAACGCCTTTTTCTGGACGGCAGCCAGGATGATGACCCCTTCTGTCTGGCTGTTTCTCATGATTGGGACTGACATCACACTTTGGATGTACTGTGGTATGTAAGAGGCGTTCCTTGATGGAAATTCAGCAGGAGAATGAATGATCAGCTGCCTGCCTGAAGCATAAACCTTTTCCGCTATCCCTTTATATGGGGCAATAGGCGTCACGTTCCCAAAATCATGCTGTTCATTTTCAAGTTTGCAGATCAGGGAAAGCTCCTCATTTTTCTTTTCATATACATAGGCTGCATCAATCGGGAGAAGGTCAGTGATCTTTTCAAGAAAGATATCCAGCACTTTCTCCATATTCAGGATCCCGGAGATTTGATGGCCAATATCGCTTGTCTTCTGTAAGGCCCGGTTCATTTTTCTAGTCGAATTATACAGCTTGAACATTGCTGCTACACAGATATAGGGGATGCCCACTAAAAAGATCGTGATGATCCCAAGTTCCACGTAAAGCATATACATAGCCAGGCCGATTGGATAGACGACGGTTGTCGATGCAAGGGCATCCCACATAAAGTCGCTCTTTCCGAATACTTTACGGTCTTTGTGAATGAAAAAGGTGATGCTGGAAAGTAAGATTTGATTCAGGCAGAACGCCGTTAAATGATAGAGTGTGATGGGTATAAATTCCTGGATATGGAGAAAATCGGGCTGGTGATTCCCTCCCACTGCATAAAAGACTTCTGCGCTGCCCAGCGAGATGAAGAAAAACATCAAGGAGTTCAGCGGATACCGGTATACCGAGTCCCCTCTTACCCCAAGGTTAACCAGCATGACCATGACGGCCACCTGCGTTAAGGCCAGTTCCGTTGTCAGGCCGAATATTAAAAAAACGGCCAGTGAAACTCCCTCGAATATAACGAGGGGGACCTTATTGATTTCAATGGGAATACAGGCAACGATGCACATTAAAACCAGAAAGGCAATCATGTCAATTTCTTTCCCTGTCATCTGCGGTGGGAACGCTGCATATACAATCATAAAAATAGCCGGTACTAAAAGAAACCACATCAGCCAGATACTTATTCGTTTTTTAATGGATACCTGCATAGTCCCTCCTGCCGCCTGAATCCCCATTAGGTATTTAGACTTATTTTTACAAATATATTAGCAAATTTTATGAATTTTGTCATAGTTTTTCCATCAAGATAGTAAAAAAGTTTTATTCCGTTAAAGTAGCCGCTCCCTTAAATAGCCTCTGGATTCGGATATTAAATAAAGGGAGCCAGTAACGACAAGGGCTTCATCCTGTTTTAAATTCTCAAGGGACCGCTCGACAGCCTGCTTCCAATCTTTGAAATGTTGAATGCTGGAACGGCGGCTGGCGGAATAGAGTTCTTCTGCAGAAAGACTTCTTTTCATGCTGATTTCTGTAAATACGAAATCCTCCACCTTTTCTTCTGCAATCGACAGCATAGACTTATAATCCTTATCCCTCAGAACCGCCATAAGGAACTTTGGCTTCCTGCCGGGAAAATTCTCTGCTAGGGTCTTGATGAGCACTCTCATTCCGTCGGGATTGTGGGCGCCATCTAAAATGACCAGCGGATTCCGGCTGAGAACCTCGATCCGCCCTTTCCAGCTCGTATTCTTTAATCCTATCCGGACCGCCTGACTGCTGATCTGGAAGCTGCCTTTTTGTGAAAGCAGCCAGACGGCGGCACAGGCAAGCGAGGCGTTTTCCACTTGATGCCGGCCGAGCATACTTAGTTCAAGCTGCTTCCAGCGGCTTTCTCCTGCCATAAAGTCAAAAACCTGATGTTCTTGGTTCGACCTTATAGCTTCAGGCGTAAAATCACGTCCTGCTTCTACAAGGTCCGCATGACATTCCCGGGCCTTTTTTATCATGACTGACCGTGCTTCCTCCGCCAGCTTCCCAATAATGACCGGTACTCCTTCTTTAATGATTCCTGCTTTTTCAAAAGCAATTTTGCCCAATGTATCCCCGAGGATCGCAGTATGCTCCAGGGAAATATTAGTGATGATCGACAAGAGGGGCCGAATGACATTCGTGGCGTCAGTTCTCCCGCCAAGACCTGTTTCAAATAAAACGATATCCGGCTTTTGCTTTGCAAAATGCATGATGGATAAGAGAGTCAGGATTTCAAAATGTGTGGCGTGATCCTGTTCGCCGCAGGATTTCAGTGCCTTCATCAGTTCATTCATAAGATCCAGGATTTCCTGATCTTTAATATCGCGGTCATTGATTTTAATTCTTTCGTTCAGTCTTTCTATGTGCGGTGAAGTGAAGGAGGCCGCTGTCAGCCCCTCCGCCATGAAAATTTCCTTTAAATAGGCTAATGTAGAGCCCTTTCCATTCGAGCCGGCAAGATGGATGAAGCTCAGATCTTTTTCCGGATTTCCCAGTTCCTTCAGGATTGTTTCCATTCTGGAAAGACCAAAATCCATGCCAAGCATGGCTTCTCTTTCTTCTAAAAACCGTTCTGCTTCACTGTATTGTTTAAACTGCAAAAACCTTCCCTCCATAACATTGCAGCCATAAAGTTTTGTCTCTTCACAGGAAAAAGCACCTGCAGGACAGGTACGGCTGCTCTTAGTTTGAAATTTTACTCCTCTCGGTTGTGAAGTTAATATAAAGCGATATCACTAGAGAGGCAAAAGTGAGAACCACTTCCAAGCACCTTGCTGTGACTTCTCCCCCATTTACTCATCTGCTCTCTCTCCCGATAAGTCTTTAAGCACATACTCCAAAAGAATTCTTACGATATTAATATCGGAATTCAAGCTTAGAGTCCTGCTTCCTACTACGTCCTCAATCTCGTTAAACAGAAAATTTCCATCTTCATTAAAAATAAAATCAATTCCTGCCATGCCGAAATCAAACAGATCAATGATTCCATTCACCATTTTCACCTGGGAAGGAGAAAGATCATACATTCCTGAACTCCCCCCGAGTGAGTGATTGGATCTGAAGTCGTGATGAGATTCACGCAGGACAGCTGCCACGATTTTCTTTCCGACCACAAAGACCCGTACGTCTTTTCCCGGCTTCTCCAATTTCTGAAGAATCACCTTTTTGCCGCGGGATTGAGTGAATACGTCTTGAAGTTCTTCATGGGAATTAACCCGGAAAACTTCCTTTCCCCCTCTTCCCTGAACCTCCTTTACGACGCAGGGAACAGGAAAATCCCCAGGGCAGAAGAAATCAAATTCCGGGCCAAGAAAATAGGTATCCGCCATGGGAAACCCTTTTGAAGCCAGCAGCTGGTGGGTCCTTGCCTTATCATTGGCTATACGCGATATGTATGATGAATTATAGACTCTGCATCCCATGAGCTCCAGCTGTGCAGTAAACAGCTCATCGATATTCCTCATGATCGCAAATTGGGGCAGTTCCACTTGTTTACCATTATAAAGAAGAAGGAGGGCATGCTGTTTTACACCGATGGTAAAGCTCTCCTTCACCATGAACTCAAGCCCGGTTCCGAGAAGCTCCGCTTCTTTTAGAAGCCGCTCGATAAAAACAGAATTCCTGCTGCTGTCTTCTTTGTTGTAAATCAGCCATCCCTTTTTTTTCATGACATTCTTCCTTTTAAATAATTCGCAATATATTCCAGCATTTTATTTGCTACATCGACCCCTGTACAGTCATAGATATTTTTAAAATGAGCATTCGAATTCACTTCACAGAGGATGGGTTCATCTTCTTCGCCAAATAATAAATCGACCCCTGCAAAATCTGTCCCAGCGAGTTCCGCGCTTCGGACGGCTAATTCTTTCTGCTCCTTTGTCGGCGTAAAAGGATACATTTTGCCGCCGGCCGTCACATTGGCCCTAAAGTCGGTTTCTGATTTTCTGTACATGGCAGCGACGACTTCCCGTCCCACCACATTCAGCCGGACATCCCTGCCAAAGCTTGAAGCGATATACTCCTGAAAAATATAAGGTGTATCCTCAAGCTCTGTGACTTTCGATCGAAGCTGATCCTCATTTTCAATCAAGTATACTTGAGCGCCAAATGAGCCATATACTTCTTTAATGATGAGCGGATATCCAAGCTCCCTGCCAATTTGATGATAGGATTCCCAGCCGGAAATTTTAAGGCCTTTAAATACCTTTGGTGCAAGGATCGTTTTGGGCATCTTGATTCCGTGATCCGCAAGCTCCTGGAAGGTTAACGATTTATCATCGCACACCTCAATGGAGCGGGCAGAGTTAAACAGCTTCATCCCCATCTTTTCTAAATGATAGGCAAGCCGGATGTCCTTGTCCCAAAAGAACACAAAATCAGGGAGGATTCCTTCATATCCGCCTTTGATCACGGCCCTTCCATCCTCAATGGCCGGAATGAGCTCATGGTTCGGGATCTTGGTAAAATCCATTCCCATTTGCAGCCCTTCCCTATGAAGCCATTCAATCTGCTCCATAAATTTTTCACTGCTCAAACTTCCATTGAACACAAGCCACCCTGTCAGGCTCATAATGCATCACCTCTTGCATGATTGATAATTTCACGAGGCTGTCTATGACTGAGGTAAATCCAGACACTCCATGTTTCAGATCAAGAAGCCTCCGATTCAGCTCGAACTGAAGGCAGTCCATTCCGCAGGCCCTGGAAATATGGGCTGTCTCCTTTTGATCCAAGTTGTGTAATGTATAGTTTATCATAGAACGTTTTTATAGAGGAACGTGTGCTCCAATAAAGGAAAGCCGCCTCGCATATGCGAAAGGCGGCAGTCATGCATTATAGATTTTTCAGCTCATCAATGCGGCGGATCACAGCATCTCTTTTTTCACTATAATCCTTCTCTTTGGCTCTTTCTTCTTCAATAACTTTTTCAGGAGCCTTGGCCGTGAATCCAGGGTTGCCTAATTTCTTTTGAACACGGTCCACTTCTTTATTGAGTTTTTCCAGTTCTTTGGTCAATCTCTGGATTTCCTCATCAATATTGATTAAGCCTTCCAGCGGAAGAATGAGCTCAACGCCTGTAACAACAGCCGTCATCGCTTTTTCGGAAGCAGGAGCTTCCGTTCCGATGGTTAATTCCTCCGGATTGCAGAATCTTTCGATATAAGCTGCATTTTTACGAAGAACTTCTGCAATGTTTTCATCCTTGGCTTTTAATACCAGCTTTATTTTCTTGCTTAGCGGTGTATTTACTTCGGAACGGACATTTCTTACTGCACGGATGATTTCTACAAGAAGCTTCATTTCCTCCGCTGCCTGCTGATCACTCAGATCTTCCCTTACAGAAGGCCACTCAGCAGTTGTAATGGACTCTCCTGAATGCGGAAGGTTCTGCCAGATTTCTTCTGTGATGAACGGCATGAATGGGTGCAGCAGACGCATGGTTTGATCCAATACATAAGCCAGGATTGAACGGGTCGTCTTCTTGGCTGCTTCATCCTCCCCATATAGAGGAAGCTTCGACATTTCGATATACCAATCACAGAAGTCATCCCAGATGAACGTGTACAGCGCACGGCCGACTTCACCGAATTCATAGCGGTCTGCAAGTCTTGTTACGGTCTCGACGGTCTCGTTCAAGCGGGTTAAGATCCACTTATCCGCTACAGACTTTTCACCTGTAAGATCGATTTCCTCATATCTAAGGCCATCCATGTTCATCAAGGCAAAACGGGATGCATTCCAGATCTTGTTGGCGAAGTTCCATACAGACTCGACCTTCTCAGTAGAGAAGCGGAGATCCTGTCCCGGAGAGCCTCCAGTCGTCAGGAAGTAGCGCAGGGAGTCTGCTCCATACTGGTCGATCACGTCCATAGGATCCACACCATTACCGAGGGACTTACTCATCTTGCGGCCGTCGGAAGCTCTGACAAGTCCATGTATTAATACATCCTTGAATGGCCGCTCTCCAGTGAACTCAAGTCCCTGGAAGATCATCCTGGATACCCAGAAGAAAATAATATCATAACCTGTAATCAGGGCGCTGGTTGGATAATAACGCTTATAGTCTGGCGCTGCTTCATCCGGCCAGCCCATGGTTGAGAACGGCCAAAGTGCTGAACTGAACCATGTATCGAGCACATCCTCATCCTGATTCCAATTCTCGATATCTGCCGGCGGTTCGTGATCCACATGAATCTCACCTGTTTCTTTGTGGTACCAGGCAGGAATCCGGTGGCCCCACCACAGCTGGCGTGAGATACACCAGTCACGGATATTTTCCATCCATCTCATATACGTATTTTCAAAGCGTTCTGGAACAAAATGAACTTTTTCATCCTCTTTGCCCTGCAGCTCAATCGCTTTATCTGCCAGCGGCTGCATTTTAACGAACCATTGAGTAGAAAGATACGGCTCGACAACAGCTCCGCTTCGTTCCGAATGTCCTACAGAGTGCATATGCTCTTCGATTTTAAACAATACTCCCTGTTCCTGCAGATCCTTTACAATCTGCTTACGGCATTCGAAGCGGTCCATTCCCTGGTATTTGCCGGCTTTTTCATTCATGCTGCCGTCTTCGTTCATAACCAGGATGCGCTCAAGATTATGGCGGTTTCCGATTTCAAAGTCATTCGGATCATGAGCAGGGGTAATTTTAACCGCGCCTGAACCAAATTCCATATCCACATAATCATCGCCGACAATCGGGATCTCTCTTCCAGTAATCGGAAGAATGACCGTTTTTCCGATCAAATGCTTATATCGGTCATCTTTCGGATGAACTGCCACTGCCGTATCCCCAAGCATGGTTTCCGGTCTTGTAGTGGCAATTTCAATGGTGCCTGATCCATCGCTTAGCGGGTATTTCATATGATAGAAAGCACCCTGGACGTCCTGGTGGATAACCTCAATATCGGATAGAGCCGTCTTGGCTGCGGGATCCCAATTAATGATGTATTCTCCTCTGTAAATCAGTCCTTTTTTATACAGGGATACAAATACTTTCCGGACTGCCTTTGAGAGACCCTCGTCCAGTGTGAAGCGCTCACGGGAGTAATCCAGCCCAAGGCCCAGCTTGGCCCATTGATCTCTGATATGCCCCGCATATTCTTCCTTCCATTTCCAGGACTCTTCAAGGAATTTCTCTCTTCCCAGCTCATAGCGGGATTTACCCTGTTCGCGGATTTTCTGATCCACTTTTGCCTGTGTCGCAATGCCGGCATGGTCCATACCTGGAAGCCAGAGAACATCATAGCCCTGCATCCTTTTCATTCGAGTCAGGATGTCCTGAAGGGTTGTATCCCACGCATGGCCCAGATGCAGTTTTCCGGTTACATTCGGCGGCGGGATCACGATGGTATATGGTTCCTTCTCTTCATTAGGCACCGCCTCAAAGAATTTCCCTTTCAGCCACCATTCATATCTTCCTTTTTCAATCGACTGCGGATCATATTTGGTTGGCATCGATATCTGATTTTCTTCCATTTCGATTCCTCCTTGTACACTTTTGGACAAAATAAAAACTCCTCTCGCCTTAAAAGGACGAAAGGAGCTGATTTCGCGGTACCACCTTTTTTCCGGACTGAACAAGCCAAATCCGGCACTTGAAGTTAGATAACGGCTCTGCACCGGTTTCCGCTACTATATACGTTCACGGAAACAGCTCAAGGGTGACTTCCAGCAAACACTTGCTTAAGGAGCCTTTCAGCGTGTCAGCCCCTCTCTCTAAAAGCAGTTATTTCTGTACTTTTCCCTGTCTGCGCTTCTTCTTTTATATGTTTAAATTATATGTTACAAAATATTGATATATATAGTCAATATTAATTTCCTATTGGAATCAATTTTATACCCTTCACCCTAATAGTCATAAAGATTTTAAAAAAAATACCTTGCCAAATTGTCTAATTGATGTAGTGACTAGAATAAATACTTTAAACAACATTTGAACAGATCAGCACTCCGATTTGTTCAAATGGGCCAATGAATTAAGTTGAGAAATGTCTGTTATATTTTTTATTCCCATACTCGTCTCGACTTAAATAACTCTTGCAAATAGCCCCATAAAGACACTGGAGACATAATCATCTGATATGCTATTAAAAATAAAATGAACCCTCGTTTATTTTTCCTTACTCTCAGATCAAGATTACGAAAAACATAGTCTCTTTGATAGATATAAAGAATTCCATAACTGATGGCCGTCAAAGGCAATACCAGCAGAGTCATAGGTCCGACTATCCAATAGTATCCAAAACAAGAGAGAACCAGGCCAGGCAGCCAGCACGTAGTATATACAAAGTCCAAGTACGGCATAATGAGATTAATTCCCGTTAGATATTTGATATATATCTGCGGCTGGTTCCATGGCTTTATTTCCTGAAGCCCTTCAATCATTCCCCTGGCCCACCGGGACCTCTGTTTTGTAAAATGGGAAAGAGTTGCCGGAACATCCGTAAAAGCAACAGCTAGAGGTTCAAAAAAGACCTTCCAGCCTTTACTTAGGAGCCTCCAGGTCAACACGATGTCCTCTCCGATTGCGTCCGGCCATCCCGCAACCCCACGGACAGCCTCTGTCTTGTATAGGCTAAAAGCGCCTTGTGCTACCAAAGTCCCTTGATACAACCCCTGCAGCCTTTTAATGGACGCAATTCCAAGAAAGTAATCCCACTCTTGGACTCGGGTCCAGATCGTCTCACGGCTGTTTCTGGCAAGCATGGAGCCAGCCACTGCGCATACTTCATCAGGGCTGCTCTTAATTCTGGATACTAGATACCTGACAGCGGATGGGTGCAGAAGTGTATCAGCATCCAGCGTTATTACATATGGAGTTTCCACCTCTGTAAGCCCCTGATTCAAGGCATGGAACTTGCCTGGTTTGCTTTCATGCAGCACGGTTATATGTAAGGACAACTCCTGTCCTACTCTTAGCGCTTCAGCAGTGGTATTGTCCTGGGAATTGTTATCAATGACAATTACTTCTATTTTCCCAGTAAAATCTTGCTCAGCTACATATTTTAAAGTATCAAATATAGAAGCTTCTTCATTGTAGGCCGCGATAAGCAAGGTTACCGGGTCAGAAGGAAATTCCTCTTTAAAGGAAGGCTGTTTATCAAATAGAAGGCTAAGTACCAGGAAAGAATTCATATATCCTGGTATATAAGCAATGCCACTGATGATCAGAATAGCCAGCGGGTAAGTAACTATTTCAGCCAAATCTGTCAGCCAAGACAATGATATATATATAGATATTCCCAGCCACCCTATAGAAATGACGTGGCTGATCCAAAACTTCATATTTACACTTGTGTAGAATCTGTTATTCATCCACAGATTTCTTTGTTTAACAGGAGATAAATTCGGTTTCATTTCAACCTTCCATTTTTCAGGTAATTGTTCCGGTGTACGAAGCAGATTATTCATTTAACATCAGCTAATACACAGTCCATTTACCTATTATTCTAATTGTTCAAAAGGCAGTTCGGCAATACATTTAGTTATTTTCACCTAAAAAAATATAAAAATATTTTATTAGGTGAAAAACTTACCCTAATATATACAAAGCAATAAAGTTTTGAAAAAACACCTAAGAAAACTTTGTTAAGAAACACTGTAAAACAAACTCATAGTCATAAAAAAAGGCAAAACCTTATAGGATTATAATAAGCTCTTTTTATCATCCAGCTTGGAGGGATGCACTGTGAAAAAGAAATATAGTCCCTATTCTCTTCCTCCATGGCTCAGGAGCCTGAGGGCTGGCTGCAGCCAATTGATCATTCCTTTTTGTGTCTTCCAAGGGATTCGCACCTTTCTGATTCCGACTACGTTTGATGTCCTTTTTTTAGCCCTGCTGGTTGTATTGGCGATTGCTCTTAGACTTGAATGGATTTGAAGAGGGACATGGAAAGTCCCTGAATAATTAAGTCCCGCACATTCACGGATGTGCGGGACTTATGCTTGGGCTTGCTGCTGGGCAGCGGCCTTTTTCTGCTGTTCAAGCTCCTCCAATTTCATCACGACATATTCGGTATTCTTTAGCTGCCAATAGTGAAACTGAAGATTTTTAAGCAGCCACAGCTCCGTCTTGGTGCCCTTTTTTTCCTGGAAATGCCTGAGGGCTGAAATAAAATATCCGGGATGAGCCAAATATGCCATAAAAAGCTCCATTTCTCCATCTCGGAACGAAAAATATTTAAAGTATGTGTACAGCCACTCCATGATATCTGTGTTCACGACAGGATACGTTTTCATGGATCTTACCAGAAAGGGAAGAAGATCGGTGTGCGGAGGGGCAACCCTTGAGTTTTCCATATTGAGAAAATATCCATATCCCCTGTCATCATAAACAAAATGCCTGCTGGAAAGCTTACCATGAACGATGACGGTCCTGACCTTGTCTTTTTCCTTTGTGGCTTCGTACCACTCCTCGAATTTTTTAATGGAAAAATCCAGTGCCTGTGAGACATCAAAGTAATACATACAGTACATCAGCTCAAAAGGTGACATATAAGTCTTTCGCTCACAGGACTGCAGGAACTCTTCAGAAAACTCCTTGTTCTTTTTCCATTCGTCCAGGGTCTGTTCGTAATGATCTTTTCTTTCTTCCTTGTTCACTTCTATTTCCTTCACAGAAAGAGAATGAATTCTGGCCAGCTCACGGAACATCTGTTTATGCTTTTCGCTTCTTTCACTGATTTCATCATTGGGCAGCCATGGCATGAGATAATACAGCCGGTTCTTGTGCAGGACAGCATATCTGCCGTCATTGGCAGGAAAGATGGGAACGATCCGGTTATAGCCTCTCTGGTAGATGCGGTGCATATGCCGGATAAAAGCCATACCGGGCTGCGGCGGGATCGCCTTTAATGCAAAAACACCGTTATTCGTATAAACACGCCAGAGGTTTCCATATTTTTCACAGTAATTCACTTTTAAAAGATAGTGGCTCATAATCTCTTCTATATCTTTGTTGGAATTTCCGCTTTCGTCCACGGAAATCACACCCTTCCTCACCTGCATTCCTTTAATGCTCATTTTTTGTCCCTTCACCAGAAGCTGGCCGCCACGGTCAAAAGGCGTGCCCTAAAAATAAAGCAGGGCAGAAAAACACTGCACCTGCCGGATATCAACTATCTCTTCTGGGATACCTGCTTAACTGGAATATACAGGACCTGTCCCTGGGTAATTTCATTGGCAGAATCCAATTCATTTAGTGCCAGTATGGCATTAGCATTAATTTCATACCTGCTTGCCAGTGAGTTTAAGGTATCTCCCTGCTGGACAAGGCAAACTTTTACTTTTGTATGAGCCTGTTCTTCTTTTCTTGCAAAGAAATCGGTCAGGGAAACTCCCTGCTTCTCCCTTGCACTTCCTTCATTTTTCCCACTCTCAGTGCCGCCTGCTTCCTCTTCTGCCTCTTTGCTGCGGCGCGAAGAAGAAAAGGTTTTTCTTGAAAATGACGCCTCTTCGTAGTGGACATACTCCTGAACAGGTTCTTCTATAACAGGCATTTCCTCTGCTTTGACAACAGGTTCTTCCTGCTTCTCCTCTGTCTCCAGTTTCACTTCTTCCCGCTCTTCTGCCTCTATAATCGAGCTTTCTTCCTGAGTAAATACCGGCTGAAAAGGATTTGTGTCTTGATCCTGTACATCCTCCCGCTCGTCTTCAGCTGCTAAAAGCGGAAGCTCCTCGTAGCTCGGAATGGCATCAAGAGAAGGATAAGTTTGTGCTGGCTCCTCAGGTTCTTCAGCCTCCGGAGTCCGTTTCGCTTCTGCTTCAAATGGGACAAAAATTGAACGTTCGGGAGTGCTCAAGAAGTCAGAGCTATAGACTGGACTTTCCTCTTCTTCTGTTTCCACCTCGGCCGCCTCCGGAGAAGCAGAACGATACAGAATCTCTTCTTCCATCTCTTCAACCTCTTCGATGCCCTCTTCCGCATACCCCGGCATACTCTGCTGATCACCGTAAATCCCCGAAATCATCAGCTCCGCACAGAGAGTAAGACAATTCTTCTCCGGCATGGAATAATCAAAGGAAGCTATCGCTACATTCACTTCTTCCAGGGAAGAAATCCGATTGGCTGGAATCGTTATATCCACAGGAAATCTATGCTGAAATTCATATAAGCCATCCTCACGCTCTTCAAAATAAGAAATCGTCCTTGGGGAAACAAACGAGAAGCTTTCATTCTCAGTGTCCGCCGCACCCGGCTGCTCTCTTTTATACTCTCCTGCCAGATGCAGTTCCCCTTTTATCACCACATATTGTTCCATATCCTGGACAGTGACATGAGGATCGAGCGAGAGCGAATAAAGCTCATTAACCTCCTGTCCTTTTTGGAACCATATGGATTCCTCCACTGAAAATCTCAATAACGACTGGTTTTCACTGGCCACCATACTTCCCCCCTTCAAAATATACAAAGCATACGCCCATATCCGTACAGCATATGAGTTCAAAAAGGGAATTATGTTTAAAATGAACCATATATAAAATAAAGATACCCGCCAATTACTAAGGCGGGTTCCTCTATTTTATATACGTATGAGCACCTCAGGAACGGGTCCCTTCAAGGGTATGCCTCGATCTCTTACCTGGTCAGGCAAAGAAAACGAGGCAGGACTCTTCGTGGCAGCTGCTTTTTATACTTATTTTTTCAGTTTAGTAAATGCTTTTTCCACAGCTGAAACGGTTTTGGCGATATCCTCATCTGTATGAGCAGTGGAAAGGAACAATCCTTCAAACTGGGATGGAGGCAGGAAGATTCCCTGTTCTGCCATCTCACGGTAATAATCCGCAAAAAACTGAAGATCAGACGTTTTAGCTTTATCATAATTGATGACATCTTCATTTGTGAAGAAGAAGCCGATCATGGAGCCTGCACGATTGAATGTCAGAGGCACTCCATACTTTTCTGCCGCTTTGCTGATACCTTTTTCAAGAATATCCCCTTTGCGGCTGAATTCCTCATAATCCTCGGGTGTCAGCTGGCTGAGGGTTTCATAGCCTGCAGCCATGGCCAGCGGATTCCCTGAAAGAGTGCCGGCCTGATAGACAGGGCCGCTCGGTGCAATCTGTTTCATGATTTCCGCTTTACCGCCATAGGCGCCGACAGGCAGGCCGCCGCCGATGACTTTACCAAGGCAGGTAAGGTCTGGGGTGATGCCATAATAGCCCTGAGCACAGTTATAGCCAACACGGAAGCCTGTCATGACCTCATCAAATATGAGCAGGGATTTGTAACGCTCTGTGATCTCACGCAGGCCTTCTAAAAAGCCTGGAAGAGGAGGCACAACGCCCATGTTTCCCGCTACAGGCTCTACAATCACACCGGCAAGGTCGTCCCCATATTGTTCAAACGCCACATTTACGCTGTCAAGGTCATTATAGGGAACCGTGATCGTATTCTTGGCAATTCCCTCAGGGACGCCCGGGCTGTCCGGAAGCCCAAGGGTCGCTACGCCGGAGCCCGCTTTGATCAGAAGCGAATCTCCATGCCCATGGTAGGAGCCTTCAAACTTAAGGATTTTATTTTTGCCTGTATATCCCCTGGCAAGCCGCAGAGCGCTCATGGTCGCTTCTGTACCGGAGGAAACCATTCTCACAATCTCCATCGAAGGGACTCTCTCAATCACGAGTTCCGCAAGCTTATTTTCCAAAAGAGTCGGCGCCCCGAAGCTTGTACCGGTTTCAGCTGTCTTTTTGATGGCTTCGACTACCCGGTCATTTGTATGGCCAAGAATCAGCGGACCCCAGGAAAGGACGTAATCGATATATTCGTTTCCGTCTATATCATAAATCTTGGAGCCTTTTCCTTTTTCCATGAATATCGGATCCATGCTGACAGATTTAAAAGCGCGGACAGGGCTGTTCACACCGCCAGGCATTAATCCTTCGGCCTTTTTGAAGGCTTCTTTTGATTTTTCATATGAACGCATAGTAACATCCCCCGATCTTTAGATTAGACTTCCTCTTTGATCCAGCGTGCGGCATCCTTGGCGAAATACGTGATGATTAAATCGGCGCCTGCTCTTTTCATGCTGGTCAGAGTCTCCATCACAATAGCTTTTTCATCGATCCAGCCATTCAGCGCTGCTGCTTTGATCATGGAGTATTCACCAGAGACATTATAGGCAACCAGCGGAAGATTGAAGTGGTTCTTCACATCGCGCATGATATCCATATAGCTGAGGGATGGTTTTACAATGAGGAAATCTGCTCCCTCTGCAACATCTGACTCTGCTTCACGGATCGCTTCCATGCGGTTCGCAGGGTCCATCTGATACGATTTCCTGTCCCCGAATTGCGGAGCAGAATTCGCTGCGTCCCTGAACGGACCATAATAAGCAGAAGAATATTTTACAGCATAAGACATGATCGGGATATCCAGATAGCCTGCTTCATCCAGCGCAGCGCGGATCGCAGCAACAAATCCATCCATCATATTGGATGGGGCGATGATATCTGCGCCTGCCTCAGCCTGGCTGACAGCTGTTTTGGCCAGAAGCTCAAGGGATTCATCATTCAATACCCGTCCGTCTTCTACCACACCGCAGTGTCCATGGCTTGTATACTCGCACAGGCAGGTATCTGCTACTACTAGAATTTCAGGATATAGCTTTTTCACGAGGCGGGTGGCCTCCTGGACAATTCCATTATGAGAGAATGCGCCTGTTCCGCATTCATCTTTATGCTCCTCGTGAGGAACACCAAACAGAATAACCGATTTAATTCCGAGGCTTACCACCTCTTCCATCTCCTGTGCCAGATGATCCATCGAAAGCTGGAAAACGCCAGGCATGGAGGAGATCTCCTTCCGCACTCCTTCACCTTCCGCAACAAAAATCGGATAAATGAAATCCTCTGTGCGCAAAAATGTCTCCCTTACAAGGGCTCTCATATTTGTACTTGCACGCAGACGGCGGTGTCTGTGGAAGTGTAGTTCATTCATAATTATTTCCTCCTAATCAACGTTTCTCTTCATGTATTCTATAAGCTCGTCCAGCATCTGCTCAACGGTATAAGTTCCAGGACATACATCGACCGTAAGTCCCAGCTGTTCAGCTGTTTTCCTGGATGCAGGCCCGATACATACCACGATGCTTTCTTTTATAGTATGCCATAAATGATGCTTTTCGATGATGTTCACGGCTTGGACGACGGTAGAAGAACTTGTAAAGGTCAGGATATCCACTCCTGACTTTGTCAGGACTTTTACCAGATCTTCCTCACTCTCAGGCGGCCTGACATTTTCATAGACAATCAACTCGCTGCAGGTATGGCCAACTCCTGCCAGCCTTTCTGCAATCAAGCTTCTGGCAAGATTTCCTTTTGGGATCAGGACAGAAGAGGGCGAGGTTAAAAGAGGCAGAAATTCATCCAGAAACCCTTCTGCAACAAACTTCCCCGGCATAAAGCTGATGGAAAAACCTTTCTTCTCGATGCAATCCTTCGTTTTCCTGCCGATTGCCGCAATTTTCGGCATGCCGAGGGCTGCATACAGCTCCTCTGTCAGCCCGAAATAGCGGACGGCATTCACACTGGTAAAAACCAGCCAGTCATACGCACCGGGCTTGATGTGAAATCCCCGTTTCTGAAAGGAAATCATCGGGATCGAAACCGGGACTCCCCCCAGCTTCCTCACTTTTTGGATGAATGACTCTGCCTGGTTCCGTTCTCTTGTAATCAATACAGTGCGGCCGGCAAGCGGGGAAGCTGGAACCACTACTTGTCCAGCTCCTTTTTTACTGAGTCAATCAGGTCTTTTCCTCCCTTTTCAGAAAGAAGGGCTGCTGCTTCAAGCCCTATAGAAGCGGGATCATCGCCTGTCAGACTTTCTTTAAGGACAAGGGATCCATCCGGATCGGCAACCAGGGCGGTCAGTGTTACACGGCTGTCTTCTCCGACCGTGGCATACCCTGCAATCGGAACCTGGCAGCCGCCCTCCATTTTATTCAAAAACGCTCTTTCAGCGATGACTGCACGCTCCGTTTTTTCACATGTAAGCTTTCGTAATCCTTCAAGCAATTCATAATCATCTTCACGGCACTCTATGGATAAAGCACCTTGGCCGACTGCAGGAAGGCACAGCTCAGGCTCCAGGAATTCCGTAACGACCTCCGACTTCCAGCCCATCCTGGCAAGACCTGCCGCCGCAAGGATAATGGCGTCATAATCCTCATCCTGCAGCTTTTGCAGCCTGGTATCGATGTTTCCTCTTATCCACTTAATCTTAAGATCCGGCCTTGCCTTTAGAAGCTGGGCGCTCCTGCGAAGACTGCTCGTGCCGATGACGGCGCCTTCAGGCAGATCGCTCAAGGGCCTGCTGCCTTTTGAGATCAGAACATCCCGGTGGTCTTCCCTCGGCGGGACACAGCCAATCGTCAGTCCATCCGGAAGCATTGCCGGCATATCCTTCATACTATGTACAGCCATATCAATCTCTTTATCAAGCATTGCCTGTTCAATTTCTTTTACAAACAGGCCTTTTCCCCCTACCTTGGAAAGCGTGACGTCCTGGATTTTATCGCCTTTCGTAACAATTTCCTTCACTTCGAATTCAAAAGGAAGACCCAGGGACTTCAGCTGGCTGATCACCCAATTCGTCTGGGTTAGAGCTAGTTTACTTCTTCTGGATCCGACAATGATTTTTCGCATAATAGCCTCCTGTTATGAATACCAAAAATGAAATTCTGATAAACTTCCGAAAAATAAAAAATTAACAAGCAGTACCAGGAAGGATCCTGCATTCCACAGTGCAAGGGTTTTCCCGTAAACCTGCCTTCTAACCTTACAATATAAGAAAATGCTGTAAACAATCAGCACGATAAAGGAACCGATGATTTTCGTATCACTCCAAGGGATTTGCGGCAGCTTGATATGGGCCCATTGAAGACCAAGGATGACAGATAAAAGCAGCAGCGGGACGCCAATTACATTCAATATATAGGATGTACTCTCAAGCTTGGATAAATCCCCCAGCCGGATCAATCTTTTTCCCCATTTTTTTCTCTTCAAGAGATCATATTGAATCAAATATAACAGGGAAAAAACAAACGACAGCGTAAAGGCCCCATATGAGAGTATCGCCATGGTGATATGAATAAGCAATAATTCTGACACCAATTTTTGAGCGAGTGCATGGGATTCAATCTGCACAGGCGCAAAGGTATGGACAGCCATCACGATGAACCCGAGCACATTCGTAAAAAATACAATAAAATCTACACGCAGAAGTTTATTCAGCACCAAAGACAGGGTGATCAGCACCCAGGCGTAGAAATAAAGTCCTTCAAAAATCGTGAGAACCGGGAATCTTCCCGTTTTGATTACGTACAGAAATAAAAAAATTGTTTGAAGAGACCAAACAATTGCAAGCAGCCAGAAGGCAATCCGATTTGCCTTCCGGTTATTATTAAGAAAGTCTATGAAGTATAGCAATACGCTTAATGCATATAAAAGGACTGTGGCTTCATGAACCCTCGTCATCGTTAATTCAAGCATCCTGGCCCCCGCTTACCCTTGAACCGCTGCCGGTTTAAGCTCTTTCAGGGGTTGGGCGCTCTCTTCTTTTGGAGCCTGCTTTTCAATTTCTTCCCCAATATTAAAGATCTTAATGAAGCTGTCGAGAGCCTCTGAGGATTTCCTGCTGCCAGCCAGTTCCTTCGCATAAGAAATAGGATCCTTCAGCATCTGGTTGATGATGCTTTTCGTATGCTTATTAAGAAGTTTGACTTCTCTCTCGGTCAGTCCTGGAAGTTTCCGCTGGATGCTGTCCATGGTTTCTGCCTGGATAGCAAGAGCCTTATCACGCAAAGCAGAAATGACAGGAACCACGCCCTGCATGCCCAGCCATTGATTGAATTCGGAGATTTCCTGTTCAATCATCAGCATGATCGCTTCAGCAGCCTGCTTTCTTTCCTGCAGGTTAGCCTCTACAATTCCTTCAAGATCGTCAATATCGTATAAGAATACACTATCGAATTCAGCAAGCGAAGGCTCTAAATCACGCGGTACGGCAATATCGACCATGAAAATCGGACGGCCTTTACGCATTTTAACCACCTGATCCATCATCGCTTTTGTAATGACAAAGTCTTTGGCGCCTGTTGAACTAATCAGGATATCTGCTTCTGTTAAGGCATCTTGCAGTTCCTGAAGCTGTTTGGCTTTACCGCTGAATTTGCCGGCAAGAGCCACAGCCTTTTCAAAGGTACGGTTAATGACTGTGATTTGGGAAGCACCATTAGAATAAAGGTTCTGGATGGCAAGCTCGCCCATTTTGCCTGCACCGAGGATCAGCACGTGCTTGTCCTTCAATGAGCCAAAGATTTTTTTCGCAAGCTCTACAGCCGCATAGCTGACAGAAACGGCATTGGTGTTAATTTCGGTTTCTGAATGAGCTTTCTTCGCGAGTGTAAGAGTCTGTTTAAAGACTCTGTTAAAAATGGAACCAATGGTTTTCTCTTCCTGTGCGAGTAAGAAACTTCCGCGTACCTGCCCAAGAATCTGGGTTTCGCCAAGAACCATGGAATCAAGTCCGCATGCAACCTTGAATAGATGCTCGATCGCTCCCTCCTGCTCATAAATGAACAAGAAAGGAGTGAACTCTTCCTTATCTATTTGAAACCATTCTGATAAAAATTCTTTAATATAATAACGACCGGTATGAACCTGATCGACAACTGCATATATTTCGGTCCGATTGCATGTGGACACGATCACATTTTCCAAGATGCTCTTCTTAGTACTAAGTGCTTTCATGGCAGAAGCAAGGTCCGCTTCATTAAATGAAAGTCTTTCTCTTATCTCGACAGGGGCAGTTCTAAAGTTTAAACCGACTGCTAAAATATGCATATCCTGTGCACCCCTAACTAATTTACATTTATACTTAACATGATGGCTTTTACATACAGCCCACTCACTAAGCAACATTAGACATTATACCATGTATTTCGCCCTATATTGCGAAATAAATATGAACAGATGATGAAATCGTATGGTACCATAGTTCATATGCTAAAGGCTGGCTTTAATTAGAGGAGGAAACCATGAAATCACAGCGTTTATTTCCTGGAGTGATCTTGATTGGCTTCGGGCTGTACTTTTTCTTAGAAAAATCCGGGATAGAGGTCTTCCAGGGCTTTTTCACCTGGCCTACCCTTCTTATGATCGTTGGCATCGCCTTCCTGGTACAGGGCTACGGTGCCAGAGATTACGAAGCGATCCTGCCAGGGGTGATTCTCACAGGGTTTGGCATTCATTTTCATGTGGTCAATAAACTGAAAATCTGGCCAGACCATATCGGAATCTTTATCTTGATCATCGGACTGGGATTTGTCCTAAGGGCAAAAGAAACCCGCTCAGGCATGTTCCATGGCTTCCTGCTCATTCTCGTGTCTGTCATGCTCCTATTTTATGATAAGATCATGAGCTGGCTTGGACTGCTTGAGAACGGAGTATTCACAGCCTGGAAATTCTGGCCCTTCATCCTGATTGCCATCGGGCTTTTTTTCATCTTCCAAAAAAAGAAAAAATAATACCATACCTATGATTCCCTAAAAATTTCATTCCATTCCACATACATAAATATATGTAATCTCAAGCAAAACATACAGTGATATGCTTACGATGAACCAGGGAAACAAAAGCCGGCTTTAGGGGAGCTTCTCCCTGGGGCCGGTCTTTTTGTTGTGCAATGTGCCGTTTCTTGAACCACTTCTATTTTATGATTGGAATCCCGCTGAAATACACCCAACTGGCGTTATATGATCCGGGAATTGACGTCATGATCCGGGCACCCGTTTTATGATCGGCAATCCCGCCGAATACCCCAAACTGACTTTAAATTTTATAATCCACCTGCCGTTTTATGGCCGGAATCCCACCGATATGATCCACCGGGCATCCCGCGCGAACCCTTAACAAGCGGTCCCCCCCAGCCCGCTGGTAAATTCATATATGTAATACTTCAAAAAAGCAGCATAGAAACATCTATGCTGCCGCTGCTTACATTTTGGATTCAAGCACCTTCCAGGCTTCTTCTTTGCCGAGGCCTGTTTCCGATGAGAAGAGGACAATGTCATCGTTCGGGTCAAAATCCAGGGTTTCCTTCGTGATTTTGAGATGCTTCTGCCATTTCCCTTTAGGAATTTTGTCGGCTTTGGTCGCGATTACCACACAGGGAATTTCGTGATACTTCAGAAAGTTATACATCATCACGTCATCGCTTGACGGCGGATGCCTTAGGTCGACGATTAAGATGACTGCTCTTAGCTGTTCCCTTGTGGTAATGTAGGTCTCAATCATTTTCCCCCATGCTTCCCGTTCGGATTTAGATACCTTTGCATATCCGTATCCTGGAACATCTACAAAATGAAGAGCTTCATTTAATATATAAAAATTCAAGGTTTGCGTTTTTCCAGGCTTTGAAGAAATCCTGGCGAGCGCTTTTCGGTTAATCATTTTATTAATAAACGAAGATTTCCCGACATTGGACCTTCCCGCCAGTGCAAACTCCGGCAAATCGCCTTCAGGATACTGCTCGGGTTTAACCGCGCTGATGACGATTTCCGAGGATGTTATTTTCAAGATTCTCCACTCCCTGTTAGTGCATGCTTTAAAACCTCATCCACATGGGAAACGAGAACAAATTCCAGTTCGTTGCGGACACTTTCCGGTATATCGTCAATATCTTTTTCATTATCCTTAGGAAGAATAATCTTAGTCAGACCTGCACGATGTGCACTTAATGTTTTTTCTTTTACTCCGCCTATTGGCAAGACCCGTCCGCGGAGGGTAATTTCTCCTGTCATTCCGACTTCCCTTCTGATCGGTCTGCCGGTCAGGGCTGAAACAAGGGCGGTCGCAATGGTAATCCCTGCGGAAGGTCCGTCTTTCGGTACGGCTCCCTCAGGAACGTGAATATGAATGTCATTCTTTTCATGGAAATTCTCATCGATCGATAGCTCCCGGGCTTTCGAGCGTACATAGCTGAACGCCGCCTGCGCGGATTCCTTCATGACATCTCCAAGCTTTCCTGTCAAAACAAGCTTTCCTTTGCCCGGCGCAAGACTTACTTCAATTTGAAGGGTATCTCCGCCTACGGTTGTATATGCAAGACCCGTTGCAACACCCACCTGATCCTCCAGTTCCGCCTGGCCATAATGGAATTTTTTCTTGCCCAGGAATTCTTCTACATTCTTTTCAGTGAGAATGACTTTTTTCTTTTCACCGGAAACAATGATTCTTGCGGTTTTTCTGCAAATGGTCGCCAGCTGGCGCTCAAGGCTTCTGACACCCGCTTCGCGTGTGTAATAGCGGATGATGTTCATCAGGGCATCATCTTTCACCTGCAGCTGGGTTTTCTTTAGTCCATGCTCTTCCAGCTGCTTCTGCAAAAGATGTTCCTTAGCGATATTCAGCTTTTCAAGCTCCGTATATCCTGCGATCGAGATGATTTCCATCCTGTCTCTCAGCGGGCCAGGGATCGTGGCAAGATTATTTGCAGTCGCGATGAACATGACCTTTGATAGATCGTATGCCTCTTCGATATAATGGTCGCTGAAATTATGATTTTGCTCTGGATCCAGAACCTCAAGCATGGCAGCTGAGGGATCTCCTCTGAAATCATTGGACATTTTATCAATTTCATCAAGAAGGAACACAGGATTAATGGTAGCTGCCTTCTTCATTCCCTGTATAACCCGCCCAGGCATAGCGCCTACATATGTCCTGCGATGTCCCCGTATTTCAGATTCGTCACGCACTCCCCCAAGGGATACGCGGACAAAATTCCGGTTCAGGGATGTGGCGATCGATTTTGCCAGGCTCGTTTTCCCTACACCCGGAGGTCCTGCCAGACAGAGGATCGGTCCTCTTAGGGAGTTGGTAAGCTGCTGGACTGCCAGGTATTCAAGAACCCTTTCCTTGACCTTTTCAAGACCGTAATGATCGCGGTGAAGAATTTTCTCCGCCTTATTGATGTCGAGATCGTCCTTAGTAGCATTGGTCCAAGGAAGAGCGACCAGCCATTCGATATAATTCCGGATGACCGCGCTTTCCGCAGAGCTTGCAGGAATCTTTTCATACCGGTCCAGCTCTTTGTTCGCGGTTTCTTTCACATGATCAGGCATGCCGGCACTCTCGATTTTTTCAGCAAGAGCTGCTACTTCACTTGTCTTGCCTTCCTTATCGCCAAGTTCCTTTTGGATCGCCTTCATCTGCTCACGGAGATAATATTCCTTCTGCGTTCTTTCCATTGACCTTTTCACACGCTGGCCAATTTTTTTCTCAAGATTAAGGACTTCCTTTTCATTATTGATCGTCTCAAGGACCTTTACCAGGCGCTCTTTCACATCAATCGTTTCAAGGATTTCCTGCTTTTCCTTCAGCTTCAGCGGAAGGTTGGAAGCGATGATATCCGCCATCCTGCCCGGTTCCTCTATATCGGCTGCTGAAGAGAATGTTTCGGAGGAAATTTTCTTGGACATTTTTATGTACTGCTCAAAATATTCAAGAAGGGATCTCATTAAGGCTTCATGCTCCACATCTTTTTCACTGCTGTCTTCAAACGTCTCAAGCTTCGCTGAAAAATGCGTTTCTTCATCAAAGAATTCTACGATCCTTGCACGCTTTAATCCTTCGACCAGAACACGGATCGTTCCATTTGGGAGCTTCAGCATCTGCTTGACCTTCGTCAGGGTCCCCATCTGGTAAATATCCTGTTCGGAAGGTTCATCTATGGAAACATCCTTTTGAGTACTTAAAAAGATTAAGTGGTCATCCACCATTGCTTTTTCCAGCGCATGAACGGATTTATCCCGGCCTACGTCTAGATGCAGAACCATTGTAGGGTAAACGAGCAATCCTCTTAGCGGAAGGAGGGGGACGAGAAGTTCATTGTTATTCGCCATTTTGTTCTGACACCTCCTGTTTAAATTAAATAGCCTAAAAATACTTTGAAGTAAAGCCTTCCCACAATTTTATCTTATTTAAATAGCTGTGTCTATTTAGGAAAAGCGTTTTGCTTCCAAAAGATTCGGCTCTTCACATATTGGTTATTTTTCCTGCGCACGAGAAAGAGTATACTTTATTTTGCAAAAAAGATTCCGTCACGGGACAGCCTAATGATGAGCCTGTTATTTCCTTTCCCTGCCGGGAGAACCATTAAGCTATTTTTTCACGAAAAAATCGGCTGTATAAAACAGCCGATTCCTTAAACACTTTCCTTCTTATTGATATTATGGGATTTCAAGATATCTTCCGGGATCAAATTTTTGAGCAGAACCTGATCAAACACCTGCGATAAATGCCGGACAGGCACAATTTCAATATCCTTTACTTCCCGCAGAATTCCCTGCATATTCTCTTCTGGGATGACCACTTTCTTGGCTCCCGCTTTTTTCGCCGCCTTGATTTTCGGCAGCACCCCGCCGATCGCTTTTACATTTCCGTGGATGCTGATTTCTCCGGTCATGGCTGTTTCATGATCAATTGGGATTTTATAAATGGCGGAGTAAATGGCCGAAGCCATCGCGATTCCGGCGGAAGGGCCATCAATCGGGACGCCGCCGGGAAAATTAATGTGAATGTCATATTGATCAGCCGGAACGCCCATGGAACGCAGCACGGTTATGACATTTTCCACCGATCCCTTCGCCATGCTTTTTCTGCGGATGGATTTACCCGAACCGCCGATTGATTCTTCTTCCACAATACCGGTGATATTGACAGTACCCTTTTCCACTGCTGGAAGCACGGTCACCTCAATCTCGAGCAATGCCCCGCTGTTGGGTCCGTGGACGGCCAATCCGTTGACTATTCCTACCTTGGGCTTTTCAGAGATCTTTCTCTCAAGCCTTGGGGTCAGCTGGCTGGAGTGAATGACCCACTCCATGTCTTCATCCTTTATGTAGTCTCTGTCCCCTGTTATGGCAAGGCCGGCCGCAATCTGAATTAAATTCACTGCTTCCCTGCCGTTCCGTGCATAATTGGCAAGCGTGGAAAGAGCATAATCACTTATTTTCAAGTTCACCTTATCAGCCGCATTTTTGGCTACAGCCGAAATCTCCTCTTCATCCAGCTCCCTGAAGAAAACTTCCATACAGCGTGAGCGGATAGCCGGAGGGATTTCACTTGGCGTCCGGGTGGTAGCACCGATTAAGCGAAAATCTGCCGGCAGGCCATTCTTAAAAATATCATGGATATGGGCAGGAATTTGAGTATTTTCTTCCTGATAATAAGCACTTTCCAAATGAACCTTCCTGTCTTCCAACACCTTAAGAAGTTTATTCATCTGGATAGAATGGAGCTCTCCTATTTCATCGATAAACAAAACCCCGCCATGGGCATTCGTGACCGCTCCTTGCTTGGGCTGCGGGATGCCTGCCTGGCCCATGGAGCCTGCTCCCTGATAGATGGGATCGTGCACAGAACCTATCAGCGGGTCGGCGATCCCTCTTTCATCAAACCGCGCCGTTGTCGCATCAAGCTCCACAAAAACCGAATGAAACTGAAAGGGGGACTTTTGATTTCTTTTCGCATCATCTAATACAAGCCGTGCCGCAGCCGTCTTTCCTACTCCGGGAGGGCCATAGATGATCACATGCTGAGGATTCGGCCCGCAGAGCGCGGCCTTCAGTGACTTAATTCCATCCTCCTGGCCGACAATATCACTGAAGCTTGACGGCCTCACCTTTTCCGCCAGCGGCTCGGTAAGCTTGATGGACCTCATCTTCCTGAGCTGGTCCATTTCCTTCTTCGATTCCCTGTCTATGGAGACCTTTTGGGTCCTCTGCCCCTTTAAAAGGTTCAAAAAATACATTCCGATGATGATCCCAAAAAACAATTGGATAAATAACGCGATACCTGTCCAACTCATCCTTTTCCCTCCCGCAATAGCTTGCTGTTTTGTATTTGCTAGTATCTCCCTGAAAGGTTAGGAATAAACAAAAACTTTCAAGATATCAAATGGGCCAATGGATCTCGGAAGGTGGATGCTAAGATCATAAACTGAAGTGCAGAACAAAAAGCCAGCCCGCTATCGCAGGGTCTGGCTTTTTAAAGAATTCAGTTAAACCGCAGCCTTGCCGACGCGGTGATTTTATTGAATTCCTCTATCTTGAATTCCTCTATGTGAGCACCTAAAAAAGAGAAACCCTCTAAAAAGAGGGAGTCAGGGCTTGATCAGCCCGTTCCGGACGGCATAGAGGGCTGCCTGCGTCCGGTCCGCCAGTCCAAGCTTTGATAGAATATTGGAAACATGAGTCTTTACGGTTTTTTCTGTGATGAAAAGGGCAGAGGAAATTTCCTTATTGCTTTTGCCGCTGGAAATTTCTATTAAAACCTCCTGTTCCCTGCGCGTCAGCTCCTGTAAGAGGGATTTTTCACGGGAATGAGTTCCCGACAGGGCGGATAACAAATGGCTTGTCGCTTTAGGATGAACCTGGTTCTCTCCATTCATCACCTTTTTCATAACTTTGACAAGCTCATCCGGTTCAATATCCTTGAGCTGATAGCCTGATGCCCCCGCTTCGAGGGCAGGAAGTACATGATCCTGATCAGAAAAGCTGGTAAGAATCAAGATTTTTATTTCTGGATGCTCTCGTTTGATCCTTTTTGTCGCATCTATTCCATTTAACACCGGCATATCCAGATCCATCAAAACGAGATCAGGCTTTATCTCCGCACACATTTGAATAGCCACAGCCCCGTCCTTCGCTTCTCCGGCCACCTCAATATCTGGCTGCGTTTGAAGAAATAGGGCCAGACCCTTTCTGACCACATGATGATCGTCGGCAATTAATACTTTAATGCTCATTCTTTTCCCTCCCGGAGCGGTATGTCGATGACAATATATGTGCCCTTTCCTTCCCTGCTGTCTATGGTGATCGTTCCATTGAGGATTTTGACTCTTTCCTGCATGCTTAATAGACCAAGAGAAGGAAGCTCGCTGTTATCCAGTATTAGGCAGCCCTTTCCATGATCCCAGATTTCCAGATGGACGTTCCGCTTGCTGCTGACCGCCTTTAAATAGACGGAATCCTGCCCGGAATGCTTTTTGCAATTATTAAAGGCCTCCTGGCCAATGCGCCATAGAGCTTCCTCGACTGAAGAAGGCAGGCATAAGAGCCCCTGTATCTCACTATGTATGTGTAATCCAATCATTTCTCCATATGTCTTTAGGGCATTGACTACGCCGTCCTCCAAGCCTCTTGGCCGGAGCTGCCAGATGAGCGCCTTCATCTCAGCCAGCGCACTTTGAGACATTTCCTGGATATCTTTGAACGCTCCCCGTATCGCGTCATGATCCTTCATTTCCTTCCCTGCCCTTGCCGTAAGGGAAACCGAGAACAAAAGCTGATTGACAGAATCGTGAAGATCTCTTGCCAGCCTGTTCCGTTCTGCCGCAAGAGCTGTCTCCTGCTCGGCAGCCGTGAGCCGGATCCTTTTTACGGCCGTACCGATTTGAAAGGCCACAGCCTCCAAAAGATTCAGGTCTGTTTGATCAAAACGGGTTTTATGCGGAGATGCCACATTCAGAAGGCCGAAATGCTCCTCTCCCGCTCTTAGCGGAACGGTCGCATGATGGGTCAAATTTTGTGTTTCTCCTGTATGGTGAAGTACAGCATCCTCCAGCCTCTTGCATTCCATAATATTTGTCGCTTTCCTTAAAAGCCCTCTGGCGTACTTATCCACACACCAGCAATCGCTCGTACACATCGGTGCACAGCCATCCCTCGAAAGGGCGGGGGGAAGATTTTCATAGGCAGCGAGCTGATTATTGCCGCTGCTGTCCATAAGGAAAATCCAGCCGGTTTTAAAGCCTGTGATACGGAGCAGCATTTTTAATACATCCTGCAATACTGTGCCCAATTCCGTTCCTTCGTTTAATTGTTCAGCAATTTCCTTGAGTATCTTTAGGGTAGTAAGGGGCTGTTCCATGTGAGGGATGTCCTCCTTGGGTTCTTTTTCCTCTTTCTATTATCTTTTTATTTTAGAAAATTGCAAAGATTATCTTAAAAAGAATAAAAAAAGCCGACGGCATATTCGCCGTCAGCTTATTAGACCCTGAAAAGTTTTATGCAGAAGTTTTCTTTTCTTTACCTGTAACCATCGTTCCATCAGTCAGAAGCAATTTTGGAGGTTTGTTCTCCGTAACAGTCTCCGCAGTGATGATGCACTTGTCAATATCATCGCGGGACGGCAGGTCAAACATAACATCCAGCATAATGCCTTCAATGATGGAGCGAAGACCGCGGGCTCCTGTTTTACGTTCGATTGCTTTTTTCGAGATTTCACTCAATGCGTCAGGCTCGAATTCTAAGTCTACATTATCAAGCTCAAGCATTTTTTGGTATTGTTTCACCAAAGCATTCTTCGGCTTTGTGAGAATTTCAATTAAGGCTGCTTCATCCAGCTGCTCAAGTGTGGCAATGACTGGAAGACGGCCGATAAATTCCGGAATAAGACCGAACTTCAGCATATCCTCAGGAAGAACCCTTGTAAGAAGAGACTTCTGGTCTACTTCCTTCTTCTGTTCCCCGCCAAAGCCAATCACTTTTTGTCCAAGCCTGCGCTTAATGATCGGTTCAATGCCGTCAAAGGCACCGCCGCAGATGAACAAAATGTTGGTTGTATCGATTTGGATGAATTCCTGATGAGGATGCTTTCTTCCTCCTTGAGGCGGTACACTTGCAGTTGTTCCCTCAAGAATCTTAAGAAGTGCCTGCTGCACACCTTCACCGGATACATCACGTGTAATAGAAGGGTTTTCAGATTTTCTGGCAACCTTATCGATTTCATCGATGTAAATGATTCCTTTTTCTGCTTTTTCCACATCATAATCTGCGGCCTGGATCAGCTTTAGCAGAATATTCTCTACGTCTTCACCGACATATCCAGCCTCTGTCAAAGAGGTAGCATCCGCAATGGCGAAAGGTACATTAAGCAGTCTGGCAAGAGTCTGGGCAAGCAGGGTTTTCCCGCTTCCTGTAGGCCCTATAAGACAGATATTACTCTTTGAAAGCTCTACATCATCAATCTTGCTGTTTGAATTGATGCGTTTATAGTGGTTATAAACAGCGACTGCAAGCGATTTCTTTGCCTGCTCTTGTCCAATTACATATTCGTCGAGTATTTCACGGATTTCCATTGGCTTTGGAACATCCTTGAATTCAACTTCCTCTTCTGTACCCAGCTCCTCTTCCACGATTTCCGTGCAAAGCTCAATACATTCATCACAGATATATACACCAGGACCCGCAACCAGTTTGCGGACCTGTTCTTGGGTTTTTCCGCAAAAAGAACATTTCAGCTGCCCTTTTTCATCATTAAATTTGAACATTAAAAATTTCACCCCTTTAAATACTATCCCTCAAAAGCTTGGATGCAAAAATTACTCAGGAAAGGGTCTATACCATAAAGCATTTTCTCTATGTAAAGTTGATTTTAACACAACTAGCCTCAAAAAAAGAATTAAAATGCTTATCCCTGATTCCCGAATACAGCCTGGTTAACTTAATATGTATATTGCCCTTTACAAGCATTTCCAAACTAGACATTTTTCAAAACAGAAAAAGGAAGCTTGGAGTATGTATATGCATTATTAGAATTAATCTACACTGAATCCAGCAAAAAATCAATGCCTGAGGCCTTATGAAGTGAACTTTCCAATCAGAAGCCTATCTATATGTATCGATGCCGAAAATAGTATAAAACAAGGCACGAGAAAGTCGTGCCTTGTCTATGATATCATTAAACTGTTTTGCTGTTTTCTACAAGGAAGTCGATCGCTTTGCGGTTCTTAAGATCTGCCGTAATGCCTTCAGTGCTTCCAAGCGCTGCTTTGATGCTCTCAACATCCATATTGTACATTTCAGCCATTTTAGAAAGCTCTTCGTTCACTTCTTCTTCAGAAATTTCGAAGTTTTCCACTTTGCTGATTGCTTCAAGAGTCAAGCTTACGCGCACACGCTTTTCTGCTTCTTCCGTCATCTGAGCGCGAAGGGCATCTCTGTCCTGGCCAGAGAACTGGAAGTACATATCAAGGTTCATACCTTGCATTTGAAGACGCTGATCGAACTCAGTCATCATACGGTCCACTTCAGTGTCGATCATAGCCTGCGGGATTTCAACTTCAGCATTTTCAGCTGCTTTTTCCACTACAGAGTCACGTACATGATGCTCAGCATCGTGGTTTTTGCTGTCTACAAGACGATTTTTGATTTTTTCTTTAAGTGCATCTAAAGTTTCAACTTCATCGTCAACGTCTTTAGCAAATTCATCATCAAGTTCAGGAAGCTGCTTAGCTTTGATTTCGTGAACTTTCACCTTGAATACAGCAGGTTTTCCCGCAAGCTCAGCTGCATGGTATTCTTCAGGGAAAGTAACTTCAACGTCTTTCTCTTCTCCTGTTTGAACACCTACAAGCTTCTCTTCGAATCCAGGAATGAAAGAACCTGAACCTATTTCAAGTGAATAGTTTTCGCCTTTTCCGCCTTCGAAAGCTTCGTTATCAACAAATCCTTCGAAATCGATTACGACAGTGTCGCCATTCTCAGCTGCGCCTTCTTCTTTAACAGTCAATTCAGCTTGACGGCTTTGAAGAGTTTTAATTTCATTTTCAACATCTTCATCTGTAACATCAGTGTCGAATTTTTCGATTTCCAGGCCTTTGTAGTCGCCAAGCTTCACTTCAGGCTTCACGGTTACAGTAGCTTTGAAGATGAATTCTTTGCCCTTTTCAAATTGATCTACATCAATTTCAGGGCGATCAACCGGGTCGATTCCTGCTTCATCTACAGCGCTGCTGTATGCTTCAGGAAGAAGATAATCAATTGCATCCTGGTATAAAGCTTCTACGCCAAAGCGCTTTTCAAACATACCGCGAGGCATTTTTCCTTTACGGAATCCTGGAACGTTAATTTGTTTAACTACCTTTTTGAATGCAGCGTCAAGTCCTTCATTTACCTTTTCTGCTTCAACTTCAACAGTAAGAACGCCGCGGTTCCCGTCTAATTTTTCCCATTTTACAGACATGCAGTTCCCTCCAAAAATCTATATTACTATCTTTATTAACATCTGGATGAATATAAAATCTCGTTTATACAAGTCATCCTAAGTATATTGCCTAATGAGGCATAGTTTACAACCATTACATTATAACATAGGTTCTCTTTCTTTCAACAGCAGGAGTTCAAATAATAGGATAAGAAATTTCTTCAAATTCTCGGATCACGGGCAAAACCTCCTCAAGTGCCTCCCCGTTTCTATTATAAAGATCGGCCGTTTCGGACAGGCGTGCAGGCATTCCCTGATATTCCCGCGATACGAAATGATAGGCAGCCGCCCAGACTGAAAAGTCCCTCTCAAGCGGTTCGAGAGGATAGAGGAGAAAGTTATGCCTTTCCACCAGGCTCCGCGCAAACTCCATTAATGTGGGGTCTTCATGGGCAATCCTTGCCTCCAGTTCCCCTGCTGTTTGTACCAGAAAATCCGCTTCCTGAATGTCGGGTAAATCCGCGGGAGTTACGGTTGAGCTTCTCCCGAACTTCACGATTTCGATCTCTTCCTGCAGTTCCTGTTCTTTTAAGATATTTATCAGCAGGGTTTTCAAAAAGGCGTGGCCCGTTTCCTCTTTTAAGAATTGCCGGATTTGTTGTAAGTAGGGCCGGATGTTCGCATGGGCAAGCTGTGAAATTAATAGAAACTGCTCTTCTTCGCTTTTATCGCTCAGCAGGGCCATATCTTCTTTCAGGCTCAATTCATCTTCATCAAGACCCTTGCCGCTGTATTCAATTTCTTCCATGGATCTTTCACAAAACTCTAGCATCTTGTAAAAGTGCTCTTCCTTATCAGGCGGAACCTGTTTCTCTTCAAGCAGCGCTTTTAACGTGACAATCATTTCTTGGTGTTCATTTAAATTCAGCAGAATCATCAAGTAGATATTTACAACCTGAAAATAGTCCCCGATTCCCTTATGAAGCAGTTCCCTGCATAGTTCCTTTGCTTCCAAGTAATTGCCGAGCTCCACCAGAGAGACGACAAGCCCGATATTAAGCTCCGGATTCTCAGCATCCATTTCTTTTGCCTGGCTGAATAAAGCTGCGGCTTCTTTATATTTCTTTTCCCGGAGAGCATCCAGCCCCCGTTCAATCAGCCGATCGGACAGGCCGGGAAAAGGGATCACCTTTCTATCTCTGTCAATCTTTTTCTTATTTCCTCTCATAAATGAAACCGCCTTAGACGTTTATGGGTTATTGTGAAACAGTTTAGCATGGAATGTAGGGAAAAACAAAAAGAACCCTTTGTAAATTGGAAAAGGGACCGAGCGGCTCGGTCCCCTGCAGGTTCTATATGGCTGAAGCTTCTTCAAAAGCCTGAATCTCTGAATCATAGCGGAGTGTAATAGATATTTCATCCCAGCCATTGATGAGCATTTCCTTCCAATAAGGGTGGATATCAAACGCTGCGGGCCTGCCGCTCTCCCCTATAACCGTCTGTTCAGGAAGATTTACGGTTACCTGATTTTGGATCTCTGTCTGCCGGACCAATGATTGGATATCAGAATGAGATAATGTAATAGGAAGAATTCCATTCTTCAAGCAATTTTGATGAAAAATATCTGCGAAGGACGGGGCGATCACCACTTTGAATCCATAATCCAGCAGAGACCAGGGAGCGTGTTCCCTGGAAGAACCGCACCCAAAGTTTTCTCCTGCAATTAAAATGCTGGCTCCCTCGTATTCCGGGCGGTTCAGCTCGAAATCTTCTCTTTCACGCCCCGTTTCATCAAACCGCCAATTGTAAAATAAGAACTGACCGAATCCGGATCGTTCGATTCGCTTTAGAAACTGCTTGGGTATAATCTGGTCCGTATCGACATTCGCCCTGTCCAGAACGGCTGCCTTTCCAGTTAATAGTGTGATAGGTTCCATAATATGCCTCCCTATTTCAGACTAATCTTATGAACTCACTTTCTCGGCATTCCGTGAGTATTCTTCTTTCCGGATATCTACAAATCTTCCATAAACGGCTGCAGCTGCTGCCATTACAGGACTGACCAGATGCGTCCTTGCCCCTGTCCCCTGCCTTCCTTCAAAGTTACGGTTGGAGGTTGAGGCGCAATGTTCACCTGCAGGTACGACGTCAGGATTCATGCTGAGACACATGCTGCATCCTGAATCCCGCCATTCAAAGCCGGCCTCCAGGAAAATCTCATGCAGCTGCTCCTCTTCTGCGAGTCTCTTTACATTTTGTGAGCCTGGAACAACAAGGGCCCTGACTCCATCTTTCACTTTCCTGCCTTTGACCCAGCCGGCTGCGGCACGCAGGTCTTCCAATCTGGAATTCGTGCAGGATCCGATGAACACATGCTGAACCGGAATCGACTGTATCTCGAGCCCTTCATTTAATCCCATATATTCAAGCGCCCCTCTTAGAGCCTTCTCTTCTTCAGGTGAAGCGGTTTCCTCATAGACGGGGATCTTGGCATCAACGCCGCTGCTCATTCCAGGGTTTGTTCCCCAGCTGACCATCGGGGGAATTTCAGATCCGTCTATCACCAATTTTTTATCATATTCTGCATCCGGGTCACTCGCAAAGCTCTGCCACCTGCGGACCTCAGCTTCGAATTCAGAGCCGGCCGGTACACACTTCCTTCCTCTCAAATAGGAAAAAGTGGTTTCATCAGGGCTGACCAGACCTGCCCTCGCACCGCCTTCAATCGACATATTGCAGACTGTCATTCTCTCCTCCATCGACATGGCAGAAATGACTTCGCCGCAATATTCGATCACATGGCCTGTACCGAACGTGACTCCATATTTAGAAATGATGTATAAAATGACGTCTTTCGCCGTTACTCCTTCCCCGAGACTGCCTCTCACTTCCAATTTTAACGTCTTCGGTTTGGTCTGCCACAGGGTCTGAGTGGCCAGTACGTGCTCCACTTCACTTGTCCCGATGCCAAAAGCAAGCGCTCCAAATGCACCGTGAGTGGAGGTGTGGCTGTCGCCGCAGACAATGGTCATTCCGGGCTTGGTCAGCCCCAGTTCAGGTCCGATCACATGGACGATTCCTTGGTCCTGGCTGTTTAGATCTGCAAGCTGGATCCCAAATTCCCGGCAGTTTGCCGCCAGTGCATCCAGCTGGTTCCGTGCGATTTCATCCTGAATGAAATACCTGTTATAGGTAGGTACATTATGGTCCATGGTCGCAAAGGTCCTATCCGGCCTTCTTACCTTCCTGCCATTATGCCGAAGGCCCTCAAAAGCCTGAGGAGAAGTGACCTCATGAATATAATGCAAATCTATATACAGTAAATCCGGCTTATTCTCTTCCTGGACAACCTGATGTGCTTCCCATATTTTTTCTATGATTGATCTGCCCATAATTCTCCCGCCTTTCTATGCCTGCAGCACTATCATCTTCCGCCTATTTAATAGAATATAATCGACTAACTCGTGGCATGTGCCCACATTATCAGTCAGGAGTATGCCCCCATGATTTGGGATATCGCTTCCTGGCCAAGCAGGGCCGTTTTAATTTCCTCTACCATTTCTTCTGTGGTTACCGCCTTTGAACCTGAGGCCAGGTCTGCTGTCCTGAATCCCTCCTCAAGCACCTTTTCTACTGCCAGCTCCACCGCTTCTGCTTCCTCATTCAAGCCAAAGGAGTTCCGGAGCAGGGAAGCTGCAGATAAAATAGAAGCAATTGGATTCGCTTTATTCTGACCGGCAATATCTGGTGCCGATCCATGGATCGGCTCGTAAAGACTTGGGCCGCCGGCAGATATGCTTGCAGAAGGAAGCATTCCTAGGGATCCTGTCAGAACAGACGCCTCATCACTAAGTATGTCTCCAAACATATTTTCAGTGACCACAACGTCAAACTGTTTCGGATTACGGATCAGCTGCATGGCTGCATTGTCTACAAGCATATGCTCCAGTGTCACATCCTTGTATTCTGCTGCCACTTCTTCAGCTGTTTCTCTCCACATCCTGCTCGATTCCAGGACATTGGCCTTATCCACCGAAGTAACCTTCCTTTTTCTTTTCTGTGCCAGCTGAAAGGCCAGCTCTATGATTCTCTTCATTTCATATTTATGATACTGTAGTGTATCGACTACCGCTTCCTCGCCATCAATCACTGTCCTGCCGCTTGGTTTTCCGAAATAAAGCCCTCCTGTCAGCTCCCTGACAATGAGGAAATCTGCGCCTTCTATGATTTCTGTGCGCAAAGGAGAAGCTTCGCTTAAGCTGGCATAAAAAGAGATCGGCCGCAGGTTCGCGAAGAGGTTCAAATGCTTCCTTATTGCCAACAGTCCTTTTTCTGGCCGCATTTCAGGAGGATTGCTGTCCCATTTCGGTCCCCCAACCGCTCCCAGAAGAACAGCATCACTTCGTTTACAAAGCGCAAGCGTCTCGTCCGGCAGCGGACTTCCGCAGGCATCAATGGCACATCCGCCTATCTGTCCGTATTCAAACTCAAATTCATGGCCGAACCGCTCTGCTGCTGCCTTTAAAATATCCACTGCACCCTTTGTAACCTCGGTACCAATGCCATCACCAGGCAATACGGCAATCTTCTTTTTCATCAATGCCAGCCCCTTTCTGTTGTCTAAGCGTTCAGTACAGCTGTTTTTTCATTCATGTATACGACTCTGTTGACGGCATTCAGATACGCCTTTGCCGAAGCTTCCAGTACGTCCTGTGCAAGGCCTCTTCCGCTTGTTTCTTTTCCCTCGTATTTCATTTTCACAAATACCTGGGCCAGGGCATCCCTTCCGGCCCCAACCGATTGAATTCTATAATCAAGCAGATTTACAGTTCCCTCCACACACCTCTCCAGGGTGTTATACAGGGCTTCAATGCTGCCGGCTCCTGTTGCCGCTTCCTGGATGCTCTCGTTTTCTGCACCCTTAAGAGTGACTGTGGCAGTCGGAATCTGATTCGTGCCGTATTGGACCTGGATCGAATCAAGCTGATAAAAGTTTTGTCCTTGTGATAATGTTTCCTCCAGCACCAAAGCCACCAGGTCATCATCTGTCATTTCCTTTTTCTTATCTGCAAGAGACTTAAAAATGCCAAACAGCTTATTCGCCTCTTCATCTCCTACGGAAAGCTCAAGTTCCTTCAATCTTTCCTTGAAAGCATGCCTGCCTGAGTGTTTGCCGAGCACCATAGAATTGGTGGATACTCCTACCAGCTCAGGAGAAATGATTTCATACGTCGTCTTTTCCTTTAAGACGCCATCCTGGTGAATCCCGGATTCATGGGCAAAGGCGTTTCTTCCTACCACTGCCTTATTAGGCGGAATGGTCATTCCGGTAAGCTTGCTGACAAGACTGCTTGTGCGCTTGATTTCCTTTAGAACCAGCCCTGTTTGGGCCCCGAAATGGTCCGCCCTGGTATGAAGGGCTACCGCCACCTCTTCAAGGGCCGCGTTTCCGGCACGCTCGCCGATTCCATTTATGGTTCCTTCGATTTGAGTCACACCCGCGTCTACGGCTGCGAGTGAATTGGCAATGGCCATGCCTAGATCATCGTGGCAGTGTGCGGAAAGCTGAACTTTATGAATGGATGGGACATTTTCCTGCAGATATTTAAAAATGGCGCCATATTCATTCGGTGTAATATATCCGACTGTATCAGGAATATTGATGACCCTTGCTCCCGCCTGTATCACCTGTTCAACAATGTGGGCAAGAAAATCAAGTTCGGTCCGGCAGGCATCCTCGGCTGACCACTGGACGATTGGAAAACGGCTGACTGCATATTTGACAGCTGAGACCGCCGTTTCAACCACCTGCTCTTTTGTCTGTCTAAGCTTGAACTCCCGGTGGATGGGCGAGGTAGCAAGGAAGATGTGAAGCCGGGGCTCTGCCCCATGCTTCAATGCTTCCCATGCTGCGTCCATATCCTTTTGTACGGACCTTGCCAGCCCTGTTACAGAGGAGTTTCTCACTAAACGGGCAATCTCATGGACGGATTCAAAATCCCCTTTCGAGGCGGCTGGAAATCCGGCTTCTATAATATCTACTCCAAGCTTCTCAAGCTGTCTTGCGATTTCTATTTTTTCAGAAAAATTAAGATTCACACCGGCTGACTGTTCTCCATCCCGCAATGTGGTATCAAAAATATTAATTTTTCGCAACAGCCGCCACTTCCTTTTGAATTTGTTGTTTGTTCTGCTTGACGAATGGCATCATGGCACGCAGCTCACGGCCGACTTTTTCAATCGGGTGTTCCTTTTCGCTTTCATTGATCGCATTAAAGACTGGACGGTTGGCCTGGTTTTCAAGGATCCAGCCTTTAGCAAACTGCCCCTGCTGGATATCAGTCAATACCTTTTTCATTTCCTTCTTAACTTCGGCATTAACGACCCTAGGTCCTGAAACAAAGTCTCCCCATTGCGCCGTATCGGAGATTGAATATCTCATTCCTTCCAGGCCGCCTTCATACATAAGGTCAACAATAAGCTTTAGCTCATGCAGACATTCAAAGTAGGCAAGTTCAGGCTGGTAACCTGCTTCTGTCAATGTTTCAAAACCGGCTTTCACCAGGGAAGTTAACCCTCCGCATAGAACAGCCTGCTCTCCAAATAGGTCTGTTTCTGTTTCTTCTTTGAAGGTAGTCTCTAATGCTCCCGCACGTAAAGCTCCAATTCCATAAGCATAGGCAAGGGCAAGTTCCTGCGCGTCACCAGTCACATTCTGATAGATGGCAAACAATGCTGGAACGCCGGCTCCCTGTTCAAAGGTTCTTCTCACCAAATGGCCAGGTCCTTTAGGAGCCACCAATAAAACATCGACGTCCTGCGGCGGCACGATTTGATTAAAGTGGACATTGAACCCATGTGCGAACATCAATGATTGACCCGCCCTCAATACTGGAGCAATTTCTTCGTTATATACCTTTGTCTGTCTTTCATCCGGAAGGAGGATCATGATGACATCCGCCTGCTCTGATGCTTCTTTTACACTGTAAACCTTGAACCCATCCTGCTCTGCCTGCTCCCAGGACTTTCCTTCCCTTAAACCAACTACGACCTCTGTACCGCTGTCCCGCAGGTTCTGCGCATGTGCATGGCCCTGTGATCCATAACCGATCACCGCTACTGTTTTACCATTTAAGTAGTATTGATTTGCATCCCCATTGTAATAAACCTTTGCCATTGATAATCTCTCCCTTTTCATGAATGATTTTATTTTTTTAAACGATTGATATATTTTTAACTCCCTGGCTCCTCTGGGTGCCTCTGAGGAAAGCGGTCGTTCCTGTGCGGGCGAGCTCCTTGATGCCATAGGGTCTCAGAAGTTCAATGAATGCCTCGATTTTGTCTGCTTCTCCCGTAATTTGGATGACGAGACTGTCCCTGCTGATATCCACTACCGAGCCTCTGAACGGTTCGATAAGGGAATAAATTTCTGCCCTTGCCTGTGTGGAGGCCGTTACTTTGATAAGGGCAAGCTCCCGGGCAACCATGGCCTGGCCTGTTATATCCGTGACCTTGATGACGTCAATCTGTTTATTTAGCTGCTTCGTCATTTGTTCAATCTCTGTCTCGTTCTGGACCTGCACCACCACGGTGATCCTCGAGATATTTTCTTGCTCTGAGCCTCCTACCGTAATACTCTCGATATTGTAGCTTCGCTTAGAAAATAGATTGGTGATTCTATTCAGCACTCCCGGCCTGTTCATGACCGTGAGTGTTATAATCCCCTTCATCTTTTACACACCCTCCATTTCATGAAGCCCTTTTCCTGGTGCAACCATCGGATATACTTTTTCCATCTGTTCTACATGGAAATCGAGCAGAACGGGCTCCTTCAGGCTTAAGGCCTCGGCCATTCTTTCTTCGGCTTCCTTTTCTGTCTTAATTTCATAGGCTTTAATCCCATATGCCTCAGCAAGCTTCACAAACGAAGGCTGCGAGGTGAAAATGCTGTGTGAATATCTTTCATTGTAGAACGTCTCCTGCCACTGTCTTACCATTCCAAGAGCATGATTGTTGATGACGATGATCTTGATCGGAAGCTTATGCTCTGCAATAACCCCAAGCTCCTGCAGAGTCATCTGGAAGCCCCCGTCACCAAGTACAGCTGCAACTGTGGCGTCCGGCTGGGCAAGCTGAGCTCCAATGGCAGCAGGAAGGCCGAATCCCATAGTCCCAAGCCCCCCGGAAGTCACCCAGGCATGCGGTTTATTGAAGCCGTAATATTGGGCTGCCCACATTTGGTGCTGTCCCACGTCCGTCGTAACAATTGCCTCTCCCCCGGTCTGGCTGTGAAGAAGCTGCAGGACATATTGCGGCAGAAGTTTGCCGCTGGTTCTTTTATAACGGTACGGATGTGCTTCATTCCATTCATGCAATTGAGTGATCCAAGCCGAGGACTCTGGCTTCCCGCCTTCCTGGGCAATCAGCAGGTCCAGCGCCTCCTTGGCATCTCCTACAATCGGAATCTGCGTCGGGACATTTTTTCCGATCTCTGCCGGATCAATGTCGATATGGGCCACTGCTGCATTCGGGGCAAAATGCTTGAGATTGCCTGTCAGCCTGTCATCGAATCTTGCCCCAATATTAATGAGCAGATCACAGTCCGTCAGCCCCATATTGGCTGCATAACAGCCGTGCATCCCTGCCATCCCGATAAATAACGAATGATCGGCAGGAAACCCGCCAAGCCCCAGCAGGGTATGGACTACCGGGATATTCTGCTGCTCCGCAAAGGCCCTCAATGAATCATGCGCTTTGGCAAAGAGGATGCCGGCACCTGCCAATATTAAAGGCTTTTTCGCTTGTGATAAGGCCTCTGACAGCTTTTTGATCTGCAGATAATTTGGTGTTGTGGTAGGCTGATAGCCTGGAAGATTAATGACTGGCTCCTCCTCTGCCTGTGCCGGCAGGACAGCCATATCCTTCGGTACATCGATCAGCACCGGTCCCGGCCTGCCGCTTGAAGCAATATAGAATGCTTCTTTAATGATCCTTGGAAAATCCTTTGGATCCCTGACCTGGTAATTATGCTTGGTAATCGGTGTGGTAATCCCCAAAACATCTGCCTCCTGAAAGGCATCAGACCCGATGACACCTGTTGCCACCTGGCCTGTAAAAACAACGAGCGGAATGGAATCAATCAGGGCATCCGCCAATCCAGTCACAATGTTGGTTGCCCCGGGGCCCGATGTTGCAATGACTACTCCGGGTTTTCCGGTAATCCTCGCGTATCCTTCGGCTGCATGAATGGCTCCCTGCTCATGTCTGGCTAAAATATGGGGAATGCCGGCATCGTAAAGACTATCGTAAATGGGAAGAACAGCCCCTCCGGGATAACCGAAGATCAATTCAACCTCTTCCTTCTTCAAGCTTTCCAATAATATGTCTGCACCGCTTTTCAACAGTACCTCGTCTTTACATTCCGCAAGAGCTGATTTTTGCATTCCTTCTCCTTCCTCCTATCAAATAAAAATAAAAAGCCTTTTCACCCACTCTGCTCCTGTAACTTATACAGAAGTAAAGGGGTGAAAAGGCATAATTCCCTTTCCACGGTACCACCCTGATTCGCACGTCTCGTGCGCACTTATGGAAGCAAATAGCTTCCGCTTTGATAACGGGTAATGACTTACCCGTCCAGCTCTAATCGGAGACCTTTCAAGCTGGAGCTCTGAGGTGAGTTCACCCAAAGGGGCAGTGCCGGCTCCCAGCTTTCCCGGCTCTCTGATCCTGCCTGTCTCTAGACTACTTATCCTCATCCGCGCTTTCGCTATTATAGTAAATTTCAAAAAAATGAAAGCAGTTTGAAATATTTTCTGACAACCATTTAACTCTTATTTGTGGACTATATTACGCCCTCTCACGGACATAGTCAATCCTATTTTTACAATTTTTAGATTATTTAGATTATTGAAGTAACATGTATCCGCTTACAATGGCGTTATAATAGGATTTTTTAAAAAAGAAATTTTTTTATTTATTAAGATAGTGATTCCACTGGGGTATATTGGGTAATTCATTAAAACATGCCGGCAAATATTTGTTTACTATAACAATTATCCCTTCGAGAAATCTCACACCTAGCTCTTGAAAACCCTTCTGATTCTTCGCTTTAACGCTTTAAACAATATGAAGGACTGTCAAAAACCCTCCCGATTGTCGGTAGTCTTCTTTTTCTAGAAAAATTTATAGAGTCCAAACTGACTTCCAATGGAAAAAGCTGGATTTTTTCGTTTTTATTACTGGTATTCTGAAAATGGGGAAAAAGTTTTGGATGTCTGATTTCACATTCCCATCATGGCAGACTGTCCATTGATTTAACGCTTAAGCATGCTGCACATAAGATTGGGATGGCAAACCTGATGTCCCTGAAGTGACTGCTGAATGGTACGTACTGCCTGCTCTTCGCGGGCTGACATATGCTGAAGCACTTGAGCGTTCAGCTGTTCTTGACAAGCATCTGCATATACTTTGATTGCTCTGCTGCGTCTGTTGAATTAATTGGCGGGCAAGCGGGATGCCTTTGGAGGAAATATCGTATAATCACTACAATACTCAGTATGAGACGCGATTTCCCGCTCAGAAAGATTCCATCGTAGATATAGAGGGAGGAATTCCCCTTAATTTGTAAAAATGGGTAAAAAGTGCTTAATTAAAGGGAGAAATTCCCTCTATTGATTCAAAAAATTAAAAAATGGAGCCATTTTACTCCTATAAGGGGAAAACCTCACCTTATTTCCCCTGAAACAAGTTTCATTTTACATTTAGCCGGAAAATCTCCCCTTATTTTTTTCGGTTCCTTGATTTAGGACAAGACTTTATCGGTTTTACTGACTTTCGGGAGCCCAAAGAGCACTATTGAAAAAACAACAAAAAAAAACACATTACTCAGAAAACTAAGCAATGTGTTTTTTGTTAGCGTCCCAGGAGAGATTCGAACTCCCGACCGACGGCTTAGAAGGCCGTTGCTCTATCCAGCTGAGCTACTGGGACGTGACACGATTAAGACTGCTCTTATGTATATGGCCATTTTTCTAACTTTGACCGTCTTCTATCTTACTATAAGTTCCGGGAATGGGCAATGCAAATAAAACAAAACGATTAAACTTTTTTAAAGTCTGCAAAAAAAAGAGACCAAATTGCCTATTTAACGAGCACAATCAAAACCGGCATTACGATAAAGGACAATAGGGTAGTCCAGAGAATGGTCTTGGTGACAACCTTAGGAGATGCATCAAATTTTTCTGCGAGAATTCCAGCATTTATCGCTACTGGCATACACGATAAAATAAAGAGGACTGAAAACATGATGCCATCAATACCTAAGAGATATAAACATAATAAAGAAATGAGAGGACCAATAAACAATCGAATTCCTAAGCCTATCCAAAAGGTGATCTTTATTTCCCTGCTGGTACTCCCTATTTTGACATTAGCAATCTGCGCTCCTAAAATAGCCAGAACAATGGGCGGATAGGCATCGGCAATCATGGACACACCTGTAGAGACACCATTTGGCAGAGATAAGTGAAAGACTTTACATAAGATCGCCAGAACAGCTGCATAAATAGCCGGCAGCGAAAATATGGATTTTAGTGCATTTTTCACCGTAAAATGGGAACGTGCCGCAAAATAGACTCCCAGCGTATTCATCAAGATCATTTGAAAAACAATATAAATGGATGCCTTTTCAAGTCCATTCTGTCCAAAAGCAAGCAATATAAGAGGAATCCCGTAGTTAACCGCATTTGTAAAAGCAGAAATCAAGGACAATCCCGCTATATCATTTGATGGCAGTTTAAAAAGTTTTCCTAATAGATTGGATACCGCCCAAAGCAATAGTAAACTTAATAGGGAAAATGCCAGAGTCAAATAAATATTCTCACTCGATACCTCGGATTGGATTAAGGTATTGAATATCAAAAACGGAGTGAAATAATATAAAACAAAGTTCAAGATTGGCTTTATTTCCAACTTATTGAATCTAGTGAGAATGCCCCCGGACAGAACCGGTATAACGAGCGGAACAATTACATGAAATAGCGTTGCTAAAATTTCATGAATCATCGCTTCCCTCTCAATTATGCAAAGACCGCCTATCGACGGTCTCTTTATTTTGCTACTTTGATAGAATCGTTATGTATGGTTCCAGAAGTTCATTCACTTTACGTTTATTAAGGTAGGCGGCACATCGCCCTGCAGCCCGGCAGCTAAGTTAACCGCTCCCAACATGGCCATTTTAAACCGTGTTTCATGAGTGGCTGAGCCAATATGGGGAAGTGTAACAACGTTATTCATAGTGAGCAGGGGATGATCCTTCTGAACCGGTTCCTGAACAAACACATCAAGACCCGCGCCAAGAATCTCCTTTGTTTTCAATGCCTCGATTAAAGCCTGTTCATCAACGGTTTTTCCTCTTGATCCATTAATAAAGATGGCCGTCTCTTTCATCAGCTCGAATTCCCTTTTCCCCATTAATTTTTCAGTCTCGAGAGTTAAAGGCGTCATTAAACAAACAATATCAGATTGTTTCAAGAGATCTTCCAATGAACAATAGACTGCATGGTAGTTCTGCTCCGCTTCCTCGTTGCGCGAACGATTGTGATATAAAATTTCCATATCAAATCCGCAGTATGCTCTTTTTGCTATGGCTGCCCCTACTCTTCCCATACCGATAATTCCTAATATTTTGTGGTGCACATCAACTCCAAACCATCTCTCCTGCAGGCTGGAATTCCATTGCCCTGTTTTTACCCATTGATCTAACTCCGGAATCCTTCTTGCCGCAGCTAAAATTAATCCAAAAATAGTATCTGCTACTGTATCATTCAGGATATCCGGGGTATTAGTTGCCATCACTCCATGCTCAGCCAGTGCGGATAGATCAAGATTGTCATATCCAACAGAAGTATTGCACACTATTTTTAAGTTGGGGGCTTGTCCTAACAATTCTTGCCCTACTTTAAGCCCGGATCCCAATATGCCTTCTGCATCTTTCAGTTCTTCAAGAAAAACTGGATAGGTTTGTGCATCTAATTTTTCAAAATAGGTAACATCCAATGTTTCTTGAAGAAAATCCAATACTGCTTGATCAACTTTTTTATACACAATCGCTTTTGGTTTCATTGAAGTTCCCTCATTTCTTTGGCTTAAGTCTTATTCCCAGCCTTTAAGTAGGTTCATCTCTCCGTCTGACTGGAGCCGGCATTTTGATCTTAAGCTCCGCCTGCTAAAGCCTATCAATTATCATACCATATCATCCAGAGTCATAGCCTTTCCAACTTTCTCAAAAATCTACTGCAGGTGATTGACTCAGCAGTACAAAAAAAACCTGACAACAAAAAAGGCTGATATACATCGGACAACGATTATATCTAATCGTAAAACCCTTATATACCAGCCTTTTTTATACTGTAGCGTCACAGGAGAGATACGAACTCCCGACTGACGGCCTAGATGGCCGTTGCTCTATCCAGCTGAGCTACTGGGACATATCGCTTTTCTTCCTCTCAGACAACAGTCATTTTTTGAACTTAGACCGAAATGGCTTCTCATATAATAGATTTGCCTTTTTTTATGATGCATGATAAAAGACTGAACCAAGCTGTCTCAAATTGCATTAAATATATTAACAACGAAAAGAGGTGATTCAATGACTGGTTCTGTTGATGTAGTAACAATCCTTTGGGAAAGAACTTCGTTAATACCTTTAACTCAGCGCAGAATTGTACAAGCTTCCGTGATTGGGAGTGCTGCTCCTTGCGCTAACACTTTAGGTCGGGGGGATCTATACAGAGCTGCTGTAACTTGTTTACTTGAAAATAGATTTGTACAAGTATTGAACCTTGACTCAGGGCTAACTGGGGTTGCTGTGTTCATCCGAGTATTTTAGTAAATAATTACCGGACAAAGTATTTTTGTTTAAAAATACTTTGTCTTTTTATATAAGTCCTATAATAATCTTTTAAATGAGGTTAAATTAGAATTGGCAGCTCCTCCATAACCTTCCCGCATTAATATTCACATCCAATATTGGCCATACAAAAAAACCTCCCATATCGGTTGGTTAGTAAGTCAAGATCCGTTGTAATTTCTTACAAGACCGTTTCTGAACGTTTGGCCAAACGATATAAGAGGTTGATTTGACGGGCTTTAGCACCCGATTAGTTAGCGTCCCAGGAGAGATTCGAACTCCCGACCGACGGCTTAGAAGGCCGTTGCTCTATCCAGCTGAGCTACTGGGACATGTTTTAAAGTGTTTCCCTGACGACATTTTTTATTATAGTGGCATAGCAATCAAAAGTCAACACTATTTTTCAAAAAAATCAGGGAGAAATGTTGAGCCGTTTGTTTCTTCCTGCTTCTCCCTGATTTATTATACACAACTTCAGCCTAAATGATAAGTTTGACTTAGGGTTTCTAGTGGTTTTCCTTCCAAGGTATAAAAGGATACGGACACATCCCGGTTTTCAGCCTCAAGCAGTACATAGGTTTTTTCACGGATGCCTTTCGGGAGCCTTATGCTGCCGGGATTGATGAAGAGCCTTCCGTCTATGAGCTCAGAGCCGGCAATATGGGAATGCCCGAAGCAGATGATGTCTGCTTCCTCTTCCTCCGCCTTATACTGCAGGTTCATCAAAGTCATTTTCACATTGAAAAGATGGCCATGCGTAATGAGAAATTGATAATCGCCAAATTTATGGCTGATCACTTCTGGAAACCTTGAATCGAAGTCGCAGTTGCCTTTTACATATTCCAAGGATTTCAGCGCCTCATGCCCAAAGTCCAGCTCGGAATCTCCGCAGTGGATGAATAGATCTGCATCCTGATGACGCTCTTTGAGCAGGATGACCTCATCTTCCAGGCCATGGCTGTCACTCATAATCAGTGCCTTCATTCTGCTTCCCTCTCCAAGAATTGATCCAGCAGACTTGCAAGCTTGCTCAAAGCATTCGCACGGTGGCTAATTTGATTTTTTTCATGGGACTTAAGCTCAGCCATCGTTTTGCCAAGCCCATTTACTTCAAAGATGGGATCATAGCCAAATCCATTTTCCCCTCTTGGAGCTTCAGTAATGGATCCTTCCACCGTGCCTGAAACGGTCAGGGTTTCCTTTGAAGGAACAGCAAGTGCCAAGGCACAATAAAATCTTGCCGTCCTTTTTTCCGCTTCTATCCCCTTCAATTCGCCAAGCACCTTTTCAAGATTGGCTTGATCATCCTTCTGTTCGCCGGCGTATCTGGCTGAATATACGCCTGGTCTTCCGTCTAAAGCATCGACAGCCAGGCCAGAATCATCCGCTACCACAAAGTGGCCGGCAATAGCCGCGATGGCCTCCGCTTTGATTACAGCATTCTCTTCAAATGTGGTCCCGGTCTCCTCCACGTCAGGAGAATCCGGGATATCAAGAAGGGTCAGCACCTTATAGCCCCTTGATTCAAAGAGGCTGGCAAATTCGGCTGCCTTTCCTTTATTTTTTGTTGCAATGAGAACACTCTTCACCTTTTTCACTCCTTGCTGATAAGTTCTGCTGCCTCTCCCAATACTTCTTTTTGAAGCGATATTAACTCATCGATGCCATTACGGGCGCTCCCAAGGATTTCCTGGAGCTGGTCATAAGTAAAAACAGCTTCTTCCCCTGTTCCCTGGAGCTCGACAAATTCCCCGTTTCCTGTCATCACAATATTCATATCGACGAGCGCATTAGAATCTTCCTGATAATTCAAGTCTAACACAATTTGATTTCCTTCGATAATTCCCGCACTTGTAGCGGCAAGGAAATCTTTAATCGGAAACACAGACAGCTTTTTCTCCGCATAAAGCTTATGAACAGCAAGACAGAGCGCAGTGAATGCACCTGTAATAGAAGCCGTTCTGGTCCCGCCATCCGCCTGGATAACATCACAGTCAATCCAGATGGTCCTCTCTCCCAAAGCTTCTAAATTTACGACAGCCCGCAGCGCCCTGCCGATCAGCCTTTGAATTTCCATAGTTCTTCCTGTAACCTTGCCTCTGGAAGATTCTCTTATGGTCCGCTGCTGTGTGGCACGCGGCAGCATAGAATATTCCGCATTGATCCAGCCCTTTCCCTGACCTCGCAAAAACGGAGGGATGCGCTCTTCTATACTGGCTGTGCAGATTACCTTAGTATTTCCCGTAGATATCAGGACAGAGCCTTCCGGGTGCATAAGATAATCTTTTTCGATATGTACACTTCTTAATTCATTATATTTTCTTCCGTCATTTCTCAAAGCAGGATCTCCTTTAGGTCATTTTCTTAGTTATTTTAGGCTATAACAAAATAAGAGGCGGAATCTCCCGCCTCACGCCCTTATAGCTATAGTATATCAAAAACCGCCCATTAAAAACTTCCTGTATTGACTTTTTCCGGTCTTGTCACTGGTTCTGTAACAGCTTTTCCATTTTCGGTGGTGATCTTAGGCTTCCCATCCACCAGGACCTCTACGCTTTCGATTCCCTTCTGCTCTGTTAAAGACAGCACCAATGAATTGAGAAGATAGCTGGAGACTTGATTATTTTTGGTGGAATTCAGGACGGATTTATTGAAATTAAGCGTAACCCTGCCATCCTTATTTTTTGGCGGATCAAGAAGGGCCACTTCCGGGACAAAGTCTGATAATAATCCTGAGCTGTATGCAGGACCCTTAACCAGCTCGTTTAAGGCAGCAGTCACAAGGTCATTATCTTGATCGCTGACACGCCGGGTGACCGGCACATAATAATAGCTGCCTTCCTTGCCTCCCATATAATATACGGTCACTGGCCTTGTATTGGAAATATCGGTAATGCCTGAGGTATCAGCATTGATGCCAATAGACCTCGTCAATCCTTTGGAAACCGGGGTATTATTGACAGGCATGCGGGTCAGCTCCCTGCCTTCCATTCTGATATTCACCTTTTTGATGGAGTCAAACTGAGTCAGCGTCCATGTCACGGCCTGGAGGATTTTCAGTTCATCCTCCTTTTTGTAGTTTTTAAACTCCTTTGAGAAATCAGCGGTGGCGACACCATTCTTATTAACATCGAGGTCCACCTTTGTATCTGCCGGAAGCACGGCTTTAAATCCATTTGGAAGGAGCTCCTCCACCGGCCCTGCAGCTACCAGATATTCAAGAGCCTGTTTGGCTACCCCCTCGGATGCAGGAAGATTGAGGGTCTGCGGGACCACGTACCCGTTCTTGTCAATCAGATAGAGTTCCGTTTTGACTTCCGCCTTAGCTTTTGCCGTTTCTTTGGTTTTCGTTACTGTTTTATCTTTCAGCTCAGATGCATCCTTTAAATAAGATACATCCTTTGGCGGGTCGATCTCTTTTTCTCCCCCGCCAAACAGGCTGCATCCGGATAACATGACTGAGGATGCCAGCACGGTATAAACAATGGCTGTTTTTGTACCTTTAGACATTCGAATCCCTCCAGTGACAGTTTGTACTACTATCTATACGAGCCTTCAGAAAAAAATAGACCGCCCCAGAAAAACTTTTGGACAAACAGACTGCTTATTCAATCACTGGCACCATATTAGACAAAAACGGCTTTAATTCTGTTCATCTCTCCATAAAAAAACAGCAAGTCCTGGATATTCATCCAAAGTCCTGCCGTTTTCTCTCATCAATCTATTTTTACAGTTTCTACATCGTCTATTTTTCTTTCAAGCCATTCGGAAGCAATTTTTTGAAAAATAGCCTTTGAGCCTGTTGTGTAAAATTTATATACGGGTTCTCCCTGGCTTTCATTCATTTGTTTGTTAAAGTGGAGAATAACGCTTGCTTCGCTGGCGGTCTCTTCCCCAGAAGAAATCACTTCAATGTCTTTTCCCATATAGTTGCTGATAATGCCGCCTAAAAGAGGGTAATGGGTGCACCCGAGAATAAGGGTATCCAGTTTTTTTCCTTTCAGGGCCTTCAAGGTTTCCGCTACCACTTTTTTAGCAATCGGACTCTTAAACTCCCCGCTTTCCACAATGGATACAAATTTCGGGCATGCAAGGCTTTCCACTCTTGTCAGAGGATTAATATTCTTAAGAGCTGTTTCATAAGCACCGCTTTTAATGGTCCCTTCTGTGCCGAGTACACCGACATGCAGGCTGCGGGTCAGCTTCAAGGCAGCCCGGGCCCCTGGATAGATGACTCCCAAAACCGGTATATCCAGTTCATTCCGGATCTCATCGAGCACAGCAGCTGTAGCGGTATTACAGGCTATGATCAGCATTTTAATGTTCCGCTTCAACAGAAACCTGGTCATCTGCCAGGTAAACTTTTTGACTTCTTCGAGAGGGCGCGGCCCGTATGGACATCTGGCCGTATCCCCTAAATAGATAATATTTTCATGGGGCAGCTGCCTGATGACTTCTTTTGCAACCGTAAGTCCCCCCACTCCTGAATCTATAATGCCAATTGCTTCTTTCAAAAAACTCGCCTCATTCGTCTTTCATTTCTTGATGTAATTTTCCTAAGCTATATTTTAAATGATCCACTTCCTCAGCAGTGAACCGTTCTAAAACATTCTTTAAATAATCCTGACGTTTTACAATCACTTCGTCAATGATTTGCTTTCCTTCCGGAAGCAGATGAATCCTTACAACTCTCCGGTCATTGGTATCTTTTACACGGAGAACGAGTTGATTTTTCTCCATCCTGTCCACAAGATCCGTAGTGGTGCTGAAGGCTAGAAATAATTTATTGGACAGCTCGCCAATCGTCATATCCCCTTCCTCAAGCAGCCATTGCAAGGCATAGAATTGAGGAAGCGTAATCGGATAATTCGTTAATATATCTCTGCCCTTCTGCTTTATGATGGCAGCGACATATCGTAAATCCTTTTCTATTTGAGCGATCGATGAAGCATGCATTTCTTCTAATTTCATAATTATGGACAGCTCCCAGTTTACAGCATAAAAGTAATATACTTTATCATTATTGTCTATTAAATAACCTTAAATTTCAAGGTCTTTATCTTTTTAAGGCAAAGCTCTCCAAATAAAAAAACAGCAGGATAGCATGCGAATGAAACAGGATCCGTGGTTCCTTCTTCATCGCTTTGCTATTCCTGCTGCCTGATCAAATTTATGGAGGCCAGTGACAAGCTTGTGAGAGGCAATATAGTAATGGGTAACGGTTAAAGCTTCAATTCTCCCATACGCAAGAGCTCAACTACGGCTTGAGAACGGCCCTTAACCCCAAGCTTCTGCATAGCGTTGGAAATATGATTTCGGACTGTCTTCTCACTGATAAATAGTTCGCCTGCTATTTCTTTTGTAGTCTTATCCTGTACTAATAACTCGAATACTTCTCTTTCTCTTTTGGTGAGCAATGGCTTATGAGTATATTCGTTCTCCTTCAAGTATGGTAACCCTCCTTGCCTTTACCAGCTTTCACCTAGGAATGGGTGTATATTTAGTCAACATATCTTATGTTACTCCTGCAAAGGAAGTGACTCATCTTAAAGGACGACTGAAAAAAAAAGTAAAATCGGTTCCCTGCCGGGCATGAAGCTATCCCGTGCCTGCTCATCAGGCGTCTTAAGCCCCCGCCATGCTTTCCTTCTCGAGGCCATGAATCAGCTTTTGTTTATCTATCAGGGACCATGGAACAGGCCTGCCTGTACTCTTAGAGATCTGAACCATTGCCCCCCTTCCGGTAAACACGATTTTCCCGTCTCTTTTTTTCCCCATATAATGAATATCAGCTGAAGAATTCCCAATGGATTGGACCTTTACATGAATCAGGACCTCTTCCCCGAAAAAGACCTGGGCGAGAAAATCGCATTGAAGGTCTGCCACGACGGGAATGCTGTCGTTTTCCCGCTGAAGCCACGCATCCATCAGTCCATTCTCTTTAAGGAACTCGATCCTTGCTTCTTCAAAATAGGTGAAGGGTACCGTATTATTTAAATGGCCAAACATATCCGTTTCTGAAAATCGGACAGAGACTTTATGATAAAACCGGAATGAATTTTTCCATTCATCCATATTTTCAATATAAGAGCTTTTCCTCATCTCTTCTCCTCCAAAGTTGAATGAATACTCATTCATATATTATAATCAATTTATATTCAGTAATAAATAAAAACCTCATATTTTTTCATTGGGGGCAGGTCGGGCAGTTTGTAAAAATATAGTAAACAAGAAAGGGCTCCGGAATGTTTATTCCGAAACCCTTTCTTTCTATTATCGATCGCTTCCGAAGAAATTACGGAAGGATTGGATGGTGGTATCTCTGTTAAGTGCTGCAATGGAAGTGGTCAATGGAATGCCTTTAGGGCAGGATTGTACACAGTTTTGTGACATACCGCAGCTCGCGATTCCGCCATCTCCCATGATGGCATTTAAGCGCTCAGGAGCATTCATGGCCCCTGTTGGATGCGCATTGAACAATCTTACCTGAGAAAGCGGCTGAGGGCCGATGTAATCAGAGCTGCTGTTTACGTTCGGACATGCTTCAAGGCACACACCGCAGGTCATGCATTTAGACAATTCATATGCCCATTGGCGCTTTCTCTCTGGCATGCGGGGTCCAGGGCCAAGATCATAGGTCCCATCGATTGGGATCCATGCTTTTACCTTTTTCAAGGAATCAAACATTCTGCTGCGGTCTACCTGCAGGTCACGGATAACCGGGAATGTTCTCATTGGTTCCAATCTGATCGGCTGTTCAAGCTGATCAACCAAGGCTGTGCATGCCTGGCGCGGTTTGCCGTTGATTACCATGGAGCAGGCACCGCATACCTCTTCCAGACAGTTCATATCCCAAGTGATTGGGGCTGTTTTATCTCCATTGGCCTGTACTGGATTTCTGCGGATTTCCATCAAAGCAGAAATCACATTCATGTTCGGACGATAAGGAAGAACGAATTCTACCTGATAAGGGGCTGAATCAGGATTATCTTGACGGGTAATGATAAAACGGACGTTTTTGTTCTCAGCCATTCCTTAACTCTCCTTTTTCTTAGAATAGTCTCGCTTACGAGGCTTGATCAAGGATACATCAATATCCTCATAGTATAATTCAGGAGCTGAAGCGGCACCTGTAAATTTGGCCATTGTTGTTTTCATGAATTCATCATCATTTCGATCCGGGAAATCAGGTTTATAGTGAGCTCCGCGGCTTTCATTACGGTTATAGGCACCAAGGGTAATCACTCGTGCAAGCTGCAGCATGTTCTGAAGCTGGCGTGTGAAGGAAGCTCCCTGATTGCTCCATTTAGCCGTATCGTTGATATTGATATTTTTATAGCGTTCCAGAAGCTCCTGGATTTTCGCATCTGTTTCAAGAAGCTTGTCATTATAGCGGACCACTGTTACGTTATCCGTCATCCATTCACCAAGCTCTTTGTGGATCACATAAGCATTTTCTGTACCGTTCATGCTCATGATTTTGTTCCATTTCGCTTCTTCCTCTTTAACATGGCGGTCATACACTGAAGAAGAAACATCTTCAGAGCTTTTATTCAGGCTATTCACATATTTCAATGCATTCGGCCCTGCTACCATTCCGCCATAGATTGCAGAAAGAAGGGAGTTTGCCCCAAGCCTGTTTGCACCGTGCTGGGAATAATCACACTCACCGGCAGCAAATAGTCCAGGAATATTGGTCATTTGGTCATAGTCTACCCAAAGGCCGCCCATTGAATAGTGAACAGCAGGGAAGATTTTCATTGGTACTTTTCTAGGATCCTCACCCATGAATTTTTCATAGATTTCGATAATTCCGCCAAGCTTGATATCCAGTTCCTTTGGATCCTTGTGGGAAAGATCAAGGTAGACCATGTTTTCGCCGTTGATTCCAAGCTTTTGATTCACACACACGTCAAAGATCTCACGTGTTGCAATATCACGCGGAACAAGGTTTCCGTAAGCAGGATATTTCTCTTCAAGGAAGTACCAAGGCTTTCCATCTTTATAGGTCCATACACGGCCGCCTTCACCGCGTGCAGATTCACTCATCAGTCGGAGCTTGTCATCACCTGGAAGTGCTGTCGGGTGGATCTGGATGAACTCACCATTCGCATAGATGGCTCCCTGCTGATAGACGATGGATGCAGCAGAACCTGTGTTAATAATGGAGTTGGTGGATTTCCCAAAGATGATTCCCGGTCCACCGGATGCCATGATCACCGCATCTGAAGCGAAGGATTTAATTTCCATCGTTTTAAGGTTCTGGGCAGTAATACCGCGGCAGACTCCTTCATCATCAATAACGGCTCCAAGAAATTCCCAGCCCTCATACTTCGTTACAAGGCCGGCTACTTCATGACGGCGGACCTGTTCATCCAAAGCATACAGAAGCTGCTGTCCAGTTGTAGCACCGGCAAACGCTGTACGGTGATGCTGTGTTCCTCCGAAGCGGCGGAAATCCAGCAGACCTTCCGCTGTACGGTTGAACATTACGCCCATACGGTCAAACATATGGATGATGGAAGGAGCAGCTTCACACATCGCCTTAACCGGCGGCTGATTTGCAAGGAAATCCCCGCCATAGATCGTGTCATCAAAATGGATGTATGGGGAGTCCCCTTCCCCTTTTGTATTAACAGCTCCATTTATGCCGCCCTGGGCACAAACAGAGTGGGATCTTTTTACTGGAACTACCGAGAACAGTTCCACCTGATGTCCCTGCTCAGCAATTTTTATAGTTGCCATCAAGCCGGCCAGACCGCCGCCGACTACAATGATTTTTCCATTACTCAAGTCTGTCACTCCTTTTCAAGGTTCAAGCAGGCATGCTAGTAAAATGACCTGCGCGATATTCTCTCGAACTGCGAATCTCTTAAACAAATGCCAGGATCGCGCTGATGCCTACATAAGAAAGGGCTACGAAAATGACCATTGTTACATAGGTTGTGATTCTTTGAGCACGCGGTGATATAGTTAATCCCCATGTTACTGCAAAAGACCATAAACCGTTCGCAAAATGGAAAGTTGTCGATACAATCCCAATGATATAGAAAGCGACCATAAACGGATTATCAAGAATATTGGACATCATATCGAAGTTCACGTCACTGCCTCTTGCAGCAGCAATTCTGGTTTCCCATAGATGCCAGGCCACGAAGATCAGCGTGATGATGCCAGTCAGACGCTGAAGCATGAACATCCAGTTACGGAAATAGCTGTAACGGCCAACATTATTCTTAGCTGTAAACGCTATGTAAATTCCATAAATTGCATGGTAAGCTAAAGGAAGAAAAATGATGAATGTCTCGAGAAAAATCCTGAATGGAAGTCCTCCCATAAAATTCGCCGCTTTATTAAACGACTCGACTCCGTTGGTTGCATAGTGGTTCACCACTAAATGCTGAATAACGAAGATACCTAGTGGAATAACCCCCAGTAACGAATGCAGCCTTCGATTGGCAAACTCCCGATTTCCTGCCATAAGCTTGTAATACCCCCTTGAGATTTGGCTGTGCATGCACAAAATGTGAATATATCCCATTTTAATAGGATATTCGCTACAAAACTACAATTATCATTGTTTTGTAACATCTTATTAACATGTTCATTTTACTCCTCCCACCATTTAGCGTCAAGAAAACGGATACACAAAAACTTGCCAAATATAAAAATTTTTTATAAAATTTCAAACATTTAAATTCTCATACTCCCATTCTCAGGAATTCCCTTTAATTGTGTTACTATTTCAAAATAGCAAACAAAAATTCAACTTGAAGTTTGGTCAAGACTTTATAACGGAAAAATATCGTATATAATAGATTAAGAGAAAGAGGGGAGAATTTTGGGCAAAGAAACATTAAGCGAAACAACCATTGATCACACCACCGAACAGAACCTTGATGAATTGGATGGACATGACACCAGGAATGAGAGTCAGTCCGGGATAGAGCAGCTCCCGGTTTTCGGATACGATTTGATACGTGAATATCTTTTAAATGAAATATTGGGCCAGGACGCCCCCCAGCTCCTCTATTGGGGCGGAAAACAGCTGGCAAGAAAATTCCCTTTAAACTCTGTAGAGGAAATATGTGAATTTTTTCGGAATGCAGGCTGGGGCAGCCTGGAACAAATCAAACTGTCAAGAGATGAATCTTTATTCGAATTGTCGGGTGAGCCGGTCTTAAGGCGCCTGTCCATCAATACCGACTGCCACTTCCAGCTGGAAGCCGGATTTTTGGCTCAGCAGTTCCAATATCAAAAAAGGGTGTCTTCCGAAGCGGTGGAAGAAAGAAAAAAGCGATCCAAAAAAGTCTCTCTCATCGTGAAGTGGGATCTGAAGGATGTAATCGGCTGAAATATATCATACTGAAAAAGAGGCTGCCCAGCGCAAGCCTCTTCTTTATTTGGATTTAACAAAAAAAGAGAATGAAATCAACAGACTTCATTCTCTCATGTAAATCAATTATTTTTAATCGCCAGGGCATCAGATAAGTCAAAGGCATCATGAAGGGCATTTACCGCCTTCAGCATATGGCTGTGGGACACGACAGTGGATACCTTGATCTCGGATGTGCTGACCATTTTGATGCTGATAGAGTTTGAAGAAAGGACTTCGAACATCTGGGCGGCAACACCAGGATTTGATACCATGCCTGAGCCGACAATGGAGACCTTGGCAAGGTCGCTTTCAGTCTCGATCCTGGCAAAGCGGATTTTATCGCGGTTGGCTTCCAGAACCTCCAATGTTTCTTTTACATCCTCTGTTTTTACTGAAAATGAAAGATTCGTTTCATTTTCACCTGTCACACTTTGGATGATGATGTCCACATTAATATGGCTGTCAGCGAGAGCAGTGAAAATGGAAGAAATCCCTCCTCCTGTAAGTGGCAGGCCAAATACAGAGATCCTTGTAATATTGTCCTCGAATGCGATTCCTCTTACGACCAGATTTTGTTCCATTGAAATTTCCTCCTCGATGATGGTTCCGTTCTCTTTTTCGGTGCTGGAACGCACCTCAAGCGGCATCTTATAATTTTTTGCAAATTCAACAGCGCGCGGATGCAGGACTCCAGCTCCCAAATTGGCAAGCTCCAGCATTTCATCATACGAAACAGACTTTAATTTCCTTGCTGAATTCACATATCTTGGATCTGTTGTGTATACTCCGGTCACATCTGTATAGATATCGCATTTATCCGCATGAAGGGCAGCGGCAAGAGCCACGGCAGTCGTGTCAGAACCGCCCCTGCCGAGAGTCGTAATCTCACCACCGGATACTCCCTGGAATCCTGCCACAACGACAATATTCCCTGAAGATAAGAGCTTGTCTATTTTATCGGTTTCAATATCGGTGATCCTGGCATTGCCAAAGACTCCTTCTGTCTGGATTCCAGCCTGCCAGCCGGTCAGCGATACCGTATTATGTCCTCTTTCATTTAATTCCATGGAAAGCAGGGAAATCGTAATCTGCTCCCCTGTGGTGAGAAGCATATCCATTTCTCTTTTATTCGGATAGGGAGAAATTTCTCTGGCCATATCCACTAAATGATCGGTCGTCTTCCCCATAGCTGAAACAACAACTACCACTTCATTGCCTTGATTCACTTCTTCCAGAACACGATCCGCAGCATTTTTAATTTTTTCGACAGTCCCTACGGAAGTGCCTCCGAACTTTTGCACGATTCTCCCCAATTTGAACCCTCCTGTTGATTTCGTGAAAGCTTCCACCGTTTAACCTTCATTCTGTATGCTATGAAGAGAATACAAAAAAGGCAATGAGAATTATCTCATTGCCTGTGAAGGACGTACTAAAAAAATAATACGTAAACACAGTGAGATAGCTCTCCAAGATAAAATCTTGACAATCCTGCACTTCTTCAATGCAGGACCAGCTAAAACAGGTATGAGCCTGCTTCCGCTTCGGCGACACTCCCTTTCAAGATCCTTCTCTGAAGCTCACACTTCTCCAGACCTCTACTATTGAAAATCGCACCTCTATCATCACTTTAATTTAATAAAGTAATTTGAATATTAGTGATTATACCACAATTCTCTATAATCAACAATGCTAGTCTTTTAATTTTTTATAAATTTCTTCAGCTACATTTTTGGGGATCCCAATATTTATGAACTCTTCCACTGAGGCTTCTTTCATTTTCTTAACAGACCCGAATTGCTTTAAAAGCAGCTTCTTCCGTTTCTCCCCGATGCCCTGTATTTCATCGAGCAGCGATTGGAAAGCATTTTTCCCCCTCAGCTGCCTGTGGAAGGTAATGGCAAAGCGGTGGACTTCATCCTGGATCCTCTGCAGCAGATAAAATTCCTGGCTGTTCTTCTCCAGCGGAACTATTTCAAGCGGGCTGCCGATCATCAATTGAGAGGTCCTGTGCTTGTCATCCTTCACCAGTCCCGCTAGAGGAATCTCCAGCCCCAGTTCATTCTCCAGGACATCCCTTACTCCTTCAACATGCCCTTTGCCTCCATCGATGATGATTAAATCCGGGAGCGGCAGCTGCTCTTTTAAGACTCTCGAATATCTTCTCCTGACTACCTCTCTCATCGATTCATAGTCATCCGGTCCCTGGACTGATTTGATTTTATATTTTCGGTATTCCTTTTTTTCTGCCTTTCCATCAATAAAGACCACCAAGGCCGAAACAGGATTGGTACCTTGGATATTGGAATTGTCGAACGCCTCGATCCGGTGCGGAGTATAAATGCCGAGCTGTTCTCCCAGGCTTTCTATCGCTTTGATCGTCCGTTCTTCATCCTTTTCCACCAATGCGAATTTTTCTGTAAGGGCAATTTTCGCGTTTTTATTTGCCAGTTTTAACAGATCTTTTTTCGATCCCCTTTGAGGCTGGAGAATTTTCACTTCCAATAGCGCCTCAGCCATTTCTGTATTCACAGAATCAGGCAGCAAAATTTCTTTTGGCTTAAAGTGGTTGACCTTGGAATAAAACTGTCCCAAATACGTCAGGAATTCATCGTCCGGATCATTATAAAGAGGAAACATGGAAACTTCGCGTTCAATGAGCTTACCCTGTCTGACAAAAAAGACCTGAACACACATCCAGCCCTTATCATAGGCATAACCGAAGATATCTCTGTCCGTGAAATCATTCAGAGCCATCTTTTGCTTTTCCATGGTGGTTTCAATATGGGCAATTTTATCTCGGTATTCTTTTGCCCGTTCAAAATCCAGTTCCTCGGCAGCATCTGTCATTTTCTCAGTAAGCTCTTTTTTGATTTCCTTATAGCCGCCGTTAAGAAAACGGGTAATCTCTTCGGTAATCTTTTTATACTCCTGTTCCTGGATGTCATTCACACAGGGAGCAAGGCACTGTCCCAGATGATAATATAAACAGACCCTGTCAGGGAGCGTAGAACATTTTCTCAGAGGATACAGCCGGTCCAGCAGCTTCTTCGTTTCATTTGCCGCAAAAACGTTTGGGTACGGTCCGAAGTATTTACCTTTATCCTTTTTTACCATACGTGTGGTGATCAGGCGGGGATGCCGCTCTGATGTAAGCTTGATGAACGGATAGCTTTTATCATCCTTCAGCATGACATTGTATTTCGGGTCATGCTTCTTAATAAGATTAAGCTCCAATATCAGGGCCTCTATGTCTGAAGAAGTGACAATATATTCAAAGTCCTCAATTTCCTGTACAAGCCTCAGCGTCTTTCCATCATGGGAACCGGTAAAATAAGACCGGACCCTATTCTTCAGGATTTTCGCTTTTCCTACGTAAATAATGGTGCCCTGCCTGTCTTTCATCAAATAACAGCCTGGCTGATCAGGGAGCAGCGCCAATTTATTCTGGATAATCTGGTTCAATATGGTCACCTCGTTTCTTATGGTAAGTTTCTCTGGTAACGCCGCATATAAAAACCCGCCATCAACAGGCGGGGATCATTCACAAATCATACAATCATAAAAAAACACTATACTAATAGTATAAAAAAAATCCCCTCTTCCGGCAACTGGCTGGCATTGCCAGCACGCTGCTGTTTGGAAAAAGGGATTTTTTTAATAATAAGTCCTATGCTGATTAGGAATGTTTGCTGATTAATTCAGCAAGTGCTTCTTTAGGCTGGAATCCTACCACTTTATCTACTGCTTCTCCATCTTTGAAAAGAATCAAAGTAGGGATGCTCATAACGCCGAACTTGCCGGCAGTCTCTTGATTATCGTCAACATCTAATTTAACGATCTTAACTTTTTCACCCATTTCAGAATCCAACTCTTCCAAAACTGGCGCAATCATCTTACAAGGTCCGCACCATGGTGCCCAGAAATCAGCTAGGACAAGCCCTTGGCTAGTTTCATCAGTAAAGTTTTGATCAGTTGCATGTGAAATTGCCATCTTTAAATCCTCCTAAATATTCCTAATGAATTACTGACCAACAGTATATCATTAATAACCGCAGATGCGTTAATAATTTGTTTCAGGAGTAATGTACCCTGACAGGATCTATAATATTCCCAAACAAAGGAAAAAGCCACCCGCATCCAGTGCCGCGTGTCATATAATAATAATTCCCTTCCCCTCTTACATTTAAACCTTTAATAGAGAGATAAATTTAAGGGCTGGTTCTCTGGTGTGAATAGTGGTTTTATAGCATTTTGGATTATCCAGATTTCTCGGGCTTATGAGGTTTTTGCTCAGGACCCCAGGGTTTTTGCTCGGGCTCCCTGGATTTTTGCTCACACTATACCGGTTTTTGCTCTCGCCCTTTGGTTTGCTCAGCATGGCCGAGATTTAGCTCAGGCTGATAGGATTTTTGCTCAAGACCCCAGGGTTTTTGCTCGGACTCCCTGGATTTTTGCTCACACTATACCGGTTTTTGCTCACGACCTTGGGTTTGCTCAGCATGGCCGAGATTTTGCTCAGGCTGAGAGGATTTTTGCTCAAGACCCCGGGTTTTTTGCTCGGACTCCCTGGATTTTTGCTCACACTTTACCGGTTTTTGCTCACGACCTTGGGTTTGCTCAGCATAGCCCAGATTTTGCTCAGGCTTATCAGTTTTTTGCTCAAGAATCCAGGGTTTTTGCTCGGGCTCCCTGGATTTTTGCTCACACTATACCGGTTTTTGCTCTCGCCCAGCATCCCGCGGCTTTCGCTTCAAATCCATCCTATTTTTGTTCGTCCTAATAACATTACGAAAACAGCCTGATCTCCGAATGTCATCCTGATTTTTGGAGAAAATTATAAAACTGGAGGGCAAAAGGATGATAAAGGACCAAAAAGAACAGAGAATACATGTAAAGCTTTCATTAATCTTTCAATATGCATTGAATACTGCCTTGGTTTTACTGGGCATTGTTCTGTGCTTTTTGCTCGGTAAAGAGATTATCTATTTTATCCGTTATGCCTTTTTGACAACTGCCATACATAACCACTACCAATTTCTCGAGCGGATTCTTGTTTTCTTTTTGTATTTTGAATTAACCGCCCTAATTGTAAAGTATTTTAAGGAACTATATCATTTCCCGATGCGTTATTTTCTTTATATTGGCATAACGGCACTGATTCGTTTAATTGTTGTGTATCATGACAGTCCGATGAATACTTTTATTTTCAGTTCATCGGTTTTGGTCCTGGTGATCAGTTTTTATATGTTAAATCTGGCGAAGGAAAAGCACTAGGAGGTACCAGCCAGAAAAAAAAAGCAGCCCGGCTTGCTGCCAGCTGCTTTTTTGCTTTAATTCGATCCAACCTTAAGCTTTCTGAATTCCTCTGTCAACAGCGGAACCACCTCAAACAGATCTCCGACAATTCCATAGTCTGCTACCTTAAAGATATTCGCCTCAGGGTCTTTATTGATGGCCACGATGACTTTAGAATTGGACATACCGGCAAGATGCTGGATGGCTCCTGATATGCCGCATGCAATATAAAGATCAGGAGTGACGACTTTTCCTGTCTGGCCAATCTGCAGGGAATAATCGCAGTAATCCGCGTCACAGGCTCCACGGGAAGCTCCTACAGCTCCTCCTAAAACATCTGCAAGCTCTTTTAGCGGTTCAAAGCCTTCTTCACTTTTAACTCCGCGGCCTCCTGCGATGATGACCTTCGCTTCAGATAAATCCACACCCTCACTTGCCTTGCGGACCACATCCTTGATAATCGTACGCAGGTCCTTGATATCTACATCTAATGAAGAGATATCCCCTGTGCGTCCCCCATCTTTTTCAAGGGCGTCAATATTGTTTGGTCGTATGGTCACGAAAACAAGTCCATCTGTAATGATCTTTTTCTCGAATGCTTTACCTGAGTAAATCGGGCGGGTGAAGACCAGGTTGCCTCCAGTCTCTTCCAGGGAAGTGACATCAGAAACTAAACCTGAGTCCAGCTTCCCGGCAATTCTGGGAGCCAGGTCTTTTCCCAGAGCTGTATGGCCGAGCACAATTCCTTCGGGCTTCTCAGAATCGATGACTCCAAGAAGGGCTTGTGAAAAGCCATCGGAAGTATACTGGGCAAGGCTTGGGTGTGCGACTGTCACGACACGGTCAGCTCCATATTGAATTAAGGACTCGCCGAACCCGCTCACATCGCTGCCAAGTGCAACCCCGACAACTTCGCCTCCTTCCGAAATGGTTTTTGCAGCTGCAATTGCTTCAAATGATACATTCCGTAATGAACCGTCACGCACTTCTCCTAGTACAAGTACTTTTCTAGACATGTATAATTCCCTCCACTTGATCGTTTCTTTTTCAGATGGTTTAAAAGGACAGACTAATCTTCACTTGATTAAATCACTTTTGCCTCTGAGCGTAATAATCCTGCCAGTTCTTTTACCTGATCCGAAAGATCTCCCTGAAGGATCTTGCCTGCTTCTTTTTTTGGAGGCAGGAAAATTTCAATGGTTTTTGTTTTGGCTTCCACATCCTCTTCCTCTAGATCAAGGTCATCCAGCTCAAGCTCTTCAAGCGGCTTTTTCTTTGCTTTCATGATTCCTGGAAGGGATGGATATCTTGGATCGTTCAGTCCCTGCTGGGCAGTCACAAGCAGAGGAAGGGACGTTTCAATGGTTTCAGAATCACCTTCCACATCTCGGACAACGCTTACATTTTGTCCATCGATTGTAAGCTTGGTTATGGTTGTGATATAAGGAATGTTCAGCTGCTCAGCCACCCGCGGGCCGACCTGTCCGGATCCTCCATCGATAGCAACATTTCCTGCGAGGATTAAATCGGGATTCTTATCTTTTAAATACTCCGCTAAAATTTTTGCGGTGGTGAATTGGTCTCCATTTTCCACATCGTCTTCTATGTTAATGAGGATGGCTTTATCAGCTCCCATAGCAAGAGCAGTACGAAGCTGTTTTTCTGCCTCTTCACCGCCTACAGTCACTACGGTTACCTCACCGCCTGATGCATCGCGTACCTGTATCGCTTCCTCCACAGCATACTCATCGTATGGATTAATGATAAATTCGGCTCCATCTTCATTGATTTTCCCGCCGGACAGGGTAATCTTTTCTTCTGTATCAAATGTTCTCTTAAGCAATACATAAATATTCATGTCTTTACCTCCGTTTTGCATGTATTTGAAAGATTAAGAATTTTTATAGCGGAAGAATCCGGTTCCTATCATTCTAAATAGAGATATAAACCTTATTCTTCCTTCCTCCACGAATGGTTTTTACGGATAGCCAGCCATTATCTGCCTTTGAATACAGGCTCTCTTTTATCAATAAAAGCTGAAATCCCTTCTTTTGCATCCTCGGTCACAAACACGGTCCCAAAGGATTCCGCTTCCTTTTCAACACCTTTATAAAAGTTATCATGCTTCGAATAGTTTAAAAGATTGATAGCCGCTTTAACAGCAACCGGACTCTTTTTGGCAATCTTGGCCGCAAGCTCCCTGGCCTTGCCGAACAGCTCCTCTTCTTCATAAGCAGAGTTTGCGAGACCAGCGGATGCTGCCTCTGCCCCAGTGATCGGCTCGCTTGTCAATAGCATTTCTGCAGCCTTTGCTGTACCGACATATCGCGGAAGCCTCTGCGTCCCGGCAAAACCCGGCACCAGGCCCAGCTGAAGTTCAGGAAGCCCAAGCTTTGCGGTCTTGGAAACCAATCTGATATGACAGGCCATGGCCAGCTCCAGTCCCCCGCCCAGCGCCGCTCCATGAATGGCTGCGATCACAGGCTTGGAGAATTGTTCGATTCGTTCAAAGAGCCGCTGGCCCTTCGCTGCCAGTTCGGAAAACTCTTCTCCGGATTCAATGCCAGTAAATTCTTTTATGTCTGCTCCTGCTGAAAAGAACCTTCCTTCTCCTTTTAAGAGAATGACCCGGACATCCGTGTCATTTTCCAGCACGTCCAGGATGCCTGAAAGCTCTGCAAGAACTTTTGATGATAAAGCGTTCGCAGGAGGCTTAAGCATCGTGATTTCTGCGATATGTGCTTCAATTGAATACGTTACATAATCCATACACAATCCCCCAGATATGTATTAATAGCAGGCAGGATACAAAAGTCTTCATGACTTTTTTGTATCCTGATGTTAATTATACCTGTTTTTCCTCAATTTGGCTTCCACAAGCCCGGCCGAGCATGGCATGCAGCTGACGCGCCAGCTGTATCAGGCTGTATTTCTGCTCATTCATGACCCAGGTGGTGACAGTTTCGTCAATGGTACCGAAGATCATCTGCCTGGCAAGCTTTGTATCCAGGTTTTCAGAAAATTCTCCATTTGCAATGCCTTCCAGGAGAATTTTATCCATGAGTTCGAGGTAGCCCTTTAGAACATCATTTATTTTCAGCCTTAATTCTTTATTGGACTGGCGGAGCTCGAGCTGTGTAACGATGGCCAGATGATGGTCATCCGAAAGCTGCCTGAAGTGCTGCTCAATAAGAATCAGCAGCTTATCGGAGGCGCTATGGGCACCCTTCAGCTCATGTTCAATCGTTTCCACAAACAGCCCCATTTTTTCCTGAAATAAGGAAATTAAAATGTCTTCTTTATTTTTAAAATAAAGATAGATGGTTCCATCAGCAACCCCGGCCTGTTTGGCTATTTTGGATACCTGTGCTTGATGGTAGCCGTTTTCAGCTATCACAATGACAGCTGCGTCAATTATTTGTTTAAATTTGGGCCTATTGCGTTTCACTATTGTTCCCCTTTCAGAGAAAAACTGAATGAATCATCATTCATATTTCTATAATAAAATGCAAGAGCCAGTATGTCAAGAATATAAACTCCATGAAGACAGCTTGTCTCATTGTATAAAAGAGCATGAGCCTCATCGGCTCACGAATACATACATTACGCATTCTTTTGATCGTCTAACTTCTTCTTTTCCTCTTCAATCAGGATTCTGCGGAGAATTTTGCCTACTGCTGTTTTCGGGAGCGAGCTCCGGAATTCATAGATTCTGGGAACCTTGTACGCTGCCAGATGCTTTCTGACAAAAGCGTCCATATCCTGTTCAGTTACAGTTTTTCCTTCTTTTAGAACAATGAAGGCCTTTACGGTCTCCCCGCGGTATGGGTCAGGCACACCCGCAACAGCAGCTTCAAGGACAGCTTCATGTTCATATAGAATCTCTTCGATTTCTCTTGGATAGATATTAAAGCCGCCGGCTATAATCATATCCTTTTTCCTGTCGACAATATAAAAATATCCGTCTTCATCATAATAGCCTATATCTCCCGTTAAAAGCCAGCCATTCTTAAAAGTCTCCGCTGTGTCCTCCGGTCTGTTCCAGTATCCCTTCATAACCTGCGGGCCTTTTATGGCCAGCTCCCCGATTTCTTTCGGCCCCAATTCTTCTCCGTTTTCAGCAGACAAAATGGCTGCTTCTGTATCGGGCCAGGGGACACCGATGCTCCCTTTCACCCGGGGGCGGTCCCATAAAAAGTTGGCATGTGTGACAGGCGACGTTTCTGTCAGTCCATATCCCTCCACTAGCTTTCCCCCGGTCAAAGCTTCAAATTTATCCTGGACTTCAATGGGGAGAGGGGCCGATCCGCTTATACAGGCCTTGATTGAAGAAAGATCATAATCTTTCAGCTTCGGGTGATTCAAAAGACCGATATACATGGTCGGCGCTCCGGGGAACAATGTAGGCTTTTCCTTTTGAATGGTCTTTAAGGCCGTAAGCACATCGAATTTGGGCAGCAGTGTCATTCTGCAGCCTTCCATAATCGATAAAATCATTACAGTTGTCATCCCAAACACATGAAAGAACGGAAGAATTCCCAATATATTTCTATTTTCATCACTGTCCTTATAAAGCCAGGCTGAGCACATCTGCGCATTGGAAACCAGGTTTTTATGGGTCAGCATCACTCCCTTTGGAAATCCTGTGGTTCCTCCTGTGTATTGAAGCAAAGCGAGATCTTCATTCACATCAAGCCCAAGCTCCCATTCTCCTTTTGCTTCCTGCTTCATAATTTCAGTAAACAAATGATAATTGCCTTCATGCTCTACGTTTACGACCATATTATATTGTTTTTTCTGGATGAAAGGATAAATGAGATTTTTAGGAAATGGCAGGAAATCTTTGATGGCAGTTACGATGATGTGTTCAAGATTGGTTTGAGGCAGGACTTTTTCAGCTCTGGGAAAAAGGATGTCAAGCGTCAAAATGACTTTTGCGCCGGAATCCTTCATTTGGTACTCCAGCTCCCTTTCCATATACAGCGGATTTGTCTGGACCACGACTGCACCTGCTATCAGCGAGCCAAAATAAGCGATGACGGACTGCGGAGTATTGGGCAGCATTATGGCAACCCGGTCTCCTTTGTTTACCCCTAGACCCCTTAGATAATGAGCGAACTTCAATGCTGAGTCATAAACCTGTTTGAAGCTCAATTTGCGGCCCATAAAATGGATCGCACATTTATCCGGGTGCTTCCTGGCAGAGCTGCTTAAATAGAATTGCAGCGGCTGATCAATGTACTCCAATGAGGACGGAATTTTTTCCGGGTAATTTTTTATCCAGATTTTCTCCAAACCTTCCCCTCCATTTCATAGTGAATATCAAAAACATTCTAACATTTATAGTTATGATTATAATATAGAAAGAATTCTGAAGACAAACCCAAAAACCATTCAGGCTTTTTGGGACGAAGGGACCAAAAAAGCTGCTTTGCTTCCGGCTTTTTTATCCGGGCAAAGCAGCTCTTTAACAAACGTAACATAGATGAAAAAAGGAAACAGCTCATTTAACCAGCATATAAATAATGCCAATCAGCAAAAACACTCCGCACAGTACCATTAATACTTTGGCCAGCTTTTCCAAGTTTCTCTCTCCTTTATGATATACCAGCGCCGATTACATAGGATAATCCTATGGAGATCACCATCGAAATTAAGCCTACCGCCCTGTTGTCCTTTGCTATCTCTTCATCAATTTTAAAGCTTGGTGTCAGAAATTCGTAGATAAAGTAGCCGGCAAGAAGGAGGGCGAATCCGAAGATTCCCCATCCAATCATCGTCAGCAGTGAATCATTATGCATAATGGAATGCCGAAAAATATTTGCTATCCCGAAAATTTTCCCTCCTGTGGCCATTGCCACAGAAAGATTGCCCTTTTTGATTTCCTGCCAGTTTTTATATTTTGTCACCAGCTCGAAGATTGCCAAAAACACGATGCAGCATAGTACTACAACACTGTAATAGGCAGTCAGGTACACATACTCATTTCCCCAAATTTTGTCCATTTCATTTACTCCCGGTTATTTGAACTCGACAATCGTAACCCCGCTGCCGCCTTCCCCAGCTTCACCAAACCTGATTTTTTTAACAGAACGGTGATTTTTTAGATATTCTTGAACTCCCTGCCTCAAAGCCCCTGTGCCTTTTCCATGGATGATGGAGACGCGTGGATAGCCGGCAAGAAGGGCATCATCGATGTATTTTTCTACTCTGGCCAATGCATTCTCATAGCGCTCTCCCCGAAGGTCAAGCTCAAGGCTTACGTGGTAATCCTTCCCCCGCACCACAGCAAGAGGCTTCGTTTCAACCGGCTTTGGTGTGGAGAGGTATTCCAGGCTGGCTTCCTTTACCTTCATTTTCATGATACCGATTTGAACGAGCCATTCATTGGAGGAGACTTTCTCTATTAAATGCCCCTTTTGGTCGAAGGTCAAGACCTTGACCTCGTCTCCTTCCGCAAACTCTCTCTTCTTGGCAGGTGCCGCTGCCTTCTTTGTTTTCTTGGAAAGAGGAGCAGCATCCTCCAGACGTTTTCTCGCGTCGATGAGTTCATGCTCTTTTACTTCTGCATTTTTTTCAAGTCTCAACTGTCTTAGGTCAGAAATAATAGCCTCGGCTTCCTGCTTTGCCTTATTGACCAGCTCTGCAGCTTCCAGCCTTGCTTTTTCAGCTAATTCATCCTTGCGGGTATAATACTCCGCCATCTGTTTTTGAAGATCTTTATGAATTCTTTCAGCATCCTTGAGAAGCTCAGCAGCCTCTTCTTGTTCAGCTTCCGCGTTTCTACGGCTGTCTTCCAGGGATGCAATCATGTTTTCTACTTTATTTGTTTCTGTGCCGATATAAGTTTTCGCTTCATGTATAACCTTTTCATCAAGGCCGAGCTTTCTTGAGATTTCAAACGCATTACTGCGTCCTGGTATCCCGATCAGAAGCTTATAGGTTGGACTCAATGTCTCCACATTGAATTCCACGCTGGCATTAATGACTCCTTCCCGGTTATATCCATAGGCCTTCAGCTCCGGATAATGAGTAGTCGCAATGACCCGTGCACCCCGCTCATATACTTTATCCAGGATGGACATCGCAAGAGCGGCTCCTTCCTGAGGATCCGTCCCTGCTCCCAGCTCATCAAACAGTACCAGGCTCCGGTAATTTACGTTTTTCAGAATTTCCACGATATTGACCATATGGGAGGAAAACGTACTCAAGCTCTGTTCGATACTCTGCTCATCCCCAATATCTGCAAAGACATCATCAAAGACCGCAGCCTCCGATCCATCGAGAACAGGAATCTGCAGGCCGGCCTGAGCCATAAGTGTACAAAGCCCAACAGTCTTAAGTGTGACGGTTTTACCTCCCGTGTTCGGACCAGTGATGACAATGGAGGTAAAATCCTCTCCGAGCAATATGTCATTGGGAACCACTTCGTTAGGATCGATCAAAGGATGGCGGGCTTTAAAGAATTTAATTCTTCCATCATTATTCAGCTTTGGCATGGAACCCTTGATTGCATGGCCATATCTTGCCTTGGCAAACATAAAATCTAAGACGGCCAGGATTCCCACGTTAGAAATCAGCTCGGATGCATGTTCTCCGGCCAGAGCTGACAGCTCGAGCAGGATCCTTTCAACCTCCAGCTGCTCTTTGATACGGATTTCATGAAGCTGATTATTTAAATCCACGATGGACTGCGGCTCGATAAAGAGCGTCTGACCGGATGAAGACTGGTCATGAATGATTCCTCCATAGGCTCCCCTGTATTCCTGTTTGACAGGAATGACAAAGCGGTCGTTCCGGATGGTAATGATGGCATCTGACAGCATCTTCTGGGCACTGGAGGATCGGATCATACTTTCGAGCCTTTCCCGTACCCTGGATTCATTTGTCCTGAGCTGAGTTCTCAGGGACTTCAGCTTGTCGCTTGCCGAATCCATGACCTCACCTGTATCACTGATAGCCTGGATGATCGGCCGTTCTAATTCCGGCAGAGCGATGATGGAGTCCATATAAGAAGCTGTCCTTGGAATTTCCGTCCCATTTTCAACCATTTCCTCAATGAACTTTACTAAAATGCGTCCGGCCCTGATGGTGCTGGCGATTTCGTTCAGCTCTGACGGACTTAACATCCCGCCGATCTGGGCCCGCTTCGCATGCGGTTTGATATCAAAAATACCGCCAAGAGGAACATTTCCCCGCAGACGGATAATTCGTGCAGCTTCATCCGTCTCTTCGTGCAGTCTGATTACTTCCTCAAAATCAGAGCTCGGTGCCAGCCTGGCCGCTTTGTCTTTGCCAAGCGAGCTTGATGCAAACGTGGAAAGCTGCTCGATGATTTTATTAAACTCCAGTGTTTTTAAAGCTTTATGATGCATGGAGTGTTAGCCCCTCCTTAGGTTGTTTTTAATCATTTCTATTTAAGAACGCAATAAGCCCCTCTGGGCTCTTGGCATTCAGTATGGTTTCTTTTTTCAGCCAGCCCTTCTTCGCAGCTGAGACACCGATTTCCATGTCCTCCAGCATAATGATATTGTGGGCATCTGTATTGACAGCAATCGTTACGCCGGCCGCCTGTGCCTTTCTCAGATATTCCGCCGCAAGATCAAGACGGTTCGGGTTTGCATTAAGCTCAAGCGCCGTATTTGTTTCTTTGGCAAGCTCAATAAGCATATCCATATCCACTTCGTATCCTTTTCTGCGGCCGATGATCCGGCCGGTCGGGTGGGCGATCAGGTCTACATGCGGGTTTTCAAGGGCTGTCCTAAGACGTTCCATGATTTTCTCCCGCGGCTGTGAAAAAATCGAATGGATCGATGCTATGACAATATCCATTTCCTTTAGGAGATCATCGTCATAATCGAGGGTGCCATCCGGCAGGATATCCATCTCAATTCCTGACAGAATCAGAATATCATCATATTTATCATTCAGCTGGCGGATCAGTTCCTTTTGCTCTCGGAGCCTTTCGGGAGTGAGCCCGTTTGCTACCTTAAGATATTGGGAGTGGTCCGTGATGGCCATATATTTATATCCCTTTGCTCTGCAGGCATCAATCATTTCTTCAATGGTATAGCCCCCATCGCTCCAGGTGGAATGCATATGCAGGTCCCCCTGGATGTCCTCAGGCTGCAAGAGCCCATAATCCTTCGAGAACTCCTCTACTTCCGAGCCATCTTCCCGTAATTCCGGCGGAATGTATGGAAGTCCGAAGTGCTCATAAAACTTCTCTTCGGATTCAAAGGTCAGAATTTCTCCGGTTTCTGCATTTTCCACTCCATATTCACTTATTTTCTCTCCGCGTTCTTTGGCAAGCTGCCGCATGCGGACATTATGTTCCTTTGATCCTGTAAAATGATGGAGGGTGGTGATGAATTCCTCCGGCTTCACCAGCCTGAAATCCACAGAGATTTCATAATCATATTGGAAGGTTACCGATACCTTTGTATCTCCTGCCGCAATGACACTTTTTACATTTGGCAGTTCCAGAATCTGATTTTTAACGGATCCTGGTTCAGTTGTGGCAATAATAAAATCCAGATCCTTGATCGTTTCTTTTACCCGCCTGATGCTGCCTGCCTTTGAGAACTTCGTAATGCCCTGCATATTTTCAATAAAAGCTTCAATGTCCAACACAATGGGAAGCATCATTGCAAGAGGGAGCCTTTCCGGCCTCGTCCCAAATTCTTCGATTGCCGCAAGGATCTTTTCCTCCGTTTTTTTCCCAAAGCCTGAGAGCTCCTGTACCTGCTTCTTTTCACATGCTTCTTTAAGATCCTTCATATTTTCAATATGAAGCTCTTTATAGAGCTTGGCTATTTTCTTTCCGCCCATCCCCGGAAGCTGAAGGAGGGGAATCAGCCCTTTTGGAACCTCATCCTGCAGCTCCTCCAGCACAGTGGAGTGGCCTTCATTCAGAAATTCTTCAATGACAGCAGCTGTCCCCTTCCCGATCCCGGGCAATGCTTTATAATCCCCTATTTCAGCTAAACTCCGCTCATCGCTTTCCAATGCGCCGGCAGCCTTCCTGAACGCCGCCACTTTAAACTGATTTTCTCCCTTTAACTCCATAAATACAGCTATCGTTTCGAGCAGATGTATGACATCCTTCTTATTAACTCCCATAACCATCACCTCTTATATTGGCGTTGCATTTCATTCTAAAAAACCGTCCTGTTAAAAGCCCGCGGAGTGAACTGCCGCCTGGCATCACGTTTTTATTCCTGCATCTTCTATTTCAAATTAGAAATCTGGAAGAATACGTCCTATTTAAAGATAACGTTTATTCAGTGAAGAGGCAACAAAACCCGTCTAAATGCCCCACGCCGCCTAAAGAGCATGGAAAATCCGGCCCCGGGATGCCGGTGCCGGGAAGAACAGGGTAAAGAAAAACTTCCCTTTAAAAGAGAAGTTACATCGGGTTATATTTAAACCAGAGTTCTTTTACCATGGAGGATAATACAGGAGTATCCTTGACCATTGCCGTTGCCATGAAGGAATGATTCAGGGGATTCTGGATGGATTCTACCGGCACAAGGGCCGCTATATACAAAAGGATGAATATCAGAAGATAGACTTCTACAAAGCCCAGTATACCGCCCCCAAGCCTGTTTAACTGCTTGATGATCGGAATGTGTGCGATAAAATCGAGCATCGAGCCTATCAGCTGCCATATGATCTTGACACCAAAGAATATAATAGCAAACGCAATTGCGTTATAATAAGCGTCATCCAGCCTGGCTGTGTGAAAGATCATCTTCATGGAATCCGTATCTCCCAGGGTTGGAAACGGGATCCACAGTTTTAATTTTGGAGCCAAATCATTATAATATACCCACGCCGCAATAAATGCAGCGGCGAACCCGGTCAGGTGCACAAGCTGAAGGATGAATCCCCGCTTGAGTCCTACGATTAAACCCATAAGAAGTATGACAATAATTATTAAATCAAGCATTCATTTTTCAATCCTTTTCGCGTTGAATTACCATTTTCAGCTGTTCAAGCTCATCCTTGACCTTTAAATACTCATGCATGACATTCACAGCCGTAAGGACGGCCACTTTGCTGATATCAAGCCTTGGATTCATTGCATTTATTTCACGCATCTTATCATCGACCATCGAGGCCACTATGCGAATATGGCTTGAACTTTCTGATCCAACAATGGTATATTGCTGTCCATATATATCAACCGTTATCTTTCTCTTGGTATGGTCTGACAAACTGATGCCTCCAATCTCTAAAAAATCCTAATCTATATCATATCATGAAGCTTCAATCCTTGAAAAGCAAGACCGAGCCATTTTCTGTCTAATACCCGGAAGTTTTGTAAAAAAATGATAAAAAATCATTATAAGAGGAGTTGTCATAATGTCAAACGCAGTACTTGCATTAAATTCGGCAGCCATAGAAAAAATGAAGGCGCACTATCAATCTGCCCTAACGTCCAAGGTGCCCCCAGGCGGCATATTCTCAGCAAAGCCGCCCGGCTGTACCATTACAGCCTATAAATCTGGAAAAGTCCTATTTCAGGGACCGAATGCGGAAACCGAAGCGGCCCAATGGGGCAGGATCCCAGAGGGAGGGAAGCCGGCAAAGTCTGCCTCTTCTGTAAAAAGCCATTCATACTCCCCTCCCCCAAATGTCGGAAGCCTGTCGCTGATCGGCTCAGATGAAGTAGGGACAGGAGACTATTTCGGACCGATGACCGTCGTAGCCGTCTATGCCGCAAAAGAGCATCATCCCCTTTTAAAGGAGCTCGGAGTCCGGGATTCTAAAAACCTTAAAGACCCGCAGATCCTGGAGATCGGTGAACAATTGAAGCATGCAGTTCCCTACAGCCTGCTTGTATTGGATAATCCAAAATATAATGAAAAGCAGGCCGGGGGAATGTCACAAGGGAAAATGAAGGCTCTTCTCCATAATCAGGCCATCAGGAAAGTATTAGAAAAAGTCCAGCCGGCAGAGCCTGAGGGTGTTCTGATTGATCAGTTTGCGCAGCCGGAGGTTTTCTTTAACTATCTAAAAGGAGCTAAAAAGTTCCAAGCCTCCAATACCTATCTGAGCACAAAGGCTGAAGGGCTCCATCTGGGCGTAGCGGCTGCCTCAATCCTTGCAAGATATGCTTTTGTAAAACATTTTGATCTCTTGAGCCAGCGGGCTGGATTCACCCTTCCGAAGGGAGCAGGGCCTGCAGTAGACGAAGCGGCTGCAAAGCTGATAGCGGCAAAAGGAGAAGGGGCCCTCTGGGAATATACAAAGGTTCACTTTGCCAATACAGATAAAGCGAAAGCGATTTATAGAAAAAAATTCTACTAAGCCTGTTCATTCAGGCTTTTTTTCTGCGCTTTTTTACCCGTCCCGCAGTTCCTCTATCCGCCTTAAGCCGATTATGCAGAATACCGGATGCCATTTGTTTTCCGAGTTTCCTCCATTATGTAAATATTCAGAATTACTATATCTTAATGATACCTGTTTATGCGGAAAAAGGGGAAATTCTATACATCTTTTTTATTTTTCTTATCTTCACCATGAGGTCATAATAACTTTTGCGCTTTGGCCGATAGTGAATAATATGGCTGTTTTCGGAAACTTTGTTGCTTTGGAACAGGGTGGTTGATTTCCACTCCAGGATGCTCTCTCCAATCAACCCGTTTAATAATGGGATTTCCTTTCAAACTCTTAAAAAAACAACAAACTTTTAGAAAAGAGCCAATAATATAGAGGATAGCTGCCCCGCGGAAAGCGAAGCCCCTGGAACGGAAATCAGCGCCCCAGAAAAAACGGCACTAAAAGACCGCAGCCAAACTCAGGATAAGCTGAGTTGGCTGCGGCCGGGCCGTCTTAAGACCTTAACGCTGCACCTGTATTCTCTTCTACTGCCTTTAATACCTTGCCATGTGCCTTCGATACTTCTTCATCTGTTAATGTCCGTTCTGGATTGAAGTATTTCAGGGAGAAGGCAATGGATTTCTTTCCATCCTCCATACGGTCTCCTTCATATAAATCAAAAACGGAGACTTCCTTCAGCAGTTTCCCGCCTGCTGCCTCAATGACAGAGTAAAGCTCGCCTGCTGTAACCCGCTTATCCACCACAAGGGCAATATCACGGGTAACGGAAGGATATCTTGGAATCGTCTGATAAGCGATCGGAGTCGTTTCCGCTGCTAACAGGGCTTCCAATGAAAGTTCAAACACATAGGTTTCCTTTAGGTCCATTTCTTTTTGGACCTTAGGATGTACCTGTCCGACAAAGCCAATTTTCTCATCATTTAAATAAACCGCCGCCGTGCGTCCAGGATGCAGTCCATCTTCTTCGGCTGCCTTATAGACAACGGACTCTGAAATCCCCAGAACTTCAAACAGACCTTCCAGTATTCCCTTTGCTGTATAGAAATCTACGTACTTTTTCTCTCCCTGCCAAAGCTGGGAATGCCACAGACCTGTTACAGCACCCGCAAGATGTTCTTTTTCACGCGGAAGTTCATTTTCATCCGTTTTTAAGAAGACTGATCCTGTTTCATAAAGAGCCAGAGAATCATTCTGGCGGGCCAGGTTATATTTTAACGCCTCAAGGAGCTGCGGAAGGATGCTGAGCCTTAGTGTGCTTCTCTCCTCACTCATCGGCATGGCAAGCCTGACAGCCTCACCCTGTTCAAGAGCAAACTGGGACGCCTTTTCTTCAGAAGTCAAAGAATAAGTGATGGCCTGATATAGACCGGCACCTTCCAAAAACGCCCTGGTTTTTCTCCTTTTCAATTGATAATCATTTAATCCGCCCGGGAGAGCTTCCGCAACAGGAAGAGTCTTCGGAAGATGATCATAGCCATACAGGCGGGCCACTTCTTCAATAAGATCTGCCTCAATGGTGATGTCCCCTCTTCTGGTTGGAACGGTCACAATGATTTCATCACCCTCTACAGCTGTCTCGAACTGCAGACGGTTAAAGATATCCTTAACTGTATCCATCACAAGCTCTGTTCCAAGAACAGAATTAATCTTTTGAAGAGTGATGGAGACCACTGCAGGTTCCGCCTTTAGAGTATCCGCCTCGACGGAGCCCTTCAGCACAGTTCCCCCTGCATAACGGGCCAATAAGTCTGCAGCCCGTTCTGCAGCCTGGCGGACTCTGTTCGGATCTACACCTTTTTCATAGCGTGAGCTTGCTTCACTGCGCAGTCCCTGCTCCTTTGAAGTCCTGCGGATGCTTCCTCCAGTGAAGTAGGCTGACTCAAGAAGGACCGTCGTGGTTTCTGCACCTACCTCAGAGTTGGCTCCTCCCATCACTCCAGCAAGGGCAACAGGCTCCGTGCCGTTGGTGATCACAAGATTGCCGCTGTTTAATGTACGCTCCTCATCATCAAGCGTTGTGATTTTTTCGCCTTCGGAGGCCATCCGTACCACGATCTGCTTAGAGCCTAATTGATCATAATCAAACGCATGAAGAGGCTGGCCATATTCAAGAAGGACATAATTGGTGATATCGACTACATTATTGTGAGGACGTATCCCGCTATTCATCAGCAGAGTCTGCATCCAGAGAGGAGATGGGCCTATCTTAATATCCTTCACTACTTTCGCTACATAAAGCGGGTTCTCTTCCTTCGCTTCAACACTGACAGAGATGTAATCAGAAGCAGCTTCCTTTCCCTCATCCCCTTTGATTTCCGGCCATTTTACTTCTCTGCCAAGAATGGCAGCGACTTCATAGGCAACACCCAGCATGCTCATGGCGTCTGCTCTGTTCGGAGTCAGACCTAATTCAAGAATTGCATCATCAAGACCAAGGACTGCAAGGGCATCCTGGCCGACTTCCACATCACTTGGGAACACAAAAATGCCTGATGAATAGTCTTTTGCCACTACTTTTGGCTCAATGCCAAGCTCCTGCAGGGAGCAGATCATTCCATTGGACTCTTCTCCGCGCAGCTTGGCTTTCTTGATTTTAAAATTGCCGGGGAGGACAGCACCAACCGTGGCTACTGCTACTTTCTGCCCCTTGTCTACATTAGGCGCTCCGCAAATGATCTGTACCGGGTTTTCCTGGCCCAGATCAACCAGACATTTATTCAGCTTGTCTGCCTCAGGATGCTTTTCCTTTTCAAGGACATGGCCGATCACCACTCCTTTTAATCCTTCGCTTTTCTTTTCTACGCCTTCAACTTCAATCCCGCTTTTTGTGATTTTTTCTGCGAGTTCCTCCGGTGAAATCCCGGATAGATCCACATATTCCTGCAGCCATTTATAAGAAACTAACATGTTTTTCCCTCCTTACCTTACGCTTCATGCTTGGAAAATTGTTTTAAGAACCGAACATCATTGGTATAGAAATGACGGATGTCATCCACACCGTACTTCAGCATGGCGATACGCTCTGGTCCCATTCCGAAAGCGAACCCGCTGTATTTTTTTGAATCATAGCCTGCCATTTCCAGTACATTCGGATGGACCATCCCTGCTCCAAGAATTTCAATCCAGCCTGTCCCTTTACACACGCTGCAGCCTTTTCCGCCGCATACCTTGCATGAGATATCCATCTCGACAGAAGGCTCTGTAAATGGGAAAAAGCTAGGTCTTAAGCGGATTTCACGATCTTCCCCAAACATTTTTTTTGCAAATACATCAAGTGTGCCTTTTAAATCGCTCATCCTGATATTTTCATCCACCACAAGTCCTTCAATCTGCATGAATTGGTGCGAATGTGTGGCATCATCATTATCACGGCGATAAACTTTACCCGGGCAGATGATTTTCACAGCGCCCTTTCCTTGGTGCTTTTCCATCGTCCTTGCCTGGACCGGGGAAGTGTGGGTGCGAAGCAGGGTTTCTTCTGTAATATAGAAGGAATCCTGCATATCCCGTGCCGGATGTCCTTTAGGAAGATTAAGGGCTTCGAAATTATAATAATCCTTTTCCACTTCCGGCCCTTCTGCTACCGTATAGCCCATGCTGATAAAGAGATCTTCAATTTCTTCCACGACTTTAGTAAGGGCATGGCGGGCTCCTGTACGGACCGGACTTCCCGGCAGCGTTACATCAATGGTTTCTGCCTTAAGCTTCTCAGCGATGGCCGCCTCTTCCAAATGGACCTGCTTGTTTTCGATTTCAGCCGCGATAGCTTCGCGCACTTCATTTGCGAGTGCGCCAATGACCGGCCTTTCCTCCGCAGAGAGCTTGCCCATCCCTCTCAGCACCTCGGTAATCGGACCCTTTTTTCCCAGATAGGAAACGCGGATATCATTTAGTTCTTTTAAACTTCCGGCTTCTTCCACCTTTGTCAGAGCTTCCGCCTGGAGTTCCTGCAAACGTTCCTTCATTTTTTTTCCTCCTTAAAACAATATAAGAAAAGCGGAAAAGACAACAAAAAAACCCCGCCCCCTAAAAGGGACGAGGTATAACTTCGCGGTACCACCCTTGTTAGCGTGAAGGACAGCTCCTTCCCGCTCAACTTCATTGAGATAACGGCTTTTAGGCCGATGCGCCTTTACTTGGGGCTTGTGCCCAAGGTCCCGGCGCCGACTCAAGAGGTGAACTTCACTGGCCATCCCCTAAAAATGCTTTCAGTCAAGGCATTTTCTCCCTAAAAAAGGATTGTGCAGCAGCTACTCTTCTCTGTCAACGTCTTTCCTTATAAAATTACATCCTATTATATAATACTTTTACATCGGTTTCAAACCCAAATAAGCTGTTTTTAGCCCATCTTCAAATGATAAAGAAGGATTCCTGCAGCAACAGCCACATTTAGCGATTCACTGCGCCCGAATAATGGTATGTACAGATTCTGCTTCGTCAGCGCGAGCCATTCCCCACTGACACCTTTTCCTTCATTCCCTACAAGCAGGGCAAAGGCCATTTGCTTTTGCAGGGTTTCATAGGAAACTCCTCCTTCAAGAGAAGTCCCAAACACAGAAACGCCGCTTTCGCTTAATTTCGGGATATATTCTCCAAGGCTGCCCTTTAGAACAGGCAGGTGAAACAGGCTGCCCTGAGTGGACCTGATCACCTTCGGGCTGTATGGATCTGCAGAGCCTTCTCCCAGAATGACCGCATCCAGACCTGCTGCATCGGCTGTCCGGATCATGGTTCCGATATTGCCTGGATCCTGGACTGCATCAATTAACAGAAACTGCTTCCATTCCGGATTCCATTCATATTTTCGCTGGCTGCAAACCGCTGCTATTCCCTGGGGAGTTTCCGTATCTGAAATGGACACCATCACTTCCCGGGTCACATAGATAAGTTCCACATCCTGCAGAGGAAAACCAGCAGGAAGCTCGGTATCCTCCTGCACGATTACTTCGCTGACAAGATCCCGCTCAAGAAGGGCCTCTTCCACGAGATGAAAGCCCTCTACAATAAACTTGCCCGATTTATCCCGGTCTTTTTTATTTAAAAGCCTTTTCCATTGTTTGACTGCCGGGTTCTTGGGTGATTCTATAAATTTCAACTCATCCTCTCCTTCCATTTCTCTTTTCGATTTTCCTATTATAGCCTAATCTTTGTACATAATAAATGAAGGATCTGAGAAAACTATGGGGGAAATCTTGTAATAGGAGGACATGTTTATGAATATTAACCTTCGGAATGCAGTCATCCACAACGTAACCGGGAATTCACAGGCAGAGCTGGAAGATACGATTGTGGATGCCATCCAGAGCGGTGAAGAAAAAATGCTACCAGGACTTGGAGTCTTATTCGAAATCATCTGGCAGAATGCTACTGAGAACGATCGAAAAGATATGCTCCATCTTTTGGAGAATGTATTGAGCAGATAATGCCGCACTATTCTTACCAGCTTTATGAAAGTCTGATTTAACTCGTTACTGCTCTTAAAAAAGCAGGTTGATTTCCTTTCCAGGAGCCCGCTTTTTAAAGGCACAAGATTTAAATAGCCTTCTAAAAACGTGGTGTGCATAGCACATCACGTCTTTTTTAGGCTCTTTTCTAAAAGATTGTGCTTTCTAGGACGATTCCATTATAAAAACAGGTTGATTGGAGCGGAAATTAACCTCTTTGTTCCAATGCCACAAAGTTTGCGAAAATAGCCTTTTTATATACTGCTTATCAAAATATTAATAGGAAATAAGCAGCGCCTTTGTTAAGGCAAAGATTGCAATGCCGAGAAAAACCAGTCCCCAAATTTGGGCTGGTATGCGGGTGAATTGAGCCAGATTGGATGCGTCTCCTGCCTCTCCCGGCGTCTTAAAGCTTAAGAGGAAAATCGCAAAAGCTGATTCTGCAGACTGAATAAGCAATAAAGACGCGAGAAGGAGGGAACTGCCGGTAATCCAGGCCCCATTTCCATAGTAGTCTATGACACCAAGCAGAACAATAAAGGACAGGCACCAGACGATACCATATAGATTCCTTACCCAAAGCACAAGTGCCAGGATCGAAATTCCTGCAATTAGATAAAATATCCACTCACTATGATTCCAGTGAATTAATAAGAAGCAGAATAAAGCGAAAATGGAAGAAAAGGGATAACCGGCAATGCTTGTAATCACCATGCCGAACCAGCTTCTCGAACCTGTGAGAATATGCCCCTCTCCATTTGAAAACAGGGAGATGCTTCTGACTTTGCCGTCAAAAAGCAATGAACAAAGCGCATGGCCGCATTCATGTATAAGCGTATTGAGGATGGAGAGATATCTTCCAATCCAAGGTATGCGGCACAAGATAAAAGCCGCAATGATATAGATCGCTAATATCAAATGAACTGCACCTCTTACCGTGTTTTTTTGCTGCTAATAGATTTACCAATCAATCCCATTTACATACTTAATATCCCTGCTTTTGGCGCAGATAATTGATTTCGTTTTTTTTCACATAGGCCTCTTCTATATCCGAGGTGCTGAAGCCTAAAAGTCTGCCAAGCTGTAAGTACTCAGAGAACATATCCAAAAACGAATCTTTGGTTCGTGTCTTCCTGAAATGAAGGATGCTTTCATTGCATACTAGAAATTGGACGGTCAGGCCATCTTTTTTATTTCCAGGAACCTGGGGTGTTTCCTCCGTGTAAGACTCCGTTATACCCAGTGAGAGGATAAAATGAATGCCGTCTACATACTCCGCAAGGATGGTCTCTCTTGGGGAAGCTTCCTTTACACTCCAAAACTTAAAGCATCTTGTTTCATTGGCCAGCTCTCCTAATTCCACAAGCAGAGCCAGCACTTTCTCCTCAAACAAATCTTTTTTATCCAAACCATGCTGGGATTCTATGTGAGAATCCAACCCCGTTTGCATATCATATAGTTTTTTATAATCCATTTAGAGTGCTCCCCCCATGTTTGCTTAAGCCAGCTGAATTCTATTTGATGTATGACTTGAATCAGAGATCTTCATTTATTTAATCCATAAATACAAAAGATATAGATGGACGGCAGCCAGGAGGGGAAATCCCAGCACAAATGAAACGTGCTTGGTTTTATGCCTGAACATCTGCATGCCAATGACAGCCCCTATGGAGCCCCCAGCAGCTGCTAAAAGCCACAGGGTGCTTTCTGCTATGCGGTATTTATGCATAATTGCCCTTTTTTTGTCCGCCCTCATAGTCAGCAGTGAAATGATATTGATACATAGTAGATATCCAATCAGTATGGATGCTGGGTTCAAAAAGACCACATCTTTCTAGCTGAAATAGTACTTCCGCCTGGAAGTCCTGATGGCCATGTATACAGGGCCGGATAAATAAAAAAGGATGCCCGGGAGCATCCTTTTATTCATCCCATTATAGGGGTTGATTATTTTTCAAGATGTTTTTTAGCAGCGTTTGCGAACTCAGCGAATGCATTTGCATCAGACACTGCAAGTTCAGCAAGCATTTTGCGGTTCACATCGATTTCAGCAAGCTTTAAGCCATGCATTAAACGGCTGTAAGAAAGACCGTTGATGCGTGCTGCTGCGTTGATACGAGTGATCCAAAGCTTACGGAAGTCGCGTTTTTTCTGGCGACGATCACGGAAAGCATATTGTAGAGATTTCATTACCTGCTGGTTAGCAACTTTGAATAGAATGTGCTTCGCACCATAGTAACCTTTTGCTAATTTAAGAACTTTTTTACGACGCTTACGAGTAACAGTACCGCCTTTTACACGTGGCATGTGTTTCCCTCCTATATAAATCGATCACGCGATTATGTTTATTATTATCCGATCATGTGGCGAATGCGTTTGAAATCGCCTTTGCTTACTAGAGAAGCTTTGCGAAGCTTGCGCTTTGCTTTAGTTGATTTGTTTGCGAATAAGTGGCTTGTGTAAGCATGTGAACGTTTAAGTTTACCAGAACCAGTTTTCTTAAAACGTTTTGCAGATCCGCGGTGAGTTTTCATTTTTGGCATAAGGGTTTCCTCCTCATTACATTACTTTTCGTTTTTAGGTGCTAATAGAATGAACATGCTCCGGCCATCCATTTTCGGATGTGTTTCAATCGTAGAGATGTCTTTGCATGCTTCAGAAAAACGGTCCAGAACCCGTTGACCAATTTCTTTATGAGTGATCGCACGTCCTTTGAATCGGATGGAAGCCTTCACCTTGTCCCCTTTTTCAAGGAACTTGCGGGCATTTTTAAGCTTCGTATTGAAGTCATGCTCCTCAATGGTAGGGCTTAAGCGAACCTCTTTAAGATTAATGATCTTTTGGTTTTTGCGTGCTTCTTTATCTTTCTTTTGCTGCTCAAAACGGTATTTTCCGTAGTCCATGATCCGGGCTACTGGAGGCTTTGCATTTGGAGCAACCAATACAACGTCAAGATTAACACGTGCAGCAATATCTAGAGCTTCAAATTTAGTTTTGATGCCTAATTGCTCTCCATTTTGGTCAATAAGACGAAGCTCGCGGGAACGGATACCCTCGTTTACCATCATGTCTTTGCTAATAATTAGCCACCTCCAAGGTTTATTAGGCGAATACAGCGCGTGAGCCAGAATCAACTAACGCCTTTCCCATTCACCATGATTACAGATGCATACTAAAAAGCAAATAAAAAAGTGTGGGTGTTCAGGCACACCCACACTGATTAATTAAGTAGACAAAGTCAAATAATCATCATGAACCTGCAAACTGCAATTGCGTCAGCCAGGTGAGAAGCGGGTGCCTCTTCTTTCTCTCAAACACGTATTCAATTCACCTTAGAAAATATATCATGGATAACAATTGCTGTCAACCGATAAATTATTTTCACAACAAAAATTATCTTATCAGATACTCATTTCGAATGCAAGGGCTTTTCAAAAAAACTGTGAATTTATCTTTTAAACTCCGTTTAAGATGGTGCCCGAAACCATGCTGTTAGATGTCTCCCCCAGGATACCACCCATTTTGGCGGGCGGGCGGTCCTCCGCAAGGCTTCGGGAGTCACACCTGCTGGATTAGATAAAGCTTAGTAAGAATTCTACAGCCTCATCCAACCCCAGTACGTTTTGTTCTTTTTCCTGGTGCCTCCGGAGGGCGAGGGAAGACTGTTCTATTTCTCTGTCTCCGATGACCGCCATGAAGGCCGCCTTCTGAAGCTCGGCTTCCCTTACTTTTAATCCGAGCTTTTCACTTCTGGCATCCACCTCCACACGGATTCCTTCTTGCTCAAGCCTTTTTTTGGCTTCCTCTGCATAAACTGCCTGCTTTTCAGAAATGGGGATCAATTTCACCTGGACAGGAGCAAGCCAAAACGGGAAGTTTCCTGCATAATGCTCGATCAAGATAGCCATAAAACGTTCAATGGAGCCGTATATCGCCCGATGAATCATGACCGGACGGGATTCTTTATTATCTTCGTTTATATACGTGCAATTGAAATTTTCGGGCATTTGGAAATCGAGCTGGACAGTGCCGCACTGCCAGCTCCTCCCAAGGGAATCCATGATATGGAAATCAATCTTCGGACCGTAAAATGCCCCATCCCCAGGATTGATCTGGTAGGACGCCCCTTTATTTTTAAGAACATTTTCAAGGGATGCCTCCGCTTTATCCCACTGCTCAGAGGACCCCATATAATCTTCCGGCCGAGTGGAAAGCTCCACTTTATAGCTGAAACCGAATTTGGAATAAAAAGAGTGAATCAAATCTAGGATAGCGCTAAGCTCGCTATCCACCTGATCTTCCCGGACAAAGAGATGGGCATCATCCTGAGTGAAAGCTCTGACTCTTAACAAGCCATTTAAGGATCCCGACAATTCATGACGGTGGACCAGTCCGAGCTCGGCATAGCGGAGCGGGAGCTCACGGTAGCTTCTTCGTTTGCTGTTAAAAACCAGAACAGCTCCCGGACAGCTCATCGGCTTAATGGCGTAATTTTGTTCATCGACACGGGAAAAATACATATTTTCATGGTAATGATCCCAATGGCCTGACTGCTCCCATAGAGACTGCTTCATCATGACAGGAGTCTTGATTTCCATGTAGCCCGCCATTTGATGCTGCTTCTTCCAAAAGCTTTCCAGCTCATTTCTGATGGCCATCCCCTTCGGAAGGAAAAATGGCATTCCCGGCGCCTCCTCCATAGTTGTGAATAATTCCAATTCCTGTCCAATCTTTCGGTGATTCGGCACTTCAGTTTCCTTTACATGTTTTGATTTCATACAAATTCCTCCTTTTTTTGTGGGAATTGACCCCTTTTCCCGGGGAAAAAGGGTCAGTCCCCCGAAATATAAAAAGGCCGCGCTCATCCCTAAGCAAGGGACGAGCGCGGCCGTGGTTCCACCCTAATTCAATTTTACCCCGGGATAAGGCTGCCAGCCTGACCCCAGAGTCCATATCCTCTGGCACATGTAACGGTGTACCCGGCCACAGCTAGTATCGTTCACCATGGCAGCTCTGCAGGCGGTAAATTAATCTCCCTGTCTTCAAGGCTCTCAGCCGCGGCCTTGTTCTCTGTCAAGAAGGGCAGGAATAATTATTGTCCTCTTCATCGCTATTTACAGATATTCAGTTTCAAAATCTTCCAGGTAATAAAAAAAGCGCACTCCATCCCTCCGAAAGGGACGTGTGCGCCGTGGTTCCACCCTGGTTCAAGGCTGTCTCTCTAAAAGTCATCCCGGACATCCTGCAGTTATGGTGAAAAGCGATACATACAGTAATAAGGGCTGACTCCTGATCAGAAGCCTTCTTGGTCAGATAACGGATTTTAACCGGCCGCGGATACTTTAAGTTCCCCGCGGCAGCTCAGGCAGGCGGTAAACCATTCCTGTTTCTTCAGGGCTCTCAGCTCTTGGCCCTGTTCTCTGGAAAGAAAGGAAGGAATGGATCTTGTCCTCTTCATTGCTTCTAAGTTATGAATTTTATTTTCTGACTTGATTTACAATCATGGATTCAAACTGGTCATAGCTCATGGTTTCTGACTTTTGTTCGCCATACTTCCTGACGTTTACAGCTCCATCTGCGGCTTCATTATCCCCTACAACAAGCATATAAGGAATCTTCTGCATCTGCGCTTCACGGATCTTATAGCCGATCTTTTCGTCGCGGTGGTCAAGCTCTACACGAAGCCCCTGCGCCCGCAGCTTTTCCTGGACCTCTTTCGCATAATCAAGATGCACTTCCGGAGAAACCGGGATGACCTGTACCTGTACAGGAGCAAGCCATGTAGGGAATGCACCTTTATACTCTTCAATCAGGAATGCGACGAAACGTTCCATCGTAGAAACCACTCCGCGGTGGATAACAACTGGACGGTGCTGTTTGCCGTCTTCCCCGACATATGTCAGATCGAAGCGTTCCGGAAGAAGGAAATCAAGCTGGACAGTGGAAAGAGTCTCATCTTTTCCAAGGGCTGTACGTACCTGCACATCAAGCTTAGGGCCATAGAAAGCTGCTTCGCCTTCTGCCTCAAAATAATCGAGTCCAAGCTCATCCATGGCTTCCTTCAGCATGGATTGCGCTTTTTCCCACATATCATCATCATCGTAGTACTTCTCCGTATCCTCTGGATCACGGTACGATAGGCGGAAGGAATAATCATTGATATCAAAGTCTTTATAAACGGCCAATACAAGATTGACTACCCGCTTGAATTCCTCTTTGATTTGATCCGGACGGACGAAAATATGGGCATCATTCAGAGTCATTCCACGGACCCTTTGAAGTCCTGATAGAGCTCCGGACATTTCGTAACGGTGCATGGTTCCAAGCTCTGCGATGCGGATTGGCAGCTCACGGTAGCTGTGAATGGAATTCTTATACACCATCATATGATGCGGGCAGTTCATCGGACGAAGAACAAGCTGCTCGTTATCCATATCCATCACAGGGAACATATCTTCACGGTAGTGGTCCCAGTGGCCGGATGTTTTATACAGATCGACGCTTCCCATAATCGGAGTGTACACATGGTCATAGCCAAGGCTCACTTCTTTATCTACAATATAGCGCTCAACGATCCGGCGGATTGTCGCTCCCTTAGGCAGCCAAAGCGGAAGCCCCTGGCCGACTTTCTGGGAGTTGGTAAACAGGCTGAGCTCTTTGCCGAGCTTGCGGTGATCGCGCTCTTTTGCTTCTTCCAGCAGTCTTAAGTGTTCAGCAAGGTCTTCCTTCTTAAAGAAGGCTGTTCCATATATACGCTGAAGCATCTTATTATCGCTGTTGCCTCTCCAATAAGCTCCGGCAATGCTTAGCAGCTTGAATTCCTTAATTTTACCCGTAGAAGGAACATGCACCCCTCGGCACAAGTCAAAGAATTCACCCTGGCGGTAAACAGTAACCGTCTCGTCAGCAGGGATGGCTTCAATCAGTTCAAGCTTATACTCATCAGCAATTTCCTTGAACATTTGAACCGCTTCATCACGGCTCACTTCTTCACGGATGATTTCCAGGTTCTCATTGATGATTTTTTTCATTTCTTTCTCGATCAGCGGGAGATCTTCAGGTGTCAATGACTGCTCTGAATCGATGTCATAGTAAAAACCGCCTTCAATGACAGGCCCCACTCCCAGCTTCACATTTTTATACAGGCGCTTTACGGCCTGAGCAAGCAGGTGGGCTGTACTATGGCGCATGATTTCCAATGCATCCTTGCTTTCCTGGGTCACAATTTCAATCGCACCGTCTTTCTCGATCGGGCGTCTTAAATCATAAAGCTCCCCATCGACCTTTCCGGCGATTGCCTTCTTTTTCAACCCTGGGCTGATTGAAAAAGCGATGTCCTCTGTACTAGTTCCTTTTGGGAACTCCTTTACTGCTCCATCAGGGAAAGTTACTTTCATCACTTCTGACATTTCTTTCACTCCTTGTTGTTTTGAGGTGCTGGGTCATTTAGCAAAACAGATATAGCATCTTAATAAAAGGATGTTTTTGCAATCTTTGCGGCTTTGGAACAAAGAGGTTGATTTCCGCTCCAGGATGCTCGCTTTCCGCGGGGCGGGCGGTGAGCCCGCTTAGAAATGCGGAAAGCGGTGCCTGCTAAATATAACAATCTTAAGAGCTCAATGTTCATCTATATTAATATAAACAGTGAAGAATCTCTTGGCAGGCAGAGATCCGACAAGCATAAGACGAGCCGGCTGTGGGGAGTGGTTTTCTTCCCATAGACGGATTGGCTTATGACTCGAGGGTCTAATGCCTTGGAGCTGGATCAGGAGTCTCGCACCTTCCACCCCAATCAACCTGTGTTTATAAAGAAATTCTCCTAGAAAGCAACAGTCTTTTAAAAGAGCCAAATAAAAATACAAAAAGCCCGCCCCTGTATATGCATACAGGGACGAGCTTTATTTCATTTTAAAAACCCGCGGTTCCACCCTTGTTTCATTCCGCCTTCATAGAGGAATGACACTCGTGACCTTTTAACGGCGGTTCTCCGTCAGCTATTACTGTCAATTTCACAGCTGAAGTTCAAAGGTGGTAAGCATTCTTTTCACAATAGGAAGATTTCAGCGCCGGCCTTCCCTCTCTGAAAATGGAAGCAGAATACCCATGTCCTTATCATTACTTTTTATAAATATGATTAGTATGTAGGATATTATATGCTGTTATGTAAGCTAATGCAAGAGGATATTAGGATTTTTTGCACCGGGAAGATATTCGATTGTTACAGCACCTTATTCTTATTGCTTAACCTCTCATAGTACGCCTTTTCTTTAAAAAAACTCTTCTTTGATTTCAGGACAGAGCGCTCCTCAAAGATCCTGGTAATCGTTTGAATCAGTCCCGACTCAAGTTCATCGGTATATACGAAAAGCTTTTGCGGTGCAATGGAGATTAAAGGAGCAATGGTGCCGGAGTCGATATACATAGGGTTTTCCGATAGCAGCTTCCTGTCGATGAATTTAAACAGCTCACCGCTTTCAAGCTTTTTAAAAGAATCGGTATAGAAATGAAGGAGGCCGTCATGGAGGAGATGCAAAGCACTCAGTTTGCTCGTCTGCGCGCACATATACTCCCTGAGCGTCTGAATAAAGTTTTGATAATCCTGTTCAAGCTTATATTCATCAATGGCCTGCTCCACAACTGGGAGCAGCGCTTCCTGCCTCCCCTTCAGCCTGAAGGTGGCAAAGGAATCAAATGAAAATGATACTCCGCTTAGCAGCATACCCCTAAGATGCTCCGCAATAATTATACGATCCTCTGTATGTGTTTTATTATTCTGGTACGTTTCACTTGTTTCATAGATACTGCGGGCGATATAAGCAATCTGGTCAATCTCATGCTGATCCTGATAATAGAATTTCGCTCTGATGATACCTTCGATCCAGGAAAACACCTTGGCGGCCGTAATGAATTTCTGGAGGGCCCAGCTTAAGCGTTCTACCCGCTCCTGCAAGTTTTCATCCAATTCTTCTATATCCAGCCCTTTGCCGGGAATATAACGAATCCATTCATCTATTTCCGTGCTTTTATTTCCATGAAGAACAAGCTGATAAATTTTCCATGCTTCTCGGTCATGCTCAAAAAAAATGGATACCAACGATACCCCCCCTTATCCAGCTTCCTTGTCTATGTATATGGAAGAAGAGGAGGGTTTAGAAGTTATTGGCATTCCAGGCAAACAAAAAGATTCAAGAGGCCGCAAAAAAACCCGCCAATGTCCGGCGGGTAATAAAAATCAGCTTCTCCTATTGATTCCATCAAGCAGCACAGGATCGGCAAGATATTTAATGCGTTCCATGATTCTCGCTGCCTTTACTTCTTCAATTTCTCCCCGCTGCGAAACGGTCAAATGATTCTTGAGCGAAGCGAAATCAAAATTGGATGTAAAGAAGGTAGGAAGATCCTCGAGCATCCTGAATTGAAGCACAGGCCCGAGCACTTCATCCCTTCCCCAGCTGGACATGGTTTCCGCTCCCATATCATCCAGCATAAGGACAGGGGCCTTTTTGACAAGATCAACTTTTTCAGACAAGGTATTGTCCGAGATAGCGTTCTTTATTTCTCTCATAAAATCAGGCACATAGACCAAAAGCGAGGAAATTCGTTCTTTCGCCAGTTCATTGGCGATAGCTCCCAGCAAATAGGTTTTCCCCACACCGAATTTACCAAAGAGATAGAGTCCCTTCGCTTTTTTTCCGGCCGTGATTTTTTCCACGGTTTCCATCGCTTTTTCAAAGGCATCCATTCTCTCCCCAGAATTAAAGTCAAATTCTGAAAGCGAGGCGGAAAGGATATCCTTTGGAACATACAGGCTTTGGATCAGATCTTCCCGCTTTCTCTTTTCATCGGTTAACACTTTTCTTGGACAGCGGTCATAATTGAGATCGATATAATTGCCCTTAAGCACTAAATGGGGATGGTAGCCCTCCATCATATTCACACATTTTTCAAGAGATGGACATCCGCTGCATTCCTTGCTCTGGGTTGTATATTCATAGAGCTTGCCCATGCTCCTCTTGATCATATCTTCCGTGATCCGTGAGGAATTTTCATTTAAAAAATGGATAATATCCGGGTTTTTCATGGTTTCTTCCTCAAGCTTTTTATATCTTTCATTGAGCTGTCCCCGGTTAGCGAGCTTTCCGAGTGTTTCATTTATGCGTTCCAAAGCAGCATTCACCCCCGACCCTGGAATTTCTTAAGACGTTCTTCCAGTTTTCGTTTTCTTTCCTCTAATTCACCGTCAGGCTGTTCCTTCTGGTTTTCGTTCATATCTTCGTTCTTCAGCCAGTCAGGCACAATCTCGGTCCGGATCGGCTTTTTCCCCGTACTTTTCTTGGTCTTTTTTTCGCTCGCCCACGATTGGTACTGTCTGTGCTCACTTTTTGCCAGCTCCATGGCATCCCTGACGGTTTTAACATCCTTGCGGGCCCAGTGGCCAGCTATTTTTTCAACATAGGACCTGGATAATTTCATATCGGTCTTTATCATGACATAATCAATCAAAACATTCACCACACCAGGTGTCAGTTTCTGGTTCAGAAGGATGTCCTCCACAATCTGCAAATCGGATTTTGAAGGCTCCGCACCTCCGGATAAATCAATCAGGCGCTGACGGGGAGAAACGGTTTCCAGATACCGGATATACTCTTCTTCAGGCGTTTTAGGCTCTGACAGCTGTGTCTGGAGCTGCGGCGGCTGAACCTTGCTGCTGAGGGAAGGAAGCTGTTCATGATATTCGATCTGATACCAGTCCCTTGCTCCTTTTCTAAGCTCATCCAAGTCAATTTCATCACTTGGGTCGATGGCATCCAGAAGCAGATTCTTCATATGCAGCGTATCAATTCCATACAAAAATGAAAGCTTGGCCACCGTTTCCCTGACTCTGGAAGTGAACGCCTTTTTAGGGATGAAGGAATCCTTCAAACCTGAAAGCAGCAGTTCAAAATCAAAATAATCCTCAAAGCCCTTTATCGGCTCTGGCTCAGGACGGCTTATGAATCTCGTGTCATCCTGCTGCCCAATATCATCCTCTGCTTCCTCCGATAGGTATAAGGATTCCGCATGGCTGGAAACGAAGATTTCCTGGAACGACTTTGTTACATTTTCATACTCCTGATGCGGAATCCTCTGGTCGCTGAATGTGGCTTTCAGTTTTGAATATTGGAGCTTCCCGACTTTTTTATATAAGTATATATTAAGCATTCCATCGGTAAAAAATTGGTCAGGAGATAATGGAGGCATCAATTCATAGATAAATGAGTTTTCCTCACCTTCTTTTTTCCTCCACACCTTCATCAAGCCGATTCCTTCTAATTTAATCCTTGCTTCATAGATTTCCTTTAGGTTCACTGCCATGGCCGACATTAGAGCGTGATGGGAAGAGGACTGCGACCATAATCGTTTATCCTCGATTTCACTCCACAGCGTTAAATAAAGGCTTAAACAAACAGGGCCGATCAAAGGCTGATACAGTAAAGCCAGCACTCGTTTATCATAAGAATGTAAAAGTCCATTTGCGCTTACCTGATATCTGTCAACGGGCAATATTTCCTGCCAGTGCTTGTGCATACTATTCAAACCTTTCGAATCAAACTAAAAAAATCTGTGCTTCTGATCTGCCGCCTCAAATAAAAAGAGCTAAAAATCACTTTAGCTCAAAAAAGATGCTAACCTTTAGGCTGTATTACTTTTCCTTTTTTATAAGTTCCCTCAGCTCATCAATAAAAACATTTATATCTTTGAACTGCCGGTACACAGACGCAAAACGGACATAGGCTACCTCATCAACCTGTGCTAGCCTGTCCATGACCATCTCGCCGATATCCTCGCTTTTAATCTCCGATACTCCCTGGCTGCGAAGCTCCTTTTCCACATCACGGGTAATATCCTCCAGCTGTTTTAAAGAGACCGGCCTTTTTTCACAGGCCTTAATCAAGCCGCGCAATATTTTGTCAGGACTGAATTCTTCTCTGGTACCCTCTTTCTTCACTACAATCAAAGGAATTTCCTCTACCTTTTCAAATGTAGTAAACCGGGCATTACATTTTTCGCATTCTCTTCTTCTCCTGATGGAACGTCCTTCATCCACTGGCCTGGAGTCCAGAACGCGTGTGCCGTTATATTGGCAGGTGGGGCATTTCATACTATCAGCTCCATTAAAAAATCTTAGAACATCATCGTTATTTTATTTCAGGCGCCATCCTAATTCCTTCCTGAAGAAACAAAAGGCAGGATCTGATCCAATCGTTCATAAACGGATACAGCAATCCTTTTCAGTGACGGAAAAATCCCTGTGAGAGATATTTTTTCAGAGGAAATAATTAAATCAACTGCGGTTTCATTTGGCTGAACGGAAACGATCGTAGCAACCAAGAATGCTTGTGGCGAGGATTGGATTTCAGCCGATATTTCACCATGCTCCTTTGAAACATTGATTATCCGGCAGGACTGCATAGAATTCAGCATATCCTCCACAGCAGAAAACGTTTTGTTTGAAGAAGCTTTATAATAATGAGTTCTTAATTCCGGCATCCTTTGTTTATCACTGGTTTCACAGACTTTATTATATCGTGTTAGCAATCCCATTGGTTACCCCCGTACCTTTTTCTTTAGTTTACCTAATTTTTAAAACGTGTTCAAATGCAAAACTTTAGGAATGGTACAGGCTTATTCTTTTTTTCCATAAAAAAAGAGATGTATGACTACACCTCTTGTTTGTTTTCAGTTTGTAAGTATTACAGCGCCTTGACTTTTGATTGCCCCACCTGCACCGGACCCATGCCACGAGGAAGTTCAATATTCTCACGAGTTTGAGCACCAAGCGCTTCAGCAATATAATCAGCAGCGATGTTAGGATCTAATTCACCACATGTATATACGTCAATGCTGGCATACCCATGTTCTGGAAAGCTGTGTATAGTCAAATGTGATTCAGATATAATCACCACGCCGCTTACTCCCTGTGGAGCAAACTTGTGGAAGGCAACCTCGCGAACCTCAGCACCAGATTTAAGTGCTGCATCAACGAAAATTTGTTCAATCTGTTCCATATTGTTCAATTTTTCAAAGTCACAACCCCAAAGCTCAGAAATAACATGACGACCCATTGTTTCCATGTTTAAGTTTCCCCCTTTAACATGATTAGTTTTCCAAAATTCTGCGAAACAAGAATAACCACCACGGGGGAAAGTTAGTCCGAAGAGGTCCTAACCCTTTAAGTAGCTATTCACTACTTCATAAGAAGTTCACGAAAAATAGTATACTAATTTTATATTTTTTTTGCAATATATCTTTTTTAAAAAAAATGACGAATTTAATTCGAGCCTTATTTTATCAGGTAATTCCCATTTAAATTGTCAGACCTCCTTTATTGGTCTCAATGGGGTTTTCCCTAAAAAGTATATATGTATGCATTAGGCAGGGTGTTACCTTGCAGTTCCCTTTATCGAGGATTAACAGAGCCTGTTTTTTAAAATGAGGCTGCCTAATTTCCGTTCCAGGCGTTACGCTTTCCGCGGGCGGCCCGGGGAGCCTCCCGCAGGAGTTTACACGCCTTCCACTCCACTTAGGCAGGGTTTATAAATCCTGTATGGCAGTACCAACAAGCGATAAAAAAATTTTTATATTATATGGCTCACTCCAATGATTAGAAAACAGCTAACCTAAGGAACCTCCTCAAGATAAAATAGGGTATGCACAACCGATTTAATCCTAAAAAAGGTAAATAAAAAAAAGATTCGAAATATTAACATCCGAATCTCCCTTTTAAATAAAAAACTAGGAACTTTTCATTAAACCTTTATACAGCCTTAACTCTCAGCTTTTCATGTATTTCTGCCGCGACTAGTTTGGTGAGGTCGACGACGCGGCTGGAGTAGCCCCATTCATTATCATACCAGGCGAGAATCTTTACTTTATTCCTGCCCATGACCATGGTCGAAAGTCCGTCAATGATGGCAGAATGAGGGTTTGTGTTAAAGTCTGCAGAAACGAGGGGTTCTGATGTAAAGTCCAGAATACCCGCAAGATTTCCCTGTGAAGCTGCGATAAAGGCTTCGTTTATTTCGTGTACGGAAGCATCCCGGTGAATGTCTGCGACAAGATCCACAAGAGAAACATTCGGGGTCGGCACCCTCAATGCCATTCCATGCAGTTTCCCTTTTAAATGGGGCAGAACAAGTGAAAGCGCCTTTGCAGCACCTGTTGTCGTCGGAATGATGCTCTGGGCGCATGCCCTTGCTCTCCGCAGGTCTTTATGCGGATTATCGATATTTCTTTGGTCATTGGTATAGGAGTGGACAGTTGTCATTAATCCATTCACAATCCCAAATTGTTCATCCAGGACTTTCACGACAGGAGCGAGACAATTCGTTGTACAGGAAGCATTGGAAATAATGGCGTGCCTATCGATGTCCAGCCGCTCCTCATTGACTCCCATGACGATCGTAATGTCCTCATCCTTTCCAGGGGCTGTCAGAATCACCTTGGCCGCGCCAGCCTCCAAATGAGCTGCCGCACGGTCCCGGGAATTGAATTTTCCAGTTGCCTCTATGACGATATCAATCCGCAGGGATCCCCATGGCAGTTCCTTGGGATCCCTGCTGTTTAACAGCAGAATTTTCTTTCCGTTCACGATGAGGGAACCGTCCTCTGGTATCACTTCTCCGTCAAATCTCCCATGGGTTGTATCATATTTAATTAAATGAGCCAGTGTTTCTGCGGGATAGCTGGCATTGATCGCCGCAATATCCAGTCCTCCATCACTGATCGCCCGTCTAAATACCATTCTGCCAATGCGTCCAAAACCATTAATCGCTACTTTCACACTCATATTCCGGCTCCTCCTGAAATTAAGTTATACTTAATATGCATTTAACCCAAAATTAGTATAACACATTTATTTATGAACACCATAATGAAAGCGTTTATTTTTATTTAAAAGACACATGGGTTATCACCTTTTTTCCAGCTATTCCATTATTAATACAGCAGTTAATCATAACATCTCTGCTTCTTAAGCGGCCTCTATGTACATTTGCTAAAAAATCTCCGCCTATAAATTCTCATACCTGCAAGAAAATCAGTAATCAATCATAACTGAGAGATTAATACAAATACTTATATTCGACAAAAGACTTCTTAGGAGAAATAAATGATGAAAATATTATGACATGCGGGGCTGATGGCAGGAATATGCCTGTATTTCCACTCTCCCGTGTCCGCTAAGGAAAAAATTCCGCAATCCGTGCCATCCCATTATGTTTTTAAAAATCCAGATGCTAAAGAAAAAGCATCAAACAGCTGTTTTTTTTACGAAGTGAGCAGAAAAATGCAGACTATATTCAGGAAATTCGATACTGGAGAGATAGATGAAGATGGAGCCGCTCAATTAATAAAAGCAGAAATATCAACCTTGCTGCCGACTGAGAAATATGAATACGCGTTAGAACTAAGTGAACGAAAGGCAAGGGAAGGAAAATAACCGATTTAGTGCAAAATGACTGCTTGAGGGCGTTCAACCTGTTGCTGCTGCCGGATCATGCATTTAACTTCAGCCCAAAAACTTATCCGCGAAAGCTTGAGCTCCTCCGAACAGTTTCAGCAGCTCTAGTCCTATAGCAGTCACAAAAAAGATGATCCATATGTATTTATAAACAGCTAAAGGCTGTCTCTTTGTTCGAGACAGCCTCAGGATATAAAGAATTAACGTTCGATTCCCCATTGGTTCAATAGCTCGTTGACCTGCAGATAAGTCTGTTCTACATCGCTCTCATTATCAATGACAGCCTGAGCTAAGATTTTTTTCTCCTCCAGGGGCATCTGGGAAAGGATTCTGGAGCGGGCTTCCTGCTCCGTATAGCCGTTCCGTTTCATCAGCCTCTGCAATTGTATATGGCTCGAAACATAGATCAGAATGACAGCATCGACCATATGGGTCAGCCTGCTTTCAAAGAGAAGCGGTATATCCAGGAAAACCGTTTTTTCCCCTGCAGCAAATGCGCGCTCCTTTTGTTCGTTCATCCAGCCCCGTACTGCCGGATGAACGATTGAATTCAGCTTTGTTCTTTTGTGTTCATCATTAAAAATAATGGAGCCCAGGAGGGGTCTGTTGATGGTCCCGTCTTCCAATAAAATATCTTTACCAAACTCTTCCAAGATGCCGTGATACGCCTGTTCACCGGGTTTGACCACTATTCTGGCTGCGGCATCCGCATCCACGACCGTAAAGCCAAGCTCCCTCAGATATCGGGTGACCGTACTTTTCCCGCTTGCGATTCCGCCTGTTATTCCTATTACTCTCTTCATCCAATCATCCTATACTTTAAAAAAGTTTGCATATGCCAATGATCGCCAGTATGATGCCCGGCATAACCTTTAGTTGATGCACCCATCTTTTTACAGAGAGTACTTTCCCAAGCCTTGAGCCCAGCCAAATCAAGCAAGAGCTCATAACAATGACAGCCAGGGCCAGGATATGCGGTGAATATCCAAGTATGGAGGCGCCTATTCCTGCCCCGAAGGCATCAAGCGATAGGGCAAACCCCAGAATGAGCGCCTCTACCCCGGTAATGGAGCCTGACCGGTCAAAATCTGCAGACAAGGGCTTTTTAAGGACTTGTATCATAAGCCCAATCGATTTTATTTCAAATTTAATCAGCATCTTTTCTTCTGCATGACCTTCAAGGCTGTTTTCCTTTTTTACTGCCTGATATACCACCCAGATCCCCAGGCAGACCAGGATAGCCCCGCCAAGCTTTCCAGCAGCAGCCGGCGAGAAGATCCTCCCGAATACATTTCCGAAAAGCATGGCGGCATATAAGCTTATAGCGGAGCACCCTGCAATTATGGCGATCGATAAAAAAGGAATTTTAATTTTTCTTAATCCGTAGGTGAAACCCACATTAAAGCTGTCAAGGCTCACCGCAAATGCGAGCCAGAGCAGCGCTAAGCTCTTTACCATGATGATGCTCCCTCCCAAAACTACCATAGTATATGGGGAGAGCCTATTCATGGTTAATGCAGATTAAGGAAGCTTCTGGCAGACAGGACAGATATGTGTGCCCCTGCCGCCTACAGTCAATTTTATGAGGGGAGCCGCGCAGACCTTGCAGTTTTCTCCCTGTCTGCCGTAAACATTGAGCTCCACCTGGAAGCTCCCGATCTTCCCCTGTGAATTCACGTAGGACCTTATGGTGCTTCCCCCCTTTTCGATCGCCTCGGAAAGGGTTAAAATAATTTCTTTGTGCAGACGCTCCACTTCTTCAAAATTCAGTTCTGAAGCGGTTCGTTCTGGATGGATCCCCGCCCTGAATAAGGCCTCGTCCACATAAATATTGCCGATTCCCACGACGACGTTCTGATCCAGGAGAACGGGCTTGATCTTTCTTTTTGTCCTGGAGAGCCTTGCCTTTAAGTATTCTGCGGTAAACTCTTCGGAAATCGGTTCCGGCCCCAACTGATTCAGGGGAGGATGATTTTCTTCGTCGCCTTTTTTAAATACATGCATGGTGCCAAACTTTCTGACATCCCTGTACCTGAGCTGCGAATGATCTGTAAAGGTAAAAATGACATGTGTATGTTTATCATAGGGCTCTTCCTCAGGAGACACCCTGTATTTTCCTTCCATCCGGAGATGAGAGACCAGCGAGTATTGATCTAAATAAAATATCAGGAATTTCCCCCGCCGGCCGACACCCCTGATGGTCTGTCCGATCAGGGCATCCTTGAACTGCTGGATTTCCTCCGGCCGCTTAATGATTTTCGGCCAGTGAATCTCAATATTTTCAATGACTTTACCCGTGACTAATTCTACGAGGGTCCTTTTTACTGTTTCAACCTCTGGGAGTTCCGGCATCCCTCATATCCTCCTTACTTCGCATCAAACCATGTCGGCCCATATGCATAATCAACCTTTAGCGGCACATCCAGTTCGACTGCATTTTCCATTTCCTCAGGCACGATCCTCATCAGGATTTCAAGCTCCTCCTTGGGAGCTTCAAAGATCAATTCATCGTGCACCTGGAGGAGCAGCCTGGCCTGCAGCTTTTCTTCCTTCAGCCGTTCACTCATATTAATCATGGCTTTCTTGATGATATCGGCCGCACTTCCCTGTATAGGTGTATTCATTGCAGTTCTCTCCGCAAAGCTTCGAATATTGAAATTCCGGCTCGTTATTTCAGGAATATATCTTCTTCTCTGCAGCAGGGTGGATACATAGCCCTTTTCCTTTGCTTCGAGAATGCTCTCTGACATGTACTCTTTGACCCTTGGATAGCTGTCCAGGTAGCGCTCAATGAACTGTCCCGCTTCTTTTCGGGTAATGCCGAGACTTTGGGAAAGGCCATAATCACTGATTCCATAGACGATCCCAAAGTTGACCGCTTTTGCATGGCGCCTCATATTCGAAGTTACTTCTTCCTCCGAAACATGAAAAACATCCATGGCCGTCTTAGTATGGACATCCATGCCATGGTGGAAGGCCGCACTTAATCCTTCGTCCCGTGAGATATGGGCAAGCACCCTCAGTTCAATCTGGGAATAATCGGCGGCAAACATGATCCAGCCCATTTCTGAAGGAATAAATGCCTGCCTGAGCTTTCTTCCCTCCTCCAGGCGGATCGGGATGTTCTGAAGGTTCGGATCGGTCGAGCTGAGCCGCCCTGTCTGGGTAAGGGTCTGGTTAAACCGGGTATGGACCTTATCCGTTTTGGGATCTGCTACCTTCAGGAGCCCTTCAATGTACGTCGATTGAATTTTCCCGAGCTGTCTGTAATGCAATATTTCCCGGACAATCTCATGCTCCTGTTCAAGCTTTTCCAGCACATCAGCTGATGTACTGTATCCCGTTTTCGTTTTTTTGACAGAAGGCAGCTGGAGCTTTTCAAAAAGAATGACTCCCAGCTGTTTAGGGGAATTGATGTTAAAGGCTTCCCCTGCGAGTTCAAATATCTTCTCTTCTATCGCTTTAAGACGGTTGGATATTTCAGCCCCCATTTCCTTCAGGCGCGGAATATCAATCTTCACTCCCTGAAGCTCCATTTCGGCCAAGATAAAGGACAATGGAAGCTCAAGCTCTTTAAACAGCCGATATTGGCTGTTCTCTCTAAGCTTTTCGAGAATATTTTCTTTTAAAGAATCAATCGCCTTCGCCTTTCTGGCCAGGTGCAGGGACAGTTCGGCTGTTTCAGGCACCTTTCTTTTAGCTCCCTTGCCATAGAAGGATTCATCCGACTGAATCTGCGTATAATAATGACGCTTGGCAATATCCGCAATATCCACTGAGCTTTCCGCAGGATTCAGAATATAGGAAGCGATCAGAAGATCGAACGTGATTCCATTGAGGCTGACCCCTTTAATCCCCAGGCTTACGATGGACATTTTCGCATCATACACGGCTTTCTTTTTCTTATGATCTTCTGCGAATGCTTTAAATTCCTTGGACGCGAACGCCACATCAGCCGGGATGAAAAAGCTTCCCCTTTCATTGAGCAAAGAAATTCCGACCATATCATTTTTTATATAATTATCATCTAATATTTCAATGTACAGAGTATTTTCATCCGCAAAGATGTCTTCTGTCACTTCAGTCAGCTGGGTAACCTCAAGATCCTGAAGCTCAATGTCTTCCGTTTCCGCCGTATCCATCTTATCAAGGAGTGAATTAAAGCCGAGCTCTTTGTATATACCAATCAGCTTTTGCTGGTCAGGACCGCTGTAGCTGATATCTTCAAGCTTAACCTCGACGGGGGCTTCCCTCGTGATGGTGGCCAGCTCCTTGGAAACTATGGCCATTTCTTTGTTTGCTTCGATCTTTTCCTGCAGCTTTTTCCCGCTCACTTCCGAGACGGAAGCAATTACGTTTTCAACGGTCTTGAATTCGTGGAGCAGCTTCAATGCAGTTTTTTCTCCGACACCGGGAATTCCGGGAATATTATCTGAAGCATCTCCCATAAGGCCTTTCAAATCGATGATTTGCTCTGCAGAAATTCCATACTTGTCCTGGATATGTGCAGGAGTATATTCCTCGATTTCTGTGATGCCCTTCCTGGTAATGCTGACTGTCGTTTTTTCAGAAGCCAGCTGGGTAAGGTCCTTGTCCCCAGAAATGACTTTTACTTCAAAGCCGTTATTTTCAGCCTGGAGGCTTAAGGTCCCGATGATATCATCCGCTTCATAGTTTTCAAGCTCATATCTGGAAATTTTATAGGCATCCAGCAGCTCTCTGATAAAAGGGAACTGTTCCGATAATTCAGGAGGTGTTTTCTGTCTTCCTCCTTTATATTCGGTGAACGTTGCATGCCTGAATGTCGTTTTTCCGGCATCGAATGCCACGAGAATATGGGTAGGCCTTTCTTCCTCCAAAATCCTCGAAAGCATCATTGTAAATCCATAGATGGCATTGGTATGGACTCCCTTGTCATTATTCAGGAGCGGCAGGGCAAAAAAGGCCCTGTAAGCAATGCTGTTACCATCTATCAATACCAGCTTTTTGTCCAAAATGATTCCTCCTTTAAAGGCTGCGATTGCTATATAAGGTGTTATCAATAGAATGCTGTTCTTAGTATGTTTTGCAATGAAAATAACTGCTATAAACTCTATATGTTAATAAAAGCCTTATATCAAAAAAGCCGTATGTTTCCTTCTTCATTCTATCATGAGATGATGAAGAAAGAAAAACAACGGCGGTAAAAGCGAAAAAGCGAAAACGGGGTAGTTTTCGCTTTTTCTAATGGCTCCTTGGATGAAGGGGTCTTTCATTTTTTATACTATCATCTCTATGTAAATGAAAAGCATGAGATTTGTTAAAGAAATGTAAAGCCCCTTCTCCGCGGAGAAATTCATTCTTCATTTAATACTTGAATCTCGTATTGAATTCAACAAAAAACACTGTCCCTTTTCCTGGCTCACTCTCAACATGAAGATGTCCTTTGTGTGCTTCTACCAGATGCTTTACAATCGCCAGGCCCAGTCCGGTTCCCCCTGAATTCCTGCTCCTGGCCCTATCAACCCGATAGAAGCGCTCAAATATTCTGGGAAGCTCTTCTTTTGCAATCCCAATCCCCGTATCTCCAACTTTGAGCTGAGCTGTTTCACCGCTGTCCATAATCTCTACATAAACAGCGCCTCCTGCCGGCGTATACGCTATTGCATTGCTGATAAGATTGATCAGGACCTGCTTGATCCTGTATGTGTCTCCTTCTATATAGACAGGAGCATCAGGCACCTTGGAGGACAGCTGGATCCTTTTCTCCTGAGCACGCTGTTCAAAGATGGGCAGAGTCTCAAGCGATAATTTTGCCAGGTCGATTTTCTGGATGGACATGGAAAAGCCCTGCTGTTCAATCTTGGATAATTCAAGGAGCTCCTGTATCAAATGTTCCATCCTGTCACTTTCTTTTTGGATGATGGATAAAAAATGACTCAGTGATTTTTCATCGTTTATGGCCCCATCGAGAATGGTCTCCGTAAATCCTTTAATAGAAGTAATCGGAGTCTTCAGCTCATGGGAAACGTTCGCCACAAAGTCCTTCCTCATCTGTTCCAGCTTTTTTAGTTCAGTGATATCATGAAAAACCAGCAGAATGCCTTTCCATTCATCCTGATTCCCGATTATAGGTGCGCCAAAGACTTCAAAGTACTTCCTTTCCAGTTTTAAGGGCAGAACGAGCTGCTTTTTTATGCTGTGTTCCGTCATGAAGATATTTTCGATCATCCCGATCACATCTTTATGCTGAATCACTTCATAATATAATCTGTATAGGAAATAGGAGGGATCTACGCCGAAGAGATCTCGATACGTTTTATTAATTAATGTAATGTATCCCCGGCTGTCGATCAGCAAAACACCGCTTCCCATGTTTTCCACAAGAGTGCCGAGCCTGTCCTGCTGCATTTCCCTCAGCTGTTCCATTTCTTGAAGATTTCTCGCAAGGATATTAATAGAACTGCTGAGCATACCGGTTTCATCCGAATCCTCCTCGTAGGTCCTTACTTTATAATTCCCTTTGGCAAGCTCGATTGCAGCCCTTGTTGCGCTTTCAATCGGCTTTGTGTAACGGACTGTTATCCTCGAGGCCAGAAGCAGAATGACAATTAAGGCTGTCCCAAGGCTGAATGCAAGAATAAGCCACATTTTCTGGTTAGCCTGGTTTATGAGATCCATCTCATTGCTCAGAATGACGAATCCCTCCCAGGAACCGCTTGAACCAAGTCTCGCCCAGTAATAATGCTGATTATTCCGCCCTTCTATGACCTCGTAGCCCTCCTGCTGCTTTTTGCCGATCTTTTCAGTAACGATGCGTTCAATCGTTTCTGTATGCCGATTATCATCCTTTCCATTGTCAAAAGGAGTACTGTAAGTAATATGTTTATTTTCGTCTACAATCGTAATATTAGAACCCAGAATGTCCTTCAGCTTATTGATTTTGCCGCTCTTAATCGCATTTTCAGCTCCACCTTTTTCATCAATATAGCTAGAGACAAATTCCGTTTCCTTTTGCAGACGATCATTATAGGTCGTATTATAATTATTTTTAAAAAGCCCTCCCAGAACCAAACCCAGACTCAGGAACACAGCCAGGAGCAGCGATACGAGAGCAAAAAAAAGCCCTGAGCGGAAGTTACTCATTCCGCTTTCGGCTCCTCAAGCTTATACCCAAGCCCCCTGATGGTTTTGATATATACCGGCTTTTTGGTATTTGTTTCTATTTTTTCACGGAGATGACTGATATGCACGTCGACAATCCTGGTATCGCCTGCAAAATCATAATTCCAAACGGCACTGAGCAGCTGGTCCCTTGTCAGAACACGTCCTTTATTCCTGGCAAGATATAAAAGGAGTTCAAATTCCTTCGGAGTCAGCTCCAGCTGATTTCCCTCAAAGTAGGCCTCGTAGCGTTCTGGATATACTTTCAAATCCCCCAATTTTAAAAGTTCTCCATCTCCGGAATCCTGTTCGAGTGCTTCCTTCTGCACCTGGGTCCTGCGGAGAATTGCCTTGATCCTCGCAATGACTTCCCTTGGGCTGAAAGGCTTCGTCATATAATCATCTGCACCCAGCTCCAGGCCGAGCACCTTATCGAATTCATCATCCTTTGCTGTAAGCATCAAAATAGGAACATCCATCTTTTGCTGCCTCAGCTGCTTACAGACTTCAATGCCATCCATTTCTGGGAGCATCACATCCAAAATTATCATATCCGGCTCTTCTTCTGATGCTTTTGTGAGCCCTTCCCGCCCATCCATAGCGGTGATCACATCATATCCTGATTGTTGTAAATTATATTGTAGGAGAGTAATAATCGATTCCTCATCATCTACTACCAATACCTTTTTGCTCATAGAATCCTCCCAAAGAAAATAAATTCCCCTACAAAGAGCCATCATTACATTATTATTATAAACAATTCCATATAAACAACAAAGAACATTGCTATAATTTAAGGAACCGGAAAAAAAAGATCCGTTTTTATAAAATTTTAAATTTTGAACAAAAAGATTGGAATCGCCTCACTGAAATGAATAAAGCGCAATCCTTTAGAAAAAGAGAGAATAAAAAAACTGCCTTTTACCAGGCAGCAGCATCCATATTCTCTTGATTGTCAGGCATTTTCCCTTGTTCTTTCATCCGTCTGGAGCTCATAAGCCGGGGGACTTACTGTAAATACTCCATGGATGACTCTCTCACCATTTTCATTCTCTCCAGTTGCTGAGATACAGATCGTCTTCTTTTCAACATCTACTTCTGATACTTCAAGGAGAAAGGTTACGACAGCATAATGATAGACGGGACGAAGAAATTCCAATTCTTGTTTAAGAAGATGACTTCCCGGCCCTGGAAGATATTTGGACACCGCTGAAGCCAATATCCCTGTAAGCATGACCGGAGGTACAATGGGTTTTTCGTATTTGGTCTGCGATGCATAGTCATGCTGTATATAAAGCGGATTTGCATCATTGGTCAGTCCAAGGTAAAGAAGCAGATCTTTATCTTCTATTTTTTCGGTTATAGTGATTTTTTCCCCTGGTTTAATTTCTTCAATCCTTTTTCCAATCTTTCTCATCTTTCCCAGCATGCAAAATAAAACCTCCCATTTTTCATGTCCATGGCTGTCATCTAGTTTTGCCAACCCGATTAAGATTCAACCATTTAAAAATGTGAAAAAGACTGGCTGAAGTGCATGGCCAGTCTTGTCTTCCTTAAATTGGTCTAAGCGAGCACACTCATGACATTCTTGACGGAACCCGCAGATTTTTGAAGTGCGGCTTTTTCATCCTCAGTAAGCTCTAGTTCAAAAATTTGTTCAATTCCATTGGCGCCAAGGACAGTTGGAACTCCAAGATAAATTCCTTCGAATCCGTATTCTCCTTCAAGGTACGCAATGCTGGGCAGGACGCGGCGCTGGTCCTTTAGAATGGCTTCTGACATTTCAACCAATGAAGCGGCAGGTGCATAGTAGGCGCTTCCATTCCCTAAAAGGTTTACAATCTCCGCTCCGCCTTTCCGGGTCCGGTCCACAATCTCATCAAGGCGCTCCTTTGAAATCAAGGTGTTTAACGGAATACCACCGGCATAAGAGTAGCGAACCAATGGAACCATATCATCCCCGTGTCCGCCCAGCACAAAACCGGTGATATCCTTTACAGAAATATTCAGTTCCTGAGCAATAAAGGTACGGAAACGAGCGGTGTCCAGTACACCGGATTGACCGATGACTCGGTTTTTAGGGAACCCTGACTCTTTGAAAACAGTATAGGTCATGGCATCAACTGGGTTTGTCAACACAATGATCGTACATTCTGGGGAGTATTGGACGATTTCCTTTGTGACAGACTTCATGACTTTCTGGTTGGTTTGAACCAGATCATCCCTGCTCATGCCGGGCTTACGGGCAATCCCAGCTGTGATGATTACAATATCCGAGTCTTTCGTATCCTCATAGCTGGACGTCCCTATTATGCTTGAATCAAATCCTTGCACAGGGCTTGCTTCCAGCATATCAAGGGCCTTGCCCTTGGTGGGATTTTCAGCCTGAGGGATATCGACTAATACTACATCTCCCAATTCTTTTTGGGCAAGCAGGAATGCAGTCGTAGCTCCGGTAAAGCCTCCGCCAATTACAGAGATCTTTTTTCGTCTAAAAGTCATCTGATCTTCCTCCCATACTCATATATAATAGAGACTTGTTTGGCAAAGCCCGGCAAGTCCAAAAAACATATTATCAGCCAAGGTTTTTGATTAGCTCATCTGCAAATTCAGAGCATTTTACTTCAGTAGCTCCGTCCATCAGACGCGCAAAGTCATATGTTACAACTTTGGACGAGATGGTTTGCTCTACAGAGTTGATAACCATCTTAGCTGCTTCATTCCAGCCAAGGTGTTCAAGCATTAGTACACCAGACAATAAAACGGATGAAGGATTCACTTTATCCTGTCCTGCATACTTTGGTGCAGTTCCATGAGTCGCTTCAAAGATCGCATGGCCTGACTCATAGTTGATGTTTGCTCCGGGAGCAATTCCGATGCCGCCCACCTGTGCAGCAAGAGCATCAGAGATATAGTCTCCGTTAAGGTTCATAGTGGCTACCACATCAAACTCTTTAGGGCGGGTCAGGATCTGCTGAAGGAAGATATCAGCGATAGAATCCTTGATGATCAGCTTCCCAGCAGCTTCTGCTTCTGCCTGGGCTTTGTTTGCTGCTTCAGAACCTTCAGTTTCTTTAAGGCGGTCATATTGCGCCCAAGTGAACACTTTGTCGCCGAATTCTTTTTCAGCCAATTCGTAGCCCCAGTTTTTGAAGGCTCCCTCAGTGAATTTCATGATATTGCCTTTGTGTACAAGGGTAACAGACTTACGTCCTTCTTTAAGGGCATAATTAATGGCACCGCGTACCAGGCGCTCAGTACCCTCTTTAGAAACAGGCTTGATGCCGATTCCGGAAGTCTCAGGGAAACGGATCTTGTTTACTCCCATTTGATCCTGAAGGAATTGAATCACCTTTTTAACTTCGTCAGATCCTTCTTTGTATTCAATTCCTGCATAGATATCTTCAGTGTTTTCACGGAAGATCACCATATCGGTATCCTCAGGGCGTTTAACAGGTGATGGAACACCGTCGAAGTAGCGCACCGGACGAAGGCATACGAAAAGATCAAGTTCCTGGCGAAGCGCAACATTCAGGGAACGGATCCCTCCGCCTACAGGAGTTGTAAGCGGTCCTTTGATTGCGATTATGTATTCGCGGATTACATCAAGAGTTTCTGCTGGAAGCCATTCGCCTGTCTGGTTAAAAGCCTTCTCACCAGCAAGTACTTCCTTCCACACAATTTCCTTTTCTCCGTTATATGCCTTCTCAACTGCAGCCTCCAACACTCTTGAAGCAGCAGCCCAGATATCAGGACCGATTCCATCTCCTTCGATAAAAGGAATTACCGGATTGTTAGGCACATTCAATGTTCCGTTTTGTACTGTGATTTTTTGGCCTTGAGTCATTTAAAGCTCCTCCTATTCAAACTCGAAGGTTAGGAACCTTGTAGCCGCCTAACCTTGCAAATTCATTCCAACTATTTTAATTTACTATATTTTTAAGTATATATAAAACTTTTCGCATTATTCTGTATTATCTTTGTTCAATTGGAATGTATTTCTGCATATCCGGGCCCGTATATTCTGCACGCGGGCGGATCAGTCTGTTGTTGTCATACTGTTCAAGGATATGGGCGATCCAGCCTGAAGTCCTGCTTACAGCAAAGATCGGTGTAAACAAATCATGGTCGATTCCGAGGCTGTGGTAAACAGATGCGGAATAGAAATCCACGTTTGGCGGAAGAGGCTTTTGGGAAGTCACCAATTCCTCGATCTTGACAGACATATTATAATACTTGGCTTGTCCTGTTAATTTTGTCAGCTTTTCTGACATTTCTTTCAAATGCTTTGCGCGTGGATCTCCTTTACGGTAAACCCTGTGCCCGAAGCCCATGATTTTTTCTTTGTTTTTCAGCTTATCCTGGATATAGTCTTCCACATTGTCCTCTGTGCCGATTTCGCTCAGCATTTTCATGACTGCTTCATTGGCTCCCCCATGCAGCGGGCCTTTTAATGCTCCGATGGCAGCAGTAATCCCAGAGTAAATGTCAGACAGAGTTGCCACACAAACCCTTGCAGTGAAGGTGGAAGCATTCAATTCATGGTCCGCATGAAGGACAAGGGCTTTATTAAACGCTTCTACCTCAATAGAAGAAGGCTCTGTACCGTTCAGCATGTAAAGAAAGTTCGCAGCAAAGCCGAGGTCCTTGCGGGGCTCAACAGGTTCAAGGCCTTTTCTGGTTCGGGAAAATGCTGTAACGATTGCAGGTATTTTTGCCTGAATGCGGATTGCTTTGCGGTAATTTGCTTCTTTATCCATTACATCCGCTTCTGAATCGTAAAGAGAAAGCAGTGATACAGCAGAGCGAAGGGCAGCCATTGGGTGGACATCATGGATAGGATACGTTTTAAAGTGCTGAAGCACTTCTGCGGGAAGAGCAGAATTTTCAGCAAGCTGTGCAGTAAGCTCCTCTAACTCACTGTACGTAGGAAGCCTGCGGTGCAGCAATAAGTAGAACACTTCTTCAAAACTAGCATTTTCTGCTAGATCATCAATATCATACCCGACATATGTTAAGGTATCATCAATGATAGAACTGATGGATGAAGTTGTTGCAACTATCCCTTCAAGACCTTTAGTTACTGACATATAAACCTCTCCTTTTCTAAAACTACCTACATATATTAAATAATAATGTTGTATGACGGCAAAATATCAATCCTATGTCTGGCGGAAGCCAGGCACAGACCATTTCCCACTGTATAGAAAACGCTTTATATTTTACCCTTGCTGCCTATTTCTAAAACCTGCCGAGCGCTTGCTCAATCCGCATCCAAAAGGCACTGCCTTCCCTGGAATTTCGAATCTAGCAGGGTAGGCGCTTACATGACATATTATAAACAATTATCAGATATTTGTGAATGAAAACGCATTATTTTTAGAAAAAATTATTTTTTTAATATAAAGAAGTAGTCTAATTATTATATTTCTTAATAGAATTTAGAAGGAGATTTATTTAATGATTTCAACCAGTTTCATGAATAAATAGGCAATCCCTGCTCCAATCAGCGGGCCAACAGCCACACCCTTAAAAAGGGCGACAGCAAGGATGGTCCCAAAAACGAGCGCGGCGGTCAGGTGAGGGTCCTCCGAAAGGAGGACAAGCCCATTTTTGGCGATAAGCGCGACAGCGACCCCGGAACCGAGAGCGATCCATGCATAAGGGGATTTTAAAGCTTCTCCCAGATCCTTAAAACCAATCGAACCAGTGGCTACAGGCACAAGTACTGCGATGGTAATAATGGTGACACCCCAGTTGATTCCCTTCGTTTGGAGCAGGGGGAAAATCTTCGAGCCAAGCCCGGCGGCCTTTACAAATAAGAGGAATCCGGCGGAAAAGGCTAGAGAATAGTTCTTGGCTATCAGCCCAATTCCTATCAATAAACAAAGGAATAATGAAGAACCTGCTAGCATATTGTTCAACTCATTTCATATAAATTATTTTAATAAAACAATTTCAAATGTATATTTTACAGCTTTTTCACATACTATGCATCTGGTGCGGGATCGGGCAGGATTAAGGCATTCTATAGGGGGGAGATTTCTTGAACTCTGTTTTGATGGGGCGATTCATCCGATTTGGCATCACGGCGGGGATTATAATCGGTGCCGCTCTGGCAGGAATTTTTTTGTGGAGATATATTTATCCATTTGTCATTGCTTTTTTTGCAGCATTCCTCATGAATCCACTCGTCGGCTTCCTTCAGGAAAAAGCCAGGCTTCCAAGAGCCCTCGCCGTCTTGATATCAATCTGCGGTATTCTTGGGATGATTGCGGGGATACTCACCCTCATGATTACCGAGATTATCTCCGGATTTTATTATCTCGCAGCAGAAATACCCCAGCATATCGCAAGTGCTGCCCAATATCTGGAGCAGCTGATCGCATCCTATGTCATCCCGCAATATAATAAGCTCTCGCTCTACTTTGACAGCCTTAATCCCGGCCAAAAGGATACCGTGATGGATAATGTAAGGCTTGCAGGCAATAAAATGGCGGACAGTGCCGGGGAGTTTATTCAGAGCACCTTCCAGGGCATACCGGCTGTGCTTGGCTGGTTTCCCAATGCCGCTGCCGTTTTCGCCATCTTATTCATGGCTACCTTTTTCATCAGCAAGGACTGGTACAAGCTCTCCTCCGCTGCATCGCGTTTTTTGCCGCATAAAGCCAATACAAGCGGCAGAAGAGTGTTTTTTGATTTAAAAAAAGCGTTTTTCGGGTTTATAAAAGCTCAGTTAACACTCATTTCCATGACTACCGTTATTGTACTTGCCGGCCTGCTGTTCCTGCGTGTAGAGTATGCCATCACCATTGCCCTTTTATGCGGGATGGTGGATATTCTTCCCTACCTCGGCACTGGCACCATCTTTGTCCCCTGGATCTTTTATGAAGCCATTGTAGATAAAGATCCGGGAATTGCACTCGGCCTCGGCATATTATATCTCATTGTACTGTTACAGAGGCAGATCATGGAGCCTAAAGTGCTTTCTTCCAGTATCGGTCTCGATCCGTTAGCGACACTCGCTGCGCTCTTTATCGGATTTAAATCCATTGGCTTTCCCGGGCTGATTGTCGGTCCAGTCGTCCTTGTCATATTAACCACCCTGCACCGGGCAGGTGTGTTCCATGATATATGGACCTACATCAAAGGAAACGATGTTTGATATTTTTATCTTCTCCTGATCGTTATTTTTTTATAAATGACCTTTCTGAAATAACGAAGGAGCCATGGTTTTATAAAAGCACGAAGAGGCGGGGCTAGAAAAAGCAATCCCATTATATCCGTAAAAAAGCCCGGAAGTATAAGCAGGAAGGCACCCGCAAGAATACAGGCGCCATCCAGCAATGTTCCGCCGGGAGCTCTGCCCTGGCTGATACTCATACGAATCTTTTCAAGTACGGCCAATCCCTGCCTCCTGGCTATATAGGCACCCGCAATGCCTGTTAAAACCATGAATAAAATAACGGGAAAAGCACCCGCAAGACTTTCTGCATACAGAAAAGTTCCGATTTCAAGAGCACCTAACACAATGATCGCGGCTATCCACTTCACCTTACATCCCTCCTGTTCATTTCATGTGCCTTACCTTTCCTTCCGCTTCCCGCCATAAAAAAAGCGGCAGAGAAGAGCCCCATAAGGCCTCCCCTGCCACCTGTTCATTCTTATAGTACCTTGGTGTGACCCTCGTAGATTGTGCCGCGGCGTGCGTCGACTGTCACGCTCTGTCCATCTTTAAGAATGGATAGTGCGCGTTCTGCACCTACGATCACCGGTATGCCAAGGTTGACCCCCACAACGGCAGCATGGCTGGTCAATCCGCCTTCTTCCGTAATCAGAGCAGCACAGCGCTCGATGGCCGGCATCATATCTTTATCTGATGAATAAGTCACTAAGATACAGCCATCTGTCACTTTCTGGTTAGCTTCCTCAGCTGTTCTTGCAATGACTACCTGTCCTTTTGCCGATTTCCGGCCAATTCCCTGTGCTTTAATCATCGCATCGCCAAGAACATGAATCTTCATGAGGTTCGTTGTTCCGGCTTCTCCAACAGGAACACCAGCAGTGATGATTACAAGGTCTCCGTGGCTTACGATTCCTGATTCAAGGCTCTTTTCAATCGCATCGTCCAGCATATCATCCGTAGAAGAGGATTGACGGCCTATTTGAGGATAAACACCCCATACCAAACCAAGCTTCCTAGAAACCTTTTCAGAGGCTGTGACAGCGATTATTGGCGCTTTCGGGCGGTATCTTGAAATCATACGTGCCGTATGGCCGCTTTCTGTCGGAGTGATGATTGCCCCTGCTTCAAGGTTTAAGGCAGAATACGCAACCGATTGCCCGATGGCATCTGTCACATTGTATTCGCTGGTCCTGCTTCTGGCAGTCACAATTTCTTTGTAATTAAGAGCTGTTTCTGTATGAGATGCAATGTTGTGCATGGTATTAACCGCTTCGACCGGATATGCTCCTGCTGCTGTTTCTCCTGAAAGCATGATGGCATCTGTTCCATCAAAAATTGCATTGGCAACATCACTAGCTTCCGCTCTAGTAGGACGCGGATTACGCTGCATAGAATCCAGCATCTGGGTTGCAGTGATAACAGGTTTTCCAAGGAAATTACATTTTCTGATTAATTCCTTTTGGACAAGCGGCACTTCTTCTGCCGGAATTTCTACACCCAGGTCTCCCCTTGCCACCATCAGGCCATCAGAAACCTCAAGGATTTCATCAATTTTCTCTACACCTTCATGGTTTTCAATTTTAGGAATGATATGGATATGCCCCGCATCATGTGCTTCAAGCAGTTCACGTATTTCAAGGACATCAGAAGCGCGTCTCACAAATGAAGCTGCAATAAAATCAACTCCCTGCTCGATTCCGAAAATGATGTCCTGTTTATCTTTCTCGGTAATACCCGGAAGCTTTACAGCTACCCCAGGAACGTTCACACCTTTTTTATTCTTCAGCGTGCCTGGATTCAAAATGCGAGTTTCAATGATGCCATCCTCTTTCCGGATATCTGTTACTTCCAGTCCGATCAATCCATCGTCCAGAAGAATTTTTGATCCAGGGTGGACATCATCTATAAGTCCTTCGTATGTAATAGAAAATCTTTCCGGTGTACCGAGCACTTCAGTCATTGAAATTTCAACGGTATTGCCGGCAGCCAGTTCAATAGCGTCATTTTCCATATTATGAGTCCGGATTTCAGGGCCTTTTGTATCCAGAAGAATGGCTACCTGTTTACCTGTCTTTTCAACAGCCTCACGGATCGTCGTAATTCTTCCAGCGTGTTCTTCATGGCTTCCATGTGAAAAATTCAGCCGGCATACATTCATTCCAGCTTCCATTAAATCTGTGAGTTTTTCCAGGCTTTCACTTGCCGGTCCTATCGTACAAACGATTTTTGTTTTTCGCATGTATATGCCTCCATTACTTCTTAATAAGAATTTTGTCCAACTCATGATTGTCTGGCAGACTGCCTGCAATAAGTATTGATGCCGCAGGAGCCGTCAGATGGACAGCTCCTCTGCCAGCGTGATCATGGACTGATCGAGCGTGTGCTTTTTCTGCGTCAAGGCTTCTATAATATCATAATCCACCAGCTGATTGCGCTCAATGCCCACTGCCCTGCCGCCCTTCCCTTCCAATAACAGGCTTACGGCATATGCGCCGAGCCTGCTTGCCAGCACCCGGTCTGCAACGGTTGGGGAGCCTCCGCGCTGAATGTATCCCAAAACAGATACCCGGGTTTCATATCCGGTCAGTTGTTCAAGCTTCTTGCCAAATTCCACGGCATTTCCTATTCCTTCCGCAACGACTATGATACTATGTTTTTTCCCACGCTCCTGACCGCGCTGAAGGCGGGCCACAACATCATCAATATCATTATCTCCAATGGATTCAGGGATTAATATTGATTCTGCACCTCCGGCAAGTCCCGCCCAAAGGGCTATATCACCGGCATCCCGCCCCATCACCTCAATTACATAAGTCCTTTTGTGAGAAGTGGCTGTGTCCCTGATTCTATCTATCGCGTTAATCACTGTGTTAATCGCAGTATCAAATCCAATAGTAAATTCTGTTCCAGGTATATCGTTATCGATTGTACCGGGAACGCCCACACAAGGAAAGCCTCTTTCAGTGAGTGCTTTGGCTCCCATATATGAACCGTCTCCGCCTATGACGACCAGACCCTCAATACCATGCTTTTTCAGCTGTTCAATGCCCTTCAGCTGGCCATCTTCCGTCTTAAACTCAGGGCAGCGTGCAGAAAACAGCATCGTTCCCCCACGCTGGATGATATCACCGACAGACCCTAATTCCAGTTTTTTAATGTCTCCTTTAATTAAGCCTTCGTATCCATGGTAAATTCCATACACTTCAATATCATGAAAGATTGCCTTTCTTACTACCGCCCGTACAGCGGCGTTCATACCGGGTGAATCTCCTCCACTTGTAAGTACGCCTATCCTTTTCATAAGTATCTCACCTCTACATGATAATAACAGGATTATCTCATGATCCGATAACAATACATGAGTTATGTAATAAAAACCATACCGGCCCTGGTGCAGATACATGATGTTTTACGCCGAGCGCAGCCATGCTAAAATACTAAAAAGAATTTTGCAGCCTGTATTATGTGAAAAAACATACAAGTAATAAAGTGCTGACATCCTCCGGAAAACCCGGGATGTATTTATTATACAGCATGCCGTACGAGCAAGGTAATAGAAACAAAAATAAAGAGAACGTGCAGTAAATGCACGTCTACTTTACCTCTGTATATTCAGGCGAAAACGAATACTCGCCCATCCTTTTATACTTATCATAGCGCTCTTCAAATATTTCTTCAGGGCCTTTGCCTTGAAGCTCTTGCAGCGCTGAAAGGATGGCTCTCTCAATATATTCCGCCTGCAGCTTCACATCTTTGTGTGCTCCGCCCTTAACTTCATCAATGATTCCGTCGATGATGCCCAGTTCTTTCAGGTCAGGAGCTGTAATTTTCATGGTTTCAGCCGCACGCTTTGCCTGCGAAGAATCCTTCCATAAAAGGGCTGCCGCACCCTCTGGCGAGATAACTGAGTAAGTGGAGTTTTCGAGCATGAGGATTCGATCTCCGACACCAAGTGCCAGTGCGCCGCCGCTTCCTCCTTCACCAATGACAATACAGATGACAGGAACGCGCAAGCCGCTCATTTCATAAATGTTTTTGGCAATCGCTTCACTCTGGCCGCGCTCTTCTGCCGCTTTCCCTGGATAAGCACCTTTTGTGTCAATAAAGCAGATGATGGGACGCTTGAACTTTTCTGCCTGCTTCATCAGTCTTAATGCTTTTCTGTTGCCCTCTGGGTGAGGCATACCAAAATTCCGCTTAATATTTTCTTTGGTATCCTTTCCCCTCTGATGTCCGACAACTGTTACAGGTATTCCTTTAAATTTAGCGATTCCCCCGACAATAGCCGCGTCATCTCCATAATAGCGGTCTCCGTGGCACTCAAAAAAATCAGTAAATATTTCAGAAATATAATCCAATGTCGTCGGTCTGGCCGAATGCCTGGCAAGCTGAACTCTGTCCCATGGCTGCATATTTTCATACACTTCATTTTCAAGCCTCGCCAGCCTGTTTTCCAGCTTGTCGATTTCCGAGGAAAGGTCAACATCCGCAGTCTTTGAAATATCTTTCAGTTCATCTATCTTTCTTTTCAGTTCCACAATTGGTTTTTCAAATTCCAATTCCCCTACCATTTCTGTTCACCACCTGGAGAATGTATATCTAAAATGTTGGACAGAGTGTCCTTCAGATCTTTTCTATTAATCACACCATCGAGCTGTCCGTGCTTCAATAAAAATTCACTGGTCTGGAAGTCTTCCGGAAGCTCTTCCCGGATGGTCTGCTCAATGATCCTTCTGCCAGCAAAACCTATCAAGGCCCCGGGTTCCGCAAGATTATAATCACCCATGGAAGCAAAGCTAGCCGATACTCCACCCGTTGTAGGGTGAGTCATCACCACTATATAAAGCCCGCCGTTTTCACTGAATTTCTTCAGTGCCACGCTGGTCTTTGCCATCTGCATCAGGCTGAGTACACCCTCCTGCATGCGCGCTCCTCCAGAGGCCGTAAAAATAACGAAAGGAATCCCAAGCTCGTCCGCCTGTTCGATCGCTCTGGTTATTTTTTCACCCACAACGGACCCCATGCTTCCCATCCGGAAACGTGCATCCATAATAGCAGCTGCCGTCTTTAAACCATTGATGGTTCCTGTTCCCGTTACTACGGCTTCATTAATGCCGGTCTTTTTCTTGTCGGCCTCCAGTTTTTCCGCATAGCCCGGGAAGTCCAAAGGATTGACCGTCACCATATCCTTATTAAGCTCTTCAAAGGTTCCTGCATCAAAAAGGCTGTCGATTCTTTCTTCAAAACTCATCGAATGATGATAGCCGCAGTGCATACATACCTTTAAGTTTTTAAGCAGTTCCTTTGTATACATGATTTTTTTACAGTTAGGACACTTGGTCATGATCCCTTCTGGAACCTCTTGCTTGCTGCGCTCTGAAGGGATAGTCGCATACTTTTTCTTTTTGGTTGTTTTTGAAAACAAATCTTTTATCATGATGAAACCTCCCCCTTATTCAATCGCATCATTAAATGTGATCTTTTTAGCTTGTACATTTATTCCACATTTCAGCAGGATTATCCTGTCAGGCTGAAATAACCGAAAGACGTTAGCTGGCAGTTGTGCTGCAGCTCCTGATACATTCTCTGTATATCCGAATGGCTTCGTCCAGATCTTTTCTATTAAGAGCCTGAAGCATATCCATATAATGGTGCAGGCTTGCAGTTTCCTGAACATTTCCTGAAGAATGGACATAGCTGTTCACCACAGTCCAGATCCTTTCCAGCAGGTAGTTCCCGTTCAAGCGGAACACCTGTTGGAAAAATTCATGATCATCCCATGTATGGGTGTCCGCCCAGCAGATAACATCCTGAATGTCGCCGGTCCTGCCCCTTTCGGTGATTGCTTTGAGGCATGCTTCTTCCAATAGAAGCTTTGTATCGGATAAATCTTTTCTAGTTCTTTTATCGATGAGAAAAAACGCGCCAAGAAGCTCCACCAGCCTGTGTTCCTGGAAGACCTTGATGAAGGTGCCTTCCCCGCGCCTTGTCTCAATCAGTCCCAGAAGTTCAAGGGATCTTAAAGCTTCCCTTACGGAAGAGCGCCCTGCTTGAAGGCGCTCAGACAATTCCCTTTCGGAAGGTATTTTATCCCCGGGCATCAGGCTGTCAGCTTGAATCATGAGCCTCAGCTGTTCAACAATATTCAAGTAAATTTTAGATTGGCTGCTATTCACAGCGTTCTTTTGCTGTTCAGTCATATTTCCACATGCCTGTTTACAGCTACAGTATTGCCCTTTATGGTATATGGATATACTGCATCAGGCTGATGATGGATCGCTTTCCAGACCTCTGCAGCCCATGGCGAGTGAGCAGAGCTAAAATCACCGGCGTCTCTTACAGGAGGTTTTGGCTGTATACCCAATTCTCTCTGAATGACCCAATGATTCTGCAGCGCTTCTTCTCTTAACGTCAAATAATTCACTCCCAATAAATAGAAGTTTGTAAGTGGTCTGACCAGCATAATCTCTTGTTTAATATATCATAACTTTTAATGTTGTAAAGACTTAGCCTTTTTTCAAAACAACATTGGAGGCACCAAGAACTCCTTCCAGCCTTGATCTCAGTTCATCATCGAACTTTACCCAGTGGTCCATTCCTAGCTGGACATATTTGTCTTCATTTTCATAATAGAGCATGACCTTGGTCTGACCCTTAAAGCTTTGCAGCACTTTTTTCACTTGAGTGAGAACCGTTTTTGTCTGTCTGTCATTTTCAATTTTCAAATACAGGCATGGGCCTTTGTATAGTTCAGCAAGCTGATCCATGGAATAGGAATTCTGGATAATAAGCTGCTTCTTCCCGTCCTTGATTTCTGCAGAGCCCTGCACCAGAAGGATAGTCCCCTTTTTATAATGAGGAAGGCTCGACCGGTATACCCCCGGAAAGACAACGCACTCAATTTCCCCTGTTTCACTGCTGCCCGTCAAAAAGGCCATGGTTTCCCCTTTTTTGGTCCGGATGGTTTTAGCCTCCATGATGTAAAGAGGAACAAAAGCATTTTTCATTTCCTTTTGCAAAGCCTGTTCCAGCGAAACTGCACCAAAATAGTGGAACAGCTTCTGGTAAGGGGCTATGGGATGATCTGAGAGATATAGGCCCAGCGCCTGTTTTTCATATAGAAGCTTATCCTGGATACGGATGGGGTCTACTTTTAGATATTTTGGCTTTATGGTGAACTCTGTGTTTGCGAACAGATCAAATTGTTCATCTCCTGGATTGACGAGTTCATTATGCTCCAGCGCTACATCCAGGCTGGCAAGAAGAGTTGCCCGGTCTTCCCCGAACTCATCAAACGCGCCGGAGTGGACAAGCGCTTCCAGCGCTTTCCGGTTTACCGCCTTGGTTGAGACCCTCAGGCAAAAATCAAATAAGTCTTCAAACGGCTTTTGTCTTCTGGCCTGGAAAATCTCCCTGAGCGCCGCGCCCCCAATTCCCTTGATGGCTGCAAGGCTGTATCGTACATGTTCCTTTTCGGCTTTGAAGCCGAAATGGCTTTTATTTATAGAAGGAGGAAGCACTTGGTAGCCGGCTGCCTTCAGCTCCCTGACATACTGGGCAATTTTATCCTCATTTCCTATCACCGAAGTCAGCAGTGCGGCCATAAAAAACTGGTAATAGTGGGTTTTAAGATAAGCAAGCTCATACGCAATAAAGCTGTAGGCGACCGCGTGGCTGCGGTTAAATCCATAATTCGCAAACTTTACAATTAAATTATAAATCTCATTGGCAGTTCCGGCATCATATCCCTGTTTGAGAGCGCCCTCCACAAAGTGAGTCCTTTCTTCATCCAGGACTTCCTTTTTCTTTTTTGACACTGCTCTTCGCAGGAGGTCGGCCTCTCCCAGGGAAAACCCCGCAAACCGGGCTGCAATCTGGATGATCTGCTCTTGGTAAACTATAACCCCATAAGTCGGCTCAAGGATTGGCTTTAGTGATTCATGGGGATATTCCACCTTCTGCTGGCCATGCTTCCGCTCAATGAACAGCGGAATATTTTCCATAGGACCGGGCCTGTAGAGGGCATTTACAGCTACAATATCCTCAAAACGGGTGGGCTTAAGCCGGGTCAGGACATTTCTCATTCCATCGGATTCCAGCTGGAATACCCCTGTCGTTTCCCCTTTTCCCAAAAGCTCGAAGGTTTTTTTATCATGTAAAGGAAGGGAGTTGAGCTCAAGATGCACTCCGGTGCCTTTTTGGATCATATTAAGTGTATTATCAATGAGTGTCAGATTCCGGAGCCCCAGAAAGTCCATCTTCAGCAGCCCCAGTTCTTCCAGGTTTTCCATTGGAAGCTGTGTCAGATATACAAACTCCTGTCCTTCTTGAATAGGGATGATTTCAGTGAGAGGAAGATCTGAGATGATGATACCTGCTGCATGTGTAGAAGTATGCCTCGGGAGCCCCTCCAGCTTCCTTGCTGTTTGAAAGAGCTTCTGATTAAACTCATTTTCATTCACGAAGCTTTTAAGTGCAGCCGATTCCTTCATCGCTGCTTCAAGGCTGATTCCAAGCTTTGAAGGCACCATTCTTGAAAGTGATTCAAGCTCCTTGGCATTCAGGCCGAATACCCTGCCGACATCCCTGAGGGCTGCCTTGGCTGCCATGGTTCCGAAGGTGGCAATCTGTGCCACATGAAGCCTGCCGTATTTTTCGGCTACATATGCAATCACTTCATCCCTGCGGTTATCCGGAAAGTCGATATCAATATCCGGCATGCTCACACGTTCGGGATTCAGGAAGCGCTCAAAGAGCAGATTATGTTCAATCGGATCCACATCTGTGATCCGCAGGACGTAGGCGACCATGCTTCCTGCCGCCGAGCCTCTTCCAGGACCAGTAAGGATTTTCTGTTCTCTTGCAAAGCGCATGAAGTCCCACACAATGAGGAAATAGTCGCTGAAGCCCATTTTATTAATGACCTGCAGTTCATATTCAAGTCTCTTGACATGTTCCTCGGAAGGGTTTCCGTACCGTTCCTTGAGTCCCGATTCACATTGAGCCTCCAGCACCTGCTGTGAGGTTTGGTCTCCGGACGGATAGCGCGGAAGGAGCCGTCTGTTGAACTCAATAAGTACATTGCACCGCTCAGCGATTTTCACTGAGTTCTCCAGGAGCTCCGGGAGATCACCGAATGCCTCGGACATCTCCTGGATGCTCTTTAAATAATATTCATTGGCAGGAAGTTTTGTACGGTTTTCGTCACTCAGCTTCTGACCATTTTTTATGGCGAGCATAACTTCGTAAGCAAGCGAGTCTTCTTTATCTAAGTAATACACCGGATTTACCGCCGTGCATGCTACACCCAATTCCTCCGCCAGGGCGAGGATCCCTTCATGCTCAGCATCCTCCATGCCTTGCCCTGTACGCTGGATGCCTGCAAACAGATGTGCCTGACTGAAGATCCCTTGGAGCTGCTTTAGATTCTGCCGGGCTTTTTCCTTATCCTCCCTAAAGAGGGGTAATAAAGACTCACCGGAAGGAACGATGGCAATGAGGCCTGATGAATATGCCTTCAGCCACTTTAATGGAAGTCCTTCCCTGGATTGAGTTTTAATTGCAGAGCTGATTTTCAGCAGATTCTTATATCCCTGATTATCCTCCGCAAGAAGGACGAGCGGATAGACTTCGTCCCCTTCATGTACCACATCTGCGGTGATCCCGATAATAGGTTTGATTTTCTGTTTCATGCATTCTTTATAAAAATCTATGGTTCCATACATCGTGTTTCTGTCTGTCAGGGAAACAGCCCAGTAATTTTTTTCCTTTGCATTGGATACAAGCTTCTCAATGCTGGCTGTTCCAGATAAAAGACTGAAGGCACTTTGAACCTGAAGATGAATAAAGGCCATTTTCTTCCCCACCTTTAACAAGGCTTTTCTTTGTCTTCATTATAGTGGTTCTGCAGAAAAAAAGAAAATATGTTCTCATATCCCCTGCCGCAGAATTCCTCCTGCCAAACATATCCCCCGTAGATTGTCCATATATATGGAATAACCAAAATTTCTTTTCTAAAGGCGGATGGGTATGAAAGAGGCTTTTTTTCCGGCGTTTGTTAACAGTTATTTTATTTCATTGGGCGTTCTGCTGGGCGGTGCCCTGATTGGGGGGCTGGGGGCATTTTTTACAGAGCAGCCTCCCCTTACCGTTGTTTACAGATTAGCGGATTCCTTAAGGATCTGGGCCATCATCGCGGCGATCGGCGGGACCTTTGATACGGTATATTCGTTCGAGAGGGGAATTTTCCATGGAGAAACGAAGGACATTGTGAAGCAGATCCTGCTCATTTTATCCGCACTTGCTGGAGCGCAGACAGGATCCTCACTGATTAACTGGCTGACCCAGCAGAATATGTCTTCATGAGGATCCCGCCTTATTTCAAGTCTCCTCTTTGGCAGCGTTTCTTTGCGGGTGCCGCAATCGGCGGCATCATCTCCTGGCTTGTATTTTTTTATATGTACAGCATTATGCAGGAAAAGCTCATTAACAAGGTCCATGAGCAGCTGGAGTCCATAAAGGACCTGGAGGAAGAAAACCGGCTCTGGGAGGCGGACTACAACCGTTTGAATGACAAAAATCAGGAAAGGCTGACTGTACAGGAAATACATGTTACTCTGACCAACTTTCTCCCTTACAGGCTGGACCGCCTCAGCGTTGCCGAGGCAGCAGAAAAAATCGAGGATGATTTAAAATCCACCCTCTTATCCAAGGATCTGGAAACCGTCTATGAATCCAGGTCCCTCTTGAAAAGAACGATTGAAAACAAAGTTCTTGAAATCAATAAAAAGAAATATATGCTGGAGGTCACAGAAATCCTGTACTATACCAATTTGCAGGTTGAAGTTAAATTGAAGCAGGTACGATAGTAGGTACTTGCGGATCTTTAGAGGTTCTAGATTATTTAACGGCGGCCCGGATTTCCTGGCTTTGTTTTGAACACTCAGATCCATTCATAGATTCTACGATCGTTTGCGGACGCGCGGATCATTCTTGATTTTTTCGCGATCATTAAACGGGCGGACGGATCATTTTGGGTTTTTCACGATCATTAAGCAGGTGGACGGATCATTCCCCATACCACCAGCCGCGCCCCAAAACCCGTTTGGATCTAAATTTTTCCATTTCGGACCATTTCTTGAAGAAACCGGATCATAAAAGTGTAAAAACGGATCTTTTTTTCGACATTTCGGATCATAACTGGACCTAAGCCAAACTCCTTTGCTCTATCTGTGAAAAAACTCAGAGGCAGAAGAGTTCCTTAACAAAACAAAAGACTGCGGGCAAACTCTGTTCCTGCCTGAGTCTGCCTGCAGCCGGGCATCTGTGATCAAGCGGATGCCTCTGTTATCCTTTATAATTTACGGAGACCTCGATCAGATCTCTTATGACAGAATCGACTTCGTCCCAGGAATAGATTGAAGCACCTGACGCCAAAGGATGTCCCCCGCCATTGTATTTCCTTGCTACTCCATTGATGACAGGCCCTTTGGAACGAAGCCTTACACGGATGTTGTCTTCTTCTTCTATAAAAAATGCCCATGCCTTCAGGCCTTTAACCTGCCCTAGAATGCTGACAAGCTGTGATGCATCTGACACTTTTACTTTGAATTTGTCCAGGATTTCTTTTGTTATGATTAATTTCCCCACGCCTTCTGGCAGTGCTTCAAATTGCTCCAGGCAGTATCCCTGCAGTCTTACGACATTTTCGTCTGCATCATACATGGAATTATACAGCTCAGTCCTGGAAAAATTATAGTTGATCAGTTCACTGACATACAGGAAAGTCTTATCAGAGGTACTTGGATACAGAAAACGGCCTGTATCACCGACAATTCCGCCAAAAAGCAATCTTGCCCCTTTATCAGACAGCTTTAATCCCTTGTCTCTCCCTGCAAGGTAGAACTCATAAATCATTTCGCTGCAGGAACTCGCATCCGTATCCACCCATAAGAGGTCCCCATATGGATCTTCGTTCGGATGATGATCAATTTTTATGATTTTGTCTCCAAGTTTGTATCGTGTATCACAGATTCTTTCCTCATTTGCTGTGTCACAGATGATGACCAAAGCACCTTGATAAACATCATCCGGGATGGAATCCAGCTTCGCTAAAAATGAAAGAGATTCTTCTTCCTTTCCGACTGCATAAATGTTCTTTTGAGGAAAGGATTCCCTCAGAATTTCTGCAAGGCCGCATTGTGACCCGTAGGCATCCGGGTCAGGCCGGACATGCCTGTGCAGGATAATAGTGTCATAGGATTTGATGGTTTCGAGGATTTCAGCCTTCATGTACATTCTCCTTTAATTTGGAAAGTCTTTTTTAGATTTATAATCTAAAGATTTCAGAATAGCTAGAATAAAAAAGCAATTACAGGTAAAATGGATGAGACAAACTATGAAAATCGGAGGAGTACACCTTGCCTGTATTGGTAGTATTGATCTCAATCTCTTTTTCTTTTTACCTTTATTTTAAAGTTAAATATGTCAGATCCCAAAAAGCCGCGGAAAAGAAATGGATTGCTTCAAAATCCTCCATGACGCTTGGTTTATTTGTGGTATTATTCGGGATTAATCAGCTTTTCCTGTATTCAGGCACCGTTACGTACACGGTTTCAGCCATATTCATCCTCCTTGGAGGCATTAATTTATGGGCTGGCTATAAATCTTATAAGCATTATCTTCCCTTTGCCATAAAAGAAGCCGAGGAAGCCTATAAAAACTGATTCGAAGATTATATGCAAAGAGCAAAAGGCCCCTGGCACTGGAGGCCTTTTTTAGTGTGCACAAAAACTTATGTACGGTCGAACAGCTGGCACATCATCATGGCTTTGCCGACTAATCTGCCTTCATTAAAGACTTCCACATCCAGCTTCCCAAACTTTCTGCCAATTTCCAGAATTTTGGGGTGGATCTCGATAATGCTGTCCATTTGAACCGGCTTAATAAAATAGATGGTCATGTTTTCAACTACCAGGTCCCCCCTTTTAAAGGCACGCATCGTCCTGTTAGCCGCTTCGGTTACAAGGGCTGTAAAGACGCCATACGATATCGTCCCTAGATAGTTGGTCATTTGGGGAGTGATCTCACAGCGGAAGATGTCCTCTCCCTTCGTACGAAGGCCAGGGGTCACCAGCTGGCTTGTGATGACATCATCGATCGTTTCTCCCACCTGCGGCTGTCTTTGGATCATCTGCAGCGCCTTCAGCACATCCTGCCGGGAGATGATTCCCTGCAGGATCTGATTTTCATCTACGACCGGCAGCAGCTCGATCCCTTCCCAAACCATCATATGGGCTGCAGAGGCAACGCTGGTTTTGCAGCCCACGGTCATGGGGGCTTTGGTCATGACCCTTTCGATTCCAAGATGTAAATCCTGGCCGATAATATCCTTTGATGTTACCATCCCCTGAACCTTAAGGGAGGAATCCACTACCGGGAAACGGCTGTGGTTCGTCTGACGGTTCAGTTCATGCCAGTTCTCTATCGTATCCTCCAGGTCCAAATAGGCGGTTTCACTCAGGGAGATCAAAATATCCTCCACCAGAAGAATTTCCTTTTTGATCAGCTGGTCATAAATCGCCCTGTTGATCAATGTAGCAACCGTAAAGGAGTCATAGCTGCTCAGAATAATCGGCAGCTCGAGTTCATCCGCCAGCCGTTTAACATGATCCTCTGTATCAAAGCCCCCGGTAATAAGGACAGCGGCTCCCGCTTTTAAGGCAAGCTCCTGTGCGTTCCCCCTGTTCCCGACAATCAGCAGGTCGCCGGCTCCCGTGTATTTCATCATGGCTTCAATCTTCATGGCACCTATGACAAATTTATGGAGAGTTTTATGGAGTCCGCCCCTCCCCCCCAGTACTTGTCCGTCCACAATATTGACTACCTCTGCGAAGGTCAGCTTTTCTATATTTTCCTTTTTCTTGCGTTCGATCCGTATGGTCCCCACACGCTCAATGGTGCTGACATAGCCCTTATTTTCAGCATCCTTTATGGCCCTGTAGGCTGTCCCTTCGCTGACTGAAAGCGCTTTGGCAACCTGTCTTACCGATATCTTATCTCCCACCGGAAGATCATCGATATATTTAAGAATCTGCTCATGTTTTGTTGCCAATCCTTTTCACCCTTTTTCCGGTAGTTAATTATCCCCATTATAGAATGAAAAGCCCCCGCTTTCAATTGAACTATTGATAATAGCGGCGGGGTTTCTGCTTTTTCCGGAGATTTTCCGCCTTCATTCTTTGTTTATCCGGCAAAAACAAAAGTGCAGCAAGATTCCCGGCTGCCGCAAAAAAGGCAAGCAAAAGCCACATCATACTAAAAACCCCTTCTATTTCACTTGGGTGAAAAACAAGACGCGGCAGTGCGTAATACAGCATGAGCCCGCAAAGCAGTAAACAAAGCAAATATCTTTGTTTCATTCCTATCCCTCTTCTCTTCCTGAAATGGCAAGTCTACAGTAATTATATGACGCGCAGGGTAAAAACTTGCCGGGGGAGGAGAGAGAATGGGAAAAGGCTGCTTCATACTCTGGAGAAGCCTGCAGCAGCAAGCGGTCGCTCCAAGGAATAAAGCAGCCTCTTATATCGGTAAACGTTTTTTATCTATTAAAGCTCAACAGATTCTCCCGGCTTAAGAATCTTTCCTTCAACACCCTCAAGAAGTTTGATGAAGTTTTCCGGATCCTGCTTAATGACTGGGAATGTATCATAATGCATCGGTACAACCAGTTTTGCCTTCAGGAAGCTGGCAGCAAGCGCTGCGTCCTCAGGCCCCATGGTATAATTGTCACCAATCGGGAGGAAAGCCAAATCAATTGGATGGCGCTCTCCGATAAGCTTCATATCGCCAAACAGACCTGTGTCTCCAGAATGATAGACGGTCTTTCCTTCAGCCGTAAATAAAACTCCGGCAGGCATTCCAAGATAAATCATTTCATTATTCTCAGTAGATAAGCCTGTGCCATGGAAAGCCTGGGTCAGTTTTACTTTTCCAAAGTCAAACTCATAGGCTCCGCCTATGGACATACCATGGGTTTTGACTCCCTGCCAGCTTAAATATGTACTTAGCTCCGCGTTGGCAATGACAAGAGAATCATTCTCTTTTGCAAGCTGGACGGTATCGCCTATATGGTCCCCGTGGCCATGTGTCAGAATGATCACATCCGGCTTTACGTCTTCCACTTTTAAATCCGTCAGTTCATTTCCTGTTATAAACGGATCAAATAAGATGGTTTTCCCATTTGTTTCAATTATTACGATAGCATGGCCGTGAAATGAAACCTTCATTAATAACACTCCTTTTCCTGCTCTTAGTAGAGCGTTCTATTAGGGCTCTTCTATCGCAGCATTTGACTGCGAAAGAGCCTTTCCCATTAATATTGACATAAAAATTTAATTAGTTCCAACAACTAACCCTGCAGGTTCTTTTAAATGTTCAAACAGTTTACATTCCTCTTTTCTCCTGATACTCTCGTAATGAGACCAGAAAAGTGCAGCGGTCAGCCGGCTTCACTGTACATAGGAGGAATAATGGATGAATCACCGAATATATGATTTCCAGCAATGGCTGAAGGAACAAGATACTTCCATCGGCTTCTTAACTTCATCAGACAACATTTTTTATTTAAGCGGCTTCCGGAGCGACCCCCACGAAAGACTTCTTGCCGTAGCTGTTTTCCCTGAAGGAGAGCCATTTCTCGTATGTCCGCAGATGGAAAAAGCAGATGCCAGACGTTCTGGCTGGAATCATGAAATCCTTGGGTATACCGACATTGAAAATCCATGGGAACTGATCCAGGAAGCTGTCAAAAAGCGGGGTGTATCCGTAAAAAAAGCGGCTGTTGAAAAAGAGCACTTGAATGTGGAAAGATATGAAATGCTTCAGCACATCTTTGCAGGTCCTATATTTGTTTCTGCCGAGGAAAAACTAAGAAGCCTGCGGATGATTAAAGATGAAAAAGAACTAAAGATTATCCGTGAAGCGGTTAAATGGGCCGACTTCGCAGTTGAAACTGGAGTAAGCGAAATCGCAGAAGGAAAAACAGAATTGGACGTTCTGGCATCGATCGAATATGAACTAAAGAAAGCCGGAATAAATGAAATGGCGTTTTCCACAATGGTCCTTACAGGGACCAACGGAGCTTCTCCTCACGGAAATCCGGGCAAAACGAAGATCAAACGCGGAGACCTGGTATTATTCGATCTTGGCGTCGTTTACGAAGGCTATTGCTCAGACATTACAAGAACGGTTGCTTTTGGAGATCTCAGCGATAAGCAGATTGAAATTTACGAAACAGTCCTTAAAGCTGAGACAGCGGCCATTGAGGCCTGCAGACCAGGAGCTACATGCGCCGAGCTCGACCTGACTGCCAGAAACATTATTTCCGATAAAGGATACGGCAGCTATTTTCCACACCGTCTTGGACATGGGCTTGGTATCAGCGTCCACGAATATCCTTCCTTGACCGAGACCAATTCTCTTGTTCTAAAGCCAGGTATGGTATTCACCATCGAGCCGGGCATTTATGTCCCTGACGTTGCAGGGGTCCGGATTGAAGATGATATCCTGGTCACTGAAAATGGCTGTGAAGTACTTACTTCCTTCCCTAAGAGCCTGCAATATATTAAATAACATGAAAGAAGCTGTCACGAATGAGACAGCTTCTTCTTTTCCTGTCTTACGCTTCAAAGCCATCCTCTTTTTTGGTATCCTCACTATGATAGCCGCTTTCATAGGCATCCGTGATCTGATCAATAACCTGGCGGATTCCATCTTCCTCAAACAGATAACCCTGTTTATTTGTTTTCATCCAAACAGCCTCCTTTTTCTTATTTTTCTCCTGAAGTGATTCTGGATGTGCAAGGTAATTAATGGTATGCTTCATTCGCTTCTTTACTGTACAGCAAAAAGGCTGTTTTACAAGGAGTCATCCCTTGTAAAACAGCCCTCTTCCTGCATCAGACATTTAATGGTTCTTTGCTGCCCGCAAGAACTTCTTTCGCCTTTTTCAAGGCAAGCTTTACCTGTTCAAAGCCGGTACCGCCTGCACTGTTCCTTCTTTTAACGGCTTCATATGGATTTAATATCACAAAGATATCTTCCTCGATCAGGGAGCTTGACTCTTTCAGCACCTCTAAAGGCAGATCCCCAAGGAAGCAGTTCTTTTCGATACAGAAAAGCACAAGCTTTCCAACAATTTCATGGGCTTCCCTAAAAGGGATCCCTTTTGCTGCCAGATAATCAGCAAGCTCTGTCGCGTTGGAAAAGTCCTTTTTGGTTGCGTCTTCCATGATTTTTTCATTCACCTTCATGGTCGCTACCATGCCCGCAAAAATCTTAAGGGACCCTGTTATTGTCCTTACCGCATCGAACATGCCTTCCTTATCTTCCTGCATATCCTTATTGTAGGCAAGAGGCAGTCCCTTCATCACCGTTAAAAGACCCACCAGGCTGCCGTAGACTCTTCCCGTTTTCCCTCTTATCAGTTCAGCCATATCCGGATTTTTCTTTTGCGGCATAATACTGCTGCCGGTCGAAAAAGCATCATCCATCTCAATGAACTTAAATTCCTGGCTTGACCATAAGATCATTTCTTCGCTCAAACGAGACAGATGCATCATAAGAACCGAGCCCGCGCTTAAGAATTCCAGGATAAAATCCCGGTCGCTCACTGCATCCAGGCTGTTTTCATAGATCGAATCAAAACCAAGAAGCGCAGCGGTATACTCCCTTTCAATAGGAAAGGTTGTCCCTGCAAGGGCCCCTGCCCCAAGCGGCGAAACATTGATCCGCTTCAGACTGTCAAGGAATCTGGATTTGTCGCGTTCAAGCATCCAGAAATAAGCCATCAGATGATGGGCAAACGAAATAGGCTGAGCCCGCTGCAGATGCGTATACCCCGGAATGATCGTTTCCACATGGTTTTCGGCCTGCTTTACGATTTCCTCCTGGAATGAACCGATGAGAGTAACGATGTTTCCAGTCTGTTTTCTGAGATAAAGGTGCATATCGGTTGCAATCTGATCGTTCCGGCTTCTTCCGGTATGAACCTTCCCGCCGACCGGCCCTATTTCCTCAATGAGCATACTTTCAAGATTCAGATGAATATCCTCATTCTTAACAGAATAGGCGAGCTCGCCTTTTTCCGCTTTATTTTGAAGTTGTTCAAGCCCCTTTTGGATCCTTTCACCTTCCTGTCCGTCAATGATGCCGCATTTCACAAGCATGGCCACATGGGCCATGCTCCCCTGTAAATCTTCTAATACAAGCTCCTGGTCGAAGTCAATGGAGGCACCGAATTCATCGACCCACTCTTCAGCAGTTTTGGTAAAGCGGCCATTCCAAAGCTTATTCACACAGTCACCTTCTTTTGATTGACCATGCTGCTCACTTTTGTTGGAAGCCCCCACAGAGATATAAAGCCTACAGCAGCTGCATGGTCGAATTCATCATTTGATGTATAGGTCGCAAGCTTTTCATTATATAGAGAATGCTCAGATTTTCTTCCTTCGACAATTGCATGCCCCTTAAACAGTTTTACACGCACTGTACCTGTTACAGTTTTCTGGGTTTCCTCAAGAAATGCCTCCAATGCTGTTCTAAGCGGAGAAAACCATAGCCCTTCATAAATCAGTTCAGTCAGTTTCTTTTCGATCACCGGCTTGAAATGGGCAACTTCCTTTACCAATGTGATATCCTCAAGCTCTTTATGAGCTTTAATCAGTGTAATGGCGGCCGGGCATTCGTACACCTCACGGGATTTGATACCTACCAAACGATTCTCCACATGATCAATTCTGCCGACTCCGTGTTTCCCTGCAAGCTTATTTAACTCAAGGATCAGAGAAGCAGGAGTGTAGGATACGCCGTTCAGCATTACTGGAACTCCTTTATCGAATTCAATTTCTACCATATCCGGAGTATCAGGTGCATCCTCAAGACTGACCGTTAATTCATACGCTTCTTCTGGAGGAGCAGCCCATGGATCTTCAAGGATTCCACACTCATTGCTTCTTCCCCAAAGGTTTTGATCAATCGAAAACGGACTATCCAGATTTATTGGGATTGGAATATTATTTTGCATGGCGTAATTGATTTCTTCTTCCCTTGACCAGCTCCAGTCACGAACAGGAGCAATCACTTTCAGATTGGGATTCAGGGCCTGGATGGATACCTCAAAACGGACCTGGTCATTGCCCTTACCTGTACACCCATGGGCTACCGCAACCGCATTTTCAAGCTCCGCAACTTCCACAAGCTTCTTGGCAATCAACGGACGGGACAGTGCCGATACCAGAGGGTACTTGCCTTCATAAAGTGTGTGCGCCTGAAGGGCCTTCAGTGCATAATCCTTTGCAAACTCTTCTTTTGCATCAATTACGTAAGAAGAAACCGCACCAACCTGCAGAGCCTTATTTTTAACAAATTCCAAGTCCTTCCCTTCGCCGACATCAAGGCAGCAGGCAACGACATCATATCCTTTTTCTTGGAGCCATTTTACTGCAACAGATGTATCAAGACCGCCTGAATAAGCTAGTACAATTTTATCTTTAGTCATTTTGAGTAGTCCTCCCATTGAATAAAAATTCATATAAGTTTATTTTTATACATTTTATGATAAACACTTTACCAGTTTTATAGACCTATTGCAACGATTAATTTACATAATTTTATATGTTTTTAGATAGGCAGTTGTGAAGGATATTATAAGCAGGTATAGTATTTTTATGAGAACAATCGAATAAAAACTGGCGGATGCACCGCCGGAGATGAGGTGGCTGCCTGTGGAATCCTGTTTTGTTTACGATTCACGGCTAGGAATTGATATACCCAGTTTGGCGAAAGAGTGGGATCTTTACAGTTTGGAGGCCCGGCAGGAATATCTTTTGGCCTGGGAAACGATCAGGGGGAAAATCCCGGATCGAATCAAGGAGCTTGAAGGGCTTATCAGCCTAAAGCAGGAACAGCTCGACCAGGAAGAAAATTTTACGGTGTGCTGCTCAATCAATTTCGAGATTGCCGAGCTTGCTTCCATTATCAATGATCTCTGGCTGTGGTATCGCACCAGTCAGGGATTGAAATAAAAGGACGGCCCATGATTTGGCCGCCCCCATTATTTTTTTAATTCCCTTATAATATGTCCGAGCTCAGGAAGTATGAGTTTATTCATGGCAAGACGGACAGCCCCTGTAGATCCGGGACAGGAAAACACGGCCTTTCCACCGGCTGTTCCTGCAGCCGCCCTCGACAGGATCGCACCGGGACCGATATCCTCCTGATAGCTTAACATTCTAAAAATTTCACCGAAACCGGGAAGCTCCTTATCCAATAGCGGCGTAATGGTTTCAATGGTCACATCGCGAGGTGCCACCCCGGTGCCTCCGTTAAGGATGATGGCATCTATATGTGCTTCCTCTAATCCAGACAAGACAGATCTGCGGATCGAATCAGCCTCATCCTTCACGATTTCATACACTGCCGTTTCATGCCCATTCTCCTTCAGCAGGCGCATAATCGTCTGCCCGCTCTTATCGGTTTCATCCGTTCTGGTATCACTTACCGTAATGACCTTGCATGAAATAGCTGAGGGTGTTTCTTTTTTATGCTGTAAATAGCTCATCTCTCGTATTCCTTCTTCTCTTTTAAATATCGGTATTGATAAAAATGATGGGCAAATTCTGAAACATTCCTGGTCAGCCTATAATTGGAGGCTCCCCCGATTACCATACTGATGAGAGGGATGCCCTTTATCAGCCGCTTCCGGAACAAAGCGATGGCTGCGGCTTTAAACATCTGCCTTGCAGGCTGCTCCAGCCAGGAAATATTGGTCAGCTCCTCTTTTCCTTGATAAAAAAATGGATCATCTCCCTCGATATCGAGAAGAAGCTCCTGCCACATTTCCTTTTGCATCCGCTTAGGCATCGTCCCTCCATGGAATGCTTTTAGGGCGATCATGAGCTCCACAGGGGTATTCACTTCATATCCATAAACCATGGCAATCAATTGGACAAGCCTTACGTTAATAAAGGCAATGGCCGGAATATCGCTTCCAAGCAGCAGTACTTCTCCTGTGCCGCTGATTCCTCCCTGCGTAAAGGAATACAGACGGTGTTTAGCAATCTGCTGATCCGCTATGTAAATGAGCTGGTCAATCGAAAGCCGCTTCATGTCCTCCAGGACTGCGATTTCCGGATTAAAGATCCTTCCCGTGGTTAAAATGCTGTCTCTGGCATCCGATTGAATCTGGGACCCTTGAATAATCGCATTCAAGTGGAACAGCCAGCTGTCAAACTTAGAAAAAAACTGCTCCCTTGCAGAAGAGGGAAGCATGGAGAACCCCTGATCCAGCCACTTATCATAAAACGCCTGAATATTCCCTGCCTTCTGAGTGAACAGCTTTTCCTCCCAATCTGATATCTCCTGGAATACCATTAACTCCCGTTCAGTTAACGCCATCATACATGCCTCCTCAAGACTTCTTGCTTTTTTTCAAGTATAGCACGGAAGGATTGAAAGCTTAAATCCTTCCGATTCAAATTACGGCCAGCCGGACCACATCCCTGGCAATCATCACTTCTTCATTTGTCGGAATGACTGCTACTTTTACAGGTGAATGAGAATAGCTGATAAAAGCTTCCTCCCCGCGTGTCCTATTAAGGGCTGGATCAAAATATACCCCCATGAATTCCAATCCCTTCATGACCCTTGCCCGGATGGTTTCACTGTTTTCACCAATCCCCGCGGTGAAGATGATTGCATCCACTCCAGACATCCGTGCCGCATAAGATCCGATATATTTATGGATTCTGCTGGCAAAAACCTGAAGAGCCAATTCTGCACGTTTATTTCCTTTGCCTGCTTCCTGTTCGATGTCGCGCAGGTCGCTTGAAAAGCCCGAGACCCCAAGCATACCGCTCTCCTTATTCAATACATCCAGCACTTCCTCGGCGGTCTTGTTTGTTTTTTCCATAATAAATGGAATCAGAGCCGGATCGATGTTCCCGGAGCGCGTGCCCATCGTAACACCCGCAAGCGGTGTGAAGCCCATGGATGTATCAATGGATCTGCCCCCCTGTATAGCGGCAATACTCGCGCCATTTCCAAGATGGCAGGAAATCAGGCGCAATTGCTTCAGCGGGCGTCCAAGCATTACAGCTGCACGCTCCGATACATACTTATGGGAAGTTCCATGAAAGCCATACTTCCGAATTCCGTAATCCTTATAGTAATGATATGGAAGGCTGTATAAAAAAGAATTTTCCGGCATGGTCTGGTGAAAGGCAGTATCAAATACGGCGGCGGCAGGAATATTCGGGAGGATCTGTTTGAATGCCCGTATCCCGGTTAAGTTAGCCGGGTTATGAAGGGGAGCCAGCTCAGAAAGCTCCAATATTTTTCCCATTACTTCATCGGTGATAATCACGGAATCACTGAATAACTCACCGCCATGGACGACACGATGTCCTACTCCGGTGATCTCCTCAAAGGAATGGATGATTTTATACTGGATTAAACGGGCCAAAAGGATTTTCACGGCAGCTTCATGATTGGGAATATCGGCTGTTTCAGTCATTTTCTGTCCATTCGCCGCAATGCTGAAAATCGCATCATTCAAGCCAATCCGCTCAACTATACCTTTTGTGATTACCTCTTCGGAAGGCATGTTAAAAAGCTGGAATTTCAAGGAAGAGCTGCCTGCATTTATGGCCATAATTTTAGACATAGAATCGCTCCTTTGAACATTCGAATTTTCATAGGGCCACTTTGATATTAGAGAATGTATGTTGAGTGTATAACATTTGCAAATGAATTCAAGCAAGAGTACATGCCTCATTAGGCATTCAGCTGCCTTCTTTTCTAGACAATAACACTCGCTTCATTAAAAGAACAAGGCTTCTCTATTTTATATACATTATGCGCTATGCCCTGACTCCCCTTCTGTTAAACATGCGCTGACTCGATATAAAAAGGGAAAAACAAAAAGAGTTCAGAACATATCATTCTGAACCCCTTTTAAAGCATGAGCTGACTTATTTCTTTCTTTCTTCCTCAAACCAGCCGCTGATTTTTTTCATAATAGCCTGCATACCCTCGACATTTGAAAAGTTTGGAAGGTCCACTAAAAGGGCATTTTTCGGCGGCACAATAGCATCTCCTTTTTTCTGGAGAATAAAAATACTCTTTGCTGCCGCTTTAGTTTTAAACATAGAGACCGGCAGCTGGATCAGTCCCTGGATATACGACTGCTCTTTAATAAACTGGTTCAGCTTTGGGGCTTCCTTAGTTTCAAACAGCGAGTTCGGAATGATCAAGAATAGATATCCTCCGCTTTTCACGTGATTCATGCTCTTTTCTATGAGGAGATGGTGAGCATAGGAATGCCCTTCATCTGCTTTAAGCTCATATTCAGATGCCCGGACATCGTCAGGATAGTAGCCCACAGGCAGGTCGCAGATGACAGCGTCCACCGGGTCGATCAGCAGGGGCTCTAATGCATCCTGATTATAGAGCTGTACAGCCTGCTCCTGAAGATTTGCCCCGATATAAGCCAGTTTAATTAAAAGATCATCTATATCCACTCCGAAAGAAGCAATATTCTTTCCGGGCTGATTGTTCATTATGGTGAAAAGCAGATTTCCTGTCCCTACTACAGGATCAAGAAGGGTATACTCTTGTTTTGCTTCAAGGAATTTATCCATGATATAGCTGACAAACATCCCAACGGCGTCTGGGGTCATCTGATGATTGGGCTGCACATTTTCCTGCATGCCTTTAAGAATCGCCAGCTGATATCCATTTCTGATGTCTTCTTTAGAATACCCCTGCAGGCTGATTGAATTATAATGCTTCATCAGGCGTTTTTTTGTCAGCTCGCTCAGTTCATCCTGAAGAATATCTCCATGGAATACATTCTCTCCTGTCTCCGCAAGCGCCTCAAGATACGAGCAAGGCAGCTCTTCCTGAAGAATGACAGCTGTTTCATTAAATAACTTAAATAATGTCTCTACCTTCGTTATATTCAAAAAATTGTTCCTCCTGGTCGTTCATTCCTTACCATCATAGCTTTTTGCCAAACAGGATACAAGTTTTCTATACTGTAATCCTATAAGCTCCATGCCCTTTTGGCAATTAACCTGAGACAAGAGGAGGGATTCAAACAAAAAAAGATTCCGGTTTAAATATCAAAATCCTTAACATCCGGTTCACTTTGTTTGGGGCTGCTGTCCTTTTTTTGAGATTTATCCTTATCAGAGGAATTGGATTTCCCGGACTTGCTTTGATCCTGGCTGCCGCCCATTTTTGACATCATGGATTGAATTTTTTCCACAACAGATGGTGCCATATCGATCAGCTTCTCTATGAGGTGGGCGCTTTGATCAAGATGCAGCATTTTAACTTCATTTGAACTGACGACTAAAAAAGCGATCGGAGTAATGGAAACTCCTCCTCCGCTGCCTCCTCCAAAAGGAAGCTGCGCATCCTGGCTGTCCTTGCCTGATGAATTGCCTCCTTTAAAATCGCTGCCTCCTGCGGCAAACCCAAAGCCTACCTTGGATACAGTTAAAATCACACTTCCGTCAGGTGTTTCAACCGGATCTCCGATGATGGTATTTACATCGATCATCTGTTTTAAATTCTCCATCGCTGAGTTCATTAAGCCTTGAAGCGGATGTTCTGACATGCTGTGAAACCTCCTAATAGCTGAATCAATATTTTAATTTTGCGGAATAGATGATTCCTGCTTAAATATTAAATTTCGGGTGCCAATGCTTTTTACAAGCATGGTTCCTGCAAATATAGCATGTACGATTCTAAATTCAACTATGCAGGAAATCTCCGTATTAACGGCTTTATAGTGGTAGAGCGGTTCAACCGAATAGGCCGGGGGATTCTGAAAGGGGATATATTTAAGGAGCACTCCGATCACCGTACTTTTAATTCCATAAGCCGCTCCTGAAAGGACACTTGTATGGGCTGCATCCCCTGTCCCAATTTTGCTGTGCCAGCTTAGCCGATTTACTGATGACCTGGACAAAAACTTTTTAATAATAGAACCTGCTTCTTCAAATGGAACCCGTTTCCATAAATTACTGATATCCTTCTGGCTCTGGGCTTTTGACTCCCCCTGTTCAGCAGGCTCCCTGGTCCCGTCTTTTTTATTCAGCTCAATTTCCCTATGTATGCGCACCAGGCCCAAAAAAGCAGAAATGGAAAACTGAATCTTTCGGTTTGTGCTGTTTAACACGCATCCTGCATCAACCCTTATTTTTGAAAAAACCATAATGATGAATAATAGAATCAGTCCTATTATTAAAAGAACCCAGATCATAGTTTCTACCATCCTTTCAGGGACTCATTATGACCTAAAAGGCAAAAAAATAAACCCGGATTTCTCCGGGTACAGCTTGCCTTCCCATGGATTTAGTAAAAAATTCATCTGATGATCATGGTGTTCTCATTCGGTTTATGCTGGAAGGCACCGTCCTGCGCTCTTCTATTGGCAAGCTCCGGACTGAGACCCTCGAGTCATAAG
>NZ_KE387237.1:0-110208 GCF_000430765.1 Peribacillus kribbensis DSM 17871 | reverse complement strand
GAAAACCGCTTCCCACAGCTGCCCTGTCTTATGCTTTTCGGGTCTCTGCCTTCCAATGGATTTTGTTTAAAAAATTAATCTGATGGTCATGGTGTTCTCATTCGGTTTATGCTGGAAGGCACCGTCCTGCGCTCTTCTTGGATCACACTTGTATCTGCGAATAGGTCGTGGATTCCTTGTTTTTTAGGGTGAAATGCCGTGACGATGTATCCGATCAATATAAATTTAGAAATAAAACGCCCGATGACTTCCCTGAAGAGAATTGCCGGCCAGGTGAGACCGTCTCCCTTCAGGCTGATCACTTTTAATCCGAATACCATCTTTCCTAAAGTCTGCCTAAGAAACTTGGTCATTAATAGGAAGTATAGATAGAATACAAGGGCCCATCCCGCTTCGGATGCGGTGAATCCAAGTATTTCTTTATGAGATAATCCGAATAAGAGTACGGCAGGTTTGACAATGATTCTGCTGATGCTCCAAATGACAGCAAGATCCAGGAGATAAGCCCAGAACCTCAGCCAGAATCCCGCAAACACAGTGGTGCTGTCCCATTCTGTGGATTGTGCTCTCTCTGTGCTTTCCTGCTCTGTGATTGGCGTTTCCATTTCATTACCTCCTTCACTCAGCATATAAATACATTAGACGAGGTGAATTTGGAGTCGATATCATTTTCATCAGGCCGAGCATATCGTTCTGTCCTGTGATTTTTTTCGCACTCACCCCCAGGAGGGAACCAAATCCTTCATCAGGGCTGTATTGCACAACCTCCGCATCCTTTAGCTTAAGATCCTTCCTCATGCTTTTCCATGTGTCAGTCAAATATCCGTATTCGTCAATTAAATGAAGCTGTTTGGCCTGCTTGCCGTCGTAAACCCGGCCATCGGCAATCTTTTTGACTTGTTCCTCTGGCATGCTGCGCCCCTCAGAAATGACCTTCACAAATTGTTCAAAGGAGTTATTGACCATGCTCTGCATGATATTTTTTTCCTCTTTTGTCATCTGCCTTGTAGGACTCATGATGTCTTTATGCTCTCCGCTTTTGATTGTAACGAACTCCACTCCGTATTTTTCTGCCAGCTTTTCGTAATTGTAGCCTTCCATAATAACGCCCAGCGAGCCTGTCAGGGTTTCCGGTGCAGCAAATATTTTATCCGCGGCGGTTGAGATATAATATCCTCCGGATGCAGCCATCGCTCCCATGGAAATATAGACCGGTTTTTTTCCTTCTTTTTTTATATCCAGGAGGGCATCATGAATTTCCGCACTTTCCGCTACCCCTCCACCGGGAGAATTGACCCTGATGATCACTCCTTTGACTGTGTCATCATCCTTGACTTCCTTCAGCTGATCCATAAATGCTTTGTGATTATAAGTTGAACCGCCAAGAAGGGATGCGGATTCACCACTATCCTGAATCACTCCATCCACATTCAGGATCACAATTTTTTGATCACTGTCTCCCTCATCAATGACTTCTTCTGTATGAGTTTCAGAACTATTCGAAAATAACCCTTCCATAAAGGATTTTCTGTCTGAGGCAGCGTAGGACAATGCCAGGTTGAATACAATCGACATGATAAAAAGAGCCACAGCAATGCCCAAGGCCACCCATCTTTTCCCATTCATTTTTCTTAAGAGCCTCCTAAAATCAGCACAATTTTCAAACAACTTCTATCCATGCTAAACTATAAACTAGCAATATTGTAACAAAACATTTAATTTTCAGAAAGAATATGGAAATACTAGTTATTACCGGAGGTGCCATACACTTGCAGGAACGGCGCAATGTATATTTTCATCATAATCATTCATCCGATTTACTGACAAAAGCCCAGCCCCTTTTCGAGTTAGCTGAAAGATATGGATTTCATCAGGTGAAGGATCATCAGGACGCAAATATCATTGTGAGCCTGGGTGGAGATGGTGCATTTCTCCAGGCTTTGCGAAAAACGGACTTCCGTGAAGATTGCCTATATGCAGGAGTGTCTACTTCCGGAAATTTGAATATGTACTGTGACTTTTACATCAATGATACCTCCAAAATGATCGATGCCATGACGAATGAAAATCTTGAAGTAAGACGCTATCCTACCCTTGAAGTGAAGCTGAACGAAGAAAGCTCCTTCTTTTGCCTGAATGAGTGCAGTGTCCGTTCTTCCATCATTAAAACCTTTGTCATGGATGTATTTATTGATGAACTCCACTTTGAGACCTTTAGAGGAGACGGAATGGTCATCGCCACACCTACGGGCAGCACTGCCTATAATAAGTCTGTGAATGGAGCCATCGTTGACCCGCTTCTTCCCTGCATGCAGGTCAGCGAAATGGCTTCACTGAATAACAACACCTACCGCACTCTTGGCTCTTCCTTTATTTTGGGAAGCAATAGGACCCTGTCTCTTAGAATGAATCAAGAGCTTAATAATTATCCCATCATTGGAATGGATAACGAGGCTTTGAGCATGAAGCATATCGAAGAAATTGAGGTGACTTTGAGCGGAAAACAGATCAAAACGCTAAAGCTAAAAGATAATTCCTTTTGGGAAAAGGTTAAAAGGACGTTTTTATAACATAGCCTTAAATTAAAATGGAGCCGCTCCTTCCTGCCGAGTAAAAAAGCGGGAAAGGGGACTGGCTCCTTTTAATGCAGACGATTATGCACTCAATTCCTTTTTGCCTTTTCCTTTCACAGAAGGCTTTTTCCATTTGGCTTTTGATAATGTATAAAGAGTCAGGGCGCTCCAGATGAAGATGAACGCAACGAGGTGAGTTTTAGTGAATGTCTCATGATAGACAAAGACTCCGAGAATTAATGTTAAGGTAGGTGCAATATACTGCAGAAACCCAAGCATGGATAACGGAACCTTCTGCGCACCTTTTGCAAAATAAAGGAGAGGCAGTGCAGTAATTACTCCGCCTCCCGCTAAAAGCAGGCTGTGAGCTGGAGTGGTGAAAAACATGGCTTTCGACTCTGCCCCTATATAAACCATATATCCCAGTGCAAGCGGCGTGACCATGAACGTCTCCAAAGTAAGACCCACCGCGGAATCTGCGCTGATCATTTTCTTTGCCAGACCATACAGGCCGAATGTGACGGCAAGCAGAAGCGAAACCCAGGGGATGTTTCCATAATGAATGGTCAGGATCAGTACGCCTGCAACAGCAAGAACAAAGGAGATGATCTGGACAAGGGTCAGCTTTTCCTTTAAAACCGCCACTCCAAGCAGCACACTTACGAGTGGATTGATGTAATAGCCCAGGCTGGTTTCCAATATCCTTCCGGAGTTTACAGCCCAGATAAAAATCCCCCAGTTTGCACTGACAAGCACGGAGGCAGCCAGCAGTGCGGCCAATCGGCGCGGCTGCTTCACTATTTCCCTAAAGTAGGAAGTGAACGCCCGCCATTTCCTTGTGCATAAGAGAAGGATCACCATAAAAATAAACGACCAAAAAACCCGGTGCGCCAAAATTTCCACGGCCGGCACATCCTGAATCCACTTCCAATAAATCGGGACAATTCCCCAAATGACATAAGATAAAGCTGCATAAAAGACGCCTTCATTTTCTTTAAACCTGCTCACCCTAAAGCTCCCCTTTTACTTCTATTCTCGAAATATGAATCTATTATAAGCCTATCCCTAAATGAATTCTATATAATTTAAGAGCATGATAATCTTATATTTCGAAAACAGTTTCGCCATTAATTACGGTCATGACCGCTTTGGTATGGAGCAATGCCTCGTGATTCACCCGGAAAGGATCTTGATCTAGGACCGTAAAATCCGCGCATTTTCCTGGAGCAATCGTTCCTGTTTCTCCTTCATTGATCGCTGCATAGGCGCTTCCTTTCGTAAATAGGCTTATGGCTTCATACACCGACAGCCGTTCACTTTCTCCGTAAACCGTACCATCTTCATCCAGCTTTTTCCGTACGGCAGCAGCATATATACCAAGGAGCGGATTAAGTTCTTCGATCGGCGCATCGGAGCCTCCAGCACATTTCAGACCTTCGTCCAGCAGGGTCTTCCAGGCATAATTATATGTCATATTCTCCCTTCCTACCCTGTCCATTACCCATGGAAAATCTGAAGTGACGAATACTGGCTGAATGTCCAGGACCACCGGCAGCCTTTTTGCCCGATCAATGAGATCACGGCGCAGGATCTGGGCATGAATGAGCCTATCTCTCTGTCCCTCTTTTGGAGGATGTTCTTCAATGGCATCCAGAAGATACTCAAAAGCCAAATCCCCAATGGCATGGACGGCAACCGGCATCCTTAGGCTCCGGGCTTTTGCCACCAAGCTTTTCAATTCTGTAAGCGGGTGTATGGCAACACCATTGGTTTCTGGATCATCCGCATACGGCTGGCCAAGAAGGGCTGTTCTTCCGCCTAATGATCCGTCGGCAAATATTTTCATTGGGCCAAATTCTATGCTCCCGTTCCGGGACTTAAATCGATGACCGCCAGCATACATCTCATCCACTACCCCATGATGGACAAGAAGGTGGCACTTCAGCGTAAGCCCTTTTTCCTCCATCACATCCAAAAAAGCCTTATAGGTCGGATGAAAGCCTGAATAATAATTTAAATCCTCCGTATGGACCCCGACAAGGCCAAGACGGTGGCAGTCTTTTACTGCAAGGGTAAGAGCCTTATTCAGATACTCATTCGTAACCGGAGGAAGAGCCTTCAGGACAGCATCCATCGCGGCATCCTTAAAAAGACCATTCAGTCCGCCGTTCTTCGACCTTCCTGCCACCCCTCCTGCGGGCACCACCATATGTTCATCTAACCCAAGCATCTCCATGGCTTTTGAGTTGATTACCGCAGCATGCCGGCATACACGCTTGATCAATATCGGATGCTCTGAAGAAATCTCATCGAGTTCATCTGCCAGAATAAGCTCGGAATCGACCCATTCATTTTCATTCCAGCCTTCCGCTATTATCCATTCCCCGGCGGAAAATTGGTCCGTCTGGACACGAAGTGCCTCAAGGACGGCTTCTCTTGATTTCATTCCAGCCAAATTAAGCCTCATCAGCTTTTCCCCGTGTCCGATTAAATGCATATGACTGTCGACCAAACCCGGCAGCATCGTTTTTCCGTGCAGATCGATTTTTTCTTGAATTCTATTTTCATAGGCAGTGCTTAACAAACGGAGACTTCCTGTATCAATAATCCGGCCGTCTTCGGTAAACACAGCCTCCACCGTCGCATTTTCCTTCTCCATGGTATAAATGCTGCCGCCAAACCATAATGTTCCCATCTCTTCACCTTCTAAAAAATTCATAATAGAAAGCCCGCCAAATGACGAGCTTCAAGCCAGCCGGAGGAAGTTATCTTTTTCCTGCCCCGCTTTCCTTTTGCCGAAGTTCAATCCTCCTTATTTTTCCGGAGGTTGTTTTCGGAAGTTCTTCAATAAATTCTATTTTCCTAGGATACTTATAAGGAGCGGTTAATTGTTTGACATGCTCCTGAAGATCACGGATCAGTCCTGAGTCATTTCTGTCTCTTTCATCCTTCAGCACAACGAAAGCCTTTACAATATGCCCCCTTATTTCATCAGGACTTGCCACTACTGCACATTCCCTTACTTTCTGGTGCTTCACAAGGGCATCCTCTACTTCAAAAGGACCGATCGTATAACCTGATGAAATAATAATATCATCACCGCGTCCTTCAAACCAGAAGTAACCATCTTCATCCTTCAGCGCTTTGTCCCCCGTCACATAATAATCGCCCCGGAATTGCATGGCAGTCCGTTCAGGATCCTTATAATAATTTTTAAAAAGCGCAGGGGTATCAATATGGACCGCAATATCCCCGACTGCCCCGGGCTCACATGGTCTGCCTTGATCATCAATGATTTCTACAGAATTCCCCGGCATAGGTTTTCCCATGGAACCCGGACGGACTTCCATATCCTTGGTTACACCGACGAGCAGTGTATTTTCTGTCTGTCCGTAGCCGTCCCTGACCGTGAGGTTGAAATACTTCTGAAAGGATTCAATTACTTCCCGGTTTAAAGGCTCTCCTGCCGAAACGGCACTGTGAAGGGATGACAAAGAATAGGTTTTCAGACTTTCCGTCTTTGCCATAAATCTATATTCTGTAGGAGTGCAGCATAAGACATTTACTTTATGCTTGTCTAAAAGGGAAAGATATTTTTCTGGATTGAACTTTCCTTGATAAACAAGACCCGCTGCACCTGACCCCAATACAGAAAGAAAAGGACTCCAGATCCACTTCTGCCAGCCAGGCCCTGCTGTTGCCCAGACCATATCTCCTTCCTTGATGCAAAGCCAGGAAGGAGCAGCTGTTTTTAAATGCGCAAATGCCCATCCATGGGTATGGACCACTCCTTTTGGATTTCCGGTCGTACCTGATGTATAGGACAAAAACGCCATATCCTCTCTGGATGTTCTGGCTGTTTCAAACTCCTCAGATGCTGTCTCCATCATCCTGTCCAGATACAGCCAGCCTTCAGACTCTTCTCCAACAGAGAAAAGCAGTACATTCTCTGTATTCTTCACATCCTGGAATTGTTCAGTATACGGATAGCAGCTGATGACTGCTTTTACATCTCCATGCTGTATCCGGTATTCAAGGTCTTTCGCCTTCAGCATTTCAGAGCTTGGTATAACAGCGATGCCCGCCTTAAGAGCCGCAATATATACCTGATAAGCTTCAATCGATCTTGGAATCATAATCAGGGCTGTATCGCCCTGCTTCAGACCCTTTTCCACAAGGACATTGCTGATTCTGCTAGCGTTCTTTACTAATTGGGAATATGTAATGGCTGCTGTTTCTCCTGATTCTTTTTCAAGAATCAGGGCTGTTCTATCAGGATTGCCCGCAAATCTTTCAAACTCACTAACTAGATTGTATTCCTTCGGGGCTATTAGTTCTTCTCTCTCCACACCATGCTCCTCCTTTAAATGCTTTCTCTCTTTTAGTATACAAAATATTAGAATTATTAGATAATTATTTTGTAACGGCTTACATTTTGTCTGATATAAGAAAAGACGTATGAATGGACATACGTCTTTTTCTTTATGTGAATTAAAATAAATCCAGGGTTTCATCCCTCTTAGTCTCAGCTTCAGGAGAGATAACCAATGTTTCTACACCATCAACTGCTTCTTCTATTAATTTATCGAAGTCAACAAAGCTTTCGTAAAAATTCACTTTTTCTTTTTTAGGCTTTGTCTTTGGATTCGCCGGGGTAAATACCGTGCAGCAATCCTCATAGGGCCTGTTTGATATTTCCAGCGTATCAATCTCTTCAGCAATTTTCATGATTTCTAATTTATCCATGGTAATGAGCGGCCTTAGAACAGGTGTACTCGTCACTTCATTGATGGCATGCATGCTTTCAATGGTCTGGCTGGCTACCTGGCCAAGGCTTTCGCCGGTTACAATAGCTAAGGCCCCCTGCTTTTCCCTGATGCTGTCCGCGACGCGGAGCATAAGGCGCCTTGTGCTTGTCATGGTATAGTTTTCCGGAATCTGCTTTTGAATCAGTTTCTGGATTTCTGTAAAAGGAACAATATGCAGTTTAATGGGTCCTGCCGTCTCACTGAGCCTGCCGCATAGATCAATGACCTTCTGCTTGGAACGCTCGCTTGTAAATGGCGGGCTGTGGAAATGGATGCATTCAAGCTCAAGTCCTCTTTTCATTGACATATATCCTGCAACAGGGCTGTCAATTCCTCCTGAGAGCATAAGCACCGCTTTTCCGCCGTTGCCGACTGGGAGGCCGCCTGCCCCCTGTATAACTTCCCCAGATATATAGGCAGCTTCCTTCCGGATTTCGACCCTGACAGTTAAATCAGGTGTTTTCACATTCACTGTGATCCCCTCGGTGTTTGTCAGGAGATATCCTCCTACCATGTGGTTCACTTCATCCGTGGAATATGAAAAACTCTTATCCGCCCGCCTTGTATTAACTTTAAACGTTTTTATCGGTGCGGTCAGGCCGTTCATATAAGAAAGAGCCGCGTTTTTAATCTCTTCGATGCCGGGTTCTGTTTTTATGGCCGGACTGAAATTCTGAATGCCAAAAACACCCTTAAGCTTCTCAGATATCGCGAGATGGTCTTCGCCATTCAGCAATACAAACATGCGGTCTCGGTCAGCTTCAACCCTGATCGCACTGTATGATTTCAATGTTCGTCTGATATTCGCCTTCAGGCGGTCAATGAAGCCCCTTCTGTTCTTGCCTTTAGTAGAAATTTCTCCATAACGGATTAATATATGATCATATTGCATGTTGATTACCTCATTACTTCTCTTAAATTTGTTAGAATGTCCTCTGCTGCAGAAATGAAGTGTTCCGCTTCCTCCATTGTATTCTGGCTCGAAAGACTGATCCTTAAGGTGCTGTCCGCACGCCTGGAGTCCTTGAACATCGCCAGCACAGTAGAGCTTGAAGCTTTCTTTTTTGACGAGCAGGCACTTGTGGTAGAAACAAAGATCTCCCTCTCTTGAAGAGCACGGACCACCACTTCCGTATTGATCCCGGGCACTGAAAAGTTAAGAATATGAGGGGCGGATCCATCAGATGGTGTATTCATCGATACAGAATCCATACTGCTTATTCCATCTCGTATTCTTTTCCGTATCCTGTCTATTTCTTCGGTTTTTATGTCCATATCTGTCATCGTGATCCTGAGGGCCCTCGCCATGGCAACAATGCCGGCCACGTTCTCTGTTCCAGAACGAAACCTGGATTCCTGGCTTCCGCCTGCAAACAACGGAGAAATCTGGACCCCATTTCTGATATACAAAATCCCGTTCCCTTTCAATCCATGTACCTTGTGGGATGACAAGGTCAGTAAATCAATCTTGCATCTCTGGATATCGAGACGCACCTTTCCGGCCCCCTGCACATGGTCCACATGGAATAAAACCTTCGGATACTTTGATAGAATCGCGCCTGCTTCCTCAATGGGCTGGATAGTGCCAGTTTCATTATTCACATGCATGATGGAAACCAAAATCGTATCGGGGCGGAGTGCCTGAACCAGCTCCTCAAGGGAAATGCGCCCTTCTTCATCCACTCCGAGGTAAGTTATTTCAAAGTCCAGTTCTTCTCTTATCTGTTCGAGTGCCTCCTTAACAGAAGGATGCTCGACTGCCGTTGATATAATATGCCTTCCCCTCTTAGAATGCTTGACAGCAGCACCTTTGATGGCTAGATTATTCCCTTCTGTTCCCCCGGAAGTAAAGAACACCTCGTTTTCCCTTACTCCTAATAAGTCTGCCGCCTGTTTCCTGGATTGAGATAGTAATTTCTCAGCTTCTGCTCCCAAGGAGTGAAGGGAGGAAGGATTTCCAAAATACCTTTGGGAAACCTTCATGAACGAATCCAGAACTTCAGGATAAGGCTGGGTTGTTGCGCTATTATCGAAATATATCATAAGTTCACCTACATTCAACTAACATTATAAAGGAAATAGAATGAATTAAAATTAGTATGCTTCAAATGATGAGTTTTGAAAGATGTATTGGCCAGCAAAAAGAAAAGCCTCTTTCAAAAAGAGACTAATACTTGTATTATTTCACTTTTTCAAGATCGTGCTCAATCTTTTTTAAGCAGCCAGGCTCCACTTTTTCAAGTACAGATGCGGCCTGCTCCAAGGCTTCCTGATACTGATAATTGTGGAAGTTAACTTCCGCCCTTCTGAGTGCCTCAGCCACAGATGGATATTTGCTTCTGTATCTATTCCCGTATTGAATGACCTTTTCAGCAATCACCATATTCTCCACAAGATCCTTGGACATCTCATACAGCTTGGCGACAGAGGATTCTGCCTTTTCCAGGAAAATTCTGACGGACGCCATATCAAGAGGAGTCTCCTCCAGTTTGGTTTCAACATCAGACAAGCTTTCCCTCACCTCACCCACACTGACTTCATACTCTTCAGGAAGGCCCGGGATATTGCTTTTTGCAATCATACGGGAAATTTCACCCAGTTTTTTCTTCAAGACAGACAGAGAATCTCTCGCTTCCAATTCATCTTTCCGCAGGGCATGAAGCTTAGCTGAATAAACGGCCTGCTCTTCCCTGACCTGCCTCATCTGTTCTTCAAGTTCCTTCAGTTCGCCGCTCAAGACCGAGTGAGCCTGATTATCCTGATCCAGTTTCGACTGAAGCAGGAGGAATCTCTTGGACAGCTGGGACATCACTTTCTCAAGACCTTTCTGAAACTCCAGGTCATGCTCGGGAAGATGGTAGCTTTGAAGGACAATCGCCGTTTCAGCCTTCAGCTTTTCATTGCCAAATTCGAGAATGGAGAGTTCTTCTCTCATTTTTGGTTCTTGGCTGTAAACATAATTCCTGGCTACAGCCTCTCCCTCCAGCACATCATACAGATTGTTCAAGCTTTCCTGTATCTCTGCCATTCCTTTTTCAGCTTCTCCAGCTTCTCCAGCATCCACATGAGAGCTGTAAACCGTTAACTCTTCCTCCAGGCGGTCCATCTCTTTCTCAAATTGGATATGATCCAGGATATACCCCTGCTCCACCATCTCTTTAAAACCGTTTCTTAATTCCTCAATTTGGGATGGGATTCCCGAATGAGCTTCAATAAGGAGCTCCGGGATCAATTCCATTTTGTTCCGGACATCCTCCAGCATGGATTTAATCTGCAGAAGGTATTCCCTTGCCTTTAAATAATTCCCGTTTTCTGTCGCTTCATCAAATTCTCCAAACATCTGAACCACATTCTCCAGAATGCCCTCAAGCCTGTCTGCCGCTTTTGCGAAGGTGTGCCGGTGTGCAAGAAGAGACTTCTTCAAGCTTCGATATCCATCCTTTAATTCTTCTATCTCCGCACGGTTTTTTTCTTCACTCCCGACAAGCTCATTCAATTCACCCAGGATGCTTTGAATGGATTTTTCGAACGAAACGAGCTTCCCCTCAATTTCCCTCTGAACCATTTTAGTCTTTTTAAATTGAAACCTGTCCGCATGCTCTTCTCCGTCAAAAAGCAGCTCTTCTATTTCAGGAAGGCGGATGGTGATCATTTCATCCCATTCTCTTCTCCAGCGTTCAAACATTTCTTCCGTTTCACCGGTCATATTCAGCTGTTTTACCTTAGAAAGTTCCTCCAGTACGGGCCGGTTCATGATATCCAGCTTCCACGCCTCAAGCCTGTCCAATTCTTTATAATGCTTCTTTTTTAAGATATAACCCATTGTAAAAAACGCTAAAATAATCACTATGGCACCGATTATGTATTCCATTGTAAGCCCCCTGCTCTAAGGAAAAAATCATGTATATGAACGAATTTCTCTAATTAGCTTAATGTCAGTGCTTTTATGATACCATGTTCACATACATTTTTGACTAGAAAAATGATTTTTTTTAGACATTTTATTTCCATTACATGTAAGTCAAAAAAATTGCTTCAAAAAAAGAAGGGGCTGCTGCTCCATAAGCAGAAATGGCAGTTCTACTCTTATAAAATAGGTCACCCATTCATCTTGACAAAAAAAGAACACCTCCCAGCCTAATGGGAAAGTGCTCAAGCCGCGGCCGCTTTAGCTGCGATCGTCCGTTTATCCATGCATCCCTGCTGCGATCCGGATATACGGATTAAGGATATGGTGGTCCATATATTCATATATTTCATCCAAATATTTAGCTGTGAAAAATTCTTCTTGGGGAAATTGATACAAAACTTCCATGGAATAATGTGCATGAAGAAGAGGGGCTGTCAAAAGGCCTTTTAATTGAAGGATAAACATTGGCGGAGAGACTTTCCGGAACACACCGCCTTCGACTCCAGCTTCTAAAATCGTGGTCAGATAATATTTTTCCTTTGTCCAGTAGGTGGATAAAATCTCCCTGTTCAAGCTGGAGTCAAAGGATAGTTCGCCATAAACAAACCTCGCTGCCAGATGGTTGGACCGCTGAAAAGCTAATATTTCCTTAATCAAGCTCCTTAAACATCCTTCAGGCCCGGCAATAAAAAGGGTTTCAAGATGGTGTTCAATCAGCTGCAGATATTCGTCCAAGAAAGAAGTTAAACAATGCTCCAGCAGGCCATTCTTATTTTTAAAATAGTAGGAAATGTTCGCTGAGTTGACTCCAGCCCTTGCAGATATGTCGCGGACAGATGTTGCATGAAATCCTTTAATATGGAATAAATAAAGAGCAGCGTCAATGATCGAGTTCCTGGTTTCACTATTTCGGCTCATTTGATCCACCTGCTTTTCACAAGAGTCTTTTTTAGATATATTCTTCTTATGCATGTTATTTCCCTTTAAAAACATCTCGACAAACTAGCAGGTATATCTACAAACCGATTCCATAAATTGCAGAAAATTAAGAGGAGAGATGGAAATATGTTTAATCCACAGTTATACAGAGGTACAAAAGAAGAAAACTATCAGCTTGCCATTAAGCAGCTTGCTGCGCTATTAGAGGGCGAAACGAATAAAATCGCCAATTTAAGCAATGCATCCGCCCTGCTCAATCAATTCCTGGATAACATTAACTGGGCGGGCTTTTATTTAACAGAAGAAAATGAGCTTGTGCTCGGACCCTTCCAGGGACTTCCTGCTTGTGTCCGCATTCCTTTTGGACGCGGTGTCTGCGGTACGTCTGCTGAAAAGCGCGAAACGGTCCGTGTAGAGGACGTCCACCAGTTCCCAGGCCATATAGCCTGCGATGCGGCATCCCAGTCAGAGATTGTGGTTCCGCTCCTAAAAGACGGCCAGCTCCTTGGCGTCCTGGATATCGATTCCCCAGAAAAAAACCGTTTTGACGAAGAAGACCAAAAATATCTGGAGCTATTCGTAAAAGAGCTTTGTGCTCATCTATAGGAGCAAATGAAGGGAGCCCGGTTCACATTAGAACCGGGCTTTTCGTTTAAATGGGCTGCCCGAGTTCCATTCCAGGCGCTTCGCTTTCCGCGGGGCGTGCGGTGAGCCTCCTCAGCTACGCCTGCGGGGTCTCACCTGTCCCGCTGATCCCGCAGGAGTCTTCGCACCTTACATTCCACTCGGCAGGATATAAAAAAGAATGCAGCAGTAAAACCAAGGCGATTTTAATGTATTACCTTATAAGCCGGAGTAAATTAGCTTAACGGCTCATTTTCTCTTATCAATGGCCTTTATGATCTGATGATTTAGCGCCTCTATCATCTACAATTCAGACTGCTTATGTGAAAATCCAGTAATGACCAGGCATGCAATAAAGGCGATCAGGGCTGCAATCATTCCAAATATCAGGAAGATTGCTCCCATGAATATATCCTCCCCCGGATAAGAGGGCTTCAGTTCCCTCATCCAATAGGCGAAACCAGCAATAAGTAAAATATAAAAGCTGCTTCCCGTGATTCCCATCTTAAAACGGTTCCACCTTGTGCCCTTCCATGCTTTCGTGATAGCAATCCACAAAATAAAACTGAGAATAACAGCAGCAAAGCCCACAAGAATATGTAAATAGGGAATAACAAAAAAGCTCAGCAGGATAAAGAATAAACAGACTGCTGCAAACAAGGCAGCATTCATAGAAAACAAGAATAATCCTGACAGCCAATGATTCTGAAACCATTTGGCTCTTTTCAGCTTGTTCACCCATCTATTATTTTCCTCAAATGAAATGATAAGGGGTTTTTTTAATACAATAACAAGGATGAATCCAAGAATGCCCAGGAGCAATAGCAGCGACATCGTTCTCCCTCCAATATCCAGCCATTTTTATTGCCTGCGGTTCAGGAGGACCTTACAGAGAATCCTCCTCGTGGATAAACAGGCGGTTCTTCCCGGAGTTCTTCGCCTTATACAATGCTTCATCCGCTCTTCTAAACAGAGCCTTGGCGGTTTCTCCAGGACTTTTTATCCAATGGGAAATTCCGCAGGAAATGGTTACGGCCGGAGATGAGGTGCTCTTCACCTTGTCCAGGAGCCGTTTAGCAATGCAGACACCAATATCAAGGGAAACGCCCGGAAGATAAATGGCCAATTCTTCTCCGCCCCATCTTACTCCAATGTCCGTCCCGCGGATGTTCTTCATGATCAAATCCGCCACCTGTACCAGCACTTCATCCCCCACCTGGTGCCCATATGTATCATTGACCTTTTTAAAATTATCAATATCAAGAAGGATAAACGTCCCCTCTGAATCATGTTCAAGGGAGTGCTGCAATTTTTCATCCAGATAGCCCCTGGAGTACAGCTTGGTCAGCGAATCAGTAATCACCATTTTTTCCAGTTCTTCCCGAAGCATGGAGTTGGCAAAAGCCAATGTGGAATGATGGATCAGAGATTGAAGAAGCTTGAAATTATCAAAAGTAAAATGATAAGGCTCCTGATGCAAAACAAGGGCAAATCCATTCAGAGAATCACTCTGGATCATGGGAACTGCGATTACGGATCGGTATTTTGCTTCCGATAAAGCCCCCTGTCCCCGGGCGTCCCCCATGTAGAGAGCCTCCCTTTCCCGAAAGATTTCAGCTGTGATGAATGCAGTGTATTCCTCTGAATCCGAATCACGAAAGAAGTCTGTGGACTCTTCCAGAACAATCGGCTTTTTCTCCTCGCTGAACATAAAAAAACCAATCTCCTGGGCCCCAAAGTTCTTAACTATTTGGTTTCTCATATAACTGATGGTTTCACTCAAACGCAGATTAGAATTCAATTTATGGGAAGTCTCATTGATCAGCTGCAGATCGGAAATTAATCTCCTTGACTGCTGGTAAAGCTGGGCATTCTCCAGGGCAGCCCCTGCTGTTCCTGCAAGAAGCTGTACGAACTCGATTTCCTCTGCTGGGAAAAACAGCGCACCGGCAGCAGCGACCTTAAGGACACCATAAATCCCCTGTCTTCCCTTTAATGGCGCATAGAGGGATATGCTTCTTTTATCAGCACCGGCCTTCGTCTGGATGGTTCCTGTCAAAAGCGCCTGCATGGCAGGAGTATCCTCTGATTCATATTCAAGCTCATCAATCGGCAGGCATTCACTGGCACCTGAATCATGTGATAAGAGAAGCTTGTAGCTGAATAGAGGGTAAACTTCTTTTAGAATCTGGATGATACCATGAAGTACGTCATCCATATCCATGGAAGCCTGAAATGTCTCAGTAATCTCAAAAAGCTTTTTGTACCTCCTGGCCTTTTTCACAGAACTCGCAAAGTCGTAAACTGCATAAAAAACCTTGCTGATTTCTTCTGCAAGCTCCTTGTATTCGTCCGCATGTGCCTCAAGCGATCCCAGAGTATACTCCTTGAAAGCCAAAATACCGAATATGTGCTTCTCCGTTTTTAAAGGCATCACCAAATCAAAGGCTTTGAGCTCCCTGCATGGTGCATGTTTATAATAATATGGCATTTCCTGCAGGGAATCCGAAGCTGGAAACGAAACTTCTCCTTCCTCCCCAGCAGAACCAGAATAGGTATAATTCCTGTTCCATTCATTATATTTGTAATAGGAGATGGCCTTTACATCATCCAGCTCTTCCCGAAGCTTGAGAAGCAGCCAGGTTATATAATCTTCCTCTGTCCAATCCCCGGTGAAGTCGAATTGAAAAAAGGTTCTATTTAATTTACAGATCCAATCACTCTTATGTATGCTCATTTTGCTCATCCTAAATATGTCTATAGTCGAAAAGCACGGCAAACCCCACAGAATAATAGCTCCTGCTATGCTGTAAGATTTCCGACGAAATCTATTATCTATTATATACAAGTATGTATAAAATTTCCTTTATAAGTTTTTAATATTTTTAAAAATCTCCATCTTCAAATAAGGGCACTTTAAAAAAATGGCTGTTGCTGCAGCGTTCTTTTTGTTAAAGCAGCTACTAATAAAGATAAAATTCAAATCCTGGTATTGACTTTTATATACAATCCATAATATAATGGCTTTTGTGTAAAATATCGCAGCCTATGTGAACACTTATATGTACTCATTTTGTTCCTCACATTCTGGAGGTGCATCTCGTAACCCTGTGCTGCTAGGGCGAAGGTGCATGAAAACATAATGGCATATAATGTACGATCACATCTGTTTTTATTTTACCAAAATAAAAACAATTAAAGGAGGAGTCATTTATGGCTCGCTATACTGGCCCAAGCTGGAAATTATCCCGCCGCCTAGGCATTTCATTAACTGGAACTGGTAAGGAACTTGAAAAACGCCCTTACGCTCCTGGACAACATGGTCCAAACCAACGTAAAAAGCTTTCTGAATACGGATTACAATTACAAGAAAAGCAAAAGCTTCGTCATATGTTCGGAGTTAACGAGCGTCAATTCCGCACTACTTTTGACAAAGCTGGTAAAATGCAAGGTAAACACGGTGAGAACTTCATGGTTCTTCTTGAAAGCCGTCTAGATAACCTTGTATACCGTCTTGGACTTGCCCGTACTCGCCGTCAAGCTCGTCAGCTTGTTAACCACGGCCACATCATTGTTGATGGAAGCCGCGTAGACATCCCGTCATACCGTGTGCAGCCTGGTCAAACAATCAGCCTTCGCGAAAAATCTCGCAGCCTTGACATCGTTAAAGAAGCAATCGAAGTGAGCAACTTTGTTCCTGATTACCTGACTTTCGATGCTGACAAGTTAGAAGGTACTTTCACTCGCCTTCCTGAGCGTTCTGAAATGCCTGCTGAAATCAACGAAGCTCTTATCGTTGAATTCTACTCTCGTTAATTGATTTGCTTATTAATCAGCAATCAAAAGAACCCTAGAAGCGTTGCATCAACGCTTCTAGGGTTCTTTGTTTTTACTGCTGTGATACCCACGGGCAAATAATGCCTGCAGCTGCATCCGTAGTCTGTCCTTTATCTTTGCGATCAATAATTAGAACCTCATTATAAAACAACCGGAGTGTACTCGGGAACGGAAAGATGTCTTGCATCCAGCTTAAAAATGTGTTGTAAACATAAACATCCAGTTCTGGTTAAGCGGGGAGCAGCTGCCCAAAGCCAGAAGCGTCCTATATGTCCATCTCCCACCATTTTTGTTCTTCTTGCTTCATCTGTTTCTCGGTTTGCTGAGGATAGGCGGTCCGGAATTTATGATGGTCAGCTGGGATGATTTCTACCATTTTTGCAATCATATCTTCCGGATCAAACTGGTTGTTTAAGCCCTCTTCCGCCTTTTTAATATCCTCTTTTCTCGTAAAGTTTTTCTCTTCATCGTACCATTTCCATAGCTCTTCTGCCGCGCGGTCATTAAAACCTGTCTTGAAGGAACCAGGGTTAATGGTGGCAACTTTTACTCCAAAACCTTGAAGTTCCAACTGAAGGGTATGGGCAATTGCTTCAATCGCGTGCTTTGTAGCGGCATATGGACCGCCATATGGAGATGCCAAAACTCCAGATTCTGAACTCATAAAGACGATTTTTCCGCTTCCCTTTTGAACCATCTTACGTGCAGCTATCTGTACTGTTTCCAAGGTTGCGAAAACATTTACCTCAAAGAGTGCCCGAAATCGGTTCATCGGCACTTCCCCGAGAGGCCCTCGTTCATTAATGGCAGCATTTGCAACAAATATGTCAAAATCATACTTTTCTATCTGTTCCAGATCCAAAGGGTTCGTAATATCGACTTTAATCACCTCTATATCCAGTTCCAGGTCATTCGCTTCCCGCAGAAGGTCTGTTTTTTGAGAAGTAAGCTCTGTAGCGGCAATCACACGATGACCTTTTTTGGCAAGACCAATTGCTGCGCCTCTGCCAAGCCCGGTGCCTGCACCAGTAATGAAAATTGTTTTGTCCATGTTAAATTCCTCCATTCGAAATAGCATGCCAATTTATTGTTCCCAATTACAGTAAGGGAGATGCTAATTCTCAATATGTACTGGCATGGAAAAATTGATAAGAACGAGGAGTTTGCACCCTTTACTTCGGTATGGTGTTTCTCCGCTTGCCCATCAATTTCATCCGGGCCCAACATCTTAGGTAACAGAACTAATTCAGGAAATTAAATTCATATGTACTCTATGAATAAAAAACAATATATCCTGTTAAAGCCGCACTTTCATAGAAAAAAAAGCCCGTACTCTTCCACTTCCTAAAGGGTGGAAAGAGCCAGGCTCCATGTAAAAGCTTTTTAGTTAGTATACTTAATCATGGTGTATTTCTTTTTTCCTCTTCTTATAATCGTGAATTCTCCCTCAATACGATCTTCTTCTGAGAGCATGTGAGTTAAATTGGTCACTTTGTCTCCGTTTATGCTGACAGCGCCATTCTGGATGTCTTCACGTGCCTGGCGCTTTGATGGAGATATTTTGGCCTGGACGAGAAGGTCCACCAATGAAAGCTCCCCCTGCTCCGCTTCAAAAGACGGAACATCCTTGAATCCCTGCTTAATTTCGGATGCAGTCAAGCTCTTGATATCTCCGCTGAATAACGCGGCGGAAATCTTGATGGCCTGCTCCAAAGAAGCTTCACCGTGAATCAGCTTCGTCATTTCCCCAGCAAGCACTTTTTGCGCTTTGCGCAAATGCGGTTCCGTTTCTACTGCCTGTTCCAGGCTCTCTATTTCCTCATGAGAAAGGAATGTAAAGTATTTCAGGTATTTCACCACATCAGCATCTGCTGTGTTGATCCAGAATTGGTAGAATTCGTATGGTGATGTCTTTTGGGCATCAAGCCAGACAGCACCGCTTTCTGTCTTACCGAACTTCGTGCCATCTGCTTTTGTTACGAGCGGAATAGTCAGCCCGTATGCCTTGGCTCCTTCTTCCTGCTTTTTCCTGATCAGCTCCAGGCCGGTCGTAATATTGCCCCATTGGTCGCTTCCGCCGATCTGCAGCTTACAGTTGTATGTTTCATATAGATGGTTAAAATCCATCGCCTGCAGAATGGTGTAGGTGAATTCGGTAAAGGAGATGCCTGTCTCCAGACGGTTGGCTATTGTATCCTTTGCAAGCATATAGTTCACTCCGATATGCTTTCCTATATCCCTTAAAAATGTGACCAAATCTGTTGTGCTGGTCCAGTCATAATTGTTGACCATGACTGCCCCGTTTTCACCGTCAAAATCAAAGATTCTCTTCAGCTGTTCCTTGATGCTGTCCGCATTGTGCTGCACGGTTTCTACGGTAAGAAGATTTCTTTCCTCACTCTTCCCGCTCGGATCACCGATCAGTCCTGTAGCCCCGCCGATAACCGGCAGTGGACGGTGGCCATGCTGCTGAAAACGCCTTAGCGTTAAAAATGGAAGCAGATGCCCGATATGCATGCTGTCAGCCGTTGGATCGATCCCGCAATAAATGGAGATGCTTTCCTTCTCCAAAAGCTCCTTTAAGCCCTCCTCGTCCGTCTGCTGATAGATGATTCCACGCCATTTTAAATCCTGCAATAAATCCATCATAAATTCCTCCTCAAAATAAAAACGCCCCTTCAAATATGAAGGGACGATTATGAATCGCGGTACCACCCGACTTGAGAACATATTTGTTCTCCGCTTGAAACGTTAACGTACGTTATCCGTTTGATGCTACAATCCCATAGATTTTCACACCAAAAGCTCCAGGAGGTAATTCATTTTTTTATTTGTACCGGTTCACACCATCCACCGGCTCTCTTTAACAGGGATAAAAAAACTACTGAATCCTATCTTCGCTTATCGAATATAACAAGGCATACCCCTGCAGATTTAAGGATAAAAACAGCAAAAGAGCCTATTAGTAATAATGCATTTTTATCATAAAATAAACAAAGAGTCAAATGGAAATAACAGTTATCAGAAAAATGATGAAATTCAGGAATTATTTGTCTATCTGTGCTATAATGTATCTGATTTTAGGGGGTGGAATATTTGGAGAAAAAGAGAAATCCATTTATGGATTTTGTTCGGAAGGCCCTATCCTTTTTTGAACAGGAAAGAACCAAACGGACCTTTAACATTACATATGGAGTTATATGGAATTTATTATTGATTTTTATCATTGTGGCCGTTTTGGGTGCATCTTTTGCAGGAGGAGTCGGCGCAGGTTACTTCGCCTCGCTTGTCAAGGATGAGAAAGTCCGGTCCAAGGAAGAGCTTCAAAAGGATATTTATAATTATAATGAAACATCTGAAATGTATTTCGCTGACAATGTGTATATGGGAAAAATGAGGTCGGATTTAGAGCGTGAAACCATCACTATGGATCAAATCCCCGCATATTTATCCAACGCATTAATCGCCACTGAAGATGAATACTTCTATAAGCATGACGGCGTGGTTCCAAAGGCAATCTTTAGGGCCATTTTTCAGGATATGACGAATTCGGCCGTACAATCCGGAGGAAGTACCCTTACCCAACAGATCATTAAAAACCAAATTCTCACAAATGAGGTATCCTTTGACCGAAAGGCTAAAGAAATTCTGCTGGCCCTCAGACTGGAAAAATTCTTTGATAAAAAAGAAATTCTCACCGCTTATTTAAATTTATCTACATTCGGAAGAAACTCCAATGGAAGAAACATTGCGGGTGTACAATCCGCAGCGAAAGGCATATTCGGAAAAGACGTAAAGAGCCTGAACCTTCCTCAGGCAGCTTTCATTGCCGGCCTTCCCCAGAGTCCATTCGGCTATACGCCTTACACACAGGATGGCACCCTGAAGCACAATCTAGAACCAGGTCTCAACAGAATGAAGACCGTGCTCAGCAGGATGCACCGGGAAGAGTTTATTAACAAGAAGGAATATGAAGACGCGCTGAAATATGATATTAAAAAAGACTTCATAAAACCGCAGCCAGAACTTTTGGAAAAATATCCATGGCTGACCTACGAGGTGGAGAAAAGATCCATCAAAATCCTTGCAGAGTACCTGGCCAAAAAGGATGGCATCTCAGACAAAGATTATCAAAAGGATGAGAAAATCCAGGAAAAGTATCATACACTCGCAGATCGAAATATCAGGCAGGGCGGCTACCGGATCGATACAACGATTAATAAAAAAATTCTGGATAAAATGGAAGCTGCTAAGAGTAAGTACCCTTATTATGGTCCTGACAAACTCCAGACTGTTACAGATCCGGAGACAAAAAAGAAAAAGACCGTTGTGGAGCCCGTTCAGGCTGGGGCGGTGTTGATTGAAAATACTTCTGGAAAGATCCTGAGCTTTATCGGTGGCCGGGATTATAAGATTGAGCAGACCAATCATGCTACGAGCACATTAAGATCAAACGGCTCCACCATGAAGCCGTTGCTGGTGTATGGACCAGGAATTGAGCTTGGCGCTCTTTCACCTGGAAGCCTCGTAGCTGATATGCCGATTAGTGTACCAGCAGGTTCTAAAAGATATGAACCACAGAACTATGGGGAAAGTTTCCACGGAATTACAACGGCAAGAAAGGCCCTGGCTAATTCTTACAACGTTCCAGCCGTTAAGTTCTATCTGGATATCAAATCTCAAAATCCAGTGAGCTATCTTGAAAAGATGGGCTTCAGCTCCTTGGCGAAGGAAGACTATTCAACGACCTCCATTGCCCTCGGAGGATTGACAAATGGCGTTTCTGTCGAGGAGGATGTTAATGCCTATACAACCTTTGCGAACGGCGGCCAGTTCATCGATGCCTATATGATTGAAAAAATTACGGATGAAACGGGTAAGACCATCTATCAGCATAAAAACAAGCCTGTTAAGGTATTCAGCCCGCAGACGGCTTATTTAACCCTTGATATGATGAGGGATGTCGTAAGGAGCGGCACGGCTGCCAGCGTAAGGAACAGGCTTCAATTCAGCAGCGACTGGGCAGGAAAGACGGGTACTTCCCAGTATTATAGGGATGCCTGGTTCGTGGCCTCCAATCCAAAAGTCACCTTTGGCACCTGGATGGGATATGATACCCCTAAGCCGCTCGTCCAGCGCTATCAGGGCCTTACCTATTCCCAAAGGAATCTGTATCTCTGGGCTGACCTGATGAATGCTGCCTATAAAGCAGATTCAGCAAAGGTCGCAACCAGCAAACGCTTTGAAATGCCGGGGGGAATTGTCTCCCGATCATCCTGTGAGGTAACCGGAATTCCAGCAGGGATGTGTAAAGGATTGAATGTGCCTGGATCTGATTTGGCCAATATCAATTATTCGGCATCAAAAGTGACGGACCGCAATGATATTATCGCCAGACTGGGAAGCAGATATATGAAGGATCCTGGAGCGCTCTTCTCCGGAAGAGACGGATCGGATAAGGATAAAGCAGTCAATCTTACTTTAAACGGCATGACCTTATCCTGGAGTAAAAGCTCAAACCCGGAAATTGCAGGATACCGCGTATATAGAAATGGATCCCTTGCAGGTACGGTAAGTGCCGGATCATCCCGAACTTATTCAGTGACAGGCGGCACGTATACAGTAAAGGCAGTGGACAAATCAGGAAATGTTCTATCCACTTCTAATTCAGTCACTGCACAGAGCGATCCTAAAAGGACAAAGCAGCAGCCAGCAAAAAATCAATCTTCTCCAGAGCAGAAATCGGAGGAAACCAAGCCTTCCGGACAAGATTCTTCTAAGCAAGAACCGGCTAAGGAAGATACCTCCAAGGAAACGGGTACAACAGAGAAAAAACCAGTTGCAAACTAACGCAAAAAACCTGTCTTACAGGGTCTGCCCTCCTCCAGCTGAAACTAGCAGGAGGAGGGCAGACTACATATAAGGCAGCTTTTTTTTATCCATATTTCGTTCATCGGTCTCTCTGAAGCCATGCCATTCCTTACCCCTGTTTCGTTAAAAAAAAGACTTTACGACCTCTTTTTCCCGTCCGCATTCCGTGCACTTATAGTCTATTTCCAGTGCATTCTCACTTGCTACATGTACCGTTTCATGTTCGCAGGTATCGCAGAGCATCCTGATTTTCCTTTCCACCATCTGACCACCTCCCTATTATTCTTACTTATTGTATTAACCTCACCCTTCCCCCTATAAACGTCCGCAATCCTCCATCGGGCAGCAGAGGCCTCGTTACCTGTCTTACACACATTCCCGTGTTAACGAGTTCTGCCCTGGAAATGTCCGTGCTTCTTTACCTGTTCGAGTGTTTCTTCAATTTCTTCCATAAGGGTCTTAAATAACTCAGGTGTTTCCTTGAAATGATCTTGGTCCACAGAATTCAAGAGCGCCGCAGCTGCCCTTAATTTTAAATCATCATAAAAATGGAGAGCCGATGATCCTGTAATCTTTCCTTTTAGGTTTGTGTTTCCTTGTTCATCTTTCACTTCAAAAATATAGCTTTGTATTTCATTTGAATTCATGATTCACTCTCCTTGTATTATGTAAAACTCCCTCGTATAGCAGCCTGTATTTTAATACAAAATATAACAACCAAAGGTGGTGAGAAAATGAAAAAAGGACAAAGCAATAATAGTATAGAACAGGAGCGCAGCGATCAGGATTCTCAGACAGGTTTTCGTACTGATCAAAAACAGAATGCTGGAAAAAGCGGGAAATAATAGACAGCGGGGGACCTAATCGGTCCCCTTTTAAATGCTGCTTAACTCAGATCATTTTCGCCTGTTATGGGAGATCCTGTCGAAGTATGCTCATTGATCCATTCGCGGGTGGTGTCGGAAACTTCTGACCAATTGGGAATTTGATTGCTGTTTTGCTCGATCCAGCTCATGCAGAACTGCGGATCGATCTGCTTTTCATGGCATGCACCCAGAAATTGAAGTACGGTTTGGCTGTTACAATTCTGCCAGGTTCCGCAGGTGGTTTTCCAAATCTCTTCCATAGACTGCAGTATAGGAAGATCTGTATCTGATACTTTAAATGAACGGGATTCCATTTTATTTTCCTCCTATTTTAGAAAGTTCAATGGTAGTATGCCCTGAGAGGCTGATAAGATTTCCTTTTAAGTACAATAAAAAAGCCGCATCCTGTTTTTCAGAATGCAGCTTCTATTCAGATCAGTCTTCCATGGTTGAAAGGTCCCCGGTAGGCAGATCCAATTCCCATGCTTTCAGGACACGCCTCATGATTTTTCCGCTCCTGGTTTTAGGAAGCTTTTCCCGGAACTCAATTTCTCGAGGGGCAGCATGGGCTGCCAGTCCTTTTTTCACAAATTGACGGATTTCCTCAATCAAATCATCAGATGCCTCGTAGCCATCTCTAAGGGCGATGAATGCTTTGATGATTTCACCCCGGACCGGATCGGGCTTGCCAATTACACCTGCCTCGGCAACAGCTGGATGCTCGACCAGCTTGCTCTCCACTTCGAACGGCCCTACCCGCTCACCTGATGTCATGATGACATCATCAATTCTGCCCTGGAACCAGAAGTAGCCATCTTCATCCATGTAGGCCGAATCCCCTGATACATACCAGTCTCCCGGCATAAAATATGATTCATATTTTTGCGGGTTATTCCATATGGCATTCATCATGGACGGCCAGCCCTTTTTGATGGCCAGATTGCCCATTCGGTTTGGAGGAAGCTCATTTCCCTGGTCATCCACAATGGCAGCTTTGACACCCGGAATTGGCTTGCCCATGGATCCTGGTTTAATCTCCATAGCCGGATAATTCGTAATGATCTGTGCACCTGTTTCTGTCATCCACCAGGAGTCGTGTATCCGCTTATTGAATACCTTCATGCCCCAGCGAACAACTTCAGGATTTAAAGGTTCTCCTACTGAGATGACATGGCGCAGGCTGCTTAAGTCAAATTCTTTGACGATTTCGTCTCCTGCCCCCATCAGCATACGGAATGCAGTAGGAGCACTGTACCATACCGTAACTCCAAAGTCCTCGATCGTCTGATACCATGATTCAGGCTTGAACCTTCCGCCTACAATTACGCTGCTTGCTCCATTCAGCCATGGACTGAATACGCCGTATGAGGTTCCTGTCACCCAGCCTGGATCCGCCGTGCACCAGTATACATCCTCTTCCTGCAGATCAAGGACCCATTTTCCGGTCTGATAATGCTGGATCATGGCATTATGCACATGCAGGACTCCCTTCGGCTTCCCGGTGGATCCAGACGTATAATGGAGGATTAATCCGTCATTACGGTCCACCCATTCAATCTCCAGTTCTTTTTCGGCTGATTCCATTTTAGAATTGAAGTCGACGATTTTATTTCCTTCTTCAATATCTTTTCCGACTAAGAAGATGGTCTCTAACTCCGGGAGCTCGCTCACCGGAATCCGCGGCAATAAATCCGGAGTCGTGACAATGACCTTCGCACCGCTGTCAGAGAGTCGGTCACGCACTGCTCCTTCCATGAAGGCTTCAAAAAGCGGCCCTACTATAGCCCCAAGCTTGATGGCACCCAGCATGGCAAAATAGAGCTCAGGCGACCTTGACATAAAAATAAATACCCGATCCCCTTTTTCCACATTTCCATGCGCTTTTAGAGCATTGGCTGCCTTATTGCTGAGATCCTTCAGCTCCTTGAATGTATATTTTTCATTGCGTTCTGCATCTCGGTAATATAGTGCTACCTTATTCTTTCTAAAAGTGTCTGCATGCCTGTCAACCGCTTCATACGCCATATTAACCCGTCCGGTTTCATACCAGCTGAATTCTTTTTCAGTTTCTGTCCAATCGAAGCTTTTGTACGTATCATCATAGCTTTTCATATTGTAATTTCCATTCACCACTGGCAGCGCTTCCACTTTCATTTGAGCTCCCCCTTTATTTAATATACACAAATAATTATAGTATAATAAAAATTAATTCTCAATTTTTAGATAACTAATGCAGTCTGAAGAATAGATTTAAGGAATTTTCAGCAAAAAAGAGTGAAGGCAGGCGGAGGATGGCGTTGATTCATGTATAATAGAAAGGGAGTTTTATAGAGGTGGTGAGGGAATGGAATTTAAAAAGACATATTATGCTGCAGAGCTTAAAACACGGCATGGCACGTTGATCATTGAAGGTCCGATTTCTCCTGAAAAACTGGAAAGCTGCCATTTTCATGAGGATCTTACGGCGTTCAGGCCGGCACATCAGCAGCATAAGGCACTGATTGAAATCGCTGGCCTTCCCGAAGGAAGAATCATCATTGCAAGACATCTGGACACGGTCGTAGGATATGTTACTTATTTGTATCCTGATCCGCTCGAAAGATGGTCAGAAGGAAAAATGGAAGATTTAATCGAATTGGGGGCCATAGAGGTAATCCCTGAGTTCAGGGGTGCTTCTGCAGGGAAGAATCTGCTGAAGGTGTCCATGATGGACAATGCAATGGAAGACTTTATTATCATTACAACCGAATATTACTGGCATTGGGATTTAAAAGGAACCGGCTTGAATGTGTGGGAGTACAGAAAAGTCATGGAAAAAATGATGAATGCCGGCGGCCTTGTTTACTATGCGACAGATGACCCGGAGATCAGCTCTCATCCCGCTAACTGCCTCATGGCCAGAATTGGAAAGAGAGTTCCGCCCGAATCGGTACAAAAATTTGATAACCTCCGCTTTATGAATAGATTTATGTATTGATTTTCCCAGTAAAATCTAAACAGGAATGATGCCTAACGGCCGAGGAGGCAGCGGTATGATTATAGAAGAAATGATGAAAACCGATCTTATTTCACTTACTGAAACAGATACCATACAAACAGCACTCCAGATCATTGCTCAAAAGAAAATACGCCATATACCGGTTGTTGACAGCCAGAACCACTTGATTGGCCTTGTGACGGATAGGGATTTGCGTGATGCAGCCCCTTCCATACTTCATTTAAAGGAAAACGAAGAAGCTCTGCAAAGACCTCTTACATCCATTATGAAAACAGAGATCATAACCGGCCATCCCCTTGATTTTGTGGAAGAGACAGCGGCTCTGCTTTGTGAGTACAAGATCAGCTGCCTTCCTATAGTAAAAGAAAAAAAATTGGTAGGGATCCTTACAGATACAGACCTTCTGCACACCCTGGTGGAGCTGACCGGCGCCAATAAGCCTGGATCACAAATCGAGGTACGGGTTCCTGACCGTACAGGCGCGCTCAGCGACATCGCATCACTGATAAAAGGGAAAAATTCAAATATCAATAGTATCCTCGTCTATTCCGACAAAAAGGACGAAGCCTTTAAAATACTGGCCATAAGAGTGCGAACCATGGATCCATCGGGTGTCGCCCAAGCAATACGGGAAAAAGGCTATGAAGTATTATGGCCCAATCCTGCGGGGTACGAGTCATGAAAAAAGCAGCCTTTGTCTACTCAGAAAAATATCTGAGTTATAAATTTAACAGTGAGCACCCCTTTAATCAGCAGCGCATACAGCTGACCCTTGATCTGCTTAATAAGCATGGGGCCATATCGCCTTCTGATATCGTTCCGTCCAGACAGGCATCTGACGAGGAATTGGAGCTGGTTCATGACCCTGGATATGTAAACGCTGTCAGGCAGGCCGGCCGGGGAACGCTTCCAGGCAATAAAGCAGAAAGCTATGGACTTGGAACAGAAGATACCCCAATCTTTCCGAATATGCATGAATCGAGTGCAGAACTCGTTGGAGGCACGCTTACAGCGGCAGATTATGTGATGACCGGAAAGGCGGAGCATGCCTTGAATCTTGGCGGCGGCCTCCATCATGGCTTCAGGGGCAAGGCCTCAGGGTTCTGTGTCTATAATGACAGTTCTGTTGCCATTAAATACATCCAGGAAAAATATGGGGCACGGGTGCTGTATATTGATACAGATGCACATCATGGAGATGGAGTCCAATGGACCTTTTACGATGACCCGGATGTTTGTACTCTCTCCCTGCATGAAACAGGCAGGTACTTATTCCCCGGAACAGGGGGAATTAATGAACGAGGTCAGGGCAAGGGATACGGCTTTACCTTCAATGTCCCTCTCGATGCATTTACTGAAGATGATTCCTGGCTGTATGCCTATCGAAAATCGTTTAGAGAGGTATGTGCCTACTTCAGGCCGGACGTCATTTTAACCCAAAACGGTGCAGACGCCCACTACTATGATCCACTTACTCATTTATCCGCTACAATGAAAATTTACCGGGAAATCCCGAAGCTTGCACATGAGCTTGCACACGAATACTGTAACGGAAGATGGATTGCGGTCGGGGGAGGCGGATATGATATCTGGCGGGTCGTACCGCGCGCATGGGCTCTCATCTGGCTTGAAATGACGGATAATCCCCGCAGCACCGGCCCTCTCCCTGCTGCATGGCTGGAAGCGTGGAAAAGCAGGGCGACGATGCCTCTGCCTGAATACTGGGATGACCCAGAGGGCATATACAAACCGATTCCCCGAAAACCGGATATTGAGGAGAAAAATGCCCTGACTCTGGAAAAAGCGCTCTACCCTATCCAAAGCAGTAAAAATACAGCCTGCGGGCAAAAGCAAAATTAAGAGAAAAGGGATTTAGAATGCTCTCATTCTGAACCCCTCTTTTCATTTGCTTATTAGATACTTATGGTGCCTCCATTTAAAGGCATACTATTTCTGTGCATCGAAGCTTGCGGAAAGCGAAGCCCTGGAACGAGCCAGTAAACTTTTTACAGCTATTTTAATTATTCACTCTTCAGATTGCATGAAAAAAGCCCGGAGGGAACCTTATCCCTGCCAGGCTTTATAACTTTTTTATTTCGTGGAATCTCTTTCTTCAATACGGTGCGGAAGGAAGACTGACTCATCATCCACTTCTTCCTTGTTCATCAGTTTGGTCAGGAGTCTCATGGATACCGCGCCGATATCATAAAGCGGCTGAACCACCGTCGTGATTCTTGGCCTTACCATCAATGTCAGCCTAGTATTATCGAAGCTGATGACCTCCAGATCGCCAGGAACCTGAACACCGGCATCCTGGGCCGCATGAACGACTCCAAGAGCCATTTCATCTCCGCCTGCCAAGAGGGCAGTTGGCTTTTCTTGAATCTTCATTAGACGGTCTATTGCTTCCATTCCTGAATCATATGTATAGTCTCCATCGACTACATACTCTTCATTAAATTCAATGTCTGCTTCCTCCAGAGCCTTCTTATAACCGGCCATTCTCTTTTCATTGATGGGATCTTTGTAGACACCTGAAAGAAAGGCAATCTTTTTATGTCCCTTTTCTGTAAAGAATTTTATGGCATCATAGGCAGCTGATTCATTATCAATATTGACTGAAGGAATCTGTCCTGTTTCATCAAGAGTACCGGCCAGTACGATTGGCACTGGGGACTTTTTAAATTCTTCAATATGGGCTTCACTGATTTTGGATCCCATAAAGACAATTCCGTCCACTTGCTTTCCAAGCATCGTATTCAAAAGATGCAGTTCTTTTTCTGTGTTCTGATCGGAATTGCTAAGAATGATATTATATTTGTACATCGTCGCAATATCTTCAATTCCGCGTGCCAGTTCGGCGAAGAAAATGCTTGAGATATCAGGGATGATTACCCCCACTGTTGTTGTCTTTTTACTGGCCAGACCGCGGGCCACTGCATTCGGACGGTATCCCAGCCGGTCGATCACTTCCATTACTTTCTTTCTTGTTGCTGGTTTTACATTTGGATTACCGTTTACCACTCTTGAAACGGTCGCCATTGATACGTTAGCTTCCCTAGCTACATCGTAAATGGTTATGTTCATAGTCACCACTCCTATAGTATTCTTTTTCCCCATATTACAAAGGTTTATTTGTTTTTATAGAACATTGCTGTACCGTCTTTAGCCTGAATACGGCGACCCCCGGGCAAGCTTCCCTGGGAACATGAATATCCCTGCCCAAGCAGAATCACTGTCAGCTGCATAAATAGTTGTACTTACATGTGAAAAACGCGTCCATATAGACATTCAAGCGGCTTCTTATCTAAAAGGGCCAAACTGCTTAACTCATTTATAGAAACAACATCTTAAGTTCTGAACAACATTATTCTGCTATATATAAAATCTGCTATATGCTTATGCCCAGGCCAATTTTTGCCGGGTCCATGAATATTGCCAGGCTATGGACTCATATCATGGAATAAACAACCTGTCCTAATTATATGTATTTAATATTACGATACCTTGTGGCATTCCTGCAATGATAAGCATAGTTTCTCAAAATAATTTTTGAAATTTGCTTTGCTCCTATTAAATTACCTCATCCACCGCTTGAAAAAACCAGAAAAACCTCCCAATTAGGGAGGCTGTAAACTGAATGAAAAGGACTGCAGCTGAAAATGGCTGCCCAGGCTTGAAGCTTTTTTTGCTAAGCTTTAAACGGTAACCCAGTTTAACTTACGTATTTCTTCCATGAATTCATCGAATTGTTCAAAATCCATCTGCTGGGCAGAATCGGAAAGCGCAACAGCTGGATCCGGGTGGACCTCGGCCATTACTCCATCAGCTCCAATTGCCAAGGCAGCTTTTGCTGTAGGGATTAACAAGTCCCTTCTGCCAGTGGAGTGGGTGACATCCACCATGACAGGCAAGTGGGTTTCTTGTTTAAGGATAGGCACAGCAGATATATCCAATGTATTTCTGGTTGCTTTTTCATACGTCCTAATTCCACGCTCGCAAAGAATGATCTTTCCATTTCCCTGTGAGATGATATATTCAGCTGCATGGATAAACTCATCAATTGTAGCAGCAAGGCCTCTTTTCAGAAGGATCGGCTTATCGACCTTTCCTGCTGCTTTCAGCAGTTCAAAGTTCTGCATGTTTCTGGCACCGATTTGGATCACATCTAGATATTCTACCGCTGTTTCAATGTCTGCCGGATTTACAATTTCACTAATTACAGCCAGATCATACTCATCCGCTACTCTTTTGAGGATTTTCAAGCCCTCCAGCCCAAGTCCCTGGAAGTCATAAGGAGAAGTTCTAGGCTTATATGCTCCGCCGCGAAGAAGCTTTAGACCCTTTTGTTTAACAGCTTCTGCCACTGCGGCAACCTGATCGTAGGATTCCACTGAACAAGGGCCAAAAACAAAGCTTGGTGTTCCATTTCCGATCAATTCACCTTTTAGATTGATGATCGTATCTTCCGGCTTTTGTTTTCTTGAAACAAGAAGAGTCTTCTTCTGCTCGCTTTCCTGAAGGCCGAGACCAGCTTTAAAGATTTCCTTAAACAGCTTCTCGATTGTAGAGTTATTGAACGGTCCGTTATTCTGTGATTTTATCAAATCCAGCATCTTTCTTTCCCGGACAGGATCAAATTTATTAACTCCCTGCTTTTCCTTAACTTTACCAATCTCACGAACAAGTGTTGCCCTCTCGTTAATAAGCTTTAATAAATCAAGATTGATATCATCAAGCTTATTACGCAATAAATCCAATTCCTGGTTACTCACATTCCTTCACCCTTTCAGCTGGTCGCATTCATATTTTTCTTATACGTTGAAAATCTTTAAACAAGTATCCTTAGTAATTAGTGTTCATTATATAGCAAAAGATTCTAGATGTCACGAATTATTTCTTTAACAATAAAACGCTTTTAAGCGTTAAAGTACAAAAGAGAAATGAGGTGATGTAATGGAAAAGATTTTTGCTCTTGATATTGGTACACATTCTATTGTTGGAATGATCCTGGAAAAACGAAATAATACCTATTTTATTCTCGATATAGAGGTACGTACCCACAGGACCAGAGCCATGAAGGATGGCCAGATTCATGATATTCCCGCTGTATCGCTCTTGATTAGCGACATAAAAAAGGGATTGGAAACAAGGAACGGAGCTTTGGAATCTGTTTTTGCTGCTGCAGCAGGACGATCTTTAAAAACACAGAAGGCCTGTTCTTATCAACATATAGCTGATTATCCCATAAAGACAGAGGAGGATATCAGGCAGCTGGAGCGGGAAGCCCTCGAAAAAGCTTTGATCCAGCTTTCAACCGAAAATGGGGCAGCCTCCGGGGAGTATATCTGCGCTGGCTATTCTGTCCTATCTTACATGGTGGATGGGCATAAGATTGGCTGTCTTTTAGAACAATACGGCTTGAAGGCTGGTGTTGAAATCATTGCTGCATTCCTGCCAAAAGGAGTAGTGGAGTCCTTAACAGCTGCCTTAAATCGTGCTTCCCTTCAACTAGCGGGACTCACTCTTGAACCGATTGCTGCCATCAGTGCTTTAGTGGGACCATCCATGAGAAACCTTAATCTGGCACTTGTCGATATTGGTGCAGGAACAGCAGATGTAGCAATTACTGATCAGGATACGGTCATAGCCTATGGAATGGTACCAGCAGCAGGAGACAGGATAACCGAGTCCCTGGCAAGAGAATTGCTGCTTGACTTTCAGCAGGCTGAGAAAGTAAAGAGAGAACTTATGACAGAAGAATCAATTACAGTTAAAAATGTCCTAGGGCATGAATCCAGAATACCGAAGGAAGAGGCGGTCAGAAGGATTTCTCCGGCACTGGATGCCCTGGCTGACTCCATTGCCGGAGAAATTATAAAGCTTAACCATCATAAGCCGCCGCAGGCTGTCATATTGATAGGCGGCGGTAGCCAGACCCCAAAGCTTCCACGCCTCCTTGCCGGAAAACTGCAATTACCGGAGGAGCGGGTTGTAATCCAGTGTCCTGACGCTATACCATGTGCCGTCCTGCCTGAGGGAACTCTTCTTGGCCCTGAGTATGTCACTCCTATCGGGATTGGATTAACCGGAATCTATCCCTCCATCCCCTATATCCAGGTGACTGTAAACGATCAAAAGGTTAGCTTGTTTCAATATAAACAATTAACTGTCAGGGAGGCCCTTGCGGCATGCGGGAAAAACCCTGAAAGATGTTCACCAGATGATCAAATGATGACCGTCGAACTCAATCATAAGCTTCTTCAAATTCCCCTGAAGAAGAAAAAGCATGCTGCTCTCCTTCTTAACCAGCAGCCCTGTTTTTTGGAAGATCCAATAGTGGAAGGAGACTCTATAAAGTTTGATCTAGAAAGTTCTCCATATTCAGATGCGATCGTGCTGTCTGAATTGCTGCCGGAAGTTCCGAGGAAAACCATTTCCATTAATGGGATTACCTATGTGGTGGAAGCCCGTGTGTTCGTGAATGGACGTCCTGCTGACCGCAATGTTTTTGTAAAGAACGGGGACCGGATTTCATGCAGACTGCCCCAAACGATCCAGCATCTTCTTGAGTCGCTCAGACTCACCTCAGGTGCTGTGTCGGGGTCATTCAAAGTTCGGATTAACAGCAGACTGTATGCCATAGAGGGAATCGGGTTCAGGATCTGTAAAAACGGAGCAGAAACGTATAACGATGCAGATTATGAAGATCAGGATGACATCGTCATAGAAAGACACACCTCGATTACCATTGAAGAATTGTGCAAATCGCTGAAGCTGCCCCGCCAAGTCATCGAAGTTAGCTTTAATGGAAAAAAGCTGCGGCTAGAAAAGCCCTTTGCTGATTTTTTTATGGACGGGAAACTGCTGGACGAAAACAATGAGATTGAGCATCTTGCAGATCTTACCATGATTCAAAATAAAGAAGGGTTCATCTTCCAAGATATTTTCCAATCGATTGAAATTGAAATGCCTCCCTCGGCTTCATCCAAATTTTTGTTATTAAAAAATAATAAGGAAAGCAGCTTTGACGAACAGATAGAAGCTGGCGACGAGCTAAAGCTCATGTGGCCTGCATCAAGGAGAATGGAAAAGGCCTAACACCTTTTAGACACAAGGGGCAATCCAGAGAGGATGGGATAAGGATCCCTCCTCTTTTAAGATCTTTGCAAAAAAAACACCCCATCATTTGCGGGGTGCGGGGTTATTATGCCTGAGATGCTTCGCGCAAAGACTTCTCAGTGATTTTCCAGTGAGAAGTATTCCATACAGGCTTTCCGTTTTTAAAGAGTATGGCCTGTGGAGATTCATGCTTGATTTGGTATTTCTCTGCTACAAAATTGGATAAAGGGCGCGCTTCCTGGACAGCCAAATAAGCTGTATTTATGCCGCTGGCCACTGCGAACTTTTCATATTCCTCGAAAGCAGCCTGGCTCACCGGACAAGTTAAACTATGTTTAACCAAAAGAAACATATCAGAATCGGCTAATTCCTCAAATTGCTCCTGAGATAAAATTTTCTTTAATGACATCCTCATTCTCCTTTTCTTTCCTAACTAAAACAGGCGATGAAGCCATCTTACCACTTCACCGCCCGCAATGACAAAACCTTAGCTTAAGAGTTTTTTCCAGTTGAGCTTTCTTCTTTATTCTCCTCAGAATCAGCCTGAGTAGAATCCGAATTTCCGGTCGTCTTAGAACTGGATGCAGAATAAGGATTAGTTGCTGTCTGGCCCTCTGTAGTAGCATCCATGGTATCTGTTAAGCTGGAGGTTGTATCATTTGATGATACTTCCCCAGTCTCAGCTGTTCCGGTCAATAGCTCTTCTTCAGCGGTTTCACTGTAATCCTGTGGAGCAGTCACTGGAGTAATTGAACTTGCCGTATTTGTCAGCCCATTGGAGCTGCTTTCCGTGCTGCCGCTTTGTTTACCAGTCATATTCTTGACTTTGCCCATCAAATCCTGGGATTTGCTCATCAAGCCCTGGGATTTGTTCATAAGATCCTGGGATTTGTTTGTAACCATGCCTGAAATGGAGCTTGTGCGGTCCTTGGCAGCGGATGCCAATTGCGTCCCTTTTTCCATGGCGGTCTGGCGGATCTTCTCCGTTTTATCAAGCAGGTTCGTAGTTTGATTATTCAAGTCGGAACGTAGCTCTTTTCCTGACTTCGGAGCCATGAATAATGCGGTAGCCGCACCTACTATTCCTCCGATAAGTGTTCCAATTAAGAAGTCCTTTGTGTTCATGCTCTCTTTGCTGTCGCGGTATTCCTGGTACAGCTGGTGGTTCTCACGATTAGATTGCCCATTTTCACGGTATGCCTGTCCATTCTCTCTATAAGCCTGCATGTTTTCTCTCTGAGTCATCGTAATTCCCCTTTTCATTTATAATTTTAAATAATCAACGGGACCTTAAGAATCTCTTTTTAGGGAGATTGTCAGTTGGAAGCTGGGATTCAATCCCTGCCTGTGCTGGTTCGGAAAGGGACCTTTTGTTCTTCCACCGGTCGCGGAGCTCCATGAATGCGTTGCCCCATTGAACGACCTGCGCAATTTTATCCTGATTGTCTTCCAGCCTGTTCTGTGCTTTAGCCGAAACCTTCTGAAGCGAAGAGTTAAAGCTTTGCAGGGAAGTCCCTACATTTCTAACGGCGACAAACACAGTGTCCAGGTTTTCTGATTTCTTTTGTATATTCTCAGCGAGAGCATTAGTTTTGTGCAGCAGCTGAGTTGTTTCCAGAGTAATGCCCTGCATCTGCTTTTCAAGCCCTGACAGTGTGTGTGATACGCTGTCTAAAGTACTTTGCAGTGATTTTAGGGTTTTGGCCAGATATAGCACTAAGATTAAAAAGGCTATGGCTATAACTGCAACACTTAAATATAAAATGATTCTCACAAGAACACCTCCTTCAACTATACATAAATGATATTACCCGAATGTTATTATTATAAACTACTTAGTCTTTTTTCAATATTATCATTTAAAATTCCTGCCATAATCATTATGTCCATAAAAAAATGTTTTCGCTCCATCCAAGCAAATATAGTAAAAATTATTTTAAAATTCGGTTACAATATGTTAGGGACTGTCTAAATGTTCAGCCTCTCTAATCAATGAACGGGGGTATATCTTATGAAAGATCCAAGAATTGAAACACTTGCAAAAAATTTAATCAACTATTCAGTCAAGCTTCAAAAAGGTGAGAAAGTGCTGATTGAAAACTTCGGCCTTCAGCGGGAGCTTGTAACAGCGCTTGTTAAAGAAGCTTATGCGGCGGGGGGATATCCTTTCGTATTACTGAAGGATGCACAGGTGGACAGAGCAATGTTCATGGGTGCACAGGAAGAGCAGTACAGCATGATTGCTGACTTTGAAGCGAATGTAATGGCTAACATGGATGCTTATATAGGCCTTCGTTCAGGCGACAATATCAATGAGCAGGCAGATGTTCCTGCAGATAAAATGAAAATCTACGGCGATACGGTAGGCAAAAAAGTACATAGAGAAATCCGCGTTCCAAAAACAAGATGGGTCGTACTCCGCTACCCTACTTCATCCATGGCCCAATTGGCAAAAATGAGCACAGAAGCCTTTGAAGATTTCTATTTCGATGTATGTAATCTTGACTACAGCAAGATGGATAAAGCGATGGACAGCCTAGTTGCATTGATGGATAAAACGGATAAAGTCCGCATCACAGGTCCTGGCACGGATCTTACCTTCTCTATTAAAGACATTCCATCCATAAAATGCTCCGGCCAGATGAATATACCGGATGGTGAGGTTTACACAGCGCCTGTCCGCGATTCAGTAAATGGCACAGTCACTTACAATACACCATCTCCATATCACGGCTTTACATTTGAAAACGTGAAGCTTACATTTAAAGATGGAAAAATTGTAGAAGCGGAATCTAATGATACTGAAAGAATCAATAAGATATTTGATACAGACGAGGGAGCACGCTTTGTAGGGGAATTTGCTATTGGAGTGAATCCTTATATCCAGACTCCGATGCAGGATATCCTATTCGATGAGAAAATCGATGGCAGCTTCCACTTTACGCCTGGGCAGTGCTATGACGAAGCTTATAACGGAAACCATTCCAATATCCACTGGGATATGGTGAATATCCAGCGTCCTGAATACGGCGGCGGAGAAATCTACTTTGATGATGTATTAATCCGCAAGGACGGCAAGTTCGTCCTTCCAGAGCTTGAGCAGTTAAATCCTGAAAATCTAAAATAATTCTTGATATGATGAAGGGGCTGTTCAGAAAGTCTACCGGCTTTCCGAACAGCCCATTTTACATGAAGCAAGTAATGTTTCAGTCAGGATCGCCGTCTATTTATCGGCTTCTTTGCATAAGATAAAATCCTAGATGGAGAAATCAGCCGAGCTAAAACAAAATCAGGCGGAGAAAAGCTTTCGTTTTTCTCCGCCTGATTTTGTTTTAAGGACTTACCATGGATTTGAAATTCCGGATCATAATTATCCCCCGCCAGCCCCGCGTGCTGCTTTTTTACCTCGGGATAAAAAAACTGCAGCCAGACCCGATTTTCATCTGAGTCCGCCTGCAGTCCAGGCTGTCTTTAAGACAGCATTAACCTTTACTTTCCTTCAGCTTTCCTGAAGGACCAATTTTTCATATGCAACCTGGAACTTTTGGATGTCCCCGGCTCCCATAAATAAAATCACCGCGTCATTGTGGGAAAGTAAAGGGCTTGTATTTTCCTCATTGATCAGCTCTGCTCCAGGTACTTTTTCCCGTAAGTCTTCTATGGACAGTTTTCCTTGGTTTTCACGGGCAGAACCAAAAATTTCACATAAGTATACTTTGTCAGCCAGATTCAGGCTGTCTGCGAAATCAGCCAGGAATGTCTGGGTTCTTGTAAAGGTATGCGGCTGGAATACAGCCACAATTTCCTTTCCTGGATATTTCTTTCTGGCTGAATCGATTGTAGCAGTTATTTCGGTAGGATGATGTGCATAATCATCAATGATTACCTGTTTATTCAGCTGCTTTTCAGTGAAACGGCGTTTAACCCCCGTAAAGGATTTAAGCTGTTCCTTGACGACTTCGACATCAATATCCTCGTATTGACAAAGGGCAATTACAGCCAGGGCATTCAATACATTATGATTTCCATAGGAAGGAATGGAGAAAGATTCATAGTACGTATTGCGAACATAAACCTCAAAGGAAGTTCCTTCAGACGTAGTCTGGACTCCCCTTGCCTGGAAATCATTTTCCGCGCTGAATCCATAAAATAATACAGGCACTTTAGCTTGTATACGCTGCAGCTGTTCATCGTCACCACAGGCGATAATGCCCTTGCCTACCTGAAGCGCCATCTCCTGGAACGCCTGGAATACGTCTTCCACGCTTGAGAAATAATCAGGGTGATCAAAGTCAATGTTTGTCATGATGGCATAATCCGGATGATAGGATAAGAAATGTCTCCGGTATTCACATGCTTCAAATACAAAATACTGCGCTTCTTTATTTCCTTTGCCCGTACCGTCTCCAATCAGGAATGAGGTGGGCTTAGCTCCCTGCATGACATGGGCGAGGAGACCGGTAGTGGATGTCTTTCCATGCGCACCAGTAATAGCTACACTGGTGAAGCTTTTCATAAAGTCCCCTAGGAATTTATGATATCTGACTACAGGAAGGCCAAGCTCCATCGCTCTCTGAATTTCCTGATGGCTGTCAGGAAAGGCATTACCGGCGATGATGGTCATGCCTGGTGTAATATTATCCGCATCAAACGGAAGAATTTTAATTCCTGATCTTTCTAATCCAGCCTGGGTAAAAAAGCGCTTCTCTACATCAGAACCCTGGACAGTATAGTCCATGTCATGCAGGATTTGGGCAAGCGCGCTCATCCCAGACCCCTTTATTCCAACAAAGTGATAAACAGTCATAAAGAGAACCTCCAGCAATCGTCTACTGTATGACAGTAAAAGATATGATCTTTTTTCTACAGATGTCCATTAATTTCTATAAAAAATATGGATAGTTTTTTTAAGTACAGCTTTTTTATTATACCATTTTAAATGAGGAACAGCTATGATAAGCACCATAAGAATTGTCTCTCCAATTTTTGCTTATCGAACACCAAGGATTCCGCTGTTTAGTAATCGTATATTCTTGAATATTATATCTCTAATCACAAAAAAGCAAATAGTTCTTTAGATGGTTATACGATAGTATATACATCTCCCATAAACGGTGTTCAAAATCAAGGACCAACTGCCCATTTTTTATGTGCTGGGAAGAAACGGGAAGATTTCATTCTCGCGGTGATTCCCTCAGCCAGAAGAAATACCATGATTTTACACCATGGTATTCGTGGTTTGCAGGTATTCAAGTTCATCTTCAGAGATCAGGACGTCCCTGGGCTTGCTTCCCCTAGCTTCCGAAATGATTCCTTTCGTTTCCATCATTTCAATCAGACGGGAAGCCCGGTTATACCCGATATGGAACCGCCTCTGGAGACTTGAGGCTGATGCGACACTCTGATTTACCACAAATTCACAGGCTTCCAGGAAGAGCTCATCAGCCTCATCTGCAATCTGTGTTTTTTTCAGAAGTTCTTCCTGTTCAAATAAATACTGGGGCTCTTGTTCCCATTTAACATGCTGAACGACCTGGTCGATTTCATCATCCGATACAAAAGTCCCTTGAATTCTTACTGTTTTGGAAGAACCATTTTCCGCAAAAAGCATGTCTCCCCGGCCAAGGAGCTTTTCTGCACCTGCCGTATCGATGATCGTTCTAGAATCCACCTGGGAGGAAACGGAAAAAGCAATTCTTGTAGGTATATTGGCCTTAATCAATCCCGTAATGACATCCACCGAGGGCCTCTGGGTAGCAAGAATCAAGTGGATGCCGCAGGCTCTTGCCTTCTGGGCAATCCGGCAAATGGCTTCCTCCACCTCTCCTGGGGCTACCATCATCAGATCCGCCAGCTCGTCAATAATGATCAGCATCATCGGAAGCTTTTGAGAAAGCTGTCCGGCATCCTGGGCTTTTTCATTATACCGGTTTATATCCCTTACCCCGGCGTGGGCGAATAGCTCATATCTTCGTTCCATTTCCTCCACTGCCCATTTCAAGGCGGCTGTAGCCGCCTTTACATCCGTGATCACAGGGCTGACCAGATGGGGAATATGATTATATGGTGCCAGTTCCACCATCTTTGGATCAATCAATAATAGCTTTAATTCATGCGGGGCAGCCTTAAACAGCAGGCTGACCAGCATGGTATTGATACAGACGCTCTTTCCTGAACCTGTAGCTCCCGCTATAAGTCCATGCGGCATTTTCCTAAGATCCGTCACAATCGGTTCTCCGGATATATCCAGCCCGAGAGCAACGGCCATCGGTGAAGCATTCATCCGAAAAGCGTCACTTTCCAGCACTTCCCTGATGAAAACCGGTTTGCTTTTCCGATTGGGGATTTCAATCCCTATAGTGTGCTTCCCAGGTATTGGTGCTTCAAGCCTTATATCCTGCGCTGCCATGGCCAGTTTTATATCATCTGTAAGGTTTGTCACCTTATTTACCTTTACTCCCGGTTCCGGCTGGACTTCAAAACGTGTAACGGCCGGGCCTTGGGTCACATTTACCACTCTTGCCCTGACATTGAAATTAAGCAGAGTTTCATTCAATATTTCAGATTGCTCAAATAGCCAGTCCTCATCATTTTCAGCGTGCGCCCCCGGAGTCAGAAGATCGATGGAAGGCAGTGTATAACGGGTGTCTGCAGGGGAATAGGAGTCATCTTCTTCCTGTCTGGCACTTTCCTTTGCCGGAAGACGCTCCTCCCTCGCTTCCGCTTTAGGCATCATTTGCAGGACCGGTGTATTTTGATATACCTGGTTATGGCCTGAAGCAGGCCTAGAATTTAATTTTTTTTTATCCTGTTTTAACATGACCACGTTAAAAGGGATGGTCTTTCCTTTTCTGGGTTCTGCCGGTGACGGCGCATCCTGTGGCTGCTGTTCCTGAACAGGGTATTCCTGATGATTATGGTTTGCCTCTGGCCTCTGCTCCTCATGGCCGAAAGGCTCTCCGTTAAAAAAAGCCGATTCCTGCACCTGCTTATGTTCCACCTCAGCTGAAGCGTCCTGGCCCGATTCTTCCTCTTCGTCCTGAAAGAGGAGAGCTGCTCCCGCGCTCTCGGTTTCCCAAGCTTCATCCGCCACTTCTTCCTCTTCCCAGTCTGCTGAAGGTAATGATTCTATAGCTGCTTCCGGTTCTTCCATTGGATATTCCTCTGGATGTTCAACCTGAATGGATTCATTCTGAAAAGCGGAATCCATATTTAAAACAGGCCTGGGGCTGTGTTCATGTTCTTCCTCACTCCCTTCAAGACGGGATGGCTGTTCAGCAGCCATTTTTTTTGTCTCAGGTGACCTGGTGACACTCTTTTTGGCAGAGGCAATATGGATCTTATGAGAAATATCCATATAATCCAGGGTGCTGTTCCCGATTCGATCAAGCGGAGAGCGGTCTTGAGGCTGCCCTCCATACGGATTTGATGGAAGCTCCTGTTTATCCGGCCTTTGTTTGAAGCCGTAAATGGGAGAAGGAATTTCCGTCGGGCGGAATGGCCGTTTCTTTTCAGACAGATCAGCGTCTCTCTCCTTATTTGCATTTTTGTACTCGCGTTTAACCGGCTGTTTGGTTTCCCGGGTGACAGTGCGCGGCGGTTCTGTTGAAATATTCCGGCTTGTACCGGTTCTCCTCGGTTTTTTGCTTCCTGTTTCGATCTCAACAGGAAACCTGAAGTTCCCTTTTGGATATTGATAGGATATCTTGGCATCCACTTCCCTGCTTTGAGTCGAGGGATTAATAATAGGGATGATGGGTTTGTGGTTTCTCACGGCTTCAACAGGCGGCTCCTCCACATCAGGTACATGGAAGGAAGCCAGGGAATGCTTCTCGGGATTACTGTTCTTGACCTTCAGCTTAGCTTCCTCAATTTTCCGGTGAAGCTCTTCCGCCTCAATGGAATCATCCACAATGATTTCCTCTACTTCAATTATTTCTTCTTCATGCTGAAAAAGTTTGGAAAGCTTTTTTATCAGCCACTTCAACGAAATCACTCTTTTCTTTATTCTTAGTCATTAAGTATGCATTGTTCATTCATATGGATATCCCTGATTCTAATGCCCAGGGCCCCTTATAACGGGTCGTTCATTTTTTGACAAAAACATCTATGGGCTTAAGGGCTATGCTCTCCTTCAGCCAAAGAAGACTTCTATTTACATTGCTTCTAGAATAGCCGCTTTTTTATAGTTTAACAGTAATTATCAAAATTTCGAGCAAAAAAATAAGATTAGTAAAATCTATGTAGAGAATGGGAGAAAATAGGGGTTTTTTCCCGGAGGACTGCACCTATACCCCCTTAATGACAGTTCCCTTTTCTCCATTTCTTCAAACTGAGCCAATAGCCTCTTCTTTTTTGAAAATGCACCCTTGCTTTACATATTTCGGCATAATTTCATTTTTATTGATCTATCAAAAAAGAAGAACGAAAAAAACCGCCGGGTAAGCGGCGGGACTTTCTGCTGTATTCAGGCTCATTTCTTTTCTTCTTCCGCCGGACGGTTCCTGCCTAAGATAAAGATCGGTTCCAATTCTCCGTTCTCATACAAAAATGAAAGGGCCGTTATCGGTACATGCCCATTCGCGAAAAAGCTCATGGCCATCTGGGCAAGAACATCATATCCCGTCTGGTTTTGTATATCTGCAATAATCAGTACATCCTGATGAGGAACAGCCGCCGCCATCGTTCCATTGATTTGTTCCTTCATCCGGGAAAGCCATGCAGTATTTAATATCCTGCTGGCATCATAGCCGTCGTTGGTATTCAGAAAATAAAAGATATTCCCTGCGACCCGGTCTTCCTTCAGCTGAGTGGATAGAGACCGGAGATTAAATCCCGCAATCTCTTTAATCCGGTCGATTTCCCATCCCTCTTTTTGGATTAATTCCTGGTCAATAAGCCTATACGTTTTCCCAAGATCAAGCGCATAATAAATTCTCGTTTCAGCCGTATGCTCGTCAAACAGGAAAGGAACTCCTTCTTTTGATTCATTAGGAAAGGAGGTAGAACGTATGACCGGCAGGATTTTCTTCTCATTTCCTTCAAGGATATGAGATTCACCCATAACGGCAAGCCCTTCATTCACATAATAAACAACCTCTTCCACGGCCTTTTCAGCTTTCTGCTCCCATCCGGCGATAATGCCCGGCAGAGAAATCGTTATCCCTTTTCCTGTTTTCGTGTTGGTAATCCTAAGAGTTTCCTTTTCCTTATTATACTCAAAGGTCCTTTCCGGGCTTTTGAGTTTTTCCGTCAATATATTTTTCATTTTAATTCCTGACATCTTCATGTGGACGCCTCCCCGCGTAAATGAAATTCCCCCATCCGATTATCGGCGGGGGAAAAATGGACAGGGTCCATAGTCCCCTGCTGCCTTTACATCCAATTTTTCAGAGAATTACAGGGATTGAATGAAGCTTTCAATCTGTTCCTGGGTTTTCCGGTCTTTATTCACAAATCTCCCAAGCACTTTTCCTTCTTCATATGCAACGAAGCTCGGAATGCCGAATACGTCATTCGCGGCACAAACCTCAAGGAAGTCATCCCGGTCTACATAGACAAATGTGAATTCAGGAAACTTCTCTTCAACTTCAGGTAGAAAAGGTTCTATAAATCTGCAGTCCGGACACCAGTCCGCAGAAAATAAAAAGATGGTTTTCCCTTGATTTTTTAGTTCTTCATATTGTTCCATGGATTCTAATTTTTTCATATTTATTCCCCTTCAGGTTTTTTAGGCTATTAATAAGGGGTTGATTTCCGCTTCCAGGATGCTCACTTTCCGCTGGACGGGCGGTGTGCCATCTCCAGCTTCACCTGTCCCGCTAATCCCGCAGGAGCCTAGCAGCCACTCCAATCAACCTATCGTATCAACGATTTTCATAAAAAAGTCTTTCTTATAAATATCGTTATATCATATCTTGATTCTATCATCAAAGCTTTGCTTCGACTATAAATCAGCTTTAGGGGAAGTAAGCCTCCTAAAAAGCTGATCTGCTATGTGTAACCCGCTTTATATCGTAACCCTCCCCGCCCATTGCAGGCGCTGCCTCTTCCTTATTATTACACAGCTGGCATACTTTTTATTAAGATCTTTCTTCCCTTTTTGCAGTGGCACAGCCCCTGCAAAAAGGGAAGCCATCCGCTATCCTGGATGACTGCCCTTAGAAATTATCCATGGTTTAGTTTTTTGCTGTATTCATATTGTCCAAGGAGCAGGGAAACAATGTGGCTGAACATGTCCGACCGAACGATCCGTTCATTCGTAAAAACGCCAATCGCTCCTTCCTTTTTACTTACATTATGGCGCTCTGTATAATCGTTCATAATAGGCCCTAATTCTTCACCGTTCATAAGTCTTTTTCCAATCTCTTCTGGCAGCGGAATCCTGGCCCCGCCTGCGATGAAAACTTCGCCGCCCTTAGAGGCAAGTGCTCCCCAATTGCATAAAAAAACGCCTCTTTCTGTCTGCAGGACACCGCCCTCAAGCCCGAATCCGATTTCTGCCTGAAGCTCATCCACACATTGTTTGGCCCGGTTAATCGCACCGGTAATCGTTTCTTCATCCGATAAGGGCTGCTCTGACACACCGGATTTTGCTTCCATGGACAGAATTTCAAACTCGTCCAGAACATCCTTTACAGCCTTGACTTTCATTGGATTCTTACTTCCTATTGCAGCCTTTTTCACTTAAAACCTCTCCTCTCTGCAAAAAAGCGGGACGGCCCCAGGCCCTCCCCACATTTAGTTGACATCTGTCAGACATTTTTATGGATGGTTTCTACAGTTGTCCGGTCCGTGCTCTTTACAAGCTTCACAAGCAGTTCCTTTGCTGCTGCATAGTCATCGATATGCAGGATGGATCCTGATGTATGGATATAACGGGAGCAAATGCCGATTACGGCACTTGGAACTCCTTCACCCGCAAGGTGGACACTTCCAGCATCCGTGCCGCCTGGTGATACAAAATATTGGTAAGGAATATGGTTGTCTTCCGCTGTTTCCAGGATAAACTCCCTCATTCCTCTGTGCATGACCATCGTACGGTCTAAGATTCTTAGCAATACTCCTTTGCCAAGCTGGCCGAATTCATTTGGATTTCCGCTCATGTCATTTGCAGGGCTCGCATCAAGCGCGTAAAAAATATCAGGCTTGATTAAATTGGCGGCTGTTTTTGCCCCTCTCAGGCCCACTTCCTCCTGGACGGTCGCACCTGAATACAGGGTATTCGGCAGGGATATATCCTTCAGCTCCTTCATTAATTCAATTGAAAGGCCGCAGCCATAACGGTTATCCCAGGCTTTTGCCAAAATCTTCTTTTCGTTTGCGAGCGGTGTAAATGGTGAAACCGGAACAATCTGCTGACCGGGCTTGACTCCCATTTTCTTTACATCTTCCCTATCATCCGCGCCAATATCAACCAGCATATTTTTCATATCCATCGGTGTATTTCTCTGTGCATCTCCAAGTAAATGAGGAGGAATCGAACCAACCACCCCGATAACAGGGCCATTATCCGTTATGACCTGAACTCTCTGGGCCAATAATACCTGGCTCCACCATCCTCCAAGCGGCTGAAACTTGATCATTCCATTATCAGTGATTCCCGTTACCATGAAGCCGACTTCATCCATATGTCCGGCAACCATTACAACCGGATCTCCTTCTTTTCCTTTTTTGACTCCAAAGATGCTGCCAAGCTTATCCTGCACCATTTCGTCAGAATACTTTTCCAATTCCGATCTCATAAAATCGCGCACTAAATATTCATTTCCGGGCGCTCCCGGCAGCTCTGTCAATGTCTTAAAAAGAGATAATGTTTCCTGGTTCATTCAAAAGACCCCATTCATTAAAGATTATGTACTTTGCAATTTTACAGAAATTTATGAATCCCTACCAGAATATTGTTCTACATAGTATAAACATTCCTGTTATACTTGATTATAATAATATTCAGCTGCTTTAGGCGAACGCTGTCCAAATGCTTCGGAGGATAAAGCAGCTTATCTACTTGAATCGGGGTGCAATATGAACTGGAAAACCTTTGGTGCCGGATTAGGGGCGGGCTTTGCCGCAGGTTTTGTACTATGGCGGGCCTTGGATCAGAAATCTGAAGCTTCCCCTGAGAAGGTTCTTAATCACGTAAAATCCCTGTTAAAAACTGATGGAAGAATTCAAGGTTCCTGGATTTTAATGAAGCCGGAGATGTACGAAAAATACGATTTGCCATATAAGGTTTACCGCGGAGGAATTACCAAAAACACCAATGGCCGCCAAGAAAGCTTTGAATTCATAGCGGACGCAAAAACAGCAGGCATAATTGAATTAATCGCGAGATAGAAAAGATTAAAAAGAGGGGCCGGTTCTTACTAAATCCGGCCCCTCTTTAATATGGCTATCTCTTTCTTTCGATAGTTTTAAGTATCTGTTTACCTTCCCCATCCCATTTAACGGCCCTATAGACTGCGTCATGATAAAAAGTAAACCATGCATTCTTTTCAAGGCCGAACTTCATCCATTTTTGTTTTTGTTCGATGGATTTCATCGGATAGTCATCATAAGCCAGAACCCACAGGACATTGGAATGTGCATGAGTAGGCATTAAATCTGCCATATAAATCAGCGTTTCTCCCTTACTTTCCATGACTAAAATGGAATGTCCGTCACTGTGTCCGCCAGTATGGACCATTTTTAGTCCATCCATAATCTCTCTTTCCTCTTCAAAGGTCTTTACCTGGTGGGCGATGGCTTCCCAGTTTTCCGGCCAGTATGTATTGACAGACCGGATATTCGGATTCCTCATTTCGTCCCATTCCACCCTGGAAGTAATAATTTCCGCATGTTTAAAAACGGAAATCCATGCCCCGGTTTCATCCTGCTTCGTAAGTCCGCAGACATGATCAAAATGCATATGAGTCATCAAAACTATATGTATATCCTCCGGAGAGATACCCAGCACTTCCAAGGACTCTTCCAGATTCGATTCCTGCGTGACTCCATAGTTGCGAAGCTGTTTAGCACTCAGCTTCCCCTTGTTGATACCGCTTTCAACAAGGATGTTCTTTCCACCTTTTTGGATTAAAATTGGATCTGTTCTCAGCTCGATTTGATTGAATTCATTTACCGCATATTTTTTTGACCATAATGGTTTCGGAACCACCCCGAACATGGCTCCTCCATCCAGATTGGTCACCCCTCCATCCAGCCATGTAAGCTGAAAGTCTCCTGCCTGCAATGTTTCCATAGAAATCCCTCCCATACAAATTCTATCATTTCATATCACAAGATTAAAACAATTTAGAAAATGCGGAGAATATACTGCACACAAAAAACACTCCAGAAAGGAGGCTTCTGGAGTGAACGCATATTAGTTAAAATGTGCCTCAAGACGATAAATTCTTTGACCTCGTTCTGAAAATTTCTTTTCATATTCTGTCATGATATTCCCTTCAAAATCGCTGTTATGAAGGTCAAGGCTCACAAAGGTCAAAGTCATCCCATACCTGGAAAGGCTGGACAGGGAATATTCAAACAATCCCTGATTATCGGTTTTAAAGTGGATTTCCCCTTTATCCGGAAGAATGTTCTCATAAATCTTTAAAAAGTCTTTATACGTCAGCCGCCTCTTTTCATGGCGGGTTTTTGGCCATGGATCAGAAAAATTCAGATAAACTCTGTCCACATCGCCTTTGGCAAAGCACTCTTCAAGATCCGCGGCATTGAGATTCATCAATTTTATGTTTGGCAGCTCTTCTTCAACAATTTTATCAAGAGCTGCGACAATTACGCTTTCTGATAGCTCGATTCCAATGTAATTAATATCTGGATGAGCCTTCGCCATGCCTGTTATAAAACTTCCCTTACCTGTTCCGACTTCTATGTGAAGAGGATTCTCATTATGGAAGACTTCTGCCCAGCTGCCTTTGTGGCTGACCGGATCTTGAATGACATACTGAGGGAATTGGGCCAATTTCTCTTTTGCCCAAGGTTTATGTCTGGTACGCATTGTAACACTCCTTTATATCTTACTTAATTTGTATCATCATGCTGGAAATTAGCCTTTTATCATTAAAAAAGGCTGTGATTTGAACAGCCGTTTTCAAAGGACAGTATAAAATCAATCAAAAATCGGGACTTTAATAAAAGAACCTTATTAACAAAACTAGAAAGGCTGTGAGCTCATGCCGCTTTCATGCGAACATCAGATGTCCCTGTTAACCGATATATTAAATGATCATCAGACTGACTGCTGCGGCTCTGTCGCCGAGTGTGAACAATTGGAAAGGCTTATTAAATCCCTCATGGTAAATGCGAATATTGACACGGGAGTAAAAACCATCCTAGAGGAAGTTTACCGTTACAGCCAAAATGGCAGGAATTCCACCGATCTGGATGGCCACATCCTATCGCATCAAAGCCAGATATCTCAATGGATAGAAGACATTGGACAATTCAGTTAGTCCATCATCTTCTCAAGGGATTGGAGCCAGCGTGTGCTTTCTTCAATCCTGTCCTTCTCCAGATGCCACTGGATGGAAATAATCGTCTGGCAGATCACATACCATTTCATGCGGAGTTCAAGATGTGGCGTAAGCTCCGCTCCATACATCCTGAGCCATGCAGCCCATTCCTCTTTAGGGACATACCAGTACAGAAGCATACCTAAATCAATGGCGGGATCTGCTATCATGGCCCCATCCCAGTCGATTAGATAAAGTTCCTGTTCATCCGAAAGAAGCCAATTGTTATGATTGACGTCCGAATGGCAGACAACATGCTCTTCACATTGAATCGCATCCACATTCCTTTTAAGGAAGTCGAGTGATTTCACCACAATCGGCTCATCCCCCAAATCTTCATTTAGAGAGGACTCCAGCTGTTTTAATAGCGCTTCAGGTTTTAGGGGAGCCTTCCCCATCCTTTTAAGCATATTTAACAGCGGGTGGGATTGATGGATTTTCCACAGCAATTTCGCCACATTTTCATCATTCATTTCTTGAGGTTTAAGCTCTCTGCTGCTTAGCCAGTGCTGGGCGGTAATTACATCCCCGTTTTCCAGCCTCTTGGTCCAGACCAGCTTTGGGACAATCCCCTCGGCTGAAAGAACCGCAAGAAATGGAGATGAATTTCTTTTAAGAAAAAGCTTCTGATCATCATTTTTGGCAATGAAGGCTTCTCCTGTTGCTCCCCCGGCAGGAGATATTTCCCAATCCCGGCCTAATAAATATTCCAAATGGTTCACCTTCAATTTTAACGGATTAACAGGGCATACAGCCGGCCCCGATTTTTTGTATTATTTATATCCATTGGCAATATATTCAAATACTTTTCAAGTCTATAAGTAAATAAAAAGGGCTATTTACTAATAGATTGTTGTATTTAACGTCTTTAAGGATGAATACCCTCTGTTAAACTAGGTTGATTACGTTCCAGGTATGATACTCCTGCGGGATTAGCGGGATAGGTGAGACCCCGCAGGCGCTTCGCCGAGGAGGCCCAACGCCCGCCCCGCGGAAAGCGGGCATCCTGGAACGTAATCAACCTAAAAACCTTATAAAAAAACAGCCAACAAAAAAGACAGCCGGCCGCTTTTGTTTCTAACGAGCGACAAAATAGCTATCTTGTAAATTTTAGATGAAAATAGGTTTAGCCGTCAAGAGGGGGAAGGATTTTCTTACTGGACCCAAACATAGGTGCTGAGCGGTTCTACCTTATATGACAACGTATCCGCTTTTTGGATCGGATTGACCCCGGCCTTTGTCCCATCGCATAAGAGAAGCCATTCTCCGTCTCCTCCCAGCTGGAAAGAAACTTCCTTGGCATTCAGGCCATTGTGGAAAATGACCGCAATATTTCTCCACGGTCCATAATCTCCCACTTCCTCTAGAAAAAAGACGACCGTATTAGATGGAGCGGAAGGGAATTTTAAATGTTTTTTTATTAGTCCGCTGTCTCCCATGCGGAAAGCCTTATGCGTTTGCCGGATTTGGAGAAGGCCTTTCATATAGCTTACATGATCGGCATATGTTTCTTTCCGGTCCCAATCCAGCCTATTAATTTCATCCGGGGACTTATAGCTGTTTTCCACATTATATTTAGTCCTGAAAAACTCCTGTCCGCTATGCAGAAAGGGGATTCCCTGTGAAAGCAGCACCATAGAGGTGCCGAGACGATGCCTCGCCATCCGTATTTCATCGCTGTCCTCAGGACTGCATAAACTCAGTTTATCCCATAAGGTATGATTGTCATGGGATTCAATATAATTAATCGACTGAAGCGGACTGCTGAAAAGGCCCGGTGCCTCGTTCATCGGTATACTGCCTGCAATAAGCTGTTTAACCGCTTCTAATTTATGGGTGTTACCTAAGATAAAACCCCTGTCAAACAAATTAAAGGTGCTCCCTTTGATTGTATCTCTGAACCAATCATTAAAAAAAGCAATCCCCGGCAGTTGATCCGCATTTTTAATAACTGCCTTTTCATTCTGTGCAAGAGGTGTATTAAGGTCCCATCCCTCCCCTAAAATGATAATGTTTTTACGGATGCCATCCGCAATTTTCCTTACTTCGCTCATGGTCTTAACATCAAGGATCCCCATTAGATCAAACCTTAGACCGTTGATTTTATATTCGTTAAGCCAGTAGGCTGTTGAGTCCAGAATGTACTTTCTTGCCATGGCCCTTTCTGAGGCAAAATCGTTTCCGACTCCTGTGCCATTGGAAGGTGCCCCGAACTCATCATAGCGGAAATAATACCCGGGGACGATCTTTTCAAATGGGGAAGATTCTTTTTCATATACATGATTGTATACAACATCAAGAATGACTCCGATTCCCTGTTTTTGGAGACCGGATATCAGGCTTTTCAGCTCTATGATCCTCGAATAGGGGTTCCAAGGGCTTGTGCTGTACGAGCCCTCAGGCGCGTTAAAATGAACTGGATTATATCCCCAATTGTATTGTTCTAAGGGATTTAATTCATCAATCCCTGCAAAATCATTGACCGGCTGGAGCTCTACATGAGTGATTCCCAATTCGGCCAAATAATCCAGCCCTGTGGATCCTCCCTGTGACGTCCTGGTCCCAGTTTCGATAAAGCCCGTATACTTTCCTTTTTGAACCATTCCGCTATCCGGATGGATGGAAAAATCTCTAATATGCGCTTCATAAATGACCGTATCGGAAGCTGGCGGAAAATCTTCTGAAACCTGACCCACTGAACGTGTACGCTCGAGGTTTATAATGACCCCGTATTCACCATTTAAGGAAACAGCGGCCGCATATGGATCAACAGCTGTCTGCCATGTTTTATTGATGCACACCTCATATAGGTAATGGATCCCTTCAAGGTTTCCAGCTATTCTGCAGGACCAGGTCCCTTGGTCCTCTCTTTTGCAGGAATGCATGCCAAGAAAATTCCCCAGGGGATCCTCCAATCGGATGCGGATCTCCGAGGCTGTGGGGGCCCAGATTTTAAATTGGGTTTGATCAATGGAATATAAAACTCCGAGGTCACTGCCGCTGTAATAATACAATTCATCAAATTCCTTGGTCCTGATGACTGCCCCTATCTGTAAATCTGTCAGATTGCCTTTCGAATCTTCCACTAAGTAAGAATTCTCAAGACTGATGCGTTCAGGAGCTTTGCAAATATATTTCCGGACTGTGTCAAGGGATCGGCTTTCCACTATATCGAGCCTTGTCCGGGTCTCATTCAATTTAAGTGTGAAGTTTTCTGCTTCTCCGGCATTCAGAGAATAGGGCAGCAGAACTGCAATGGTATCCATTTTATCTAAATATGCTTGAAAAGGTCTGTCAACACCAGTCATTGTCTGCCTCCTTAATAGTTTCCCAGGTTCATTGATTTCTCTTATAGGAAAATTCGAGGGTTAAAGCCATCGCCCTTTAATCTGCCAGGCAGCTTCAGGTTCACGATTGTGTTAGAGTAAAAAATTATTGTATGAAATTATGATAATAAGCCCGGGTCCATTTTCCCGGCACATTCTTATTTCCTATTTGACCTAAAAAGCATCTTGATAAACTAGTTTATGCAGTTTTTATAAAAGTCTTTACTGCCTGCAGCTACCTTCTTTAATTTATGCCTCTTCTCCATTATCATTCCCTGAAGATGTACTTTCTTCCCAGCCTGCCCGGCTCAGATAGGTCGTTTGGCAGCTTTCCAATAGACATTGTGCCGCTTTCAGCTGCATACCTTTTATAGGAGATGAATGGGTCCTCGTTTTTTCTAGCCACTGCCCATAATTCCGCTTGTCCACAATGTGTATATCATAGGGAGCTGCGGGATAGTCGATGTACCCATTCCTGCAAAGTACAGCCTTCTTCACTGGAAGGTCTATTCCGTTCGCGGTAAAAATCCCCTGCACAACAGCATAGGTCCTTGAGGCAGCCATTATGGGATTCAGTATTTTTTTTTCCGGGTTCTGCTTGTATTTTTTAGTCCAGAACCGCTCCTTTGAGCCCAGATATGCCGCATCCTCCTCTCCTTCGATAAAGGACAGGCACAATGCCTCAGTTGGAGATATAAGAATGATCTCCAATTCCACTGGTGCGTTTTTAATGATAAAGATCGGCTTATATAAAACTAGGAAATTATCAGGAAACCTCTGCAAGAAAAGCTTAAGCTTTTCATCGAAATAGTAGACCTGGTCAATGAATGATTTCTCTCTTGCCGTAGAGCTGACCCATTTTAATTGAAATTTAAATACCTGATTCAGGAAGCTCCTTTTAAGATCCTCAAGGTCTGTTCCCATGGAAGGCAGGCTGAGCCGAATATCCATTCCAGGCTCACTTTCCTCCTCCTTCTTCTCTTCCTGCAATGGAGTATCCTCTGGCTCCAGCGGCCTAAACCTGCTGAAAAATCTTGAGAGGACATTCCCATGAGGCTTTTCCTCCTCTTCCGCAGCCGGTTCTTCTGGCTCTCTCCCTGCAAGATATCCCTCCAGCTCCCCTGCTAAAAATGCTGCTTTGACCTGTGTCCACTGCTGAGTTTTTAATCGGACAAATTGAGCAGGATACCGATAGATATCCTGTTCATATCTTGAAACATAGTCCTGTAATTTGATGAGCTGTCCCATTTTCTTTGCCCCTTTTCCAAAGATATTTCATGCTGTCTTAGCTCCCGAACGGAAATTCCTCCACTGTTTCATAGCTTGGGCTCTGGCCCATATTCGTTTTATAGAGAACCACCCCGTCCGCCTCAAAATGAGAGTGAAAGGACCCTAATGATGATTTGTTAAATTCAGTGCCGATAAATTTTCTGGCTATTGTAATATGCGGTTTGAACGGTTTTTTATCCAGTTCAAACCCCGCCCCCGAACAAGCCTTATAGATTTTCGCCTGAAGTGCTGCTAATTCAGGCTCCAGAACTACACCAGCCCATAATATTCTGGGTGAGCTTTCCCGCCCGAAGGTTCCGATACCAGACAACTCGATACCAAACGGCGTTTGTTCGCTGCAGATATGCTTGATGCTCTCCAAAGCTCTACTCAGCTTGTTCTCTTCAATTTTCCCCAAAAAAGCCAAGGTAATATGATAATCGTCAGGATGAAGCCATTTATTAAATGAATGTTCCTTTTTCAATTCCATGGCTTTTTCATCAATCTTACTATTAATTTGCGTCGGAAACTTTATTGCAAAAAAATGGTTTGAATGCATATCCATATCCTTCCTTCCTGTACAACTCATTATTTTACCAGATTAAAGCGGATGATAAATAGGGCTGCCTTTCCTTTATAGCTTTCCCTAAAACCGGCTATAATTAGTTGTTTACTTGTGATGGGTGTGATATATTTTTATAATGAAATATGACTGGTTTCGAAATTTAGTCATTTTAAAATCCTAATCAAAGCAGCCAAGGGCCATTCCCTATTTTTTTTAGCTTCTTTGACCATATGAATAAAACAGTCATTTATTTTAATAACTGGAAGGCAAGGTGAACTTATGTCAGCACTGCGTTCGTTGAAAGGTGAGTATCTGCAAATCTTTAAAACTAGAAAGCTGCTCATTGCTGTCATCGCCATATTATTTATCCCCTTGATTTATTCAGGCGCTTACCTATGGGCCTTTTGGGATCCCTATGGCAAGGTGGATCAGCTGCCGGTTGCCGTAGTCAATCAGGATAAAGGCGCAGATTATAATGGAAAAAAACTGACGGTTGGTCAGGATTTAGTGAAGAAATTAAAGGACAAGAAGAATTTCGACTGGCACTTCGTATCCAAAGAGCAGGCGGACAGAGGTCTTCAGGACCAAAAGTATTATATGAAACTGGAGATTCCAGAGGATTTTTCTAAAGATGCCGCTACTCTGCAGTCCGAGGATCCTAAAAATCTTGAAATGATCTATACTCCTAATGAAGGGTCCAACTACCTGACCTCTAAAATCGGGGATTCTGCTGTAGAAAAAATAAAACAAGAAGTTTCAAGCGCAGTGACCAGAACGTATGCCGAGTCTATGCTTAAAAATATCAAGGATGTTTCAACAGGATTTAAGGATGCAAGCGAAGGAGCCGGAGAGCTCCATAATGGAATCGACTCTGCTAAAAATGGTGCAGGCTCGATTCAAAAAGGCATTCACTCTGCGGAAGAAGGCGCTGCATCCTTAGAGGATGGAATTCATACAGCGTTAATCGGATCGAAAAATATCAAGGATGGAATAGCAAGTGTTGAAACAGGATCGAAGTCCCTCGAGGAGAACCTGAAAAAGCTTGCTGAAAACTCCATTACCTTTACCAGCGGTATTCATTCCGCCTCCCAGAGTGCCCGTAACCTTGCCTCAGGCATTGATCAGTTCAGCGGAGGTTTTGATCGATTGAAGGATGGCCAGACCAAGCTGCTGCAGGGAGCTGAAAAGGTTCAGGGAGGAACGAAGGACCTGAGCGGAGGCGCAGCCCAGCTTTCAACCAGCTTATCAAAATGGCAGGAAGGCGCTAAACAGACCCAGTCGGGATCTGAACGGGTAAGCGGCGGATTAAGCCAGGCAGTCACACAGGTAGATGCCATGATAAAAGCAGCAGGCGATCCTGAGTCCAAGGCCCAGCTTACCCTCTTAAAAGAGGAGCTCCAAAAGCTGGCGGATGGCAGCCAGCAGGTAACAGGCGGATTAAACGGCCTCACTTCTTCTGCCTCACAGATCAAGAGCGGCAGTGATAAGCTTGCGGATGGAGCGAGCCAGGCTGACAGCGGGCAGCAAAGCATCGTTCTTGGTCTCTCTCAATATGGAGAAAAGCTGAATGAAGCCAAAACTGCCGGCCAAAAGTTGAAGGACGGAAGCTTGAACCTTGCTTCGGGACTCGATTCACTTGAGGAAGGTTCAAATAAACTGGAAGCAGGAGCGGATGGTTTATATCAAGGCTCCGCAAAATTAGCAAGGGGTGCTGAAAAATTATCAGGCGGAGCTGACCAGCTGGTAAATGGAATGGACCAGCTCTCCACTGGATCCCGCACCCTGTTGAACGGAATGGACCAGCTTAACGGAGGAAGCGGATCTTTGGTCAGCGGCATGGATAAGCTGTCATCCGGTGCTCAGGAGCTTCAAGGAAAATTAAAGGATGGAGCCGAGGAAACTGGAAAAGTCAAAGCGAATAATTCTGTGTATGATATGTTTGCTAAGCCAGTATCCATAAAGGAGGAAAGACTTCACCACGTTCCCAATTACGGAACAGGTTTCGCTCCTTACTTCCTGCCATTAAGCTTATTCGTAGGATCCCTGGTGACATCCGTCATATTCCCAATGAGGAAACCAGCTTTATTGCCTAAAAGCGGCTTCAGCTGGTTTGCAGGAAAAGCAGGCGTGGTTCTGGTCATCGGTATATTCCAGGCCCTCCTGGCAGATGCTGTCCTTCTTTTGGCCCTGGGTCTTGAAGTCCAAAGTATTCCATACTTTATCATGCTCAGCATCCTCACCAGCTGGACATTCCTGGCGATCGTCCAATTCCTTGTTACGGCACTGGACAATCCCGGCCGATTCATGGCCATACTCGTTCTGGTCTTGCAGCTGATCTCCAGCGCAGGAACGTATCCAATCGAACTTGTGCCGCAAGTCCTGCAGCACATCGCCAAATACCTTCCTATGACCTACTCGGTCGCAGGATTCAGAACCATTATCTCAACCGGTGATTTTGACTTCATGTGGCATAACATCACTGTCTTAATCATATTCCTGGCTGCTGCAATGCTTGCGACTCTGAGCTGCTTTATTCTAAAGTTCAAAAAAGGCGGCCTTCAGGAACAGATGACTGAATAAAGTAACAAAAGGATGCAGCATTGATGGCTGCATCCTTTTTGTTATTTTATGGCCTTTACTACTTCGCAAGCTCCAAGATCGCCTTGGCATAAATGACGGCTGCCTTCAGCATATCTTCAATTTCAATGAACTCGTCAAATTGATGGGCTCTTTCTTCCCTGCCTGGGAATAGAGGGCCAAAGGCAACTCCCTGCTTCAGGGACCTTGCATAGGTTCCTCCTCCGATAGCGATCAGTTCCGCTTTATCCCCTGTTTCCTCTTCATATACCTTTTTCAGGGTCTGAATGAGGAAGCTGTCTGCATCTATATGATGGGAAGCATTATGAGAAACCGTTGTGAGCTCAAAGCCTGCTTCAGCAACCTTGGTTTCCATTGCCCTGCTTCCTTGTTCGTAATTATAAGAAACGGGATAACGGAAATTGAGGCCGGCCTTCCCGCCTTTTTCTTTGGTATATTTCATTGTACCCACATTGATGGTAAGGTCTCCTGTAATGTCATCGCTCGAATCCATTCCGAGCTTCCTTCCCCTGGAATCCCCAAAGAAGTGATCATGCAGAAATGTGAAGTATCTTTTTGCCTGCTCAGACAGATTGAGACCCGATAAGAAAGCAGCCAGATACAAGCCCGCATTAACCCCATTATCCGGCTCAGCACCATGTGCGGACACGCCATCAATTTCAAGCACGAAGGCATCTGTGCCTTCCTGGATTTTCCCCTTTAGTTCATGCTTCTGCAGAAAGGTCTCAAAGGCTCTCTGCATTTCTTTGAAGCTGCCTGTCTGTACTTTAGCCACGGCATAATCAGGAACCATATTCAGCCGTCTTCCTGATGCAAATTCCAGGACATTTATTTCAGCGTTTTCTGAAGTATTCTCTGATTTCTGGGTCAGCTGCATATCCCAGATGCCTTTCTCAGCATAAATGATAGGGAAATCAGCATCTGGCGCAAAGCCGAGGCTCGGCATTTCTTCTTTTTCAAAGTAATGATCCACACACCGCCATTGCGTTTCCTCATCTGTCCCCAAAATCATTCTCACCCGCTTATTTAATGGCAAGTTCAATTCTTTTATCATTTTCATGGCATAATAGGCCGTCATCGTAGGGCCCTTATCATCGAGCGCGCCCCGAGCATAAATTCTTCCATCACGGATTTCTGCTGCATACGGGTCTGATGACCATCCGTCACCTTCAGGGACAACATCAAGATGGCATAAAATCCCGACGATTTCGTCTCCCTGTCCCATCTCAATGTGTGCCGCATAATTGTCCACGTTTTTTACCGTAAAGCCATCCTTTTCACCAAGTTCAAGCATGAATTCAAGGGCTTCCTGAATCCCCTTTCCAAAAGGAGCTTCAGGTGTCCCATCTTCATCCTCCTCAAGTACACTCCTGATAGCCAAAAGGCTTTTAGTATCCCTGATCAAATCTTCCTTTCTTTTCTCCACTTCCTGTTTTAAGTTCATCCCGTTTTCCATATGTACCTCCTGCTAAGTAATTGACAACAATAAAAGACACATTCTTTTTTTCACAACTTTGCTTTATGTAATAAGTATAGCATTTTCCGCCAGCAATCCACCCAGCCCGTTTACTAGCGCGCCTTACTTTGAGAGATTAATTCCCAGGTTTAGAATGATTTGCTTGGTTTACGCATATATTAATAAGGATAAAAGAAAAAGAAAATTAATATTATGTAAATTTATAGCACTCAGCACTTTAATTCGTTACAATTATAAAGAACAAACTATTTTCAGAAAGGGCTGGGGCTTCTCAAAGAAAATTGCATACGGCAAGAATTAAGACTCATATTTTGTATGATTTAATGTCAGCCTATGGAATAAATTTAAGGAGTGGTTCTGTGAAACCTTCAACAAATCGAATGTTAACACGTATCAAATCCATGTATGTATTTATAAGGAGAAAAGGTACAGTCTCAACACAAGACCTTGTAGAAGAATTTGGCATCACTCCAAGGACGATCCAGCGGGATTTGAATGTTCTGGCTTATAATGACCTTATTACAAGCCCAACCAGGGGAGTCTGGACAACGACAGAAAAGAAAGTAAAACTGACCTCCTGATTACGTATATACAACTAAATTTCATTTTATATGTAAAAAGAAGTGATTTTGCTCACTTCTTTTTGTTTTCTTCCTCTTGTCCGCCCTTCAGCTGAGTAATCTCCTCATCTGTCAGCTCCCTATATTCTCCCAGCTCCAAATCCTCATCCAAAGGAAGCGGCCCCATTGATATTCTTTTTAAGTACACCACTCTTTTTCCAACTGAAGCAAACATTCTTTTTACCTGGTGATATTTCCCCTCTGTAATGGTCACTTCAATATCACTCAGGTCTCCCTGCTTCACTATCTTTAAAATGGCTGGCTTTGTATGGTAGCCATCCTCGAGGTCCACACCCTGGCTGAATATTTCCACATCCTCTTCTGTAACTCTTCCTTCAATGACCGCGAAATAGGTTTTCGTTACATGTTTTTTAGGGGACAGCAGCTGATGGGAAAGCTGTCCATCATTTGTTAACAGCAGGAGGCCCTCGGTGTCCTTATCCAGCCTTCCTACCGGAAACGGCTCAAAAACAGCATCCTGAGGCTCCAGAAGGTCAATGACCGTTCCCTGAGAGGCATCTTCAGTTGCCGATAAAACTCCCTGAGGCTTATTCATCATTAAATAGATGAATTCCCGATACTCCACTCTTTCCCCAAAAATCATAACCTCATCTTTGGCAGGATCAACCTGCTGTTTCGGATCCTTGGCAGCAGCATCATTCACCTTGACATTTCCGCCCTTAAGTATTTTCTTAACCTCTGTGCGGGTCCCATATCCCATATTGGCAAGCAATTTATCTAATCTCATCTAAATCCTCATCCTCTCAGTACTGAAGATAACAGCTCTTTACCAGCCTAATGTTTGCCGAGTGTTCTGGCTAAGCTGTTAATTCAAAGGCATAATAAGTATTTTCCCCTCAGCTAAGGAACTTATGAAAAAGGAACTGCCCATCTATTGCTTGGCATTAACTCTTAAAATAGTAAGAGGTTGTGTAAAGACTGTCAATGTTTATCCGAGGGGTTAGGAGTGCAGGCTGACATATGGGTGGAATGTTTATGATCTTAAATCAGGATCACTCTCCCAACGAAAATATCCCACCTGCCCCAAATGATAGAAATCTCATATTTGATTCCGACGCAGAAACCGATAGATATTCACAAAAAAAAGGAGTTCGGACTAGTATCAATCCGAACTCCTATTATAGGCAATCCAATTAGCTCACGCTTTTAATTTAAGTTTCTGCTGCAGCCGGTCTATTCTTGCCCCGAACAGCTTTTGAGCAATTTTTGTTTTTAAGGACAGCAGGAAATAGACAATGGCCCCAGCGGCAGCACACAGAATAATAATGATCAGGGCCTGAAGACGTCCCTCGGCATTTAATAGATGCCCAAGGCTGCCACGGACCAGAATAACCGCAATAGCCATACAGAAGGTGATCAATCCCATCAGGATGGTCCTTCGGATGACGAGTGAGTAACGATAGCCTGTGAAGTAATAAATTACATATAAATTAATTAAGCTTGCGGCTAAATATCCGATACTCGTAGAGTAGATGGATCCTTTTGTCTGGAACATATGGATCAGAGGGATATTCAAGCTCAGCTTCAAGAGGATTCCGACCATGAGGCTTAGAATCGTAAATCGCTGCTGGTTGATTCCCTGCAGGACAGCGGCGCTGATGGAAAACAGCGCAAACAGGATGGCCGCTGGTGCATAGGCCTGCAGCACTTCTACACCCAGCTTGTCATATCCATAAAAAACTGAAAATACCGGCTTGGCCAATAGTGACATTCCTACAACAGCTGGCAGGGTTAAGAACAACAATATCTGAATTGCCTGGTTCAAATGATTGGTAAAGGCATGATATTTATTTTCAACAAATGCCCTTGTTACATTTGGAACAAGGCTCAGTGAAAATCCTGTTGCCAGTGTCATCGGAATGATTACTAATTTTTGTGCATTCACATTCAAAATTCCAAGGGCATTTCCTGCTTCTTTTCCGGAAACTCCAGCATCTATCATTGCTCTATTAAAAGTAAGGGTATCAATCCACTGGAATAAAGGCATAGCAATTCCAACAAAAACAAATGGGATGGCATATATAATAATTTCTTTATATATTTCTTTTAAAGAAATTTGCATAGTCCCCTTATCTTCTTCTAAAAGCTTGTCCAGATAAGACTTCCTTTTTACCCAATACCAGATTAGAACAGCCAGGCTGCCCACGGCCCCAATAAAGGCAGCAAAGGTGGCGACACTTATGGCAGTCACCAGGTTCCCATCCATTACCCTTAAAACGAAATACGTACCGCCCAAGAGGACTATTACCCTGATAAGCTGCTCAATAACCTGCGAAACAGCTGTAGGCCCCATGGAATCATGCCCCTGGAAAAAACCTCTTATCAGGCTCATGAAAGGAATCAAGATGAGCGCAAAGCTGACAGCCCTGATCACCTCTGTTACCTCAGCAACAGTAAAGTTTTGCGTATCGCTTGCTTCAGCAAAAATTGGAGCAAGAAGGTAGAGGATGATAAAAGCGAGCAGCCCGGTAGTCATCATTACCTTCAGCCCGGATTTAAAGAGCTTCCTGCCTACCTGGTATTCGCCTAAAGAATTATACTTTGCTATAAACTTAGAAACTGCCAAAGGTACACCGGCAGTGGCAATACTGATAAAAATCGTATACGGTACATACGCATACTGATATAATTCAAAACCTTTCACGCCGACAATTGCATCAAATGGAATAACATAAAGAAGGCCCAGAACTTTAGATAAGACCATTCCTACCGTAAGAACAAAGGTGCCCCTTACAAGCTTAGATGACATATGATCCCTTCCTATGTAAGAAACAAATTAAACACGCTTTTAATCATAACATAAATGACTTGTTTCCCAGATATCAAAACCCTTTTACATCAAAAAATAATAGAACCTACTACAGTTTACTTGAAGAGAATGCCTATTTACAAACAGAGAATATTATTCCAGTGAAGAATTTACAAGCTTTCGACCAACTCTGAAAAGTTTTTTATAAGTATTGAATGGATTATAATAGAAATAACCTTTTCTATCGCTGTATAAATGAAAAGAAACTAAAGGAATTTATAAATAGTGGATATTAAGCAAAGATAGGATGATATATAAATGGAATTTGATGTAATCGTTATCGGCGGCGGCCCGTCGGGTCTCATGTCGGCTATTGCCGCAGGAGAAAAAGGGGCACGGGTCCTGCTGATCGATAAGGGCCAGAAGCTGGGCCGGAAGCTGGCGATATCCGGAGGCGGCCGGTGCAATGTCACCAACCGCCTTCCCATTGATGAAATCGTAAAGCATATACCGGGAAATGGCCGATTCTTATACAGCGCCTTTTCGGAGTTTAATAATGAAGACATCATCCGTTTTTTTGAGAACCTGGGCATTTCCTTGAAGGAAGAAGATCACGGCAGGATGTTTCCTATAACTGACAAGGCCCAGAATGTTGTCGATGCTTTAATTGACAGACTTCATGATTTAAAAGTCACCATCTATACCAATTCACCTGTTAAAGAAGTAGTATACGAAGATGGCAGGGTGATTGGAGTGGAATTGAAGGATGGACAAAAAATTGCTGCCAAAGCGGCTGTTATAGCCGTCGGAGGAAAATCCGTACCGCATACGGGCTCCACAGGAGATGGCTATGCCTGGGCAGAAAAAGCCGGTCATACGATCACTGACCTCTTCCCTACCGAGGTTCCTGTAACATCAGCAGAGCCTTTCATTAAACAAAAGACCCTCCAGGGATTATCTTTACAAAATGTGGCCCTGAGTGTTTTGAATCCAAAAGGCAAGCCATTGATCACTCATCAAATGGATATGATTTTTACCCATTTCGGAATATCAGGCCCCGCTGTCCTTCGCTGCAGCCAATTTGTCGTGAAAGCCATGAAAAAGTGGAGCCTTTCTTCCGTAACGATGAAGCTGGATGCACTGCCGGGACAGAACAAAGAAGAACTATTTCAATCCATCTTCAAAATGCTGAAGGATGAACCGAAAAAGGCAGTGAAAAACACGCTAAAAAGCCTTCTGCCAGAAAGATATCTTCATTTCTTGCTGGAAAGGGCAGGAATTGACCTGCAGGCTCAGGGTACGGTGGTCTCTCATGAAAAGATCAGAAGCTTTGTGAACGAAATCAAGGAATTCACTTTCCAGGTAAACGGCACGCTCTCCCTTGAAAAAGCTTTTGTGACAGGAGGTGGAGTATCGGTCAAGGAAATTCATCCAAAGGAAATGTCCTCCAAATTCACGGATGGATTGTATTTCTGCGGCGAAGTCCTGGATATCCACGGCTATACAGGGGGCTATAATATAACTTCCGCACTGGTTACAGGAAGACTGGCCGGCCTGAACGCCGCATTATATAGTAAAAGCCACTGATCAAACTAATAATAGAAAGCAGGATACTATGAAAGCACTTGTTTTTAATACGTTTGGCGGACCGGAAGTCCTTTCCTATACAGACATTCCGGATCCTAAGATTGGAAACAGCGAGATACTTGTAGAAACAAAGGCGATTGGATTAAATTTCGCTGATGTATATCGCAGAAAGGGTCATTATCATCTTGCTGGCGAACCGCCATACATACTCGGGTATGAGGGCGCGGGCGTGGTTGTCAGGACAGGAGCTGATATAACGGGCTTTAAACCGGGAGATAGGGTAGCTTTTGCAGATGTTCCTTACGCCAATGCAGAGCTGGTTGCAGTACCTGAGGAGCATGCCATCCCTCTCCCTGAAGATATTTCCTTTGAAACTGCTGCCTCCCTTCTTCTCCAGGGTTTAACTGCACAGTACCTTGCACAGGACAGCTTTGTGATTAAGAGGGGCGATACAGTGGTCGTGCATGCTGCGGCCGGCGGAGTGGGTCAGCTGCTTAGCGGCATTTCGCGGCATTTAGGTGCTCTTACCATCGGTCTGACTTCCTCCGAAGAGAAAAAGAAGGTTGCGCTTCAAGCAGGGGCTGACCATGTATTCTTATATGGAGAGAATTGGGCCGATCAAGTACTTTCCGTGACTGATGAAAAAGGGGCTGATGCAGTCTATGATTCAGTCGGCTCCACTCTGGAGGAAAGCTTCAAAGCAGCGAGAATCGGCGGTCATGTGGTGTTCTTCGGGATGGCGGGCGGAGATCCTGTCCCTGTGGATCCCAGGATGCTGATGGATACTTCAAAAACGCTGACCGGAGGAGATCTCTGGAACTACCTTACCTCAAGCCAAGAGAGAATCAATCGGTCCCGCCAGCTTTTTGAATGGATACGGTCAGGCGCTGTAAGAATTGCCCCTCCGACCCTCTTTAAGCTCAAAGATGGCGCGAAGGCACATCAATTAATTGAAAGCAGGAAAAGCACTGGAAAGATTCTGCTGATTCCATAATGAAGAGGGGCTGTCCAATCAGCCCCTTTCTCTCATATGAATAGCTAGATGCCTAACAACAAAATGAACACCCTGTAATGACAGGGTGTTTTATGTTCTGCGGTAGATGACCATTGCGCTGAAGCAGTATATTTGTTCTTCTTCATCCTCGTTCATAGCCGCTATATTATATTTGATATCAACGAGCTGATCTTCTTTCATTCCTTTTAAAAAGGAATTCATTCCTTTTTCCAGATCTTTCTCATGTTCATAGTCAAATAATTTCACTTGAATCACGGCCAATCTCTCCCAATCCTTTTAGTAGCATTGTGGACAGATTGAGCGGTTTTTAAACTACAAGCAGGCTAATTGAAGGGCTGGTTTTAAAAAAGGCTGTTTTCGTAAACTTTGTGCTTTTAAACAAGGTGATTGATAATGGAATTGCCTCTCATAATTTTAAAACACAACAATCGTTTAGAAAAGAGCCTTAAAAAAGAGGAGGCACAGAACTTATTACAAACAATCTTTTAGAACAGCCTAATTAAAACTCCTTTTCTCCATGCCAGTTCAGCATGCCGCCTTCCATGTTGGTGACTTTATAGCCCTGGTCCTGCAGGAAATGGCACACTCTTCCACTTCTGCCGCCGGAACGGCAGATAATGATGTACTCCTTGTCTTTCTCAAGCTCATCGAGTCTTTCAGGGATTTCACCCATTTTTATGTGGACGGCTCCAGGGATCATGCCTTCTGCTACTTCCTCGTCCTCCCTGACATCAATCATGTTAAGGTTTTCGCCTTTATCAATCTTTTCCTCTAATTCCTTTGTGGTAATCTTTTTTAATTCTTCCATGGTTTTCATCCTTCCTACTATTTCCTTGTTTCATACAGGGTAGTCTTGCTGATAAGCTTAAATGAGGTCCATGCTTAAATAGCGTTCCCCGCTGTCAGGGGCAATGCACAATACTTTCTTTCCTTTTCCAAGCCTGACTGCGATCTGGATGGCCGCATACACAGCAGCCCCTGCAGACAATCCGACAAACAGCCCTTCTTCCCGTGCCATTCTCTTAAAGGTTTCCACTGCCTCTTCATCTGCAATTTGAATAATTTCGTCGTAAATGGAGGTATTTAAAATATTGGGCACGAATCCCGGGCTTGTCCCAACAAGCTTATGCGGGCCGGGCTGTCCGCCTGAAAGGACTGGCGAGCCTTTAGGCTCGACAACGGCGATATACAGGCCATCCATCAGCTCTTTCAGCTTTTCACCTGTACCCGTAATGGTTCCGCCTGTTCCTGCCGTTGCCACAAATGCATCCAGGTTCCCATCCATTTGTTTATATATTTCGAGAGCAGTTGTTTTCCGATGGATATCCGCGTTTGCATGATTCTCAAATTGCTGGGGAATATAGCTGCCCGGGATCGATTCTTTGAGCTCCAAGGCTTTGGCAATAGCCCCTGGCATTTTCTGATCAGCCGGGGTCAAAACCACCTCTGCCCCGTAAGCCTTCAATATACTGATTCTTTCCTTTGTCATATTATCCGGCATAACCAGGATCGCCCGATAGCCCTTGGCAGCCGCTCCCATCGCAAGCCCAATACCGGTATTGCCGCTTGTCGGCTCGATAATGGTTGACCCTGGTTTTAAAAGCCCTGTCTCCTCGGCAGCATGTATCATATTATAAGCAGCCCGGTCCTTCACACTGCCGGACGGATTAAACATCTCAAGCTTTACATACACATCGGCTGCGCCTTCAGGTACCAGCCTGTTTAAACGCACAACGGGAGTCTCCCCGATCAGTTCAGTCACATTATTTACTACTTTCATAACTACAAAAACTCCCTTATCTGATTGAGATTCCAATTTTATTATACTCTGAATGCCAGCATTTTAAAAAAGAACCGCATTAAAAGGGGGACTGTCCCTATTTCTGGGAGATAGGGACAGTCCCCTCAGCATCAATAAGGGTCGATTACCTTTCCGGTGGCTATGCTTATCACTTTAGCTGGCATTTTCGGGGACCCGATCACCCTGCTTTTTGGGGCCTTCATCTTGTTTTCCACCCAATCCACAAGCAGATCAAAGGATTGATGGGCATATGGAAGCAGAGGCTGCAGCTCTTTTGCGGGATCTGTTCCAGGATTCCAGACCAGGCTGTCTACATGATTTCCATTTGTAATGGTATACAGCCGGTGGAGACCCGCATTTCCACTGTCTTTAATGAGCCGGTCATATGGATAGGCATGAACAGATGGGAATATCAGCGAATCCAGCGATCCTGTTAAACTGATTAATGGCACTTTGATCTTTCCAGTATTTTGAATCTTTTTCACGGCATCCTTCACGGTCTGCGGTCTGCCGGTATAATCATAATCTTTAAAGATCCAGTCATACGTACGGTCCCTTGATCCATTGGCTAAAATAGTTAAATAATTTTGCCATGTTGTGCGGTTCGGCGCATGGGGATCAAATTCGTCTCTATAAATATTTAATGAGATAAACCAGTAAACCAGATCATGATAGCTCCAAAGGCCTTCGGATCCTTTAGGCAGCCCTGCCTTATACAACTCCTCCCTTGCCCTGGCTTTTTCCTCCCCAGCTCCATAAATGGCCGCAAAAGCGTTATTGACAACCGGAGTCAGGGAAGTAATCAGATTCGATTCATAAGCCCTCCAGAGCACTCCCTCCCAATCTACTCCGCCATCATAAAGCCGATTTTCCCGGGAGCCATTATCATGCTCGAGGGCATATCTAACCACATACCCTCCATTAGATATTCCCATCGCATAGGTTGGGACCTTATGGTGCTCGGATACAAGCCTGGATGCAGGATTTTTCTTATCTTTTTTACTGATTAATCGGGTTGGATAGCGATCGGTTAAGTAGCGCTGCGCTGCCACGGTCAGTTCCCTGAACCTAACATTCCATTCTGCTACACTATCTTCATCAGAAGCAAGGGCATTCTTCGATTTGGCAAGCGGATCGGCGGGATCGGCCACTCCCTGTGTACCTTTGTCAGTCGCAGCAAACGCATAGCCTTTTGACAGAACATAATCACTGAACAAAAGATCTGTTGAGGTTTCATTCCTCGTAGCCGGAATCCCTGCCATTACCAATTTCCCATTCCAGTTTTCAGGAACCCGGATGACAAAAGAAGCATCCCCAAACTGGCCATTGACCTGTGTCCCTGTAATCTCACCAGGCTTATACATGCTATGCCAGCCCGTCCGGGATGCTTTGTCCCCCCAATTGACAGGTGCCAATCCAATATTCCCATAAACCGTTGCGGCATTGTACTGGGCAGGATTCTTCGTGGTCAGCCAATTGCCTTCCTTTCCGTCAAAATACGTTACCCGAACATGATCCGCCCCTTCAACCAATGGCTTTTCCGCAGCTTCCGTCTGAACAGGGCCGCACACAAATGGCAGGGCAGCCAGCGATGCAGATAGCAGTGTAAAAAGCTTCTTTTTGACCACTTTAATTCCTCCAATCCAAAAATTATTCACTTACACTATTCACTTACATAAAGTGCAAATTGCATGCCAGGCTGTAAACAGTGGATAAACTCCTCTTTTTCCTATTTATCGGAAAAATACCTGCTTTATTTTTCCGCCGTAGCGGAATCTTCCGGATTGCCGGATTAAATTAGTGAAAAGGTTCGGTGTGGATCCCTCTGTCAGCTGCTTTCGAGCATGATTACCAAACTTTCGAGCAGGATCGGCCCAGTTTCGCACATGATTTTTTAATTATCGAGCAGGCTTCTTCCTAATTCGCGCGTGATTCATGGATCGAGCATGTCCATCGGAGAGCACTTAGAGGAACACCATTGCAATAAAAAAACCCGCTTCGTACTTGCGGGTTTCCTATCTTAATCGGAATGACAGGAATTGAACCTGCGACCCCCGCCACCCCATGACGGTGCTCTGCCAAGCTGAGCTACATTCCGCTTGTTACTATTAATTATCTATTCGCGGCTGATGAAAAATTTCCTTTTTATTTTTTATATTCCTATAAGAAAAACCGGCTCAATGAAAGAGCCGGTTTATTTCATCAGGAAGCACGTTTTAAATGTTTAAACTGCCCCTTTGAAAGAACCGTTTTCTCCAGACGGAAGCCAAGCAATCCAGCTAGAACAGCTAGGATGATATCTTTTGGCAGCGGTACCAGCATCCATTCCCATGCAATCTTATAGCTGAAAGCCCCTGGTGCATCCGCCCATAGTTTTAAAGCCATATACATCCAGTTCGTACCCGCCACATAATTTATTGCCATTCCGGCAAGGGCCGCAATGACATAGGCCGCAGTACTTTTTCCTTTTTCAGCTATTTTTCCTGCGACATAAGCGGTTAAGATATATGAAAGGATAAATCCGAAGGTGGAAGAAAAAATGGTCGAGAATCCGGCTCCGAACTTGGCAAAAACCGGGATGCCCACAAGGCCCGCCAGTGCATAGGCAGTCATGGATATAGCCCCTAAACGGCTCCCAAGCACGACTCCAGCCAGCACGGCAAAAAAGGTCTGGAGTGTAATAGGCACTGTGCCGATGACCATGAATGGAGCGATTGAAGTGATATTTGCCCCGACGGCCATGAGAGTCACAAACATGGCTGCAAGAGTCAGATCAATGGTTTTTAATTTCATTTTTGTTCTCCCCTATATGTATATTGGCTGTCTCCAAGGGATGGCAGAAGAAGGTGTATGTTGAATGGTGTAAAAGCACATCCTTTTGGAACCGCCTATATTAAAGATAAAGAGAGAAAAGTTCATTGTCAACCGATTTTAATAAACAGTTAACATATACTCAGGGAATAGCCTCGTTTGTTTACTCTGCTCTGCTCTGGATATATCCAGTAATAACTTGATCAAGGAGGGATGATGGTGGATAACAATAAAATCAATTACCTGAATAAATAAAGGGATATCAGCCTGATATCCCTTTATGCCGAATCCCTTGAACTGAACTCCGGCTTCTTTATTCAAGCATTTTCCCATCATAATACCCAGCCATAAATGCATCAACCGTATCTTCAAGATCTCCTGCCGCATCTGGAATCTGTACGATAAGTTCGTTTCTCTGCACGACAGGAACGATCGAATAATCATCGAATCTATTTACCTCGAGCTGGACCCTTAAATCTCCAGCAAGCTCTTCCGCCTGAATCGAATCCTTCAATAAATATCTATGATTCTTCACACGATCTCCTCCTTCATGAATCTACAGTAGTATTCCTAAAACTATAGAAAGATAACCGGAAAGCTGGACAGCCAGATTGGAAATCAGCAGCCCGGGTTCAAAAAAAGACTGAAGACAAACTCGTTAGAATCAAGTTGGTCTTCAGTCTGCAGCAGGAATTGGAGCCTGCCTTCTATATGTTAATTAGCAACAATATTAACCAGCTTGCCAGGAACCGCAATGACCTTGCGAACCGTTTTTCCGCTGATTTGTTCTTGTGTTTCGTTATCTCCCATGGCGATCTGCTCAAGCTCTTCTCTGCTTGCTCCAGCAGGAACCATAAGCTTATGCTTCACCTTACCGTTGACTTGAACCACAATTTCAACTTCATCTGCGACAAGCTTTGCTTCATCATAAGCAGGCCATGTTTCATAGGTGATTGTACCATCGTGGCCTAGCTTCTCCCAAAGCTCCTCGGTGATGTGCGGACAGATTGGAGAAAGCATTTTTACAAAGCCCTCTACATAGGCCTTAGGAAGCTGGTCTGCTTTATAAGCTTCATTGATGAATACCATCAATTGTGAAATGGCTGTATTAAAGCGAATGCCTTCAAAATCCTCTGTCACCTTTTTAACTGTCTGATGATACACTTTTTCAAGCTCTCCGCTGCCTTCTGCATCGACCACTTTTGAAGAAAGGCTTCCATCTTCGTCTACAAGCAGACGCCAGATACGGTCAAGGAATCGACGGGATCCATCAAGGCCGTTTGTGGACCATGCGATGGATGCGTCAAGCGGCCCCATGAACATTTCGTAAAGACGCAGTGTATCTGCTCCATGGCTTTCAATGATTTCATCAGGGTTTACAACATTGCCCTTGGATTTACTCATTTTCTCATTGTTTTCTCCAAGAATCATACCCTGGTTGAACAGCTTCTGGAACGGTTCTTTTGTCGGAACCACACCGATATCATACAAGAACTTGTGCCAGAATCTTGCATATAGCAAGTGAAGGACCGCATGCTCAGCACCGCCGATATAGATATCGACCGGAAGCCATTCCTTCAGCTTTTCCGCATCGGCAAGCGCCGCTTTATTGGTTGGGTCGATATAGCGCAGATAATACCAGCAGCTTCCCGCCCATTGCGGCATGGTATTGGTTTCGCGGCGTCCTTTTCGTCCGTTCTCATCCACTACATTGACCCACTCATCGATATTGGCAAGCGGAGACTCACCAGTGCCGGAAGGTTTGATTTCCGTTGTTTTCGGAAGCATAAGCGGAAGCTCTTCCACGCTGACCGCAGTGCTTGTGCCATCCTCCCAGTGAATAACTGGAATAGGCTCACCCCAGTAACGCTGGCGGCTGAACAGCCAGTCACGGAGACGGTAGGTTACCTTCTTTTCACCGATTCCTTTTTCCTCAAGCCAGGCAATCATTTGTTTAATGCCTTCCTCTTTATCTGTTCCATTCAGGAAGTCTGAATTAATATGCTTTCCATTACCGGTGTACGCTTCTTGTTCAATATTGCCGCCTTCCACAACCTCAACGATCGGCAGTTCAAACTTTCTGGCAAATTCATAATCGCGCTCATCATGGGCTGGAACAGCCATGATGGCCCCGGTTCCATAAGTGGAGAGTACATAGTCGGCAATCCAGATCGGCATTTTCTGTTGATTCACAGGATTGATGGCATAAGCACCAGTGAATACCCCTGTCTTATCTTTGGCAAGATCCGTTCTTTCTAAATCGCTTTTATGCTTGACCTTTTCCAGGTACGCCTCCACTTCTGCCCGCTGTGCTTTTGTCGTGATTTTGCTTACAAGAGCATGTTCAGGGGCAAGGACTGCATAGGTTGCTCCAAACAGGGTATCAGGGCGTGTAGTGAATACCCGGAATGCTCCTTCATGGCCGTCAATCGCAAATTCAAGCTCCGCTCCCTCGGATCGGCCGATCCAGTTGCGCTGCATATCCTTAAGGCTTTCTGGCCAATCCAGCTCTTCCAGGTCCTCTGCAAGACGGTCAGCGTATGCGGTGATCTTAAGCATCCACTGTCTCATTGGGCGGCGCTCTACAGGATGGCCTCCACGCTCACTTTTGCCGTCAATGACTTCTTCGTTTGCAAGAACCGTACCAAGTGCAGGGCACCAGTTAACTGGAACTTCATCCACATAGGCCAAACCTTTTTCAAACAGCTTCAGGAAAATCCACTGTGTCCACTTGTAGTAGTCCGGATCCGTTGTATTTACCTCACGATCCCAGTCATATGAGAAGCCAAGTTCCTTAATCTGGCGTTTGAAGGTTTCAATATTTTGCGCGGTGAACTCTGCAGGATCATTTCCTGTATCAAGAGCATACTGCTCAGCAGGAAGACCGAAAGCATCCCAGCCAATTGGATGAAGGACTTTATAGCCCTGCATGCGCTTCATTCTTGAAAGAATATCTGTAGCCGTGTATCCTTCCGGATGCCCTACATGCAGGCCGGCGCCTGAAGGGTACGGGAACATATCCAGAGCATAGAATTTAGGTTTTCCCTTATCCTCACTCGTTTTAAAGGTCTTATTTTCTTCCCAATACTTCTGCCACTTTTTCTCAATCTTCTTGTGGAAAAAATTCATTATGTTTCCTCCTAATAGTCCTGATACGCAAAAAATCCTCCCGCCCCTCCAAAAATAGAGGGACGAGAGGATATAAATCCATCCCGCGGTACCACCCAAATTGGTGCAAAATGCACCCGCTCGTTATCCTTAACGCGGATCCGACGACAGGCACTACCATGGTTCATGCCTGTAACTCAAAGGCGAGTTCGCAACCAATCCCGGATGGCTTTCACCAGACGCCAACTCTCTAAGACGAGCCTTAATTGCTACTACTCCTTATCAAGGTTTTTTCGTATCAATAGTTATATCATATTTTAGTCAATAATTCTTAAAAATGCAAGCAGCTTTTCAAACATTATCGCCCGCACAGCAGCTTTTCATTCACAGATGGATGATCAGCCTGCTTCAGCCGGTGAGACAGGAAGCTCTTCTTCCCTTCTCAGGGCACGGTCATAAACATAAGTGGACAGGATCGCCACTGCAAATAAAATGATCAAAATCCCAAACATCATGCTCATCCCATAATGGTCCGCGAGCAGGCCGCCAATTGTCGGTCCCAGCATGCGGCCGCCCGTAGCTGTGCTGTTGACGATCCCCTGATAAAATCCTTCTTTCCCCTTTGGAGAAAGCTGGCTGGCAAGGGTCGGTACGGCTGGCCACACGAACATCTCTCCCACAGATAGGATAATCATGGCGGTCATAAAGCCTGAAAATTCATGGGAAAAGGAAGCTAAGATGAAAGATCCGATAAAAATCAGGATTCCAAAGATGATCTGTGTTTTTACCTTTTTCAGCATGCGGCTGATCAGAAGGTTAACAGCCGGCTGTGCGAAAACAATCAGCGCTCCATTTACCGTCCAGAGCAGACTGTACTGCTTTAAGCTGACCCCGATTTCCTGGGTATAGGAAGCGATGGTCGACTGCCATTGAACATAGCCGATCCAGCAAAGTAAATATCCAATGCAAAGGATGAGCAATGCGCTCGTCCTTGCCGAAGAATTTGCTGCCGGCTTGATTCCTCCTTGGAGTGCCTTGGCAGTCTGGGCTGTATCGCTCTTAATGCCCCTGAAGCCAAAAATGGCCAATAAAAGAAACAGGATATACATCAGCGTATTGGCCATGAAAATAAGGTCGAAAGAATAAGAAGCGACTAGTCCTCCAAGTGCGGAACCTACTGCCACCCCTACGTTTTGGGCGATATAGATGGCATTGAAGGCTTTTCTTCCTCCTTCTTCCCACACCGTTCCTGCCATGGCGTAAAAGGAAGGGAAAATAATGCCCGTCCCAAAGCCGATGATAATTAAATAAACAATATAATAGTACCAGCTGTGATTAATGGTCAGACCTATTAATGCCAGCAGGGCGATTATAATTCCAAACAGAATCGATTTATAACCCCCGAATTTATCAAATAAACTGCCTCCAATCAGGTTCCCCACGACAGAAGCAAACGCATTTGCCATTAATACAAAACCCGCTGCAGATAAGGACTTGCCCAGCTGGTCATGTATGTAAATGGAGTTCAGCGGCCAAAGAAAAGAGTTTCCAGTAACATTGATTACCATACCAATGATGAGAAGCCAAAGGTTGCGCGGCATGTGCAGTCTCCTTTTTTAAAGTAATGAACATCAAAACAATTTTAATGATATTCACCCACTATTGCAATGGTTATTTTCCGCCAGAGTTTTCCGCCGGAATCCTTGACCTCATCTGAAAATTCAGGATTTTGCTGAGGGATTTTTATGCTGGCTGCTAGGATGAATGAATAAAATATTCTTTATAAGAAGCCAGTTGATGACCTGAATATCTGAACAAAAAAACCGCCGCATGCAACCCTGCATGCTGGCGGCTTCTTTCTCGTATGGACACGCACCTTAGTGGTCAAGGAGAATCATATCGTTCTGGATCCCCTGCAATCTCATTCTCATTCTGTCCAGCTGATACCTCTGCTGGCTGTCAGCGCTATTCTTTAATTTTTCCAGTTCAATCAGCGTTGTTTCCAAACGCTGCTGGGCATGAATATAGACATCATCATTATAATGCTCCTGCAGATTTCCATCATCAAATTGTTCATTTGCTGCTTCCAGGGTTTCTTCGCATTCCCTGAGAAAATGCTCAACAGATTCCTGTGTTGCCATAGGCGGTGCCCTCCTTCCTGAGATGAAAATAGTTTCATCCCTCCTATTTTTTCTTTCCTGAAGTTTAAATATAAAGAAAGTTAATGGAAATTAGTCCGGTGCACATGCTGTGGTACAATGTCATATGTATTCATTTAAAAAGGAGTGGATTAATTGTCAGAACTTAATCCTTTTATATATGCCTCTGATAACAAAAGATATCATACGTGGAATTACCATCTGCGCCAGGAGTTCGGGCATAAGGTATTCAAAATCGCCCTCGACGGGGGATTCGACTGTCCGAACCGGGACGGAACGGTCGCCCATGGAGGGTGTACGTTTTGCAGTGCGGCCGGTTCCGGTGACTTTGCTGGAAGCAGGGCAGACAGCCTTCTCAAACAATTTAATGATATAAAAGAAAAAATGCATACAAAATGGAAAGACGGAAAATACATGGCCTATTTCCAGGCTTTCACCAATACTCATGCTCCCGTGGAGGTCTTAAGGGAAAAATATGAAACTGTCCTTGGACAAGAGGGAGTAGTCGGCTTATCCATCGCAACAAGACCTGACTGCCTTCCTGATGATGTCGTGGAATATCTGGCCGAATTGAATGAAAGAACGTATCTCTGGGTGGAGCTTGGACTTCAGACCGTCCACGAGCGAACTGCCCAGCTGATTAACAGGGCCCATGATTATGAGTGTTATAAGGAGGGCGTAGCCAAGCTGCGCAGGCATGGAATCAGGGTCTGCTCCCATATCATTAACGGACTGCCGCAGGAAGACCGCAGAATGATGCTTGAAACAGCTGCAGAGGTCGCGAAGCTGGATGTACAGGGTATTAAGATCCATCTGCTTCATTTATTAAAAGGAACCCCGATGGTTAAGCAATTTGAGAAAGGGCTGCTAAAATTCCTGGATTTTGAAGAGTATGTCAGTCTGGTCTGCGACCAGCTTGAAATCCTTCCTCCCGAAATGATTGTCCATCGGATCACAGGAGACGGCCCTATAGAATTGATGGTCGGACCGATGTGGAGTGTGAACAAGTGGAATGTACTGAATTCCATTGATGCTGAGCTGAAAAGAAGAGACAGCTGGCAGGGAAAATACTATAAAGCTGCAGTGGAGGCCTAAACATGAAACTTTCCAGGATCCTTCCCTTTGCCAGGGAACTGCTGGCAAAAGCTTTGGCAGAAGGAGACATTGCGGTCGATGCAACCCTGGGAAACGGCCATGACTGCATCTACCTTGCCGGACTGGTCGGAAGCGCCGGGCATGTATACGGCTTTGATGTCCAAAAAACAGCTCTTGAAAAAACAGCGGAAAACCTTAATAAGCATGCATTGAAAGGCCGGACCACCCTTTTTCTAAGCGGTCATGAACATGTGAAAGAACTCCTCCCTGATTCTTCCTTCGGCAAAGTCAAAGGAGCAGTTTTTAATCTCGGCTATCTTCCTGGAGGAGATAAGTCCATTGTTACAACACCGGTCACAACCATCCAGGCTATCGAACAGCTCCTTGAAATCATGGCTCCAGAGGGCATTATCGTCATCGTGATATATCACGGACATGCAGAGGGAGCACTTGAGAAGGACAAGCTCCTAACCTATCTTGGCTCCCTTCCACAGGAACAGGCCCATGTCCTGCAGTATGGATTTATTAACCAAATCAATAACCCTCCTTTCATCATTGCGGTGGAAAAAAAATAATCCGAAAACGGCAGACCGGAATGGTCTGCCGTTTTTGAACCATAATGTTTACGCGGTTCCCGATGTGAACTTTTGAAGGCCCCTGTACATCCGGCCGTTTAAATAGAAGAATAAGGTGATACCTCCGCCCAGCTTCCTGACCTTCCTTGCCAGCCGGCTAAGACTCTTTTGGCTCCTCACCTTTTCGTCTGATAAGTAAATGCCGAGCAGCCCCCTATGGATCAGCTTGTGGAATTGCTTATGAGGCAGTTTTTCCGAAAATTTTTCAGCCTGCCTTACAAAATGCTCAAGCCTTGCCATCATTTCTTTTTCATCACGGTAATAAAAGCAAAAATTCAAGTCTCCGCCAGTCCGGTCCTCTTCCTGATCAATCAGATAATCAAGCAGGATATGAAGTCCCTGGATATAAGGGAAATATCCTTCACAGATCGTATCGCCGTGCGCTGCATCAAAATCATCTCTGAATGCATAGGAAACGAGGCAGAAGATGCCCAGCGTAGAGCCTGAGCAGGCTGAAAATTCATACCAGGTCATATCAGGCAGACTGTCCTTATAGGAGTCATACCAATTTTGAAGGCGTTTTACCCTGCTGTCCGGATGAACATGCTTATGTACCTGCAAGTCGCAATAATAGGTGCATAGCCGGATCAGATGATCTTTGATCTTGGGATAGTTCTCCATTCCAGCTAAAGTGTCCTGGCATGTCAGGACCAGGTCCTTTAAATAGCCGTTATCCTCCTGGCCTTCTCTGTATTGATAATAATTGACCGGCTGGGCTCCAACAGTCAGTGCATGAGACATGGATTCGTGGAGCGCCGCAAAGTCTTCCGGGTCGAGCGAAATACTGCGGTCGCATAAATTATCCAGATAATCGCTGATGGTCTGGTAGGCGACAATGAATTTTACGGCATCCTCCTGATGTGTTTCGGCAGCAAGTGCAAGAATGCTCCCCCCTTCACAGTGGAAGGTTTTGGATTCAATGCTTGCACAAGCCTGCTTTCTTAATTCCGGGTCCGGAATTTCTTCCGCTCTTTTTTTCCAGTATGCCAGCTGTTTATGGACATGAGGCAGTATCTGCATATACGTTTTTGACATCAGCCGAATCGGCGTTACCGGAATGGCCATACAATTTCCCCCTATACTATATATCCCAAAAGCCGAAGCCTATTTTCAACAAACCCTTTTGCATATCCGAAAACAAGGTCCCTTTCAAGTTCGTTGAAAATTTCATGATAAAGGCCAGGCCATTCTTTAAATAGTTTTTCGCTGGAAAAAATCAGATTAAACCATTCTTTCACAGCTTTCTTATCTACTATTTTATCATCTCCGGCCTGCATAAGCAGAACCGGGATATCCTGAAGGTCCGGGATGTTTTTAAAAGCCTCCTCCATGGCCCCGACCAGCTCTCTATACCATCTTACAGAAACCTTTGTCACATATAAAGTATCATTCACATCTGCCTCCAGGATTTCAGGGTTTCTTGTAGCCATCTGAACGGTAAGCCCTGGATCCATACGCAGGGAAGGGGTGACCCGATTAAGCACGATGGAAGAGGCTTCCTTCATTTTAGATGGATAATTCACAAGCCCCAGGCATGGTGAGGATAAAATAACCCCCGCAAGGTCCAGCCTTTCCACCTGAAGGAGGCGGATGACAGCAAGTCCTCCCATGCTGTGCCCCAGTAAAAAAACAGGCAGCTGATACTCATAAGCCGCTTGCACCCAGTCTTTTATTTCTATCAGATATTCTTCAAAGTCCTCAATATGCCCTCTTCTGGACCGGCTTGTCATTCCCTGGCCTGGCAGGTCGCCCATCACGACATGATATCCGGCCGACCTCCACATTTCGATCAGCCAGCGATACCGGCCATGATGTTCCAAAGCTCCATGGACCATGACGATGACTCCTCTTGCGCTGCCTGATGCTTCCCATTTATTCATCTATACCGCCCCCTGCACTTTACTGCTTTCCGACCCAAAGCAGTGTAATTTCCTCTTACTATAATTATTTTGGAAGCCTCTTTCCTATGTTAGGAAGGCTGCGTCCAATGGCTGATATATTCAACTATCAATAAACGATGCTTAAAAAGTTATTTTACAGCTTTTTGTCTTAAAGTTACACTTAAAGGAAAGATAGGCAAATCTCTATCTGTATCCTTATAATACCCAATTTTATTGAAAGGTGTGTAAATCGTGATTATTTATCCTTATCGAGAGAAACTGCCAAAAATCGAAAGTGATGCCTACATAGCCGATCATGCGGTCATCACAGGGGATGTAACCATCGGCAGCCTGTCCAGCGTCTGGTTCAATACGGTCATCCGCGGTGATGTAGCACCCACCCTTATCGGCGAAAAAGTAAATGTCCAGGATAATTGTGTTCTCCATCAAAGTCCCAATCATCCATTGATCTTAGAGGATGAGGTGACGATCGGACACCAGGTTATCCTCCACAGCTGCCACATTAAAAAAGGTGCACTCGTCGGCATGGGGTCCATCATCCTGGATGGTGCCGTCATCGGGGAAGGTGCCTTTATTGGGGCCGGCAGTCTCGTTCCCCAGGGTAAAATCATCCCTCCGAATACACTGGCCTTTGGCAGGCCCGCGAAGGTCATCCGGGAACTCAATGAAGAAGATATCAAGGATATGCAAAGAATCAGCCGTGAATATGCCGAAAAGGGACAATATTATAAATCCCTTCAGCCAAATGAAGACGAATGAAAATAAAAAAGCACCCGCGGGTGCTTTTTTATTATTTCACTGATTCAAGTTCCTGTTTGTAAAGATCTTGAAAAGAGTATTTTCCTTCGATATAAATGCTATGCCAAAGCATGAACATTAGCACAGTCCAAATTTTACGGCTGTTATCCGCTTTTCCTTGTACATGGTCTTCCAGCAGCTGATAGACTACATTCTTATGAAGGAGATGATCGGTCTGGCTGTCGCGGATCAAGCCTTTCGCCCAGTCATACATTTCATTTTTCAGCCAGTGGCGGATCGGAACAGGGAACCCTAATTTTTTACGGTTCAGCACATGTTCCGGCACGACGCCTTCAGCAGCTTTTCTCAATAAATATTTAGTTGTTCCATTGGCTGTCTTTAATGCAGATGGGATGGCCGAGCATACTTCAAAGACCTTCTTATCCAGGAATGGAACCCGAAGCTCAAGGGAATGGGCCATTGTCATTTTATCCGCCTTCAGAAGGATATCCCCTCTCATCCAGGTATGGATATCGATATACTGCATGGTGCTGACCGGCTCATAGGAAGCACTTTCCTGATAAAGCTTCTTCGTAATCTCTGTATACTCAAGACCTGGCTTATAATTAAGCAGGAGTTTCTTTTTCTCAGCTTCAGTAAACATCTTGGCATTTCCGATGTATCTTTCCTCCATCGGAGTCACGCCTCTTTCAATAAAGCTTTTTCCTTTGACACCTTCAGGAAGGATTTTTGCGACACCTTTCAGAAGTCCTTTTACAGCTCCCGGCATTTTATCGAAAACTTCAAGGGACTGCGGCTCACGGTAAATATTATATCCTCCGAACAGCTCATCGGCACCTTCCCCTGAAAGGACAACCGTTACATGCTTCCTGGCTTCCCTCGCTACGAAGTATAAAGGCACACATGCTGGATCGGCCAGAGGGTCATCCATATGCCACATGATTTTAGGAAGCTCATCCATATATTCCTGCGGTGAAATAATATAGCTGATATTTTCAACGCCAAGCTTATCTGCCGTTTCCTTTGCCACATCGATTTCACTGAAGCCGTTATGATCGAAGCCTACAGAAAATGTTTTGATGTTTGGATGGTATTGCTTGGCAATGGATGCAATGATGGATGAATCGATTCCGCCTGAAAGGAAGGAGCCTACAGGCACATCACTGCGCATATGCATTTTCACACTGTCAAACATCACATCTCTTATTTCTTTCACCCATTGATCCTCTGACTTTTGGACAGAAGAGAATGCAGCCTTCCAATAGCGTTTAATGTCCATAGGCTTGCCTATCTTCTTAGTAAAATAGTGGCCTGGCTCAAGCTTATGAATGCCGACAGACATGGTTTCAGGCTCCGGAACAAACTGATACGTTAAATAATGCTGAAGAGAATCATAGTTCAGGACATCATTTTCAAGGGCAAGAAGAATACTTTTCTTTTCAGAACCAAAGAAAGTCCGTTCTCCATCTTCCATGTAGAAGAAAGGCTTGATTCCAAAAGGATCACGTCCGCCGTACAATGTCTGCTCCTGTTTGTCCCAGATCACAAAGGCAAACATCCCGCGCAGCTTCTCAATCGCTTTTTCCTTGATATGGCTGTAAAGAGCGATAATGACTTCTGTATCGGAGCTTGTTTTAAAGCTTAAGCCTTCTTTAATCAATTCTTCACGAAGTTCAACATAATTGTAGATTTCCCCATTAAAAATAATCCAATATCTTTCATTTTCATAGGTCAGCGGCTGATGGCCCGCTTCGATGTCAATGATACTCAATCTGCGGAATCCAAATTGTATATGCTCATCAAAGAAGTACCCACTGTCATCAGGACCTCTGTGAGTAATAATATTATTCATATCAGTAAACAGCTGTTTATCTTCATCTCGATGCTGCTGAGCGTTATTATGCATGCATCCAATAAATCCACACATTCATTTTCACCTACTCAAGTTATTCTTTATTTCATTTCAGCTAGTCTTAAATACATCCATTTCCCTGTTGTATGTAAAATAAACAACTTTTTTGCATACTTTCTTATCTTAACACTTTTTCTAACTAAAAGGCACGGGTAAATATCTGTAATTTTTATCAACCCCCCTCATGACCATAGCACTACAAGAAAAGCGGAGAACGGTGCTTTTCAAATAATACTTATAAAAGGCAGAATGATGCACCAACAAATTTAGAAACAAAACCTTATTGAAAAGCAGAGACCTGACAGGCATAAGACGGGCGGCATTGAAAGGCGCTTTTTGCCTTTTGATGACGTCCGGCTTATGACCGAAGGTCTCAGTTCGCAGCTGGACAACCAGAAAAGCGGAGAACGGTCCCTTCCTGCTGCTCCGTCTTAATTTTAGAATCTTTTTTATGTGCCCACACGAGAAATAGAGGGAAAAATTCCCCTTAATTCTTAATTTTCATAAAAAAGAGCCTAAATAGAGGGAGATATTACGCTTATTAACTCCAAAGATTCAAAAATAGGGGATTTTTCTTTGCATAACGGTAAAACTTCCCTTTATTTCCCTATGTAACGAGCTCCATTCCTGGCTTAACGGTAAATCCTCCCTTTATTTCTCTATGTAACGAGCTCCTTTCTTGGCTTAAATGAGAAATTCCCTTTGGGTTAAAGGCGTGAGACCAGAGGCGAGCATCCAGGGATCTCTCACAAGTCCTTCCTGTCAGGATTAAGACACCGATATCCCAGTGTATCTGCAGCCTGTGCGCTTGAAATAGGAAGAGTCTGCCTCTCTACTCCCTCGGTCCGTGCCTTGAGTCTACTTTTTCCGCTAACCCGGTTTGAGACTAGTTAAAAGAGAGTGCGCTCAAAAAAGGTTCTATCAACGAAAGTATAATAAAGAAACCCGCCATAATTTGACGGGTTTCTTTATTAAAGATGACAGTAACTTCCCCTCATATCCTTTACCAGGATAAAAGGCCAGCTTTATTAAGCTTGTAAAGCTTGTTCCTTCAGAGCTTCAGCTTTGTCTGTACGCTCCCATGGAAGATCCACGTCTGTGCGTCCAAAATGACCGTAAGCAGCTGTCTGCTTATAGATAGGGCGGCGAAGATTCAGCATGTTGATGATTCCTGCCGGGCGAAGGTCAAAGTTAGAACGGACCAGATCAACAAGAAGATCTTCACTTACCTTGCCTGTGCCGAATGTATCCACAGAGATGGATACTGGCTGAGCCACACCGATCGCATAAGCAAGCTGAACTTCTACCTTGTCTGCAAGTCCAGCAGCAACAAGATTTTTAGCTACATAACGTGCAGCATACGCAGCAGAACGGTCAACCTTTGTAGGATCTTTACCTGAGAACGCGCCGCCGCCATGGCGTGCATAGCCTCCGTAAGTATCTACGATAATTTTGCGGCCGGTTAAGCCTGCATCCCCTTGAGGTCCGCCGATAACAAAACGGCCGGTAGGATTGATGAAGTATTTTGTATCTTCATCAATCAGTTCTTGAGGAACAACAGGGTTGATTACATATTCCTTCAGATTGCGCTGGATCTGCTCAAGCGTTACTTCTGGATGGTGCTGGGTAGAGATAACAATGGTATCGATGCGGACAGGCTTATCATTCTCATCGTATTCAACCGTAACCTGTGTTTTTCCATCCGGACGAAGGTAAGGAAGGATTTCTTCTTTACGAACTTCAGTCAGGCGTCGTGCCAGTTTATGTGCAAGAGAGATTGGAAGCGGCATTAATTCCTTTGTTTCGTTATTTGCATAACCAAACATTAATCCCTGGTCTCCAGCTCCGATTGCTTCGATTTCCTCATCGCTCATTTGGCCTTCACGTGCTTCAAGCGCCTGATCGACACCCATGGCGATATCGGCTGACTGCTCATCAATGGAAGTAAGCACCGCACAAGTTTCAGAGTCGAAACCATACTTAGCGCGGGTATATCCTATGTTAGCAATCGTTTCACGTACAATTTTCGGAATATCCACGTATGTGGAAGTCGTAATTTCTCCCGCTACCAATACAAGGCCAGTTGTTACTGATGTTTCACAAGCAACACGGGCGTTTGCATCCTTTTCTAAAATAGCATCCAGAATTGAATCTGAAATTTGGTCACAGATTTTATCCGGGTGTCCTTCAGTCACTGACTCAGAAGTAAAAAGCCGGCGTTTTTTTGACATCCTATTTCCTCCTCATATAAATGATATAGAAATTGCCGAAGTATCCCTTTCAGCATCTCCTGTTTTTTGAGACGGAACTCATTCCCTTAAGTAGTATTCCTTAAAAGATGCATATTTTATCCTGGCCCCGGCTGAATCAAAAGCCGGGATGTGCCAGTAAGTCTAGGATTACCAATCATCAGGCTGCCTCATGACAGCCATAACAGCAGACCTGACTAAAACGCAGACTATGAAAATTCGGCTGATCACTTAAGAGTGGAGCCATCATTTCTTGCACTTATTTAAAGGAATTTTCCCAATTTTTCTTATGTTTCCGAGATTGTTTCCAAAAAAAGATGATAAAGGCCCTGCTTTCGCCCATTACACTAACATATGTATACTGCCAGGTTGTGTTCAGGCAAAAATAAAAACCTTCCTTCTTATAGAGGAAAGGTTTTTTGTCGAAATCAGCCTTTCGCTCTTATCGGTCAAGGTCAAAAGCCTTGCATCAGGTTAGCACCTTTGCTTCAAAAATCAGCTCTTTTTCAGCCGATTTTCTCTATTGTTTTTTAATACTCTTAAAAAACTGCAGGTTGCTGGGCTTCATCGGGCCTGTCCCTCCACCAGCTCGGGATAAGAGAATCCGTTCAAGGTAGAATCATACCTTATTATATCGAATCATGTCAATATTTTAGAAGGAAATTGACTGTACTTTTTTGTACATGTCATCTGGAAAAATGAGTCGTTTTTCCTGACTTTAATAAAGCGGAAACAATAAGGTAATAAAAAACCTTGAATCTTTCCAGCTGAACCATCAGAATGATATAGGCTTTTTTACCATTTACAAAAATTGCACATTATTATTATGTACTATTTAAATCAATGTGTTATACTAATTCTACATGAAACTTACTTATTGAAAAGGATGGTACGTGATATGAATACTGTGGGAGTTACAAATGGGCTGACTGAATTATTGAACGGACACAATGTCTCTGTGCAGCTATCTGTTCCTCGGCTGGTTGAGAAGGTTGTCAGCCGCGGTGAAGGCATCCTCACCTCAACGGGGGCAGTCCGTGCGGAAACAGGAAAATATACGGGGCGTTCACCTAAGGATAAATACACCGTAGAGGAAGATTCAACAAAGGATAAGATTGATTGGGGATCCGTGAATCAGCCGGTTTCTCAAGAAATCTTCAATAATTTGTACGATAAGGTCATCCATCATTTAAAGGCAAAAGACGAAATCTTTGTTTTTAAAGGATTTGCCGGTGCAGATAAAAATCACCGCCTGCCCATCCAGGTAATCAATGAATATGCATGGCATAATTTATTTGCCCACCAATTATTCATCCGTCCGTCAGAGAGTGACTTTGGCCAGCACCAGGCAGAATTCACGATTCTTTCCGCCCCGGATTTCAAGGCTGACCCTGAAGTGGACGGTACAAGTTCTGAGACCTTCATAATGGTATCATTTGAAAGAAGAACAATAATAATCGGCGGCACAGAATATGCCGGAGAAATGAAAAAGTCGATCTTTTCCGTCATGAACTTTCTCCTTCCGGAAGCCGGCATTTTATCCATGCACTGCTCTGCCAATGTTGGACGCGAGGGAGATACAGCCCTTTTCTTCGGTCTTTCCGGTACAGGGAAGACGACTCTTTCTGCAGATACAAACCGCAGGCTGATCGGAGATGATGAGCATGGATGGTCTTCTGATGGAGTCTTCAACATAGAGGGAGGCTGCTATGCAAAATGCGTGAATTTGACCAGAGAGAAGGAACCCCAGATTTTTGATGCCATCCGGTTTGGCTCTGTTCTAGAAAATGTAATGGTAGACAGCGAAACAAGGAGCGCTGATTATGATGATACCTTCCTTACTGAGAATACAAGGGCCGCCTATCCTATCGATGCGATCGATAACATTGTTCTGCCAAGTATTGCTGGCCATCCGACTACGATTATTTTCTTAACTGCCGATGCATTCGGCGTCCTGCCTCCCATAAGCAGATTAACCAAGGAACAGGCAATGTACCATTTCTTAAGCGGATATACAAGCAAGCTTGCAGGTACAGAGAGAGGCATCACGTCACCTCAAGCCACTTTTTCAACCTGCTTCGGCTCTCCATTCCTCCCGCTTCCTGCACAGCGTTATGCAGAAATGCTCGGACAAAAAATAGATGACCATAACGTTAGGGTATTCCTTGTCAACACAGGATGGACCGGCGGAGAGTATGGCACAGGAAGCCGCATGAACCTTGCCTTTACTCGTGCAATGGTACAGGCTGCCTTAGAAGGCGAGCTGAACAGTGTGGCAACCGCAAAAGACAAAATCTTCGGACTTGAAGTCCCTGTCCATGTTCCAGGGGTTCCGGAGGAAGTGCTGCAGCCAAGCAAAACATGGGCAGATCCAGCCGCTTATGAACGGAAGGCAAGAGAACTGGCAGAAAAATTCAAGGAAAACTTTAAAAAGTTTTCAAGTGTATCCAAAGAAATCGAACTATTCGGAGGGCCTCTTCAATAAACTCGTCTGCTCCACATATAGTTTGGATGAATCATTTCAAAAGAGAAAAGTCCTTCATCGTCTGATGAAGGACTTTTTGGTGATTTATCAGTTAGTAGAATTTAGAGAAACCAGCTCATAGGTGATCACTGTACTCTGATTTTCCCATTCCAGTTTTTTAATAACAGCCGTGCCGCTTGTATCCGCTTCTTTTGTTTTTCTGACTTCAATCGGAATGTCCAAAGGATAGAGCCTGTACCCTTCTTTCTCAAGCTTGAAGGAATTGTTGCTTTGCTCCCTTTGTTCCCTTCCCTTAGTAACAATCATCGTATTTAATTCTAAAGGCATGCCCATGATAGACCCTCCTAAACGTTATGCATCCATCATATCATCTATCAGGGATCCTTTTCATCCAGGATGTTAAGTCAGCCACAATTTTCTGATTCACCTTGGGCGGGAAGTAATGTGTGAAGCCTGAAAAATACCAGGTTTCTACACTCTTTCCTACTTCCTTCAGCCTCTTCTCAAGAAGATAGGAATGCTCAATGGACACGTTATAATCCTCCTGGCCGTGAATGATGAGTACCGGGCACAAAATGTCTTCCGCCTGATATAGCGGGGTCCTGTATTTATAGCGTTCCGGATACTTATTCGGAGTACCGCCAATGACTCTTTTCATCATTTTTCTGAGATCCACTCTTTCGTGGTAAGTGAGCACCATATCTGTTACTCCCCCCCAAACTGCCACAGACGCTGCCGCTGGACAAAGAATAGCGGTTAAAAGCGCCATGACTCCCCCGCGAGAAAAGCCAAAGATATGGATCCTGTCCGTGACCACGTTCTCCAGGCCTTCTAAAAGTTTGTAGGCAGCCACTGCATCATACCTGTCGTTTCCTGCAAAGTCCTCATCGCCTTCTCCCCCCTGGTTTCCTCTATAAAAGGGCGCAAAGACCACAAACCCTTCAGATGCAAACTGGGCGATCCGTGCAGGCCGCACCTTTCCTACATTTTTAATGCCTCCCCTTAAATATAAGAATCCGTCAAATGGCCCTGTTTCCTTAGGCTCCGCTAAAAGCCCCTTTACCCTGAGGCCCTGTGACCAATATGTCACCAAAAATAGGCGGACCTTAGGATTCGGGGAAGGGAACCGCTGCATGCTGAATATCCTGCCATCCTCCATCAATTTCACTTCCTTATTAAAATGCTGATTTTACGGCAGAAAAAGGTGCCATAGGCTATCACACATTTTTTTAACTTTCATACCATATGTTAAACATTTTAAGCCATCATTACGATTTACAAAGGAGGATTCCCCTTGAAAAAAAAGATAAGAGTTTCACTATGCATGCTTCTTATTGCCCTGCTTATCATCCCCCTTGCTGCCTGTGGCAAGGAAAAAGTAAAGAAGGTGCGCGTTGCCGAGGTAACCCGTTCCATTTTCTATGCCCCTCAATATGTAGCCCTTGAAAAAGGCTTCTTTAAGGAGGAGGGGCTGGAGGTCGACCTAAAGACAACTCCAGGAGGCGATAAGACCATGACAGCCCTGCTCTCGAATGGTGCTGATATTGCCCTTGTAGGCTCCGAGACCTCCATTTACGTAGAAGCACAGGGCTCGAAGGACCCTGTCATCAATTTTGCCCAATTGACCCAGACGGATGGAACCTTCCTTGTATCACGAAAGAAAATAAGCAGTTTTGACTGGAACCAGCTAAAAGGAAGTACTTTCCTTGGGCAGCGAAAAGGCGGTATGCCTCAGATGGCTGGAGAATTCGCCTTAAGGAAACACGGAATTGACCCGCACAAAGACCTAAAGCTCATACAAAACATTGATTATGCCAATATCGCTACTGCCTTCGCTTCCGGAACCGGTGATTATGTACAGCTGTTTGAACCCACTGCCAGTGTGTTTGAAAAAGAAGGGAAAGGCTATATCATCGCTTCCTTTGGAACGGAATCAGGGCATCTTCCCTATACAGGCTATATGACCAAGAAGAGCTTTCTAACGGAAGATAAGGATACAATTGAAAAGTTTACCCGCGCGGTCTACAAAGCACAAAAATGGGTCTACTCGCACAGCTCGAAGGATACAGCCAAAGTAATCGAGCCATATTTCCCGGATACAGACCTATCCTTGATCACAACCGTCGTGGACCGTTATAAAAGCCAGGAATCCTTTGCAAAAAATCCAATCCTGGATGAAAAAGAATGGAACAATCTTCAGGATGTCATGAACGAAGCGGGCGAACTCCCAAAAAGAATTAAATACGGCAAATTGGTAAATACAAGCATCGCCAAAAACGTCATAAAGAATTGAAGGAGGCTGACCCATGAGCTTTCTTAGCGTGCAAAAGATCAGCCACACTTATTTTACAAAAAAGATGTCTAAAACAGCCTTACAGGATATTCAGCTTGAAATCGAGGAAGGTCAGTTCGTTTCCTTCCTCGGGCCCAGCGGCTGTGGAAAGTCGACCCTCCTTTCCATCATAGCGGGTCTTCTAAAGCCCACAAACGGAGAAATACTGCTGGAAGGAAAAACGCTGGTTTCTGGAAGGGATCATGTAATAGGCTATATGCTTCAGCAGGATTATTTGTTTCCATGGAAAACCATTGAAGAAAATATACTTCTGGGGCTTAAAATCTTAAACAGGCTGACTCCTGATTCAAAGGAAAAAGTCACCCGGCTGCTTAAAGATATCGGGCTTGAAGGAACAGAAAGCCAATATCCCAGACAGCTTTCCGGAGGCATGAAGCAGCGCGCAGCCCTTGTCAGGACCTTAGCTGCCGAACCCAAAATTTTAATGCTTGATGAGCCATTTTCCGCATTGGATTTCCAGACAAAGCTAAAGCTCGAAGACCTGGTCTGGAGTACCCTGAAGTCCTTCAGCAAAACCGCAATCCTGGTTACACATGATATCGGGGAGGCCATTGCCATGAGTGATGTCATCCACCTCTTCGGGACGAATCCGGGCCATATCGTAAAAACGGTCGAGGTCACCAAAGAACTGAGAAAGCTCACTCCCTTCAATGCACGTAATCATAGAGATTACTCGGCCCTATTTCAAACGGTTTGGAAGGAGCTTGAAAGTCTTGAAAAAATCATCCCCGAAGATTGAACAATCTTATAATGACTATATAAAGACATTAAAAAAAGAAAAACGGCTCGTCTTGTTTTATCAATTACTTATTTTTATTGTATTCTTTTCCATTTGGGAGCTTTTAAGCAGGCAGGAGTGGATTGATCCGCTAATTTTCAGCTCCCCTGCCAAAATCGTCAGCCTGCTGTTCCATAAAGTCCAGGATGGTTCGATCTTTTCCCATGCAGGCTTTACCATCTATGAAACAATCCTGGGGTTTGTTCTTGGAACCCTTTGCGGTACGCTCCTCGCAGCCTTTCTTTGGTGGTTTCCGATGGCCTCACGTGTTCTGGATCCATACCTGGTCATTCTGAATGCCATGCCAAAGGTGGCGCTGGGACCGATTTTAATAGTGGTACTCGGCCCTGGATTCAGCTCAATCATCGCTATGGGCGCCGTTATCTCTATCATCATTACGACCATTGTGATTTACACATCATTTCGGGGAGTCGATCCCAACTACCTGAAAGTATTAGAGACCTTTGGCGCTTCCAGATATGTCTGTTTTAAGGAAGCCGTTCTCCCGGCTTCTTTTCCCGCCATTATCTCCACTCTTAAGGTGAATGTCGGGCTTTCATGGGTGGGTGTGATTGTCGGGGAATTTCTTGTCTCCCAGCAGGGGCTGGGCTATCTGATCATTTACGGCTTTCAGGTATTTAACTTCACGCTCGTCCTAATGAGCCTTCTCATCATTGCAATTATAGCCACCATCATGTACCAGCTGGTAGATTATCTAGAAAAAAAGATTATTAAATCTTGATCGGATGATTGAATAGGGGAGCTTTTTTTGCTTCCCCTTTTTATTTTAATAAGCCTCTCTCCCTCATAATGTTCAAACAGATGGGCACGATTTCATCTTTCATAATAAAACTGTACTCTTCAGCATGTCTCAAATCAGACGGAAGCCTGTCCACCAGATGAGGACCCAGAGTTTCGTAATAGGAGTTCTTCTTTTCCATGGAGGCTGTGCCCGCAAAAAAAGCAGCCTTTGTAAAAGGCCCTTTCCCTTCACACTGAACGGTATATGCTCCCAGATACTCCATGCGCTCCACACGGCTTCCGGTTTCTTCATAAACCTCTCTTGCGACAGCCTCTTCCAATGTTTCATCTTGTTCTACCTTGCCCCCCGGAAATTCAAGGCCGCGTACCTTATGCTGTGTCAGCAGCCATTGATTTTGATACCGGGCAAGGGCCAGCACATGGCCCGCAGCAGCCTTCAATGATAAGTCACCCTGAGAAAAAGTAACAGTACAGCCGTTAACATCCATAAAATGCACCATGAGCTTACCTTCCATGCTATTAGATTTTGTGATTATTCATTTATCTTAACAAAATCCCTTACACGAAGCATGTTTTTCTATTGCTCTCCAGTCAGAATTCCCATTTGTTCGATATGAGCCTGTGCTTCTGCATCACCCAGCAGATGAATCAAGCGGTATACCTGTTTTAACGCTGTATCATATTCATCGTTGGCTTCATCCTCATGATATTCCATAAATGGGATATGCGCTCTCCAAAATGACCCTGAATCAGCCGACCGGCTTCTATCAATCCGGTCTCTTAATTCCATTACCTGTTCATCGGTCGCTTTGATCCTAAAATTCCAGGGAGAACTTTTGGAGTCCTGCGAAATGTGTCCATCCGGCAGATTAACGTAATACTCTTTGCTTTCTGTCACTCACATCCATCCTTTCCCTCGGTATTTCAGATAGTTTCTCCCATCAGCCTGCTTGGCCATTCCTCCAATTGACAGGAAACTTTTTTGGCTATTAGGGCAAAATTAGGTTAAACAAAATGTAACAGGGTAATAAAAATAATATCTTATCTATCATATTTCCAGCTTCATGATAATATAGAAGCAATAGAAGTTTTTACAGGCGGTAATCAAGAATGAATGATTGGATGCTGAAGTTCTTTTTCAGAATGACCAAGGAATCTCTGTTTCCGAATGCTGCCAGCCAATAGACAACATTAATTGCAAGGGGTGAACATCCAAATGAAGCTAATTGAGGAACTCTATGAACTTTATAAATCAAAGCTTACAGGTAATGATGAAGACATAGATATGCTTGCTTTTGCGGTATTGGAGCAATTGAGCAGAGAAGAAATTTTAGGGCTTATTCATGAAATGGGCAATCAGGAGCTGAATGACCTGATGGGCTTATACATCATCGAAACATTAAAAGGCAAGTTTGCTCAGGAAAACTTTGAAAAACATCTTCCTTATCCATCAAGGAATGTCCATTAAGCAAGTTGCTATATTAATGAGTACATATCGGGAGGGCCCGTCCCTCCCTCAAGCTTTAAATATAAGGAACCTAGTGAGGTGATACTTATGAAGGTGATCCTGGTGGTTGCTGTCATTATTATACTGGCTGTCCTGCTTCTCGCCGTACTAACAACCTCAAAGGCGTATACAGTCAAGCATACAGTCGACCCGCTTGAAAACAATCCAAATATACTGAAGGACGAAAACTCAACCGCAGACGATGAACCGCTTCAAAAATAAGATATAAGAGACGAAGGTTTGGAAGTCTTACTCCAAACTTTTTTTGATTCAGTAACAGAGTTAATAACAGGGTATCTAAGCTGCCATATAAAGCTGGTCGATGAAAATGACTATTTAAAATAAGAATGCATTTCAGATCCTGTCTGGAACGGTTTGCGAAAACAGCCAAAAATAAAGACCAAAGGCAAGCCAATTTCACGCTATGCCTTCAGTCTCATTCATTGAAATGAATTTTTTAAGCAAAGACCTGGTGAAGATCTTCCTTGCTCTGTGAAAGCCAATAGTTCATCAGCTTTTTGGCTCCCTCTAAATCATGAAGCTTCGCCTGCCCGCATTGCTTTTCAGTAGCAGCAGGGACTTCTGTTACCTGAACAGCATCCTTCATTGTTTCCTCGAGTACATCAATTACTTCAGATACTGTAGGTTCACCGCTCACAACCAGATAATAACCAGTCTGGCAGCCCATTGGAGAGATGTCAATGATATCAAAATGATCATACTTCTCCGAATACTTACGGATGTTAATGGCAAGAAGATGCTCCAGGGTATGGATGGAATCAGGCTTCATCGCTTGCTTATTTGGCTGGCAGAATCTAATATCATATTTATTAACAATGCCGTCGCTCCCAACCTTGTGTAGTCCGCAATGACGTACATATGGAGCTTTTACAGCGTTATGGTCTAATTCAAAGCTTTCAACTGAAGGCACATTCATTCACTCCTTTGTTATGGCTGAATTCTATTTTACAACTTTTTATGGATTTTAGCATCCATTTTTATTCATTTAGATAATAAAACCGACCGGAATAATATCCATTACTTTTTCGAGGAGTCCTGAATAATGAAAAAACTTTTACTTGCCCTTTTTCGCTTCTACCAGCTTGCTATTTCACCGCTAAAGCCGCCTTCCTGCAGATTTTATCCCACCTGCTCTCATTACGGTATTGAAGCTGTCCAGAGATTCGGTGCTTTAAAAGGAGGATACTTAACCATAAAGCGTATCCTGAAATGCCATCCATTCCATCCGGGAGGCTTTGATCCGGTTCCAGAAAAAAAAGAATGAAAACAAGAGTAACAAGAGGCTTCCTGCATCATACTGAGAATATAGGGTGGAGGCTGACCGACTGCCCCCGCGGAAAGCAGGCTGCTCTGCTCTATTCCACTCCTTGTTCACAGCAGCAAGAATTAGACTTTATGCAAAAAAATAAAATTACTTGCGATATTATCCGAGATTGGTTAATATAATTTAGTACAATTCGGAATCATTTCGAATTATTTTTTTCTGAATTCAAATCGTAATCAATCCGATTAATGCTACAGGAGGAAACACAATTGAAGATACGGTTATTGCTAATCCTGATGCTTGCTTTCGTTGTGATGCTCGCAGGCTGTTCCGGCGGAAATGAAACAAAACCCAAAACCATAAAGGGTAATAAAAAAATAAAAGTTTATACTACCGTATATGCCTTGCAGGACTTTACAGAAAAAATAGGCGGGAAATATGTAACGGTTCACTCTGTTTATCCTCCGGGAACGGACGAACATTCTTTTGAACCCTCACAAAAGGATATTATCTCCATGACGGATTCAGACTTATTTTTATACATTGGACATAACCTTGAAGGCTTTGTAACAAAAGCGGATGATATCTTTAAAAGTGAGCATGTTCAAATGGCTCCCATTGGAGAGGAATTTAAACTTCCCCGCGTAAGTAACCAGGATACAGATGAAGGCCATGATCATGGAGATGTCGATCCGCATATCTGGCTTGATCCTATACTGGCAAAAAAGATGGCATTTGCCATAAAAGAGAATCTGGTTAAAATTAAACCGGATCAGAAAGACTACTTCGAGAATAATTATAATGAGCTGGAGAAAAAATTGGATAAGCTGAACACGGACTATAAAACAGTCATTGGCTCTTCAGTACGCAAAGAGATGATTGTTTCCCATGCAGCTTATGGCTACTGGGAATACCGGTATGGCCTCAAGCAATTAAGTGTAACCGGCCTCTCCACATCGGATGAGCCTTCCCAAAAACAGCTGCAAAACCTTGTGAAGACCGCCCGTGACCATAAGCTGAACTATGTTCTCTTTGAACAGAATGTAAGCTCCAAGCTAACGGACACCATCCAGAAGGAAATCGGCGCAAAGCCTTTGACCCTACACAACCTAGCAGTTCTCACAGATAAGGATATACAGAATAAAGAAGATTATTTCAGCATCATGAATCATAATCTTGAAACACTGAAGATTGTATTAAATAAATAATAGAAAGCTCCTGCCAGTAATCGGCAGGAGCTTTCTATTTATTGATTATGAGTAGGTATGTGAATGGGATATCCTAAATTTCGGGGATTGTCTTACGGATGAATATGAACGAACTTTGATATGCGCTTTAAATGAGTTGCCTCATTGCTTAACACGTTATAAAAATCCAGTATTTTATAAAGCGCTTTCTTTTTCGTTCGTTCAGGAACAGATGAACTTTTCTTTTATGCTTTGCAGTTCCTCATCGGCAAGACTTGTAATGGTTTTAATCACATTCAGCGGCAAACCTCTTAAAAATAAGATTTCAGCAATAAGATACGGTTTATCTTGAATTCCCATAGATCCACCTGCCTTCCTTATTTCGATTGCCTTTTCTTATATTATAATCAAAAAAAGCAAAAAAAAAATCGGCACAGAGCCCATTTTCTGAAAATTTAGTCTTTAGTTCCTGTTCGATATCCTTTTAAAAAAACTGCCTCAGCAAACATCACGCAGAATGCCAAGGCAGCTTTCTCAATGCTTTATCAAACTGTTCAATTCTCTTCTCATCAGCTTTCCTGAAGAATTTCGCGGAAGCTCATCAACAAAATAAATCTTTTTCGGGATTTTATATGAAGCAAGATTCTCCCCGCAAAATTCCAGAATTTCTTTTTCTGTCAAAGAAGCCCCTTCTGCTGGGACCACATATGCATATGGAACCTGCCCCCATCTTTCATGGAGATGAGGCGCTGCTCCTGCCTCAAATATGAGGGGATGGCTGGATAGAACAGATTCTATCTCGGCTGGGTAAATATTTTCCCCTCCAGAAATGATTAAATCAGATCTGCGATCAAGCACATATAAAAAACCTTCCTCATCCAGCATTCCAATATCGCCGGTATAAAACCAGCCATCCCGGAAAGCCTCTGCAGACTGCCGGGGACGATTGTAATAACCTGATACAACATTAGGACCCTTTACAACAATCTCACCAGCCTCATTCGCCCGCGCCTCTTTCCCGTCCTTTTCAATAAAGAGCCGGGCCGGGAATAATGGCTTTCCAGCAGAACCAAGCTTCTGGATGCTGTATTCAGGGGCAAGCGTAACGATCTGTGAGGAAGTCTCAGTCATTCCATATGTCTGATAAACAGGAATATTCCGTTCCCTGCACGATTCAAGAAGAGGCAATGGAGCAGGCCCGCCTCCAAGCAGCATGCACCTGAAGGATTCCGGATACCTTCTGTCTCCTAATTGTTTGATCAGCCTGTTCAGCATGGACGTTACGACAGAAATGGTGGTGACTCCTTCCTCAAGAATTGCCCGGTTTATCTCCTCTTCATCAAAAGATTCATGGAGTACCACTGTAATCCCATAAATCACACTCTTCATAAGAATGGACAGACCGCTGATATGGAATATCGGCACCGAACACAGCCAGGAATCCTGCTCACCCAGCCCTAAATTCAAGACGGAGCCTATTGCGCTCCACCAATGGTTGCTGAAGGTCTGAAGCACTCCCTTGGGGTTTCCAGTCGTCCCAGAGGTATACATGATTGTGGCTATATCGTTTTCTATGAATTCTTCCAGCAAAGGCGCATCCTTGCTTTTCTCCGGATTCATTCTATCTGCTATCAGCACTTTCAGGCTGGATGGATGCTCCATTTGGCTTAGCTTTCCTTGAAAAGCTTCCTCGAGTATGAGGAAAGAAGCGTCTGAATCCGTAAGCTGGAATTCCATCTCTCTCCCGGTAAGCCTTCTGTTCAGCATAAGCACTTTGACACCTAGAAAAAATAAAGAATGAATCATAAAGACCGAATTAGGGTGATTCCCCACGAGCAGACCAACTGTATCTCCTCTTCGGATTCCGGACTGATAAAACGAGCCGGCCCACTTTTCGGCTTCTTCCTTTATCTCAGCGAATGTGAATGTTTCTCCTTTATACGCCAGCCCAACTCTGTCGGGGGATAAATCCGCCCTTTTGACGAGCCAGTTCGGCATTTCTGACTGATGCATCAAATCATATCCTTTTCTAATAGCTGATATGCCGCTTGCTTCGGTGTTAAAATGATATCTCTTTGTTTTTAACCCTGCCGGCATTTTTCTTCTAGTTCTCGATAAAAACAGCCTGACGGGAAACCGCCAGGCTGAGATTCATCAAGGAAAACGAGGGAATTGGCCGAAATCAGGCTTGCGCTTTTCTTTGAACGCATCTCTTCCTTCTTTAGCCTCGTCAGTTGTGTAATATAAAAGTGTGGCATCTCCAGCAAACTGCTGAATCCCTGCAAGTCCGTCAGTATCCGCATTAAATGCAGCTTTTAGGAAACGAATGGCCGTAGGGCTCTTCTCAAGGATTTCTTCACACCATTGTACCGTTTCATCTTCAAGCTGTTCCAATGGAACCACCGTATTTACAAGGCCCATATCCAGTGCATCCTGAGCATTGTACTGGCGGCATAAAAACCAGATTTCTCTCGCCTTCTTGTGGCCTACGATGCGTGCCAGGTAGCCTGAGCCATAGCCTGCATCAAAGCTGCCTACCTTAGGCCCTGTCTGGCCGAAGACTGCATTGTCGGCCGCGATGGTGAGATCGCAGACGATATGGAGAACATGTCCTCCACCGATAGCATAGCCTGCTACCATTGCAATAACCGGTTTTGGGATGACCCGGATCAGGCGCTGCAAATCAAGTACATTTAATCTTGGAATCTGATCTTCCCCTACATAGCCGCCATGGCCGCGGACTTTCTGGTCCCCGCCTGAACAGAAGGCCTTTCCGCCTTCTCCTGTAAGGATAATAACCCCAATATTCGAATCATCCCTTGCGTATGCAAACGCATCAATCAATTCCATAACCGTCTTTGGTGTAAAAGCATTATGTACATGCGGCCGGTTAATTGAAATCTTTGCAATGCCATTATAAGTCTGATACAAAATTTCTTCATAATTACGTTCCGTAATCCATTCACGTGCCATTTTACTATTCCCTCCTACTTAAGATTCGACAAAAAGCCACTTACTATCTTACCAAATTTTTCGGGCTGTTCCACATGAATTGCATGCCCTGCCTTCTCTATTATCTTCCATTCAGCGTTCACAAGCAAATCTGCCATCTTATCAGCAATCCTGCAGAACTTATCGTCCCATTCTCCTGTGATCAGCATTACCGGGAATTCCAGCTTCCCAAGCGTTCCCCACCAGGAAGGCTGAGATCCTGTCCCCATGCCGGTCAGACTGTTGGCGAGGCCTTGTTCAGAGTTCTTAAGGCGCTGTTTTTTAACGGCATCCCGTTTTTCTGCAGGCAGCTCTCTCTGAGATTGGAACAAAGGAATTCCGCTCCAATATCGCTCGAATTCAGGAACTCCCCTTTTAAGGATTCTTTCTGCAAGCAGATGATCTGAATGCCTCCTCTGGGTACGTTCCTCATCTGTTTCTAAACCTGGAGAAGCACTTTCAAGAATCAATGCCTTTACTCTTTCAGGATAGACAGAAGCAAACGTCAAAGCAAGCCTTCCCCCCATGGAATATCCTAAAAAGACCGCTTTGGGAAGATCAAGCGCGTCGAGAATCTCCTTTAGATCGGCAGCAGCCTTAAGAATGCTGTAGCGTTCAGGCTCTTTAGGTACCTCTGTTCTCCCGTGGCCGATGATATCCACACTGATTTTTTTTAAGTCTCCTTGAATCCATTGAGATACAGAATCCCAGTCATCACAGGAGCCTGTAAAGCCATGAAGCAGGACCAGTCCTTCACCGGCCCCATTCACTTCCACGTGGTAGCTTATTCCACCAGCAGAAATCCTCATTTCCGTCCCTCAATGAAAGAGCTGCTAATTTCCCGGGAAACTTCATTCCACAATTCTCGATGCCTTCTGACATTTTCAGATCGCTCTGTTCTTAATTCAATCACTTTGAGCCCTTTTTTGGCAAATGAAGAGGAAAAGCGATCAGAGAATTCTTCCCATGACTGGGGAGCATAGTATTCCCCGCCATACAGGCTTACCGCCTGTTTAAACTCTAAACCATGAGGAGTTCCAAAAAGCTCCTCAAAATGTTTTTCTTCTTGAGATTGCGGAAGAAACGAGAAGATGCCTCCTCCATCATTATTTACAATAATAATGGTCATATCCAGCTTAAGGAGCCTTGCTGCCATTAACCCATTCATATCATGGAAAAAGCTGATATCCCCTATTACCAGAACGGTTTGGTCTAAAACAGCGCTCACACCCAGAGCTGAGGATACAACACCATCTATGCCATTAGCCCCTCTATTGCAAAATGTTCTTACATGATTGGCCGGCGAAAGGAAGAAAGTATCCAGATCCCTTACAGGCATGCTGTTTCCAACAAACAGACTGGAGTTATGCGGCATAAGATCTGCAAGGACTGCAAAGAGCTTGCCTTCGTCCATTTCCGAAAAGTCCCTGATGCGGCCGAGGCCTGATTTTGCGAGATCATTGATCTTCTTCCATTCATCAAGCCAGGTACGGTCTTCCTTACGGTCAACCAGGCTCATCATTTCCCTGCAAAAGACCGTTTCATCACAATATAGCATATCATCTGCAATCCCAGCAGGCTCTCTCCAGCCTGCTCCGCCATCAATGACCAGCAGCTCAGCATCCACTTGGTCTTTTAGATAAATGGTCAGCGGCTTGGATACGGGCATCGCACCAAATCTGAGGATCAGGTCAGGCTTCAGCGCTTTCTTAACATCCTCAAACCTAAGGAACGTGTCATAGGTATCGATGATTGCATCTGAGGTGCTGCCGTCACTTCTTAACTGGGAAAGCGGATCTGCTAATACAGGGAATCCAGTCTTTTTACTCAATGACAGGACCTTAGAGTTAAAGGATGGAGAATCCATCGGCCCGCATATAATGAGCCCCCGCTCTGCCTGCATCATTTTGTCTGCGCAGGACTGATAGAAAGATTCCGGAAGTGTCAGCTCTCCCTGAAGGATTCCTATACTTTTAGATTCAGACTTCCCTTTAAACCATCTTTTGTCCTCCATATGCGGAATCAGCGGCTCCCTGAAAGGAAAGTTCAGGTGCACAGGCCCTGCCGGCGCCTGAAGGGCAGTTGCTGCAGCCCTGGCACAGACATTACGGGCATAGCGGATCATATCATCCGACTCCTCAGGCAGCGCCATTTCAACAAACCATTTTACATGCCTGCCATACAAATGGATCTGATCGATAGCCTGAGGTGCACCTACATCCCTCAATTCATGAGGCCTGTCCGCAGTCATTACGACGAGTGGAATGCGGGAGATTTTTGCCTCCACTACCGCTGGATAATAGTTTGCCGCAGCTGTTCCAGAGGTGCAAAGAAGCCCAACAGGTTCCTGAAGCGCCTTGGCCATACCAAGAGCAAAGAAGCCGGCAGACCTTTCATCTATATTAAGATGCACTTGTATTTCATCATGCTCCATCAGCATGTAAGCAAGAGGTGTAGACCTTGATCCCGGGCTTACTACGACATTCTTTACTCCTGCTTTAGCCAGCTCATCGACAACGGCTCCCGTATACGCACTAAGTGCTTCACGATGTGCCATCAAGCATTCCTCCTAAAGCACTTAACATGGGCTTAAATTTTATAGACGTTTCAATAAATTCACTTTGAGGCACAGACTCCCCTACGACACCGCATCCTGCGAATAGGGACGCTTCCTTTCCCTGAACAAGGGCAGACCTGATCCCGACGGCAAATTCCCCGTTCCCGAAGCCATCTGACCAGCCAAGCGGTGAAGCATAAAATCCCCGCTCCATAGCCTCAAGCTCTTCAATTTTTTCTAAAGCGAGCTGAGTAGGGACCCCTCCCATAGCTGGAGTCGGGTGAAGCAGTGCTACACAATCAAAAACAGAAACCGCCGGCTTGCATACTCCTTCAACCGGAGTGAATAGGTGCTGAATATGCTTTGTTTTCATCAGTACCGGCGATGAAGGTATATCCAGCTCCATACTTACTGGCTCCAGCGCATTTCTGATAGTGGAGACCACATACTCATGTTCATTCCGATTTTTAGAATCATCCAGGAGCTCGCTGCCCAGCGCCTCATCTTCCTCGGAGGTTTTCCCTCTCGCAATGGAACCGGCCAGGCATGCTGAGTAGATTTGATTTCCATCTTTTTTAATCAATTGTTCAGGAGATGCTCCGATGAAAAAGTCGCTTCCTGATTCCAAACAGAATATAAAACTCGTGGCCTGTTCATCCATCAGCCTCTTCAGGACAGCTTCCGGCTGTATTTCATTCTGGAATTTCATCCGGGTTTCCCTGGCTAGTACTACTTTTTCGAGCTCTGTAGTCCTGATTTGATCCACCACATTTTGGACTGCCTGTTTCCATTCAGCAGGATAGATTGCTGTCTGCTCTACTAAAGGATTTGCATCCAGAATCAGCTTTTCATTTTTAGCCGCTTCCATAATGGACTCTAGCTCCCGATTTCTCTCCTCCCATTCAGCAGCAGGATCTGCCGTGCCGTCAACCAGCAAATTGGCAGTAAGGTAAGCCTGTCCCTCCTGGATTGTCAGCAGGTATTTTGGTATATAAAATAAATGGTCGCCAAACTGGTCCCATAATGTATAATTTTCTTTTTCCGAATCAAAAGAAAAGCCGCCGAATAATAAGGGGCCTGTCGCAGCAATATGTGTTTCCCTGACCACTAAAGCACTGTCAGTCAGGCTCTTCCACTTTCTTTCAATCTCCTGGTACCTGTTTCCGGATGATGTGTGTAACGCATCCAATTTACCGATTCCGGCAAGAATCGTTCCGTTTCTTGCATCCCGCCAGAAAAAGTTTTCGCCCTTGTAGTCTTTTCTGCCTGCTTTATAAAACGAAAGGGGGTCCAGCATATTAATGGTATGAACTTCGCTGAATAATACACTGTTTTTCGTTTTAGAAGCCTCAGCCTTTGCTTTCTGCAGGCTTTCCATGATATGCATATGTTGGGCAGTAATCAATGGTGTTTCCCCCCTGACTTATACTAACTGTCCTTTATAAACCTATTTAAAGATACACCTCAATGAAGAGGGATGTCAATTATTCCAGCCCCTCTGAAATCCTTAGGCAGAGAGCGCCTATTTTCCTTATTATATAGCGAATCTATTTCCTATCATGTGAAAGCAGGGCAAAAAAATACATTGACAGTGCCCCCTCCTTTTTCTACACTTATTTTGTGTTAAAATTAAATATATTATAAGGCAGTAGTATACACTTTATAATAGGAATACAAGCAAGCAGATGCCCCATCTGCTGGTAGAGGAGATTAGAAATGCATACACATTTAAATACGCAGCCAAAGCCGCTTGTCAAAGATAAAAACAATTGGAGAGTGTGGTGGCAGCTAACCCGTCCGCATACCCTGACTGCCGGGTTTGTCCCCGTATTGGTTGGGACTGCGCTAGCTCTGAATGAAAAAGCCCATTTCCATGCAGCGGTTTTCATCTGCATGATGGTAGCGACCCTTTTTATCCAGATGGCGACAAATATGTTTAATGAGTATTATGATTATAAGCGCGGACTGGATAATGAAAATTCCATTGGAATAGGCGGGGCAATCGTCCGCGAAGGAGTTTCACCTCAGACGGTATTGACTATAGCACTGACACTTTACGGATTGTCCATTTTACTCGGCATATACATCTGCAGCCATTCAAGCTGGTGGCTTGCCCTTATAGGGCTTATCTGTATGTCAGTAGGTTATTTATATACCGGCGGACCATTCCCGATTGCCTATACACCTTTTGGGGAAATTTTTGCCGGATTATTCATGGGAGTCTTTGTGATCCTAATCGCTTTCTTTATCCAGGCAGGATATGTATCCGCAAATTCTGTTCTTGTTTCAATTCCAGTTGCCCTTCTGGTAGGAGCAATTAATCTAGCCAATAATATCCGCGATCTTGAGGGAGATAAGGAAAACGGAAGAAAGACACTAGCCATCCTGGCTGGACGGAAAAACGCCATCATTATCCTGGGAAGTTCTATGGCCGTGTCTTATATCTGGATCATTTCCCTGATACTTTCAGATAATGCTTCACCATGGCTTCTGCTTGTTTTGTTAAGTATTCCAAAAGCAGTGAAAGCAACAAAGGGCTTTGTCGGAAAAACACAGCCTCTGCAAATGATGCCTGCCATGAAGGCAACGGCCCAGACCAACACCATTTTCGGATTCTTACTATCCATCGGGCTGTTTATCAACTATTTTATCTAAACAAATAAAAGGTGTTCAGAATTTCTCGTTCTGAACACCTTTTTTCTTTTCCTTCCATATTTGCCCTGATGCCCTATTCTAGTTTTTATCTTCCTCTATTCGGGTAAGTAAAGATATACCCAATCATTCTAAAATACGAATGCAGTAAAGGATATAATAAATCAGCAATGAGGAAGTGACTTGGACATGTTAGATGAAAAACAAATGGAATCCTTAAAAGAACAATTGCTTTCTATGAAGGAAGACTTGGAAACCCAGGTGAATATGCAGGATCCCAGTGATGACAGCATTACCGATTCAGTAGGAGAAATCTCAAGCCTCGATAATCATCCGGGGGACCTAGGAACAGAGCTTTTTGAAAAGGAAAAGGACATTGCTCTTGAAGATCATAACTCCAATGAATTACAAAAAGTAAAGGACGCCCTTCAGGCCATGGAAGACGGAAATTATGGAAAATGCCTGGCATGCGGCAGAGAGATTCCGTATGAAAGACTGGAAGCACTCCCTTCTGCTCTATACTGTATAGACCATGCTTCAGAGCAGAATATCTCCAATTACCGCCCAGTAGAGGAAGATGTTCTCGAGCCCTCTCATCGTGATTCTTTTCAGCGTCTAAGGGATAATCACATCATCAATGATGAAATCGACAGCTTTGAGGATGTAGCACGATACGGAACTTCAGAAACACCTTCCGACTATTACGAGAAATTCAAAGACTATAACAGCATGGATAAAGAGAAGGATGACACTGAAGGATTCCCAGAGGAATATGAGAATTTTGCAGGCAATGATATCGATGAATCTAATGTCAGATCCATTCCTTCAAAGGAAAATTCCAAGTTTGAAAGAGAGCTGGATGAAGAGGGGCTTGATTCAAATATTGGAGATATACCTTATCATCTTCGTGACAGCTATCTTGAGGAATCCGGAAAGTCATCAAAAGACAAATCAAATAAATAGCAAACAGGCTGACCCTAAGGGTCAGCCTGTTTGCTTTCAGTTTAAATCGGCTGGATTTTCCAGATCCCATCAGCATATTCCTGGATTGTCCGGTCACTGGAAAAGAAACCTGCCATCGCAATATTCATCAGGCTTTTCTTAGTCCAAGAAAGCTGATCCTGGTAAGCATCTGATACGTCCTTTTGTCTCTCAATATAGGAAGAAAAATCACGCAGAACAAAATATTGATCATTTTCAGCAAGGAGGGAATCGTAGATAGGTTCGAATTCTTCCGCATCTGGAAAAAAACCATTGATCAGCTGGCTGCATATGAGATGAATACGGTCGTCAGCATGGTAATAATCATAGGGACGATAACCGCCGCTCGACTGGTAGTTCAATACTTCTTCAGAACGCAGACCAAAAATAAAAATATTATCCTGACCAAGCCTCTCAGCCATTTCTACATTGGCACCGTCAAGGGTTCCGATCGTCACAGCTCCATTGATCATAAACTTCATATTCCCTGTTCCAGAAGCCTCCTTGCTGGCTGTAGAAATCTGCTCACTTATCTCGGCAGCCGGAAAAATCTCCTCTGCTAATGAGACATTATAATTCTCCAGGAATACAACCTTGATATAAGGATTAACTTCCGGATCTGAATTGACTTTTTCTGCGAGAGAATTAATCAGTTTAATTACCTTCTTGGCATAATAATAGCCTGGGGATGCTTTTGCCCCAAAAACGAAGGTCCTTGGATAAGGCTTAAAATATTTGTCTTCTTTCATGCGGTTGTAAAGATACATAATATGAAAAACATTTAGAAGCTGCCTTTTATATGCATGAAGACGCTTGACTTGAATATCAAAAATGGAATGAGGATCCACCTGAATTCCTGCGTTCTTCAGCATTCTGGATGCAAGCTGCTCTTTCTTTTTCCTCTTTATACTGATTAACTTTTCGAGGAATGTTTGATCGGAGGAAAATCCCTTAAGATTCTCCAGCTGTTCCGGATGTTTGATCCAGCCGTCTCCGATTGCTTCTGAAATCAGAGCTGACAATTCAGGATTGGCTTTTAGCAGCCATCTTCTATGGGTGATTCCATTTGTTTTATTGTTGAATTTGTGGGGATAGAATTGATAAAAGTTTCTCATTTCTCTATGCTTCAGGATCTCTGTATGCAGCTTTGCTACACCGTTTATGCTAAAGCTCCCGGCAATGGCAAGGTGAGCCATCTTTACTTCTCCATGGGCGATGACGGCCATGCTTTCAATCAAGCCCCAGCTCCCCGGATAGGCATCCCACAGTTCTTCGCAAAATCTTTCATTAATTTCGTGGATAATCATAAAGATTCGTGGAAGGAGAGGCTCCATGATCCGTATCGGCCATCTTTCCAGCGCCTCCGAGAGGGTGGTATGATTGGTATACGATATAGTATTGGTTGTGATGCTCCATGCCTTTTCCCATGAAAGACCTTCTTCATCTATCAATATCCTCATCAATTCCGGGATGGCCAGGACTGGATGGGTGTCATTAATATGCAGCCCTACCTTTTCTGGAAATAGTTCGATATCTATATACTTTTTCCGGAAAGAACGAATGATCGACCGAAGAGTTGCGGATACAAGGAAGTACTGCTGCTTAAGCCTCAGGATCTTCCCTTCGTCATGAGTATCATTTGGATATAAGAACTCTGTTACTGCTTCTGTTTCTCTCTTATACCTCGCTACATCCTCTAGCCCTGGATAGATAGTCGGCTCAGCACTCCATAACCGGAGAGAGTTGACTATTTTATTTTGATACCCGACTACCGGGACATCATAAGGTACAGCAAGCACCTTTACTGCATCAACATGCCGGAATTTCAGCTTTCCGTCTTCCGTATAGGATTCTACCTTTCCCCAAAACGGAACTTCTACGGCAAGATTGGGTTTTTTCACTTCCCACACAAACCCATGCAGCCAATGCTCGGGATATTCTACTTGGTACCCGTCGATAATCTTCTGTTCAAAAAGCCCATGCTTGTATCGGATGCCGCATCCATGGCCTGGCAGGGATAAGGAGGCCAGTGAATCAAGAAAGCAGGCTGCAAGCCTGCCCAGACCTCCATTGCCAAGTCCCGCATCCGCTTCCGCATCTTCAATTTCGGAAAGGTCAATGCCGAGATCCTTCAGCCCCTCACTCAGGACATCCATGATACCAAGATTCAGTACATTGCTGCCAAGGAATCTTCCCGGCAGGAATTCAATGGATAAATAATAGATTTGTTTTGTCTTTGACGCCCTTGTTTTTTCTATCGAGGCAATCCAGTCCTTGCTGATATATTCTTTGACCATTTGGCCGAGAATATAGAACTGATCCTTCCTTGATATTTGGTCAAAGCTTTTGCCATAAGTCATCTCAAGTCTTCTGAGAAAAGTCTCTTTAAATTCTTCCTTACTGGAAAACATGGCTTCCACTTTCACTGACCAGCTCCTCATAAAGAGTATGATACTGAGCTGCGGACTGAGCCCAGCTATAATCCTCATTCATCGCCTCACGGACAATGGACTTCCATACCTCCTTTTGGCTGTAAAAAGATAAAGCCCGCTCAATGGTATAAAGCATGTCATGGGCATTGAAGTTGGTAAAGGAGAATCCATTTCCTTTTCCTTCAAATTCATTGTATGAATCTACCGTATCATTTAAGCCGCCTGTTTCTCTAACAACCGGTATGGCACCATATCTCATGGCTATCAGCTGTCCCAGCCCGCATGGCTCAAACTGGGATGGCATCAAAAAGAGGTCGGCACCAGCATAAATCTGGTGCGCAAGGCTTTCGTTGAAGCCTATTGCTGCCTTAACCTTGTCTGGATGATGCCACTCCATTGTCTTGAAAAAATCGGAAAACTCCGGCTCGCCGGTTCCGAGCACTACAACCTGTACATCGTGGCTGATGATTTCCTGAAAAACAGTTTTTACGAGATCTAGCCCTTTTTGTTTTGTAAGTCTTGTCACCATTGCAAGAAGGGGCACATCTTCCCGCTGCGGAAGACCAAACCGTTCCTGAAGGGCAAGTTTATTCTTTACCTTATGCTGGATCGAAGAGGCACTATACGGCTCTGCTATAAACTTGTCATCTTCCGGATTGTAAAACTCATAATCGATTCCGTTCAGAATTCCGGCCAGGCTTGAATTCCTGCTTCTTAGCAATCCATCCAGCCGCTCGCCATAATACTCGGATTGAATTTCATCTTTATATGTGGGACTTACCGTCGTTATAAAATCGGAAGCAGAAATGCCTGCTTTCATAAAGCTTACATTTCCATGAAATTCAATCGTATCCTGCCTGAAATGATAATCATCCATTCCAAGGAGTTCCCCTAAAATTTCATGCGGGAATATCCCTTGGAATTGCAGATTATGGATCGTAAAGACTGTCTTAACGAATTCATAGCCCGGCCTGTACTGATAATCAACTTTATATAGAAATGGAATTAAGCCAGTATGCCAATCATGACAATGGATGACTTCCGGCATCGCCGGAAGATGCTCCAAACATTCCAAAACAGCCTTATTGAAATAAGCAAAACGTTCTCCATCATCATAATGACCATAAATCAAGCCGTCCCGTTTAAAATAATATTCATTGTCTACAAAATAATACTGCACACCCTCATGTTCCAGAAGAAAGAGGCCGCAATATTGCTTTCTCCAACCTACACGGACATAAAACTCCGCTATCTTGGACATTTTTTCTGTATATTCCTCTGCTATGCTGCTGTACTTGGGCATGATTACCCTCACAGTATCCTTGTTTTTATTAAGCTCTTTTGGAAGGGATCCTGCCACATCTGCTAAACCTCCTGATTTAACAAAGGGTACACATTCCGAGACAGCAAAGAGTATTTCCATCAGCCCATCAGCACTCCTTGAACAGTTCCTTTTTTTATAACAATAGGGTGATCTGCGGTTCCCCGCAGCTCCACGCCATCTTCAATCCGTACATCCTTATCCAGTATGACGGATTCAAGCACACAATTTTCACCAATGTTGCTTTTTTGCATGATTACACAATTCTTGACCACTGAACCTTTTCCAATTTTAACAGCTCGGGAAATGATGCTGTTTTCGACATGGCCATTAATGATACACCCATTAGCCACCATAGAATTCTTCACCAGAGAATTCCTTGTATACTTTGTAGGAGGCTCATCCTTGACCTTTGTAAAAATAGGCTGGCTCTCTTTAAACAGCTTCTTCCAATTGAAGGGGTTTAGTAATTCCAGGTTTGTTTCATAATAAGACTGGATCGAATCGATCATGACGCAATAATCTTCATATTCATAATTGCACACCTGGTAAGGAATATGAGGATCTTCCAAAGCATCATAAAGGCATTGATAGCCAGTAATGTCCCGCTGGACAATTAAATCTATTAATAGTTCGCGCTTTAACAGATAGACCTCCAAAGGCTTCCCTTTATGGACCACCTGCGTTATATCGCAGCCATTTTCAATATGCTTATCCAAAATCTCGCAGAAATCTATATTAAGAATGGTATAACAATTCGAGACCACAGCATAATCCTGACTGCTCCTCCTAAAGTAGTCCAAATGATAGGAAAAGCATTGGAAGGATCCTATATGCTGAAAAGGAATATCCAAATTAGGGGCGGGAAAGAAGAATAATCCGTCCCTCTTCCTATTTAAATCCCAGTTCTTCCCGGACTCCAAATGATCCATTAACGAACGGTAATGATATTTCGGAAAAACACCAACACTGGTTATCCCAGAATTCACCATGCTTGAAAGGACAAAATCGATCAGCCGGTATCTCCCTCCAAAGGGCAGTGCGGCAAGCACACGTTGTTCAGTAAGCTCTTTCAGCGGATCTAAATAGGTGGTCGCATCAATTACACCTAAAATATTCTTGTTCATAGAAATTCTCCCTCCATATGATCTTCCTGCTTACTTAGCCATCGACCGTTCCTTTATCATAGTTTCGGTCACAAGAATAATATCCTCACGTCCGCCTTCTGGGCATATTACCATGTTCTCAGGTACCCTAAGACCTGTCGGAACAATGGCCCGTTCAATATAAGCACCTTCTCCGATCACTGCTCCAGGCATGACTACAGCCTCGCATACTTTGGCATCTTTATGGATGGTTACTCCTTGGAACAAGACAGATTTTTCCACGCACCCCTCCACAAAGCACCCTTCATTAATCAGGGAATCCTTCACTTCCGCATCGCTGGCAACAAACTGAGGCGGCTGATTAGGATTTATAGAGTAAATCCTCCATGAATGGTCGAACAAATCAAGTGAACTGGTCTCGTCCAAAAGATCCATATTCGCTTCCCATAAGCTTTTGATGGTTCCGACATCCTTCCAGTAGCCCTTGAAGGGATATGCGTTAACCTTCCTCTTTTCCCTCAGCATCATAGGGATGATATCCTTTCCGAAATCCCGTGTTGAATCCGGATTTTCTCCATCCTTGATCAGTGCTTCCCTAAGCACGCTCCAGGAGAAAATATAGATGCCCATGGATGCCAGGTTGTTGCGGGGATTCTTAGGCTTTTCCTCAAAATCTGTAATTTCAAGTTCAGAATTGGTGTTCATGATACCAAAGCGGCTCGCTTCATCCCATGGTACCTCAATAACCGAAATAGTGACATCCGATCCCTTTTCCTCATGATAATCAATCATTTTGGAATAATCCATTTTGTAAATATGATCACCTGATAAGACCAGTACATATTCTGGATTATAACGGTCAATATAATTAATGTTTTGATAAATAGCGCTTGCAGTTCCTGTATACCACTTGACCTCTTTAGTTTCAGCATATGGAGGCAGAACAGTGACTCCTCCATTCTTCCGGTCCAAATCCCAGGCACTTCCTATTCCAATATAGTTATTTAGAACAAGAGGCTGGTACTGTGTTAGAACTCCTACCGTATCAATCCCAGAGTTTGTACAATTGCTCAAAGTAAAGTCAATAATCCTGTACTTTCCTCCAAAGGGGACTGCTGGCTTTGCTATATTCTGTGTCAGTTCATTCAGCCTGCTTCCTTGGCCTCCTGCTAGAAGCATTGCTACGCACTTTTTTCTCACCATCTGTATTTTTCCCCTTTCTTTTCTTTATCTTTTTAAAAATCGTAATACCAAACCCAGGAATGCACACATCAATGCTGTACGGCTTGCCGTGATAGATTCCTTTTTCTGCTGTGACCTTCTTTTTATTTATAAAATGACTACCGCCATACATTTGGTCGTCACTGTTAAAAACTTCCCTATACTCCCCTGCACCAGGGACTCCAATTAAATAGTTCTCATAGGATGTTCTCGAGAAATTGCAGACAACTATTAAAGATTCATCCTCGGACTCAGCTTTCCTGATAAACGAAAATATGGACTGCCTGGTATTATTAGCATCGATCCATTCAAATCCTTCTGATACAAAATCCAGTTCGTAGAGAGCCTTCTGCCTTTTGTAAAAAGCGGCTAACTCTTTAACGTATGCATCCATGCGTACATGCATGTCATAATCGAATAAAACCCAATCCAGCTGCTTCCATACGTCCCATTCGGAGAAATGTCCAAACTCTCCTCCCATGAACAACAATTTCTTTCCTGGATGTGCGAACATGAATCCATATAACAATCTCAGCTGCGCAAATTTTTCCTCATATGATCCTGGCATTTTATCAAGCAGAGACTTTTTGCCATGTACGACTTCATCGTGGGAAAAAGGCAGCAGAAACTGTTCAGAAAAAGCATACATGATGGAAAATGTTACTTTGCCGTGCAGGTCTGGCCTTTGTTCAGGGGCTGATTTCATATAAAGCAGCATGTCATTCATCCAACCCATATTCCACTTATAGGAAAATCCAAGGCCGCCATATGCAGCAGGTGCCGTTACTTGAGGGTAATCGGAAGAGTCCTCGGCAATCATCAGGAAATTGGGATCCAGCTCATGAACAAAACTGTTTAACTTTCTCAAAAAATGAACCCCATATTCATTTGTTTCTTTTTCGGAGCCGCCTGGCCAATAAATGATATTCGCCACGGCATCCATTCTAAAGCCATCGATATGGAAATACTCCATCCAAAAGTGGGCGTTAGATATCAAGAAACTATGGATTTCATTTTTCCCGAGGTCAAAATTTGCCGTCCCCCACACTTTATTTTCCCTATGCTTTTCGGTCGGATACTCATACAGCGGCTGTCCATCGAAATGATACAAGCCATGGGCATCCTTAACAAAATGGCCTGGAACCCAGTCAAGGACCACTCCAATGTCATTCTGGTGGCAGTGATCGATGAAATACATAAAATCCTGAGGACTGCCATATCTGCTGGTAGCTGAGTAATACCCCGTCCCTTGATAGCCCCATGAGCCATCAAAAGGGTGCTCGACCATCGGAAGAAGCTCCACATGCGTAAAGCCATGCTCCTTTAAATAAGGAATTAATTCTTCAGCCATTTCAACATAGCTGAAAAAAGAGCCGTCCTCTTTTCTTTTCCAGCTGCCAAAATGCATTTCATAAATGAAAACAGGCTTATTAAATGAAGTGTTCCTGGCTCTCTTTTTCTGCCAGCTTCCGTCCTCCCATTGATAGCCGGATAAATCTCTCACAATGGAAGCCGTGCCTGGTCTCAATTCAGATTGAAATGCATATGGATCAGCCTTTAAAAAGATACTTCCCTCATGCGTTTCAATTTCATATTTATACATCTGGCCGCTTAGGTTTTCCTCTATTACCTTTACCCAGACTCCCTCATCATTAACACGTTCCATTTCAAATCCATGTCCATTCCAAGAATTAAATTGACCGGAAATCCTGACCATTTTTGCGTGAGGAGCCCAGACGCAGAATCTGGTTTTTACTGCCCCATTTTCATGGAATAGATGGGCACCAAACAATTTATATGCTTCAAACAAATTCCCTTCATGAAACAAATGAAGGCTATAATCCAAAGGTGCACTGACAGACACTCAACTCCACTCCCTTATCAAGAATTTTGACTGAGATGACTCTTTAAACATTCCAAGATTTTATGTAAGGGAGATCACCATTACATAAAGAACGTGACATTCAAGAATTTTACTATTTAATGAATAACAATTCACTATATCTAAATTCTTCTGATATAAATATTACTTTATTCTAGATTTATATTCAAAATCCTTTATCTTTTCTGAAGATAGTTAAAAATACCCATTGAATTCGAATGAAAGGGGTTTCACTGCTTAGGGGAATTTCAATTTTATTATAGATCAGGATAATAATGGAATATTCCAAGCGGTTTTCAAACATAAGAACATAACTTATTTACCCTGTTTGTTCTTCATTAAACCTGACTGAATTACAAAAAAGTATTTTTATATAACTTTTAGTCTTCTGTGCTCTAAAATTTTGGGAGATCGGCAGCTGCGGGATTATATAGTTATTATTAATGGAAGTGAGCGTATAATAAGGCGGGTATTGAGTTAGGGAAATCTGCGTTGGAATTCTGTTTTCTAGCTGCCGGGAATAGAAGTGATAAATAGATGGAGAATATGAGAAGATAGCGGATCCATCGCTTTGGAGAATCAGTCAATAAGAGAATGGAAGAATCTAAAGAACACAAATAAAAAAAGACTGTGTACATATTGTACACAGTCTCTCTTATGACCCCTACGGGATTCGAACCCGTGTTACCGCCGTGAAAGGGCGGTGTCTTAACCGCTTGACCAAGGGGCCGTGGCGGAGAAGGAGGGATTTGAACCCTCGCGCCGCTTACGCGACCTACACCCTTAGCAGGGGCGCCTCTTCAGCCTCTTGAGTACTTCCCCACAAAAAAATGGCTCCGCAGGTAGGACTCGAACCTACGACCGTTCGGTTAACAGCCGAATGCTCTACCACTGAGCTACTGCGGAATGGTGGGCCTAAATGGACTCGAACCATCGACCTCACGCTTATCAGGCGTGCGCTCTAACCAGCTGAGCTATAGGCCCATT